>NZ_NRGY01000001.1:0-1791183 GCF_002285555.1 Psychrobacter sp. JB193
ACTCAAATACTCAAATACTCAAATACTCAAATACTCAAATACTCAAATACTCAAAATTATTTTGAGGATCTGTAATAATCCTGTCAAATAAAAGTGGTCTGTTATCAAATTTCCTCTAATATATTCTGTTTAAGTAAGAAAAATATTGATTACGTTTCAGGTTGCAGTATTTTAGCCGAATCTTTTATAAACGAATCATTATCGCAACGATGATACTAATACTAGCTTGAGCTTGATTATCAAGGCAGATTTTCCTGCGTATAGCAGGATTTGTTCTAACTATTCAAACCATTTGCTTCATCTTTAAAGGTTTCTACAACGACAGAGAAAATGTCATCCCAAATCGCCTCATTTGTTAAAAACGGATAATCTTTAAGTAACTTATTACTTTTAGCACCCTTATTTTGCAGCATACTGCGAATGATTCTATCGGCATAGCTATTGGGCATCTCAACAATCTCTTTTATGGCAAGGCGTGCATTGTCATGTTGTCTTAGATACTGTGATTCATGATGCATCTCTTTTTCAATAACATGAGCAATCAATCCTGATAAATACTGAACGTGAGGCGTTAGATCCATAAAGCGCCATGCAGGTTGAATCAGGTGAGTATTTCCAAAATTTAAGTTTGAGCGAATACCATCAGGGTAAGTAATCGCCTGTTTATCAAAGCTGTAATGATCACGGATTTGCTTCATAAGCGGCACAGAGACACGGTCTAAAATCTTATCATAGGCATGACGGTCTGAAGGATGCTCAGCAATGGCTTGTGATATAGGTAGGATAATCGGCTCATAAATGACCTGGTCTCGTCTGAGGACATCATTAATCAAAAAGCGATGTACGCGGCCATTGCCATCCGCTAATGGATGAATATACACAAAGGCGAAGGAGGCAACAGCACTACGCATCAGTGCTGATTGTCCCTCGGTCTTTTCCATAAATACTTGTAACCCTCCTAACTTATTAGCAATGTCATCAGCAGGTGGAGCGATATAGTGCACAATTTCTTTAAAGCCATTCACCTGAGTATGCGACACAAAAACTGGGGATTGACGGATACCATACTGCTGGATGACCGTTTTACTACCCAATATCTCTTTTTGCAATTCTGCCAATGATTCAGGATCAAGCGGAATGTCACCGGTGCCGGTACGCCGTGCCATTACATCGGCGAAACGTTCAATACGTTTTAACTCTTTCCCTTCACCTTCTATAGTAAAACTGGCTTTACTCTCTCGTAATGTCATCCATACGGAGGCACGCATCAGTAAGTCTTGCCCAAATTCATCGTTCAGCTTGTCAACCATTGTGGCAATATCGAGTGCAGCGGCTTGCGTAAACAACTCTGTTTTCACCAATTGAGGACAGAAATGACGGGTTCCTGCTAGATTGTCATTGATACGCCAGCGAGCGTTCTTGATGACATGCGCAGGGCTTGAAGTCACCAGCTTCTTAGCATCTAGAGCATCCACATAGTTACCGCCTAAATTATTCGGTACTGCTAACTGCTTATCCATGAGCCACTCATACAAGAAAGCCATTCTACGGGCATAGCTGCCTGTGGGCTCAGCGTTTACCCATGCTTGTACATCATCAGCCCCTATCTGCTCAAACAGACGAGTCAGTAACTCTAAACTCAGTACTTCATGACGCATGTGAAACTGTAAGTGCGCAACGATAGTGTCCAGTGGCCGCGCAGTTTCCTGATAAGCGTTATGGATGACATCACCGTCTTTATAGGTTTGCCTGCGCCCACCGATACTACTGCTGACATATAAAGGGGCAACCAGCTCGATGCTTGCATGACGGATAAGCCATGCTGCGCCAATAGGGTCTAAGGTAGGGGTGTTTATCATGAGTGGCTCAAGCGATTATAGATAAGCCATTTTGCAGAAAAGCGATTATGAATGCAATATAATGATTATAATGAAGCCTTACTGCATTAGATCGATTTTTATATGACGTTGTGATACCTTTAAATAAAGATCAAAGGGCGTATTGAGTGGATATAATGAGTTCAAATTGGATGGGCTCCTTTTTTCATTCTATTAGAGTATCTCAGGTTAGACTCTCTTATTTAGTAACATTCGTATTGCTAAGCTTAGCGCTAATCTCACGAAGTAACTGCACTTCTTCTGAAGGTCCTGCTGGCACTTCTTCCTTTACTTCATCCGCACGACGTAATCTATTGACCATCTTCACCATCATGAAAATGATGAATGCTAAAATCAGGAAGTTAATAAGTACCGTGATAAAGCTACCATAAGCTAACACAGGAACGCCTGCTTCTTTCAAGGCGTCATAAGTCATAGCAATACCTTCAGGCACATCGCCTAATATCACAAACATATTCTTGAAGTTGATTTCACCGCCAGCAATAAAGGCGACGATTGGCATCATGATGTCTTCGACTAACGATGTTGTGATGGTTCCAAATGCACCACCAATAATGACACCGACAGCTAAGTCCATTACATTACCTTTTAAAGCAAACTCTTTAAACTCAGATACCATACTCATAATTTCTCTCCTAAAAATTTTTGTCTGTAAGTAGATCGGCGTGTAAATATACGATTGAAAACTGGATACATTGATAATGATCGAACAGCACAGTATTTTAATAAATTCTGTTTGGTTATATATAAAACACAACACAAAAAAAGCTAGATAGAACGAGATATTTTCTACTCATCCTATCTAGCTAGATATAACACTTAACGCTAATACAGAAGATAATAATTAGAGTGTATTGAACATTCACAATTTGAACCAAAGATAAACGCGAGCCACTGTATTCTCATAGCTCTAATTTAACTTATCAAATCTTGTAGCAACAACTGTTGCTGTAGTTTTTATTTTAGCAGAATTCTATGCAATTATGGTCGTTTCTTCTCTCTAGAGCCTATTTAAGCGTCTTCTAAGCCTTAACTAGCGTAATACAGATATAACTGTCTCAGAAGGTCTAACAAGACTATAAGTCTTATAAGGTTTACGAAGCAGCAGAACAAAAAATGAAGAAAATTAAAGATGAGTTTGGAAGATAGGTATAGCCTACTATTGACGATCAGTAATAGAATTTGCATGTATTTTAATCAGTTTGTCGTTATCAAAATATAGGCCGCCATAACTCTCATAAGACCAGTAATCAAGCTTGCCATACTCATCCGTAATAGTATAAGTTCTATAGTCAGTTCAAAATAAAATTGTTATGACTATGGCAAATATCATAAAACAATTTGGATAAGTCGTTTTCCAACCAGCCTTGGCGTAGAAACTTTACCTGAGCCCATTTTTTCTCGATAGGGTTCAGATCAGGGCTGTACGGCGGCAACCATAAAATACGATGACCATGCCTGTTCAGTAGCTTTTGAATGCGTTTATTCTTATGAAATCTGGCATTATCCATGACAATCACGCATTTGGTTTTAAGACTTGGGATTAGCGTGTGTTTGCACCAGTGATAGAAGACGATGCTGTTGATGTTTGTCTCAAAGTAATCTAGTGCAAACAGCATCTTTTCATATAGAGCACCGATAACGTTGGTTCGCTTTTTACCTTGCCAGTTGTAGCTATCGATACAAGGCTTACCAATCGGTGCATAGCCATAAGGACGAATAGTTTCAGCCTCAAAGCCACTTTCATCCATATAAACGATGGGATAGCCTTGCTGCGTAAAGCTATTAAGCTTACTGTGGTATATCGCTCTTTTGATCGGACAGGCTTTTGGATGCTCTAAGGTCTTTTTTTTGACTGATGCCTAGGCGCTTTAGGGCATGATAAATGCCTGTTTTATTACAGTTTAAGCGACGAGCTCGCTCATACTGGTAATCATCAGGATGTTCTTTGACATCATTAAGTAGCACATCATTTGGTATTTTATAAGGTTTGGTTTGCCTGGTTGTTTTGCTATGAACACGCCGCTTCCAGTTTTGTATGGTGGTTGGGCTCAGATTGTAAAACTCAGCTGCCTCGGCAAAGGTCATACCCTCGTCTAAGATTTTTAGTACTTGCTTGCGAAAATCTAGTGAGTAAGTCATGGTCTTTATAATAACAATTGGGTTTGATAATTAGTTTATAACATTTTTAGGTGGGCTTGACTATAACAAATAAGATAGAAGACTTCTTTACTCACACTGAGATTCTAACCATTTAGATAATTTAATAACATTATCCTGATTATTCTTTAATTCCTTGCAAACGAAGTAAAAGTTATCCCCTGTTAGGAATTCGTGCATTGGAATTCTAACGATATTTTGTTTATAAGCGTCATCCTGCATCATATAATTATTGGTAAGAGTAATGCCCAGATTGTACCTTGCGGCTTCTATCGCTAGTAGTACATGACTAAAATGATTTATCTTTATATCGCTTGGCAATTCAAATCCGCCTGCCTTACACCACCGCAGCCAATCCTCCGCTGTATTCTCGCTTGTATCTGCATATCTGACAGACAATATTGGATGCCGCCACAATGCGTCAGGAAGGGGTTTATCTCTTATTTTCTCCCAAAGCTTTTGACCACAAACAGGATATAAAGTTTCAGAAAATAAAAACTTACTGATGAAAGCATGTGGAGGAGGATTGATGAACCGCCCCGAGATTGTCGGAGACTCAACTTTCTGAGAGAATACGACAATGAAAACACGAAACTATACCCCTGAAATGAAAGAGCGTGCGGTTCGCATGCTCATTGAAGCCAAAGACGAATATCCTTCCACATGGTCTGCAATTCAAGCCATTGCCCCTAAGATTGGCTGTACGCCTGAAACCTTGCGGTCATGGTATAAGAAGCACATCGATCAAACCATACCTGCTAATGTTCAAGCTCAAAGCCAAGCCGAGCGCATCAAAGCGCTTGAACGTGAGAACAGAGAATTAAAGCAAGCTAATGAGATTATAAGGAAAGCAGCTGCTTTTTTCGCCCAGGCGGAAATAGACCGCCCACCGAAGTGATGATCAAATTTATTGATGAGAATAAGTCAGAATATGGGACCCAAGCCATTTGTAGAGTCTTGCCGATTGCTCCATCAACCTATTACCGTGCTAAAGACTTGGAGAGCTGCCCTGACAAGCGCTCATTACGCAGTCAACATGACGACTTCTACATCAGTGAAATCAGGCGCATCTGGCAGGACAGCAAGTGCCGCTACGGTGCGCGTAAAGTCTGGCAGCAAATGAAGGCTGACGGCAGTCATGTGGCTCGTTGTACGGTAGAGCGGTTAATGAAGCAGCATAGCATGCAGGGGGTTTGGCGCGGTAAAGGTAAGATAACCACCAACAGCCGTGATGACCAGAAGCGCGCTGATGATTTGGTCAATCGCAACTTTAGCGCACGCCACCCTAACCAGCTGTGGGTGGCTGATTTTACCTATATCAAGACGACAAGCGGCTGGGTTTATACTGCTTTTATCATTGACGTGTTTGCTCGCGCTATCGTGGGCTGGAAGGTATCTAATCGTATGAACACCGATATGGTGATGGCAGCACTAAACCAAGCAATAGCAGATAGAAATAATCCAAAAGATGTGATTCATCATAGTGATCGCGGGGTTCAGTACTTGTCTATCCGCTATACAGACAAAATGACAGATTCTGGTGTGATCGCCTCTGTTGGTACAACGGGTGATTCATACGATAATGCGTTGGCTGAAACGGTTAACGGGCTGTATAAAACGGAGGTGATTGATTATTTAAAACAGCAGTGGCAAGGTGTGAATGATGTTGAATTAGCAACCCTTGAATGGGTGGACTGGTTTAATAAAAAAAGGCTGCATAGTGCGATTGGCTATGTGTCACCTTTTGAGTTTGAGAAGCGGTATTATGATAATCTTAATCTGTTAGGCATTGCTGCTTAACTTGAATAAACAGTCTCCGATATAGTCGGGGCGGTTCATGACGGTGATATAACAATCGGCCCTTTGCTCATTATAATCAGAGGGATGATTAACCATATCTAAAGTAAGTTCTATTTCTGGATACTGTCTATAGAAGTCTTCTAGTCGAGGAATCAACCAATTCACTGCGACTGAACTGTACAGAGCTAAGCGTATACGCCCAGGTTTTCCATGTTTAATAATCTGACTACTATCTGAAAGTAGACCCAATGCGCCACTCACATCTGTGAAATAACGCTCACCAACCTCTGTCAACGAAAAGGTCCGGCCTTGCCTGTAAAACATTGCTTCCCCAAGATACTCTTCAAGGATGCGTATTTGGTGACTCACGGCACTTTGTGTCACATTGAGGCTTTCTGCTGCTTTTGAAAAGCTGTTAAGTCGTGCAACGGATTCGAAGCATTGTATGGCACGCAATGGGGGCAAATCCATTATTACCTCAGCTAATACTAAGTATGGTTTATATCATTATACATCATAGCGTTACTTGCATATACTGCCTGACAGATCGTTAAATCAGCATGAACCCATTGGGGTTTTAACAGTTTCTGAATTTAGAGTAGGGCGAGGAGGCTAAGAATGCCAAAGATGAGTGTTGCATTTGCCATGACGCTATTGGTACTAGGAAATATCATTGCGGTCTTCTCAGACGCCTTGATAAAGGCCTTGCCCTCTGAGACGGCGGTATATCAATTTATCCTGTTTCGTCAATGCACAGCGGTTTTAATGCTGTTGCCGTTTTGCTTAATTAATAAAAAGAACAAGTTATTCAGTAATATAAAATGGCACTTTGTTCGTAGTCACGTGTGGTTATTGGGTGTGATATTCATGGTACTGTCTCTTCAAGCACTGCCTCTTGCGACTGCGAATGCTATTTTTTATGCCGCCCCTTTATTTGTATTACCACTGGGTTTTTTATTTTATAAAGACAGATTAAACTTTCCGACTATCGCAGCCTCTATATTAGGTTTTGCTGGTATCCTCGTTATCGTACAACCGAAACAGATCAATTTAGGGGCGGTGTTTGCCCTTATAGTGGCGGTAACCATGGCGCTAAACAATCTGTTAGTTCGTAAACTTCCACAACATCATACTGTCTATCAAACGCTACTTTTGACCAATTTATTAGGAATCCCATTTGCGCTTGGTTTGGCTATTTGGGAAGGACAGCCATTTGATTGGCGCTCATTGATTACGGCCGCCAGTTCAAATGTATTTATTTTGATTTATGCGGGTATATGCGTACAGGTGTACCGACACATTGAAGCATACAAAGTCTCTAGTGCGGAATACTCAGGTTTACTAGGGGCGGTGGTGGTTGGAATCATATGGTTTAACGAAGTACCAAATATGACTTTGTTAATAGGTTCTGCGCTGATTATCCTACCTTTGATATGGCTAGCTACTCTCGAATCTATGAGGCTTAGACAAAAAACTGGGTAGGATAATAGCTTTTAAAACCTAATCAAGCTGATGTGCCATAAATAATAAGAAATAATAAAAGTTATGAATCAGACTAAAATGTTATTTAACGTTTACATCGGTTCATGCTTGACGAAACTGTAGATTACTTGTTAGACACTATAATAAGTCGGTTGCATGATTAAAAACTTCCAAGTTGGTTCTTATGTATCTAATAGTATCGTGTCTATAAAAAAGACAAACTGTTATTTAAAATACCTCAACTATTCAGCTGTTAGTCCTGCTTTAACACCCGATAAACGGTAGCCACCCCAACACCAACCGCCTTAGCAATCTCCTCTTTCGTCATATTGTTTTGACTGGCTAATTCTTTAATACGATTGTGTTTCGTTGTATTAGGCTTCTTACCAGTGGGCTTATAACCACTGTTCGCCAACCCCTGCTTAATACGCTCTCTACGCTTATCGTTATCAAGCTTTGCCATCGTTGCTAATAAGTCGATCAGCATATGGTTAATCACTGTTAGGATCTCACCTGTCATGCCTTTACTTACCGTATGCGTAGTTGGTAGATCAGCCACCACCAATCGCAAGCCCTTGTCTTTGATGCGCTGCTTTAGAATTGCAAAATCATCTTGAGATAGCCTGCTTAATCTGTCCACGCTTTCAACCAGCAGAATATCGCCTTGATCAGCGTCCTTTAATAGCTTAGCTAATACTGGCCTATCGAGCTTTGTACCACTGAAATGCTCAACGTACTCAACAAGGTTATCGTTATAGCTTTGGCTAAAGCTAATCAAGTCAGACAAGGCTCTCTTAGCGTCTTGATCCTTAGTGCTGGCTCTCACATAAATACGAACGGTCATAACGCCACCTATATTATTTAGACTTAATAATCAATGTTCATTGATAACAATAAGATATTACTATCATTTAACATTAATAACAAGTCTAATGATAGATGAATTATCGTTTAGAGGTTTTATTTTTTAGGTATACGCCTGCAGATGCAATTATTAAACATAATGATAAACCCATTTAAGGCAGACTCCCAGTTTCAAATGGACATCGATCACTGCTTTTTTGGTCAGTTAGATAATGTCTGCACGGCTAGACTTATCTACTTTGCAGACGCTGAAAACATTACTGTTGCATGATATTTTTTTGACAGATTCAGCCTTTAAATCTGCATTGTATATTCTGATTTTCTTAGTCATGATAAGCTTCTGTTAATATTCTTATTTTACCAAATTTACTTATACGGTTTCTTTTGCATAGCTCATAGGTGTCTCAGTTGAGATTCCCAACAGTTTAAATAAAGGTTATTGTACTCAGGTTATGTCACATATTAAGGTTCATGAACCATTTATTTTTCTATTAACTATAGGCTATTGTTTTTACTAGACAATCATCTTTTTTAAACTATGAACCTAAATTTAGGTAGCCATAAGTTAAATAGACAGTAATTGAAGGTTTGTTCTACGTGTCATTCTCAATCGCCATAACCGCTGCCTAGTAAACCAATCATATATCATGTGCTCCTTAGAGTTTCTCATGGGAATACGGAGCACTAACCTAGTGGACGTTTAAATTTTTGTTGTGGGACACTGACATTGATTAGCGTTCATCACGACTAAATTCAATTTGCACATTACCTTGTCCAAGTACATCGGCTAACTTGTCAGGCTGGCTCACTCTACCAATACGCGTATAAGAATAGGATGAAGGAAAACTCTTATAGAACACTACTAACGTTGATGAGCCATACAACATGATGTCACCATTATGAATGGTATTTGCACGACTGGCATTCGTTGGTAGTGCATTTGGTAGCTGAGCGTGCTTCTCATTACTGTGCAAATCCTCCATATTTAACGTTAAGGGTAATTGTGCCGCAAAAGCATGCGCGGTCGCGCTGTCTTCAGCCATCACTTCAAAACGATGTCCATTAATTGTCATCCACATATTCACCTGCTCCTTTTCTAATATTGTTTGTTTTGCATTATTGGGGCTTGTTTTTTGCGTCAAACTTTCATGCACAATGGACGAGTTTGATGTGGCATTTTGATCGTCAGCACAAGCACTCAATGCTGGCAAGATACCAACAGCCATCATAAGGATTATGCGGTTGTTCACATTCATCTGTCAAACTCCCCTAAAGTAGCTACCGCGCGGTCAAACGCGATGTTAAGAACGCAGAAATCACTAAAATAACAGCGCTAAATATAAACGTTGCCTGAAAACCGCTATGATCCAATAAAATACCACCCAGTGTAGAACCAAAAGCAATGGACAGCTGAACCACAGCGACCATTAAGCCGCCACCTGCTTCAGCATCTTCTGGCAACGTCTGAGCAAGCCAGCGCCACCAACCAACAGGTAGCCCTGTCCCTAAAAGACCCCAAATTCCAAGTAATATGGCCACAACTATGGTCGATGTACCAAAAAATATCAGAGTCAATGCAATAACTGCCATTAAAATAGGACTCATAATTAGCGTCGCATAAAAACGACGATCCAAAAATATATTGATAATACACGTGCCAATAAACCCCATCACGCCAATGCCAAGCAAAATAAGCGACAAGGTGGAAATATCAACTTGGGTAATGGTTTCTAGAAAAGGTCTAACGTAAGTATAAAGTGAGAATTGACCCATAAAAAACAAACTGACTGCCAACATACCAATCATGACGATAGGATTACGGAGCAACCCTAAAATAGTGGGATGTTTATCTGTTTGATCTGTGTCAATCTGCATGGAAGGTAAACTAATCCATTGCCAAATAAAGGTTACAATGGCAACAGGAACGAGACAGAAAAAAGCACCGCGCCAACCAATAATAGAGCCAAGATAACTGCCTAAAGGTGCTGCAATGACCATTGCTAATGCATTGCCACTGTTAAAAATAGCCATGGCGCGCGGTACATCTGAGGGTGGCACTAATCTCATGGCCATAGCTACCGACATTGACCAAAACCCGCCTATGACCACCCCAAGCAAAGCGCGGCCAATCATGTAAACCATATAGTTTTGCGCCAGTGCAACAATGACGCCTGACATGGCCATAATGGCGGTTAAAAGCAACAATAGTGTTTTACGATTCATATTGCCTGCTACACGAGAAATCGTCAAACTTGTGATAACCGCAAAAGCACCTGAAATAGCAATACCTTGACCTACCATCCCTTCACTGATGCTGAGATCTACTGCAATCGGCGTGAGTAGACTCACAGGCATGAACTCTGAGGCAATTAATGCAAAAACGCACAGTGTCATGGCAAAAACCCCACTCCAATAGGCGGGCTGTTCTACATTTTTTTCTTTTTCTTTGGTGTTCAGCATACACACTCTCGATATTGTATTGAGAATCTATTAAAAAATGGGTTTTAAACTAAACGAAAAACCGGCCATCACGTAGCCGGTTATTTTTATAACTCACTACTCTCTTTTTTTATTTCAAGCTTTTATTAAAAAAGTCTGTTAATTTATCAAAAGGGATTTTATCCATACGATCGTATAAATCGACATGGTTCGTATTTGGTAAAATGACCAACTCTTTTGGTTGCTTGGCTTTTCGATAAGCATCTTTACTAAAATAAAGCGAGTGGGCATCCTCGCCAGCAATGATTAAGATAGGACGCGGAGATATCTCGTCAATATAGCTTAGCAGTGGCATATTCATAAATGATAAAGGCATCGTCGCCGTCCATGCGCCGCTTGAGTTCACCGCATTTTTGTGAAAACCCCGATCCGTGCGGTAGTAATCGAAAAACTCTTTTTGTACAGGGTTTGGATTGCTATCTAAAGTTTCGGGCAAAATACGATCTGCCGTGGTCACTTTGCCGGTATCGTCTACATATAGGTCATGATTGGCCGTCGCAGGCTGCCCTTTCTCTGCGTCTATCCAGCGTTGTTGATTGAGATGTTTCAATACTGCTTGACGATTGCCCGCATCATAGCGATCATCACCGTCACCTACCCCATGTCCCATCGCACGACTCATATCGTACATACTGGTCGTGGCGACTGCTTTGATTCGCGTATCCATCGCAGCGGCATTCAAACCCATACCGCCCCAACCACAGATACCAATAGCGCCAATCCGATTTCTATCAACCTCAGGACGTAACCCTAAGTAGTCTATCGCCGCACTGAAGTCTTCCGTATTGATATCTGGGGATGCTACATTCCTAGGCGTACCGCTGCTTTCACCCGTATACGAAGGATCAAAAGCAATAGCAACAAAACCCTGTTCGGCCATCTTTTGCGCATATAAGCCTGATGATTGTTCTTTTACAGCACCAAAAGGCCCGCCAACAGCCAATGCTGCTAGCTTTTTGCCGTTATAGGCTTTTGGTATATAAAGATCTGCGGCGAGCGTAATGCCATAACGGTTTTTGAATGTTACTTTTTGATTTGTGACGCTGTCACTTTTAGCAAAAGTTTTATCCCATTTTTGTACAAGTGGGACGGTAGATGTGGCTGCTTGTGCCATATGATTCGCCCCAAGGATAGTTGAGCTAATCAGTATTCCCAAGCTAAGCTTTTTGATCATTGATGGTAAGGCCATTGGTCGTCCTTTTTGATAGTAAATCATCACTTATCTGATGATTATTCATAATGTGTGAGTAGAAATAGCCGTGTTATAAACAAGACAAGATTGTTTATAATATATTCTTTAAAGTCATGAGATAATCTTATACTTCTACGATTCTAGTGATAATACCCATTTTTTAACTTTTATTTATTCACTCAGGTTATGAATATGCGACAACAAGAGAATTATAATGAGCTGCATGCTTTCTTATTGGTTGCTCAAGAGAGTAGTTTTACTAAAGCTGCTGTCAAACTTGGGATATCACAATCCGCACTGAGCCGCTCTATTAAGTTGTTAGAGCAGCGCTTAGGTCTACAGCTATTCACGAGAACCACACGTAGCTTGTCTTTGACACATGCAGGCAAAGCATTGTTTGTGACCGCTGAGCAGAGTTTTAGTTTATTAGATGAGAAGTTAGATGGACTCAAGCATTTGCGCGAAACGCCTGCGGGGTTGGTGCGCATCAGTGCTGGTCAGTATGCTATTGATAAAGTGCTGTTACCAAAGCTGGCCAAATTCAAACAGCTATATCCTGATATTGAATTGGAATTGATAAGCGATACTGCTTTGTCAGATATTATCAGCACACAATTTGATGCAGGGGTTCGCTTTGGTAGTTTGGTTACTGAAGGTATGATATCGGTGCGTATCGACTACGATGAGGAGATTGCTGTGGTTGGTTCGCCAGACTACTTCCATGAGTTTGGCTTTCCCAAAACACCTGTAGAGTTGAACGAACACAACTGCTTGGGCTATCGATTTATGGGTGGCGGTATGTATCACTGGGATTTTATGATTGATGGTCAACCATATAAATTAAAGACGCAAGGACAATGGGTGTTCTCGACTGATTATTCAGTGATTGATGCTGCAAAACGAGGACTGGGTATAGGTTATGTCCCTATCGATATGATTAAAGATGAGCTAAAAAACGGCAAGCTTATTCATATATTGAGAGAGTTCAGTCATACCTTTAGCGGCTTTCATTTATATTATCCGCATCACAATGTGTCACCTGCGCTACGAGCCGTTATTGATGCTTTGAAGCTCAAATAATATTTACTTAGGTAGCAAAGCATCGAAAATTTTCCTAAAAAAATAATTTATGAAGACATTTTCGCCTTCTAACCCTATTCAGTTTCGCGCAATATTTTGATGTCTTTTAATGGTGACTCACTAAAAAAACGGCGATACTCTCGACTGAAAGACGGTCTCTAAAGTTACGACCGTTTAAGGTATAATCATCTATAAATCAAAAATTAATGTTGATATTTATGGCCAAAGTGTCTTTAGATCGCCCCAGCCTTATTGCTTGCCCTATCGCTCACAACCTTTCGGTGTTTGGTGATCCTTGGTGCTTGCTGATCTTACGCGATGCTCATATGGGACTGACGCGATTTGATGAATTTCATAACAGTCTAGGCATTGCACCGTCGGTATTGACCAAACGTTTAATCACTCTAGTCGAGGAAGGTGTATTGACAAAACACCGCTACTCAAAACAGCCACCGCGCGAAGAGTATCTACTAACGGATGCAGGTCAAGATATACTACCGATACTATTCATGTTAAGGGAATGGGGTCTTACTCATAGGCCTTGTTCAGAATACGATCAGAGGGCTATTTTTGTAGATTCTGAGACAAGTGAAGAGATTCAACCTGTCGTCATTGACAAAGTGACTGGTGTTGAGATTGGTAAACGTGCCATCCAGAAAAAGTTTAAATAAGCGTTTTATATAGATTTTAAGAATTAATATTTCTTTATGCTTTTTCAACCCTTATTTTGCACAATCAACTCTTTTTCATAAGCTACTGCCTGTGTTCGTGTTATTCAGCAAAAAAAATCGTGCTTAACTCGCCTTTAAATCACCCACACGTTCTGTTGCTTTAAAGAATTCTTTTAGCGATACATACTCACCAACAGCTACCATCCTCATGCATGCACATTGGCATAGATAGCCTAAAATTTTATGCTACCTGCCAGCACTTCTATTAGAAATAATGAAAGTACGATAATAAATATAAATAGTAACTATCTTTTTAGTAGTAACTATCTTTTTAGTAGTAACTATATTATCTTATACTAATTCTTTGCCAAAAATCTGCTTGGCCTCTATAAGCTGCGCCCACCAAATAGAATGTATAAGCAACCCATACACAAGGATTGTAAAATGGATGTTACGAAAACAGATGTTAATAATACGCTGGCTAATTGGCAAGTTGATGATTCGCGTATACGCGCCACATTAGGCTCTGTAGGGATAACCTCGCCTGCTCAACTGGCCAGTATGAGAGGCCAATCATTTTTTGATGCTATGTTTGCAGGAGAGTTGCCCTCACCACCGATTGGTGAAACGCTCGATTTTATTCCTATCCATATACAAGGCGGTAAAGCCATCTTTCAAGGTCGACCCAGTCAGCAACATTACAATCCATTAGGTAGCGTACATGGCGGTTGGTTTTGTACCATTCTTGACTCTGCTGTCGGCTGCGCTATTCATTCTACCTTGCCCGCCGGCAAAGGCTATACCACGCTCGAGATTAAAGTAAATATGATTCGAGCTTTGACCAAAGCCATTCCGCTCGTACGTGCTGAGGCTAATATTATCCATGTCGGGAGACAAACCGCAACGGCTGAAGGTCGTATCGTTGGGCCTGATGGCAAACTATATGCCCATGCCACCACAACCTGTTTGATATTTGATATGCAGCCATGAGCATAATGATAGATTTTTACTTAATATGCTTTTGATAATTGATGAAAATTTTGATAGTTAACGAATAATAGGGGCAATACTATGCAAGCATTCGAACGGGCAATGACTCTAGATGATAAAAAAGCCCGCTATTATGACTTATCTGCTTTGGTTAATAATAATGAAAACGCGCCGTTATCTCCTGCACATTTTTATGGCGGTAATGGTTTTACTGCTGGTGTCTATCTGCCGCTATTAACCGAGCTCAGTGAGCAATTTACTATAAACAGTCTTGCCATGCGTGGTTATTGGTACGATCTACCATCCGTCAAGAAGCTCACTCGCGAGCAAGATGCTGATATATTGATTGATTTTTTAGAGAAGACACAGGATCAGCCTGTCGTAGGTATTGGCCATTCTCAAGGCGCCACTGCTACTGCTATTGCAGCTGCTAAGCGTCCAGAGCTATTTTCACAGCTATACTTAATAGAGCCCGTTACTTTTACCAAATCGCAGATGCTCATCATGAACTCAGCACCTGACGATTTAAAGATAACTCAAGAACCTTTTAAAAGCACACAAGCCAAGCAAGCACAGTGGGAAAGCGTTGAATCGTACTATAACTATCTACGGGCACATCGTGCCTTTAAGCGTATTGATGACAACAATCTCTATGTTTTTGCAAAAAATAGTCTCATCCAAAATGAGCAAGGACAATACAACTTGCTATTTACCCCTGAGCAAGAGTTGGCAAGCTACTTCGATACCCCCTTTGTCAATGGCGCTTTAAAAGACCTTAATACTATTGGTTTGCCTTACACTATTATCGTTGGTAAACCTTCTATGTTTATTAGTGATAAAGTTCGTAAAGTTTGGCAGCACCTTGTACCTAGTGAACGAATCATTGAGCTGTCGGATAATGGGCATCTGCTACCAATGGAAGCGCCTGAACAATGTGCAAACATCATTATGAAAGCGTTTAATGATAGTTAAGACGTTTTTTTAACGGTAATGTGCAATGGAATAACAAACTAGTACCTAGCATTTGGACTAGAGGAATTAAACAATCAAAGCTATTCGATAAGAGGCTAAGCCCTAGAAGTTATGCTCTCTATAAGGCCTAGCCTATAGTCTTTTATTTATACGGTAATTCAACTGGTTTTTATTGTGTAATCTAAAATCAGACTAACCCATCGTTGCCATTTCTTGCTGAGTGAAAAACGATGCACCCTTAGGTATTTCTGGCAGCTGTACAAGGTTGGGAGTCAATCTAACATTACCACTTATCGCGCCTTTTACCAAAGCGCCTTCATGCTTACTTGGTAGCGGGTTTGGTGATAGCGCGTGTGCATCTTCTGCCTTGTATACGGAGATGAATAAGTATCTGGGCAAGTCGCTTTTGTTCGGCCCTGATGAATGCAGCAACCTACTATGCATAAAGCATATAGAACCTGGCTTACCGATACAGGGTACAAACTGTTGGCATTTTTTCGCTTCTATGTCATCACTCACTTTACCCACAAACTTCCCATTTTCCCAATGGGAAAACATATCTTCTTTATGACTACCGGGCACCACCAGTAGCGGTCCGTTTTCCATCGTAACCTCACCGATCATCAGTAGTGCCGTAAGCATGTCATCGTTAGTGTGCGGCGTAAATGGAAAGTCTTGGTGCCATTTGACGGTAGTCGACGTATTGGGCAACTTGGCATTGATTTTACTATGGTGAAAGCATGTGCCATTACCGCCTATCAAGTCGCTTGCCATTTCTGACATATTGGATTTAAGTGCTATATCTGCAAAGGACTCAGATATTTCTGTCGGTGATGTAACACGACGTAGAGACGGGTTTTTAGCACTGTGATCTTTTGGATCAATATCAAACCTTGCTCTACCATCTAATGTTGATCCCCAAGCTTCGGTATGTACCTTACTCTCATCTATCCAAAAATTTATTTGATTAAGAAGGTCTGTGAGATCAGTAGAGTCAATAGCGTTTTCTACTACTAAATAACCTCTATCGTGATACTGCTTAATTTGTTCATTGGTTAACATTTAATACTCCTTCCTTTTTTACTTATGCTGCTTATCCGATTAATTCATTATTTGATCGATATCTGCTTGGCTTGGAACGGTTAGACCGTAGACGCTCAATATTTTTTCTAGATCACCAGACTGTTTCATTTTTTCTATACCGTCCGAGATGATTTGATAAGTTTCAGTATCACCTTTTTTCACGCCAATCCCCCCGACAATAGGATATAGCTCTTGTGTTGAGGTGATTTTCACGCGATCGCCAAGTTTCATTTCCGCGGCTTTCATGACGGCAGCATCATCATATTGAATATCTACAGCTCTAGAGAGCAATGCTTGAGAGGTTTGCGGTGAGGTTTCGTATTCACGAATTTCGATAGCGCCTTGGTTTTGTTCAACACATTTGGCGGATATTTTTCCTAATTGATTGACAAATTCTGTGCCTTTCATCGCACCAACCTTTTGACCACATAAGTCATCTGCTCCTTGAGGTGCAAGGTCTGAGTCACCACGCACCAGCAATGAGATGTCGGTCTTGTAATAAGGAATCATATCAATCTGCGCTAAGCGATCTTTAGTGATGTACATTGATGAATACAGCACATCAAACTTGTCCCCTTTTAGCCCAGGAATGAGGTTTGCCCATCTGGTATCTTCCCATTTGGGTGTGATATCACCATTAAGCTCCGCTACTTTAGCCATAATCTCCACATCTACCCCGCCCGGATTACCCTGCTCATCCAAATACTCATAAGGCGGAAAGGTCATATCAGAGCCTATGGTTAGTACTCGTTTATCAGCACCTGCGCTCTCAGTAGCAGTGGCGCTGCTTTCTTGACTACTGGTAGGTGCTTCACTCGAACAGGCATTTAATACTAAGCCTGCAGCGGCAGAAAGTAATATCATTTTTAATGGCTTCATCGTAGTCATTCCTAGTGGGTTAATGAATTTAAACAACTGTATTAAATGTGTTGGTAACATCTTTATCGCTTAACTCAGTTATACTAAAGACGACCTATTAAAAGCAATTTTGAAAAACCTACCCACTACTACTGCAAATCCTATTTAAAAAAATCTCTTTGTTTTCAATGCACTCTGTATAGTAATAATTTTACATACAGAGGTGATTTATGAATGACTTTAAAAACAACAATCTTAAAAGCGAAGAACAGGCACGCATTGACCTTGCCGCTTGTTTTCGTTGGTTTGCACGCCTAAATATGCATGAGGCGGTTGCCAACCATTTCAGTGCATCCCTATCTGAAGATGGCAGTCAATTTCTGATCAATCCAAAATGGCAACACTTTTCAACCATTAAAGCGAGTGATTTAATCTTGTTAGATACCAATAATCCTGATAATGAGTTATTGGCAAAAATTGACCCAACCGCGTGGGCCATACACAGTCAAATCCATCTATTAAGACCAGATATCAAATGCGTGCTACATTTGCATCCGATTTATACGACTACCATCTCAACGCTAAAAGATCCGACCATTAAACCAATTGATCAAAACACGGCGCGCTATTTTAATCGTGTGAGCTACGATGATTGTTATCAAGGTATGGCTGATAGCAATGCGGAAGGCAAACGACTCGCCAGCTTATTAGGCGAGCATAGTCGTCTGATGATGGGCAATCACGGGGTACTTATCGGCTCGCACAGTATCGGTGTGGCATTTGATGACATGTACACCATTGAGCGCGCCTGCCAAGTGCTCACAACCGCCTATGCGACCAATCAGCCATTGCGCCTCATTCCTGACGACATCGCAGAAAAGACGGCTCAAGACTGGGAGTCTATAGAGGACTTTAGCGAAGCACATTTAGAAGAGATTAAAAGGTTACTGCTGATACAAGAACCTGATTTTATTGAATAATTTTTAATCTATTTTTAGCAAAAACTCTGTTTGTCCAGCCCATCCATACTTTTCTGATATAAAAAATACAATACTAAAGAAAAAGCCCTTATATCCATATATAAGGGCTTTTTCTTTGACGCTAATCAATTTAAAAACTGATCTATGAAAACGAGTCCTTATTTTTAATTGATATTTTGTACAAACTGGTTGAAGCGCTCGTTGGTACTGTTTCTCAGTACCTCAGGTGATCCTTGCTCAACAATATGACCACCTTCCATAAAGATGACACGGTCGGAAATATCAAAAGCAAAGCTCATTTCATGGGTGACAATAATCATGGTCAAGCCTTCTTTGGCAAGCTGTTCCATTACTTTTAATACTTCACTGACCAGCTCAGGATCTAAGGCAGACGTTGGTTCATCAAACAAGATAATAGAAGGTTCCATCGCAAGGGCTCTGGCAATCGCCACCCGCTGCTGCTGTCCACCTGAGAGCTGATGCGGGTATTTTTTTGCATGGGCCTTCATACCGACTTTGTCGAGCATCGCAATTGCGGTCAGCTGATTGATGCCTTTGTCATATACCTTATGGTACTGAGGTGCCAGCATGATATTTTCTAAAATAGTCTTATGCGGGAACAAATTAAAATTCTGAAACACCATACCGATATTTATAATTTGCTCTTTAAAGGGCTTAGACTTATCGGTCAGAACAGTATCTTTTAGAAAAGGATTACCCATCAAATTAACCGTGCCTTTATTAAGTGTCTCCAAGCTATTTAACGTACGAATAAAAGTAGTTTTCCCTGAGCCTGACGGGCCAATAATAGACACCACCTCGCCCCATTTCACGTTAAGATCAATACCCTTTAGTACATGGTGCTCGCCATAGGATTTGTGAATATTAATGGCTTCCAGTGCATAATCGCCTTTTCGCTCTTGGTTTATTTCTTTGTAATTATTCAATGATTTATTGCTACTGATATTACCAACCAACTCACCTTCTTTCAAAATACTGGGCTTCTTTTGCGTAATATCGATAAACTTTTCAAAGCGTTGAATCAAGAAGCCAAAAACAGTGACAATCAAGATGTAGTAAAACGCGACCGCCAACATGGTTTCAAGCACCAAGAAGTTCTGTGCATACAAACGCTGTCCAACCAGTAGGATTTCTGTCAGAGAAATAACCGATACCAGTGAGGTGAGCTTAACGATAACGACAAACTCGTTGCTCAATGTAGGTAAGGCGATTCTTAGCGCCTGTGGCACCACAATCAGTCGCTGAATACCCATCGGCTTGATACCTAACGCCTTACCCGCTTCTATCTGAGCTTGATGGACTGAGTTGAGACCACCGCGATGAATCTCAGCAATATAGGCGGTCTCACATAACGTTAAGGCAATTAGACCAGACATGAACGACGAAGATAAGATCACGCTGGTTTGTGGAAACACCTGCGGCATACTGTAAATGAAGATCAAAAGTACCAACAAAGGAATACTGCGAAATAACCAGATATAAGCGCGGCTTAATAACGAGACAGGTTTGAGTTTAGATTTTTTGCCAAGTGCCATCACAAAACCTAGGACGATACCCAAAATCCATACCAATACACTAAGTTCAATCACAGTTAAGGTGGCTTGCCAGAAGTTTGTGTCTTTTAGCAAGCTAAAAGTATATGCCCAATCAAATTGCATGATCTGTCCTCTAAAATTCGTTAAGGAGTGAAGCTATAACAACGTCGCAACAAGCTTGTCTAAAAAGTGACTGCAAGCGTTTAATTGACTAATAGCAATGTATTCATTGGGTTTGTGAGCAACCTCGATAGAGCCTGGGCCACAAACCAAAATAGGAGAGTCAAAACATTGTTGGAACAAGCCTGCCTCTGTACCAAAAGAGAGTTTGGTAATGTTGGACTGTGGCAATAACGCCTGGATACTTTTTAATTCTGGCTGCGCTTGGTTGGTCATTAGCCCAGGATACTGATTAATGTCTTGCAGCTCATAACGATAGATGGCATCTTTTGCCGCAAAATCCTTTAAGATCTGTGTTTGAATCGCGGCAATACTGTCTTCTGCGACATTGCGGATTTCATAGTCTAACTGACACAGGTTGGGCACGACATTTAACGCTGTACCGCCATTAATCTTGCCCACATGAATGGTAGAGTACGGAATGTCATACCCCGTATCCAGATGTCCTTCTTTGGCAACCACTTGCTGACTGTCAATCAAGCTTTGTACAAAGCTACTTGCCGCGTGAATGGCATTGGTATAATTTGGCGCAAGAGCGGAGTGTCCTTCTGTGCCATAAAACTGCACTTGAAACACGGCTTTGCCTTTATGACTGGTAGCCACATCCATCAAGGTCGGCTCCCCTATAATCACCACTCTAGGCGGGACAATTAAGCTGCTCAGTTGCGTTAGGATGTGCCTGACACCCACGCAGCCGATCTCTTCGTCATAGGATAGGCACAGATGCAGCGGATAAGTTAAGGGCATGTCCGCGGCCCTTTTCATTATGACTAGCGCGCAGGCAATAAACCCTTTCATATCGGCGCTGCCA
The DNA here is from genome assembly GCF_002285555.1 of Psychrobacter sp. JB193. Lineage (NCBI taxonomy): Bacteria > Pseudomonadati > Pseudomonadota > Gammaproteobacteria > Moraxellales > Moraxellaceae > Psychrobacter > Psychrobacter sp. JB193. The sequence goes on from NZ_NRGY01000001.1 coordinate 21,077, forward strand.
CGACCATAAACATTGTTATTTTTTATGACGGCCTCAAAAGGGTTAGTGTCCCAGTCTTGACCATCAACAGGTACCACATCGGTATGGCCTGACAACAACACGCCAGCGCTGTCTTTAGGACCTGTGCTAATGAATAGATTGGCTTTGTTTTGTGCGTCGTTATAATCGATAGTGATGTCGATATTCTTATGATCTAAATAGTGTTTGACGTAGTCAATCAGTGGTAAATTACTCTTATAAGAGGTGGTATCAAAAGCAATGAGTTGTTCTAATACGGCTAGGCATTCTGAGTGATGTTGCATTTGCCTTCCTTATTCTTTTTGGTTTTTGATATGTGCTTCGGAGAAATACGAGACACTCATGCCAGGTATGTATTGGTTGGAAATAAAAGCTTGGCAGCGACTTGAAAATGCCTGTTGCACATTGGTCAGGGTGGCATTTTTGGGCGTGGCAATGCCGATTTTCATGGGCCTCATATCACCAGATATTCTAACCATGACCAACTTTTTACCATCGTTAGATAAGTTGCTCTTTGGGCGAACATTTAAGATGGTGTAGCCAATGTTGTTACCCACCATCGAGCGAATCACATCAACATATTTACAGGTGTCGATAATGTTGGGCTTGAGGTTGTTTTTGCGAAACAAAGATAGGAAGTAGTCATTACTGTAGGGCATATCGAGCAGGATCATTGGATATTCGGCCAACTCTTCTAACGTCACCGCCTTGTGCTTGGCCAGCGGGTGCGTCTCAGACAATAAAACGTACGGCGGTAAGTCAGCCAGCGGTGTAAAATTGATGACGTTCTCATCGATATGTAAGTCGTACAGTAAAGCCAGATCTAAAGTGTTTTTTGTGAGCTCTTGCGTTAAATTGTGATGATCGTCAATCACCGCTTCTACATCTACCTGCTTATACAAATTTGCAAATCCATGTATGATTTCAGCGTAAACAAAAGGTGCAAAGGCTGAAAAACAGCCGACTTTGATCTTGCCGCGCATAATGCCTGTGAAGTCAGCCGACATTGAATACAGATCAGAGGATTGTGCCAAAATCACTTTACAGGCATCTTTGACCTGCTCGCCGATCTCGGTCAACAATAAACCTTTAGCATGCTGGCGAATGAACAGCTGGACATGAAGCTCTTCTTCCATATGTGCAATCGCGGCCGATATTGACGGCGAGGAGATATGTATTTTTTCAGACGCAATGATGATACTGCCGCTTTCTGCTGTGGTGACGAAATATTCCATCTGACGTAACGTAATTCGACTTAACACGATAGATCCCTTTTATTAAATAGCGGTTTATAAGTCTCCAGGCACGCCATAGCTCGGTGAAATAGTGGGATTCAAGGCTCGCACAATATAGTCATCTAATTGCGGCTCATAGATGTCCCACAATTTCTGTAAGTCCTCTATGGGCGTGTCTGACCAATCTACTCGTAGATCGACAATCGGCCATGTGGCCTTGTCTACTACCAGCAAGCCTGCCGAATGCACCTCCCCTTCTTCACCGCCTGCGTGATAACCCGATACTAAGCTTTCAAGCAATCTGCTGGCAAGAGAGCCTTCGCTTTGCTCAAAAGTCATGAGCATCTTCTCAGGAACAGCAGTGCTAGATAGCATATTACCAGCACAGGCAGCACGCTTGCCTTGCGCGGTCGCAAACGTTCCTAAGGTATGCTCACCGCTAAATACAAAAGGTGCATCGGTCGCGCTGAGTGCCATCAGCTGACGATACTGAATAAACTCAGTACTTTTAATCAGCTCATGACCGGCATCAATCGGAGTTAGGTTGTATTGCATCATTTCAATCAATATTTGCGACAAGTTAGGGTCAGTGATGTTTTGACTGGCGACCACACCAACGCCTGCTTTGGCACGAATACAGCGGGAGGCCACGGCAGGTGATGAGGAGCTGATCGCTGCACCGAGCTGCCCTGTTCTTTCACATCGCGCAATAATAGAAAATGTCATTATATATCCTTAGTATAATTATGGTTTTAAATTACAGCGGTCGCGTCGATCTCAACCAGCCATTCAGGACGTGCCAGCGCAGAGACTACAATGCCTGTCGATACAGGATGCACACCTTTTAGCCAGCGCCCAACCACCCGATAAACGTCCTCACGGTATCTAGGGTCGATGATATAAATGGTGATTTTGCAGATGTCAGTCAGCTCGCCACCTGCCTCTTTGAGTAGCATGCTGATGTTATGCATGGCTTGCTCGGTTTGGCCTTTGACATCACCCACACACACGCTTTTACTGGTGTCTAAGTCTTGGCCTATTTGCCCGCGTAAAAACACAGTACTGCCTTTTGCGACGACTGCTTGGCACAAGTCGTTATCGATATTTTGCTCAGGGTAAGTTTCTTGGGTATTAAAGGTTCGAATACGGGTATGTTTCATAGATGTCATGGTTGACCTCTTATCAGTCTCAATTTTTCAAGAAGATGGACAGTATGTAATGGTTAAAGGATGTTCTATCGCCTTACAAACAGTATGTCGCAAATCAAATTCAAGGCAAATTAAGATTTCCTTTCCAGTGGTTAGGCTGAGCCATATCAGAGTGATTCGGTTTTTTTGAGGTAGCTATTCAGGACATACGATTGTCATTTTAAATACAGAAAAATTAATATGATCTGGGTGGATGTGACCTTGATAGAGAGTCATATCTTCAAAAAGTAATGATTCAAAATATTAATTTTTATGCAGAGAGAATGGTCATATGTCAATCGATAATAAAAGTGTAGACACACTGGTTGTGGGTTCAGGTCAGGCAGGTATTGCGATGAGTGAGCATTTGGGCCATCTCGGTATTGAGCATGTCGTCTTAGAAAAAAATAGAATTGCCGAGGCGTGGCGCACGCGTCGATGGGATTCATTGGTCGCTAACGGTCCTTGCTGGCATGATAAATTTCCAAATATGGACTTCCCTCATGATCCAGACAGTTTTGTGCCGCACAGCGAAGTCGCTGAGTATTTTGAAAACTATGCCAAGATGATTGACGCACCGATTGAGACGGGCGTAGAAGTACAAAACATCGTCAAAAATAAGAACAAAAAAGGCTTTAGCGTCACCACCAGTCAAGGCACGCTTTTTGCCAATAATATCGTAGTCGCCACAGGACCGTTTCAAAACCCACTTATTCCTAAAATTGCCCCACAAGACACCAGCCTGTATCAAATACACTCGGATCACTATAAAAATCCCGAGCAGCTGCCTGAGGGTGCGGTACTGATCGTCGGTGCTGGCTCATCAGGAGTGCAAATTGCCTCAGAGCTAAATAGTGCAGGTAAAAAGGTATACTTATCCGTTGGCCCGCATGAGCGTCCGCCGCGCAAATATAGAGACAGAGACAATGTGTGGTGGCTGGGTGTTTTGGGCACATGGCATGAGACCACGCCGCCGCAACGACCGATTAAGGGTTTTGCAGTGAGCGGTATGAATGGCGGACAAAGCGTTGATTTTAGAAAGATGGGTCATGAGGGTATCACTCTAGTTGGCATGACCAAGGCATTTACCGACCATACCGTATCCTTTAACGATGATTTGGTTGATAACATCGTCAGTGCCGAACAAAGCTACTTGGACAATCTTGAAGAAATGGATAGATACATTGAAAACAATGGTCTAGATTTGCCTGAGGAGCCTGAGGCCAAGGTGTTTATGGATATGCCTGAGTGTATGACCATGCCCATCGACGCGCTCGATTTTGACAAAGATAATATTACCAGTATTATCTGGGCATCTGGCTTTGGCTATGATTACCACTGGCTCGATTTTGATATTTTTGCAGACAATGGCGCACCAATACACAACAAAGGTGTCACTAGCGAGCCGGGTATTTATTTTGTCGGGTTGCCGTACTTGTCGGGCAAAGGCTCTAGCTTTATTTGGGGTGTATGGCATGATGCGAAGCGTATTGCTGAGTATATAGAGATCCAAAGACACTACCAGCGTTATCAATCCTCTAAAAAAACCGAATAATAGTTTTAGAAGAGAGGTCTATGGTATTGCTTTATTCCCTAGACCTCACCACCAACTTTTATCCTTTCTACCAAAAAATCGACCGCCGCCTTTACCTTGGGTACCAAATATCGCTGTTTTTGATACAGCAAATAAATCGCCATGTCCGCATGCTGAGTGACTGCCAGCTCATGCCCAAACGTCAGTTCTTGTAACACCCCTGACTCAAGGTAGGACGCCAACGCCCAGCGCGTAGACATTAAAATACCGTCGCCCGCACAGGCTCTTTGTGCCAACCACGGCCCGTTGTTTGAGATCGCGACCACAGACCCTGAGACATCATGCCATTGCTCATCCACATAACATAACCAAGGGGTTCGCCCTGATGGCGCTTTAAAATAAAGTCCCCGATGTTCCTTTAACGTCATGACATGGTCAGGTACGCCATATTTTTCCAGATAGCTGAGGGACGCCACTGGAATAAATTCATTATCCATGAGCCTTATTGCAAGCACCCGCTCGTTCGGTGCGTAGCCACCACGAATCGCAATATCGACATCATCACGTCCTAGTGTTGACAGCTCATCACTCAAACTGACATCGAGCACGATTTGCGGATATAATGCACTAAACTCATCCAATAACGGCAGTAGTATTTTTTCACCAAAACCCACCATCGAGCTTATGCGTAGACGTCCGATCGGTGTGGTTTGATAACTGCGTACCGTTTCTTTGCTTTGCTCTAGCTGGTTCAATATGTGCTGCATATCATTATAATAAACCTGCCCTACCTCCGTCAGCTTCACGATTCGAGTGGAACGCTTTAGTAGTGTCGCGCCCAAACTCTTTTCTAAATCAGAAACTCGTCTTGATAATGAGGATGGCGGCACACCAAATACCTTCGCCGCTTTGCTAAAACTGCCCGTCTCGACCACTTTACTAAAATATCGTATCGCCCGTAGCTGATCCAAAACCTATCTCCATTCAATAAACAGTCAATTTTCCAACATATCTGTATCAATTACTACGTAATTTGACCTTATTATTGTCTTAAAGGCAATAGTGATTCGCGTTTTGCCCTATATATCACCTCATTAAAAACAGTAATAATAGGTGCAGCTTGAACATGACAACTAAAAAAATACTCACATCCATAATGGAATAATAATTTATGATTACTTTACATGGTTTTCCCACAAGCAACTATTACAACATCGTCAAACATGCGCTGTTATACAAAGAAATACCTTTTCAAGAATATCTGATCTTCACTGACAACGACAAGTTGTTGACCGTCAGTCCTGTGGGTAAAGTGCCCGCTATCACAACAGAGGAAGGAGTGACGCTATCAGAGTCGAGTGTCATTTGTGATTTTATCGAAGAGGCTTACCCTGACATCCCGTTATATCCTGAATCTGCTACTGAGCGCGCAATCGTGCGTCAAATTATGAAAATAGCAGAGCTGTATTTTGAATTACCGAGCCGCCGCCTCATTCCTTATGTGTTTTCAGGTACACAAGCTCCTGACACTCTCAAACAAGAAGTACGTCAAGTGCTCGCCCGCGGGATTCCTGCCTTAAACCAGTTGTGCCAGTTTTCACCTTGGATTGCAGGTAAAGCGCTTACGATGGCTGACATCTATATGCACTATGTAAACGTTGTCGTCATTGGTTGCGCCTCAACCCAACTTGACTGGGACGTGCTAGCAGAGATACCCGGTATGAAAGAATGGAACAAGACCATGAGTCAATCTGATATTGCCCAAAAAATAGAGGCCGATCGCATCGCCAATATGCCTGAGTTTATGACACACATAAAAGCTCAAATACAGGCAGCGCAGCCTAAATAATGGTTTTTAGCATAAAATAACACCCTTACGATAACAATAATGAGTGATGCCGCGCATCATTCATAGGAGAAAACATTATGACCGATAAAAATAAGCAACTGGTATCTACCATCAGTGATGACAACAAGTTAACCCTGTCTTTAAAAGACATCAACATGCCGCAGCCCGGTGCTGATGAAATTGTCGTGCGCATGGAAGCCATGCCATTGAACCCCTCTGACTTTGGGGTGATGTTCAGCGCCGCTGACATGTCAACTGCCGTACAGTCAGGCACCAATGACAGCCCTGTAATTACTGCTGATGTGCCTGAGAAAGTCATGCCAGCACTCAAAACGCGGGTAAATAAAGACACGCCTGTCGGTAATGAAGGCGCCGGTACCGTCGTTGCAGCAGGCTCATCAGAAGCCGCGCAAGCACTCATGGGTAAAATGGTCGCTGTGATTGGCGGCGGTACGTACCGTCAATATCACTGTGTGAATGTGAGAAGCTGTATAGAGATGAAAGATGGCACCACAGCCACCGAGGCGGCATCATCTTTTGTCAATCCACTCACCTCACTGGCAATGGTCGAAACCATGCGCGCTGAAGGTCACAAAGCTATTATTCATGCGGCAGCGGCGTCTAGCCTCGGGCAAATGCTCAACCGAATTTGTATGGCTGATGGCATTGATCTGATCAATATCGTACGTAAAGAATCACAAGAAAAGCTACTGCGCGATATGGGCGCAAAATACGTGGTCAACTCAAGCAGTGAGACCTTTACCAATGACTTAACCGCAGCGATTATCGAAACAGGCGCAACGATTTCATTCGACCCTATTGGTGGCGGCAAGCTATCTAGCGATATTCTAAACTGTATGGAAGCGGCCATCACCCATGATGTGGAAGAATACAGCGTCTATGGCTCAGACACCTTTAAACAGGCCTATATTTATGGTGCCTTAGATCGTGGCCCAATCACCTTAAACCGTAACTTTGGTTTTGCGTGGGGCGTTAACGGATTCTTATTATTTAATGCACTTGGCAAACTAGGTAGTGAAACAGTCAAGTCGATGCGTAAGCGCGTGGCAGAAGAAATCACCACGACCTTTGCGAGCAGCTATACGCATGAAGTCACGCTAGAAGAAGCGCTGCAATTAAAATCAATCGCTACTTATGGCAAACAAGCGACTGGTGAAAAGTATTTGATTAAGCCTCAGGGATAATAGTTGTTTGAAGCATAATCTAGAAGTCACTTTGTAACAATAGAAAAGCAGATATCGATGATGTCTGCTTTTTTGTGCTTAATTGTTATAGGGCTTAATATACGTTCTTTGCTAACCATACTTTATGAGTCTTATTGTGAGAAATCAGCCCATGACTTACAAGTCCTGTTAAACAGCCGAACCTTGAATGGCCTTCAACTAAATGCAATTCACAATCTAACTCAAGAAATATAGGTGGTCTTTTCCAAGTATGATTATGTTCCCAGTGCGCTACAGTTTGATCTGTATGACCAATTAGCTTCCAGTTTAAATCTGTCGAAACTCGATGAGACTTCTTACAACAGGTATCTACCCACTTTTGGAAGTAAGGAAAAATTGAAGCATGTGACATGTTTTCAAATGTGAGATTCACAATCTCCCAGTTTAGATTATAAATATCTAATTCAGCATATTGCTCTTGAAACTGAAAGTTACGTCCATGATCTTGATAAAACTGTTCTAAAACATCTACTGAAGTATTAGGTAAATTTAAGATCAACTCATCAATGTCTATACGTCCTACTTGGTCACCCGAAAGATTTATTAATTCTTTAAATTTCAAAATTCCCTCACAATGTAAATTTTGGAGCTTATGAATATTTTAACTTATTAAATTTATTTCTTATCTGTAATTACATTAACACCTCAAATTGATAGTTTTCGAGAGTATAAAGGGGGATTGATAATATACAGGACTAACTTTTTTGCAAAAGATATAAGATTTCGCATAGTTTTTCAGAAACAGGATAGTCTTTATACTAGATATAGTTATCGGTATTGAATCCCACAGGCTTGTATTGTCGATTCAGTACAACCCTCGATCTATCTGACTATTTTTCTATACAATAAAGAAAGTACACTGCTCGAAAATCTGTAAAAACTGACATAAGCTAACTCCGATTATAAAAAATTATTAGTTTATAAATTATCGTGTTGTCTCATAATTCCACTAAATAATTCTAAAGTAAACAATTGATTATAAGTAGTCATAAACAATACCGTGTTTGAAAACCTTCTTTTTTGCACAGAACCCTACCATCACCCTGATAAACCAATTCTATGCGAGTACGCGAGCATTATTTTTATAAAAATATCTCTTAATCTATTGAATCATAAAGCGTGTAGACGATAACTACTCTAATTATCTGACTGTAAAAGCGCTTATCAGTCGCTTTAATTCACTTATTTCTCTCAAGACCTCTCTTAGTTATCCCATTTTTCACTTAATATGGCTATTAATCATCCCCAAGTGAACCTTGGGAATGATTGATAGAAAAAACCTTTTATTTAAAAGGATTGTAAGATTGATATAATAAATACCAGTGTCCATAATGGTGTCCAGCAATCAGTGTTCAATAATGTCTTATGATATAACTGTTGCCTACGGTCACTTGTCCCTTTATAAAAACTACGGATAACTTTTATGGCTGTCGATAATGCAAATGATATTAATAAACTTGAATACCGAGATAAGGACTACTCGGTCAGCGTTTCAGGTGTCGCGGGTCTGAGTATCCGTGTCTATCCAAATGGCAAAAAAGAATACTACCTACGCTACGCTCACCCCCACATCACAGGCAAGCGGCCCAGAATGATGCTGGGTAAGGTCGAGGACATTAATCTATACGAGGTTAAGTATAAAGCCGAAACCATACTTAACATGGTCGCAAACGGCTCTGATCCCAAAGCCATACAGCAAAAAGAACAAGTCAATAAGTATGCTCATCTAAAGAACGCTACTTTCGCTGAGATTGCACAAGCATGGCGCGCGCACAAAACAGCAGGTCGCCAACACAGCAAATCTAAAAAGCTTGCGTTTAGTGAATCGACACTCAAGTTTTGGGATTTGTGTCTGGGTTATATGCGTCATGAGATTGGTGAGTTGAGAATGAACGATATCACCAGTGAGATGATATTAAGTGTGTGTGAGGCCATTCAAAACAACGACAATCAAGCCACCTTCGTTGGTGCAAGCACACGGCTGTATACCGAAAAAGTATTTTCTTTTGCCGTCGCGCGCGGATTATGCGATAGAAATGTGGCGATTGACACGCGTGGCGAGCTAGCACCAGCTGGCTCAGGTAATCACTTGCCCGCCATAACCAAACCCGATGAGTTTGCAACGCTTTTACAAGATATGGCCAATTTTAAAGGGGCAAGCAAGATCACCCTTGAGGCCATGAATCTACTACCCTATATATTTGTCCGTAGTATCGATCTGCGCTCGATGCGCTGGCAGGACATCGATTGGGAAAATAATGTATGGGCATTCTCCCCTACTAAAGGTGAAGGTCGTGATGATATGGTCTCACATTTGGTGGTGCCATTGGCAACCCAAGTCATCGCACGTTTACGACATATTCACTCTATCAGCGGTCATAACGACTATGTCTTTGCGTCGACGCGCGCTTCAAACAATGCTTATATTAGTAAGGCTGCGCTCGTACAAGTGTTCCACCGCATGGGCTACAAAGATGTGCAATGCGCGCATGGATTTCGGGCTTCGGCCAAAACCTTGCTCATGGAACAGCCTGATCTGCGTTACTCAGATATCGTCACAGAACTGCAGCTGGGCCATAGAATCAAAGACACTCATGGCGGCGCTTATAACAGACTCGATGAGATTGATACGAGGATACAGATGATGCAGGACTGGGCAGACTATATAGATAAGCTGCGAGACGGTTCTGAACAGATTTAAAAAGAAGTCATTCCAAAAAAAACTGACTTTAAACACCTGAACAAAATAGAGATTTATATTTAATTGTCTAAATACTTCCCCAACCATGCCAAAAATGCATCGCTAGTCGTCGATACGTTCAAGCGCAGATGGGTTGAGGCACTGGCATCTGGATGAAACAATTGCCCAGGTGCCACCAGCCACCCATCGCTATAGGCATCTAGTGCCAACTGGCTGGTATCTTGCTGGGTATCTACCCACACAAAGATGCCTGCCTGCGTATGCTCAGGATAGACAAGTCCAATCTTTGGTAATGCTTTACGCATCCTCTCATGCGCATCATATAAGTGTTGATGGACTTTTTTAATCTGCCGACGGTACTCGCCGTGCGTCCATAGATGGTGAATGACACGCTCACCAAATTCTGGCGTATTCATATTACTCAAGGTTTTGATACGCAGCACGTCATCAATGAAATTATCTGGGCATACCAATAGGCCGACGCGCCAACCTGATGCCATCGACTTTGAAAATCCCGTCGCATAAAACACGCGCTCGAACTGATCAAGACTGGCATAACGCAAGACTTGACTGTCCGGTACAAACGCGGCGTATAAATCATCCTCAAAAATATACGCATCGTATTTATGGATAAGGTTAAGCACTTGGTGCGCCCGAGCAGGATGTAGATTATAAGAGGTGGGATTGTGTAGCACGCTGTTGGTCAAATACAGCTTAGGATGATATGTCTCAAACAGCTTTTGCATCTGCTCAATGTTGGGGCCTTGATGGTCGCGCTCGACCGCGACAACATTGAGTCCTTGTTGCTGTAGGCAACTCGATAGCCAAAACCAGCCCGGCCCATCAACCATCACCGTGTCACCCACTTCGGTTAATAGCTGTACGATCATGGTAATGGCTTGTGATATGCCTGCGGTGGTAATGACATTGTCTGCATAGGTCTGCATACCAAGCACATTCAATTGCTGAACCAGTTGCTGACGCAGTGGCAGATAGCCTTGCACCGCGCCATAGTCGTAGATGAAGCTATCCGCTTGCTGAGTGACCTGCCGTATGGCCCATTCCATCTTGTCATTACGCACCCAATCTCTGGGTAAGGTTCCCACCCCTGGTGATCGGCAATGCGGAATGTCACTAAACACCTGCTGTACCAGCCAGCGTGTGTCTATAACGGGGTACTTGGTACCGACTTTTTTATCACTATTAGGTTGAGCCAGTGTTGCTTGTACATTCACATAGTAGCCTGAACTTGGCTTAGCCACCAATACATTGGTGGCCACCAGTTGCTCATAGGCTTGCACCACCGTAAAGCTCGAGATACCCATCAATTTTGCTAATTTGCGCACCGATGGCACACGCTGATTAGGCAAGTAAATTTGCCAAGCAATACGCTGCTGTAGCCATTCAGCGACGGCAGCGGTCTTCGTCAAATTAGGATTGAGTTTGTAATTTTCGACCATAATGAGCGCACTTATCTTGGACTATAAAAATCTGAATACAAAAAACTGTCATGTTAAGTATGACTATACACTTTGTTCACCATCAGTGGAACTGTATCGGGTCTGTCATGGTCATCTAGACTATAGTTGATCTCTTCAATCACATTGAAGTTTTGAGGAGAATAGATAAATGGGCATAACGGCAGGCTTGGAAGGTAGCATCACCGCGTTGGCTATTTTCTTATTCATTAGCTCAATCACACCCGGACCCAATAACTTAATGCTACTACATGGCAGTATCAAGTGCGGATTTTGGGCATGTCGCTGGCATATGCTCGGTATTACGACAGGCGTTGCTGTCATGCTTGGACTGAGCTATTGGGGTATGGCAACTTTGGTGGTTGGCTTCCCGGCGATTATGTTGACGATAAAAGCACTGGGTACGCTCTATCTGTTATGGCTTACTTATCATATGGCAAAAACGGACTTCACCGCGGTTGTCAATAAAGCACTGCAACAGGAGCTGGCAAGTGAAACAAGTGGCGCAACCATCGCAAAAAACCGCGTGGGCGATTTACCACTAAGCTTTGGACAGGCATTGCTGTTTCAGTGGCTGAATCCAAAAGCATGGACCATGACAATGGTGGCACCCAGTCTGGCCATGTTTCATACCAGTAGCTCGTGGCTGGACAACCAGCTATTACTGATCATGTGTGCCATCATCAATATCTTATCGATCAGCTGCTGGGCGGCAGGCGGGCACTGGCTACGCCAACTGGTACATTTACCGCGTGTGATGCGGGTTATCCATACACTGATTGTATTGATGACGCTGTATTGTGCCGTCATGCTATGGCGCTAAAAAGCAAGCAAGGTGACGATTAAATCACAAACGAAAAACGCATAATAATTACCTAGGATAATCATATGACCCCTATATACACTGCACTGGCTGTACTGGTTACCTTTATTTGGGGTGTAAATTTCACCTTTATTGCCTGGGGGCTCGAGAGCTTCCCACCACTGATGCTTACTGCCCTACGTTTTTTCTTTACCGCGGTGCCGTTGGTGTTTTTTCTTAACCCCCCTACCTTTAACCGCACCTTACTGATTTATGCCATCGGTACCTTTGTGATTCAGTACGCCTTTATATTTACCGCCATGCATCTAGGCGCGTCACCAGGGTTGACAGCGCTATTGCTGCAAATCCAGATTTTTATCACCGTGTTACTAGCGTACTTTATCCTAGGCGAAGCAGTCAGTCGCATGCAAATCATCGGCATGCTGGTCGGAGTATTGGGACTTAGCGTGATTGCACTTAATCTCGGCGGTGATATGCCTGTGGCTGGATTTGTCTGCATCTTGATTGCCGCAGTGGGCTGGAGCTTTGGCAATATTGCCTCCAAGCAGGCCTCGGCACAGGCAGCCATAAGAGCGGCGCAGCAAAAAACAAACGTGCCTGTTGTTTCCTCTGAGACTGTTTCTTCCAATACTAAAGAAAATAAGGCATCTGCTTTGTCTGCTCTGGCACTGGTAGCATGGGGCGGTCTTATCGCTTGCGTAATTTTGATCCCATGCTCTCTCCTGTTTGAGTCCGATGCATGGCAACTGGCAACCTTTAACGAGGCATCGATGAGGTCGTGGCTGTCACTAGGTTTTATCGTATACATCTCAACCCTAGTAGGCTTTGGGCTGTGGTCGTATTTGCTCAGCAAGAACACCGCATCTAAGGTGATGCCATTTGCGCTACTAATACCCATATTCGGTATGACAACGTCCGTAGTGCTCACAGGGGAAGTTGTGACATGGTGGAAGATACTGGCAATGATATTGATATTATCGGGGTTACTACTGGCAAATATGAAATTAGGGCTAGGAAGAAGACTTGCTTATAAATAATACCAAGTATCTGACTTTCTTTAGCTTTGACTTTAAGGCGAAGTGCTCTTGAGTATTGAGTTTATCGGGTCAGGATCAATATTAACTGAGCTTTTGATCGTCAATTTTCATTTAAGCGTCAGATCATGGAGATGCCAGTGCTAAATCAGCACCTTAGTAGAGCAAATATCGTTAGTATAAAGGGTGCTTTATTTGCCTTGGCAGCGGCAGCGCTCAATGCCACGATAGGCATATTCAGCGTGCTACTTATGAATACAGGGCTAAAGAGTAACGATGTCGCCTTTTTAAAAACGCTTGCTGCTTTTGTCTTGCTGTCTCTTATGCTGAGTAAGACGCCGAGGCACGTTCAGTATCAACATCTCATCATGCCTGCACGTGTTACTCTTAATCATCATGCTAGCCATAAGCGCATTATAGCCGCCATTGCTGTTTGTGCCTTTTTTGGTATTTTTACGCTGTTTGTGTTTGAGACCCAAGCTTATCAGTATGGCAATCCCGCCAATGTTGTGGTGATTTTGATGGCAGCAGCAACCATATCAGCAACGCTATTTGGCGCACTACTCCTTAAAGAAAAACTATTACTTAATACTATTTTGGGCGTGTTATTAGCAATCGCTGGTATTTTTGTGATTTCTTGGACAAGCAGCGTTGATTTAACGTTGGTGTTTTTTGCAGCGCTGGCTGGTATTGGCTATGGGCTATTTTCGGTATTGATGCAACGCTTTGGCTTACAAGGCGGTATTTATTTGACCAAATACTTATTACTATTTGGCAGCCTATTGTTATTCATCCCCTTTATTATTACCTTTGATCCTGTGCATATAGGATATCAATCCATTCTTGGGTTGCTGGGTTTGGCTATTTTTCCAACCATTTTAGGCTTTTACTGTACCACCAGTGCTTTAACGTATTTGCCTGCGTCCAAGGTACAAGTGATTGAGTTATCAGAGCCATTGTTTGCGATGTTTTTTGTGTGGCTAATATTGCATGAGTCAGCAACGATACGATTTTGGCTTGGCGCAGGCTTGGTCATACTCGGTATTTTGACCATCACGAATACGTTTAAAAAAACGCCACATTGAACTTTGCTCAATGATTTCTGCATTTAAGAAGAACTCCATCTGAATATAAATAGCCATATATTTGTGTCTAGCCAGCATAGGTTAAATACAAAACATTGGTATCAGCGCACGATTACATCAATATTTTATGATAGATTATCTCTTTACTATTTAACCAATAAAAATAACCTAGCAAATGATAGAGAACTTCTACATGCAACAGATCAAAAGATTGCCCGCCATAGATGGTCAGCTTGGCTGGTTTGAGTCCGTGCCTTTTACGCGGCCCATGCCCGTACAACAAGCTGAAAAAGACGAGTATTTTGATATCATTGTTGTTGGTGCAGGCTTTTCAGGTCTCGCCACGGCTGACCGATTGGCGCAGCTGCGTCCAGAGGCGCGTATTGCCATTATTGATGCAATGGAAGTTGGTCAAGGTTCCTCCGGTCGTAATGCAGGATTTATCATTGATTTGCCTCACAATGTAGATCCAACAGAACCTGATACACTGGCAACAACACAAGTCCGTGATTTAAATAAGTTTGCGATTCAACGTTTAGATCGTATTCAAAAGCAGCAAGGTCTTGACGTATGCTGGCATCAGGCTGGCAAATATTTAGCCGCTCATGAAGAAAAGCATTTCTCCGGCCTGACTGATTTTGTAGATACACTAGAGGCCATAGGAGAACCGTACGAGATATTAAGTGATGATGAGCTAGCGAAAAGATTGGGAACCCATTACTACAAGCGCGCCATTTATACGCCAGGCAATATTTTAGTGAACCCAGCAGCGTTGGCCATTTCGGTAGCCAGCGCCCTACCTGACAATGTCACTTTGTTAGAAAACACACCTGTAGATGAGATAGATTTTGCCAACAAAGTCATCCAAACCCCAAAAGTGCGCCTCAGTGCTGACATTATCGTACTGGCCACAAATGCATTTACGGAACAATTTGGCGTATCCAATAATAGGATAACCCCAATATTTACTTATGCCAGTTTGACGCGCCCCTTGACCGATGATGAAATGAGTCGGTGCAAAGATTTTTCATTGAAAAATATAGAACCTTGGGGACTCACCTCTGCCCACCCTGCCGGCACCACGGTACGCCTGACTGATGATAAGCGAATTTTTATTCGTAATACATTGAACTATCAGCCCAATCTATCCAGCCCTCAAGCGGTAATTGATAAAGCAAAAGCCAAACACCGTAAATCGTATCTGGCACGTTTCCCGCAATTGCCCGATGTTCCTTTTGAGTACACGTGGGGTGGTATGATTTGTGTGACGATGAACCATGAGCCTATTTTTAAGGAGCATACTACTGGTGTGTATGTCATCGCTGCCATGAACGGCGTTGGTGTGGCAAAAGGCACTTACTTGGGTCACTATATGGCAGAATATATTTGCGGTAAAGACAGTCCAGAGCTGGATTTTATCTTAAAACACGCAACACCAAGCTGGATGCCGCCCGATCCACTGCGTAGCGTTGGCGCGCACATGCGACTGTCCTATGAAGAGCGTATGGCTAAGGGTGAGGTGTAGAGTCTGAATTTACGTGATAAACACTAAAATGGTTAAATGCGCAATTGCGCTAATCATTGGACTCACGGTATAGCGTATTTTGAGACTCTTCTCTAAAGTCTTCATAAGTAATCGCGGCTTCCGCACCTAAGTCTTTAGCATCTGTACTAGATTCAGCAGGCAGTGCTTCGGCTGTCTTAGAGGTATCAGTTGCCTCTGCATTCTCACCAACCGCTGTATCTTGAGTCTTAACGACTGGTTGTTCGACAGGATTGGACGATGTTGGTGTCGTATTGACGGCTACCGCTGGCGAGTTATCTGGTGCTGCTTTGTCTGATTCACTAGCACTATTTATCTCTGTGCTATCGGGCGCCGCAGTCTGTATGGGCGTTGATAAAATCCCTGTATAAATAAGCGCTAGCACGATCATAACAATCAATAATGAGCCAAAGATCATACCGATAATAAGGGGTTTTTTGCTACTCGCCAGCCTATCTTGTGCTGACGCTGCTTGAATGGTCGATGGTATGGATGGCTCTGGGATAACAGCCTGACTGTCATTGCGTGTATAAGCGCTGTCGTCAGTCGCAGCATACCCTGTTGGAGAAGCGTTTGTTAAAGAAGCATCTACGGCTTGACTGCTACTATCGGTATCATCATAAAAATCAAAAGTGAGTGCATCATCGTCCACCTCACTGCCAAACGCTTTATTTACAATGTTTGCATTACTATTGGTCGGTATCTCTTGATCTGAAAAATCAAAAGTTGCATCGGTGGTGCTGGTGGCTTCAAATGGCTTTTTATCCTCTTGATTGGTAAATCGCTCAAAAGTATGCGTGCTTAATGACTCATAAGCAAAAGACTGATCGGTATCATCTAACGGTCTTAAAGTTTTATTTTCACTATCATCGCCATCCTCATCACCCTGAACACGACTGATGAAGCGCTCATAAATATTATGATTGCTACGATTACGCGATTTTTTACCGACAATTTCAGCCAGTTTCTCTTCAAAACCCGTATCGATATCGTTTTTTTCGTCGCTCATAGAATAATACCAAACCAGTTTATTCTACTGGCATTAAATGACTGCTAGAATGAAGTGATGATATTTCTTACCAAAATGTAACGTTGTCGTTAACGAACAATATAGTTGCTCCCTTCGTTATCTTCAAGCACAATTTATTTACTGGTGATAACATTTTTAAAATGTGCTGCCCATCAAATCAAAAATCACGAAATCAAAGATATGAAAATAACGTCTGAATCAAAGAGTTGAAGCCATGGATTTAAAACAGCTTAATGCATTTATTGCCGTCGCAGATCTGCGTAGCTTTAGCGCGGCTGCGACCCAAACAGGATTGTCACAGCCCAGTCTGAGTCGCCTGCTTAAACAGCTTGAGACGGACATGGGGGTGGAATTGATTGACCGCTACCATAGGCCATTAAATCTGACGGAAGCGGGCGCTTTTTTTTACGACAAAATCAGCACCGTTTTGACAGAGATTGATACGGTCACCAGTATGACCCAGCGCCTATCAGCACCCAGCAGTATCTTAAATATTGGCTTTGTTCCCTCTGTGCTGTACGGATTGCTCCCCGAAATCATCGCTGAACTAAAGCAGTCAAGCCCCGATATCGAGGTCACACTCAAAGATATCAGCTCGTATCAACAAATGGATGCGCTCAAATCGGGTGAAATAGACATCGGTTTTGGCCGCTTTGCCCACCAAGACCCTTGGATTCAGCAAATACTCCTTCGTCATGAACGTTATGTTGTCGCACTGCCCAAATCGCATCCTTTAGCACAGGTGCGTGAGCAGCGTTTGATAGATTTGGCCAACAACCGCTTAATCTTATATCACCAAACCCATCTGCCTATATCTACAGCGATCTCAAAATCAAAGTCAAAAAACATCAAACTGGCTGCTCATGCGGCTATTAATACAAAAGATCGTTCAACCCGTGCACAGACATCTTTGAGTGAGCCTATTACCGAACCGTTGCTACATTTGTTTGCCCAATATGGCATCTCCCCCTTTACCACCACGACCGTGAGCGATTTACAAGTTGCTTTAGGACTGGTGGCGGCTGGTGAAGGAATTACGCTGGTACCTGCCAGCTTACGGACCGTGCGTACCGAGCAAATCAGCTATCAACGTTTGGTGCATGAAAATGTCACCTCCCCTGTTTATTTGCATACTCTCAAAGATTTTGTGCATCCTAAGATTCCTGCGTTGCTCACTGCCATCTACCATGTCTATGAGCAACGCGGCATCACTTACCGACGTCAACAATTCACCTAGTAGCTCGCATATTTACGCAAATATGCGCTTATCATTAAGCATTACTGTTTTTATTATGAATTTTATTAAGTTAAATTAACTATTTGAGCCAATTTATATCAATTTATGGATATAAATGAGGCAAATAAATATTATCTCGTATCATTATAGGTGTGCTAAAGTCGCTACTAAACGTCTATTTTTTGTTTTTTTCCTTTCCGTTTTTTAACTCAGTGCTCTCGTTGCAGACCCCCTGTCATCTAGTGGTGATAGGGTTTTGCTTGATATAATTTGAGGTATTTATGACTACACAACAGATCAACACTGTTGATAGCGCTGCCAGCCAGGAAGGCTTTAGTTGGCGCATCTTCGGTCCAGGTATTTTGATGGCAACTGCCGCTATTGGTGGTTCTCATCTGATTTCATCAACACAAGCAGGTGCCCTATATGGTTGGCAGTTGGCCATTATGATCATTTTGGCCAACGTGTTTAAGTATCCGTTTTTTCGCTTTGCCACTGACTATGTCTATGATACGGGTGAGAGTCTGATTGCAGGCTATGCCAAACGCTCAAAGGTATACCTGTGGGTATATTTTATTCTCTCTATCCTATCAGCCGTTATTAGTACGGGGGCGGTATCGCTGCTTGCTGCAGTGATCTTAGGGTTTATGCTACCGGCGTCTCTCGAGCTTTCCACCATTACTCTATCGATAATTATCGTGGCCGTCTCTTGGTTTTTTCTCATTGCTGGTCATTATAAATTACTCGATGGTGTCACCAAATGGATCATGATTGCCTTAACGGCAGCCACCGTTGCCGCCGTCGTTATTGCTGCTGGCAAGCCCACAGTCATGGCTGCTGACTTTGTCGCCGCCTCGCCTTGGAATTTGGCAACCTTAGGATTTATTGTTGCACTCATGGGCTGGATGCCAGCACCATTGGAGTTTGCCGCAATTACCTCTATGTGGACCTCAGCCAAAGTTAAAACCGATCATACGACTCATCGTCAAGGCTTACTGGATTTTAATGTTGGGTATTTAGTCTCAGCGATTCTGGCATTATTTTTCTTGGCGCTGGGTGTGTTTGTCCAGTATGGCTCAGGTCAAGAGATTGAGTTGGTTGGCGGCGCGTATATCAATCAGCTGATCAATATGTATACGGCAACCATTGGTGATTGGTCAAGACTGCTGGTCGCCTTTGTCGCCTTCATGTGTATGTTTGGCACCACCATCACCTGTGCAGACGGTTACGGTCGTGCCAATGCCGAATGCTGGCGTTTGATTAAAGGTGAGAATGAGATTAATAAAAAGCAAATCGCTTTTTGGACAACTTATGCCATCGGTGGTGGTTTGGTTATTATCACTTTCTTCACAGGTCAATTAGGCGCGATGCTTAAATTTGCCATGGTATCAGCGTTTATTTCTGCGCCTATCTTTGGTTGGTTAAACTACTCACTGGTCAAAAACCATAAAAAGCTGTCGGCTGGCATGAATGCGTTGTCTATTGCAGGCTTAATATTCTTGGCAGGTTTTACGCTCTTATTCTTGGCCAATTTTGCTGGTGTATTTGGTTAAATAGTCTTTTAGATTTTATGATTAAAGCCCTTTTAGCCTTGCTATGAGGGCTTTTTTTGTACTCAAAATTGGTATAGCGATTTAAGTATCTCTTTTCTAATTGTAATTAAATGTAAAAATCTAGCATTAATAACAAGCCTGGTTTTATGAATGTGAATACTGATTTGCTTAAATAACTTATTTTTGGATAATGCTATTTAATAATTGAATACTATTAAATATATTAAAAATACTTTGAATTATTATTAATTAAAAATGATTAAATCAGACTTTGCCGACAGGCAAAATTGAGTATAATCGATAACAATAACGGACATATTCACTCTCCTTGTAAGGATCACGACATGACTTTAGCCTCCGCTGGCGCACGTTTTCGCAGTGCACTGAAACAAAAAAACGATAATCATCAACCGCTACAAATCACTGGTGCGATCAATGCCTACACCGCAATGATGGCAACCCAAGTCGGGCATCAAGCGTTGTATCTTTCTGGCGCTGGTGTTGCCAATGCCTCGTTTGGTTTGCCTGATTTGGGCATGACCAGTCTTGATAACGTCTTAGAAGATGCTCGCCGTATCACCGATGCCGTCGATACACCTTTACTGGTCGATATCGATACAGGCTTTGGTGGCGCGTTCAACATTGCCCAAACCATCAGAAAAATGGAAAAAGCAGGTGTGGCAGCTGTCCATATCGAAGACCAAGTGGCGCAAAAGCGTTGTGGTCATCGCCCAAACAAAGAAATCGTGAGCATCTCAGAGATGGTTGATCGTTTAAAAGCCGCATTAGACGCCAAAACGGATCCTGATTTTGTGGTGATGGCTCGTACTGATGCGCTGTCCGTTGAAGGGTTGGACGCAGCTGTTGAGCGTGCCGTTGCTTTTCAGGAAGCGGGCGCAGACATGATCTTCGCTGAAGCATTAACTGACATCGAGATGTACCGTAAGTTCACCGACGTACTCGACATTCCTGTACTTGCCAATATGACTGAATTTGGTCAGACCGATCTGTATACCACTGATCAGTTGTATGGTGTGGGCGTGGATATGGTGCTATATCCACTATCTGCTTTCCGCGCCATGAATAAGGCCGCATTGAACGTTTATCAGCACTTGCTCGATGACGGTACGCAAGAAAAAGTCGTCGATACCATGCAGACGCGCATGGAGCTTTATGATTTCTTAAACTATCACGAGTTTGAGCAAACCTTAGATAAGCTGTTTGCAGACAATAAATAATCATAAGAATCAGCATTTTTCACTTAATAATATAAAAAGCTACCCACAAAAGGAATGTAAACATGGCAGCACAAAAAGAACTCTCGGGCGCAGGACTTCGCGGACAAGTCGCTGGTAAAACAGCATTATCGACCGTTGGCAAATCAGGCTCTGGTCTGACTTATCGCGGTTATGACGTGTCGGAGCTGGCGGATAAATGTATTTTTGAAGAAGTGGCGTATTTGCTGCTTTATGGCAACTTACCTACTCAAAGTGAATTAGATACTTATCAAACCAAGCTCAAAAGCCTACGCGGTCTACCGCAAGCATTAAAAGACGTGCTTGAGCGTATTCCTGCCAGCGCGCATCCGATGGATGTATTGCGTACTGGTTGCTCTATGCTGGGTAACCTTGAAACCGAAACCGATTTTACACAGCAAAACGATAAGACCGATCGTATGTTAGCGCTATTTCCAGCCATCATTAATTATTGGTATCGCTTTAGCCATGACAATGTGCGTATCGAGACCGAAACAGACGATGACACCATTGGCGGTCATTTCTTACACCTGCTAAAAGGTGAAAAGCCAAACGAGCTGCACACTAAGGTGATGAACGTCTCTCTCATTCTTTATGCAGAGCATGAGTTTAATGCCTCGACCTTTACCGCTCGTGTGTGTGCCTCTACCTTATCTGACATCCATTCTTGTATCACTGGCGCGATTGGCTCGCTACGCGGTCATTTGCATGGCGGTGCGAATGAAGCGGCAATGGATATGATTGAGGGTTTTAGTTCAGCGGATGAAGCGGAAGCAGAGATGATGGCAATGCTGGCACGTAAAGACAAAATTATGGGCTTTGGTCATGCTATCTATAGCGAATCAGATCCGCGTAACGTCGTCATCAAACAATGGTCTGAAAAACTGGCCGCTGACGTGAATGATAACGTGTTATATCCAGTATCAGTACGCGTTGAAGACGTGATGTGGCGCGAGAAAAAACTGTTCGCCAATGCCGATTTTTTCCATGCCTCAGCCTATCACTTTATGGGCATTCCAACCAAGCTGTTCACACCAATATTCGTCTGTTCGCGCTTAACTGGCTGGGCGGCTCACGTATTTGAGCAACGTGCCAACAACCGCATTATTCGCCCAAGTGCGGAATATATCGGTGAAGAGCTGCGTTCTGTACCAGATATGAGTGCGCGTTAATCTTATCATTATCGGCCAGTATCAAGATTATGCTGGCTGATAAACCCATAACGGTTATTTGTTTTTACATAGCCGTTATGATTTTTTTAGCAAAATCTACTAGCACGCAGAGTAATGATGGTTGTTTTGCTAAAGGAATGACTTTTTTACCTAATATTAACGCTTAACTACTTATTGAAATTAGCCAACCGCCAAAGGTGACTTATGGAAAACGCCCTCGTACAACCCATGAACGATGAATTCAAAAAACCACTTCCTGATACAGACCTTTATTACTTTGACACCCGCGAAGCTGTTGAGCGTATCGAAGTTGGCGCGTATGATAAGCTGCCGTTCTGCTCAAAAGTATTGTGTGAAAACCTCGTACGCCGTTGCCCACCTGAGGATTTGACCGCTGCTTTGAAACAACACATCGAAGGCAAGCAAGACCTTGATTTTCCTTGGTACCCTGCCCGCGTAGTGTGTCATGATATCTTGGGTCAGACGGCTTTTGTTGATTTGGCGGGTCTACGTGATGCCATCGCTGAGCAAGGCGGTGATCCGTCCAAAGTAAACCCTATCGTACCCACTCAGCTGATCGTTGACCATTCATTGGCGGTTGAGCACGCAGGCTTTGAAGAAGACGCCTTTGAAAAAAACCGTGCGATTGAAGAGCGCCGTAACGATGACCGTTTTCACTTTATTAACTGGTGCCAGTATGCCTTTGACAATGTAAACGTCGTACCACCGGGCAATGGCATCATGCATCAGATTAACCTAGAGAAGATGTCACCTGTCGTACAAGTCGTGCACAATAAAGCGGGTGAAGAAGTGGCGTTTGCCGATACCTTAGTCGGTACGGACAGCCACACGCCGATGGTTGATGCGCTAGGCGTTATCTCAATCGGTGTTGGCGGGCTTGAAGCCGAAAGTGTCATGCTAGGTAACCCATCCTATATGCGTCTGCCTGATTATGTCGGTGTCAAATTAACAG
Organism: Psychrobacter sp. JB193; assembly: GCF_002285555.1. Lineage (NCBI taxonomy): Bacteria > Pseudomonadati > Pseudomonadota > Gammaproteobacteria > Moraxellales > Moraxellaceae > Psychrobacter > Psychrobacter sp. JB193. The sequence continues at coordinate 44,029 of NZ_NRGY01000001.1, forward strand.
GCAAATTGCAAAAAGGCATTACTGGTACGGACTTGGTGCTGGCAATGACGGAGTTTTTGCGTGATGCAGGTGTGGTCTCTACCTATATCGAATTCTTCGGTGACGGCGCACGCCAGCTGAGTGTCGGCGACCGTGCTTCTATTTCCAATATGACGCCTGAATATGGCGCAACGGCTGCCATGTTTTATATCGATGAGCAAACCATCGACTATCTACGCCTGACGGGTCGTTCTGAGGCGCAGATCAAATTGGTTGAGCAGTATGCCAAACAAACGGGCCTATGGGCTGACAGTATGGAAAAAGCCGAATACGCGCGCGTGCTTGAGTTCGATTTGTCATCAGTCGTGCGTAATATGGCAGGTCCTTCGCGTCCCCATGCCCGTGTATCGACTACGGACTTGGTTGCTAAAGGTATCGCACATGGCGCTGACGAAAAATTGCCTGAACCAAAAAATGGTCTCATGCCAGATGGCGCGGTGATTATTGCTGCCATTACCAGCTGTACCAACACATCAAACCCACGCAACATGGTGGCAGCAGGCCTCGTCGCTCGTAATGCCAATGCTAAAGGCTTATTGCGTAAACCTTGGGTGAAGTCATCCTTAGCACCCGGCTCAAAAACCGTTAAAATGTACCTAGAAGAAGCAGGTCTGATGCCTGAGCTACAAGAAATCGGCTTTGATGTGGTTGGCTTTGCCTGTACCACCTGCAACGGTATGAGCGGCGCGCTCGACCCTGATATTGAACAAGAAATTATCGATCGTGATTTATTCACCACGGCAGTGCTATCTGGTAACCGTAACTTTGACGGTCGTATCCATCCGTATGCCAAACAAGCATTTTTGGCCTCACCGCCGCTCGTTATTGCTTATGCCATTGCTGGTAACATTCGTTTTGATATTGAAAAAGACTCGTTGGGCAAAGATCAAGACGGCAATGACGTGTATCTAAAAGATATCTGGTTTGATGACGACGAAGTGGATGCCATTGTCGCGGCGGCTGTTAAGCCTGAGCAATTCAATGCGGTTTATATTCCCATGTTTGATGAAGCTAAAAAAGACACGGGCAAAGCGTTAAGCCCATTGTACGACTGGCGCGAGATGACCACTTATATCCGCCGTCCACCGTATTGGGAAGGCAAAATGGCGAAGAAAAACAAACTGACAGGTCTGCGCCCACTCGCCGTACTGGGTGATAACATCACCACCGATCATATGTCCCCTTCCAATGCCATTTTGGGCGATTCTGCTGCTGGCGAGTATTTGGACACCATGGGCTTGCCTGCCGAGGACTATAACTCTTACGCTACCCATCGCGGCGATCATTTAACTGCTCAGCGCGCTACCTTTGCCAATCCTAAGCTGCTCAACGAGATGGTACGTGATGAGGATGGTAAAGTGATTCAAGGCTCGCTAGCCCGTGTTGAGCCAGAAGGTCAAGTCATGCGCATGTGGGAGGCGATTGAGACTTACATGAACCGTGAGCAGCCGCTGATCATCATCGCAGGTGATGGCTATGGTCAAGGTTCAAGCCGGGATTGGGCAGCAAAAGGCGTCCGTCTGGCTGGCGTAGAAGCCGTCGTCGCTGAGGACTTTGAGCGTATTCACCGTCAAAACTTAGTGGGCATGGGCGCGCTGCCGCTACAGTTTGAAGAAGGCACGACTCGTCATACGCTAAATATCGATGGTACAGAAACTTTTGATGTCACAGGTGACGTCTCGGCTGGCGGGTTGATGACTTTGGTGATTCATCGTACTGATGGCACCACTACTGAGACGCCTATTATCTGCCGCTTAGATACAGCTGATGAAGTCAAAATGTACAACGCGGGCGGAATGCTACAACGCTTTGCCAAAGAGTTTATCGAAGGTACGCTAGATATTGCATAAGTCTCGTGTGCCCTGATTAGCCAAAGAGCCGATGTTATATAGTCTTATATGACATCGGCTTTTATTTACGACTTATACCTAAGTGTTATGTATTAGCTAAATATTGAGTTTACTTAATTAATGGCGTAATATGTACTATATATTGTACAAGTTATACAGAATGTCATGAAAGGAGTAAGCCATGAGAGTCGTTAGTTTTTCAGAAGCCAGAAAGCATTTAAAGTCCGTCCTAGATACGGTAAACGATGATGCCAATGCCACTATTGTGACCCGCCGTGACGCTGATGATGCGGTTGTTATGTCACTTGATTATTACAATAGCCTGATGGAAACCGTTTATTTATTGAAATCTCCTGCCAATTCGGCGCATTTAGCGGACTCTATTGCCCAATACAAAGCTGGCAAGACTGTGACACGTGAGCTAATTGATACAGTAGAAGACAGTGATAAAAGTGATGACAATAAGCATACGGATAGCGATATTGAGAGTGCTTGAACTCAAAGGCTTTAATAATCAATCCAAAAGGTCTACTAATGAGTGAACAACTAGCATGGACAGATGCTGCGTGGAAGGATTATCTGTACTGGCAAACCCAAGACAAAAAAACACTCAAACGTATTAACAAACTCATCACTGAATGTAAGCGTAATCCGTTTGAAGGCATTGGCAAACCTGAACCTCTAAAAGAAAATCTATCTGGATTTTGGTCAAGACGTATCGATGACGCCAATCGATTGGTATATGCCGTCGACGATAAGTATCTGACGATTATCTCTTGTCGCTATCATTATTAACGAGGGTTCTTAGTCGTTCATATTTACTTGTTGATGGCACCATACCCATTCTTATAACTATATAAAAAGGACTTAATACAGTGGCCCGAACCAATTCTAAATCAAAACCCGCTTTCGCCCCGCAACTCTCTATCCCCGCCACCTATATGCGCGGCGGTACCTCAAAAGGTACGTTCTTTAAATTGTCTGATTTGCCTGAACGTTGCCAAGTCGCTGGTGAGTCGCGTGATAAGTTTTTGCTACGTGTCATCGGTAGCCCAGACCCTTATGGCAAGCAAATCGATGGTTTGGGTAATGGCAGCTCTAGCACTTCAAAAACAGTCATTTTATCGGCTTCTGATAAACCCGATCACGATATGAATTATCTGTTCGGGCAAGTCAATATCGCAAAGCCCATGATTGACTGGGCGGGTAACTGTGGCAACTTGACCGCTGCCGTGGGTGCCTGTGCCATTAACATGGGTCTGATCGATGCTGACAAAATTGCTCATAGTATCAATGACAATGCGAACAGTGGTACTTGTGAAGTAAGCATTTGGCAAGAAAACATCGGCAAAACCATTGTTGCCTATGTGCCAGTTTATAAAGACGCAGCTGGCCAAGTACAGGTTCAAGAAACGGGCGACTTTGAATTGGACGGGGTTACTTTCCCCGCCGCTGAGGTCAAAATCGAATTCATTGATCCGGTTGACTCCTCAAGTGACATGTTCCCGACAGGCGACTTGGTGGATGACTTTGATGTGTCAGGTTGTGGTTTAAAGACAGATAGTGTTAAAGCGACATTCATTAGCGCGGGCATTCCAACTATCTTTATAAAAGCAGAAGATTTAGGCTTTACCGGTACTGAGTTGCAAGGCGATATCAATAGCGATGGTGACTTACTTGCCAAACTTGAGAAAATTCGTGCTAAAGGTGGGGTTGCGATGGGACTGTTTAAAGACGTCTCTGAAGCACAGTCCAGCCAACACATTCCTAAGATTGCTTGGGTGGGCGCAGCACAAAGCTATCGTGCGTCAAGTGGCAAATCGGTCGATGCAAGCGAGATTGATTTGGTGGTGCGAGCGATGAGTATGGGTCAATTGCATCATGCCATGATGGGCACAGCCGCCGTGGCGATTGCCGCCGCCGCGACGACGCAAGGGACACTCGTCAATCAGGCAGCAGGTGGTAGCGAATTGTTTGAGGTACGTTTTGGTCATCCGTCAGGAACCTTACTCGTCGGCGGTAAGACGGAACAAGTTGACGGTCGCTGGCAGGCTAAAAAGGTGTCGATGAGCCGCTCAGCACGCCGTATCATGGTGGGTGAAGTCTTTGTGCCAGCAGATGCGTTTTAACCAGTCATTAAGGTATCAAGAAATGAATAGAAATCTATATAAGCAGTCATTTACCTTGAGTAATTCACCTGATTATAATTGTCCTAAGTGTAATATTGGACTTCTACGTATTCAGAAAGATAGTTTTAAAAAATATACAACCTTTGACTTAGATGAGATACAGAAACATCCCGATTTTGAACCAGAGTGGATTGAATATATTTTTAACTGTGTTTTTGAATGTAATAACGATAGATGTGAAGGCAAGGTACTATGTACAGGACATGGAAGTGTGGGTTTCGATATAGATGTTGATGATTATGGACAACAATATCAAGAGTGGGATGATTATTATCGACCGTTATTTTTTCATCCAAACCTAAATTTAATTACTATCCCAGAAGATACGCCTACTGATATCAAAAAAATCCTCAACCAATCATTTGAATTGTTTTTTACCTCTCCTTCTGCAGCAGCTAATTTAGTAAGAATAGCTATTGAAGGTATTCTTACAGATCAAGGTGTAAATCTGTATTCTAAAAAAGATGGAAGTAAAAAAATATCTTTACATAGTAGGATCGAGGATCATCTACCAGATAAACATCAAACTATAAAAGAGCATTTTGAGGCTGTGAAATGGTTGGGTAACGCTGGAAGTCATTCAGGTGAGGAGTTAACTCCAAATAATACTATGGATTCTTACGAACTGATTGAATATATTCTTTCTCAGGTGTATGCGCCGCCTACCAATAATTTAGATGAATTAGCGAAAGAGATAAACGGTTCAAAGGGTCCAAAAAAGAGAGTTTTTCTCTAATTGTAAAAGTGAGCTTTATACAAAATCATATGCCAACATCTCCCCAACCACGCCGTGTGCAATTAGATAAAAAACCTCCCGCCGAGAAAAAAGAACGGCGAGCCTTACTGTGGGATATCCTCAAAAAACTGGCTGTCTTTGCCGCGCCTTATAAGATGCTTATCATCGCAACTTTGATATTGACGGTGCTTGGTTCGTTTACCGCGCAGGTCAATGCCTTTGTACTGCGTTATGCGGTCGATACCTTGACCGAAATCATTACCTTGTCTGACCCTTGGGCCGCTGGCGTACGAATGCTGGCCATCATCAGCGCGGTGTTATTGACCAAAGAGATACTGTCGATATTCGTCTCATTCGGGCAACGGTTTTTTGGTGAAAAAATCCGTATCAATCTGTCGCGCGACTTGTCACAAAAAATCATTGAGCGTATTTTGACGTATCGCATGTCGTTTTATACCAGTAGCGAAAACGACAGCGGTAAGCTGCAAACCCGTATTGATTATGGCGTCAGTAGCCTGACCACTTTGGTGCAGAACTTTTTTATCGATATGCTGCCGCTGTTTGCCAGCGCCATTGTTTCGCTGATCATTATGTTCTCGACCAATTTTTGGATCGGTTTGGTGGGTTTATTTATTATTCCCATTTACTTTTTTATCAGTCAAAAACAAGCAAAACGCCTACAAGGGTTTCGTCGGCAGATGCGCGGGTTTCGCGAAGCCAAAAGCGGTTTGGTGATCTCACTCATCAACTCGATCAGTGTGGTCAAGTCTTTTGTGCGTGAGTCCATAGAAGCTGAAAAGCATTTTAATATTCAAAAAGACATGACGGACAATCAGCTGCGTATCCGTAGTATTGGCTTTATTTACGATGCCATAAAGACCTTTATCGAACAAATTGGTGTGGTGGCTATTATTTTACTCACCTCTTATTTTGTTTTAAAAGGTGAGATGACCATTGGTATGATTTTGTTTCATGTCCTGCTATTTCAAAATGTCGCGGCTCCGATTCGTCAGCTGCACCGGATTTATGATCAGATCAATAATGCATTGACCTATGCCGAAGGGTTTTTTGATATTTTGGAAGATGACGCGCAAGTTGAAAACGTCGATGGTGTAAAAAGTCGAGAACTAAAGGGTCATATCGAGCTGCAAAACGTCGATTTTACTTATCCAAATGGCACGCAAGCGTTGAAAGATGTCAGCTTTACCATCAAGCCCAATCGTATTACAGCTTTGGTTGGGTTGAGCGGCGCTGGTAAAAGCACCATTATTAGTCTGCTTGTGAAGTTCTATGAGCCAGATTCGGGTAAAATACTGTTAGATGGGCGCGATTTGGCTGAGTGTGATACTCATGAGCTGCGTCAAAATATCGGGCTAGTCCTCCAAAGCAATCATATTTTTTCAGGTACGATCAGTGAAAATATTCGCTATGGTAGTATTGAGGCGAGCGAGGAAGATATCATTGTAGCGGCAAAAAAAGCGTCTATTCATGAACAGATTGTCAAATTGCCAGAGGGTTATGAGAGTACCGCAAAATCTCTATCGGGTGGTCAACAACAGCGTATCGCGCTGGCAAGAATGTTTTTAAAAAATCCGCCGATTGTGTTTTTGGATGAACCAACCGCCAGTCTTGATGCCATTGCCAGTCAACAAGTCAAAAAAAGCTTGGATTTGATCAAAAAAGACCGCACGGTAATTATGGTCTCGCACAACATCGCACAAATCATCGACGCCGACGATCTTGTGGTGATAGAAAACGGCCAAGTGGTAGAAACAGGCACGCACGAAGCGCTGTATAGCAAGGGCGGTAAGTACTTTGAGATCTTTAGCGCCATGTCTGACAGCTTGAATTTGGACAAGATCAGCCAAACTATCCATGGTTGATAAGCGTTTATATCGTTATAATGCCATTTGTTAGAAACCGCGCGGTATTTTGACGATATTTGCGCCCACGTTTCACCTCACTTTATATCTAATAACCGATTTGCCAAAAGCCAATTAATTATGACCTATGAATTCTCGATTAAAACCTTTGATGAGCTGACCTCAGTTGATCTGTACCATATTTTAAAAGCGCGCTCACAAGTGTTTGTGGTCGAACAAAACTGTGTCTATCAAGACATGGATGATACCGATTTTGATTGTCTGCATCTGATTGCCCATCAAAATCAAGCGTTAGCGGGGTATTGCCGTATCATTCCGCCTGAATTTAATAAGCTTAAATCCAATCTCAGCGCCAGCGTCGATGGTGCTGGTATAAAAACTGCGCACCCTCCTACTCCTATGCCTGCCATTGGTCGAGTGCTGGTATTGGAAGAGCAACGAGGAGAGGGTCTGGCACGCCAAATGATGATTCAAGCCATCGCTTGCTGCCGCAAAAAATATGGTAAAAAAACGCCCATTATTCTCTCTGCTCAAACCTATTTGCTCAGCTTTTATGAATCTTTGGGTTTTGTGCCTGAAGGCGATACGTATCTTGAAGAAAATATTGAACACGTAAAAATGGTGCTGCGTGTTGCCAAAAAAACCAAGGTAAGAAAAGAGCGCGCACCAAGTGATTCGAATACCACGACCAAAGTGTTAAGCGGCTTGCTATTTATCATGGCAGCGTTGTTTATTTTGGGTCTGCTGTATCTGATGATTTAAACTGCTGATTAGGCATACAACTCAATAGATCTGTATGTCACGTCACGCCTCTCATCTCATTTTCATACATACTACCTTTACCAAGGTATGGACTCACCTGCCCAATCGACAAAACTCCCTGATTGCGCGGCGGTCATGCCATTTAGTACCTCTAACAAGCATTCGGCACTATAGGCTGGCGAGAACAAGTGTCCGTCAGCCACATTTCCTTGAAAAGGCGCAGACAGTTGCGTATTAACTGTGCCTGGCTGCATGACAACGACGCACACATCTTTGAGTGATCTTGCCCACTCAATACTCAGGTTTTTCATGCCCATGTTGAGCGCCGCCTTGCTCATCCGGTAGCTGTACCAACCGCCTAATTGATTGTCACTGATGCTGCCGACGCGTGCCGATATCGTTGCAAATACGGCTGGTTTGTCCGTAGTACGCTGAGCGTTGGCTAAGAATGGCTTGAGATGTTTGGCAATCAGCAAACTCGCCAAGGCATTCACCTGCATATTTTGTAAAAAAAACGCCGTCTCGATCTGCCGTAGCGCTTTTTCTGGTTGCTGCGCGTCCGTGTGTAATAGACCAGCACAGTTCACCACCCAATCAATATGCGCGGTTTGCTGCTTGAGGACGTCAGCGGCTTGCTGGATACTTTGCTCATCACAGATGTTCATGGGTATCCAGTGCAGATTGTCTGCGGCAAAATCAGGCACATTTCTATGATACGTTGCAAAAACGTGAGGCCCATCCGTCTCGCTACTTTTTTCACTGTTGATGAGCTGCTCAACCATGGCTCTGCCAATGCCGCCCGTACCACCAATGATGAGATAGGTTTTGTCCGTCATAACAATTCCTTTTTTTGATTATTTTTGTGATGCGTGTTTATGGCGTCTTATAAAACTTGTCATTCATATCGCCTTATTATGATCAATTTTGGCGCATTTTTATTGGATTTACCATGACAAAAAGGTATAAAACCGCAATTATATATAGGCTACAATATTCAAAAACTGCCTACCAAATAACCGCTTTTATACGGATGTTATCGACCTATGCTATCTCCCCAAGACCAATTGACTGAGCTGGTACGCACGCTTGAGACGGAGAAACACGTCTTTGCCACTGATCCGCTACTCATCACGGAAAAGCTAAAAAATGAAGACGGCAAGCCCCTCCAAAAGCTGCATCGCCGCGCCGCGCGTATTGATAGCAATGGTGCATTGGCGCGGGTATTGGGTAAGATTGACGGTCGTATCAAAGGCATCATGATTGTCATGAGCATCTTGTGGTGTGTTTCAGGGTTTTTAGGACTATTCACCTTATTACAGAGCAATGTGGTGAATTTCTTTTATGTGTTGGTCTGCTTGCTGGGTTTTCATACCCTGATGCTGGTCGGCTGGCTGGTAATGGCACTCATCAATCAAGGCAAACAATCCTCAAATTGGTTCGCCAATTTTGTGAGTCCCAGTTATCTTATACGCGGCAAGGATGATGTTACTATCGCCGCTGTTGATCTTTATGAGCGCCAATTGCATCACAGCGGTATGCGCTGGTATTTGGGCAAGTTCAGCCACCAGTTATGGCTCGCCACGTTAACCGGCATGCTTTTTGCGATCATATTTTTGCTCGTGGTAAGGCAATATAGCTTTAGCTGGGAGTCCACCTTACTCTCTGATCAGGCGCTGATTACCTTAACGCGAGTGCTTGGCTGGTTGCCAAGTATGGTGGGATTTGAGGTTCCAGACAGTACCGCTATTGTCCAAAGCCGCTTGGTAACAGAGGCGATGCCGTTGTCTGTTGCGCGTCAATGGGCAAGTTTGCTTGTCGGTAGCTTGCTGATGTACGGTATCGTGCCGCGCGCGATTGCATGGTCATTTTGTGCGCTCATGTTCCGCCGCAAAAAAATGCGCTTGGATATCAAACTGCCCTATTATCAAAAGATTTTGAACTTTTGGCAGCGTCAGGTAGTGGATGCCGATGATTTTAAAGAATCACCAGCGCCCATTGCGCCAACAGCGACAATCAGTTTAGGCAAAAAATTGGTTGCTTTACTTGAATACCCATCAGAGCAGGATGATTGGTGGCAATTGGGTTTGGATACTCATTTCAATGATAAATTTGAGGTCGAAAATTTTGGCATTATCGATGACCGTGATGATATGGCAAGGCTCACGTCTTATTTGGACAGGCATCCGGTACAGGTGTTATTGGGCATTCATGAAAGCGCGCTGCCCGACCGTGGCACCCTACGCAAACTCGATCAAATTGCCAGTCATGCGACAGAGGGGTTGATTGTACAATTACTAGGAAGTAGCCCTATTGGTGCTGACACGTCGCCAGACGATCCTAACAACGTGCGTTATCAGCAGTGGCAAACCGCCCTTTCTGCTCGAAAAATAGGCCTCGTCAATCCTGACAGTCACGTTGGTCGTACCGTTGTTGATCGTAACCTGTAGACAATTTTGTGATATCACCGATAAGAACTGACAGAACACCATTTTTATCCATGCTGATTCATAAGTTTAGTATCATACTGACATAACAAGGAATGTTTATAGTGCATTGACGATGTAGTGGATAGGAGTCCAGCATGGCAGCAGATAACAATCTTATGACCCTAGGTCAGTACGGTCAGATATTGGATGACTATAAAAATACGTTGAACCAGCATATAGTGGCCATCTCTCCTGAATCTTGGCAGCCAATGTTGAGCAGTATTTTACCTGCGCACTGGCAAGAATGGTTACTGCCGCTCGCTGGTGGGCCCTTTTTTCTGCTGTTTTTAGCCGAGTGGTTTTATCAGTCCAAGCGTGGCAATGGCAAAAGCTTTAGCTGGCGCCGTGCGATGACCAATTTTAGTTTAGGCGGTTCTTACTTGGGTTTTGAGCTGATTATGCAAGCGCTCATCGTCTTACCTATTTGCTTGTGGTTATATCAATATCGCTTGTTTACTATTCAGGTAACCTTGCTGACCGCCATTCCGATATTCATCGCGGTTGAATTTAGCTATTACTGGTTTCACCGCGCCTCCCATCGAGTCAATTGGTTTTGGTCAGCCCATGTCGTGCATCATTCTGATGACCATATGAACCTCTCTACTGCCATGCGCCAAAGCCTTTTGTATTCAGTCACCGGTTGGTGGGTATTCTTTGTACCGCTGATGATACTTGGCGTACATCCAGTATGGGTATTTTTCTTTTATGCGTTAGATCTGATTTATCAGTTTTTTATTCATACCGAAACAGTGGGCAAATTCCCAAAATGGGTTGAATATGTTTTTGACACGCCATCCAATCATCGCGCTCATCATGGTACCAATGGTGCGTACATTGATCAAAATTATGGCGGGGTACTCATTATTTTTGATCGATGGTTTGGGACGTATGTAGAGGAAGACACGGTCAATAATCCGGTAAAATATGGTGCCGTTGGTGAAGACAGTCATGATCATATTATCGGCCTAATTTTTGGTGTGTTTTACCGGATGTGGCAACGGTTTTTTCGAGTCAAAGGCATTAAGAAAAAACTCAAAGTGCTGTTTTATCCGCCCAGTGCTGCCGAGTCTAAAACCCATTGACGATTGTGTATGAATACCGATACCAAGCCTGACTTATTTACCATAAACAGCTACTATTATGTTTTTTATGCTTTTTGAACGTTACTCACTGATATAAGACGCTAGTATGAACCATGACAATAAACAAAATCGCGATGATAGCTATGACAATCGTGAGAATAATAAACCTGCGGGTCTATTTGCCGACAAGGCTTATGAAACAGCGCCTATCATCAATGCTGAGTCAGCACCGCACCCACAAAACCCACAGAAATTAAGTGAAGAGCCAGACCCGAGTACTGTGCCTCTTAAAAAAACCATCGCGAGCGGTGAGTCACTAAAGCTGGCGGTCGTTGGTCACACCAACACAGGTAAAACCTCCATCCTGCGTACCCTATTACGAGACGTTTACTTTGGTGAAGTGAAAAATGAAGCGGCAACCACACGGCATGTTGAGCGTGCCCAGCTAACCGACAGTCAAACCGGTGAAGTGCTGGTAACCTTATACGATACGCCTGGCCTGGAGGATGCCTCAGGGCTGATGGACTGGCTGGAAGAAAATACTGCCAGTCGCCGCGATGGTATCGAGCGCTTACAGCAGTTTTTAGCAGCAGATATCGCCCAAGCGTCAGATGATGGTGCGGCTTATGGTTACGACCCGCAAGGTTGTGATTATAGTCAAGAAGCCAAAGTGGTTCGGCAATTGCTGGCAAGTGATATGGCGATTTATGTCGTCGATGCCCGTGAGCCCGTGCTGGGTAAATACAAAGACGAGCTGGCGATTTTATCTTGGGCCGCCATTCCTGTTATGCCTGTATTTAACTTCACTGACAGCCAAGATGCCAATATTGATGACTGGCAAACCATGCTGGCAAGACGCAACCTGCACATCTCAACACGCTTTGATTCGGTGGCGTTTGAGTTTGAGGATGAAATGCGCTTATGGCAAAACCTCGCCACCATGCTCACTCACTCTGAGCGACTTGAGCAACTGATGGTGCGACGTGCTGAAAATTGGGCGCAACTGTATGATGAGGCCAATATTATCATTGCAGATTTTTTGTTGAATGTGGCCGCCTTTGTACGTGAGATTGGCGAAGATGACGACCCGATGCCTGTGTTGCAGCAAATGCAGGAAGCAGTGAGACAAAGCGAGCGTACCATGCAGCACGGCCTGCTCAATTTATACAAGTTTTATGACAATGCAGTAGCAGCGACCCCACTTGAATTGCAAGCGTATCAGCAAGATCCGTTTGATCCTGAACTTCTAAAAAGCTATGGCATTCGCACCACATCAGGTGCTGCTGCTGGTGCGTTATTGGGATTGGGGATTGATGCTGCTGCATTGGGCACAACGCTAGGACTGGGCGCGGCAATCGGCGGTATCGCAGGCGGGTTATTGTCTAATACCAGCAGTATTGCCGACAAGATTACGGGCGTAAAACGCTTATACATCGATCCTGCAACACTGACATTGCTCGCCACGCGTGCGATAGACTTGCTCACTGCCCTACGCCATCGCGGACATGCCGCAACCGATGCGACACAGCTTTTATATAAAGGCGAGACAAAAACCTTTGAATCATCTGACTCAGCAGCTAACGATGATAGTACAGATGAAACAAGTCGCTCAATCACGCTATGGCCCACGCATAAATTGCCAAGCGAGTTAAAAAAAGCGCGTGGTAAACCGCAATGGTCCTCGCTTAGTAGTGGCAAATCAGAACAAGCACAACTGCTGCGAGCAGATATGGCATGGTCATTGTCTGCAAAGTTACAATCTAATGAGCGCGCAAACTAGTGATTAATAAGTTGCTCAAGGCGTCCGTACCGCGTACATCGGTTTGTTGTAGATAGATTGGATACAAGGGATATTTAGAAAAATTCTTTTCGATATCTTGCATCAATTGCTGCTGACGATCAGCCCGATGACGCCAAAACGCATCAGATTGGGCTGGTGCTATGAGCTGATTGACGACGATTGCAGCTGGCGTGAGCTTACTCTCTTCCAACTGTTCTATGGCGCGCTTGGTCTCAGCCAATGGGAGTACATCAGCGGTCATAACCAATACAATAGCGGTCTGCGTACGATCATGTAGCAGTACCCCTGCCTGTCGAAACAGCTGCTTGCGCTTTTCTAGCACAGAGACGGCTTGCTCCCAGCGGTCTTGTTTTTTTGGAGCAAATGGGTTGGCAATCTCGTTTTTTTGCTGGAGGCTCTTTTGACCACTATTATCCAAATGTAGTGATACTGAACGCAGCTTGGATTGCCTACGCTGCTGGGCAAGCAGTCCATCCGTCCACGCGCCCATCATCTCTGGTAATACCAGTAACCGCAGCGTATGTCCGGTCGGTGCTGTGTCAAAGATAATATGCTCGTAATGTTCATCAGCTGCCGTGACCAAATGCTGACACATAGATTCAAGCATAGCGGCTTCTTGCGCGCCAGGTGCTGACTTTGACAAACGCAAATGTTCACGAATTTTTGGCATCATATCAGGATTGGCATAAGATTTTATCGTACGCTCAACTTGAGCAAAATGCGCGTCAACGATGACATCAGGATTGAGCTCAATGGCATCCAGATAAGGATTGATCGCAGTTTTTTCATTGGTTAATTGTACGTTCAGTACATCACCCAAACTGTGGGCAGGATCGGTTGAGACAATTAGCGTCTTTTGGTGTTGGCTGGCATAATAGCTGGCAAGTGCCGCAGCAGTGGTGGTTTTGCCCACACCGCCCTTTCCACCGATAAATATAATAGGCTGCGTTTTTAATTGTTCGACTAGAGTCGGTAGAGGTTGTAACGCCATACTCATTTCTCATTTTTTTATCAATTTGCAACAGTTGTTGATGCAATTAACAGCAACCAACATGATCAAAAGGACATCTGTCCATACCCATGCGTGTATGCCATTCGTGGAAATTCTCTAAAAATAGTGGTTGCAGCTCCAAAGTATAAAAGCTGGCAGGATTATCAATCCCCAAACTCTCGGCAAACAGCAGCAGCATAAAAAAATCTTCTTCATCACGGACAGCGCGCGCCATCGTTTGGCGATAAGGGGCATGATAAAACTCATTGAGCCCAGCCACAAAGCGCTGCCACCATGGTTCTATATCTGCATGATCCTTTGGTGTATTTGACTTTTCCATAATTATCTGTTCTCTTGCATGTTTTTTACATTGACTTATCTTTAATCTATCATGCCTACACGATATAAAAAACGCCAGCAATTGCTGCTAGCGTTCTTTTGCTTCATTTACTATTTATAGAGTTTAGGTATCGCTTTTACCTTTGTGAAGTGTCCATTCTTTGCGCAATACCGACAGACTCTCAAACGTCACCAAAATGGTTGCTATCAAAATAATGATATCCATAATGATGAGCAGCCAATTACCATCAGTGAAGAAAGTTTTGAGCTGAATGAGTAGTGCGAAGACCGTCATGACCAGTAAGAACGTCAATGGTGCCAAGGTATACCAAACAGGCTTGCCCTTACGTAACAAAATCACGGTGACAATCATTAAGGTCAATGCGGCCATTAATTGATTGGTTGTACCAAATAGTGGCCAAATAATCATCCCACCTGCGCCATCGATACCACCTGCGCCAAACGCCAATAATAAACAGCTTCCGACTGCAAGTAACGTTGCGACAACCCCTTTGTTCAATGCTGGCAAGTTATAAAATTCTCCAAATTCTTGGAAAATATAACGCTGCAAACGTACCCCAGTGTCCATAGTAGTACCGGCAAATAATGCTGCCATGACCGTCAGCATTGTTTGTGATAACACCAAGTCAATGCCAACCCCTGCATTTAGGATGGTAGCACCACCATCAATAAAAGCACCGATAGAACCATCGCCGAATTTTTGATAAACCGCTTGCCAATCAGCCAGTGTGGCAAAACCTGCTGTAGCAGCAAGTATGGCACCCAGCGCAAGCATACCCTCACCAAATGCACCAAAGTAACCAACGAACCGAGCATCTTCTTCTTTATCAATCTGCTTGGATGTAGTACCTGTTGCCACCAATCCATGGAAGCCTGAAATAGCACCGCAGGCAATCGTCACAAACAATAATGGCATCAGTGACGGTGTTCCAACGGGTAATGCTGTGTTGATGGCTGGTGCGACAATGTCTGGCGTTGCAATAAAGATGGCTGCATATAATAAAATCAAACCAACAAATAACTGCAAGCCATTGATGTAATCGCGTGGTTGCAGCAGCATCCATACTGGCAATAAAGAGGCAACTGCTGCATAACCAAATAGAATCAGAATCCATACGGCATTATCAGGCAAACCGAAAACAGTCTCAGGTAACACAATCGGGAACATTGGACCAAGATAAATAAGTCCGTATAGAGCCGTAACACCAATGATTGATACCCAAAGCAGATTCATCTTATAGCGATAGATGCACTGACCAATGATGAAGGCAACAACGAGTGCGCCCCACACAGGCAATACCGCTGAAGGCGTTTTTATCATCATATTAGCGATAGCAACACCAAATACGGCATTTACCATCAGTAGCAGTAAAAAAATGACAATCATCATCAAACTGCGCACACGTGTACCCATTACAGTACCAGCGATAGAACCAATCGATTGGCCTTTATTACGCATACTTGCCCAAATGGCTGACATATCGTGGACACCAGCCATAAAAATGGTGCCCAGTACTACCCAAATGATGGCTGGCACCCAGCCCCAGATCACAGCAATAGCAGGACCGATGATTGGTGCTGCCCCTGCTACTGAGGTAAAATGGTGACCCCATAATACGTACTTATTGGTGGGAACGTAATCTACGCCATCTTTCATCGTATGAGCTGGCGTGGGACGACTGTTGTCTAATGCCAAAATTTTAGTGGCGATAAACTTTGAATAAAACAAGTAGCCGCATAGCATAGCGGCAACGCCAAATAACAGTACAATAGCACTATTCATTTATCTCTCCCTAGATAAGTATTAGTTAGCCTTATAAGTTCAAGCTTTTTAAATTAGAATATAAAAAATATGCTAAATTAGTGTGCGGTGAATGGTTCGGCTCGTCGGTTATTAGATAAATCGTAAAAATACCGCAATACTGGCTATATTCAACCAAGCCCTGCATTTCATAATTGAGGCACACGAGTAATTAGCATGTAGTACGATGAGCCTTTGTTTGGTATTCTTTTTAAATAGTAACTGATTTGACCAAGAATGTAACGTTGGTAAGGCATTAAAAACAACAAATAAAGGAAGCATGATGGCATATTATTTTGGATTCGTACCTTCAGATAAATTAAAAGCATTAATCAGTGAGGCCGAACAAGTCGTTGCTTCAAATGAACAGGTAGATTATTACCCTTATCGTGATGCCCTTACTCACCAAACAGCGCGGGATCTGATTGATAATCTCTTGGTAGGTTTGGTTGAGATTATTCCCAATCCTGAGCGTCAAGCTGCTATGCGCAAAATTGTCACTATGATTGAACGCTCAACCGATACCCTACTCAACATTTTACTGGGTAAAGAAAGCAACGAAGAAGTGATGCCAAGTTTTCATTTTTTGAGAGACAGAGCAACATTTATCGATAATGACGGCATAAAACGTGTGGGATTTAAGTTGTCTGATGCAGATGCCAAAACTGTTAATACAGGTTTCGCCGCTATCACACCTGAACACGTAGACGTGAAAGCATTTAAGACTGCGCTTGAAACGATGAATGAAGAAACGCTCACGCACTTTATCAGCCGTTATGCTGAGACTTTGAAACTGGGTATGATTAAGCGTAAGTCCGTGCCCGTTGCGAAAGCGGCTATTGATAAAGGTATGAACATGGCACTTAATAAACTTCTACCTGACTTACCAGATCGCTCTTTGAATCGTTTGGCAGACTACTACCGTCCTTTTATCATAGAAAAATCAGAATAATAAAGAGATTCGCTTTATTAGCACTGTAATGTTGGGCAAATTTACTAAAATTTGCTAAAATAAGCGGCACTTTTATCCAAGGCGCAAATCATGACCCAAATTAGTAATCAAGAAATAGAAAAAACCCTGCGTAATTCAGAGTGCCTTATTAGTAGTATCGAAGTTGCTGCTGCTTATGAGCGTCTTGCTGCTCAACTCAACCTACACTATGCGGGCTTAAACCCAATTGTAATGGTTGTAATGAATGGTGGTCTTATCCCAGCTGGTCAATTATTGACTCATCTAACGTTCTACCATCGTATGCATTATATTCATGCATCGCGCTATCGCGACAACGAAGGCACTAGTGAACTCGATTGGAAATTCAAACCTGATGTCAGTATCGAAAACGAACACGTATTGCTGATTGATGATATTTTTGATGAAGGTATTACTTTAAAAGCAGTCGTTGAAGAGCTGAGCAAAGAAAAACCTTTATCGATTGAATCTTGTGTCTTACTCAATAAAGAACACGATCGTAAAGTTGCAGATTTTGAGGTAGATTTTGTGGGTATCAATGTTGCAGACCGCTATGTTTATGGCTGTGGTATGGATTTTCATGGTTACTTGCGCCATTTGCCTGGCATCTATGCAATTAAAGAAGATAAAGTGTAACGCTTATATCTGAATTCTAAAAAAGCATCCAATTTGGATGCTTTTTTATTAGCTGGAGTACAAGTATGGCTAAGGATAATGACTAAAATTGTAGTCCTAAACCAGTATGACGCTCAGTTGGGGTTTGAACTGCTTTTTCAAACGCATATTTTGTACTATAGATGGTCACTTGTTTTTTAGCCCGTGTCACCGCTGTATAAATAAGCTCTTTGCTGAGCAGTCTGGCATGACTATTGTCAAAAGTAATGGCAACATGATCAAACTCAGATCCCTGTGACTTATGAATGGTCATCGCATATGCGGTCGCAATCACTTCTTCATTCAATAGATTAACAGCGATACCTTGTGTTTTATTCTCAAAAAACACTTCTAATCGACTTCTCTCATCTCCTGTCTGCAAACAAAAACCGATATCGCCGTTAAACAGTCCTAACTCATAGTTATTTTGTAAAACCATAACAGGGCGACCATGGAACCATGTATTCTGACCTAGTGGTAGTTTGAGTTCAGCAAGATGCCATTGTGTGAGGTAATTATTGATATAGTGATCACCCCATTCGCCATTATGACCCGCGCTCAAAATTCTAAATTGATTAAACACCTCTATCAACGCTGTAACTGTTGTATTTACCGATTCTGGCATGGATTTTTCTATTGGATTTTTCAGTAGATTTTTAATCTTGTTTATATAATGATGGTAATTTTTCGTTATTTTTGGAATAATTTTATTTTTGCTTAGGCTATTTTTTGTCTTATTATCATTACTCTCATCTATTTGCAGGGTGTTTACGTATTGGAAGCTCAATGCGTCGTCTTGTTTTAATAACTGCCAAATTTTTTGAGTGTCTACTTCTGTTTGATTGATTTGATTTGCAAGTTTACCAATACCTGATTCTGCGCTAAAACGGCGGCTTTCGAGTAGCTCTGCATGAATGGATTGTAATATCGGAATATGACACAAATCAGCCAGTACTGCTCCTGCATCTACCGCTGCTAGCTGGTTGGCATCTCCTAACAGTATCAGCCTTGCACCCGGCTTTACGGCGCTGACAAGATAATTGGCCAATTCAACACCCAGCATTGAGGCTTCATCAACAATAATGATGTCCTCACCCAAAGGATTACTGGCATCATAACGCGGTCTACCCGTTCTACCGATGCCTAGCAAACGATGTATGGTTTTGGCTTCTTGTAATTGCATTTTCACTTCTGATGTATCTAGAGCCGCTTGCAAAGACTCTTGCATTCGCTGTGCTGCTTTACCAGTCGGTGCTGCGAGCGCTAGGCTTGCACTATCTGTACTGAATCTAATGCTCTCTTGCTGCGCATCCCTACTCTCTGTGGCCTGTTGTAACGCAATAACGAGCTGGGCGACCGTATAGGTTTTGCCTGTGCCTGGACCCCCAGTGATGATACTAAACGCATTGTTGTTGGCCACATTGATGGCTTTTATTTGTTGCTCGTTCAGGTTTTTGGGTATGGATAACGCTAGAGGTGTTATGGGTTGTTCTAAAATAGTACTGATGTGTTTTGCTAAGTTGAACTCCGCTTGCCAAGAGCGATGCAGCCAAAAAGTGATGGACACTGTTGATGTGTTTTCTTGCTTAGTTTTTTTACAAATAATGGGTTTATTATTGCTTAGGCTATTTTTTTTTGTGATATTACTGCCCACTTCTGCGAATAAAGTATGCTGAGTGACCAAATCCATGAAAAAATCTAAATCTGTATTTTTTAGTAGTCGATATAAGCTGGCAATCGTAGTAAAGCGCTTGTTTAGCATCTCTTTTTCAGGATTACTTAGGGCAAGCTGCACCCAAAGCTGACTTTCCTTGGTAAATAAAGTATCTAGCAAGGTAAATAGTGATATTTCAGCTGTCGAATCCTCTTCCATTTGTGTACTGATTTGGGTGTCTATCAGGGCAAAGATTGGCGTTGCGAGCATTGCTAACAACGCTTTTTGCCACCCATATAGCGCAACGACTTCGTGATTGATCTGGCCTTGCAACGGTACTTCATCCTCAGCTTCCTCAATAGTTAGTACTGTGTGCCCCTCTTCTAAATGGGTCGCTAACATCACAAAAAAAGCAGTGAATAGCATACTGTCTTCTGTTTTATCGAATTGATTGCTATCAATATTTGCTTTTGAATCTGTTGCACTATACGCTAAATGCGTTTGCTGACGGCGTAATAGAATGTAGTCACTGAGGTTACTGGCCCAGCTTTCTTGTACCCCAATCGCCGCCTTACTTTTATTGTTATTATTACTCATAGTATGTTTGTCTCTATATTGATCTGCTGAATCGATAGGATATTTTTTGGATAGCTGATATGTATTTAGTACTTACGAGTCAGGCGTACCAAATAACGCGTTTAACCCTTTAATAAAATCAATTGGAATATCCCAAGTCACCAATCCATAGCACTCATTAGGTGGGGCGCTGCCAGCAGGTTCGCTCGTATTGGGTGATACATTATCTATTGCATCGGTATGTGAACCATATACGCCTCGTAAAAATACATACTCTACAGGGCCTAGATATTTCTCTTCATTACCTGCATAGTCCTGAATTCTTATGGAAAGAAACCTATGCAATGCTACTTGATAAATGGCTGCTTGTAGCCAGTACCCTGCTTTGGACATGGCGTGCTTGAGCGTATTTTCATCATAATCACTTAGGCTATTTCCTAAAAAATTACTTTTATAATCGACCACATAATACCTGCCAGCATGCTCATATACCAAGTCAATTTCGCCGCGTAAATAACGGTACAAATGTGTTGTGTTTTGCGCAATAAGGCTAACGTGTTTGTCTGTGTCATTGGGCAGATGCTGCTGAAACAGCTTATTGATATCCTGCGCCTTAAACCGTTCTGACAAACCCATATTGAACTCTAATTCAGCAAATCGCTGACTGACGCTAAGAGAACGTAAAGGTTGGTTGGATGCCAATAACGGCACATGTATTACTTCTTCAATCCAATTGATCAATGCGTCATGCTTTGTCGTATCTATCGAATCAGGTTCAATGAGGCCAGCTGCTTTGCCCTCTTGCCCTTGTAATCGACGGCTTTGCTGCTCGGCACTGCTATAAACCAGCGGCAACTGATAGCTACTCACCGCTCTATCAATCACCCCAGACCACTGCGATTTATTGGTAAAATCAATTTTTTCAAATATCTCATGCAAAAACGTACCTGCATTCGCCCCTTTAACAAAGGTAAAGCGGATATCATCTTCCATCTTAAGCTTTAATTCATTGGCTTCTGTAACAGGCTCACTGCTATTGGATAATGGCTCAGCTGGAGCGGATGCGTTTCTAATGTCAATATCTATTGCATCATCAATACGCTCATCCACTATCGCCATCGCTTGTGTGGATTCATCCAACTGACGGGCGAGCGCGGTAAAACTGGTCTTGGCCCAGCCATAAAAGTAGTTGGTTTTCATGACCTCTGAAAAAACATCGTACTCAATAGCTTCTGTTGTGGGCTTGGTAGTGGCAGACTGAATAGTACCACTTAAGCCGACTGCGTTAGCATGATGATCAAAATAGAACTCATTGACCTTGTAACTTCTGATCATACCTATCGTACCTTTTAACCGATCAGGCAATTCAAAGTTCGCTTCTGGCGCATCAAACCAATAAATTACGGGTTTTAAGTGAGCGTTTGCATTTTTTTTCGGTTCTTGCAGCACTATATAGAGTTGCTCACTGGCACGAGTAAATGCCACATAGCCAAGACGGCGTAGCTCATCGAAATCCTCTTGCGTTTCAAGATCGGTATAGTAACCATCGGTGGTGGCAGAGCTTTGCAGTGGTGAGAAGCGGCGCTGATTGCCTATCAATTGATTTTGTAGTGATTGCTGCACTAATGCGGAAGGAGCTTGTGCGGCATTGTATAAATAAAGACCAGACTTCTCATTATTACCTGACTTTCTACTGGCATCACCCATACCCAGTACATAGACAATCGGGAACTCAAGTCCCTTTGATTTGTGAATGGTCATAAGCTGCACACCAGACTCTGTCGGTAGCGGGTACTGCTTGGCCCAATCGCTATTGGGCGCTGCATCTATGTGCTGTCTGAACCAAGCCAGCAGTTCGTGCTCGCCCATACCTGTGCCATACTGCGCCAACACATCCATTAAATGGCGCAGATCCATGATATGCCGATCCCCTTCGGCGTGAGCAGCCAGAGATTTCCAAACGCCTTGTGGCTGCACGGGGCTTTTATCCAATAAGTAATGTAGCGCCGACAATATGCCAAAATGCTGCCAACGCTGTGTCCCTTCTTTTAAATAGGTAATAAAGTCTTGATAGCTTTTTTTGTGATCAATCGCTGACGCATCTTTTGAGTGAGCGCGTGTTGTACTGCTGGCCTCGACCATACCTGACTCGTGATCCATCATCATAGCTTTGACGTCTTTGATGCTAAGACCATAGAGATGACTGGTCAATACCCGATTGATCATGTCATGGCGGTAAGGATATAGCATGGCGCTGAGCAGTGCTGCCACGTCTTCTGCCATGATAGTCTCAAAAATACTGACATCACTGGTGGTTAAAGTCGGTACACCCAGTTTCACCAGTTCATCTTCAACCTGCTTTAAGTCTTTTTTGGCACGTGCAAGCACACCAATATCACTAGGCTGGATGGCCTTGCCTTTTAGTGTCTGATTACTGCTGAGCAAAGTGGCAATATGACGCGCGGTGATTTCATGCTCATCATACTCAAGCTCTACGTCTTTACCACTAGGCAAATGCAATACGCTCACTGGCTGAGCAGAGAGCACCTCAGTCACCAAGTCGCTATTTATCCTGTCTTGGTTACTAAACCAAGACAGCTGATTTTCAGGTCGTGATGCTTTCATATGCTGGTAATAAATGTCGCTGCCCAGCTGCGATAACTTATTATTATCAGTTGTTACCGTTGGCATACCAAACCAGCAGTTTAATGCATGAATCACACCTGAATTTGAGCGGCGATTGGTATCAAGCGTCCAACGACTGCTGGTATCAAACTGGGCTTTCATGTAGTTATAGTTTGCCACATCGCCACCACGAAACCCATAAATGGCTTGCTTTGGATCACCCACCAATAGCAAAAACTCGCGATTGGTTTTATTAGAGCCTGATAGTTTGTCTTTTCCCTCTTGTGTTCGCTTGTTTTTTGGCAAATAAATGCTTTCAATCATAATGGCTTGTTCACCATTGATGTCTTGCGATTCATCGATCAGTGCCACTGGATAATGATGACGAATATAACGTGCCAGTTTGTTGCCTTGTCGCCCTGTCAATGCTTGGTTTAAACGCACCATTTGCAGGCTAAAGGTCGTCTCGCCGCGCTCTTCTAAAATCACTGGCAGCCTATCACGCACGGCAAGTACAATGTGACGGTTGAGATTGGCTAGTGTCAGGACAATATGCTGATTTAATCCTTCAACCATGTCTAAAAGAGCCATTAACCTGCTGATGGTTTCTAACTCAAAAAGCGTCTGATGTTCTTTCTCTTTATTTTTATTGAAGTTCTTAATTTTACCGTCTTCATCTGGATATCTGGAATCCTGTAATGAGGTCAAAATCTTATGTTCGCTCTCATTTAAATAACTGTTAAATGCTAACTGATATTTTGCTATTTTCTGATGTACATCAATGAGAGCATCAAACTGCTTGGTTAAATTAGAACCACCACGAAATCCTTGCGACTTTCTATAATCAGGATTCAAATAAGGCTGAATATCGGCCAAATCTAACTGTGCAAACTCAGCAATAAGCTGTTCATACGTAGTAAAGTCAAAACCTTGTTCAAGTTTTATCTCATCAATCGGCGCAGAAATAAAGTTAAGCGAACGAGAAACATACTTTTTATGATCGCTCACGGCTGTCAGTTTTCCTTGCTGATCCATCAGCGCATACAGCTTAGGCTGCTCATGATACAAGCGACTTTGAAATTGGCGCAGCTCATCATGAATGATGCTGTCGGTCACTTGCTCAATACTGCTGTCCTCGATAATCGCCATGCCTTGCTGATGACCAGTTTCGCTACTGTATTCGGTCAACCATTTTTGCGCCAAGCTATCTAGCGTACCGACGAAGAGCTTGTCCAATGTGGTTAATACCAGTGCGGTACGTCGCAGCGCTTCTGCCATCGGGTAGCTATACACATGATCTAATAAATAACTCACTAAATGTAAATTAATAGGATCTTGCATGATGTTATCTAAGCGTACATATTCGGCTTGCTCTATCAACCAATTGTCACGCGTTTCTTTTGCTTGGATACGCTTTTCAGTTACAACTTGCTGGTCATGGTCAAAATCTTGATTGAATTCATCAATATCTGTCTGAGCATTCGAATCAATACTTGAGTCATTAACTTCTAGTGCACCCTTGTTGTTATCGTCACTGTCAGGCATTACCTGCAATATATTGGGATATAAGCTGTCTTTATTGTTGGTATTCGCACTCAGGTTATTGACCCATTGTAGTAGCTGATAGAACTCTACCAAACGATCATGAATGCGCTGACGCATCTCTGCTGCAGCCGCTCGCGTAAAAGTCGTGGCAATGATTTGCTCTGGTGCGCGCCGTGCTTCAATCAGCAAGCGCAGCACAATCCCAGTTAGCGTCCACGTCTTGCCCGTCCCTGCTGAGGCTTCGATCAGATGCTTACCCGTTAACTCGACGCCAACCGCTGGTGTCACATCTGCTTTAGGCTCAGCCATACTAGCTGAATCATCAAATAAATGCGGTTGTGTAGAGGTATCAGTTGTGTCAGTAAAGTCTGTCATATAGGCATATACTTTTCATTACTATCTATAAAGTCAAAATCTATGAGGTCAAAGAACTAAGTGAAAGAAACTAGGCGTTAGCCATCCTACTAATTATCTAGCCCGCTTAGTGCCATAAACATCGGCTCATACAGTGGTTGCGCCAAGGTAGTCAACGCCCTTGATAGCGCTCTAAAAGCATCTTGATCACGCAATATGTATTGCCAAATGGCATGTTGCGCGCAAGTATCGTATACCGCCTCTGAATAGTAACTGGGTCTTAACCAGTCGGAAAAATCTGCTCGTTTCGGCCAATAGCGTTCAGTTGTACTCTCGCTTTCTTCAGCTTTTACGCATTTACCAAGGTAACTGAGTGCATACTCCGGCAGTAACGTCATCGGTACTTGACCTGATAGATTGCCAAAAATTGCCCACTTAATCAGCTCAATGACAGCGTCTTCATACACAATCGGGCTTAGTTTAAATGTCATCGAGTTTTTATAAGCATCCACTTGCGAGCTGGCTTTATTAAAACGCCAAATGCTGACGCCATCATTTAATACCACCTGCTGAGCGGTGGTGCGTCTGGCAACTTGCCAATACAAATGTGACAACCAAAACTTGAGTAAGTGTCTGGGACTCGCAGAGTTAGGTAAGATATTTAGCCATTGCTTGGGTGATTGCTCAGCATAAGACAGGCTTGATTGCTGATGAGCGTTTATATTACGGATATCTGGCGACACTGATAACGGTGCTGATATTGGCACTAATATCGGTACTGAGCCTTTTATTTTAATAGAGGCAGGCAGTAATTTACGCCATGCTTCTGTTTTTACCTGACGGTCTGAGTCGCTGTCTGATTGATGATTGCTGGCATTTAAAACCATTGCCACATCTCTGATTTCAATAGGTTTTTCTATCGTTGGGGTAAGCAGTTGCAAACCATTGCTATCTGATACCTCACTATAGCTACTATCCATGTCGATATCATCGAAACCATTAGCAATCAATTGCTCTTTGAACTCCATACATTGCTGTTGTAGCTTTTGCTTTTGGTTGGGTATGATGGTTTGGCGAGCCACCCCTGCTGGTATCATTTTTTGATACATCATAGTGGCGTTGGCATTTTCAATAACTGCATTGCCATTACTTGAGGCGGTTGCATCGGCAACTAATGACTGAATCAAATGCTCTTTGATCTGATAAGTCGTCAGGTTATCCAAAAATAACGGCTCTTGGTGCGCCATCGCTGCTTCACCTTGCACCACATGGACCTTTTGAGTGCGTAAAAATGCTTTGGCAGGGTGACGTACTTGATAGACCAATCCTCCTTCAATATCTATCTCACCAATGTTAAATATACTATCAAACATCGTTAAGTCAGGCGCTTTGGTCGCGTCATTGATATTAGTAGCACCATCTAGCGCCAACATATCAGCCAATGCAGACAAGGTGTGATTGTCTATTTTTCCCAATTGACCCAAGCCTTGACCAAGCATCGTCGCGATTGCGTCGTATTGTGCGTTATTGGGTAAGCCAACCAGTGGCGCGTACTTGCTTGCTATTCTACCGCTTAGGGTATCAAACACAGCTTGCCATAATGGCGCAGGGGGAAATTGTTTTTTCTGTGCCAATTTGGTTTTACGCATGGCTTTATTTAATAAAGCATCTAGCTCATCAGATACTGTGACGGAGTTATTATTCTGAGCATCAACAGTAGACTGACTATCATTAACGGATACCTTGGTCTGTTTTTCGTGCTCAAAGAGATCATTTTCCACGTCTGTCTCAAACAGACTACGATGAAAAGGCAATGCTGGATGCTCAGTTACCAGCCATTGTTTAATTAGCTTGGGTAAATAACGTTTGAGACTCTCAGTCGTTGGATCAATATTTTCAGGCAATGTAGCAAGCGAGTTTACCTGCCACTGTACCTCACCTTGTAAGAATTGTAGCAACTCACTGACAGGATTGGCTGGCAAGTGCTCATGCGTATCCGTCAGGCTTTGACCATTGTAGAATATCCAGCACGCGCTACGTGCACACAGCAGCGCATCTAAAAATGCCCCATTGTCATCATCTTCACTGACTCTATCACCGCGACGAGCATTAGTCGCTTTTATCAAATCATATCGGTTATCACGGTCACGCGCAGGAAACTCAGAGAGATCCATGTTAAGCATTACCACTAATTCAAAAGGCACGTTTCTCAGAGCACCAAATCGACCAAAAGTAATCACGCCCGTTGGTTCAGCACTGACTTGCTGACTTTCTAGCTCGTCTTCGATACTGTCTAGCATAAAGCTCAGTTTTAATGGTAATTGCTCAACGCCTGCCAGCCTTTGTTCAACTTCTTTGTTGGCCCTATCATCGCTAGAGTACTGTCTATAATGACGATTGGCGCGCAAACTTGATTTAAAGCCGTTCATAGCATTATATATGGCGCGCATCGTACGAGTTTGATCAACATCGCCAAAATAGCGATGGATCACTTGCGTCTCGATCTGATCCAGCCAATCTTCCGCTTTCATTCTTTGTGTATGATCATCACGTCGTTCAACCAAACCCACATATATACGGCTAAGCGCTTCAATAATCATCGCATCATCTAGGCTCACCTGTGGTAATGGCAAACTCATCTCAGGCATTGCAGTGCTTGCCCAGTCATCCTCATGCAAAGGATACAAACAATCACTCAAACTGGCCTCTGGCATCACTAATCCTAAGGCCAATCTGTCTAACGCTTGGGCAAAACTAAAGCGATAATCGTAGTCATTAGCGTCTAAGGTTTGCTTGAGATGTCGCTCATCAAACCCGCGGATAAAGCCCGCCTCTACCAATAAATCGCAACCACGGCTCATTTGCTCATGAGTCAGGCCAAAGCTTTCAAACAAAGGAGGCAACATTAGCCAGTCTAAGACCTCGGCTGCTTCAAAACGGGCGCTATGACTGCCTAATAATTTGTAAAACCCAATGATGGCTTCCCATAGCTGACGAATATCAGTATCGACCACCCCTGTTACTTTTGCAGGCAGGGTCAAACCATCTTGGCCTTTACCATTGACAAAAATAGAACCAATGAGCGCATGATGACGCTCAACATCAGGTAACAAAACCACAATATCGGATATATGGCGTTTTTTCTGATTAGGTTTAACAGGTTCATTGAGCCAGCGCCCAATCATGATACGCAGTACTTCAAGTTGACGTTGTAAATTGTGACACGAATGAATGCTTAGGCTATTATCTTGTGACGATATCGCCCAAAAACGCTCTTTTTCAAAGCGCTTATTTTCTAGCACTTCATCGTCGTACCATGCCGTGTCTGACGCTTCTTGCTCAAAACCTAACTCGATTTGTTGGCTGACAGCCTCTGACACTTTTGCCGCTGTCGCCTGCTGTGTCGATTGCTCATCCAGCATCAACACATCGTTTTGCAAGCGTCGCAATAAGCTTGGGCTATTTTGCGCCCGCTGAT
The DNA here is from genome assembly GCF_002285555.1 of Psychrobacter sp. JB193. Classification (NCBI taxonomy): domain Bacteria; kingdom Pseudomonadati; phylum Pseudomonadota; class Gammaproteobacteria; order Moraxellales; family Moraxellaceae; genus Psychrobacter; species Psychrobacter sp. JB193. The sequence goes on from NZ_NRGY01000001.1 coordinate 71,865, forward strand.
AGGTATCATCATTATTATAGGTATTATCATCAACACCTTGACCAGTCTCATCACTAAACCCCTCATCAAAATTGTCTTGCCACTCTACAAGCGCCTCTTGGTACTGCTCATTACCTGATAGGTTGGCAAGCATAGCAAAAGTATCGCGAGATTGTTTTCCCAAACGCGACAGCAAACTGTGACCATAATCACGCAAAAACACGCTTTCAGGATTGATGATCTGTTGACGCTGTAGCCATGACTTATCGACAATATCTGCCCAAAACAGCTTTGAGGGATTGTAGTGCAGTAATGTGATGTCCATGTATTGCGATAAGCGCTGTAAAAAATCAAGCTCAGTCTGAGGCAATTGTTGAATGGTAAAAATGCGCAATACATTGGGCAATTGACCCCGCTCATTTGCCTGATTGTACTTCAAAGCTGACCAAAAGTTGTCCTCAATGGTCACACGGTGCTGATGAACATCGGCAAACAACTGCGACCATAAGAATCGTTGCGCAACTTCCAGCTCTACATAATGTTCCACCAACCATTCAGGCGTACCGCGTGCATACTTATCAAAGCGCAATGACAACGCGTCTTTATCAGCTATCAGTGCATCTACGTTGAGTGGCTTGTTGTGTGACCATAATGCTAGCCAATCCTCACGATGGGTTAAGTAGCGGTTAAATACTCTGGCCAAATCACTTGCCAGCTGCCAAATACGCGCATCTTGTTGTGCTTTGTCTTGTTGTACAGCGTCTTGCTTCACGCTTTCTTGTGGCTCATCAATCAAAGACGCCAGTAATGGGTGAACGGGATGTGCCTCACTTTTGACAATCGATGCTTGATAGTAGGTGAGATATCCAAACAGTCGCCACTGCATGACTGTCGGCGATAATACAGCCACTTCAGGCACATTTAAAACGGCCGCCTCAGGATTATTTTCTAACAAATAGGCATTGTGACGCGTTAGCACGTCTTGCATCAGCGTCCACTGATACTGACCCCAAAACTTGGTACGCACCAACGTACTGATGCCAGCACGACTGGCAATCGTCTTATCCAACCAGTCACCCAATACCATTGAGGGTACAATGACAATAAAAGGCTCGAACACAGATTGGTTCTTTGACTGATATTGTACAAGCAATTGATCAACGAGTTTTTCGGTACGGTGCGACTGAATGATGGTAAACATAGCGGATAATCTGATTAGAGTAGTAGAATAATAAGACCGACGAACACAAATTAAAGCAAAAAAGACAAAAAAATCTAAGACCAAAGGCCTTGAGGGGATTAAAAATCAAGCAACAAACGGTACTCATCAATACATGTTTGGTAGTCGTTACCGTACTGCATTTCTGCTAGCATGATATTTACGAATAAAAAATAGTGGCAGCCTCAGTGTGCCATTGATGGTTATCGTTTACTAGTGTAGATGTCAGTATTATAATAACTTGCGACAGCGAGTGTCGTCTTATTATGCCATTCGTGGTTACTAAAAAAGAAAGTAAACTGATATCTTTTAAATTGATTTCCATGCATTACATAAACTTAACCTTTATTATTCACGGAATGAATTAATATTATGCTCTTACGCCCAATCGATGCTATTTTTGTACATCCAAAACAACGCGTATACGTGGTGTATTATCGTGGTGAGTTATGGCAACTACCACGTATGAAAATTGATGACAGATCATGGCAAAATAAGCGACTTTATACTGATGATAGCAGTGCGCTTTACCTCAGTACTCATCAAACCATTAATGACCCCGTATTATCACAGAAACTGCGAACGTTGAATTTACCTATAGCAGTGCATGGCAGCACATTACCACGCTTTGAGGCATGGTGGGAGACCCATGGTTTTAAATGGCTTAAAGATAAGCTAATGAAGGGACAGTCGCCACTAGCAGGCCATCAAGCCTCTACAAAAGCGATTGACAACCACCCTACTTCAGCTTCAAACTATTCTCCCGCTGAGAGCCACAGTACGGCTCGTAACAGTGTTAATCAAGGTACAGCTCTTTCTCTAAAGAAAGACGTTTTTGCAGAGATGTTGGCAGAGTTGACAGAGGAAGTGCTGCATCAATCGCTTTAAACCAAACAATAGATTACGTGTCTCACGTAACCTTTTAATCACTCACAAACAGAAGATCGGTCATATATGAAAGACTACAAGCTACTAATAGCTGGACTAATTTTACTGTTGATACTCTGTACTGTTCTCTTTACTTGGTTATGGGTTAATAACCGCAAAAACACCAACCCATTACCTATCATGGCTGGTGAAAACGAACCTAAAGTGATCGCTGGAAACGATAGCGAAATGCCTACTTCCGATAGTACGTTACATATACAAGCAGAAAAAAGCTTACAGGTGGCTCTAGACGAGGTTATTGTCCGTTTTGAATCTCGTTATCCAAGCATAAAGGTTGAGACAAGCTATGTACCCTCTCGTACTCTGCTAACACTACCTGATAACTCTTCTAATAATGAAGAAAACTCAGATTTCATTGTCAGTACAGACATGATTATTTCAAACAGCAGCCTACCAAAAAAACGACTTGCACCATTACAAGCAGAGCTAAAAGCGGCTCAAGATAAAATCAATCAAAATGAAGCCGATACCAGTCAAACTGCTGAAGATAATAAAGACTCAATTAATGAAGATAGTGCGGAAACGGAAACAGCTCAGACCACTCATACAGATACTCGCATACTGAATTCTTATAGCTATGCGCTCAAAGACGATCAGATGCTTGAAGGCGTTATTTTGACGGATAACACTGCCGCGATTAATTTTCGCAATTTTTTACTTTCTAGCGTGGGGCAAGATATATTAAAAAAACATGACTATAATAATATTGAAGGTTATAAAAACAGTGTCAATGATTTATTTAGTCCAACCACCTCATCAGAAAAACCATCAAACAGTACTTCAGTAGACGTCTCGGATGCCCTCAGCAATAGCGAGTCATAATAAATTGTCTCTATTTGGACTTTGCGGATTGCTTTTGTAACAACTTTTTCCTACAATGTCACTCCTCAGTGCGCCTATAGCTTAACAGGATAGAGCAGTTGCCTCCTAAGCGACCGATCGGGGTTCAAGTCCCTGTGGGCGCACCATCAAATATAACGGTATGTATTGATAAACCCTTGTAAGCCAAGTGCTACAAGGGTTTTTTATTTTTTATTTACCGATAAACTACGTTAGCTCACGGTATCCACTGATTACAAACGATACTTTTTACGGCATTCCTTACGGTATTGATCGAAACCTAAATTAGGATACCGTAAAAATACCAAAAGTTAGCAAACCTCTGACTAATATAATACATAGGTCAAACAGATCAAGGAGTAAGATAATGCTTATAAGCTATCAGATAGTGGCTTATACTCATATCGCCCCGCCCCCCTACTACTAAAAATAACTATAGACAGCTTAAACGGCTGAATACACTAGAAACTCTCTATCGGCGCATTATCAAAACTGTGACATATAATCTATTGAACGCTTTCTGGTGGTGTTTGATTGAAACTCGTATTTTCTTCGTCTACCATCGTCGAGTCACCAATTACTGAGCCATCGGTCATTTCATCGGTTACGGTATTATCCGTCATCGTACCAGTACCTTCTGTACCAGTCGTAGTTGTGTCAGCTGGATCCATGGGGCTATCTGCATCTGCCATGCCCGTATCGTTCGTTGTTTCACCCATAGCAGTGTCTGTACCTACTTCAGTATCAGTCGGTCCTGTTTCAACAGATGCAGCTTCAGTAGTGTTCGTACTAGCTGGCTTCTCTTCCACTTCGTTACTGCAAGCACTAAGTCCCACAGCGCTGACCAATAACGCAATCCATAATTTACTTTGAAGTGAACGGTTAGAGGTAATTTTCTTCATTTTAATATCCTTAATAAGGTTAAGATAAATAGTAGCGCTAAGACAAACCATTGATTATGGTGTTAAATATTGCAACCTAACCGTCACTTTAAACGAATTCTCATATTAATATATATACCTACTAAGACGTTTTTGTTAACTTTTAAGAGCTTTTAATAAATTATTAACAATAACGTTTTTGAAGGGTAAAATAGCTGGACCCCTTGGGGTATTCTTTTATAATACTGATTACTTGAAAGCATAAAACATGAGTTCAAAGTAAAATATTCCATTTCTAAATGCGATGATTGAGCTACCTAAAAAAGCAGAGGCATGGGGTGAAAGATGTTGAAATGGGAACCCTTGTCACCCTTTGAGTTTAAAAAGCGGTATTATAATAATCTAAGCCTGTAAGGCATTTCTGACTGACTCAGATGAACCAGTCTTTGATCCTGATCGGCTTAGGATTCGCCTTGCACCGATCAGAAACTCCCACGCGCTCGTTAGCCCGCCAAATCAATACCCTTAAGGAGCTCGAACATGATCCTGAAACTTAACGTCAAACTCCATTATCGGCTCCCCGCCCCGATGGATCTTTTGCTTCAAATCGAAGCTGCCGATCTTGCGGATCAACGGGTGCGTTCGGCCGAGATTTGGACATCAGACGTTGCGCATTTTTCACGGGTCGTCGCCGATGATGGCATAGGAGAGCGGACTTGGATCCGCGCCGACGGGGATTTTAGCTGCACTTACATCGCAGAAATTGCCGTTGACCGTCCTGCCTTGGATATATCGACACTGCCCCAAGTGCCCCTCCATCTTTTGCCCGGAGAGACAATCAAGCATTTGATGCCGTCTCGCTATTGCCCGTCAGACCAGTTCCAAGCCTTCGTGGACGCCGAGTTTGGCGATCTTGCTGGCGGCGCACGGATTACCGCAATGCGCGATTGGATCGAGTCAGCGTTTAGCTATGTGCCCGGATCGAGCCACGCTCAAACTACCGCGCTTGACAGTTTTGTTCAACGTCAGGGCGTATGCCGCGACTTCGCGCATGTTCTTGTAGCACTAGCGCGCGCGTCGTCGATACCGGCTAGGTTCGTGAGCGTTTATGCGCCCGATGTGACGCCACAGGACTTTCATGCCGTGGCCGAAGTCTATATCGGGGGGAGCTGGCACCTCATTGATCCCACTGGCATGGCAGATGCCGACACGATGGCTCGCATTGGTGTTGGATCCGACGCGTCTAGCGTCGCGTTCTTAACTGCGTTCGGATCTATGGAATTGGTCAACCAATCGGTATCCGTGACCAGACAAGCTTAGCCTCGTTTAATATAATGTTTAGATGAAATTACTTTATGATCTTTATTTAAGTGCGTATACAATTCGGAACTTTTATTCTGATCTGCACTGCTTTCTATAAATAATCGCTCATCATCACTTATACTTATAATTTTAATAGACTCAGTTTAATGATTCAGTTTTGCCAAACAGTCAGAATTAATATCAGCAACCGTTTTGGCGCCAGTTAAAGTCATCGCGACACGCATCTCTTTATCCATCAGCTCTAGCAAATTGCTTACCCCTGCACCGCCACCTGCAGCTAAAGCATATATAAATGCACGTCCTAGCATACAAACATCAGCCCCTAAAGCTAACATGCGCACAATGTCTAAGCCATTGCGTATGCCAGAGTCTGCTAAAATTTTAATCTCTCCTTTCACCGCATCGGCAATAGGAGATAGAGCACGCGCGCTTGATAAAACACCATCTAACTGTCGTCCACCATGATTAGACACGACTATGCCATCTGCTCCAAAACGCACCGCGTCTTTGGCATCTTCTGGGTCCAAAATACCTTTGATGACCATAGGCCCATCCCAGTATTCACGAATCCAATCCAAATCTTTCCAAGAGATAGAAGGATCAAAATTGTTACCCAACCAGCCTATATAGTCCTCTAGCCCTGTAGGCTTACCTAAATAAGTAGAAATATTACCTAAATCATGCGGACGGCCATTCAGTCCTACGTCCCACGCCCATTGTGGATGCGTCACAGACTGTAAGTAACGTCGCATAGCGGCATTTTTACCACTCATACCAGAGTGCGCATCGCGGTAGCGTGCGCCTGGTACTGGCATATCTACCGTAAAGACCAGAGTCGAACACCCTGCCGCCTTAGCACGCTCCAAGGCATTTTTCATAAAGCCTCTATCCTTCAATACATAAAGCTGAAACCACATCGGACGGTTGATCTTGGGTGCCACTTCTTCAATTGGACACACCGAAACCGTCGACATTGTAAACGGAATGCCTTTTTGATCGGCTGCCATAGCGGCCTGTACTTCTCCGCGGCGGGCATACATGCCCGTCAGACCGACGGGTGACAACGCGACAGGCATAGACAGGGTTTCATTAAACAACTGCGTCTCTAAGCTCAGTTTTGACATATCATTGAGTACACGTTGCCTAAGGGCAATTTGTGATAAATCTTCAACATTACGTTTTAAGGTATATTCATCATAAGCACCGCCATCTATATAATGAAACAAAAATGGAGGTAGTCGGCGCTTGGCAGCGGCTCTGTAGTCATTTGCAGATGAAATAATCATACGTTTGCCCTTTTTATTCTGTTAGATAATTAGGTAATATTTTCGGACATCTACTTGTGCATAACTCAGTAATAATCGAGGGATACAACTGACTTATTTTTGAAGCAGCAAGCTCAGCCCGCACTCGCTACTACACACAGCACGAGCAGTTGCGTTTAGTTTTTGGCATTTTACCAATGCCAGGATTAAACGTATTCGTTGGGTCTAGGCTTTTATAAAAGTTCTGTAAATCAGGTTCCGCTTCGTATAAGTGCCCGACATTATGTTCAGCAGGATATTTTGCGCCGCGTTTATTCAACAGCTCTAACATCATTTTTTTGACCTTGTGAGCATCACTACCCTTTTTCAAGATGTAGTCTTGATGAAACACATAACAAAAGAAATGTCCGTAATAGAGCTTTTTTTCTAGATGTTGTGCTATTTCTTTAGGTAGGGTTTCCAGCCAGTTTAATTCATTACGTGGGATGGCGATATCAAGCGCTAATATCTCACCCACCTCTTTTTCATGTATGACTTCATACCGTAATGCAGCGCCTGCTGCTGCAAAACGATTTAAAAAAGCGCTTTCTGACTCTTCTTTATTGCATTCAAAATAAGTACCCGTTTCCGAAGTTTCAAAAAAAGATTTCAAGAAATCTTGTGCCTCTTTTATACCGTCATCACTCATTTTTACGATGAGATGATGCTCGTACTTATCCCGATATTCCATCATGCGCTTGGGCAAATGCTTTGGAAATAGATTAGCGATGACCTGCATGACTTTATCGGTGAAATGCTTGGGCATCCACGACCACTTATGGAATTTTGCGTCAATAGCACCTTTGATAGAAAACAGTCTGGGCAAGGCATCTGTGCCGAGATGTTTAATACTTAAGAACGTATCTTTACCGTATTTAGCGGATACATCAAATATATCACGGTGCATATATTCCCCCACTTCAGGAATATTTTTGAAGCTTGATAATATCTGTCGTCGCAACTGTGCAAGCTCACCCACACTGTTACTGCCTATATAGAAGGTTTTCTCTTTCGCAGCGGTTGGGTAAGTATCAAGGCGTACTGCAAATACAGCAAGCTTGCCTGCACAACCACTTGCTTCATACAGTCTTCGCTTGTCAGCATTAAAACGACTGGGCGTGCTTGCCTCAACGTCTGTCACTCTGGCGATATACTCTTTATCCGATGCCAGCTTGCCAGTGTCAGGTAATTCTCTTTTATCAAAATTACCTATTTGTAAGTTAGTGAGTATTTCTTCAGGGGTATTTCCTAACTCTACATCTAGGTGATTGACTAGTACCAGCTGACCGTGTTCGTTTATTTGGGCAAACAGTGCCAGCTCAGTATAAGCAGGACCTCTTTTAACAAGAGCACCACCTGAATTATTAGATATACCACCAATAATAGATGCACCCAATGTCGAGGAACCAATGACTGAATGCGGCGCTCTATTTACGGCATTCAGTTGGCTTTGCAACTGATGCAATGTAGCCCCAGGTAAGCTAATCACTTGCTCATTATCATTCACAAGATACAACTGGTTCATTGCAAGCGTATTGATAACAACAACTGGTCTATCATAGTCATTACCACTGGGTGTTGAGCCTTCAGTCAGGCCTGTTTTTGCTGCTTGCATAATAATGATGCAGTCGCCTTTAACGCACACTTCTAAGCTACGCCAAATATCTAATAACGTTTGCGGGAATAAAACCGCCAAGGCGTTGCCGCCACCAGAACGCCACCCCATTCTATAGTGCTCGTTTTTCTCTGGGTCTGCCTGTATATTACTGGCTCCTAATAAGCTGGTTAGTTTATCTAACACGTGCTCAGGACTGAGTAGGTCTTGAGAATCTTTATTTAATGAAGAAATATGACGCTCCTTGTACTGTAATTGCATGTCACTCATGAGGCCAAAGGCCCTTGAAAACCAAAAATATAAATGGCGGCCATGACGATTATTCCACAAAACAACACATAATATAGAGTGGGTAAAATAGTACGCCTAAGTGTGGCGCCCTCCATACCAAGCAAACCCACTGTTGCTGATGCAGCCACTACATTATGTATAGCAATCATATTACCAGCGGCTGCACCAACCGCTTGAGCTGCGATGATTAGAGAAGGTGAAATATGTAAGCTCATGGCAGCTTCATATTGGAACTGACTGAACATCATATTAGATACGGTATTAGAGCCTGCGATAAAGGCACCTAAGGCACCAATGGTTGCACTTACTAAGGGAAAAGCATTGCCAAACGTACCCGCAAACAGCTCAGCACTAGCGACTGGCATACTGGCTACATCTGTTAGATTGACGCCAGAGTTGATAAAGATTCTGACCATAGGAATGGTAAAAATTAGCACAAACCCTGCACTCAAGACAGTTTTACTGGATTCCCCAAAAGCATCGCTCAAGGCTTTGGTTGGCTTGTTGGTTTGCGCAAAAGCAGCAACCAATGCACTGATCAATAATAATCCACCAGGCAAGTATAAGGGGCTAAAGCTGGCACTTATATCAGACTCACCTAAAATAGAGGTAAAGTCTAACGTCGCACTGGTGAGTAAGGTTTTAAACTCAACAAACACTCTTGAACAAACCAGCAGCAGCGCCACCAGCAAATAAGGAAACCATGCCATAACAGCGGACATTGTTTTATTTTCCAACGGGACAGCAATATCTTCCTTACTGATGACCAATTTACCCATCCACTCGCTTGGCCAGTTTTTTTGCGGTTCAAAGTCCCATGTTGTTTTTGGTACCAAAAACCCTCTTTTCGCCGCGTTAATCACAATCGCGATACTGACCAACCCACCGATTAGGGCTGGAAATTCGGGTCCTAAAAAAACACCAGTTAATGTATAAGGAATCGTAAAGGCCAAACCCGCAAATATGGCAAATGGCCAAATCGCAAGACCTTCTTTCCAGCTTTTGTTTTTGCCAAAAAAGCGCGTGAGCATCATCACCATAAGCAGGGGCATAAATGTCCCAATCACACCATGAATCATAGCAACTTGGCTGGTGATTAATTGTAGAAAATCCTCCCACGCCAAGCCTTGTTGTGCCAGTTGCACACTAATGGCAGTTGTATCCAACCCTTTATTGACACCAATGACGATAGGGGTACCGACCGCACCAAACGATACGGGCGTACTTTGTATCATCATACCCATTAAAACAGCACCCAGTGCCGGAAAGCCAATAGCCATCATCAAAGGTGCGGCAATCGCGGCTGGTGTCCCAAAGCCAGATGCGCCTTCAAGAAAAGTACCAAAACACCATGCAATGATAATCGCCTGAACGCGCCGATCGGGCGATACGTTTATGAACCCAGCACGAATAACGGCGATAGCGCCTGTATGTTTTAGCGTATTCAGTAAAAAAATAGCACCAAAGACGATCCATAATACCGATACGGTAATCACGCTCCCCTCAAGAATGGAAGAGAACACGCGGTTGAATGTCATATCCCAGATAAAAAGGGCAATAGCAGCAGTCACGGCTAAGACGATCGGCATCGTCCTTTTTGCTGACCATTGCAAGCCAATAAGCAAGATACCGCTCAGTACAATGGGTAATAATGCCAGTAGCCCATATATTGTTTGATTCAAAATCACAACTCCTTTGTATTGTGTGTGCTTCCTTGTACAAAATTCCTTAAGCGCTTATCGTTATGATTCAATCGCACTTAATATAGGACTAACACACTCTACTCTTTGCTAATGAAGAGATAAATGGCATCAAAAGACAATGTTATTTTCCTTTTTTGCTATAATATGAAACACATTGCACCAATTAGAGAACAGATATGGCTAAAGCTGACGATATAATTCTATTCGTTCTGGTCGTTGATGAAGGCTCATTTTCTAAGGTTGCTGAAAAACTGGCACTAACCAATTCTGTGGTCAGCAAACGTATTGCACGGCTGGAGGAAAACTTAAATGCACAGCTTTTGTACAGAACCACTCGAAAGCTCAGCCTAACCGATGCCGGAAGAACACTGTATAACAAAGCTAAAATAGCTAAATTTGCCTTTCAAGAAGCAGAAAACGCGGTAAACGGTTATGGTGATAATATGAAAGGCCATATACGTATTACTGTGCCTGTGGTGTCCGCTAATTTGATATTGAGCGCGTCAATTGCCGAATTTTGTAAAATCCATCCTGAAATATCGGTGGAATTACAAATTACCAATCGGATCGTTGATTTAATTGAAGAAGGCTATGATCTTGCGATAAGAACTGCCAAACTTGAAGACTCATCACTCATTGCAAGACGCCTTATAGATAGCCAATGGGTCATATGTGCGACATCAAACTACTTAAAGCAGCATGGCACTCCTCAAACGCCTGAACAATTACAAAACCATGAGTGCTTGATCTATAAGTTTGATAACACTTCTAACGACATATGGCCACTATATATAGACGGCACAGAACAACTACTCTCTGTACATGGTCGGTTTCATAGCAATCATCTTAGTGCAATTAAACAAGCCACTCTTAGCGATTTAGGCATTGCATTTTTACCACAAGCACTTGTTTATAATGAGCTTCAGCAAAATACGCTCACGCAAATTTTGCAACGTTTTACCCGAAAAAGAATGGGGATGTACGCTGTTTACCCTAAGGCAAAGCAACCAGATCAAAAATTAAAACTGCTCGTTGCCCATTTGCGAGAATCATTACATCAAAAACAGGCTTACTACTGTTAAGTAATAAGCCTATTTTTGATGTATATAAGATGAATGGAATCGAAAAGCTAATAAGAGGTTCTTATTATTCGCGCTATAGAGGTTACTTGTTTTATATATAGGGCGTGTCATCAACATTGAATATAATCACACATACCAACAGTGAGTTTCTTAATATGAGCAACAAGCATGAAAACAATTCTATGATGCCACCCAAAAAGATAATTCAAGGGGGCGCACTACCTCATAAGACCATACTGAGCTTACAAGGTAGTACAAACAACTCTGACAAAGTTGTTGAAGTGCGTAATGGAGGGTTTGGATCGGATTTAGCATCCCATCCTACTAACCCCAATCAGTTTTACGCTCTAACTGATAGAGGCCCTAATGCGGACTTTGAAGGCTCAGAAGGTGCAGGTAAGAAATTTTTAATAGCAGATTACACACCCCGTATTGGGCTTTTTGAGATCCAAAGTGATGGCACTATTATCAAAATAAAAGAAATCCTACTAAAAGATACCTCGAAAAACCCAATAAGTGGACTGCCAAATCCCAAGGCATTAGGGGGCACAAATGAAGTGCCCTATGATATCAATGGTCAACTAATAACTTGTGATTCTACACGACCATTTGATGTAGTAATCAATCCAATTAAAACAGATGTATGGGGCCTTGACCCTGAAGGCTTAGTCGCTTTGATGGATGGTAGCTTTTGGGTTAGTGATGAATATGGTCCGCACATTGTGCATTTTAATGCTGAAGGTGTAGAGATTGAGCGAATCAACACTTTTAATAATGATAAGCGTAATAATGTCATCGTGAACGGTAAAATCCTTCTACTACCCTATGAGCTGTGCAAACGTAATGCAAATAAAGGTATGGAATCTTTGACCATTACTCCAGATCAAACAACTTTGGTTGCCATGATTGAAGCCTCTTTGAATAACCCTTCAGGGTCTGATGCATCATGTGATCTCACCCGAATAGTGACCATTAATCTCAAAACGGGACAGATTTCTCAATACTTATACCGATTAAACAATGCACAGCAATTTACATCCGGTATTGTCGCTATAAATAATCATGAGTTTTATGTGATCGAACATGACAGGAAATTCCCATTACAGACTGGACATCCTCAAAAACATATTTACAAAATAGATGTCTCACAGGCTACTGATATTGAGAGCATTGTAAAAGCTAATGGTGATTCCAGCATAACCGATAACCCTTACCGCGAATTCGACTTAGTACAGGATGAGGATTTGGGATTACTTATTGATGGCAAAACCCTTGAACAGATTGTTGCCTCAAAAAATTTGGGATGGGAGCGTTTATTTGAGCTTGCAATTCTACCTGTGGAAAAGCAGTTAGCCGTCGATGTAATGTCAGAGATTGATTATCCGCATGATAAGCTTGAAGGCATTTGGTTGAGAGAGGATGGGTCTATTGGACTCTTAAATGATGATGATTTTGGCATCACTGATGAAGATGAAAATATAGAACAAAAATATTTAGATATTAATAAAACAATCGAAGATACCAATAGGCTTTATATTATCGAACCTAAACAATGTGAATAGAAAATCGCTATATATAAGACCGATTTTAAAGTTAAAACGGTCGAAAAGATAGCCGCTAATTACGTTGGTCTCTCAGTGGCTAAAAATCAGCTTCCGGATGGTCTCAGCCGGGCTTACAAAGTATAGTAGACAAAAATAAATAGATTACCAAATTTTCAATTGATGACCGTAGATAACCAAATAATGTGTCTTTACGTGCATTGACTTCTTTTAGATTACTTGGCTCGCTACATAGCCATTAAACTGTAAGTTTTATGACTAATATTTACATTGTCTTGGTATTTTGTTGTCAGTCTTATATTTCATTCAAAGACTTAAATTTCCTTGATACTCTTGTGGTCCATCAATCGTACGCATCCATTTAACCGACATAATTTGCCAACGTGGATCCTCTGCTTTTAAAAGCTGATAAGTTCCTCTAAAGTGTTCAAAACCATACATTACATAAATCTTATTTTCGGACTGTGTGGTAATGGATTCATAAAGTTTTTTACTATAATCACGTGGTTTTTTTTCACAATGATATTTATTTACGGGCTATTTAATCCACGATTTAGATATAAGTATTTTATATATTGAAGTCGCTATAGACCTACTCTCTCTTACGTCAGTTTTTTGCCATCTACATTGCTATACATTTAGAATATAGGTGGTCCTATCTCAATCTAAACTACAATCCAAATCTTTCTATACACTTACTAACTGGCTAATAGCTTTTTTCAAATTTCAAAAACAAGCTCGATAAGATCACTAAATAGCACTTAATCCCTATTGCTTATGCATTGAAACAGGCATCACTAACTTTCAAAATGAGACACATGCTTAGCATTGCTTGTCGGCGTACTTTCTATGGCATTTAAATTGCCAGTCATGCTTGCTTTAACATCGCCTAGATTGGGAGATGAAGGAGTGAGCCACAGCACCATAATCATGCCTAGTAGAACGAAAGTAACACCTACTAAACGGCCAGCATTTATTTCTTTCACCGGTAAATTCATAAAACCGTATTGATCTAATATTAATGAAATAAGCATTTGCCCCGCTATCACGCACACGATAAAGCGAGTTGCTCCTAAACGAGGAACTAAAATTAATGCGGATGTAATATAAATGACGCCAGCTATACCACCAAGCCACACCCACATCGGTAATTGTCCAATTTGATTCAATATTGGCGCAGGGACACGCATAGCGAGAATGACAGGTATTGCTATAAGCACACTCACTAGTAGCGACACTACTGTCGCCCAAAGAGGATGTCCAAGAGCACGGCCTAGTTCAGCATTACTTGCAGCTTGGAGAGGGACTAAAGCGCCGGCAACTAGGGCGATAATGGCAAAAGAGATGCCAGTCAGTGAGAGATTCATAAGTTTGCTCCAGATGTATTTAATTTTCTGGAATAATTATTTCATATTAAAAATTTGAATTGAAATTATTGTTTTTTTACTTCACTATTCGTCATATGAATAATTTAAGACGTATCGACCTTAATTTACTCGTGACGTTGCACGCATTATTAATTGAAAAGCACGTATCACGAGCTGCTCTCCGGTTACATAAAAGTCAGCCGGCAGTTAGCCATGCACTAGCTCATTTACGTACCATATTTGATGATCCTCTATTGGTTCGACGTTCGGGAAAGTTGGAACTGACTTCGCGAGCGAGCGAGTTAATTCTGCCCTTGACTGATGTCTTAGAGCAGCTTGGTGCGTTGATTGATACCCCAGAATTCAATCCTCTCAGTGCGAAGCGAGTATTTCGTCTGGCTATGTCTGACTATGGCGCGCGTATATTTATGCCGAGTTTGGTGCGCTCATTAAGAGTGCTTGCGCCTGGTATTGAGCTTGAGGTGAGTCAAGGAAGTCGAGAAGCGATGATGGCGGATGTGTTCGATGGTGAAACTGACATGGCTTTCGGTGTCTTTCCAGATAAAGTGCCAGAAGCGCTTCGTATGTACACCCTGTTTGTTGAGTCTTTTGCTTGTTTAGCAGACAAAAACACTTTGCCAAAGAGTGGTACTCTCGACAAGAGTAGTTGGTTGGCTCGACCGCATATCCTCGTAGCCATGCAGTCAGGTGCCAACAATGAGGTTGAACGTGCACTTAGTGGCACAGGATTAAGTCGTCATGTTGTAATGACTCTGCCGCACTGGGGAATTGCCAATCAATTAGTGGCCGGTACAGACCTCATCTTGACAGCTGCGCGGCGTAGCTTCGATATGACTGATAGCAACTCACAGGTTCAAATATTCGAACCGCCTTTTCCAATTGAATCATTCGATTTTAAATTGCTATGGCATCAACGCCGTGAGGGCGATGCGGCGCATAACTGGCTGAGGCAATTAATTATTAGTGTGCTTAATTCAGAGCTTAACGAAAAAAGTTAGCAGAAACGTTTAGAACAACAACTCAGTCCAACCACATATACCTATTATCAATGCTAGCCAACTAACCTTTAATATGTGTATAGCGCTTTTTGACCTATGCTGTCAAACCTGCAAATACCGACATTGATAGCTCAATGGATGTATATCTTACTGAGCAAATTTAATGAGCTGGTAATTGCTGAACTGATTCAATATAGATCGTTCCCTATACAAGCATCAAACTACTAATGTTAAATATAACTCTAATGGCTGCGAAGTCGGTAGCATGGTTAATTATCATTAAGCTGTTTGATTGAAATATCCCAAGTTGGTTCCTATAGGATAGTAAGCATAGCTCATAGTAATTTTAGTTTTAAGTAGGGCTAAGGGATTTAAGCAGTTACTAAGTTTTCAATACACCAATTCCATACTGCATCCACATTCTTCCTAGATGCAGTCATTCGTTTTCGGACAAGATAATAATCTGGTTCTACGATTAAATCCGACTCACTAACTTGAATCAATCGACCCGCAGATAAGTCCGCTTGTACAAAAGCCTGACAAGCAATCGCAACTCCCTGACCAGCCAAAGCAGCATCTAAAGCGAGCGCAGTTTGATTAAATACTGCACCCGGTAATTTACCTGTAATCCCAAAGAAGCGTGGCCAATGATTGTGCGAGTCGTGCAGCAATGGCATATCACGCAAGTACTTAAGTGATATAGGAAGTGTTCTGTCACCGATAAGATGAGGGCTGGCAACTGGCACAAGTTTTTGTTTAAACAGTAGCCGCGTCTCAAACGATGTAGGGAATGGTGGATCAGTGAGACGCACAGCAATATCTACTTGATCACGATCAAAGTCTGCAATGGATTCGGTCGCTACCGTGCGCAAATCAATATCAGGCACTGCGGCCGTTAAGACAGATAGTTGAGGCAACAAGATTTTAGTTGCAAAAGCAGGTGTCACGCTAATAGTAACAGTTTCAGGCTCCTTAAGTAGTTGTACTGTTGCCTTATTTATAGTGTCAAGAGCCTGTGTGATTTCTGCAAAATATACGCTTCCTTTACTGGTAAGTGCAACGCCTCTGGGTAGCCTCTGAAATAAAGAAAAACCAATATATTCTTCTAATATGCGAACTTGCTGAGCAACTGCCCCTTGGGTCACAAAAAGCTCATCAGCGGCTGCACGGAAACTTAGCTTGCGACCAGCAGCTTCAAATGCACGTAAGGCATTTAGCGGCGGCAGAGAACGATGATTTGGCATAACACCCTTCCAAACAATAGATTATCTACAGTCTAACACCTTTTAATATCATGCAAGTTATTTACACTCACTGGCTATAATGAATAAATGATAGCTAATGAAGTAGAGAGTGACTGTAGAAAAACTCATTCCTTTTACAGCAGTAGATCAAACAGAAAGCCTACTTCAGCTCTTAAACTTCTTTAATCTGTCATAAAGCCATACTCTCATCTATAAGTTATATAAAGCATAGATTTCATTGGCTCTACGCTTATCAAGTAGATACCTATTGATGGGAGTTTGTTCTACCTCACAAGCGAGGCAAATCGCCGTCTAGCTACTTAGATGGCTTTCGAGTTTTTAAGGTGGCTTTTATGTTTAGAGTATATACAGCGCTCATTTTACTGGGTGTGATTTGGGGGTCAAATTTCATTTTTATGAAATGGGCTACAGACTTAATTTCGCCCGCTCAAACTGTATTTTTACGAGTACTATTTGGTTTCTTGCCATTAGCACTAATCGCATGGCGTAGTAAGGTCATTACTCGTAAACAGTTGCCTCATATACCACACTTTATAGTGATGTCAGTGCTCGCAACTTCTTTTTATTACTATGGGTTTGTTGCAGGCACTGCGCTATTACCCAGTAGTATTGCAGGATTATTGAGCGGTTCAATTCCCATTTTTACTTTTTTAGGTGCTGCGTTATTCTTGCCTGAAGAGCGACCAACTAAGCAAATGGCTCTAGGCGTTTTGTTAGGGTTTGCTGGTATTGCATTAAGCGCCCGACCTTGGCAAGGGGCAATGGGTGCTTCTCTCATAGGCGTATTATGGATGTTAGCAGGATCTCTGAGCGTCGGTGCATCATTTGTATATGCACGTCGTTTTTTATCTCCTTTGAAACTACCACCACTTGCGTTGGCAACTTGGCAGACGGGTATAGCCGTTATAACGCTGTCAGTACTGATTGATTTTGAGGGTATTACTAAGATAGCAACAAACACGAAGGCAATGTGGGGAACAGTACTTGGACTTGGCGTATTAGGAACAGGTGCAGCTTATCTCATCTATTATTTTATTATTGAAAAATTAGGTTCTGTGAAGGCTGCTGGTGCTACTTATATTGCGCCAATCGTTGCTGTTATTATTGGTGTCATAATTGGAGAGGATATTACCAGTCTAGAGATCGTAGCTTTAATATTGATTCTTGGTGGCGTTCTATTGATCCAAAATGAAAAAAGGGCTCCAGTTTAAGTTATATTTTTTAGGTATATCTAAGGCGAACCAATCAGGTGCTTTCACTGGTTCGGTTCGCTAGTGAGGGCTTGAACCTTTGGCTGTTACTACTCTTTTCATCCCTCAGAGTATTTTTGATACACTACCATAATTTTAATAGAGGGTTAAGCATATGACTAAACTACAAATGGTTACCTTAGGAATATGGTTACTGTCTATACCTTATTACTTTATTAGCCAGCGATTAACAGAGGATATGATCGCCCCTATCCGTATTGATCTATTGGCTATCTGTGCACTGTTAGCAGCATTAACGTTAGCTACCTTGATTCAGTGGTTAATTAGGCAATATAAGTTACGGTCAACTTAGCATTACTTATAAAAAAACCCGATGGTGGTCTAAAAAGTATGCTGACATGCTGGCGTTATCTAACCCTAAATACTGCACAACTGAGGGACGCACTTGCTCGTTATTTAGAGTCTCACCTTCAATCTAAGAGGTTTTAATAATCTCTAGAGTCACTGTATCTAACCGTGTCTCGACATTCAGATCAAATCCTAGCGTGAGCAGTTTTCCTAATAAACGTCCTTATAGTATTTGTACACGATTGACGAGTGGCAATAGTTTTTTGTCCGAGCATTACCACTCAGTCCTGTTTGAATGCTCATGAATATAAATCATATGCTTCATATTTTCCTCAGAGATGTGCAGAGATAAAGCCATTAACCTCCTTATATTATGCGGAAATTAAGTAATAGAGATAATACATAAGGTCAATGAAGTCAGTATATGTAGGATAAAATAATCTTAGGTATTTTCGTCGACCTACTTTGACATGTAGAGGTTAAATTGAACGTTTGGGTCAATTTATATGACTGAAAGTAATATGTAAAAACAGTATTTTTAAGGTAATATTTTAATAAGAATCTGAACAGAATATTGACCCCAGTTGTCTATACTTAAGGAATATTGTGGAAACCATCGGCACACCTTGGCTATATGCCATTTTTTTTGCAATAGTCGCAGTCATGCTACTGATCGACTTTTTGGGCTTTAAGCATAAAGATCCGCTAGAGAATTCCGACGTAAACGCAGTACAAAATGAGCATCAACCTGTATCTATTAAATTGGCTGCGCTATGGAGTATTGCTTGGGTCAGTGTATCTGCTTTATTCGCAGGCGGATTATGGTGGTATCTAAATACAAATTTAGGCACGGCAGTTGCTAACCAAAAAACCTTGGAGTTTGTGACTGGTTATTTAATCGAAAAATCACTAGCGATTGATAACGTGTTTGTCTGGCTCATGATTTTTGGCGCGTTTGCTGTCCCACCTGCTTTGCAGCGTCGTATACTATTATATGGTGTAATAGGCGCTATTGTTTTACGCACTATTTTTATTCTTGCAGGCGCATGGCTAATTCAAGAGTTTTCATGGGTACTTTATATCTTTGGTGCGTTTTTGGTTTATACCGGTTATAAGTTTCTAAAAGGTGGTCACGACGAACCTGTCGACCTTGAAGAAATGAAGCTATTAAAATGGCTGCGTAGACATATGCGCATTACGCCCACGCTGCGAGGCGAAAAATTTTTAGTGCGTGAAAATGGTCTATTGTGAGCGACACCCATGTTGGTAGTGTTAATTTTAGTCGAAATCTCTGATGTTATTTTTGCGGTTGACTCTATTCCTGCCATTTTTGCCATTACCACCGACCCATTCATTGTATTGAGTGCTAATTTATTCGCTATTTTAGGTCTACGTGCTATGTTCTTCCTGTTATCAGGCGCAGCAGCCACAATGCACTACTTACCATATGGGCTAGGCGTAATCATGACCTTTATTGGTATAAAAATGCTGCTACTTGATCTTTATCATGTTCCAATTGCCATCTCTTTAGGCTTTATTGCAGTAGTGCTCATTATTACTGGGTTGATGTCATGGCGTTATGCTAAAAATAATCCGCAGGCGCAGATATAAGCAAATATGGGACTAAACATATCTATCAAAACCTTGGTATGAAACGTGCACTGCAAGTTTCTGCAGGAACTGGTTTAACTGCGTCAAGCTCCTGTTTAATCTCCTTATCTAACACTAAAAACTTAGGTATAGTTGACTAATACACTTTGACGAATGGTCGTGCTTTTAGACTATTTAATATTATTGATGATTACAACTGTGAAGCCTTAACCATTGGGATTGACTTCTCACTGCATGCTCAATCATACGTAGGCTGAATCAGCTGATTGAAATTGAATACCGAGGTAAACCGGTTCAAGTAAGATGTGATAACAGACCTGAATACCTCAGTAATACACTCAAAGACTGAGTGATAGAACAAAGCATCCTGATCAATTATATTAAGGCTATCTACAACAAAATGCTTATGTTAAGCGCTATAAAAGAACGATACGCTATGATTGGTTAAACCAAGAGTTGTTTACGGATTTAGATCGAGTCCGTAAACAAACAAAGGATTGGTTGCATCATTACAATAACGCACGACTTAATATGCATAGTAGCAGCTCTACGCTGACACAGAAATTAAATCAGGCAGTTTAATTATATTTAATAGGTATCTTATAGTTGGAAGGATCGTAATTAGAGCAACAGATCCATGGATACATTCATTATTATAATATGGCAACGGCCATCGATAAAATGATGAATAGAAACTACTGTTACAAATTACCTTTGATTTGAACCCGTTCTATTCCATTACAATAATAAATAAGTCACCAATAGGATAAGGTAATTTAATGCATCAAATGAGTGAGTGGGTGCTGGCTATCATGGTAAAGTTTGGGTATCTCGGCATTGTATTTGCTATGTTTGCCGAAAATGTTTTCCCGCCTATACCGTCTGAGCTTATTATGCCAGCAGCAGGTTTTGCGGCAGCTAGAGGTGATTTAAATATATTTCTAGTTATACTAACGGGTACGTTTGGCAGCGTTATTGGTGCCTTGCCTCTATACTATTTAGGAACTTTGTTTAATAAAGAACGCCTAATATTATTTACTGAAAAGTACGGTAAATACGTATTTATTAAGGCTGAGGATATTTTATCTTCCAATGCTTGGTTCGATAAACATGGTAAGAAAGCGGTCTTTTTTGGCCGTATGGTACCTGGTATTCGTTCACTGATTTCTATCCCTGCAGGAATGAATAAAATGTCGCTGATCTCTTTTTTAACATTAACGGCTTTAGGGTCTAGTATTTGGACGACAGCGTTGACTCTAGCAGGGTTTTATCTGGGTAAAAACTATGAAGTCATTGCGACTATGCTAGCACCATACTCTAAGCTTTTCTTACTGCTTGCCATAGCTATTATTATCGCTTGGCTTATCAAACGTCGAATTTCTGCTCAGCACAGTAATATTAATATTTAAAAGGCTTTGAACCGCCCCGAGATTGTCGGAGACTCAACTTTCTGAGAGAATACGACAATGAAAACACGAAACTATACCCCTGAAATGAAAGAGCGTGCGGTTCGCATGCTCATTGAAGCCAAAGACGAATATCCTTCCACATGGTCTGCAATTCAAGCCATTGCCCCTAAGATTGGCTGTACGCCTGAAACCTTGCGGTCATGGTATAAGAAGCACATCGATCAAACCATACCTGCTAATGTTCAAGCTCAAAGCCAAGCCGAGCGCATCAAAGCGCTTGAACGTGAGAACAGAGAATTAAAGCAAGCTAATGAGATTATAAGGAAAGCAGCTGCTTTTTTCGCCCAGGCGGAAATAGACCGCCCACCGAAGTGATGATCAAATTTATTGATGAGAATAAGTCAGAATATGGGACCCAAGCCATTTGTAGAGTCTTGCCGATTGCTCCATCAACCTATTACCGTGCTAAAGACTTGGAGAGCTGCCCTGACAAGCGCTCATTACGCAGTCAACATGACGACTTCTACATCAGTGAAATCAGGCGCATCTGGCAGGACAGCAAGTGCCGCTACGGTGCGCGTAAAGTCTGGCAGCAAATGAAGGCTGACGGCAGTCATGTGGCTCGTTGTACGGTAGAGCGGTTAATGAAGCAGCATAGCATGCAGGGGGTTTGGCGCGGTAAAGGTAAGATAACCACCAACAGCCGTGATGACCAGAAGCGCGCTGATGATTTGGTCAATCGCAACTTTAGCGCACGCCACCCTAACCAGCTGTGGGTGGCTGATTTTACCTATATCAAGACGACAAGCGGCTGGGTTTATACTGCTTTTATCATTGACGTGTTTGCTCGCGCTATCGTGGGCTGGAAGGTATCTAATCGTATGAACACCGATATGGTGATGGCAGCACTAAACCAAGCAATAGCAGATAGAAATAATCCAAAAGATGTGATTCATCATAGTGATCGCGGGGTTCAGTACTTGTCTATCCGCTATACAGACAAAATGACAGATTCTGGTGTGATCGCCTCTGTTGGTACAACGGGTGATTCATACGATAATGCGTTGGCTGAAACGGTTAACGGGCTGTATAAAACGGAGGTGATTGATTATTTAAAACAGCAGTGGCAAGGTGTGAATGATGTTGAATTAGCAACCCTTGAATGGGTGGACTGGTTTAATAAAAAAAGGCTGCATAGTGCGATTGGCTATGTGTCACCTTTTGAGTTTGAGAAGCGGTATTATGATAATCTTAATCTGTTAGGCATTGCTGCTTAACTTGAATAAACAGTCTCCGATATAGTCGGGGCGGTTCACTTTCTTACATAAATAATTTAACTCCTATTTAAACCATTGTCTTAGATGATGTAATTGATCTTTTGGGATGCCATTATATTTACGCATATAATGCCTGCCTTAACTCCAAAAGTTGAACCGCCCAGAGATTGCCGAAGACTTCCTGTCCTTAAAGAATCAGACAAATTTGGGACGGTTTATAGTATAGCTATAGAAGCCATGAGTTTCATTAAGTGTCATCTCTCTCAATTTTTACTAGAAGAATTCTTGTAGACAAAGCTTCTAAAATTGTAAAAACATACCCATCACTGCTGACTTGCTCATTAACTTGACCAATACCGCCTAGCCTAAAATTGATATAGCCACCTAAGGTCAGCTGCTCGACTTCTTCTAATAAACTTGGCTCATTTAACTCAAGACGCAATTGATCTAGGCTAATAGTACCTTCAGCTATCCAATGATCATCTTGTTTAAAAAACTCTAACGTTTCATCTTCATCAGGAAACTCGCCAGCAATGGCTTCAAACAGATCTAAAGGCGTCACTAGTCCTGCGACTTGACCATACTCATCAACCACTATAGCCAAGTTACCCTTGGCATTTTTTAGCAAATTAATAAGACGCAAATTACCAATGCTATTAGAAACGAAAACAGGCTTTTGCTTAGTAAATAAAGGTTCTAAAGCCGAGTAAATATTGTCAGGCTGTTTGTTTAATACCGATAAGATATCTTTGGCTCGTACTACGCTCAATATCTTGTTTAACTGTCCTTGGCAAACAGGTAATAAACTGTGTGGTGTCGATAGTACTTTCTTATATATCTCGTCTATACTATCTTCTATATTAATCCAAGAGATATCTGAGCGTGGCGTCATGATGGTTTCAACATCTCGTTCGCCTAACGCGAGCACACCGCTGATCATATAACGCTCCTCTTCTTCAAAAGGAATGACTGGTATGGAGCTTTTGTCTTCCGTTAGCAGATCTTCATTATCGTTAGAAGTTTTACCACCCATCAGTTTTAGAATACTGTCTGCGGCTCTATCTCGTAGAGGAATAACGCTCTCATGCTTATTACGGTTACGTTGCATGAATTGATTAAAGGCTTCAATAACAATAGAAAAGCCAATGGCTGCATATAAATAGCCTTTTGGTATGTGAAAGCCTAATCCTTCAACGATCAAACTAAATCCAATCATAAGCAAAAAGCCCAAGCATAGGATAACGACAGTAGGATGCTTACCCACAAAATCAGTTAAAGCTTTGGCCGCTAAAATCATTACTGCCATGGCTACAATAACCGCAGCCATCATTACTTCTACATGCTTTACCATGCCAACCGCGGTTATCACTGCATCAAAGGAGAAGACGGCATCCAAGATAACGATTTGTGCAACAACAGCCGCAAAGCCTGCATATACTTTACTATTATTATTAGTATCAGGTTTGCCTTCTAATCGCTCATGCAGCTCAAGTGTTGCTTTGAATAATAGAAAGAAACCACCGACAACCAAGATCAAGTCTCTGATTGATAAATTGAATGTACCATAACTAACCACAGGTTCAGTCAGTGTCACAAGCCATGACATGACAAACAGTAGCCCTAAGCGCATAACTAGCGCTAGACCAAGCCCTAGATTGCGAGCTTTACTACGTTGATGCGGGGGAAGTTTGTTAGCAAGAATGGCAATAAAAACTAGATTATCAATACCTAGGATAATCTCAAGACTAACTAACGCAAGAAAACCAAGCCATATCGAAGGATCGCTTAGAAGTTCTATCA
This sequence comes from Psychrobacter sp. JB193, assembly GCF_002285555.1. Classification (NCBI taxonomy): domain Bacteria; kingdom Pseudomonadati; phylum Pseudomonadota; class Gammaproteobacteria; order Moraxellales; family Moraxellaceae; genus Psychrobacter; species Psychrobacter sp. JB193. The sequence goes on from NZ_NRGY01000001.1 coordinate 95,919, forward strand.
TTTAATTTGATACTCTTTATTGAAAGGGATTAAGAGAACAATACAGCTATTGCTAAAAAGTAACAGTGGTTTCAGTGATAATGCTGGTCTAAATCCAGAAGATAATTAGACAAACTACATTACAGATTTAAGCGTTACGGTTTATTAGTTCTTTTGCAAAAAATACCGACTTTATCCTGAATTCTGTGTAGCAGTCATTCATTTTATGCCAACATTTACAAAAAATCTAGATACGCCTACTTAATATCGATAACTACACCTTCCCACACACGCCTTTAGAATTCTTAACTAAAGCCGAAACTTTCTGCAAAACTGAGCTATGCTGAAAAAATGTAAAACCAAACTTGGTAAACTAAGCATATTAAGCGGAGTTTATCAAAGAGTTGGTTGGCTATGCTATCAATAAGCGAATGACCGCAAATCTAGTAGGCAAAGCATTGAACATGGCTGTCAAGAATAGAGGCCCAAGCCAAAGACTAATTGTGCACTCTGACAATCGAAGAATGAATTAGTATATCAACAAGACTATAAAATAAGGATTGTAGCGATCAACGATATTATTAGCTATATTAAGCTCTACTACAATCAAAAGAGTTTAGGCTATAAATCGCCAAGACAGGTAATGGAATCGCCTTTGATGTTGACATCTAGACCAATATCGAAGGTAGTGATATCCGCATGCGACTAACCAGTGGTCATAGTTTTTTATCCGACCATTGCCACTCGGTCTAGTTTGGCAGTGATTGAGTGGAGGTAAAACACTATAAAAATGTATTGCCCAAATACGCGTTAAATTTTGTAGTACGGTGTTATGACAATGTCTATCAAATCATTTTAAAATTATCAAAAGCCATAATCGCCGTTTTTTTAGTCTCATCAATATTTTTCTTTTGCCCACTATCTTTATCAAGATATACCAATACTGACTCACCACTAGCGACGATAGTATTCGTAGCCGTACTATAATAAGTATATTCATGAATCAAGCTAGCATTGCCAATTTTTTTGACTCGAACGCCAATCCATAAGGTATCAGGATGAGTCACAGGTTTGAAATATTGACAGGACGATGCTGCCATGACAGAAAAAGTCTTTTCATTAAATAAATTCAATTGACTGTTATAGTAGATACGGGCATTTTGAGCGTAAGTGTAATAGACCACATTATTGACATGGCCAAAAGAATCCATATCGCCCCACTCTACTTGTTGAGAGTAAATCGCAGCGAAACCATGCATAGGGTGATGCTTGTCTTTATCAAGCGTTTCTTGTATTTCCGGTAATATACCTAAAGCCTTCATATTATTCCCGTCTCGTCATACCGATGAATGTACCTATCTATTTATAAATCTATGTAGAAACCAGCCTATGAATACACCTACTAAAATAAGCATTCAGCTTAAATAATGGTTGTATAATCCTTAAAAAGTATTCTTTGAATCAAATCAGTTTTTCTGCGCACATCATCCGCATTCTTTTCTTATCAAGCTTGCCCACACTAGTCTTTGGCATCTCTAATAAAAATTTGATTTCATTTGGTACGCCATACTTTGGTAGATATCCTTTTTCAACTGCTTGATGGCCTAATGCTAAAATATCAGCCGCTTTGGTATTCGCATAGTCAGGTTTTAAGACGACCAACGCTAACGGTCTCTCGCCCCACCTTTCATCGGGCACCCCAATCACCGCAACATCAGCGACACTTGGGTGAAAAGAGAAAATAGTTTCAACTTCAAGCGAGGATATCCATTCACCACCAGACTTAATCACATCTTTTAGCCGATCCGTAATGCTTAAAGTACCACTAGAAGAAATACTGGCAATATCTTGGGTATGCATCCAGCCACCTTCCCATAGCTCATTTCCAGCATCTGAGTTTTTAAAATAGCTTTGGGTCAGCCAAGGCGCTCGAATAACCAACTCTCCTGTAGATTTACCATCCATGGGTTGAGGCTTACCATTTTCGTCCCATATCTCCATGGAGACGAGCATAATTGGTGAGCCAGAAAGACAACGATAGTTAAGCTGCTCTTTCATTTCCATCGAGTCAGTTTTATCACCAAATACCGCTCTGGATAACACAGGACAGGATTCTGACATACCAAATCCAGACATAAACTCGATACCGCTTTCAATAGCCGCTTTGGCTATACCTTCATTTAACTTGGAGCCACCTAACAATAATTTGAGACCATCAAACTTACGTCCTCGTGCTGCCATCTCCTTTAATAACATCTGTAAGATTGCTGGAACGCCATGTGAAAGTGTCACCTTATGCTGTTCAATTAAATCCACCAGCCTTGGGGCTAGGTAGCGCCCTGGGTACACTTGTTTAAGTCCTATCATGGTTGCTCCATACGGCCAACACCAAGCGTGCACATGGAATAACGGTGTCATTGGCATGTAGACATCATTGTAGCGAGCGCCTTGACCTTCAGCATTTAGTGCGGATGCTAGCGTACTTGCCAGCGTCTGTAATACGATTTGCCGATGGGTAAAAAAGACACCTTTTGGGTCGCCCGTCGTGCCACTGGTATAAAATGTCGTGGCAATGGTGTTTTCATCGAAATCTGGAAAATCAAACGCGTCACTGGCCGCAGCTAACAGGGCTTCATACTCACCTTCGACATAATCCGGCATGCTGGATCGATCAGTTTGTGGCTCATATTCGCCATACTTTTCGTTATCGAGTTTTGTGTCATAAAGCTCTGTGTCATCGAGCCAAATAGTTTTCTCGATAGAAGGCGCGTCATGACGGTAGTTTTTCGCCATTGGCTCAAATTCAGCATTTAACAATAACGCTTTCGGCTTAGCATGATTGATGGTATAGAGCACTTTGTCTTCAGCCAGACGTACATTGACCGTTTGCAAAATCATGCCAGACATGGGTACAGCAAAATAGGCTTCAAGGTAACGATGACTGTCCCAATCCATAACGGCAACCACATCACCTGCTTGTAAACCCATGTTTTTAAGCACGTTTGCCAAACGGTTAACGCGCTTGAAAAACTCAGCATACGTATAAGTAACCTTATCGGCGTAACTAATAGTTTGATTCGTAGAGGCAATCTTTGCACGATTGAGCAGTTGTTTAATGATTAAAGGAAAACCATAAGCGTCTTGGGCTTGCTGATAATCCTCATGTTGGTTAAGTATAGAAGTCATTATTGTCGTCCTTGATCATAAAATAATGTGGCGAGAATCATAGTAATAAAGATAGCGTAGAAGATTTACACCCGTTCTATCACCATAGCAAGCCCTTGCCCAATACCAATACATAAGCTGACTACTGCATACTTGCCACCAGTACGCTGTAGCTCACGCGCTGTGCTTAATGCAATTCTTGCACCTGATGCACCAAGCGGATGCCCGACAGCAATTGCTCCGCCATTGGGATTGACGCGCTTGTCATCAAAGTTAATATCTAAACCTTTGAGACAGCCCAATACTTGTGATGCAAATGCTTCATTGATTTCAATAATGGCCATATCGTCGAGGGTCAAATCAGCACGCTTTAACGCCAGCTTAATGGCCTCAACAGGACCTACGCCCATAATATTTGGCTCAACCCCCATGGCACCAGATGAGAGAATCTTGGCGATAGGCTTGAAGCCTAACTTTTCTTCCGCCTGTTTTGAGCCAATAATCAAAGCAGCTGCGCCATCATTGATACCTGACGCATTGCCAGCTGTAACGACACCTTCGTCATTTAAAGGTTTCAATTTTTGTAATGCTTCAACCGTAGAGCTGGCACGCGGATGCTCATCTTCCACTATCACTTTTTCAGGGAGCTTTTTGCCTTGTGATACCATAATTGGTGTTATTTCATCGTCGAAGAACCCAGCTTGTTTGGCGGCTTGGTATTTAGCTTGCGAAGCTGCTGCGAACTTATCCGCAGCTTCACGACTGATACCATATTTGCGCGCCACATTATCACCCGTTTGCGGCATGCTATCGTTGCCAAATTGCTCTTCGATGATAGGATTGGGGAACCGGCTGCCGATGGTGGTGTCGAATACTTTGAATTCACGACTAAAAGGCTGCTCGGTCTTAGCAAAGACGAAAGGTGCACGGGTCATGGATTCAACACCGCCCGCTAAAATGATATCTCCCTCATTGCAAGTAATACTATGAGCAGCATCGATGACGGTTGATAATCCTGAAGCACATAGGCGATTGACCGTTTGACCCGGTGTTTTTACATCTAACCCTGCTAACAGCGCAGCATTACGGGCGATGTTGCGTGAGTCTTCACCAGCTTGATTGGTATTACCGATCAATACTTCATCAAAGATATCGTTAGGTAATTGGTGCTTTTCCACCAAGTTCTTTATCACCGTGGCAATCAAATCGTCAGGACGAGCCGTTGCTAATGCACCGCCATGCCGACCAAAAGGGCTTCTTAATCCATCATAAATATAGGCATCTAACATAACTGTTCCTTGTCGTATTTTTGATATTTGTCTTTTAAACCGTTGTCTTCTAAAGTATGGTTTTTAAAAAAGCTGTTTGCCTAAAATAAGCAGCCATAAAATGTCTGGTTGAATAAAGTGATACGTCTATTATTACGAATATTGGGCTTGCTGAGTAAACAGCGAGATACCAAGAGTAGCGCGGCGCTGTAACCATGGACTTGGACGATAACGCGGATCACCCGTTAACGCATAGATACGCGTTAAAATAAGTAGTATTCTCTCAGCACCAAGCTCATCTCCCCATGAGATAGGGCCATACGGATAACCCAATCCAAGCTTAACCGCCTTATCAATATCTTCAGGAGACGCGATGCCCTGTAGTGCAATATCACACCCTAAATTAACCACCATCGCAATGACTCGCTGCGTCACAAAGCCCGTGCTTTCATTGATGAGCGTGGCACCGGCAGTAGACTGTATTAATTCTTTATTTTCATTGATAGTTTTGTCTGGACTCTTACCGAACAAAGCATAAGCTTGTGCCACAAACTTATCTTGGGTGACGATACTTGGCATCAAAGTACGATGCATTGACAAGTCAGTCAGCATATCGATGGCAACCGCTTGTTTGGGATTCACTTGATAGCGCATAGCAGCATTGGTTGTGTCCTCGCCATACATGGCCAGTAATATCAGGCTGTCAGAATGTGGCTTGTCGTTATCATCAATATTGATATTGTTAGAATACAAATAATCAACCAGCTGCTGCCTATCCTCTACTAAATCTGCGCCAATCCAAACTGAGGTAATGGCTGCATCAGATACTGACACCTCAAACGATGGCTGTTGAGGTGTATTTGCTGTGACTTTTTGACCCTCTTCATACTGATAAAAGCCTTCACCAACTTTGCGACCGAGCTTTTTCCCTATCAGCATTTGACGCGTTAAAGGATGGGGACGATAACGTGCCTCAGAGTAAAATTGGTTATAAACAGATTCCATCACTGGATGCGATACGTCGATACCCGTAAGATCAAGTAGTTCGAACGGTCCCATCCGAAAACCAGCCCCTTCACGCAAAATGCGATCAATATCCTCAAAACTGGCAACCCCTTCCCCTAATATTTTTAAGGCCTCCGTGCCATAAGCGCGGCCACCATGATTGACGATAAAGCCTGGCGTGTCTTTTGCCACCACTCCTAAATGTCCCATGTGTGTCGCTAATGCAGTCAATGTCTCGACGACGGATGGATGAGTAGAAAGCCCCGGAATTACTTCAACGATTTTCATTAATGGCACTGGATTAAAGAAGTGAAATCCAGCCACACGTTCTGGGTACGCACAATTGGCGGCAATCGCGGTCACGGCTAATGAGGAAGTATTGGTTGCCAAAATTGTCTTGGTAGACACAATGCTTTCTAATTGTTTAAAAAGCTGTTGCTTGATTTCTAGGTTTTCAACAATGGCTTCAACAACGACATCTACTGCGGATATTTTGGCCATATCCTCAATCACTATCAGATTTGCCAAAGTAGATTGAAGCTGCGCGTCGTTAAACTTACCTTTAGCCGTTAGTTTTTCGAGCATGGTTTGAAGAGATTGACGCCCTTGTGCAGCAGCGCCAATTTTGGCATCGAACAAAAGCACCTGAATACCCGCTTGGGCAGCAATTTGGGCGATACTCATGCCCATGACACCTGTGCCGATGATGGCCAATGATTTGATACTTATTATATTGGCGGTCATAGTAGTCCTTTATATGATCTTATTGAATAATCTCGTTTTCAAAAAATTGGTCTGCTTGTCCTTAGCAAACCACACGCTACTGGCCTTTATAATTTGCGTCACGTTTTTCCAAAAAGGCCTTTACACCCTCTTTTTGATCTTCTGTATCAAACAAAATCTGAAAAGCTTTACGCTCCAAAGCCAATGCAGCCTGTAGCGGCATATCGACCCCGAGATTGGCCACTTCTTTGATTTGCGTCAGCGCAATGGGCGAATAACCTGCCAGTTTTGTAGCAATATCAATGGCACGCTTGATGGTGGTTTCATCGTCAACCACTTCATAAACCAGCCCCATTTGATCCGCGGCTTCAGCGCTGATCATATCGCCTGTCAGTATCAGCTTCATGGCTTTATGCTTGCCAACGGTACGAAACAATCGCTGCGTGCCCCCAGCTCCCGGCATCAGCCCAATTTTGATTTCTGGTTGACCAAATTTAGCAGACTTGCCAGCGACAATAATGTCAGCATGCATAGCCAGCTCACAGCCGCCACCAAGCGCATAACCATTGACCGCAGCAATAATTGGCTTGCGACAATTGGTAATCGCATCCCAATAACGCTCGCTATGACGTAGATATACATCGACTGTTTTTGCCGTCAAAAAATCATTAACGTCAGCACCAGCTGCGAATACCTTATCACCACCAGTCAGCACAATGGCTTTAGTCTGTGGCTCGTCATTGAGTTGGATAAAGATATCTGCCAGTTTCTGACGCAATTCAGTATTTAACGCATTGCGAACTTTGGGTCGATTGAGCGTGATCACGCAAACACCATTCACTGGCGACTCAATCAAAATTGTTTGCTCTTCCATGACACTATTCCTTTTAAACCTTTGTAAACAACAAATACCGCATAGCGATATTTAATTCCAATATATACTGTTTATTTCTATTTGTGAAGAGACAACCACAGATATTATTAAAAGAAAACCATAATTCTAATATATTCAATTGTCGTTAAATACCGCATTGCGGTTTTTTAAACCAAAATCATTGTAATTTAACAAACTATCTATTATGCTGTTTATTCGAATGAACCGTAACACCCTCATTAAGCAAGCTTAGCCATTGTTTCAACAAGGAAGAAATACATGATTAGAGATAAGGAAGTACTCGACCATATCGTCCAAACCGTCCGTCAGTTTGTCACCGACCAACTGATACCAAAAGAGGATTGGGTAGCAGAAAACGATCGTCTGCCAGAAGATATCATTGATCAAATGCGTGAATTGGGTTTGTTTGGACTGACTATTCCAGAAGCCTACGGTGGGCTTGGCCTAACAATGGAAGAGGAAGTCATTGTGGCTTTTGAGTTAGGGCGCACCTCACCTGCCTTTCGCTCATTAATAGGCACGAACAATGGTATTGGCTCGTCCGGTCTTGTAATTGACGGTACCGAAGAACAAAAACAAAAATATCTGCCAAAACTTGCCAGCGGTGAAATTATCGGCTCTTTTTGCTTGACTGAACCAGAGTCAGGCTCGGATGCTGCTTCCCTTCGAACCACCGCCATTAAAGATGGTGACAACTATGTACTCAACGGCACCAAGCGCTATATAACCAATGCGCCTCAAGCGGGCGTGTTTACCGTGATGGCACGTACGGATCCGCAAAACAAAAGATCCGGCGGCATCTCAGCATTTATCGTTGAGAGTGATACGCCGGGTATCACACTTGGCAAAATTGATAAAAAAATGGGACAAAAAGGCGCGCACACTTGTGATGTGATCTTTGATAACTGCGTCGTTCCTGCCAGTGCATTGATCGGCGGTATTGAGGGTGTGGGTTTCAAAACGGCCATGAAGGTACTTGATAAAGGTCGCTTACATATTGCAGCTGCCAGTACAGGCGCTGCCACACGTATGTTAAATGACGCGCTACATTACGCGGTAGATCGCAAACAGTTTGGACAGCCCATTGCCAATTTTCAGCTCATTCAAGCGATGCTTGCTGATTCAAAGGCAGAGATTTATGCGGCCAAATCTATGGTGTTAGATGCAGCGCGTTTACGTGATGAAGGCAAAGATGTCATAACAGAGTCCTCATGCGCCAAGATGTTTGCTACCGAAATGTGTGGCCGCGTCGCGGATAGAGCCGTTCAGATTCATGGCGGCGCAGGCTATATCGCTGATTATGGTATTGAGCGTTTTTATCGTGATGTGCGTCTATACCGCTTATATGAAGGGACGACTCAGATTCAGCAAATCATCATTGCACGCAATATGATTAAAGAAGTGAGCGAGTAATGCGCCCTTTTTTCAATGCCATCAGTTTAAGTATCAGTAGGCATTAGTTTTATCAAAGCATATTGAGGTATTTGCTGGGACGCAGATGCCTCAATCATGTTAGTCACGTCACTATAGTGTTTTACTCTCACAACAATAAGGATATATATTGTGAAAAGTGCTGCTATAACTTCGAATTCAGACTTGGGTACTGCACAAAAGCAACCTTGGAAACTGGCGTTCTTTTTTTGTTTTTTGGTATTGCTATGTGATGGGGCGGATATTGGTATCCTTGCCTTTACTCTCTCAAGCTTGAAAGAGGAGTTTGGATTGACCAATGTTCAAGCTGGCGCGCTTGGCAGCTGGTCACTATTTGGTATGGCCATCGGCGGCGTGTTTGGCGGCTGGGCCTGTGATCGTTTTGGGCGAGTACGGGTTATTGTGATTGCAACGGCAATGTTTTCTATCCTGTCTGGTTTTAGCGGATTTGTGCAGAGCTATGAGCAATTTGTGGGCTTACGATTTGTCGCCTGTCTGGGTCTCGGTAGTTTGTATATCGCAACCAACACCTTGATGTCTGAGATGGTGCCGACTAAACATCGAACGACCGTACTTGCTGCATTGATGACAGGTTTTACCTTGGGGTCGTTAGTAATCACAAGCATCTCCGCTTGGATTATTCCAAGTTATGGCTGGCGCACCTTATACCTCTTAACCTTTATTCCTATTCTTCTCTCAATCTCTATGTATTTTTTGATTCCTGAGACGCAGTCTTGGAAAGCGGCACGTGCGCTTAAACTTAGTGGTGCAAAAGACCCTCTACAAAAGCCTGAGAATCCTTATAAAGCCATCTTTGAAAATCCAAAACATCGCTTGATGTTTATCTTATGGTCGATGAGCTCAGGATTATTACTCTTTGGTTATTTTGGGGTCAGCAATTGGCTGCCTTCTTATTTAGAAACCGAGCTGGGTATTAAGTTTAAAGAGATGGCGCTCTATATGGCGGGTACTTATCTGACCATGATGTTTGCTAAAGTATTGGCAGGTCTGGCAGCTGATAAAATTGGGCGCAAAATAGTCTTCGCATTTGGTACGATGGGTACAGCGCTTTTTATTCCAATATTGGTATATTTCCATACTCCCGAGAATATTGGTTGGCTCATGCTAACCTTCGGTTTCTTATATGGTATTCCTTATGCCATTAATGCCACCTATTTAACCGAAAGCTTCCCCACCGCTATTCGCGGAACGGCGATTGGCGGGGCTTTTAATATTGGACGACTCGGCTCAGTGATTGCCCCTGTCGCCATTGGTTATATGGCCATGCACAACTCTATCGGCGCAGGCCTATTGCTCATGGCAGGCGCGTACTTCTTATGTGGCCTTATTCCAACCCTATTTATCAAAGAACAGCAATATGATCCACAAAAAGCATAATAGTCGTCCATGTATGTACCGCATAGCGAAATAGATTATAATACCTTTGTGAATCTCTTAGTCGTGTCTTTAATATAATATTATTACCGCGAATTGTGCGTTTACTATCATATTTATATGAACTTAATTGAGATAAAAATACTATATGACCACTAAAAATCCTACAGACGAAGGCGCTAATAATACGACGCATATTGAGTTGCTAGAGCCCATTGCAGAGATGAGAGATCAAAGCGATAGACAGTTCATCACTGCTTTGGCTCGAGGACTTGAGCTATTGCGTTGTTTTACCCCGCAACGCCCTTTTTTAGGAAACCAAGAGTTAAGTCAATTAACAGGGCTTCCTAAAGGAACCATCACGCGTCTCACTTATACCTTAGTCAAGTTAGGTTATTTAAAGCAATCTCCAAATAGTAGCAAGTATCAACTTTCTGTAGGCGTGTTGGGGTTCGGCTATACCATGATGGCCAATATCTCTATTAATAACTTGGTCACCCCCTTTATGGAAGAGTTGGCAGACTATGCTAACAGTGCCGTGGCTATGGCCACTCGTGATCGCCTGACAATGGTGTATCTCAATGTTGTGCAAGGATCCAGCACCACGACCATGCGACGCAATGTCGGTTCCTACTTACCGATTCATTTAAGCTCAATGGGAAGAGCCTGCCTAGCCAGCATGCCGCAAGCTGAGCAAGAATTCATACTGGATGCCATTCGTACGAAGCATAAAGAGGATTGGTTAAAGATCAGACGCGGGCTCGATAAGGCTTTTAAAGATTATGACGATTACGGCTATTGTTTTTCTATCAGTGAATGGCAAAAAGACGTCAATGCGGTTGCCACAGCATTGATGCATCCAACTGAAGGCCTATTGACCTTTAACTGCGGCGCACCAAGCTTCGTTCTTAGTCGTGATAAATTAGAAGAAGACATCGCCCCTCGCCTGCTACATATGAAAAATAGCATTGAAGACAATTTGTACATTAGCTGATTTGTGAGGTTGTCTTCATCTCGTTCATCTGAGTTTTAGTTATAGCAAATCGATAATTCTTAATAAACAATCCACTTAAACCAAGATAGCGGCTCTCTAGCCGTTCTATACCTTGCAAAAGCATTGCAGCAAAAACCGAGTAGTGAAACATCATACGAAGAAACACCTACTAACAATTTTTAAACGACTAATGCATAACCGTAACGACCTGCCGTTAGATGTGCCCTATAAAAATAACAAGTCATCCCCATCAACTATTCAAGCGGTAATCACATATAGTCAGTTTTCAATAAAGTAGATACATTCATCATCATGTGAGACAGGTATAGATTTTTGTTGCGTGCTGTTAATACAAAGACTGCGCAGCACTCATCCCAGTTTCACTTCTCTTTTAAAGAGCATTGACCATAAATAATTTATATCACTTTTGCATATTATTTTCCGTGCCTTTAGGTACGTTTTTAAGGATTCACCATGAGCCAACTTTTTTCGCCTTTGACACTTGGGCAACTCACATTAGACAACCGTATTATAATCGCCCCTATGTGCCAGTACTCCGCCAATGATGGCGCGGCAAGCGATTGGCATACGATTCATTTGGGCCAAATGAGTTTGAGCGGCGCAGGACTACTTATCTTAGAAGCGACTGCGGTCAACCCACAAGGACGTATCAGCTATGCTGATTTGGGATTATGGGATGACAGGACGCAAACAGCGCTGGATAAAACGCTAACCGCTATCAGACAGTACAGCCCTATGCCGATTGGCGTACAACTTGCGCATGCTGGGCGTAAAGCGTCAACCGAAAAACCTTGGGACGGCGGCGGTTCGATTGCCCCTGATAAGGTAAATGGTTGGCAAACGGTGGCACCGTCGGCGCTTGCATATGATGAAAATTCTACTGTGCCTACAGCAATGACTCAAAATGACATTGACGAGTTAATAAGTGATTTTGTCAATGCGGCAAAACGCGCCGATGCGCTGGGTCTTGACTTGATTGAGATTCATGGGGCACATGGCTATCTATTACATCAGTTTTTATCACCGCTTTCTAATAACCGTGATGATCAATACGGCGGCAATCTTGAGAACAGAATGCGCTTGTTACTTGACGTATTTAAAGCGGTTCGAGCCGAGTTTCCAAGTGAAAAGCCCGTGGGTGTGCGTGTGTCTGCAACCGATTGGGTTGAGGGCGGCTGGGATCTTACACAAACGATCGAACTGGCTAAAGCATTAGAGGCGTTAGGCTGTGATTATATCCATGTGAGCACCGCAGGACTGAGTCCAGAACAACAAATTCCTGTGGAAGCTAACTACCAAGTGCCTTTTGCAACCGCGATAAAAGAAGCGGTAGATATACCAGTAATCGCCGTGGGATTAATCACTGAAGCCGAGCAAGCGCAAAGTATCATCACCAAGCAGCAAGCGGATGCGGTTGCATTGGCACGAGGCATGCTTTATGACCCGCACTGGCCTTGGCACGCTGCAGCCGAGCTTGGCGCAAAAGTAAAAGCGCCTAAACAATATCTGCGCTCAAGCCCACACGGTAAGCCGTCTCCAATAGAGTAAGTGTAATTGACCCACGAACATAGACTGAATACATTACTTGCTTCAGTCTATGTCTTAACTCGCTTTAAACCTAGTATAAGTAATTATGGTTTAAAAAATTAGACAAGGATTAGTGTGTTTAGCTAGACAGTGGGAGTCGTACCAATGCCCGCGTTAATGTGCCGGAAAAACAGGAACGTTTTGAATATTCAAGCAAGCTTGCTAGCCGAATTTTAACGCTTTGTTAAGTATTTCCACTCAATATACTTCTAACATAAGCGCTTATAACGGCTACCAAAATTCCAACGAAAATCCCAGACGAGAGCGTAAATATCCTATCAAATCTTTTCGTGCGATATTCCGACAGAAGCAAACTGCCTTTGCCAGATAAAGCAAATGTTTGTCCTTTTAGCGTTCCTGATGTCAGCATCCATGATAATCCTTCATATTCTGCCGAGCACTCAGCAGTACTACATGCAAAATATTTTCTAGCAAGAAGCTGTTCCTTATACCTGTTCGGATCAGGTCTTGAGCTATCTATTAAAAAATAGTCGTCTACAAAGCCTTCAGAAACCAACGAGGCAAAGACATAAAAATCCTTGTGATTTCGATGTTTTTTCGGAATCAGGTTACCTATCTCTTCAAGAGATAGCTCTCCAGATTTTTCCAATTCTTTCAATATCTTCAAAGCGGAACTTTGCATAAAACTCTCAGTAATACTTAGTCATAATTATTCCCACACGACGTTAACCTACGCTTTTCGTGGGTTAACTTAATTCAAAACTAGAGCCATAATTAATTTGTCGAATTACTAAACTACAAAATTAGTGCTATTTTTTCTGCCTTTTATTTTAGCAACAAACGCGATAACTGTATTAAGTCCGAGTGCAGTAACTTGTTGAGCGGCTCTTGAAAAACAACTAAAACTTAAAATCATTTCCCGAGGTTAGTTCTCCTTCAATTTTCTCAACAAAGCTTGCAATACAATGACGTAGCTCAGATAGTTTATCTGATGTAATTTCCACATGACTACCTTCCTTTGTTTTTCCGCCTCTGTGGACTATGTCATGACGAATCACAATGTATCCCATTAGTTGTTTAATCTCTAGCCTTTCGATATTCAGCGAACTCGAAAAAAGCGGCATAACTCTATCAAGACGATGCCAGACAGTTTTCTGTATGTACTGCTCAACCTGCTTTTTTAGCGTCTCAAGACGGTTGAATATAGTTGATAGCTCTAATTTTTCTTGCTTGAACTCAGAGCAGTTTGAAACGAATCTTTTAAAGACATCTTCATCGGTTTTAACCCGATATGACATAGTATCTGACAAGTATGTCTCTAAAGCACCAATTAGATGTGAATAAAGCAATTGGCGTAGTAGTACTTTATGCTTCGAATCTAGGACCGCCGCGTTTAATGAATCAATTTCTGATAAACGCTGAAGAAATTGTCGATATGGTGAGTCTTTCGCCTCCACTTCAAAAGAAAAGTATGCATCATAATCGGGTTTAGTATGTATTGGGGCCCATTCATATATACCGTCTGACTCCACATCATCAATTACAGCGCGCACTATGTCATCATCGAACAAATCCCCGAACCTATCACACAACTTGTCTTCTGCTTCGTAAGGACCTCCATGAATATAGAAGTACCCTCCTTCACGACCATTATATGGTGTATCATTCGCTGGGTCCCAAAAACGACTCAGGAACCATTGCCGCATAGCTTCATGACGCAGGTCAGACGGTGCTGATAAAAGCCATTCATTATTAGGTTCAAAGCCTAAACTTGTATTTACGCCCGCTTTTTCTGGTAATTCCGGATAGTGATCTTCAAGGTGGTCGTTATGGCCCATCGTTAACTCCAGTCAATTTTTTATGGTTCAGCTTAGAAGAGCTCAAAGCCACTTACAGGTTATTCTGGCATGTTTCGATGGCTTATAACACGCCAATATTTACCTTTGTAAACAAATAATTAAATAACCAAGAATCACGACTCGTTAGACGACGATTTCCGTAACCACCTCAGTTTTTACCAAGTTAGCGATAAAACATTGCTCGTACTCTTGATGATGTATTTTCTTCAAGTTACTACATTGTCGGTTGCTTATCACCCGAAAACGTAACCTGTAGTTTCAGTTTAGACTGCTATTTATACTAAGACTTTTCAATTCAGTTAAAAGCTACTTTTGGCTATCTTAGTTAGAATTATATTCTCACTTACCATTTGGTAGCGTATCCAAGCGAGGTTAGCAACCAAGATAAGCCATGATATAATGCCTTGATAATCGATATTTTATGAAAGGTTTACACCATGGCTCGTACCGCTAGCGCATTACACATTTTAGTAAAACACAAAGAACAGGCTGATGACATTCTTGCCAAGCTCCAAAAAGGTGCTCAGTTTGATGTGCTGGCTAAGAAACATTCCACCTGCCCATCAGGTAAAAAAGGCGGTAACTTAGGAGAGTTCACACAAGGTCAAATGGTACCCGCATTTGATAAAGTTTGTTTCAGCGGTGAGCTACTGACCCCACACTTAGTAAAAACCAAATTTGGCTGGCATGTGGTCAAAGTGCTTTATAGAACCTAAGCATTAGAGTGAAAGCTTTCACTACCGTCAGGCTTTGTTACCAAAACCCTCCAAACATAATTTTTAACAAATTGACATTGAGGGTCGGCTTATAATACCATTGATATATAGTTACTTTATAGATGGTTACTTTCATTCATCTCAACGATGATCCCATAATAACTTTTCGGAGACATCCCATGCAGTGGACTAAACCCGCTTTTCAAGACATCCGTATCGGTTTCGAAATCACTATGTATTTTGAAGCACGTTAAGATTTACTAGAACTCAGTACATTAAAAGCCCTAGATGATTAGGGCTTTTATTTTTTTAGAAATTTGGAAAAATTGATCTATGTATATTCATGTTTTAGGCTCAGCAGCTGGTGGCGGCTTTCCGCAGTGGAATTGCAATTGCGATAACTGTCATGGCGTGCGTCAGGGCACGATTGAAGCACAGACGCGTACCCAATCGTCAATCGCCATATCAGAAAATGGCGTAGATTGGATACTATTCAACGCCTCACCTGATATTCGCCAGCAGTTATTTGACTTTAAGGCGGCTCAGCCAGCTCGTCACTTGAGAGACACAGGGATCACAGATGTGGTGCTGATGGACAGTCAGCTTGACCATACCACAGGCCTGTTGACCCTACGTGAAGGCTGCCCTATTCGGATATGGTGTACAGACATGGTGCATCAAGACCTCAGCACAGGTTTTCCTCTTTTCAATATGCTAAAGCATTGGAACGGCGGCCTACAATACAATCAAATCGATCCAAAAAAGAGCTTTCAAATTGACGGCTACAGTAATTTAGAGCTAACCCCATTGGTTATCAGAAGTTCAGCACCTCCTTATTCTCCGCATCGCAATGATCCGCATGATGGCGACAATATTGCTTTGATTGTGAAAGATTTGAAAACACAAAAGCAGCTGTTCTATGCGCCAGGTTTGGGCAAAATTGACGATGAAGTAATGCAAATCATGAAAGCGTCTGATTGCGTGATGATTGATGGCACCTTATGGACTGATAATGAGATGCAAGAGTGCGGCGTCGGTACAAAAACCGGCCAAGACATGGGACATTTGCATATCAGTGGCGAAGATGGCTCACTCCATTATTTAGACCAACTCACCAATTCACGCAAGATATTGATCCATATCAACAACACCAATCCAATACTGAACGAAAAGTCTGAACAGAAAGCCCAACTAAAACAGCATGGGGTTGAAGTGGCTTTTGATGGCATGCAGATTGAGTTGTAAGGTGAAGACCGAAATATTAAGGTAAAAGCGATGCAAGAAGAAAAAACAGCACTTAA
The DNA here is from genome assembly GCF_002285555.1 of Psychrobacter sp. JB193. NCBI lineage: Bacteria > Pseudomonadati > Pseudomonadota > Gammaproteobacteria > Moraxellales > Moraxellaceae > Psychrobacter > Psychrobacter sp. JB193. The sequence continues at coordinate 112,219 of NZ_NRGY01000001.1, forward strand.
CACAGAAGCGTTTGAACAAGCGATTTTGGCAAAAGGTCAGTATTATCATATTTACCATCCTTTTCATATCATGATGCATGAAGGACAGGCAACGCAGCAGCAAATTCAAGCGTGGGTTGCCAACCGATTTTACTACCAAATCAATATTCCACTAAAAGACGCAGCCATTATGGCGAACTGCCCCGATCAGCGCGTACGTCAAGAGTGGATTCAACGCATGATTGATCAAGATGGCGTGTATCCTGATGGTGGTGGCCGCGAAGCGTGGCTCAGTCTGGCTGAAGCGGTTGGTCTGACGCGTGAGCAAGTGATTTCTGAAGAGTTGGTTTTACCAGGCGTGCGTTTTGCTGTTGATGCTTATGTGAATTTTGCGCGTCGCACCTCATGGCGAGAAGCCGCCAGTAGCTCACTGACTGAGCTGTTTGCTCCGCAAATTCACCAGTCTCGCTTAGAGTCTTGGCCCAAACATTATCCTTGGATCAAAGAAGAAGGCTATATCTACTTCCGCTCACGTTTGAGTCAAGCTCGCCGTGATGTTGAGCATGGTCTGACCATTACGCTCGACTCATTCAAAACGGTTGAACAACAAGAGCGTATGCTTGAAATCTTACAGTTCAAGCTTGATATTTTATGGACGATTTTGGATGCGTTGAGCTTGGCTTATGTTCATAATCAAGCCCCTTACCAGAGCGTCACAACAGATAATGTCTGGCATAAAGGATTGTTCAAATGAGTATACCTGAGTTAGATCATTCTATCGTACCTGTATGGCGTCATGGCTATCGCTTTCAGTTTGAGCCAGCCCAAAATGCTTATGTGTTGCTCTACCCTGAAGGTATGATCAAACTTAATGACAGCGCCAGCATCATTGGTCAGCATATTGATGGTGAAGCCTCCATTGCGGATATTATCCAAAAGGTAAAAGCCATGTTTGGTGATGTACCTGAAATCGAGCAAGACATCGTTGAGTATATGCTAGTGGCCCAGCGCGAACATTGGATCGATTTAGTATGACTGCGCCAGTAGGACTACCATTATGGCTGCTGGCGGAGCTGACTTATCGCTGCCCATTACAGTGTCCATATTGCTCCAATCCCATTGATTATGCTCAGTATAAAGAAGAGCTAACGACTGGGGAGTGGTTTGATGTGTTTGATCAAGCGCGGCAAATGGGCGCGGTACAGCTTGGGTTTTCGGGTGGTGAGCCGCTGGTTCGCCAAGATTTGGAAGAGCTGGTCGCTTATGCACACAAACAAGGCTTTTATACCAACCTTATCACCTCAGGTATGGGACTCACTGAGGCCAGAATCGCGAGTCTAAAAGAAGCAGGCCTACAACATATTCAAATTAGCTTCCAAGCCAGTGATCCGTCGGTAAACAATGCATTGGCGGGTTCAAAGCATGCCTTTGAACAAAAGTATGAGATGTCACGTTTGGTCAAGCAATATGACTATCCGATGGTGCTCAACTTTGTGATTCATCGCCAAAACATCGATCAGATCGATCAGATTATTGATCTATGCTTAGAGCTTGAAGCAGACACGGTCGAGCTGGCTATTTGCCAGTTTTATGGTTGGGCGTTTGAAAACATTGAAGGTTTACTTCCGACCAAAGAACAAGTGGTCAGAGCCGAACGCATTACTAATGAATACCGCAAAAAAATTGAAGAACGTGGTATCAAATGCAAACTAATCTTTGTGGTACCTGATTATTATGAAGAACGCCCAAAACCTTGTATGGATGGTTGGGGCAAGATTTTTTTGACCGTCGCGCCTGATGGCACTGCCCTACCGTGTCATGCCGCCAGACAGCTGCCCATGCAGTTTCCTAATGTCAGGCAGACACCATTAAAAGACATCTGGTATGACTCAGACAGCTTCAATCACTTTCGCGGTGATGAGTGGATGCCTGATATGTGCCAAAGCTGCCCTGATAAAGAACGCGATTATGGCGGTTGTCGTTGCCAAGCTTTTATGCTGACGGGCGATGCCAAAAACGCCGATCCAGTATGTGGCAAATCGCCTTATCACTATCTGATCGAAGAAGCGCGTGTCAACAGCGAGACGCCCGTACCTTTTGAGGAATTGCGCTTTCGCAACCCTAAAAACTCCAAGCGGTTAAGTGATAAACAAGTCAATGAAACACAAGCCAATAAAGTACAAGTAGGTCAAGAGCAATTGATTCCTACTCGTACCCTGATGGATTAAATATGAATGCCAAGCCTATCATCTTTGATGGCCATAACGATCTGTTAACCCGCCTGTGGCTAAGCTCGGCTGACGATCCGGTGCATGATTTTATTTATGGCACGCTACCGGGACATTTAGATTTAAATCGTTGCCGACAAGCAGGTTGGATGGGCGGATTATTCTCTATTTTCTTACCGCCCTATGCTTATGTAAAAAACAACCATCCCGATAAGTTATCCAATCCGTCAAACTCAGACTTCACTCCGCAAGAAATCGTTGATATTTGCTGTGCGCAATTAGAACTTGCCCAGCAATTGCAGGCGCGATCAGACGGTCAGATTCAGATCTGTACGTCCGTTGCACAAATCAGAGCCTGCCAGCAGAACCAGCAATTGGCCATTGTTCTTCATCTTGAAGGCGCTGAATTTTTGGCTATTGAGCCTGACTTACTAGATGTGTTTTATGAAGCAGGACTCAGAAGTATCGGCCCGCTATGGAATAGAAAAAGCCTCTTTGGTGATGGTTTAAATGCATCCTTTCCGCACTCGCCAGATACAGGCTCTGGTCTAACCCGCGAAGGCAAAGACCTTGTTTTGGCGTGCCGTGACAAGCACATGCTGATCGATGTGTCACATATGAATGAGCGTGCGTTTTGGGATACGCTAGAGATTGCGGATCAGCCCATTGTCGCAACCCACTCCAATGCGCACGCCTTATGTCCGCAAGCAAGAAACCTAACCGATCGTCAGCTGGCTGCTATTAAGCAAAATGGCGGTATGGTTGGAGTGAATTTTGATGTGGCATTTCTGCGTACGGATGGGCAACGTAATACGCATACCTCGCTTGATGTGATTGTCGATCACCTTGTTTATCTGATTGACCATCTAGGCGAAGATCACGTTGGCTTTGGTTCTGATTTTGATGGTTGCCTGTTGCCCGATGAGTTGTCTGATATTAGTCAAATCTCCAGACTTATTGAGCGTATGCAACAACGACACTTCTCTGATGAGCTGATTAAAAAAATCACATCAGAAAACTGGTTTAGGGTGCTGGGTAGAATTTGGCATTAAGTATTTATAAGATGTTAAATTGACCTTATAACTGCTTAAGCAGACCTAGCTGAATGATCGATATGTTTATTCCAAACCACTTTACCTTTAAGTCTAAGTACTCCAAAGAACATTTAATTGCAAATGTCTCTACCTAGTAAGCTGTCTCATTCTTAAAAGATGAGCCAGCTTAACCCTACTTTCTACTCTTAGGCTACTAAACTTGATTCCCAGGCATAGATATATAACCTGGTAGTCTCTCTAAGCGATTCATCCATTCTTTAATATTACTATACTTGTCTATGACCACATCTCCTTCATGCGCAATTGAAATGTATGGGTAAACTGCACAGTCCGCAATAGTAGGACGGCTAGCAGCCAACCAATTGTGAGTACCAAGATGACTGTCTATCAATGCTAATATTTTATGTGAACGCTCTAAAGATTGAGTTCGATCACCTTCCAAGCCGAACTTTTTAATCAAACGTGCTGCACCTGGGCCATGTTTTATCTCATTAGCAGCAACAGATAGCCATTGCATTACATCAGCTTGCAGGTGTGCTTCGCTAGGCCACCACGCTTCACCACCATACTTACTGGCTAAATATACTAAGATGGCTTGTGAATCTCTTAAGACAATATTTCCATCTTCCAAAACAGGGATTTCTCCCCAAGGATTTAATTGGATAAATGCGTCTGTTTTATGTTCACCATTCATAAAATCAACGGGCACAATCGTTAAAGGTGTGTTGATAAAGGACGCAAATAACCTTACTTTATAGCAGTTCCCTGACACATCTAAATCATATAGTTTCATGTTTTGTTTCCTCAGGTAGTAGTTGATTGAATTCGAGTACATTGCCGTCTGGATCACGGATGAATAGAGCAACTCTTCTTGGACCTAATTTTTTAGGCCCTTCCGTGACCTTAATGCCTTCTTTAAGAAGCCAGTTTTGAAATTCATCTATGTCATGAATAATAAACGCAGGATGGGTGATACCTGGTCTTTTAATCGTCTCATCAAGCAGCAGGTTCTTTACATCTCTGTTCTTTGCACCATTGAAAATAAGATTAATGCGCACGCCAGCCGAGGTGACCATTTCATTAGCCTCTCCTTCAGGTATACGGTAGGTTTCTTTGAACCCAAGACGCTCATAAAACCTAATTGCTTCTCGTCTATTACTTACTCTAATACCAACATGATCGTAGGCAAGCGCAATCTGCGTATTTACATCAGATAAAGTGCTCATAAGGTATTTCCTATATCAATTTTGACATAATCAGTATGGCACTTTGCTATTTAAAAGATAATACTGTAATTTTGATAATAATACTTTCAATAAATGAGATAATTATGGATCGGTTACAAGTAATGTTTATGTTAATTAAAGTAGCGGAAGTTGGCAGTTTTTCTGCCGCAAGCAAAATTTTGAACGTACCATTACCGACCTTAAGTAGAAAAATATCTGAGCTTGAAAACCAACTTGGCGTTCGTCTATTGCATAGAACCACCAGGAAGTTGTCTTTGACATATTCAGGATACGACTATATAGAGGCCTGTAAGAGAATATTAATACAGGTTGAAGAGGCTGAAAGTAAGGCAAAAGGAGAGTATTTGGAGCCAAGAGGAGATTTGGTGATTACAGCGCCAGTTATGTTTGGCAGGTTATATGTGCTACCAACTATTATTGAATTTTTGTCTTTATATCCAAATATAAACGTCCAACTCTTATTATCGGATAAAAATATCAATCTTTTTGAAGATGACGTAGATATGGCGATTAGAATAGGAAAGTTGCCGGATAGTACAATGATAGCAACTCAAGTAGGAAGTATGCGCATCGTGACCTGTGCAAGCCAACAGTTTTTATCAAGCCATGGCAAAATTGAATCACCTTATGATTTAACGCAACTCTCGTGCATATCATTAGATACTGCAATGACAACTCCTTATTGGAGCTACCATTTTCCTGACTCTGGATTAACAGCTCATATAGATATTTTGCCAAGACTAACGGTTAATGATAGTGATTCCGCAGTCAAGGCTGCAATAAAGGGAGTGGGTATAACCCAGCAACTACATTACCAGGTTAAAGATGCTATAGATAAAGGCGATCTACAAATCATATTAAATGAGTTTGAGCCTAATAAAATCCCAGTACACTTGCTTCATAAGACTCGGAAATACTTACCGCAGAAAATGAGAGTTTTTTTAGAGTTTGTGTCGCCAAAACTAAAAAATAGCATTTCTGCTCTCTCTATTGCTACCTGACATTTAAGTTTTGCAGTAATATTGCTCATCACAAAATTAGTTTAGGATGCTGGATAAGATATGGCAGTGATGTTGGTTTTAGCATTGTAACGTATTTTGCCGGATTAATCATTCAATCCGCCAAAGATGTCGATCCTAAGCAGGCCAACCTTCTAATACAATCTTGCCATGTGCTTGTTGGTTTTCTAGCATTTGGTGTGCATGGCGTACATGCTCAGCCGTGATAGTGCCAAGATTATGAGCAACCGTGGTTTTAATATCACCCGCATCAATTAATTAATTTTGCCACGTCATTTAGTAAACGATGCTGTTCAAGCATATCTGGCGTATGGAACATTGAGCGCGTAAACATGAACTCCCAGTGTAAGCTTAAACACTTAGTTTTAAGCGCATTGGCATCTAATGATTTTGGATCATCAATCAGTCCCAATTTACCTTGTGGCTTTAAGCATTTGATGATTTCTTCATAATGCTCGTCAGTGTTATTTAGACTGATGACATAATCTACTTCATTGATGCCTGTCTGTTGTAGTTCATCAAATAAAGGGTTGCGGTGATTAATCACATGATCTGCGCCCAAATCCTTTAACCACTGTACGCTCTCATCTCTTGACGCGGTGCCAATAATCGTCGCAGACGTTCGTGTCTTTAATAACTGCGTTAATATGGAGCCGACTCCGCCTGCCGCACCAATGACCAATACTGAGACGTCATTTGCGCTCTCACCTGATGAGCTATCAGAAACCGGTATTTGTAAACGCTCAAATAACATCTCCCACGCAGTAATCGTCGTGAGTGGCAATGCAGCGGCCTCCGCAAAAGATAGCGATGATGGCATACGCCCAACGATGCGCTCATCAACCAGTTGATATTCAGCGTTGCTACCTGAACGGGTCAAATCACCCGCGTAATATACCTTATCCCCTACTGAAAACAAGCTGACCTCATCGCCGACAGCCGTCACGATACCCGCCGCGTCCCAGCCAATCACCGCATACTTACCGTCTAGTGCAGGACGTGACTGACGGATTTTATAATCTACGGGGTTTACAGATATGGCTTTGACCTCTACCAAAATATCATGGCCTGTAGCAGTCGGTTTCTCAAGGGTAATGTCTTGTAGTGCTTGTTCATTATCGATAGCGAAATTGTCTTTATAACCAATGGCTTTTACTGTCTGATTTTGCATTGTTTTTATTCCTAATAATAAATAGCGTCAGTAGCGTCTTTATCTGGACATTAATTAGCTTAAGTGAAGCTTCTTATGAAATGAGTTATGGTTAATATAACGATTGCAAGACCTGCTCTGTATGCTTCTCAAGCTTTGCAATGGCTTCTTTATTCAAAGCATCAGCATGCGGTTTTCCAAACTCGCCTCTTACATCACCTTGTATGCCATCTTTGATATCGTTATCAAAGTATTTACCCGTGTCATTAGCAAACTCATCTGAGATTGCCAGTTCCGTTAAGATATTTGCGCCTTTGTCTGCTGATGACCAGTGATGACCATACGCCTCGTCAACCATCTTGGTGTTCAACAATGATCCCGGATTCACAGCAATCACATTGATATCGTCGCCAGCAACCCTATCCGCTAAGTGCATACTCCACATCGTGAGCGCCAGCTTACTTTGCGCATAGGCAGCTTTGTCATCCAGACTAGCTTGTCCTGCAAACGCCTCATATGATATCGGCGTTTGGGCAGCTGAGCTTAGATTGATGATGCGGGCTTTGTCAGACTGCTTGAGTAACGGTAATAGCGCATTAGTCAACTCATAAGGCGCTAAATAATTGACCACAAAGCGTATGTCCAAATCATCTTTGGTCGTTGCGACTGACGCGGTATAAATTCCTGCATTGTTTATCAATACATCTAGCTTTGGCAACTTTTCATTCACGTCGGATGCCATCTTAAGTACAGCAGTTAAATCAGAGAAATCCGCTACAAACCCACCAACTCTATCTACTGCTTCACCTGTCGTTACTGCTTGGACTTCACTAATCACATTGGCCAGTTTGTCAGCATCGCGGCCATGCAGGTACACTTGATGCCCCGTTTCTGCCAGTTTTAAAGCAGCTAATTTGCCAATGCCGTCCGTGCTACCAGTGATTAAAATAGTTTTATACATAGTCATAAACCGTCCTTATTATTTGAATTATGATTTCAGTTTTGGATACGTGTTCTATTTTATCTATCGTCATAGTAGTTATTGTAATGGAAATGTTTTGATTCATACAGAAGTCACTTGTCAACTCTCTTTGCACCTCTTAATAATTGTACTTTTAGTCATTACCCATAAAAGTAACGGTACCAAGCCCATATAAAGACAAGATACCGCCAAGTAAAAAATCAATAAGCTGCTGGCTGAATGCTAAGTTAATCCATACACGCTATGTACTGCTTGTTAATTTTAAAATAGGCTGACCATATTCGATGTTTTGTCCATTTTTAACTAAGATGGTGTCAACAATACCTGTTTTATCACTGATAACAGGAAGCAAACGAGTCAACTCCTCAATGAAACAGATCGTTTGGCCTTTTTCGATACTATCTCCTTCATTTACCAGCTGGTCAGTTGTATCATCTTCACTTAAGTAAACTTTTCCCACATGAGTTGCACATACTTGTAATGGTTTACTGTCTTTCTGTTCAAGCTCTTGAGTCGGCATAGCTTCTAGCGGATTAGCACTGTTCTGTGAGTCTACATTATTAACTACTTTAATAGATTGCCCGTTATTCGCAATTGTTATTTCGTGCAACTGACTGCGCTCAACCAGCTTAACCACACGCGCTATTTGCTCTATATCCATCATAAATTCCTTAATTAATTATCAACTCATACCAAGATATTTAGCGATCGTCATCACGCTTAGAATACTCATGACAATGGCAATCAACCAACCAAATGCGGCAATCCAAATAGGATGCTTGTAGTTACCAACGATGTTTTTTCTATAAGCAGCGATAAGAATAATGACCATGGCAATAGGCAGTACCAAACCATTTAACGTACCGACCAATACCAGTACTTGAGCAGGCTTACCGATAGTGGCAAACACCAGCGTTGAGATGACGATAAAGCCAATAATAAAATAGCGTTTGTACGTTTCAATAAACGGATGAAAATTGGTCATAAAAGACACAGAAGTATAAGCAGCACCAATAACAGAAGTCACGGAGGCGGCCCAAATGACCATACCAAAAATCACCTTACCTGCATTGCCTAATATATATTCAAAAGGCGACATGGCTGGGTTTGCCGGATTCAAGGTAAAACCTTGAGACACCACACCTAAAACGGCAAGAAACAAGAACACACGAATAACAGAAGCAATCAAAATACCAGACACTGAACTTCGCGTCACTGCGCCCAGATTTTCTTCTCCACTCACGCCTGCTTCTAATAAGCGGTGTGCACCTGAAAACGTAATATAACCGCCAACCGTACCGCCGACCAAAGTAACGATAGCCACTGCATCAATCTTATCGGGCATGATGGTTTTAGTAACAGCTTCAGCCAATGGTGGGTCAGATTTGAACACCACATAAATGATCAATACAATAAGAATAAAGCCCATCAGCTGAGCAAACTTATCCATCATGGGGCCGGCTTCTTTGCCTAAGAATATGGCTACTGCGACGACACCACTGATCAATGCCCCAGTGATAGGCGAGATATTGAACATAGACTGCATGCCAAGACCTGCACCGCCAATGTTACCAATGTTAAAAGCAAGCCCGCCTGCAATGATTAAAAATGCAAGCAAGTAACCGACGCCTGGGAATACTAAGTTGGCAATTTCCTGTGCCCGTTTTCTAGAGACAGCGACAATGCGCCAAACATTAAGCTGTACGCCAATATCCATAATAATAGATATTAGAATAACAAAACCAAAACTTGCCATCAGACTTTCGGTAAAGGTAGCCGTTTGGGTCAAAAACCCTGGTCCGACAGCTGATGTGGCCATCAAAAAGGCCGCGCCCAAAATGGCGGTATTGTGTTTTTTTAAGGTACTCATGAACATCCTTGTGTTATACAAAATAAGTCGATTCAAATTACTATTGAGCGGATATCTTAATACCTTTGATTTCTAGTTGTTTTTTAATCTCTTGAGCAAATAAAATCGCATGTTCCCCATCACCATGTAAACAGATACTTTGCGCCTCTACTGGGATTTTTTTGCCGCTTACACTGGTAACAGTCCCCTCCGTAATCATCTGTAATACATGATTGATTGCTTCATTAGTATCAGTGATCAATGCATTGTCTTTACTACGGGAGACCAATGAGCCATCTTCCTCATAGTTGCGATCGGCGAACACTTCTGATATTGACACTAAACCATGATTTTTTGCTGATTTGACAAGGTGACCACCCGACAAGCCCATCACTTTTAAATTTGGGTCGAAGCGTTTGATTTCACTCACCAAGATATCTGACAATGCTTGATCAACCGCTGCTTGGTTATACAGCGCACCATGGGGCTTCACATACTCTAAAGGTACACCAACCAAATCACAGAGTGCTTTGGTTGCCCCCAGTTGATAGGATAACAAAGCGCGGTAACTGGCTTCATTCAAGCTCTGATTGGTACGGCCAAAGTTTTCTCTATCGTTCAGTCCCGGATGCGCGCCTACTCTTACATTGTTTGTTTTGGCCAATTGTAAGGTAGCCAGCATCTCATCATAAGAACCCGCGTGAAGACCGCAGCAGACATTCGCCGAGCTGACGATGGTTAATAATTTATCATCTTGCCCGCAGCCTTCAGCGACATCGGCATTTAAATCAATTTTCATCAGCATATTCCTTAATTTGCTTAATATAGTGGTGTCTTTTTTGTTGTTCATGCAATGCTTGTTCTAAATCTACGAGCGTAAACTGACACGCTTTACCGAACCGAATTTGTGCCATCAGTCCTATATCTGCATTGATGACGGTAGCAATTTTGGGATAGCCGCCTGTCGTCTGCCCATCTGCCATCAAAACAATGGGTTGCCCTTGCGGTGGTACTTGAATCATACCAATATCTACGCCGTGCGAACTCATCTCTACAGGCTCAGCAAATTCAAGCGCTGCTTTTCCTGCCAAGCGATAGCCCATACGATTGCTGTTAGTTTGCAGCTTCCACGCTTGTGTCTCAAACACTTCTTGGGAAGCAGCGGTAAAACACTCATACTCGCTACTTTTTATGACTCTAATCATTTGAGTTGGTGTCAGGCGAGTCACGCCAATGACGGGTAAGTGTGAAGCGACTTTTACATTTAAAGTGTCATCGGCTTTAAGATACCTACCTTCAAATCCACCAAAACCCGCTTTGGTATTGGTACTGGTCGACTCTAAGACTGGTTCAATATCAAAGCCACCATGTACACATAGATAGGTATACATACCTTGTAGCGGACGTACCAGTTTGAGCGTTTGATTGGCTTTTGCATTGATACGCCAATAGCAAGGAATGCGTTTGTCATCTAAATATGCTTCATATAATGCGCCTGTTAAGCAAAAACTGACGTCTTCTTCAAATTCTATAGTCAAATTACCCAAAGCAATCTCAATCGCTGGCTCATTCAGCTTGTTTTTCATCAACGCGTTGCCAGCCTGCAAAGACCAGCTGTCCATCGCTCCGTTTCTACCCACGCCCATGCTTCGGTAGCCCAATCGTCCTGAATCTTGGATACTAGCAAGGGCGCTTGCGGCTAAAATTTTCATTGATACCACCTATTTATATTTTTTATTCATGTTAGCTTTACTCATGAATATCAATCGCTGTAAACTTCAAGGTATCGCCTGCGTTTAGCAGCGTCGGAGAGTCTTTGGTTAAATCAAATAATGAGGTATCGGTTTGCCCCAATAGTTGCCAACCGCCTGGCGATTCAAAAGGATAAACCCCCGTTTGCTCGCCGCCTATACCGACTGAGCCTGCTGGTACTTGCGTTCGAGGTATAGCATGTCTTGGGAAATACAACGATTCAGATAAGCCACCAAGATAAGGAAATCCCGGCTGAAAACCAATGAAATACACGGTATAAGTCGCCTCCGTATGCAGATTGACAACGTCTTCAACTGAGAGGTTTAAATCATTCGCCATGGCAGCAAGATCAGGGCCGTACTTGCCACCGTAATGCACAGGGATTTCGACATACTTGCCCTCTATGGTTTTTGAAGGCATGTCATTCAGTAGTTCAGATAACGCCTGTTCTACATTTCTGAGCTCAGTCAGGGTCAATGAAACCGTAAATACGCTGAGCGTATTCATGCCAATCACGACTTCTATGACTTCTGGCATTTTTTTTATAATGTCCGCTAACGCCCAGCATTGTCGCTGCTTGTCTAGGGTAACTGGCTTTGGAAAGAACAAAGCCAGATTTGTTTCACTGCATATTTGCCACTGTATTTCCATTTGTATGCGCTCCATTTTTTGTTTCAGCTTTCGTGTTCGCTTTGGCGCTCATTTTTATTATGCATCGTTATATGTTGTCTTGTATCCATTCAGACAGATAATGAATACTCATTTGCCCGTCACAGAATACTTTGTCTTTGAATAGACGTTGGTGCAAACCAATATTGGTATCGATACCTGTGATTTGCGCCTCTGATAAGGCGGCTTGCATCTTCGCTATGGCCTGTTCTCTTGAATGGTCGTGTACGCATATTTTGGCAATCAAGCTGTCATAAGAGGGCGGCACGGTATAGTTTGACTCGACATGACTGTCTACTCTAATTCCAAATCCTGCGGGCATATGACAATAGTCTATACGTCCTGCATTGGGCAAAAACGTGTTGGCATTTTCAGCATTGATACGGCATTCAAAAGCGTGTCCAGTGATTTTGATATCGCTTTGCTTGTGCGCAAGCGGCAATCCTGCCGCCACTCTTATTTGCTCTTGAACAATATCCACACCCGTTATCATCTCGGTAATGGTGTGCTCTACCTGAACTCTGGTGTTCATCTCAATAAAAAAGAACTCGCCATTTTCGTATAAAAATTCGAACGTACCTGCCCCTCTATACTGCATTTTTTGGCACGCCGTCGCACAAGCCTGCCCAATCTGCTGGCGCTGCTCGTCCGTAATGCCAGGTGCCGGCGCTTCTTCGATGACTTTTTGATGGCGACGTTGCATGGAGCAGTCGCGCTCACCTAAATAGATGGCATTACCATGCGTGTCAGACAGTACTTGGATTTCAATATGGCGAGGCGCTTGTAAGTATTTTTCAAGATAAACAATGGCACTACCAAAATTGGCTTTGGCTTCTGTTTGCGTCATAGCAATAGCCGAGAGTAAATCGGCTTCTTTTTCGACCACGCGCATACCGCGACCGCCACCACCGCTAGCTGCCTTGATGATCACTGGATAGCCGACTTCTTTGGCAATCTTGATGACTTGATCCGAGTCGGTAGGCAATGCACCCTCGGAGCCCGGTACGCAGGGCACGCCAGCCATCGTCATCTGTTCTTTTGCAGCGACTTTATCACCCATTTTTCTAATATTATCTGCGGTTGGACCAATAAATATCAGCCCTGACTCTTCAATCAAAGCCGCAAAATCCGCATTTTCGGACAAAAAACCATAGCCTGGATGAATGGCTTGCGCGCCTGTTATTTTGGCGGCAGAGACGATCGCTCTTTGATTGAGATAGCTGTTTGTTGCATTGGCAGGGCCGATACATACTTTTTCGTCGGCTAAGCGTACTGGCAGTGAGTCTTTATCGGCTTCAGAATGAGCAATGACGGTTTGAATACCTAACTGTTTGCAAGCTCGGATAATACGTAGAGCAATCTCGCCACGATTGGCAATTAAGATTTTTGAGAACATGTCTGTTTTCCTAAAAAGTATGATGTCAAATACAGTATTTATGCGGTGTTATGGACACGGTATTGCTTGACCTTAACTGTTTGGCGCTATCATAAATAAAGGCTGCTCATACTCTACGACATCACCTTCTTCTACCAAAATCTCTTTAAGCGTACCGCTCGTTTCTGCTTTGACCTCATACATCATTTTCATGGCTTCAATGATGCATAGTGTCTGCCTCGCTTCTATTTGATCACCGACTTTAAAAAAAGGCTCGGCTGTCGGTTCTGGGCGTAGATAAAAAGTGCCGAGCATTGGGGCGGTTACGTTATTCTCTGCGTTCTCAGTGGCTACTGTTTCGTCAGTTGTATCAGAGCTTATTGTTTCATTATTGGTAATGGCTTTCTGAGCAGAAGCGTCTGTTATTGAGCGCTGTTCTGAATGAGAGGCGTTGGTAGGAGAATGGCGTTCACTATTGTCATTGCCATCAGCGTGACAAACGATAGAGATACGCGTGTCGCCATCGGTCAGTTCTAAAGATTTTATGTCTGAGCCTTCGGCCAGTTTTATGAGTTTTTCTAAATCCGTGAAGTTAATATTCATATTCATGTGCTTGGCTATTCCGTTAGTGTAAAAGTGAGCAATGATTCGTGGTTAAGACGTTGTGCTTAAACGCCTTTGATAAGCCTTTTGAGGCATTAAACAAACATCCTTAATCTATTTAATAAGTCATGATTGGTTTTTTAAAACCCTTGATGCCAGCGAGTGCAGTGGACAGAAATTACAGCACTGCCAAGTCTTCATCTTTTGGGTCGCAGATAAACATATAGCCTGGTGCGTGCGTGATCATAAGCTCGGGCTTACTGGTCATGGCGATACTTTGCGGCGTGACACCGCACGCCCAAAATACAGGTATTTCACCTTCTTTTATGATGGATGCCTCACCAAAATCAGGAGAATGAATGTCTTTTATACCGATTAAGCTTGGATCGCCTATATGGATGGGTGCGCCATGCACTTGAGGAAACCGAGAAGTGGCTTGCACCGCCCTTGTGATCAGCTGATAAGGTATTGGACGCATGCTTACCACCATCTTTCCATGGAACTGACCTGCAGGCTCAGTGTCTATATTGGTGAGATACATTGGCACATTGTGATTGTCTTCTATGTGCCTAATAGGAATGGAGGCGTTTAATAATGCAGACTCAAAAGAAAAGCTACACCCTAAAAGAAAACAAACCAGATCATCTCTCCAGTACTCTTTTAAGTCTAATACCTCGTCTACTAACTCACCATATTTATATATACGATATTTTGGCACTTCAGACTTTAAGTCTGCGCCTTTTGCCATGAGACGTGGCTCCGAGCTGCCAATATCTGTCACGTCTAGTACGGGACAAGATTTTGGATTTCTTTGGGCAAATAATAAAAAATCATATGCCAGACTTTTAGGAACGATGACGACATTTGCTTGAATGTGACCTGTACACATACCAGATGTGGGCTGGTCGATTTGGTTTTTTCCGATTAATCCTCTTACCTGCTCTGGAGTCATATTCGCTAAATCCAGCATGATGATAGCCTCTTCTTTTTTATCATTTTTATCAGACGAAAATCTTTTTAAATCAGATTAAGGTCTCTGACATGGCAGTGTTTTATGTCTTGATAAACGCATTATCGTTATTTGAAGTTAACAGAATGGTTTTTAGATTACAATGCGCCATCGACTCTTACTCTCTTTCATACAACCAAGCATATTTGATTTATGAAGTTTAAGTGTATGAATCTGCTCTAAATAATATTGAATAAAAAAGCTTAAGATTTTTTGCCATCGCTGTCAGTTGTATGGTAGGTCCATCAAAGAGTTCAATCATTATGATTAAATAACGTGCTCATGTGAGAGTATCTTGACGACACCTGATAAACGCTCTATTTTATAGGTGTCATGCTCCATTAAAATCAGTATCACGCTCCATTAAGATTGGCTTTATACAATACCTATCAGCATATATAACAACCACACTTTGAAAAAACTGCCGTTATAACAGTACGGCTATTTTGCTAACCAATTTGATAAAAGGGCTAAGGATGATTATAGATAACGACGTATTACGAGAACGCATCAGCTTACTGGCTTCGTTCCTCGGTGACGCGATTGCTCGCCAGACTGGAGAGCAAACCATCAATACCATTGAGACACTGCGAAAAGGATTTATCCAGCAGCGACGCGCACCTAATGACACCCATAAGCAGCAACTTATCGACTTTATCGCCTCTTTAGACAATCAAACATTAAAAAACGTCATCCGCAGTTTTTCTATTTATTTTTTCTTAGCCAATCTCAGTGAAGAAAACTACTTACGAGAGCAACGTCAGGCACTGCGGGCGCAATCTGAGCAAAGCTGGGAGGGGTCGTTTCGTCGCACTTTACTTGAGTGCCGTGAAAGAAATATTGAACCTGAGCAAATGCAGGAACTCATTGAGCAATTAACATTCATTCCTGTCTTTACCGCGCATCCTACTGAGGCACGCCGCCGCACGACGATGAATATATTGCAGAGTCTGTTTACCCATAGTGATGCGTTAAATAATTTTGCTGAAAACAGCTTTTCGTACGAGCAAGCCAAAGCGCAAACCGCGCAAACGATCGATCTACTCTGGTCGTCTGATGAGGTACGTACCCGTAAGCCCTTGGTTTATGATGAGATAAATAACGGTCTGCATTATTTTAATGCCAGCTTATTTAATGCCATTCCCAAGGTTTATCGCAATATGAAAGCCGCCATTGTCGATATCTATCCAGAATTAATAGACTACCCGTTACCTGCCTTTATGAGCTTTGGCTCTTGGATCGGTGGCGATAGAGATGGCAATCCATTTGTGACGTTTGAGACCACAGAACTTGCGGTTCTCATGCATGCCGATACCGTACTACGCCACTACCAAGTGCTGCTAAAGAAACTGCGCCGCCAGCTGATTCATAGCGACACCATCGTGACGGTTGCGCCCGAAGTCTATGACAAAATTAGCAGCTATGCCGAACTTGATCAGCGCGTGTTTGATTACAATCTTGATGATTATGGCAACGAGCCTTACCGCCGATTACTCTCTTTGATTCTGAACAAAGTCAAAGCCACCAATCAACTGATTCAAAGCAAAGGGGATGACAGCAACGCCAAAAAAGACGCTTATACCAACCCGCAAGAACTGCTAGAAGATCTGCGCATCATTCGTCAAAGCGTCAATACTCATGACACCGCACATGGCGAAGGCTTATTGCTTGATATGATTCGTCTGGTCAAAACTTGCGGCTTCCATCTGGCGGCCCTCGATATTCGCCAAGAATCATCCTATCATGGTGAAGTCATTGCGGATATTTTTGCTAGCGCCTCAAACTTGCCCGACTATTACACGCTCACTGAAACAGAGCGTCAAGAGTGGCTGACGTGCTTGCTCGAGAAACCTGGTACCCCGCTAATTTATACAGATAACTTGACGGATAAAACCCGCGAACAATTGGCCTTGATGAACTCAGTGGCAACATTGCGCAAACTGGTGGGGCAAGACACCTTTGGCAGCTACGTTATTTCGATGACCAACAACGCCAGCCAAATACTAGAAGTGCTGCTGCTCATGCGCTTTGCAGGCTTATGCAGAGTTGATGACGAGGGGCAGTTATCCGCTGACTTACCAGTTGCGCCTTTGTTTGAGACAATTGAAGATCTTAAAAACATCGATCAGATTTTACCTGCTGTTTTAGACAACCCTCTGTATCGAGGGTTACTGAAGCATTCAGATAACACGCAAGAAATTATGCTGGGATATTCAGACTCCTCAAAAGATGGCGGTATCATTACCTCGGCATGGCAACTTTATAGTGCACAACAAACCATTGATCGTATTGCCAAAACATATGGCATCAAAACACGATTGTTCCATGGACGTGGTGGCTCTGTGAGTCGCGGCGGCGGCTCGACTCACAATGCTATTGCCGCTCAGCCTGCTGGTACGCTGCATGGTCAAATCAAAGTAACGGAACAAGGCGAAGTCCTTTATGCCAAATACGCCAACACCGATACCGCGGTGTTTGAGCTGACCATGGGGATCACAGGCACGTTAAAAGCCTGCTCGTCAAGGTTTGTGGTACAACCTGCTGAACTGCCCAATTATGAGTCGCTTTTTGCGCAATTGGCAGATGCAGGTGAGCGGCGCTATCGCGAACTGACCGACCATACAGAAGGGTTTTATCAGTTTTACTCACAGGTTACCCCTGTACAAGAGATCTCTTTATTAAACATTGGCTCACGTCCATCGCATCGCAAAAAAGGCTTGCCAAGCAAAACCACTTTACGAGCGATTCCTTGGGTATTCGGTTGGTCATTAGCCCGCTTTACGTTGCCTGCTTGGTATGGGGTCGGTAGTGCGCTGCATAGTGTGAAAGCAGATGAAGACTTGATGAAAGAGATGAACGCTCATTGGCCGTTTTTTAGCGTGTTTATCAGCAATATCGAGATGGCATTTACCAAGTCTGAGATGAGTATCGCGCAAGCTTACAGCCAATTGTGCGACGATGAGGCCTTGCGTGATAAGATTATGACAGCGGTTATTGAGGAGCACGAGCTGACTTATTCAGGCTTAAATTCTTTACTTGAGCAAAAGTCTTTATTATCAAATCAGCACAATCTTGCCGCTTCCCTGCAATGGCGAAATGCGTATTTAGATCCCATTAATTATATACAGATTGAGCTGTTAAAACGTGCCAGACAAAAAAGCGATGAGCAAAGCCATGAAAGTAACAAGAGCAATATTGACGTTGAAGACCCATTAATCCGCAGCATCAATGCTCTAGCAGCAGGTTTACGCAATACAGGTTAATGACTATAGCGCCTTACAGATTAAGGTATTAAAAAACCCTTGTAGCTTAGTGCTACAAGGGTTTGTTTATTATTGCATTTTGAAAACGGTTGCAAACAAGCTATTAAGATTTTTGGTACATAAATCAGGTAGTGACTACAGTTTTCTACCGTATCATGTATTAGCTTTACTTTTTCTCAATAAATAGTGCTCAGCAAACATCTTATTAGGCAGAAGACTTGTATGAAATATGACTGGCACAGTTGAGAATTTGAGGAGATACTGCTATAAAGCCTATTTATCTTATTGAAACAGTAAAAGCTGAATAATAAGAGTAAATACCAAGGTTCAATAATGATCAAACCCCTAGTTGTCACAACAGCCTGTGTAGCATTCATGCTAACGGCATGCACCAAAGAACAAAATACCAATTCTGTAGTATCGGATACCAATAATGCTATCGAACAGCAAGAGACAATCCGCATTGCAGCGGCAGCCAATCTGTCAGATGTATTGCCCGAGATCATTGCAGGATATAAAGCCGACAAAAACCTGACCAATCAGGAGATTGAAGTTACCTACGCTTCTTCAGGTAAGCTATATGCTCAGATTACCTCTGGCGCCCCTTATGATATATTTTTGGCAGCAAACCAAGCGTTTCCTGATAAACTTGTCAAAGAAAAATCGAATAGCGCGTTGTCTAGTGACAAGGCTATGTCACAACCCTTCACTTATACCCAAGGTCAGCTGGCACTTTATAGCGTTAATAAGTCTTTAGATGGGTTTGATCCGACAAGCCTAAACGACTTACTGACGACTAGAGCAAACACAAAAGTCACTATTGCCAATCCAGCACTTGCACCTTATGGCGAATCGGCAAAATCTTATTTGCAATCGCAAAACCTCTACAACACGCTCACTGAACAAAAACGCCTTATACAAGCTGAAAATATTGGGCAGGCATTTCAGTACGCTCATACAGGCAGTGTCGATTATGGGTTTGTTGCCCAGTCACAGCTGACCGCAATCAAAGCGACGCCCGACCAGTTTTATACTCTACCGCCGGAATCATACCCGCCTATTCTGCAAGACGGTATAGTTATCAGTGATTCATCTATAGCGATCGATTTCTCAAATTATTTACGCTCAAGTACTGGACAGCAGTACTTTTCTAACGCAGGATATCTCGCTATAGAATAGCAAAGCTCAATACTAAAAAACGGCATGACATAAAGTCGCCGTCATGTCGCTTCTAGCCGTCATCTTACTTTCTGTTATTTATTAATAGTCACAAAAGGAAAATACCGTGTTGCCCTCTCAGTCAATCGTTGAACCCATACCCCACCTCAATAAGGCACAAAACCTTGCTTTAAAAAGCCTTATGATTATGGGCTATCTAGAAGGGACTTCTTTTTTATTACTGCTAGGCATCGCCATGCCTTTGAAATACATGATGGACATTCCAGAGGCTGTGACATATGTCGGTATGGCACACGGTATGTTATTTGTGGCTTATATCGTTGTACTAATTGCGACTGCAATGAGAATAAAAATGCCTATTTGGGCCATACCTGCAGGCGTTATTGGCTCGTTCTTGCCATTTGGACCATTTATATTTGACTACGTACTCAAAAAGCACTTAAAGCGAGCACGAGTTTAACGCTCGCTCTATTACGAATGATGCCATGATACACACTGGCATCATCCGTAGTGAATGCGCACTTACCTTCAACACTTTAAATGCCTCTGTCTCTGTACGCTACTGATGCCGAGCACGCAAAAAATGATACTAGCCTCTTTGTATTGTACAATTTTTCAAGTGCACGGATTTTAAATAAATGTCGCGACCTTAAAGATGACTTATCAGTATCCATGCCCCGATGACAACCAACATGACACCGCCAAATGCTTCGGCTTTATGACCAATCAGTGAGCCAAGCGCCTTACCTAGCATCACACCTAATGTGACCATGATGGCAGTCGCCAAACCGATCAAACCCGCTGCCAAGAAAATATTGACTTCAATAAATGCCAAGCTGACACCAATGGCCATTGCATCAATACTAGTGCCAAAGGCTGTGAGCGCCAGTTTAAAAAAAGAATGCTGTGTTGGTGCTTCTTGTTCTTCATCACTAGGTTTCAGTCCTGCATACAACATATGCAATCCCAAACCTGCCAGAATGACGAAAGCTACCCAATGATCCCACGCCTCAATAAAAGACGCATCTATAAAAGTAGTGGCAGAACGACCAATCAACCAGCCAATAATAGGCGTGATTGCTTCAATAGAGCCAAAAATAAGGCCCATTCTCAAAGCTTCGGTAAAACGTGGGTTTTTGAGACCTGCTCCTTTACTAATTGCCACAGAAAAGGCATCAGTAGACATAGAAAAAGCAAGTAAAAGAAGAGCGATAGGGTTCATTTTGATTTTCTCGGTCGAGTATAGAGTCCACGACATACCCACACTCTCGACCTGCAGTGTGTATATATCGATGGTCTCGCCAACCGAGAGGTGTTCACACCATGGCATGTGGCCAAGTATGTTGATGTGAACGCTTTCGTAGGACGAAAGCAGGCTACTCCCCAAAGAGTGGTTAGGTTAACATTAATATGTTATAAGTCAATAATAAATTGCCAGATAGAACGGCAAATTTGCGTATGTTGTTTTGTATTAATAGGATTGATATCGCAACAATATGCTATTACGCTATTATGCTATTTAGGTAAGCGATATGAAGTTTGTCTTTAGGAGTATGACCATGTTTGATTCTCATAACCGACTATTATCCAAAAAAGTGACGTCACTATTATTCTCAGCTTGCCTTGTGGGCGGCGTACAACTGCTTACAGGCTGCGAGTCACAATCCTCACCTGCTGATGATAGCGAAGCCCAAGCTAATGAAAACACAACATCAGCGCAAACGGATACGCCAGTCCTTGTTGCTGAGAGTAATGATGAAACTGTCGCAGAACAAGAGCCGACTGGTGCCGAAACAAGTCCTGCCGATGACCAAGTGGTAAGTCCATCTGGCTATCAAAAGCTGGGCTTTGGACAAGTCGTGACCCCTGCGCTTTTGGCAGACTTAGGATTAACCAAACAAGAGAGTGATAACGAGCAGTGCTATTATGTGAGCGATTCAAAACAATACTATATGGATCAAGCTTACGGCAAACGCGCCTCTGTCCTATATCAAGTAATAGATGGCAAAGTAGCGCTGATTACGATTCGAGATCCCAAAACACCGTTCTATACGGGCGTACATGTCGGTGATACGGCAACATCGGTCATGAGTGCTCATGATGACAGTCTCACCTATGCCGTTGATAAATACGCGGTTGAAGGTGATTATTACAATTTGACTGCGAACGTCAACTTTGTTGTAACCAATAACAACGATGTAGGCGCACTTTTAAAGCAAGAAGATATTAAGCTAAACGATGCAAATGATACCTTGCCGATTCAAATTGAGTATCATATTAAGGGTGGTCAGAAGCTCAGTAACAACATCATTAGTGAGACTGAGTGGACGGTAGACAATAAGCGTGCGTTAAAAGGTGAGGTAGAGAGTATCGATATCGGTATTCCAGAGGCCATTTATTTGGTCGAGGGCTGTTCTTAATTACTTTTAAGCGTTTCGGACATAAACGACAAAGAACCCAGACAAACACTGGATTCTTTGTCTGCTGCTATGATGTTTTAGAATCACTGCTTCATGGCATCATGGCATCATGGTTATGCCTTATCAATCATATCAATGACTCATCCTATCATTGACCAATGGCACTTTCTAAAATCGTATACGCTGCTTTGACTCGTTCTGTATTCGGATAGTTCTTGTTGGCTAAAATGACGATGCCTGTTTTTTTCGCAGGTACATATGCAATATAAGCGCCAAATCCATTTGTCGATCCTGTTTTATTGACCCATACATCATCGCGTACAGGCGCTGGTGGCTCATTCACTTGGATGGGCTGAGGTTTTAAAATAGTGTCTGTTGAATTGCCTTCCAAAAGCGTTGCCAATGTGGTCGGTAGAGGATACATCTCCCACGCAAGCCCTTGTGTGAACGAGCTGGTACGATAGTAACCCTTTCTGTTGTTATCTAGCGCTTGCTGTATCTGATTGTCCAGAGGCAGTAGCCCCATATTCATAGCCAGATAACGTGTCATATCGGCACTGGTCGATTTGATGCCGTACGCTTCTGCATCCAGCATACCGGGATTGACCCTGATTGGCTCATCTGACTTATTATAGCCAAACGCGTAATTGCCCATCTTATCAGCAGGCACATTCACAAAAGTATTGCTCATACTTAGTGAAGGCAATACTTTGTTTTCCATTAGTTCAGTGTAGTCCGTGTCCATACTCAGCGCAGCTATATACCCAAACAATCCGATACTGGCATTAGAATACAAACGGGTGGAATTGACAGGAAACTCAGGTTGCCAAGACTTGTAGTATCGCATTAGCATTTTATGGTCTTCGATACTCTCAGGTACTTGTAGCGGTAACCCACCGGCACTATAGGTTCCTAAGTTGATGAGTTTTGTGTTGCCAATCGCGCTGTTTTTTAGGTAAGGAATATATTTGTCTGCCGTGTCATTTAGCGCCAATGTGCCGTTTAACTCGGCATAGCTGGCAAGTGTAGCAGTAAAGGTTTTACTCACCGAACCCAACTCAAAGATAGTGTCCTCTGATACAGGCTTATTGCGCTGTGTATCGGCCAACCCATAGTTATAAAAGTGTGATTTGCCATCAATGATTACGCCAAACGCCATGCCTGGGATATTATGCGACGTCATCAACTGTTTGGCTTGCTCATCAACTTTACTCTTTAAACACGCATCAGAGCATGCTGCTTGAGCCGTTTCAGAGATGAATAATGTTGCAGCCAGCAGACTAAATACTAGACTGGTTAGAGGTTTTTGAGATGATATTTTCATTGGATATTTACCGACACTCTCTATGAATAACAAAAGGAAAATGAGAGTTAAAGGTAGCAGCTTTGACACTCATTTATCACTCTATTTTTTGCAATTTATATTTTTAAACAAGTATCTGCTTAGCGCTAATGCGAAAATAGTAATGAATGGCCTCAAACTTTCAAATAACGACACACTGTAAAGAAAATCAGACAGCAATGCGTATCTGGTTTGCTACAGTATCAGCCGATAATTTGGACTGGGTGCTAGGAATGTGCCTTGAGCGTCGATCACCGCATTCAACCGTCATAATAAGCACAATGATAAGCACATGATTTAGTGCTCTATCAGCCCCAATAAAGGAATAGACTATCCATGATTGCTCTTATTGAACAATACCCTCAGCTAATCAGCTTGGGTATTGTGCTTATTTTAACGATGGCATTGTTATGGCTGATACAGCATCTCATGATTCGCTATGGTAAGCGCCTATTAGGATTCATGTCGCGCAGTGAGCTTTGGCTGCGCAGACATATCGTACGCCTGCCATTGATGGTACAGCTACAGGACAAATACCCAGCAACGTCTGGATTTATCGCACAGCGCTTTGCCCGTGGTCACTTTTCGGGCTTGATACTCACCGTTTTGACACTTTTAAATATATATATTTTGGCGCTGTTTGCAGGCTTGGTCGAAGATATCGTGGAGGCGGACTCTATTGTGACCACCGATCTGTTTGTGTCGCAGCATATGAGCGTGCTACAAGACTCAAGCATCGTGCCTGCATTTATTTTTGTCACGAGCTTAGGCTCTACGCCAATCATTTGCTTAATCATCCTACTGACCGCAATCCTCTGCACAGCGATACGCCAGCCTTATATTTTGGTCGGTCTGCTAATCTCAACCACCGGCAGTACCACTTTTACGTTTTTGAGCAAGATGGCTTTTCAGCGGTCGCGACCGATCGATATTTTGCTGATGGAACACACCTACTCTTTTCCCAGCGGTCATGCGACCATCAGTATTGCGCTGTATGGGTTTTTGGCTTATATGGCGATTCGCTTTAGCACTCACTTCGTCCGCCAAGTGCGAATATTATCGCTCACTATTTTATTGTGTTTGCTTATTGGACTGAGCCGAATTGTATTAAATGAGCATTATCTCAGCGATATAATGGGTGGCTTTTTGGTGGGTATATTATGGTTGACGATTGCCATTAGTATGACAGAGTGGCTGACCGCGAGAGGTAAAGTTGACTGGCGTATCGTATGGTCAGCACCGCAGCGATATACGGTATGGTTCAGTGTTGTCGCAGTGATTGTCGCTACGTTTATTTATGCCAAGATGTATCAGTTTCCGTTGCTTGGGTAGTGGTGGAGACTGAGATGCTTGAAGCATATCATTGAATATTGTTTGGGCAACACTAAAGCAAAAGAGTTTTCATACAAAATCTTATGTGGCATATTGTATGAAATCATGCGATAACTTAGTTCTGCTTTAATAGGCATTACTAACCCAATTAAGGATTTCTTTAAAGTAAGTACTGAGTGATGCGCCGGCTATCAGTGTGATTATCCATATAATTCCAGCAGCTAACTGTCTTACGCGCTTTCCATTATTAGCTTGTTCTACTAACTCCTTACGAAGTGCTTCTTCCATTTCAATTCGAAAAGCATCAAGAGCCTCTTTATTTGCATCCGCTAACGTTTGATATCGATCAGCTAGCTTCTTTTTCTCACTAATAGTTTCCAAAAGTGTACTCAACTTTTCATCTTGTGCCTCAAGATCCTCTTGCATATCACGGATAATTGTTGACGCTGCTTCAATGTGATTACGCGCAAAGTCAGCTCTATTTTTAGAAAATTTTTCGTTCCTATTTTCAGGGAAAAACTCTTTGAGGTATTTGCCTGTAGCACCTTTAGTTATTGACTTTATTTGATCATCCGTATATAGGGATCCCGTAATCGCTCGTGTTAGTGCAGCTACTATCTCTATGTATAAATTCATATTTACTCGATTATTTTTTGCCTAAAATCTTATTCTGTATTATTTTTATGACTTATAACACCCCAATCTTTCTTTTTAAGGACAATATGCTCAAACATTATCCAACCTAGCCACAGCAATCAATCAATTGACTCAAAACTTTAAAAATTCTTGAATCAATTACTTGGGCTGCACAAAAGCGCATAGTATGCTCAATAATTTCCTACTAAGTAATCCTGTCACATTCAGTAAAAACACCACAAAAAAAGCGCCATCCGAATAGATAGCGCTTTTTGGTTTTCTTCCCTGATTCTAATCTAATAAACCAGTTTTGAACAAATATATCGCTTATAGATTTGGATTCACGATGATTTTTACCGCAGACTCATTGTTGTGAATCAGCGTTTCAAAGCCTTCTGAAATCAGATCATCCAACTTGATGCGCTGAGTAATAAATGGCTCAAGATCAACCAAACCATCTTCGACCAGCTTGATGGTGTCTTTGTGGTTGTTCACATAGCCGATGGTGCCGCGAATATCTAGCTCTTTCATCACTACGCTATGGACGTTGATGGAGGCTGGATGACTCCAAATAGAGACAATCACTACCACGCCAGCAGGTTTGGTCAGCTCAACCAATGAGTCGAGCACCGCGTTGACACTGGTACATTCAAACGCCACGTCCGCGCCGCGATTGTCCGTGATTTTCATCACCTCTTCTTTTAAATCGACTTCGGTAGGGTCTAAGATATAATCGGCAACCCCACTTTCGCGGGCTTTGTCTTTACGCTTGGCGCTCAGCTCAGTCAAGATGACGGTCAAACCTTTGGCTTTTAATACCGAAGCCAATAACAGACCAATGGGACCACCGCCGCCGACCAGTGCCACATCACCCGCCTGCGCACCACTACGGACAAAGGCATGATAGCCGACAGATAATGGCTCAATAAGAGCTGCTTGGTCCAAGGGAATATCATTTGAAATAGGATGTACCCAGCGACGTTTGACCGCGATTTTTTCAGATAAGCCGCCGCCGCGTCCACCCAAACCAATAAAATTCATGTTTTTTGATAAATGATAGTTCTCTCCTTCGGCGGTAGAAACATCATCAGCAATGATATATGGCTCAACTACCACATGTTGCCCAACTTCAATATCATCAACGCCCTCACCGACTTCATATACTACTCCTGAGAACTCGTGCCCCATTGTGATGGGCGCAGACTCTCCCGAGATAGGATGCGGATGACCACACGGCGGAATAAAGATAGGGCCTTCCATAAACTCATGCAAATCCGTGCCGCAAATACCGCACCATGCCACGTCGATACCCACAGTACCCGCCTCAACGGTAGGTTCTGGGATATTTTCGATACGGATGTCACCTTTGTCATAAAAACGTGCCGCTTTCATATCATACTCCTTTAATGAGTGTACACAACGAGGGTTGATCGATAACGTAATGCCCAGATGAAAGTTGGGCTGTTAACTCTACAACTATACGCCGTTGCTGGTCAAAAGTAACGCTAATAAAGACGCTTGGCCCTACTACTAATATCAGTCACTATCTGCTGTTACATGGCTGTGTTGAATCATCTACTAACCATTTGTAATCTACAAAACAATCATGAAAAATCCGAGAGAGATGGTAAAAGATAAATCACTGCCAAAACAATCAAACAGTAAAGGTGATAAGTTTTCAATGTTGCCAAACTTTTGGTTGCATATCTTCTTTATTACGCCTAGTATTTCGCCCCTGAAATAATTCTACTTCTCAAAATAGAGCCTTAGTAGAGACTTCTATTTACAACAAATAAGGACTTATTATGTCAACCAATTCAATCACAATTCTTGACGGTGGTATGGGGCGAGAATTGGCAAAACGCGGTGCACCATTCCGTCAACCAGAATGGTCAGCGCTCGCTATGATAGAAGCACCCGACGTCGTCCGCGATGTACATCGTGCATTTATCCAAAGTGGCGCCAGAGTCATCACTACCAATAGCTATGCGCTCGTACCGTTTCATATTGGCGATGAACGTTTTGCCAATCAAGCTCAGGATCTGGCCACCTCAGCAGGCGAGATGGCGCGTGCGGCAGTCGAACTTGAAGGCACAGATACTAAGGTAGCTGGCTCTATCCCCCCACTATTCGGCTCATACCGTGCCGACTTGTTTGATGCGGAGCACGTAGAAGATATCGCAACCCCGCTTATCAAAGGTCTGGCTTTTCATGTGGACTTTTGGCTGGCTGAAACCCAAAGCTTGATTGCTGAAGCGGTGGCTATTCGAGGGTTACTTACCACGTTAGATACAGACAATAAGCCACTTTGGGTGTCATTTACGCTGGAGGACAGTGAGCATCTTGATGTACCACGCTTGCGCTCAGGCGAAACGGTAGAAGAAGCCGTCGCCACTCTAGCAGATCTGAATGTAGAAGCGATCTTGTTTAACTGCTGTCAGCCAGAAGTGATCGACCAAGCACTTGATGTGGCGCAAAGAGTTTTGCAAAACAAAGGTGCTTCGCAGATCCAACTTGGTGCTTATGCCAATGCCTTCCCGCCGCAGCCAAAAGACGCCACTGCCAACGATGGCCTAGATGAAGTACGTGATGACTTAACGCCACCCGCCTATCTGGCATGGGCACAAAAATGGCAAACCCAAGGCGCATCACTGATTGGCGGCTGCTGCGGTATTGGCCCTGAGCATATTCAGGAATTAAGTCAGCATTTCACAGATACTTCGACAAAATAGAGATAGCACCATGCAAAACGGACAAAAAATTGGGTTAACCATGCTCACTGCCATCGTGTTCAGCTCGATGGTTGGTGCAGGCATTTTTAGCTTGCCACAAAACATGGCGGAAGTCGCCGGTGTGGATGCCATCATCACTGCGTGGCTCATCACAGGCGTGGGTATTTTGTTCCTCGCAGGCTGCTTTTTACATTTATCACGTCTCAAGCCTGAGCTGGACGGCGGCATCTATACCTATGCCAAAACAGGGTTTGGTGATTTGGCCGGCTTCTTCTCGGCATGGGGTTATTGGCTGTGCGCTACCATTGGCGTGGTGGGTTATCTGGTGGTGGCTTTTGCCGCATTGGGTAGCTTTGTAGATACGCCCGATAGTATTGTGTTTGGTGAAGGCAATACACTATGGGCGCTTATAGGTGAATCTGCCATATTATGGCTGGTACACTATTTGGTACTGCGCGGTGTCAAGCAAGCGGCATTTATTAATCTGCTGGCAACCTTAGCCAAAAGCTTGCCACTCATTGCTTTTATTGTGTTTGCCTACTACGCTTTTGATATGCAAACTTTCACGGCTGACCGTGCAGGCGAGACTTTGAATGTACCTTTTATGGAACAGGTCAAAGGGACAATGCTCATTACCCTTTGGGTGTTTACAGGTATAGAAGGTGCGATTGTCTTATCACAGCGCGCAAAAAAGCGCTCTGATATCGGTCGCGCCACCTATATCGGCGTAATTTTTGCTTTAGTGTTGTATATTGCTATCACCTTGCTCTCGCTTGGGGTAATGAGCCGCATGGATGTGGCTGCTCTAAGCAATCCTTCGATGGCTGGCATCATGGCACAGATGACGGGCAGTGTGGGTAAATGGGTCATTAGTATTGGACTCATTGTCTCGGTACTGGCGTCTTATTTGAGCTGGATTCTCTACTCAGCTGAAGTGCCGTTTACCGCAGCGAAGTACAATGCGTTTCCGCGTATCTTTACTAAGCAAAACGAGCAAGGCACACCCACTGCCTCACTGATGCTCACCAGTTTGACCGTTCAATTTTGCTTATTGATGATTTTTTGGACGGGCGAAGGGTATAACACCTTGGTGATTATCTCCACCTCTATGATTCTTATCCCTTATTTTTTGGTAGGGGCGTATTTGGTCAAAGTCTCGTTTGCCCAGTCAGAGCGCTGGATTATCAAGGCCATCGGTCTTGGAGCAAGTGTCTATGGTGTTTGGCTGATTTATGCAGCAGGCGTTGAAAATCTACTGTTGTCCCTGCTGCTATATATACCTGGTTTGGCGATTTTTTATTATAGCCGCTATCAATCTCGGCAGCGTAAACTCAACTCTCTGAACTAAGTACCGAAGACAATCTATACCAGCACGGCACTATCCTGCATAAAAATAAGTCCAAAAAGCGCACGTTTTTTGGACTTATTTTTTTGTGTGATTGTTCTACTGGTATCTCTTTATTTTAACCGCATTACGACTTGGCAAAATCCTCCAAATCGATCACTTGATGGCAGTAATGGCGCATGATGTGATGATCGTGACTGACCATCACCAGCGTACAATGCTGCGCTTGACACTGCGCCACCAGCAGATCAAGCGTTTCTTTTTGAGTGATGGGATCGAGTCTAGAGGTGACCTCATCAGCAAACAACAACACAGGGTTGAAAAGTAGTGCGCGCAAAATAGCTACCCGTTGCAACTCTCCACCTGAGACATTGAGCGCGTTACGTTCAAGAATCCGTTTATCCAGCTTTAACTTTTCTAATAACTCAGGCACGCGGCTGGCATCTAAACGATGTTTTTTGATGACATCATTTAGCAAGGTTTGTAGTGGCACGTGCGAGGCAAAAGCGGCAGGTGGGTCTTGATATAGCTTGAGTACCTGATGGCGTTTAGGAATGGTTTGCCACGTAATGGCACCGCTGGCAGGTTTGAGCAGACCACAGAGCGCATCCCCTAGTGAGCTTTTACCAATGCCGCTACCGCCAATAACACCTAAAATCTCAGATTGTTTTAGACTAAAATTTAGCCCTTCAAATAAAACGCGCTTACCACGAGTCAAACTCAAGTCTTGGACACTCAGCAAGGGCTGATCTAGAGCGGTCGTCTTGTCTTTACGATCCCAGTTATGCGGCGCGGCGGCGATTAGCTGTTTGGCGTAGTCGGATATTGGATGATTGAGCACTTGCTCGCCACTGCCTTGCTCCAGCAATTTTCCTTTTTTCATGACCATCATACGATCATTGGCACCATGACTTAAGGATCTTGCCACATCAATGTCATGAGTAATCGTTAATAATGTTCCTCCATCTTTAGCAACATTTTTCAGTAGCATGATGACTGCTTGTTTATTGGCTTCATCCAAGCCTTTAGTAGGTTCATCGGCGATGACGATATAGGCACCACCCGAGGTGGCAATTGCAAAAGAGGCGCGCTGAGCCATACCGCCTGATAGCTCATGTGGGTAATAATCCGCAGATGCTGTCAATCCTAAATGCTCGATTTTTTCTTTTGCCAATTGTTTGCTGGTGCTATTGACTTTTTTCGCCACAAAACACAGGCTTTCCCACACTTGGTCGAGCAGGGTCATGGTGGGATTGAGTGAGCGGCTTGGTTCTTGCGGTAGCATCGCCATACGCCGTCCCCAATATTCGCGTAACTGCGACTTGCTCAGCAATTGCTCTTCGATCAAAACATCACCTTGAGCCATTAATTCATCAGGCAACGCACCCATAATGGCCTGTGCCAACAAGCTTTTCCCCGACCCTGTCTCGCCCAAGATCGTGACGTTTTGACCTTGATGCAACGTCAAACTGATCGGCTCAACCAAGCTCAGACCTGATTTGGTAAACACCGCTACGTTATTGGTTTTTACCAAGACTTTTTTTGTTGATGCGTCTTGTATTGATGATGGTTCTATCATTTTGTTTTTCCTGAAAGTAATTGTAGGCTTAAGACCAAAACGAAGACGGCAATAATAGGCTGCAAAAACACAAAGGGCGCTTGATAGTAGTAAGGAAACAGCTCCGTCATCATCAGCCCTAGCTCAGCGGTGGGCGGACGCAAACCAACGTTAATAAAGCCTAATGTGGCAAGTGCCAACACGGCATTACCAGCAGCAAACGCACTAAGTGTGGCGACAACGGGCAATAGCTTGGGTAAAAAATGACGCTTAAAGCAGTAGAAAAAATCCATCCCCATTAAGCGCGACGCTTCAATCTCGCGACTACTGGCAATCGTCTGCGTCATGGCGCGCACCATGCGAAAAAACTCCACCCACAATACCAGCGAGATACCCAGATATAAGGACCAAAAGCTATTGGGCGCGATAGCAGCGAACAACAATACAAATAGTAATCCCGGTAGCGCCATTACGATGTCGCATAAAAACCGGCAAACAAAGTCAATCCAGCCACCAAAATAGCCACTGAGCACCCCAAGTAATAACCCGAAAAACAACGCAAAACCTACTGATAATACAATGAGCGAAAACGACAATCGAATAGCCGATGCCACGCGTGCCAGCATGTCGCGTCCAAAATGATCCGTGCCAAACAAATGGCTGACGCTTGAGGATTGCAGCATACCGCTCAAATCTTGAATATTGGCATCTATGGGATAATAAATTGGCTGCAAAAACGCAAAGATCAACAATGATAGCAATAAAAAACCACCAAACTTTTGGCCCAATGACAGGGTATTGAATCGATTAAAAATAGTCATAAAATAAAAATTCCTTTTGTCAGGTAAGTTTGTGATAACACCTAGCGTGCCAAGTCAATGCGTGGATCGAGCAGACCGCTCAATAAATCCACTACCATGTTGAGCACCACAAACATACCGCCCATGATCAGCGCTGTGCCCTGTATCATGGGTACATCACGCGCGACAATCGCGTGTACCAAAGCATGACCACTGCCCGGCCATGCAAACAAACTCTCCACAATCACCACCCCTTCTACCAAATACACCAGCTGCACTGAGTGATAGGCCAAAATCG
Source organism: Psychrobacter sp. JB193 (assembly GCF_002285555.1). NCBI lineage: Bacteria > Pseudomonadati > Pseudomonadota > Gammaproteobacteria > Moraxellales > Moraxellaceae > Psychrobacter > Psychrobacter sp. JB193. Next base: position 144,041 of record NZ_NRGY01000001.1, read on the forward strand.
GAATCGCCACATTGCGCAGACCATGACGACAAAACGCCGTCCATTTACTCAAACCCTTAAGCTTGGCAAAATCATAATACTCAGACGTTTGTACTTGTACCATGGCATGACGACTGACGCGGATAGAAACCGCTGCCAGTCCAATCGCTAAGGTCAACGCAGGCAGAATATAATGTTGCGGCGTGCCATATCCTGCCGCTGGTAGCCATTTTATCTGCACCGCGAGTAACGTAATGAGCGCAATACCAATGATAAATACTGGTACAGAACGCAGCATGGTACTGATTACCAAGGTAAACCGATCAAACAAGCCATTGGGTTTTTGCGCGGCAAGCAGCCCCAAAGGCGGTCCGATTAGTAGCGATAGCACCAGCGCAACCAATGCCAGTGCCAGCGTATGCCCGAACTGGTGCGAGATCTCAGCCCATATAGCCTCGCCACTGACCAAGGAGTGCCCAAGATTGAGCTGCACCAAGTCAAGCAGCCAATCGGTATAGCTTTGCCACCACGGCTGATCCAGACCCAGCTCTGCACGCACAATCGCAGCAGCAGCGGCATCGGTTTGATCATAACCGTAGCGACTAGCCGCGATACGGTAAGCCATATCACCGGGTAAACTACGGGTCAAAATAAAAGTCAACGTACCAACTGACCAAACGACAAACACCAGTTGTAACAAACGCTGCAAAATATACTTAAACATAATTATGAGTCACCATTTTTGAATGTATAAAACGAGTTACGGCAACCTCAAATTACCAAGACAGCTTGTTTAAATAAAAATTCCGCTCCAAACCATCAATCTCTAACCCCTTCAATGACTTATGGGCCGCAGCGTTTTGTTGGTAATACACCACAGGCACAACAGGACGCTCATCAAAGATAATCTGTGAGACGCGCTTCTTGGTCGCTACATCATTACCTTTGGTTGTCTCAAGCGTCAATAAGTCCTTGCTCAATGCAGCGTTTTGCCAATTCATGACACCCCAATCGCTACCGTTTGGATCAAAGTCTTCTATGAGCGAGCCGACAGGATCAGGGGTCATGCCGTAGTTGCGGGCATATAGTCCCATCTCTAGCGTACCGTCTTGATGACCAGCAGGAATGTCTGAAAAATTGCCCACAGACACGTCCACATCCACCCCGATTTTTTTCCACTGCGCTTGTAAGGCGGTCGCAATAATTGGTAGCTCTGGACGATCTGAAAACGTGCGTAAGGTAAATTTAAAGGGCTTGCCGTTTTTTTGTAGCATCCCGTTACTATCCACAGTAAAACCTGCATCTAACAAACGTTGTTTGATGGCTGCTGGATCAGGCGTTTGGGTGGGAGTTTTGATTTGCCAGTCTTTAAAAATCGGCGGCAATATCTGCGCGGCGGCGGCATTTTCTGCATGCATCACAGAGCGAGCGAGACCCTGTCTATCGATGGCATCACTAAGCGCTTGGCGAACGGCAACATCACGAAATAAAGGATTGTCCGCATTGACTTTGTATTCGATAGTACGAGCCAGCGACTTTGACTGAACTTGTAGATTTGGGTCTTGTTGCAAGCGTGTCAGGCTCGCCGAATCTAGCGTAAATACGAGGTAGTTGGGTTTGCTCTGCGCCAGTAGCGTGCGCGTTTCGCTACGACTATTGGCAAGGTAAGTAATGTCCTGAATCTTGGCTTTTTCGCCCCAATAATCAGCAAAGGCTTTTTGCTCGATTTTTTGTGGTGGCTCAAATTTGGTGACGTAATAGGGTCCTGTACCCAATAGCTTTGTAACTTCGTTATTTTCATCAAACGATGCGCTCGCCAAAATAATGCTGGTGGCATGCGCCAAGTAAGCGGGAAAAGACATGAGCGGCTTGTCTAAAGTGATCTCAACCGTTTTGCTGTCAATGGCTTTGATATTTAAGATTGCAGCAGATTCCAAAGCGGTGGGTTTAGTGAGTGCCACTTGCAAACTTTTGACCACATCATCCGCTGTCAATGGCGAGCCGTCATGAAATACGACGTCATCACGCAGCACAAACGTCCATACATCGCCCTTATCATTAGACGACCAGCTTTGTGCCAGCATGGGCTGCAACTCTGCGTTTTGTTTGGCGTCCACCAACGTCTCGGCAATTTGCAGACGCTGAAAGATAAAACCAGACTTGCTTGGGTCCATGGCAGTCAACTCCCACGGGGTGACCACGATTAAGTCCTGTTGATCATCGCCATTGCCTTGCGGCGTAGACATTGATGCCGATGAATTTGTCGCCGTGCTCGCCCCAGCGATGAAATGCCATGCCATTCCTGCCAATGCGACCAAAACCGCAATTAAACCAACTTTTCTCATAAGCTATTCCGTTATAGTATAACATTTCAAAAAAATCGTTATGTTATAACGAAAGCATGCAAAGGTAAACCTTTTTCTATGGTCGTGATACGTTAAAAGCTTCCTCACATTACAAAGTTAAAGGATGATTGAAGCAGAAAAACGGAAAGCTCATGCACTCTAAATTATCTAAAAATGTCGAATAAATTCATCACTTTGTACAGAAAAAAACCAGAAGAACAAGACTGCTTTTATCAAAAATATATGGCTATACTGTGCTCGAATTGTTTAATAGAGATCAGTAGATGATTAAGACTTTAAAAAAAATAGGTATTATTTTTAGTATAGCAGCGGTGATCGGCGGGACACTGACCTTTGTAATGACTTGGAATAACCTTGGTTTTGGGGATGGTTTTCTACGTGCTTGGCTGAGCTCTTTTGCGCTTTGCGTCGTTTGTATTGCCCCTATTGGCGGTGTCATTGCCATGCTAACCAATAAAATATTGCGTACATTATTGCCAACGATTTCTACTGTACAAATGAATGTTATCTTTGGGCTATGCATGGCTGTCATCATGGAGTCAATCATGGCGGTGGTGACCACAATGAATATCAATGATTTTTCTGACTGGCGTCATTTTGTCTATATGTGGATGGCGAGTTTATTGACCGCCCTACCGATTGGCATTTTCTTTTCAATCATCCTCTCATTAGTTATCAAACCCAAACTCGAAATTTTTTGGGCAAAATAATTTTAAACTTAAGATAACGGACGAATAAAAAGTGATCGATAAATAAAAAAGGTCTAAGCGAATGGCTCAGACCTTTTTTATTGAGAGAAAGTTAAGATTGTTGCGGATTTACGCGATAAGTTGTCGCTAATATGCTCGCATCTTTGATAGACAAACTACCGTTACGCCTGATCAGCAATACGGATAATGGGTTTTAAAGTAGTACCCTCAGTACTGTCTTTTGCCGCTTGATTAATATCTTCAAAGTCATAGTATTTAACCAATTTGTCAAAGGCGAAACGCCCTTGTAAATAAAGCTCGACCAGCTGCGGAATAAAGATTTTGGTCGTAGAGTCGCCTTCAACAATACCTTGTATGGATTTACCGCCAAGCAGCAAATCATTGATATCAAAACCCGCATCCGTACCCAAGGCAGGTGCGCCAACCACACCAATAGTCCCAAGCGTGCCAAGCGAATCAATACCTTGACGTAAAACATCTGGAATGCCCGTTGACTCCAAGGCAAACAATGCACCGCCACCTGTAATATCACGTACCTTTTCGACCACATCTTCTTCTTTACTATTAATGACGTGCGTTGCGCCAAGCTCTTTGGCAAGCTCAAGTCGTGATGGCACCACATCCACTGCAATGATAGTGGTCGCGCCAGCTACTTGGGCTGCAAGTACGGCTGACAGTCCCACTGCGCCAGCACCAAAGGTCACAAAGCTCGTGCCCGGTCGTACTTTTAGAGAGTTAATTACCGCGCCTGCCCCTGTCTGGATACCGCACCCTAACGGACCAAGCAGCTCAATCGGTGCATCTTTTGACACTTTAATGGTATTGCTCTCTAAACTGAGCGCATAGGTCGCAAATGAAGACTGGGCAAAGAAATGATCGTTGAGCGGGTTGCCATCCGCATCTTGAATCGCGTTATTACCTTCCATGTCACTGCCACCAAAATTACGTGGATAAAACTCCTTACAATACGCCTCATGACCTGAATGGCACGAGCTGCATTTTGAACAATAGCCATAGGACAATACGACGTGGTCGCCCACTGCTATATCTTTGACCAGTGGCCCGACTTTTTCGACGATGCCTGCGCCTTCATGACCCAATACTAAAGGTAATGGCACAGGATAATCTTGGTCACGGACGATCATGTCGGTATGGCACATGCCTGTGGCGACGACTTTTACCAATACCTCATCCGCTTTGGGTGCGCGGATTTTGGCCTGCTCTAAGACGAAATCACTGCCTTTTTCGCGGGTAACGGCGGCGGTAATATCGGTATATTCTGTGGTACTCATATTTATAATCCTTTATTGTTATGTATGATGAAAACCAGTAATTTTAAGGCAGAGTCAATCTATTTTTCTATATAACCGCTTTTAAAACAAGCATCTATATGATTAATCCATTAAAAGCAGCCACCTTAAAAATATACTTGCATTTGGTCACTGTCAAGAAGAGCGCTGCTGCTGTATCCGTTTTGATACAATTAGATTTAAGATGTTGTTGTGACAGTATTTTTAATTTATTCATGTGTAAATTGAACGCTTATTTTTACATCAAAAATACAGCATAGAGTTTTAAGTGCTTAAAGTTTATAGAGAAGTCAGACATTACCAATGAGGCGAGCGTTTAATCTCTTCTATAAGAAAATCAATAAACTGCCTTTGTAAAGGCGTCACCTGTTTTCGATTGGCATAAACCACATACACGCCCAGCGTTTTGGGTTGCCATTCAGGTAGTAGTTCAATCAGTTGACCGGACTCAATCAACGGCTTGACCGTACTGGAGGGCTGCAAACTGATACCGTGACCGCGCAGCGTTGCAGCGAGCAATACCTCGGAGATATTGGCGCTGATATTGCCTGAGATGGGGACAGACTCGGGGCCATTTGGGCCATTAAAAACCCATGCTGAGCGTCCAAAATAAGCAAACGACAAACAGTTATGATGCATAAGTGACTGCGCATCGATCGGTTTACCACGCTTTTGTAGATACTCTGGTGCAGCGCAGACAATAGAGCGACACTCGCCAATACGTCTGGCGACCACGTTTGGTTCCAAGTCATTGGTAATCCGAATGGCCAAGTCAATTCGCGCATCAATCAAATTGACTGAGTCGTCCGTCGTAAGAATATCAACCGTTGTCTGCGGCCAATGCGATACAAAGCTACCAACCACATCCATTAGCAGACTATCAATCAGCGAGTAGCTGGCAGTAATCCGCAACTGACCTTTTAGCACCAGCGCGTTTTGGTTGCGTATACCATCCAAAGTATTCGTCAATCCGAGTAGCTGATGCGCCACTTCCAGCGTCTCCTCACCTGCTGCCGTCAAGCCTAAACGTCGAGTGGTGCGATGCAATAAACGCACATCCATCCAACTCTCAAGCTCTGTCAAATATCGCGTTACTTTGGCTCTAGACATGTCTAAATTGTCTGCCGCTCGGCTCAAGCTGCCTTGCTCCACGATCGTCACAAATACCTGTAGGGCGGTAAGTCTGTCCATTGTTTTGTCCTTATTTGAGCGAAATATGGAACAGTTAATATCGAATTATAAGGTATTTCAACGAAATATAATCAAATAGAATAGATACCAGTAATTAATACCGCACATCACGTGACCCATTTACTCAAAAAAAACAGGTATCTTATGAACAAACTTATCGCCACTGCTGCTACCGTAAGCGCGCTACTGTTTGCCACGCAAGCAAACGCTGCCAACCTAACACTACAAGAATATAAGCCCGATCAAAACGCTGTATTCCCCGTAACGTCAGTACTGGCCAGCGGTGAAAAGGACGCTATCTTATTCGATGCGCAGTTTAGTGTCAGTGACGGTAAAGCCTTGGTAGATATGATCAAAAAAAGCAATAAAGATCTTAAAATGATCTACATTACCGCAGGCGACCCAGATTATTACTTTGGTCTACAGCCATTAATCAAAGCCTTCCCCAGTGTCAAAGTTGTCTCTAGTCCCTCAATTGTGAAACACATCGAAGCCACTAAGGAAGCAAAATTAGCACATTGGGGCCCTATTCTAAGTAAACATGCACCTACAAAGATTACCGTGCCACAAGTGCTTAATCAGTCAACGTTAACCCTAGAAGGTCATGAAATCGACATTAAAGAAATAAACACCCCGCAAGCCTACATGTGGGTACCAGAGTCCAAAACCGTCTTTGGTGGCGTATCTGTGACCTCAGGCATGCATGTCTGGACAGCGGATACTCAAACAACCGAGGCTCGTAGTGCTTGGGTAGAATCGCTGGAGCGTATGAAGCTGCTTAAGCCAAGCATAGTCATTCCGGGACATTATATGGGCACGCCGCTCCAACAAAACTACGCCGTCGACTTTACCATCAGCTATCTAAAAACCTTTGAGCAAGCACTTGCTGCTACAAAAAACCAAGATGGTAAACAATCAGAAAAAGTGATCGATATTATGACATCAGCCTATCCTGCGTTACCGGGTGAGAGTGATTTAGAATTGAGCAGTCAGGTGAATACTGGCGAGATAGAATGGTAGTTCTGTATTAAATACCATTATCTCATTCAGTCTATTTTAGACTTTGTACAGTTGCGTCAAGTTGACGCAACTGTCTCGCTGTTTGACTATCGAATTTGGTACTAGAGAACTGACGTATGAACGACTAGTGTTAGTACAAAAAAAGAGAGCGATTTATGACAACCATACAATATTGCGATGCTGAGCCTGAAGACTTTACCGCCATTGTTGACTTGTTTGTCAGCAACATGAATCTTAGTGTGTTTGCCACTGCCACAGATGATGAGGCGCTGCGGCAACTGGCCACTATTTTTATGGCAAAAGACATTCACCGTGCCACCTTTATGCAAGTTGCACGATGCAATGATACACTCTGCGGTGTCATCATTGGTGTCGCCAAGAACGACACGTATAGAGCGTTAGCGTTTGATAATAAGACACTGATTGCTCAAGCAAAAGAGACGCTACGAATGTCAGTACAAGGACGACAGGTATTGAGTGATCTACAAGTAAAAGACGAGATTAGCGCACGACGACGTGACATAGATTTTGATAGTGAGTTACAGTTTTTTTGTGTAGATGCAAATTACCGCCGTCATCGTATCGGTGCTACATTGATTCAAACGTTTGAGGATTATCTTATCGCGAAAGGCGCAGCCGCTTATTCACTGCATACCGATAGCCTGTGTACCTATCAATACTATGACAATAATGGCTACCAGCGTGTTGATCAGTACCCCAGCCCTCTAAATCTGCAGATTGAGCATTATACTTATGTCAAAAAGCTATCTTAATAGCTTTATACAGCAAAAAATCTATCTAAAAAGCACAATCAAAAAAGGTCTGAGCATATACTCAAACCTTTTATTTTCGCAAAAAACCTATTTATCAAAGTGAATCAGTATTAAAAATCAACGCTGACATCAAAGATGTAGTAACGACCGGGTTCATTGAACGTACGCGCACCAGCATTGGTCGTCGTGCCTTCTCGTTTGACTTGTTTATCAAATAAGTTTTTGACACCAGCGCCAATGGTGATAGCGTCCGTCAGATTATAGCGGGTACTCACATTAGCAAGAGCATAAGGTTCACGGTCAAGTTTTGCAGTACCAAGCTCATCACCAGTCGTCACAGAGATATTAGGTGCCTCGATGGTTCCGTAATAGCTGACGCCAAAATCTGTATTCCAGCGCGGGGTAATATCCCAATCGACGCTTGTGTTCGCTGTGAATTTAGGAATTAATGATAGCGGCTCGCCCGTATCTTTACGCTCTGAGCGAATGTTTCCTGTTAAGTTGGTTGACCATGTGACGGTATCTGTAACAGGTACTTTTACAAATCCTTCGAGACCTTCAATGACTGCATCGCCTTGGTTTTCCCACTGAAATACAGAGCGGTTTGCGGCAATACCATCAGCCACGACACCTATTACACCTACACGATCTACACCCGCACCGATACGATTGTCATAGGCGTTATGATAGTAAGTTAATCCTGCATTGAGCCCATCATTGTTTTTATAAGTAAAGGTCAACTCTTTGTTCCAAGAAATTTCATGCTCTAGGTCAGAGTTACCCAAGACGTAACAGCCTCGTTGATCGAGCGGTACATTAGATGGACAGCCATTACCACCCGTATAGTAGATATAGTTCGGATCAAGCTGATAAAGTGAGGGCGCTTTAAATGCGCGACTAACACCTGCTTTTACCGACCAGTTCGGACTGAAATTCCAAGTGGTATTAATACTGGGTGACCAGTTACTACCAGCTTGATCATGATAGTCAAAACGGATGCCAGGTGTGATATACCAATCAGGATTAAGTTGATAATTGTCTTCTAAATAAGCACCTACTAGATACGAATCTGTCTTTGAATCACGCTTAGAAGGATCAGTTTCTGTATCACCAAACTCAAACCCCTCATCAAACGTTAATGTAGAAACCACTGGATTGTCCAGTTTTTCACCACGGAATTCTGCACCCGCGGTCAATGTATGACGGTCAAAGTAGATATCCCACTCTGATTTTGCATTTAGCGTGTCATAAGTTGCTTCTGTCCAAGTGTACTCTTCTCCTTCACCAGGAACTGAAATTTGGCCTTCATTACGACCTGCGTTGCCTTCGTTAAGGCGCTCATTGACGGTACGCGTATATTCTAAGTAACTATTACTACTGCTATTGTCATATTCACCACGATGAGTGAATGCAGCGCCATAACGCTCCATTTTGTTGGTTTCTTGACCAGCTAATGCATTGACCAAGTCATCGTTTATTGTTTGAAATTGTGAGTCGCCCGCCCAGCGATTACTTTGATTACTGTAATTAACCTCAACACCAACGGTATTCATCGCATCCATGGCGTATTCAAAAAGCTGGCGAGCGTCTATATTTTCGACCCCTTCACGACCTGCCGCAACAGAGGCTTCTGGACCACCACGCCCATCAACAATGACTGCATCTTTTGCATTAATATAAGGATCGTCTCCTTCACTCTCATGATAGCCAAGCGTGGTACGGAAGGACAGCTTATCCGTCAACGGGCCTGCCATATTGATGTTAGTCCGCCAATCGTCGCCTTCAAAATCACTGTCTGGCAACTCATAATGCCCTGACACCGAAAATTCTTTTTTGGTCGGCGCCTTTGTGATGATATTTACCACACCGCCCATACTACCAGAACCATAGCGAGCCGCTGCAGGTCCACGCAATACTTCGATACGTTCAATGGCGCTTGGTGGCACCCATTGTGAATCGCCACGAGTATCTTGTTCACTGCCACGACCAGGACGCACGGCATTACGAGAAGTGACTGGCCGACCATCGATCAAAATAAGCGTGTTATTCGGGCCCATACCGCGCAAATCAATCTGACGTTGATTACCACGCTGGCCTGACGTAGACGAGCCTGACAGATTCACGCCTGGCATTTTACGCACGATTTCTGAGATGTCATTAGAGATCGATGCTTTTTCGATGGCTTCTTCACTAATGATAGACAGACCCGGCGCTTGCACCAACTCGTCCCTAGCCGCTAAGACGACAATGGTATCTAACTCAGTGCTTGGCATCTCTTGCTGTTCAGCAATATCTTGTGCCACTGTGTTTTGTGCAGAAGTTTGCTGCGCTGTCAGCGCATTATTTTCTGCCGCAACTGCTGTCGTGCTAAGAATGGAGGCAACAGCCATACTTAACAGCGCTTGGTTGGTGCCAAAACGTGGTAATTTTTTTGTATGAACAGGTTTTTTATAAGAAGGTGTTGATAACATCGGCATAAATAACAATCCTGAAAGTACTTGTTTCTATCAATACCTTTCAGCGTCATCCATCAAGGAAAGCTCAGTAATAGCACGCACACATTATGCAAAAATAAATAATGTCAGGCTAAAGTGCGCTTATATTTTGACCAAAAAACAATAAAAATTTTGATCAAAAAAATAAAAACTGTCTTTCTCTGACTGCAACTGATAGACACTAAACGGTCAACATATTGATACAGGTCACATTTTAAAACAGAAAAACCGAACAGCAGTTAACTGTTCAGCAATAAAGAGTGCACACTTTAGCAACATTGTAAGGATAATACAAACAATAATGATAATTATTATTGTTTACAAATTATAGTAAGATATTTTAATATAATTATCATGCAGTTATGGAGACGGCTAAAATCACCATCTTAGAATGAGGAAGGTTAATTGTGGCAGAAGTAAGAGTAGTTTTGTAAAGGATGAAATCACAAAAGTGATTTATCTAGATAATATCATGCTCTAAAAACACGCGGCGCAAGACGACTAATCTGTGCAGACGCGTGCAAAGGCTGATTGGGTACATAAGATTAATTTTTGACTGAATCATTGTGATTGAGTATAACAATGGCAGACGTTTTATTTTTTTGCCAACTGATTGTCAAGACTTAGATAGCCGCCGCCTTGTATCGCCAAAGAAACCAATACAACCAATAACGTCAGCGCATACTCATAACCGTTATTACTTGCGAATAAACCATTACCAATATGTACCGAAAAAATAGCGACGATCATCGTAAATGCGGCAACCACTGCTGCTGGTCGGGTCAATAATCCCAATACCAATGCTAAACCACCAAAAAATTCAGCGCTGCCAGCCAATATGGCCATCAAATAACCTGGCTCAATACCAATACTGCTCATCCATCCAGCAGTACCTGCCAACCCATTACCACCAAACCAGCCGAATAACTTTTGCGCACCATGTGCTGTTAGAATGAGACCAACTGGCACACGCAGTACTAGCGCGGCTATGCCAGCCTCTGATAGGAAGATTTTGTTTAAGGTTGAATTTGTCATTTGTGGTTACTCTATAAAATGTATGTGGAGACGTCTGTTTGTCTCGATAAGGCAATACACTTTACTATCAACAAAGCAAAAGAGTAAGATAACTAATAGCAAATAACTAACAACAGAATGTTGATAATGATATCTTCATGAATGTCTCAAGGAAACCATCAGTAATGGACAGAATCGATGCCATGCGAGCGTTTGTGTCAGTCGTCACTGAAGGCAGTTTCAGTAATGCCGCAACCGCGATGCAACTGTCGCCGCAGTTAGTGAGCAAATATGTATCAAAGCTAGAAGAACGTCTTGAGATACGATTACTCAATCGCACTACGCGTAAAGTCAGTCTAACAGAGGCTGGTAGGCATTATTTTCAGCATGCACAGCAAATATTATTAAGTATCGATGACATGGAGTCCAAACTGGGCGGGTTTCAACAAAAACCCAAAGGGACACTAAGAATCAGCGCGCCTGTATCATTTGCATTAAAACACATGGCGCAACTCATCACAGATTTTCAGGCCCTCTACCCTTCAGTCAATGTCGATTTACAGCTGAGGGATCGTAAGGTAGATATTGTTGAAGAAGGCTTTGATGTGGCACTTCGTATTGGACAGCTCAAAAGCTCTTCATTGATTGCCAAGCAAGTAGCGCCTATTCGAGTCATCTTATGTGCCTCGCCTAACTATCTTAAAAAATACGGCGTGCCTCGCAACCCTGAAGATTTAAAAAACCATCGTTATTTACATTACAGCTATATGGAAAGAAGCAGTAAAGAAGAGATTTATCAATGGCTTAGTATAGAGAGCAGTCAGCGTGATGGTGGTTTGAGTAGTAACAACGGAGATTTGCTGGTCAATGCAGCGATAGCAGGTGCGGGTTTGGCGCTGCAACCCACTTTTATTGCCAGTGAAGCCATTGTAGAAGGCAAGCTGGTGATAGTGCTACCTGAATATGAGCCCGAAACGTTAGGCTTGTATGCGGTGTATGCGCACAGAAAACTGCTGCCACATAAGATCCGATGCTTTATTGATTTTATCGAAGGGTATTACGGGTCACCACCCTACTGGGATAAACCGATACCCGCAAGATAATAAGCTTATCTTTAATCCACTATAAAATAAATACAGCGTGGCTGAAATATATTTTACGTAGCCTCTGTCGGTGAAAGCACAGTAAGCAAGAAAAATATATGTCAGTCGCACGTTATGATATTTGTCATTTATCTCAGTTGATATCTAAGCAGATATATTTGGTTTCAACATATTCTTCAATACCATATTTTGACCCTTCACGCCCCATACCAGATTCTTTAACCCCGCCAAACGGTGCCAACTCTGTGGTCAGCATACCTGTGTTGACGCCGACCATACCGACTTCAAGCGCTTCAGCGATACGCCACACACGGCCAATGTCTCGACTATAAAAATAACCCGCCAAGCCATATTCAGTACGATTGGCTAAGGCAACTGCCTCTTCGTCTGTGTCAAATTTGAAAATCGGCGCGATTGGCGCAAAGATTTCTTCATTGGCAATCCGCATGTCATTGTTGACGTTGGTCAGAATGGTTGGATTAAAGAAATTTTTATCCGCATCGACTCGTTGACCACCGCACAGTACCGTCGCGCCTTTGTTTTTCGCATCTTTAACCAACGCTTCGGTATTATCAGCAGCGGCTTTTGAAATTAGCGGGCCTTGTGTTACACCTGACTCTAATCCATTGCCCACTTTTATGGCGCGTACTTGTTCTGCCAGTTTTTGTGAAAACGCTTCATAAACGCCCGCTTGCACAAATAAGCGATTGGCGCATACGCACGTTTGCCCACTGTTGCGATATTTACTCATCATCGCACCAGTAACGGCAGCGTCTATGTCTGCATCGTCAAAAACAATGAAAGGCGCATTGCCACCCAGCTCCATCGACATTTTTTTGACCGTATCCGCACACTGTTTCATCAAGATTTTGCCCACGCGCGTTGAACCGGTGAAGCTGATTTTTTTGACCATCGGGTTGGTGGTCATTTCTTCCCCAATCGCAATCGGATCGCCTGTCACCACGCTATATATACCGTCAGGAATACCCGCTTGCTGTGCCAGATACGCCATTGCCAATGCTGAGTACGGTGTCTCCATCGCAGGTTTGACAATCATTGGACAACCCGCTGCTAAGGCAGGCCCTGCCTTACGACTAATCATTGAGTGCGGAAAATTCCACGGAGTGATGGCTGCGGTAACCCCAACAGGTTGTTTGATGACGATCAGACGCTTATCTGCCATGTGGCCAGGAATCACATCACCATAAACCCGTTTCGCTTCTTCAGCAAACCATTCTAGATAATCCAGTCCGCTTTGAATCTCCCCTTTGGCTTCACCGATTGGCTTGCCTTGCTCATGGGTCATCAGCAATGCCAAATCTTCGATGTTTTCGGCAATCAGCGTGTGCCAACGACGCAAAACGATACTGCGCTCTTTACCCGTTTTTTTTGCCCATGTTGATTGCGCAGTGTCCGCAGCTTCAATGGCACGGCAAGTTTCATTAGCTCCCATCATTGGTACCGTACCAATGACCTCTCCTGTCGCTGGATTCAGTACTTCATGGGTTTGCTTATTATCAGCATCACACCACACCCCATTGATAAAAGCTTGTTGTCTAAGCAACGCATCGTTTTTTAATTGCATCTCTCTCTCCAGCAGGTTTCAGGATTCTAATAATCCGCGTGTGGTCAATACTTGACGGGCAATACGAAAGCACTCTACGCCTTGTGGTACACCGCAATAGATTGCGATGGCATGAATTGTGGCGCGAATTTCTTCCACAGAACAGCCATTAGTAATGGCGCCATTTAGATGCAGCTCCCACTCATGCATTTTGCCGAGTGCCGCAATCATGGTTAGGTTCATCAGCGAACGAGTTTTGGCGTCGATGGCCTCATCACCCCAACCAAAACCCCAGCACCATTCTGTCATGGCTTCTTGAAACGGACGGTTAAAATCATCGGCTGCCTGTAGGTTTTTTTCTACATATTCAGCACCTAACGTGGCTTTACGCTTGGTAAGACCAAGTTCAAATCGTGTTTTATCCATGACTCTTCCCTATTATTTATTGTTGGTTGAGATGCAAACCCATACGGCAGGCTTCATCGATATGTTTGCGGCAGGCTTTGACAGCAGCTTTACTGTCACCTTTGGCAATATTGTTGACGATTTCTTGTAGATTGTTTGGGCCTTTAACAGAACGCTCTTTGGTCGATAAGGTCATAAAGCGCAAACGACCGATACGACCATTCAACCGCTCTGTCAACTCCCACGCAACCGTCATACCAGCCGTCACAAAGAGACGCTCGTAAAAGGCATAAGAATGCGCGAGTGCTTCGACCACATCCCCTGCATGCAAGTTGTCTCGAATTTGAATCAACCCTTCTTGCAATAATTCTACTAACTCAGGGCTGGCTTGCTCAGCACAATGACGAACCGCTTCACTCTCGAGCATGGCACGCAAATGATAGATTTGGCGAATCTCATCGCTCTCGAGCACAGCCACTGAAGAGCCACCTGCAGAAAAAGTCACCAAATGCTCGCTCTCTAAGTGCCTTATACACTCTCGTACTACGGTGCGACTGACGCCCAACTGCTCGCAAATAGTACGCTCTACCAATCGTTGACCTGGTGCCAGCTGTCCAATCATGATAGCCAAGCGCAATTGCTCTAGCGCTGTGTCTTTTAAGGTCTTTGGTTTTTCTACTTTTTCTAACATAAGGTCTCTGCTCTCTTAGATGTAAAAAAGAAGTATATCGAGTATGGCGCAAAAAAGCAGTAATCTTGTACCTCGTATCATGGTATACCATAATATTTTTTTTCAAAAAAAGCTAGTAATTTATTTAATACCGTATTATGGTATACCAATATTGTTAGAAACCATTTATTACTAGAGATTATTACTAAAGGGAAGTCATCATGCAAAAACCAGAAATCAGAAAGATTGTCACTTTTGAAGAAGAGACCTTGATTGAAGGCTACAAGTCAGCCGACACACCTCTACGCATGTTTGCGGTTGCAGCTGTTGTGACCAACCCATGGGCTGGTCGTTATGCTGAAGATTTGCAACCTGAAATCAAAGCGTTCGCACCTGTCTTAGGTAAGCTACTGACTGACAAAATCATTGCCTTAGCAGGTGGTGCTGACAAGATTGAAGCTTATGGCAAAGCCGCTGTAGTGGGTTTAAATGGCGAAATCGAACACGCATCAGGTCTGATTCATACCCTACATTTTGGTAATTTTTATCGTGAAGCCTTGTCTGCCAATACGTATTTAGCCTTTACCAATACACGCGGCACAGCCAACACTCCTATCATGGTTCCACTGATGGACAAAGATGATGCTGGTCGCCGCTCTCATTATTTGACGATTCAATTTGCTATTCCTGATGCGCCTCGCGACGATGAAGTGGTGATTGTGTTAGGCGGTGCCACTGGTGGTCGTCCCCATCATCGCATTGGTGATCGTTACCAAGATTTAAAAGATCTCGGTCATGATTTGAATAATCCAGCCGCCGTTTAAGGAGCATCTACTGATGAAATGGTCACGCGAAATCTCTAACGGAATTGCTTATTACTCTAGTGGTAATCAAGACAGTAATCATGAAAACGACAAAACCACTCCCATCGTTTTTGTTCATGGCGTGGGTTTGCGAGCAGAAAGCTGGTATCAGCAGGTATCAGCCTTTAACGACCGTTATCGTTGCTATGTGATCGATATGCCAGGACATGGGGAAAGCGATTTATTGCCCAATCCCACGCTTACGTTAGAAGACTTTGCCGCGGCTCTAAACAACTTTATCCAAAACGTGGTTGGAGAGCCTGCCATTATCGTTGGACACTCTTTAGGCGCAATGACTGCATTACAAACGGCGGTCAGTTACCCAAAAATCGTTAGAGGCGTTGCCGCGTTCAATGCCATCTATAATCGTCCTGACAATGCGGCGCAAGATGTACAAACTCGCGCTGAATCACTACTTAATGATCTTGAGCAAAATGTGACTGATAAGCCGATTGCCAGATGGTTCGATGGTAATCCGCAATATGATAACGAGGCAGAGCTGTGCCGATCATGGCTAAACAATGGTAACCGTTTGGGGTACGCGCAAGCTTATCAAATGTTTGCACACTTACGCGGTATTCCAGCAGCAGAGCTCAAAACCATCACTGTTCCTGCATTATTGCTGACAGGGGAAATGGACATCAATTCTAGCGCTAAGATGTCACTCACGATGGCTGATATCTTGCCAAACGCCAATGCTGTTATTGTTCCAGAAGCGCGCCATATGACACAAATGACACACGCCAATGCCGTTAATAGTGCCTTGGAAAGGTTTTTTGCCCAGTGCGACTCGCACCATACGGCCAATGTGTAATCTAAAATATGCCTAATTTGAAAAAGAGGTTCTCATGAAACAACTTGATCCTAAAATGCTACGCAACGCCTTCGGCAGTTATATGACTGGGGTGACCGTGATTACAGCGGTGAGTAAAGATGGTACGCCTGTCGGTTTTACAGCCAACTCTTTTACCTCGGTATCGCTTGATCCGCCATTACTGCTGGTTTGCCCAGCAAAATCTTTATCTACCTTTGAGGTATTTGCTAACTGTGAAAGCTTTGTTGTCAACATTTTAAGTGAAGACCAACAGGCCGTGTCGAACATATTTGCCAGCTCTAAAGAAGACCGTTTTAGTCAGATTGAGTGGCACAAAGATGAGCAAGGCAACCCTGTTATTGATGGTGCGCTCACGCACTTTTCTTGTAAAACTGAACGTAACCTCGACGCAGGTGACCACAATCTGTTGGTAGGTGAAGTACTGAATTTCTCTAACCGTGAAGGCCATGGTTTGGGTTATGCATCAGGCGGTTATTTTAGTTTGGCATTAGAACGCGAAGCGGCAGACATCAGTACCCAAGAAAAACACGTCTGTGTTGGCGTCATTATCGAGCATAACGGTAAAGTGATTATCAACAAAAGCGAAGGTAAAGCCGTCTTACCCAATACGACAACCGATGACAATACCAACGCGGTCAGCGCCATCAAACAGTTTTTGACAGATAACGGTATAGATGCGCAACTGGGCGCTGTGTTTTCAATCTATGAGAATACCAAAACCAATACCAACTATATCTTTTACCGCGCCATTGCAAATTCGCCAGAGACTAAAGGGCTTGGTGAATACGTGGCAATCAATGATATTGAAAAACAAGATTTTGCGACCTCAGCCATGAATTCGATGATGACTCGCTACGCCGCAGAGAGCGAAAACGGTCTTTATGGTGTCTATGTCGGCCAAGAAGAGCAAGGTCGCGTCCACTAAATTTTATACATAAACGACACTTAAACAAACATGACCTGTAAATACAGTCAGTAAAAACAAATAGCAAAGGATATGCCTTATGAAATTCTCACTATTCCTACACATGGAACGCCTCGACGAATCACAATCTTATGAACAGCTCCATAATGATTTTATTGAGCTGGCAAAAATGGCCGACCAAGGCGGAATGCACGCTATCTGGACAGGCGAACACCATGGTATGGATTTTACCATCGCCCCTAACCCATTCTTAAATCTAATCGATCTATCTCATCACACCAAAAACGTGCGCTTAGGTACGGGTACAGTGATTGCACCCTTTTGGCATCCGATCAAACTGGCTGGCGAAGCTGCCATGACAGACATTATCACAGGCGGCAGATTGGATTTGGGTATCGCGCGCGGTGCTTATAATTTTGAATATGAGCGCTTGATGCCGGGTATGGATGCCATGGAAGCTGGCGGACGCATGCGAGAGCTTGTCCCTGCCGTCCAAAAATTGTGGAAAGGCGACTACGCTCATGATGGCAAATACACCCAATTCCCCTCTACCACCTCAGCGCCAAAACCGGTACAAAGTGGCGGCGTGCCTATGTGGATTGCAGCTCGTGACCCTCATAGCCATAACTTTGCAGTAGAAAACGGCTGCAATGTGCAAGTCACCCCGCTGTGGCAAGGTATGACAGAAATTCAAAACCTTATGACTGCGTTTAAGAATGCCAAAGCCGAACATGGCGAAGGCAAAAACCCAAAAATCATGCTACTACAGCACGCTTATGTGGGTAGTAATGCCGATGATGTGGCAACAGCAGCAAAATCTATCAGCCGCTTTTACTGCTATTTTGGTGCATGGTTCAAAAACGAACGTCCCATTCGTCAAGGATTACTTGAGCCATTGAGCGAAGAAGAAATGGCAGCAATCGATATGTATGCGCCTGAAAAAATGTTAGAAAACATGCCAATAGGAACGCCTGAGCAAGTCATTGAAAAGCTTAAAGTCTATGAAGAATTGGGCTATGACGAATTTGCATTCTGGATCGACTCTAGTATGACCTTTGAGCAAAAACGCGACTCGCTACGCCGTTTTATTGATGATGTCATGCCTGCGTTTGCATAAACATTTTGAGTCTCTTACTCTAGTGCGGGCTAAGCAGACAACTTAAAAAACTTGGAGAATCACCATGACCAAACCTCATTACCAGCTCTATATCAACGGTGAGTGGTGCGAAGGCAGTAACGACCAACGCTTAGACAGCTATAATCCTGCGACTGGCGAAGCATGGGCAACGTTTGCTTGTGCCAGTCCTGAAGATGTTGAGCGCGCGGTCAGCGGCGCAAAAGCCGCCCTTAACAATCCTGAATGGGCAAAAATGACCGCCACTCAGCGTGGCAAGTTATTGTACCGCTTGGCTGAACTGATCGAAGAAAACGCTGAGAGACTTGGTGAGATTGAGACGACAGACAGTGGCAAATTGGCTCACGAAACGGTCGCTCAAACCCGCTATGTCAGTGACTATTATCGTTATTACGCTGGGCTTGCTGATAAAGTAGAAGGCGCGACGTTACCGATTGATAAGCCTGACATGCATGTCTTCACCACTCGTGAACCCATCGGTGTGGTCGCCGCTGTTGTACCGTGGAATGCCCAGATGTTCTTAACATCGACTAAGCTTGGCCCAGCACTAGCGGCGGGCTGCACCATTATTTTAAAAGCATCAGAAGTCGCGCCTTGTCCGATGTTTGCGTTTGCTGAATTGATTGAGCAAGCAGGCTTCCCAAAAGGGGTGGTCTCTGTCATCACAGGAGATGCCGAAAACTGCGCGATTCCGCTGACCAGTCATCCTGATGTCGATAAAATTGCCTTTACAGGTGGGCCTGAAGCGGCGCGTCACGTGGTCAGAAACTCTGCCAATAGTTTTGCGGTCACAAGCTTAGAGCTTGGCGGCAAGTCTCCTATCATTGTCTTCGAAGATGCGGATTTAGAGAGTGCTGCTAACGGTTTGATCGCTGGCAACTTTGGCGCTTCTGGACAGTCTTGTGTGGCAGGCTCTCGCGGCTTCGTTCATCGCTCTATCTTGCCTGAAATCATCAAACGCGTAGAAGAAAAAGCCAAGGGTATTGTTATTGGCAATCCGCTAAATCCCGAGACACACGTTGGGCCTTTATGTACCAAAGCACAGGTTGAGCGTATCAAAGATACATTAGCAAAATCAGTCGCACAAGGCGCAACCATTCGCTTTGGTGGTCAAGCTCCTGAAGATGCGGATTTGGCAAACGGCAACTATTTTTGTCCGACACTTGTAGAATGTCCGAATACGGACATCGAAACGCAAACCATTGAGATGTTCGGTCCTGTTATGTCATTGGTCGCATTTGATACCGAAGAAGAAGCCATTGCAATGGCGAATAACAGTGTTTATGGCTTGGGTTCAGGTGTGTTTACACAAAACTTGGCGCGCGCCCATCGTGTCTCTAAACAAATCCACTCTGGGGTTTGTTGGATTAATACATACCGTGCTATCTCTCCAACCGCACCGTTTGGTGGTTACAATCAATCAGGTTATGGACGAGAAGCTGGTAGCGAGTCTGTACTGCAATACACACGCACAAAAACGACATGGATTAATATCTCGGCGGAGCCGATGGCTAATCCTTTTATCATGAGATAACCAACTGGTGTAGTCAGCTACATTAAGTTTTAAGGAAAAAACTATGGCTATCCGTCCTCCTTTAGAAGAGTTAAACATAAAAACCCATGACAAAGGTTTTTATAAAGGTTTCAATCGCTTTGTCACCGTGACCTCGAAGATTTTCGTAACGCTGGTGGTGATTTGGATTCTAAGTGACATCGAGCGTTCTGGTGCTATGCTCGATGCCATGAAAAATTGGTCGTATGCCAATCTAAATGGCTACTACACCTATTCTATCGCCTTTTATATTTTAGTCTGTCTGACGGTTATTTTATGGCCGTCATTCGGCCGTATTAAGCTTGGCTCTGACCCTAATGGAAAACCAGAATTTTCAAATTTTTCTTGGTTCTCGATGATATTTGGTGCAGGTATTGGTATTGGTGTTTTGACCTATAGTGCGGCAGAACCCCTTTGGCATTTGATGAATAACCCTGACATCATTATGTCAAAAGAGATAATTTTGTCATCAATGAGTAGCAATGGTATCGCACTGCCGCAAGGCGCTGATGTCTTTGCCTTTTATCAAGATCAGGTCGCGGCTAACGCATTGGCTCCTATTGATAATCTCGTCATACCCAAAAGCGATGAAGCATTAGACACCGCCTTTCGTTATGCGTTTTTTCACTGGGGTATCGGTGCTTGGGAGACGTATTGTTTGGTTGGTATCTGTTTGGCGTTTTTTGCTTATACACGCGGTTTGCCGCTCACCATGCGTTCGGCACTTGCGCCTTTATTTGGCAAGCATTTAGAAGGACCACTTGGCAATATCATCGATGTGGCTGCCGTCATTGCGACTATCTTTGGCGTGGCGCAAACCATTGGTATTGGACTCAGCTCTTTTGCCTCAGGCTTGTATAGTATTACTGGTATCTCGTGGCTAGTCACGGATGCAGTCAATCCTGAACCAACCACAGGCGCATTATTGATGTCGTTGCTTGTGGTCATGTGTCTTTCTATGATTTCAGCCCTATCAGGTGTTGGACGCGGCGTTAAATGGCTCAGTAACATCAACATGGTACTGTCATTTTTACTCCTCGCTTTCTTCTTAATCTTTGGCGCAACGATGTTTGCGTTAGAGATGCTGGGCAAAGGTATTTTTAGCTATGTGATACATCTGCCCGCAATGGCAGTAACAGTTTGGGACCCTAGTACCGAACTGGGCGCTTGGCAAACCAGCTGGTCTATTTTTTACTGGGCATGGTGGATTGCGTTTGCCCCCTTTGTTGGTCTGTTCTTGGCACGTATTTCTAAAAACCGTACAATTCGCGAGTTTGGTTTGATTGGGATTGTTGCACCAAGTTTGACGTTGTTTGTTTGGTTCTCTTTGATTGGTGGTACTGGCATTGATTTAGAATTAAGCGGTATTGCAAATGGTAAGATTTTTGATTCAGGATTGACCGCTCAGCTGTTCGAAATTATAGGTTTCATGCTCAACCCAGCGATGGCAGGCGTCTTATCATCGATGGTTGTGGTGCTGCTATTGACGTATTTGGTCACGTCAGCCGATTCTGCATTACTGGTAATTAATACCCTCAATGCTGCGGGTGAAGTCCAAGTCGAGAATGGCTCAAAACATATCATCGTTTGGAGCATTGCGGTTACTGCTGTGGTTGGCGCGTTGATTCTGGCGGGCGGATTAGACGCTATTACCTCAGCCATGATTGTGGCAGCAATTCCCTTCTCGTTTATCATTATTTTAATGGCAATCAGTCTATTAAAAGCATTAATTTTGGACATTGCACGAGCAAGAGAGCATAAGCTTTAATGTTTTAATGGTTATAAACGGCAATGTAAAAACCCCACCATTTAGACGTTTAAATGGTGGGGTTTATTTTTATAATCTGTACTTTAGATATATTAATAATCAACCGTATAACTCAAACCATAAGTCGTGCCTGTTGCAGGCAGACGATTTAAATCACCAAATGTGGTTTGATGATAAACCGTTTGATAGTCTTTATTGAGTACGTTATAAACCCCATAACCCACTCGGCCCACTGGCATTTTTACTTGACCCAATACATCTAACGTCATGTATCCTGTGACTGGCTGCGCACTAGCATCAGGGTCGTTTTGTTGATCTTTGAACGCTCTATCATCGCCGCCAATAGCCAGTGCTTGTAGACGAATATTGCTGCCTTCATCAAAGTTGTATTGCGCAAACGCAGTACCTTTGAGCGGAGTCAAACGTACCGCGTCTAGCTCTAACCAATCGCCATCTTTCTTATACTGACCACGCGTGTAAGCCACGCTGCCACCCACTTGCCAGTTATCGCTGATATCTTGAGTGAGTGAACCCTCGACGCCATAGACGCGCTCATCGGTATCCACCACTTCTACCGTATAGTCATTGGTAAAGCGCACGGTTTTATCTGAAGTATTATAAAAACCCGTTACTCTTGCTGACGTGTCACCACGCTTGCCTTGCCACCCTAAATCGTAATTATTGATTGCGATAGGCTGCACGTTGTCTGAGTTGACCACAAAACCTGCGCGTACGTCACGTAACGCGCGCTGTATGTCAGCCGTGGTAAAACCTTGAGAGAAGTTGGCAAATATTTGATCGTTCGGTGTTAACTGATAACTACTACCAAGATTAAATAAGGTTTTGTCATGATCCGTCTTACCCTTTGCGACGTCACCTGCTTGGTAGTCAGTATTAGAGCCATCAAAGTACTCTTCTAACAGCTGCTCATAATAGGGGGTAAAGGTATCTGTCTTTGATTTGAGCTTTTGATAACGGACACCTGCACTCGCATGCCATTTGTCAGTGATGTCTATGTCAGAGTTGACAAACGCGCCAATTTTATCGATGGTCGTGTCTGGCCCACTATTATAGGTCATGCCATTTGCTTTTGAGATTAGACCATTACTGGCTATGAACTGGTTAAAGTCTTGACCATGGTAGGTTTGTTCACTGTTCTCACGCTCAAAATCCGTACCGTAGCTCAACAGCACTGGCTTGCCAGCAAGCTCCGTTTCAGTCTGCATGGCAGCGCGCAGACCCATCACTTCGATATCTGCTTCTGATTGCATAATGAATATCGCACCGCCTGCCTGCTTTTTCGCTGTGTCTTTGTCGGCACCGTTTGCCATCAGCACTTCACGAGCTTGCGCTCTGGCATCTTTGCCTGAAGGATAAAAACGCCCTTGTTCATCACGGTAGTAACCCGTAACGCTCAAATTAGAACCAAAAATATCATCATTGTTATAGTTCAGGTTCACTGATTTTTTGGTAGTAGAAGGCTGTTTTTCGATATGAGCACCATCGATCGCTTTTAAGGATGGCGGCGTACCAAGTAATAGCACTCCTAAGTTGTTACCGTAATCTGGGCCATAGTCAGTATCTTGCTCATCGTTATAATAGGTCACTGCCAGATTCACGCTTTGGCTATCATCAATGTCCATTCCTAAATTGGCATTGACACTTAATGACTCGGTATCTTGCTGGTCGGTTTGATTGACATCTGAGCTGATACGGTCACCGTGGCTATCAAATTTACCACCTTTGCTGGCGTAATCTACATCCAAACGGCCATAAACACGCTCGCCGCCATAACCCAAGCTCTGCCCCACGTGATAACCAAGGGAGTCGGATTCAAATTCACGACTACCGTCGATACCCAATCGAGTTTGACCTGTAAAACCAGCACCTGCTGCTGATTTTGTCACTAAGTTAATCAGACCACCTGCCGCGCCAGACCCATAAATACTTGTCGCACCAGACAGCACTTCTACCCGCTCAAGCTGAGCAGGATCAATACTGTTTAGCTCTCGTGATAAGCTACGTGACCCTGATAACGGTACACCATTAAGCAAATACTGTACCGGACGACCACGCATGGTCGTACCATAGTTACTGGTTGAACCACTACTAGCACCCAAGCTTGGAATCAGCTGAGCCAATATATCGCCTGTGGTACGGTTGCCTGTAGCCTGTGCTTGAATATCTTCTTCACCAATCACTTGTGTGACCGCTGGCATCTCACTAATTTTTTGTGCCAGTGCCGTGCCCGTTTTAGCGCGCGCGGTTACCGTAATGGTATCCAATGTCGTGCTTGGCATGTCACTGATAGCCGCGTTTTCAACTGAGTCTGCTGTAGAGGCATTGACATCAGTTTGTGCATATAACTGCTGACTGATACATAGCGTAAGAAGAGAGAGAGCAACTTGATGATGACTTTTCATTGTTATTTCGCTTATGATCTGAATAAGTGGAGAAGGGTTAAATTTATGTTTAGCTTACAATACAAAGTGTACTAGGTTTGTGAACACCGTATTGTAAATGATAATTATTTTCATTTCCACATTTGTTTACAAACCTACCTGTTAGTCTTTCTTTATCAAAGCCATTGTTTTGGCAGATAATTGATTGATAAATTTTTTAGATAGATACATGAGTAGTTTAACCAGTTGATTTATAGTCTATTCATTTAAAAAACAGTACGGCTATTGTCTGAACAATGAATCCAGCTGATCGTTTTGATAGGCTTCAAAAAATAGCTGGAACTTAGTCTCATCTTGCTGATGCTTATCTTGGCAGTTAGGTAATAACTGCTGCGCAACCTCCAACGGCAATACAAACACCCCGTCATTATCCATAATAGCGATATCACCTGAGTGAATAAGCGTACTTTGCTTGCCAAAACGATAGCGGATATCAGCTCCCAGCACGCCTTTTGTATCATTACTCTTAAACGTAGTGACCGCACTCACGCCCTGAGCAAAGACAGGGAAACCCAGTTGCTGAATTTGTAACGAATCGGTTGCCTGTCCAATAACAATAACGCCTGCAAGCTTTTCATAAATAGCAGCGCAAGTACGCAGCGCACCCCAACAGGCTTTGTTGCCTAATACTTGGGCATCAATACATAAGACGTCGTTAGGCTGCGCTTGAATCAAGGCTTGATTGATGACCTCTGTGTTATCAGAGTTCAAAACCACTGTCACTATTTTGCCAGCGATCGTGTGCGTACAAGGATATAGCGCTTTGATATCTGGTAAGTATCCTCTCTCATTTAGATGTCCAATCGTCGAGGTGGGGATGTCTTTGTAGCTCTCTACTAGCGTCTCAATATCGATGTTATCCATTAATTTTTGCCCCATTATGCTTTTGTATTGAATCCACCATAAGGTTTGCTTCAATATTTTTTGCCCTAAAAAAAGGATTGATGGTTCTGCTCTCCCCTGCAGGCATACTGCCATGGGGATCGTCACCACGCTCAATGACTGGTAACAGCAAGGTTTTATGCGGATAGTATGGATTGGTCAGTAGCTGCTCACGGACAAACTGCGCTTGATCGGTATCAAAATCGATACTTGCCAGCGCATTGTCGAGACTGCTCGTTGCCTCAAGCCACAGCCCCTTTTCACTAAGCTCATAATGTTCAGACAGGGCTTCAATAATGGCGCGGATATTGACCAATATACCCAATGACTGTAAATAAAATATCAGTGCTTGCGGGCTGTCTCGGTACAATCGGTTTTTAACATTGGGCAGGCTTAAATACTCAGGGTCTGCGATCTGATGACGCGCAAGCCACGGCAGGTAAATGCGTAACGAATCATGGTCGCGCAGTAACACACTGGTAAAAAGATGGCGTTTGCTGACCATCACAACGTTCTGCCCATGCATCTCGGGTGCAAGCCCCAAACGTAAGCAGCGCAGCATCGTACCCAAAAACACATCACACAAGTTTTTGAAGCACTTGATAGCCGCAGATTTTATGTATCCTGCGTTTATGGAGGCTGATTGATTAGACACTGACGGATGACCTGAATACTTCGCTTGAATCATCTCATCAAAAGGATGGTGACTGACGCCATCTTTGTAGACCAACATACCTAAGCTTGCCATAGGCATCAGGCGGATTTGATCCTCGCACAGATCGGCAGGCAAACTTCTGAGCATTGCACCCAGATGCGTGGGTTTTTCTTGATAGAAATACGGGTTGGTCGAGCGTTTATCTTGTAGATGCAGCGGCGACATATAATCCCACCAAATACGCTCATCCCAAAGCCTAAGCGTCGCCGCTAATGCTTTGTCTATCTGTCTTGCCTGCATCAAAATGGCTTGGTTTTTTTCACCATTAATCAGTTTTAGAGCTGGCAAATACCGTTTGGAGTTTAAGGCATACACACCGATCGGTAGCTTGATACTGTGAGGTGTATCCGCACTCAATAACATACTGCGCATTGAAGCACTGGCATAAGTCACTGCGGCATCAAACGTGAGTTTGACAATCGTGCCATCTACCAGATCGTTGGCATAGCTATCCGTATTGTTATTCATGGCATCATTGCCAACAGAATCGGTAGCGAAAGCACCTTCACTTAATTGAGTCAGTTGCCAAGGATGGACAGGTAGTGCCACATGCGTATCGCTCAAATGACGCTCTACCATCTCCTCTGCCAATTTTTTCTGCTGCGCTGTATCTAATAAATAAGCTGCTGGATTTTGTTGGTCAATGTTCTCTACCTGATCCGCCACCATAAGATGGGTTTTGGCAACCGCTACCCATGCCAACGCAATGGGCTGATTAAACTCTGCCATGTAATGCTCATACTCTGTGATCGTAAAACCCAGCTTACCCTTTGCCAATGGATGAAAAGGTCGATCCATCAATGAACCCCATTGCTCAGCGGCAATTAAGGTTTGGTACCAACGTGGTTGACCATAAACTGTCGTGGTAATGTTGGCACGAGCAGACTGGGTCTTGGCAATGATCGCTGCCTGTAAGCTCTCTTTTAGCTTTAGTATTCCGCTCTCACTTAAGGAGGAGCGATCCATCGCAAACAGTAAAATATCCAGCAGCGTCTCTACGGTTTCTACTGGCTTTAGTGGTTGAAACGAATAATCGCGAGAGCTATCGCCATCGTGGTCAGAGCTGTTGGGATAAGACGTATTTTTTTGGCGGTATAAAACGGGCAAGCGCGATTTATGCAATCGCCACGGCGCCGTATATCCCGGCTCTACTGGTAATAGTAAGCGGTCATCTTTGCTTGTCTGAATCACCAAAAGTGGATTATCCTCAGCAAAAAACGTTTGATAAGCACTTGGTAATGACGTCAAATGCGGTTGCAACTTTTGACTTACAAGATAATCTGTTGTCGTTGTTACCTCAATCAAAGGTGCTTTTATCCACTCCTCAAGCAAGACACACTCGATCAGATATGTGATTAATGCACTTTGTATTCTTGCCGCATCTGGTTTTATAGCTGGATGATCAGTCTGAACCGGAAATAAAGTTGGCAAGATTGGCATTGTCTTTATACTGGCTGTTTTCTCAGTAATTAAACCGCTACTTAAATGAGTACTTAACATGATGCGTGTGCTCGGCTTTTGGCTAATGGGTTATTGATGTATTTGATTGGAAATACCTGATCACCGAACAAGCGACGCTTCGCCAAAGATTCAATACGCGTTTGCGGAGCGAAGACATCAAACAACTCAAACCTTGCCTCATGCTCTGGGTGACAAGATTGGTACTCTGTGACGCAGTCAGACACCTGTTGCCAAAATTCGGTCTCAGGATAGTGATAATGGGTTTGCATAAAAATAGCAATGTCCGCAAATGCCACAAAAAACAAGCAAGCAACCGTCATGTCTCGAATGCCATCAGTATCATCTGTTTCAATAAATGAGCCGCGATTCAATGCCGCGTGGACAGCTGGCAGGCTATGAAAATTGGGAATTAAGTCTTGTCGAGCCAGATGTTTTGGGGAATAGCGCACCCCATCATGCAAGTCTTTTAGTAGGACTTTTATAGGAAAGCCTGCTTCGTGTACCAGCACGATGTTTTGCGCATGACACTCGAGGGCAACGCCATGACCAAACAAGATATGCAGTATCGGAGCCACCGTCACCTTGATAAGCTGGGCCGTCCAAGCCTCAATGCCGTACTTGTTAATCCAAGGATCAATAAGTATAGAGCCGTCCATGTTGACATAGCTGACCCCATTTAAAGGAAAGGCCGTTTGATTGCTCGATAAATACTGGCTCACGTTTTCACGCCAAATTGCGCCCAGTCCACCATAGATATGAGGGTTCTGATAGCCACGCTCTTGTAGCACCTCATGATCTAGACTGATACCCACCGTTTCACCCAAAAAGGCAATAGATAGCGCATGCGCTGTCGCATCCTCTGCCACCAATTGATTCAACCATTTGGTCACGATCGCCGCGTTCATCACCGTGTGCTTGGCTAAAATACGGGTACTTGAGGTATTCATCAAATGCATACTGAGCTTGAGGTAAGCCTTGTCTTCTTGCAACATAGACAAGGAGCGGATCGACTGCTGGGCGCGATATTGGTTACCCGTACTACCCAAATAGATGACGTCTTGTGTCTTAATGAGGGGTTGTAGCGCTAAAATTAAGGTTTTTTGCCATTGCCAAGGATGCGCTGGTATCAAACCATAAGCATTGGCTTTAACATCAGTATTGGCATTGGCGACAATGGCTTCATTTTCACTTTGCTCACTCGTGGTCGTAAGGATATGATTTAGCTTGTCATGCAATGCAGCAAACTTATCCATATCCACATAGTCTTTAATCCACTCATCGACATCTATATTGGCAGCGGTATTACTGACCAACAAATCCTTTTTGACCGCCAACCACACCACCTCGATATTTTGAGCAAATTCTGGCCCATAGTCATGATTGTCTTGTAAATCAAAACCGATACGCGACTTAAAACAAGGATGATAGGGATGCCCGGCCATCAAATAGCCTTCGAGTTGCTCGTAAGTTAGCCTATCAATAGCCGCTGGCATGTTTGGTACTGATAAATGAGGTGACAGTCGCTGTGCTTGGGTTTCATTAATTAAAGTGTGACGCAGCTCTTTGATAAAACTGTCTTTTAACGTCGCCGCTTCTATCTTTAATAAGATATCGCTAATGACATTCTCAAGCGTGGCATCTTGAGTCTTGCTATCAGTGATGCGCTGTACGTTGCAACCGTTAAAACGAATGATGTCAAAACTATAATGAATATAACCTTGAGCCTGATAACGGATATGATTAGCGGTCTTGATGGTAAAGTCTAAAAGCGCAGCGGCATCGCTCGATGCTGCATTCTCATAATCAAACTCAATAATATTTTCATACAGCAGAGCTTGTAGTAGTTGCTTAATAACCCGCTGCTCTACGCACTGCATGGCTTTGTGATCGATTGGCGCTTGCCACGGCGCAGTCACGTCAGTTTTTTGGTTATGGTTTTTTTGGTCTATTTGATGATTTTTCATAATTAAATATCCTCTCTCAAAACTAAAAAATAAGCGGTTGAATAAAGTCGATATAATCAATAAATATTAAAGCGAATGAGAATTATTTACGTTTTTTATTTAAAAAAATGCCTCAATTCGGTTGGTTTGACACATTCACCACATAGGTTCTATAAAGCGTTTGATCACTTACTAATTCAGACCGCTTTTGGTAATCGCCGCGCCGAAAAAATGGTCAAAAATAGAATTACAGCCAAAACAACAAAAATCTCTTGAATAGCCGTACCAACACTTTGCCTATTACCCGCCGCTAACAACTGTGCCCCGCGTCCTGCGACGTAAACCGTCACCAACGTTATAAATATAGTAGAGACAATTCGGCGACTGATGTTATTGAGCGCGGCACCTTCTGTCACCATCTCTTTGGCTAAGCTACTAAAACCGACCGTGGTGGTGGGCAGATAGGCCATTCCCACACCCACACCTTGTAAACTCATAATCACTATCAATAACCAAAGCGTTGGCTGATACAAGCACCATGCCAGCAGTAGCATGGACGACGCACTCAGAATAATACCCAAAATTCCTATATCTCTAGCGCCATACTTATCCACGCGCTTGCCAGCAAAATGCGTGGTGATACTAGACATCAGCGTCGCGGTCATCAAAATAACGCCAGTCCACAATGCACTCTTACCCATAACCTCCTGAACTAAAATAGGCAATAACAACAAACCCACCATCAGGCCCAAGGTTTGCGTCACGCTGATAATCGTACTGTGCAAATACACGGTATTACTAAACAGGCGTACGTTTAATAACGGCTGACTCTGACGGCGCTCATACACCCACCAAACCATAAAAGATAGCAAGAATATGGCAGCAATCAGACTGGTCTCAATCACACTCGCAAGACTGCTATAAAAACCTGTTTTGAGCGTGCTCAGCCATGTCATCAAAGCCAGCAGCCAAACCAACAAGCTGACAAACCCTTTCACATCAAAAGTCTTATCAACCTTGGGCGAGCCGATATTTGGTAAAAATCGCCACACCATCAGAGTGACCGCTGCACTTAGCGGCAGCGTCACGGCAAACAATGTCCACCATGTAAATTGCTCAACCAAGTAAGCGCCAACTAACGGACCAAATGCCAGTGACATCATAATAACAATGCCCCACAGCGCCATCACTCTACCGTGTCTATGCTGCGGATATATCTGGTAGAGCATACCGATAGATAGCGGAATCGTCAGACCACCACTCAGTCCTTGTATAGCACGCGCTACGATGACCATCGTCATGGAGGGCGCGCACATCCCAATCACTGAACCCAGCATAAACCCGATAATTGCGGTCAAATAAACCGGTCTAAACGCAAACTTTTTATGCAAATACCCACTGAGCATGAGCCCCACGCTCATAGACAGTACGTAAGCATTTAGCACCCAGCCGCCCATCACAATATCGACGTCGAACACCGACATAAAGATGGGAATAGCAGGATTGAGGGCGCTATTGCTAAAGCTGATGACCGTGCCGCCAAGCAACAAGGTCAAAAGCACCTGTCGACGCGGCTTGCCTGTCAACTTCTCACTGCTTAATTTTTCACTGCTATCAAGAGATGCCACCATTTATATCATTGACCTGTGATGACATGACGAGTACAACGCGTTTACTCCAGCAACCACAAAAAATCGAATCATAAAGCCGCCGCACCATAAAACTTAAGATAGCCACTCGATTCAAAAAATTCCTCACGATTACAAAAGTAAAGCGCTGCCTTTTTTTCAGGCATATCGATCAATCGTTGTAACTGATAGGCAAAACCATCAGCAACCCATTTATAGGCCTCCACCTTACTATCAGGTTCGCCCACTATTTTTTTGGCGTCGGTATGCTCGAAAATAAACTTACTGAGCATCATCACTATTGGTTTGAGATACCCTTTACCAACGACGGCAGTATCACCCAATAACAGATGCCAGCCCATGTCATTTTCTTCGGCTTTATAATAGTGAGACAAGCGATCGCGAGCCGCTTCATAGATCTCTACATAGCCGATCGGCATACCCTCACAAAGTACGATGTAGAGACGCTGATGGTCATCGGCTAGCATTTTTTCAAAATGTACTTGCAGCTGCGGCATAGGCAGATGTAGCTGCCACTGCTCGACCACATGCTCAGCGTGCATCCACTGATAGAGCATTGGCATGTCTTCAGGATATTTGACTGCTCGCAATCCAAACGTTTTCTCATAAGCCTCTGCGGCATAGGTATCGGGCAGATTCTGTGTGATGGTCGGCATAAATAGCTCCTTGTTTTGTGTGATTTAGAATTAAAATTTCTCTCAGTAGAGACGTACGCTTTTTTAAAAATCGACGATACTGCTTATTGATATAGTCGATTCTAAATAAAACAGATACGTTATATACCAACGCTGAGCTGGAATGAATTTTTCTTGCTTGCTGTGCCTTCGCAGACAGAGGCTGCAAAAAAATCATTCCAGTCACGCTGATTCGTTTTTATATTGAACTAACTATATAATGACACTGACATTAGACCGACGCGCCAAATTGTTGGAATACTTCTAACGCATCAGTGTCATATACGGTCTTACCTATCAATTGATTGATGATTTGCCCAGCTCTATAGGCGCCCAATCCCAAGTCAGGTGTGCCCACGCCATGAGTATGAATTTCTTGATTTTGTACGAATATTTTACCGCTATTATCATCATGATTTTGATACACCAATGCGTAATGCCGATCAATCTTTGGTTGTCCAAACTCATCATACTCAATGGCATACAGCAATGAATTTAGGCAAGCAGGCAGCGCATGACGATAACCCGTGCCAGCGATGAGACAGTCGTAATCCGCCGTAAATGTCTGCTTCTGCTCACACTGTTCAAATGTTATCTTTAAGGTGTCATCCGATAAAGTATCATCAAGGGTTGCCTCAACCACTGCACAATTGGACAACAGTGTCGTGTGTGGTGATTGATTGCCAATGCTGCGCTCATAAAGCTTATGATAAATATCGCGTATGGTGTCAAACCCCATGCCTTTGTAGAGCAAGTCCTGCTTGGGCGCGACTTCTGCTTTGGTCGCGTCATCCAACTGATAAAAATAATCGGTATAAGCGGGACTAAAATGCTCTAACCCCAATGGCGAGTATTCCATCGGAAAAAAGCCAGATGAGCGGGTTACCCAGTCCAATTGGAACTTTGGTTCATCGTTGCTATCAAGTTGTTGATCAAACAATTCACGATATACCTCAGCCGATGACTGACCGGATCCTAAGATCACGATTTTGGTTAATCTATCGTCTGTCTTATGACTATTGCTTTGGCTATTGTCCTGACCACCTTGTACTTTAATCGCTTCAAAATCGAAATTATTGGCAAAGTGCGCAGTGTGCATACAGCGCTCAGGGACTTGCTGAGCAAGCTTTTGCAACGCAGATGGTAGGGTCGGCTGCGTACCCGTTCCTATGACTAGGTTTTTGGCATAATACGTTTTTTGCTTGCCTCGCTCTTGAACTGTCACGACAAATCCATTGTGCGTGTCAGTATTAGCATTGGTGGCGCTATCGTCATCGTTGAAGCAAGCACTGTTGTCATTGAACGCCACGTCTATCACTTGCGCATCAAACACCAAACTATCTAACTGTCCGGCCACCCATTGGCAGTAGTGATTGTATTCTTTGCGATAAATCTTAAAGTCCTCTAAAAAATAAAACTTGAGCAATCGATGCTGCGTATGTAAGTAGTTCAAAAATGAATGGGGACTGGTCGGGTCTATCAATGTCACCAAATCCGCCATAAATGGGACTTGTAGCGTGGTGTGCGGTAAAATCATACCTTTATGCCAATTAAATCCGGCCTTTTGCTCAAAGAATTTGGCATTGACGTCTGTTTTGTCGAGCAATGCCGCTAGACTAAGATTAAATGGCCCCAAACCGATACCAAGAATATCTAACACGTTGATTCCTTATTGCTTTATAGCACTTATTCACATATTGATTTGTATCGAGCTATCGTCAGGTCACTATAAAAGCCTGTCAGCAGAACTGGCATAAAGGCTCCAAAACCTTTGTCATCGTCGATGCAGCAAGTAAGGAAATGGTTATCAGTTCTGCAGGATAATGACTTGTGCCTGTTTCATTGAATATTGACCATACTTACCCTAAGCGCTCATAGGATTGGGAATATCAACATAGATAGACTGAGTTTCAACAGGCGCCGTCAGCTCATCCAACGCATAAAGTCTAGTCAGCAAATTGCCTTTGAATGGCAATGTCGGACTACGCAGCAATAAATCGATTAAAGAGCAGTGCGGATACTGGCTTTCTAAAGTTACCAGACAGTCTCGAAACGTCGCTAGTAACGCAGTTTCACTGACAAGCTGGGTGCGAGCTATCGCGGTGATGATACCAAATATCGTATTACCCACTAAATAATAAGCAATACGCGAGTCAGCAAAATCTTCTGGAATAACACACTCTGCTTCACTGATGAGCTCAGGATACGCATCGATAAGCGGCTTGGCATATTCAGCAATATAGCCAAAGCTTTGATTGTCTCTTGCCCAAAACTTTGCAGGATAGTCATCTTTTAGCTCTATCAGACTGTTTTGTTGATGCACCTCAAACGCAAGCCCATGCTTGTAGTACATATGGATGAGCGGTATAAAACCAACTTTTAGATAAGTATCAAACCATTCGGTCGCAATCTCGTCCAACTGCTTACCGGTACGCTCATGAATAGACTGAAATAAAGTGGCAAAGCGATTGGTGAGACGAGTGGGATGGTCTTGACTCAAGCTTGCAAGATTGGTGACTTGCATGGACTGGGTAAAAGGATTATCACGCAAGATACAAATGGTCTCATCGATAATTTTGCCGTCTATAGACAACGCAATCCAAGCAGGATCATTTAATACCGCAATCGTGGGATATTCAGCGCCCAACTGCTCACCGTAGTCGCTACGCCATATTCGACAGGCATGCATACCGCGCTTACACTCTTTTGGCAAATTGATACGCACCGAATTGGTAATCGCTACCGATAGCGACAATTTAAACATCCAAGGTGCCTCAAATGCCGCAAGTGTACGCACCGAGGTCGTTGGATACAAATGCCACCCAAGCACGCCCAAATCAAAGAGCTGACCTTTTTCTATTAACGCCTGATACCATGCTTGTTGTTGCAAAAACGTCGCTTGCCAAGGATGCAACGGCAATAGCTTGTGGGTGGGATGCTTGGCAATAAGCTGTCGTTGATAATCGCTCATATCCGCGAGTAGCTTGGTCTTTAGCTCAGCGGTAATACTATCGCCATCGACGAACTCTTCGACAATAAAATTAGGATGCACCAGCCAATAGTTCAGCTGCGTTTTACTATTGGTTTCGGGGGCATACTTTGCCCATTCAGCACCATAAAAACCTGCGCGTCCTTTTGGCGTTGGATGCATGGCATGTCCATAAATCAGACTTTGCTCAGTTTGAATAAAGTTCTGTCTATCATCGACAATGTCATCCATCTCATCACTGCGATGCTCTAAAATAATTTGCAATCCTTCGTAACTCTCAAGCCAGCGTTTGAGCACGCCATTACCGTCCAGTTTTACGTCATCTTTGTGCTGATGCACGATGTCTTCGATAATAAAAGACGCAAGGCTCATAGCAGAAGGCTTTAACCATTGTGGTTCTGATTGCGTATCATTTGTCGAAGGTGTTTTTAATGAAGCTGCATTTAATATAGAAGGTGTATCCGCAAAACGGTGTTGACCCAGTTGGCTGACTCTATCCATGGGCACCGCCATGATGGTGTTATGCGGGGCAAGAGTAAATACCAAAACAGGCTTGTCTTGCGAGATTTGCTTATATCTTACATCCTGCTGCTCTACGGGTACGATCTTGCCGCGCCCTGTCTCATAACTGTAGGCGTTCACTAAGTTTTGTATTGTCAAACGATCAAGTGTTTTATGGTGCATCATAGCGTTGTCCTTCATAATTTTGGAGTCGATCAAAACCAGCGATAGTCATCTGTTCTATAATATTGTCGATGTCACAGGCTTGCGTATTAGGATTTAAAATAGTGAATTTTAGGCAAAGATACTGCTCAAACTGCGTGGTGGCCACGTTGGCAATATTATTGATTAACAAGTCCTGCGCAATTTGGCGATTTAATTGCGACAGCTGCTTGTCTGACAATGCGGTATTTTTTGGCTTAAAATAAAATAAGACACTGCTAATAATCGGCTGATGCACCAACACAAAATCTGCATGGTTTTCAATCCGCTTTGCCGCTTGTCTCGCTGTCCTAAGACAGTTGTCAATCAAAACGCCATAATCCTTTGTCCCCAAAAAATCAAGCGCCATCCAAAGCTTTAAAGCGTCAAATCGACGCGTGGTTTGGAGAGAATAAGTAACCAGATTTGGGATATTGTCTTTTTCATCATCGGGAGAATTGAGATACTCGCTATGATGACGGATGCTCTCAAAGTCTTGTTGATTTTTTAATAAAAAGGCACCGCAGCTGATCGGTAAAAAGAAATGCTTGTGAAAATCCAATGTAATGGAATCCGCTGCTTGGATACCCTCAATAAGGTGTCGATAACGCTGAGATAGAAGTAACGCCCCGCCCCATGCTGCATCTATATGTAGCCATATTTTGTGCTCACGACATATATTAGCAATGTCTATTAAAGGATCAATGGCGCCCAAATCTGTGGTGCCAGCCGTAGCGACCACTGCCATCACATTATCCGCGCCTGTCTCCTCTATTTTTTGCTGTAGATGAGACATAAGCATCGCGCCACTCGCATCACTCTTTACCTTTTCAACGCATCGAACGCCAAGCCCCAACAAGGCTGCATTTTTTTCGATAGAAAAGTGCGCTTGATCTGAGCAAAGAATGATGCCGCGCGGCTGACCCAGCATGCCGTCTTGATGTACATCAATACCTTTAGCGGTATAGAATTTATTGCGTGCCAACAGCAGTCCCATTAGATTGCTTTGGGTACCACCACTGGTAAACACGCCACCTGCCTTGTGTCTCGCTTGGTTATCAACCGGAGCGTCTGTTTGGGTGTGTATTTGAACATCATCATTGGTTTCAAACTGGCACAGCTGACACAACCACTCAACCAAATCTTTTTCGATATAAGTGGCGGCAGGGCTTTGATTCCAAGAATCCATGCTTTGATTGGTTGCGGCAATAATCATCTCAGCAATTTGGCCAACCACCAAGGTCGGCGGGTGCAAATGCGCTAGGCAATGACGGTGTGCTGTAGACACACAGTTGGGCAAAAATTTGTCTTGTATGTCCGCCAGTATGGCCTCGATATCTCGTCCTTGTGACTGGATATCGATTGAGGTCGCCGCTTGTACTTGCTGCGGTGTGCCGCCTGAATACACATTATTGTCATTGAGCCATTCTTTAATAATGGCGCCCGTTTTGTGCATCTGCGTGAGGTATTGCTCACTGGTTTGCTCGTTTAATAAATGCAAAGTATCCTCACCAGTTTATCTTGCGTCTCTATTAAAATGAGAGAGGCGATGGTTGTTATACGTTTTTCTCGAAACAGTCATACAGGTATGACGATGTGCCACTGAGCGCTATTGGTTTTCTTGTAGCGCCCGCTCAAGCTTATCTAATACTTGGTGTAGCTCGTCTTTGGTCACGTTAAGCGGTGGTAAGAGACGCAGCACAGTACCGCCGCGTCCTCCTTTTTCGATGACCAAACCGTGTCTAAAACATGCCTGTTGAATGCTCGCCGCCGCTGCACTATCGGCAGGATAACTACCATCGCTTTGTCTGGGAAGATCTGGATCTATAATCTCAATGCCGATCATCAGACCTCGACCTCTGACATGACCAATTCTAGGATAGCGTTTTTGTAAGCCGTTTAGCTCTGCCATAAACCAAGCGCCCATCTCAGCCGCATAAGACGCCATATCATGGTCTTTTAGATACTCAAGGGTCGCAAGTCCTGTTGCCATCGCTAGCTGGTTGCCACGGAAAGTGCCAGAATGGTTGCCCGCTTGCCAAGCATCGTATTGTTTTTTGATACCAAGTACTGCCAGTGGTAAACCACCGCCAATGGCTTTTGACATGACAATCATATCGGGATCAATGCCTGCATATTGATACGCAAACCAGCGCCCTGTACGGCAAAACCCTGTTTGCACTTCATCAATAATCAATAAGATATCCAGTTCTTTGGTCACCCGTCGCACCTGCTTGAGCCACTCAATCGGTGCTGGATTGACCCCGCCTTCACCCTGAATCACTTCTAAAATAACGGCCGCGGGTTTGACAACGCCGCTCTC
This sequence comes from Psychrobacter sp. JB193, assembly GCF_002285555.1. Classification (NCBI taxonomy): domain Bacteria; kingdom Pseudomonadati; phylum Pseudomonadota; class Gammaproteobacteria; order Moraxellales; family Moraxellaceae; genus Psychrobacter; species Psychrobacter sp. JB193. Next base: position 181,519 of record NZ_NRGY01000001.1, read on the forward strand.
TACATCTTTTAAAAAGTTTTCAAAATAAGATATATGAGCGCTAACGCTTTGCTCAGAAGACAAACCAAAAGCGCAGCGATACGCGTTGGGGTATGGTAAAAATTGTACCGGGCTCATCAGGCCTTCGATGCCTTGCTTGGGTGCCAAATTACCAGTGACAGCGAGCGCGCCATGCGTCATACCATGATAGCCACCGCTAAAGCTGACAATGCCTGAGCGACCAGTGACTTGTTTTGCCAATTTAAGCGCTGCTTCTACAGCATCAGCGCCCGTTGGTCCACAAAACTGTAAGCAATACTCGTCTTTCTCGGTCGCTAAGAGCGTGTACATGAATTCACTAAATTTGTCTTTTAATGGCGTGGTAATGTCTAAGGTGTGCATTGGTAGATTGCTGTCCAAAAGCTGTTTGATACTCTCAGTGACCACAGGATGATTGTGTCCAAGTGCCAGCGTCCCTGCTCCTGATAGACAATCTATGTATTTATTGCCTTCCACATCAGTAATCCAAGCGCCTGTGGCTGATTGGATCGCAAAAGGCAATTTGCGAGGATAACTGCGCACCTTAGATTCAAACTGAGCTTGGCGATGTAAATAGCGTTTGTTATTATTTTTTTCTTTTAGAAAAGACGTAGACATAGCATCGAACCTTATTCGTTTTATGCACTAAAACTCGACTACAAGTTTTACTGTTTGCAGACTGCTTATGGACATCATTGAACACACAGTTATTGGTGTGGTCGTTGCAAAGACAGTCGGCATCATTTAAAAAACGTAGTGTAAATCCACTACAAACTCAATAAAAATAGTAAATGATAATAAAAGTGATAATCATTATCATTTGTGAAACGTATTATTGATGACCTTGACTCTTCTGTCAACCCACTTTATTCATTTTTAAATGATTGGCTTGAGGATTTATACAAAATGAAGCTGTATTCATGCTTACTAGAACGCGAACAAAAATATTCATGAGCAAAAACCCATGAATATGAATTATTCGCCTGTCTCTTTAATATCAGAAGCTATCGACTGACAGCAATTGGTACTTTCCGAATCAGCCATAAGAAATAAGCACCGCCAATGATGGCAGCAACTGTGCCAGCAGGCAGCTCATATGGAAAGATGACATAACGCCCTATCCAATCTGCCAATACCATCACCCCTGCACCCAATAATGCCGCCAAAGGCAATTGACGATCAAGTTTCACCGCGCCAAGAGAGGTCGCCAAATGTGGCACCATTAACCCGATAAAACTGAGCGGCCCTACTGCAAGTGTACTGACCGTACTTAGTGCTGCCACCAATGCCAGTAATGCTATCGTCACTGGCGTCACCGCCACTCCTAGCGTGCGAGCAACGCCTGAACCTAAACCCAGCACACGTAACGGCTTGATGAGTAATAGGCTTAAGACAAATAAGACAAGCGCAATACCAATGAGATACCAGACAGTACTCGGTTGAGCGCTATAAGTCGTTCCTGATAACCAGCTGAGCATCGCCTGCAGACGCGGGTCACCAGAGAGTTTGACCATGTGCATCACCCCATCCATCATGGCGGCAATGCCGATACCGACCAAGAGCAGATACCCTGAGCTTACTCGACGTGCCAGCCAAATAATCAGTAGCAGTACGGCTATCGCACCAGATAATCCTGAAATCAGCAAGGTACCTGAGCCAGCAGATAATCCCAAACTGGGTAAGACTAAAAATCCTAAAATAACGCCAAGCGCGGCTCCGGAGCTGACCCCCAATACTTCTGGACTTGCCATCGGATTGCGCGTGAGTGTTTGTAATAATACGCCTGCAACAGCCAGCATCAGACCTGTTGCTGCCGCACTCAAGCTGCGAGGCAGCCTGTACTGCTGAGTAATTGCCCAATCTGTACTCAGCCCCCAACCACTTAAATCTTGTACAAACAAACATGCCAGTACAATCATTACCATCACACCAACGCCCCATCGCCAAAGCACAACAGGCGTATGAGTGCCTGTCAGCATGGGGGTCACCGTCTCTATTCGCTCATGGCGCTGGCGTAAAATCAACCAAATAATGAGCGGTGCTCCCAGTATTCCTGTCATTGCGCCAGCTGGGATTTGCATACTTAGGATTGGTTCAAGCAATAAAGCCAGATTGCTGGTGAGCCACAATAGCAGCGCACCTAAGCAAAAAGCCGCGACCAAACGTTTGCTAATTGATGACCCGCCCAGCGCATTGACCAGACTGGCAGCACCAAGACCAATGAACCCAATCAGACCCACCTCACTGACCACTAACGCGGTCACAATAGCCACGATAAGCACCACGATGGCACGTATACCGTTAATAGGTACACCCAAACGCTTGGCTTGCATATCGTCTAAACTCATTAGGGTTAACGGTTTTAATAAAGGTAAGCACAGAACTGTCATCACAATCGCAGTAATCGCAAGCATCACACTGGTATGCCAGCTGTTTTGCGCCAAAAATCCTGCCGCCCATGACAGCATGCCATTGCTACGTTCAGCAAAAAAGAGCACCAATACATTGGCAACGGCCGCGAGTAAAATATTCACCACTAAGCCTGCCAATATTAATATCAAAGGATTAAAGCGACTGGGCGCTGACAAGGCAAAGACCAGCCCCATACTGATGATGGCGCCAACAAAGGCCACATAAATCCCGCCATAAATCGCCAAGCTTGGTAAAAAAAGTGTGACGATCAACATCGCCAATTGTGCGCCAACGCCCACACCCAAGGTGGTGTCTGAAGCAAGTGGGTTTTTGACCAATTGCTGGAGCAAGATACTAACCACACCAAGTAACCCGCCTGCCAATAGCGCCACAATACTGGTCGCCACTATATGTAGCTGCGTTGCCATACTGGCGATATCCAACTGCGAGCTTGGAAGAAACAACTCGCTTATAGGACGCGTCCACTCCTGAGCAATCAATGCCCAACCACTCCATACACACAAACTTATCAGCATAATGAGCATAAGCCAAAATCGCCACGAAGCATTAGACGCCAGAACGTTTTTTTGTCGTGGTAGATTCGGTGGTGGGCTATCAGATTGCCCACGCTGATTTGACCGTTTGTTAGAGTGTGTTTTAGACAGTGTGGTAGATAAAGCCGCTGATGACTGTACTGGCTGAGAAGTAGGAAGTGATGTCATAGAATTGGTATTACTTATAGTATTATCAGTATTAGTGTAATCAGCACTACAATGATCAGTAGTACGGTGCGGATGATTGGTAGTATTGACGGTCATGATGCGTCTCCGCCTTTTAATTCAACTTCCGATAAGTTATTTGCCAAACTTACTAACGATGACATCCCCCCATAAATCCATACAGGCGGTAACTCACCCACACAGCGATTATTGCCATAACCTAAACGCTGCCAAATCAAACTGTCCTTAATCTCGGCTTTTGTGATGGGACTTAAAGGATCTATTATCAACAAACAAACGTCTTCGTCTAACTGTGCCAAATCTCCCATCCGTATGGGAACAAACCCCCATGAATTGCCTTCACCCAGCACTACAAGTTCTTTTTTCATCTGCGTGAGTGCTGGTTGAAATAGGCTATTGGCGACATACATGCGCATGTTGTTGGCATCAGATAACTGTACCACCGCAAACTTTTTGACTTTTGGATAACGCTGTTGAAGACGTGCGCCAGCGATGCTTATATCGTCTTTGCTTTTGGCAATATAATCTTCCGCAAGCTTAGGATCCTCAATCAGTTTACCCAGCTGCCGAGTTGGCTCAGCATAATCTGCCCAAGTCGCACTCTTCCCTTTTGCCGCAAACATCACCGACTCAGCAGGAACGTCACCATAAAGATTGCGAGCATGCTCATAAAAAAAGTTATCCACTACCATATCAACGGGTAACTGAGCAATCAGTTCAGCATTTGGCTGATAGCGGATACCGACATCGACTGTTGAGGTTGGTAGTTCTGGTGTGCCAACCCATCTATCCCACACTCTGACATCGCCTGTCGCAATTGGTGGATATCCCATGGCGGTCAATGTTGCTGCATTGCCCCAATCGGGAGAAGCAATATTGATTTTAACGTTCTCAGGCTTGTCTGTTTGCGCGTTTCTTTGTCCCGCCGTTGTTTGCTGACAGGCAGTAAGCGCAATCGCTAATGTCAATAGTAAGGCAATAGATATAGGGAGTGAGATTGCTTCAGTACCAGCTAAACTGAACCATTTTGTGATTGAGGGCTTTACGGTGGGTCTGGGGGATTTAACGTTGGGCAGGACAGAAAACATAACAGTCTATCTTTTTAGGCAAATATGAATGGGGTAAATAAAGCGGACTCAGATATTACGCGACGGCAACAGGATGTCCTGTGATAGGGTGGCTCAGCAGTTGCATATCCACATTGAAGATACTGCGCAGTATGTCCGGCTGCATGGTGCTTTTGATGGTGCCATTGTGACAAATACGGCCATTTTTTAGGGCAATAACACGATCGGCATATTGCGCTGCCAAATTGATGTCATGCACGATAATGATCACACTCAAGCCTTGCTCATCGACCAAACGACGAATGAGCTGGATCACTTCGAGCTGATAATGCATATCAAGAGCCGCTAATGGCTCATCGAGCAACAGATATCGCGTGTCTTGTGCCAAACACATGGCAAGCCAAACTCGCGCGCGCTCGCCACCTGACAGTGTGGTTGTCGTCCGCTCAGCAAATGCCTCTACTTGGGTAGTACGCATCGCTTGTTCGACCTTGTTTTTGTCAACCTGACTGGGTTTTTGTAACCATTTTTGATGCGGATAGCGCCCGAGCATAACCAGCTCACGTACCGTAAATCCAGCTGCATCTGGTAGTTGCTGAGGCAGATAAGCCATTTTCTGAGCGAGCTCCTTATTACTGTAATCAGCGATATGGCGCTCGTCTAGGCTGATACTACCTCCATTGACGCTCATCTCGCCTGCCAACGCTTTAATCAATGTGGATTTGCCTGAACCATTGTGTCCAACTAAGGCAATCAATTCATTGCTATTGAATTCACAACTTATGTTGTCTAGCAAAGTATTGCCTTGTCGGCTGATGGTTAGTTGGTTTACACGTAGCATATAGATACTCATTATCGATTAAAGTCGTTATGGTCATATTAGAAAGTCAATAAAAAGTGATTTTACTCGTAAATGATAATAAAAACAATTATCATTAACTAATATACTTTCTTTTTCCATTTACTATTGTTCGTGAGTATCCCTATGACCCATTCCTTACCTTCTCTTAATCATGCTGGCTACGACCAAACAAACCTATATACACCCTTGAAATTTCCTGAGCTTGCTAATGCCATCGATCATATCAATGAAGAGCATTATGATGAGTTAATTGGATTTTTGACGGCTTTTACTACTTTGTCTTTAGAAGATATAGGCGAGGCAACTGTACAACTGGTTGATATCTATGCCGAGGTCATCGTTTTACAAATACAACCGACAGAAGCAAAAAAAACGTCCACTCAGAGCTCTGACCAGACGTTTTTTATTCCCTTTACAGCACCCATCACTCAGTTCAGCGACTTAAATACGCAATATATTTTGCTCAAACAAAAAGCGGATAAAAAGCTTGGCAAAAAAACCATCAAGCTAACCAATCAGACTTTTGTCGTACAAGACAGCTATAAGGTCAGTCAAAACATGCTTCGCCTTGAGTTAACAGGGCCTAATATCAATACTTCTCCCAACAACGCTATTCCCATTGATGAAGCAGGCTATGCTTATTTGTTTGATTTGGCTCATAACTTCACCAGCGCAAAAAGGGATAACACCACTTTGACACGCGCTCATTGCTATTACACTTTGCGAAAAGCGTGGCAAGCTTCGGATGGCGTACGCGCATGGATCGATGTATTTTTGCATGGTAATACGCCAGGCGGTGACTGGGCACGCTCGTTACAAGCGGGCGATACGGTCTTGAGTAAGCGCGAGTTTCCTGAAAAAACGGCTCACTTACAAGACGGTCAGGTATTACTAATCGCTGATGAAACCTCAATGCCTACCGTTGCCCGATTGTTAGAGATTTGGGAAAACCCCACACCGCCTTTGGTTATTTGTGTCACTCAAGATGCCGCTGATCAAGCGTACTTTGATGAGATAAAAATGATGACGAGCCAGACAGACATCCAATTTACGCTGCTGCCTGTCATAACAGGGAAAGTCAATTCAGGTAAAGCGTTGGCTATTTTGATTGACGATATACTGGGCAAATATTTGACCACGCATCCATTGCAGATTGAAAAGGTTTGGGGGGCAATGGAGACTGGCACAGCCAAAGCACTTCGAGGACTTATCCAGCAAAGGTTAGGGTTAGAGCGCACCGATTCAGTCATTAAGGTCTATTGGCGTCATGATTGATGACTGATTATCAAAGTCTGGTGGTAAAAATATGCGTGTGAAAATATCTTGCCACCTTCTTATACACAGCTGACCTCCAAAGTTTGATTAAGTGCGGCAAGGTTATATTGGGCAAACTCTTGATGCAAATTGACCACCTCTCCCATGATCAGCAATGCTGGTGTGGGCAGATTGGCAGATGCTTGCTGCTCAGCAATATCCTCTAATGTGCCAATGAGCACTTGCTGCGTGGGTAGGCTTGCGTGACTGATGATCGCAAATGGGGTCTCCCTGTCTCGACCTGCCGCCATTAGTCCTCTGGTCATCTCAGCCAAACGATGCAGCCCCATATAAAACACCACCGTCTGAGTGCTATCGAGTAATTCGCTATAGTCGTCGTTGGGTGCGCCCAGTTTTTTGCAGGCCGTGACAAACTGCACCGACTGAGCATGATCGCGATGGGTCAGCGGAATACCCGCGCGATTGGCCGCCGCACTGGCAGCCGTGATACCCGGAATGGATTCAAAACAGATACCATGACGAACCACTTCTTGAATCTCTTCACCGCCCCGTCCAAAAATAAAAGGATCGCCGCCTTTTAATCTGACCACGGTTTTATTGGCAAGCGCATGTTTGACCAAAAGCTCGTTGATACCCTCTTGTGGTAGCGCATGATTGGCACGGCGCTTACCGACGAATATTTTTTCGGCTGTCACCGCACACATATCCAAAATATCTTCAGAGACCAGACTGTCATACAGTACTACATCGGCGCGCTGCATCACTCTCAATGCTTTGAGGGTCAATAACTCAGGGTCACCAGAACCTGCACCCACCAGATATACCACACCCTTGTCATGAGTCAACTGAGTATTTTCTAATCTGTTCTCTACATTATTTTGACCAGTCGAGTCATAAGCTGCACTGATGTGAGTAAAGTCAGGTAAATGGGTCATGATGGTCGCTCCTGAGGACAGTATGGATACGCTAAAACAAAGTGATAAAAATCATGTGATAAAAGTAGCTTGATTCAGATAACGTGATAACAATAAAGCAGCTCGGTAAACAGCGATTTCCACTCAGTCAGTTTGAATCGCACATAAGACACTGCAAGCGACATGCCATCTGCTTTATTAAGCCTGTGCCAATTGCGCATACTCTGCAATCAACTCGTTAATCTGACCCACACAAGAGCCACAATTGGTACCTGCTCGGCACTGCTTCCCAACAGCGGCCGCACTGATACAGCCTTGCTGCGTAATCGTTTCAATAATGGTATTTTTGCCAACTGACATGCACGAACAAACCAGCGTTCCAGGATCGACATAGCCACTGGCAGGACGTCCAGCCAATAGCCATTTATAACGTTGATTGACAGGGATTTGGCTGGCATCGGCAAAGCAGCTATCAAGCCAATGTATGCTGGGTAAGTATTTGAGCATTGGTGCAAGATAAACCGCCATGATGAGCGGCTCATGAGATTCCTGATAGCTTGTCTCGATTTGGTCTACCGCTGTCAGATCATGAAGCGATTGGGTCATGATTAGGCGCAATTGATCTTGCTTTTTATTGATGATATGCGCTGTATTGATGGTATGCGGCTGTGATAGCAGGGGTTTGGAAGACTGCAATGATTCTGCCATTTGCTGCCAAAAGTTAGGGGCACTCAGTATCTGACTCACATCAATGCTTGGGCAAGCAAAATTGATCAATACGCTGTTTGCTTGACGACTGAGATTCCAAGTAATCGCGGTACAGCGGCTTTCTGAATCAGACTTATTTACCATGTCTTGGTTTTTTTTAAGCCCTGTCTTTTGCAGCGTTTTTGCCTCAAAATCATCCAAAATCTTACGCAATTGCCCTATAACAGCGTCTTGCCAATCCGGATGCACCAAAATCTTGCCAAATGTCTGCATTGGCACTGCGCTGATACTAATTGCGGAGTTTTTAAGCTCAGGCTGCCCTGAGTGTGGATCGACAATCGTTGGAATAAGCGTGCCCACACGAGCAAAGGTAGCAAACGCGTTGCTCCAATGCATGGGCATAAAGGCATCACCCACTCGCATCGCATCGCTGATCGCCACTTGTACCAGCACAGGACTGGCCCCTTCATCAGCTGACATGCCTGCTTCATCTTGACGCTGGAGTTGTACAAAATCATCGCTCATCAAACCAAGTTGGCTAGCATCATCAGGGTGTATGGTCAGCATGGGCACCGATTGATGCTGATTCAGCTGCGATGCTAGCCCCGTACGAGTCATCGTGTGCCATTGATCGCGCAACCTACCAGTAATAAGACGCAAATCAAGGCTTGGCGCACTCTGCCTGAACGATGTATCTCTATCTTGACGTTTGTTCCTTTGCTTTTGTCGGTGCCGATTGGGCACACTGGCATCAGCAGCAGGCACAATGGCGATGAGCTGTGCCTTCGTACAAGACACGGTAGCGCTGGCAGCATCATTCATTGGCCTAGCTGACCATGCACGCTTGGTATCAATCATGGGTATACGCGTGCCGCCCCACTGAAATGGGGGCATTGCGTCATAATCTTCATTGCTAAGTGCAGCTGGCATGTGCCTACAGTGAATTGCCTGCCCGCCACTCTCAACCTCTGCCATAAAAACAGACAAGTCTTTAGCGAGATTAAGATAACGAGGCTGGTTTTTGGTGGACAGGGTTTGATTCTTATCATTACCATAAGCTGTCAAAGCCACATGCTCATTGAATATCTCGCTAGGATGCCGATAATCAAACCCTGAAAATCCCATACGTTTGGCGACCTGCGACAATATCCACCAATCAGGCTTTGCCACTCCGGTTGCAGGCACCAAAGCGCGCTGGCGCGAGATACGTCGCTCAGAATTGGTCACTGTTCCTGATTTCTCGCCCCAACCTTGTGCAGGGAGCACCATATCAGCACATTTTACCGTATCACTGTCCACGGAGCAGTCAGACACAATCACCAAATCGCATTTTGCCAGTGCTTGGCGAAACCTATCCGCTTCTGGCAAGCTCACGACAGGATTGGTGGCCATAATCCAGATGGCTTTAATGCGTCCATCCAATATTGCGTCTGCAGCCTCGCAAGCCTTGATGCCGACATTTGCGGCAATCGACTGAGGTGATGCCCAAAAATCCACCACCAGCTGACGATGATCGATGTTGTCTAAGTCCAAGTGCGCTGCCAACAAATTGGCCAGCGCACCCACTTCTCGCCCGCCCATCGCATTGGGCTGACCAGTCAGTGACAACGGACTTGCCCCGATTTTACCCACACGCCCTGTCAATAAGTGGGTATTGATAATGGCATTGACCTTGTCCGTACCACTTTTGGATTGATTCACCCCCATGCTAAACGCTGTCACTGTTTTGTTATTGGCAGCGACCAACTCATAAAACTGACGAATGCGAGCGCTTGATACTTGGCAAGCACTTGCCACCTTGTCGATTGTCCACTCTCTGGCCGCAGTCAAAGCCTCCTCAGCGCCCGTGCTTTGACTGGTATATGTCTTATCTTGGCAGCCTTGTTGTTCTAGGTAATGCAACAAGCCATTATATAAATGCGTATCAGTGCCAGCCGCAATGGGCAAATGCAAATTGGCAAACTCACAAGAGTCGGTACGGCGCGGGTCAATCACCACCAGTTTTTTGTTTGGATTCAATTTTTTGGCAGCCAAAAAACGCCCAAATAGAATGGGATGACACCATGCCATGTTTGAGCCAACCAATACCAATAGCTCACAGGCTTCCAAATCCTCATAATTACCCGGTACTAGATCGGCACCAAACGCACGCTTATGCCCTGCTACCGCTGATGACATACATAGCCGAGAATTGGAATCAATATTATTATTACCAATAAAACCTTTGATAAATTTATTGGCAACGTAATAATCCTCCGTCAATAGCTGGCCTGAGACATAAAACATAATACTGTCTCGCCCGTATTTTGCGATGGTTTCACTCAAACGCTCAGCAATATCACCCAATATCGTGTTCCAATCGGTATGCTCAATCAGCGGCTGCGTATCAGGCGATTTTGTCACAGTAGCGTCTGCGGATATCTCTGGCGGCATCCTATGATGCTGCCACATGGATGCTGACTTGTTTTGATAATAAGGCTGCGTCAATCGGCGCTCAGTGCCTAGCGTTTGCGAAAGGGCGCTACCTTTTGAGCACAATTTACCAAAGTTAGCAGGATGCTTAGGATCTCCTTTGACGCTGATTGCTCCTACCTCATCAATCTGAGCAAGCACGCCGCAGCCGACTCCGCAATAAGGGCAAGTGGTGCGAATGGTTTTGGTTGCGCCATTCGCCGTGTCTAGTAATGGTAATTGGTTCACATCTTTGTCAGCGCTTATGGTATGAGTGGCAATCGTTTGAGTCATGACGCCTGCTCCATTAATTCAGTCACCTCTACCTCATCGCTTAAGCGATCAGTGGTGGTATCACTCATGGCCTGTGCGTCTAAATCACAATAAGCACTGCCAAATATTAAGTCGTCTTTGATAAGCGATATATCGACACTGTCCGTGATGAGTTGGCTATAAAAGCTGCCATCATGGACATCACCATAGAGTACGGCGCCGATGACTTTATTGTCCTTTACATAAAGGCAGTGATAATGGTTTAAGGCAGGCTGACGGTAAACAAGCGTTTCAATGCTCTCAGCCTCTGTATCGCTAAAGGCGATTTGACCAGCCGAAAATGCTGCCACGCCAGATACTTTTAATTTTAATGATAAGGGTTTGCTGATAAAAGGTTGCCAGTGCGCTTGTAAGGATTTGGTATCGCCTGCTGTAGTAGCATTTGATATGACAGCTTCTTTTAATACCGTAACGAGCGTATCGACTTGCTGATTGACAGGCGCAACCATCCCAAACAACTCCCCATCCAGCTCGACACATTCGCCAATCGCATACACATGAGGACAGCTAGTGTGCATACAATCGTCCACCACAATACCGTGACCCACATTCAGTCCGCTGGCTTTAGCTAAAGACGTATTGGGCATGACACCGACTGCCATAACGATAAAATCCGCTGGCAAGGTACGGCCATCCTTTAAAACCAAACCGCACACCTCATCCTTATCATTGATGGCAATGGCTTCTGTATGGGTAGACAGCTCTAGGCTCACACCGCGACGACCCAGCTCGTCTTGTAAAAGCTGAGCAGCAGGCAAATCCAGCTGTCGATTGAGCACATAATCACCTGTATGCACGACGGTCATGCTCGCACCTTGTGCAGCCATTGCACAAGCAGCTTCCAAGCCTAGTACGCCGCCACCGATCACAAGCCCTGTTTTGTTTTGATGCGCATAGTTGGTCAATGCGGTGACGTCGGCCACCTCTCGAAACACATGGACGCCTTTTGCCGTATGATTGGGAAATGGGAGGATTCGAGCAATGGATCCAGTCGCAATGACCAATTTGGCATAATGGCGGACTTGCCCATTATCAAGCTTAATATACTGCTGCTCTGTATTGATGGTATCCACGCTCAAACCAGCCAGCACCGTAATACCTAATGCCTCATAATCCGCTTTGTCATATAAATAGGTGTCCTCAAACGCCGTCTCTCCTGATAAGACAGGCGACAACATAATTCGGTTGTAACCCACCTGCGGCTCTTTGCTAATCAGCGTAATGGGCAGTGGTACATAAGCATCTGTCACCTGCATGCCGCTTATGTGAGCAATTTTTTGTTGTATACTTTGCTGCTGCGCCCTCGCAAGCTCAATGGCAAATCGACTACCCGCCATACCCGCACCAATGATGATGACGCCTACGCTGTTATTTTTATCATGACCCTGTTTGGTTTTATGACCTTGCGTACTATTGGCGATATCCGTATCAGCCTTACGAGTACTGGTTTTATAAGCGCTGGATTGATGAGTATCAGATTGACTCATACCACGTATATCAGCAGGATTGGTTGCAGCCAGAGAGACTGACCTTTTAGTCGATTCTGTATCAGCAACAAGATTGGCGGCAGTTTTTGATGTATGGAGCAACATAAAGCGAAGTTCCTTAGCAGCATAACGCAGCAGTAAACAGGAGGTGGTATGTCATTGAAAATAGGCACGCTACGACAAATACGCCCACAACAACAAAACAATGATGACAGTCTGTACGAAGCAAATGCCATGCCATACCAACAAAGGATTGCTCTTGATGAGCGGTTCAGAATCACGGCTGCGCGTGCTATTGTCTGGGTTGAAGTCCTGCAAAAACTCACCAATCGCTTGATAACGCACCTTAGTATTGGGATGCAGCGCTCTTATCAGCGCTTGTTGGCTCGTGGCTGGGACATTGTGTTGTCGGAGCGGCTTTGTTGGCATGACCAAAGCTTGCTGCGGGTTCATTAATTCTTGTGAACCAAATGGCAGCTGCCCTGTCAACAGCTCATAACCTATCACCGCGATTGAGAATAAATCAGAATGAACCCCTTTTGGTGCATTGGTGTAATACTCTGGTGCAGCATAGTGCAGATCGCCATTGGGTGGTCGCGTACTGTCTTTTAAGATTGACGAGCTTGCAGAACCAAAGTCGATCAATTTTATGGCACCTGATTTGGTCAACAACACGTTTTCAGGCTTGATGTCTTGATGCAACAGATAGTTGCGGTGCATCACTCGAGCAGCCATACCGATTTTGGTAAGCAAGTCATAGGTCTGCCAGACATCGCATGGCGCATGACGATCGATAAAATCTCGTAAACTCTCACCTTCTATATACTCAGTTAAGTGATACAAATAAGTGGTACTGGCAGGCACGGGATAATAACGCAGCAGCCCTGATACATTTAGCCCAGAGCCAATTCCGTGAGCATTGGCCTTGTTTGACTCCGTTATTGGCAAGTGATTTGGGTCGGATTGATTGTAAGCAGACTCGCCAGCTCGGCGGTGTTTTGACAGACTCAGACCAATTTTGCGCTCTTGTAAAAAATCACGTAAATAATGCCCGTCTTCGATCGTGTCGAGACTAGGCGACTTTAGTACAAAGTCATGATCACTCTCATCTTTTACCCAATAGACCTGACTGCGAGCCGTACGTGCAATGATACTCATGACGGTAAAACCATCAATGCTGTCTCCTATATCTAACACTGGCGGCAGCTGATAGCGATGACTGTCATGAATCACGGCATCAGGATTTATAGGTGTATCCAGTTTTTCTATATGGTTATCTATGTCAGCACGGTTTTTTATGCATTTAGACAAGGTCGGCATCGCGTTCATACTCAGCATCATCATACTCAAATTGTCATGACTGCCCTCTGCAAAAGCCTGCTCGCAAACCGTCTGACTGACACAAAAATCCGCTGGTGAACTAGATGTCTTAGATAACGTCTGACCCATCTGTGTCGCCGCTGTACACAGCTCAAACGCCAACTCGACCTCGTCGATATGCTCATAAACACCATCAGTCATGATGGCCAAGCACTCGTTTTGATGCAGTGTAAATACCGATTGTTGCAAGTCCAGCTGTCCATCTGCGCCAATAGCAGCCGACAGCGCGCCTTTGTCTTGACCACGATGAATCCGGTGGTCGTCACTCAAAACCGTCAGACTGTCTGGTCCAATTCGATAAATACGTGAGTCGCCTGTATGGAACAAATGAATACGATCGCCAATACACAACAATCCTGATAACGTCGATAATAACGGCGGTACTCGCTGGTAGGTTTGCGGAAAATACAGCATATCATTGGCTTTGTTCACCGCCATTTTGATGATGCCAGCCACTTGATCATCATCAAAATCTACTGACATCGTTTGCGCTGGGTGCTGTCTCTCAGGCGATACAGACGCCAGCTTTGATAACGCTAATGTGATTTTTTCTGCCACCGTATTGACGACCAGCTGGCTTGCCTGCTTTGGAAACTGGCAAGCACTGACCCCATCTGCCATGAGTACCAAGAGTGGCGCTTTCGACAATGAAGATGGCAACATGGTCGGTTGTGTGGATAGACTTTGCTCACTCAATGCCAGCTGCGACAAACGAGGCAACAGACAAGTGGTGATCAGCAAACTGTCTTGGTTTTCGGCTTTACGACCTTTTGTGGTAAAAAAATCCAGCCACCACAAGGCCATATCTTCTCTAGGAGGACTGAGCTCACCACCCGTACTCATAGCAGCACTTGCCTCCGTAGTTGCCTGCTTTGCGCTTATGTGAGCACGGTGTTGATGACTTTGGTGATTGGCGTTTGGCTTGGCTTTTAGCATCGTATTCAATGTCATTCCTATTTATTTTTCTTGTCTTAGCTATAACTGACTTAGCTGTGACTGACTTGGATCTCGGCAAACGTCCCATCGGGCATCTCTTCAATGATGACCCCTTCCGGTTCTTTGAGTAAAAACAGCGCAAAAAACCCAACCACAGCCGTTGCAGCAATCACAAAGAAAAACACCTGATAAGACACCAAACTGAGAATCGTGAGATATATTACAGAGCCGACGTTGCCGTACGCGCCCGTCATGCCAGCGAACTGCCCCGTCATACTGCGCTTAATCAATGGAATCACCGCAAACACAGCGCCTTCGCCTGCCTGCACAAAAAACGAGCAAAACATGGTAATCAATAGTGCAAGCGCCAGTGGCCACGTTGAGTCTAAAATGCCCATCAACAGATACCCAACCGCCAATCCTGCTGTCAGAATTAATAGGGTGATTTTTCGACCGAATTTATCACTGAGCCAACCACCACCTGGGCGCGACATCAGGTTCATAAAGGCATAACTTGATGCCAGCACACCTGCCATCACGACCGATAGATTGAAGGTTTCTTGATAAAATAAGGGCAACATGGAGACAACCGCCAGCTCTGAGCCAAAAGTCGCAAAGTACAGAATATTTAGAATACCAACCTGCTTAAAATCATAACGATGCGCCTCTGGTACAGGCATGGTAAAAACCTCTTTATTAAAGCGATAACTGCTGATGAACTCATAGACATACAGTACCGCAAGACCAATATAGATGAGCGTGACGCTAAACTGGCTCAGCAGACTTACACCAGCAGGAGATAGCTTCCAGGCCAATAGTGCCAAGGCCAAATACATCGGCAACTTAAACGCCATCATGAGCCAAAAATCACCGGCTGAAGTCACCATCATCGCACCTGATTTTTTGGGCTTAAAATAGGTCGCTCCTTTAGGGGTGTTGCGTGCCATTTTATAAAAAATCACACTATAAAGTGCCATCACCACCCCTGACATCGCCGTGGCATAACGCCAGCCTTCATCGCCGCCTACAATCGCCGCCGCCACGATTGCGACCGTTGGCAATAATAGTGCTGCTGCGGCTGAGCCAAAGTTGCCCCAACCGCCATAAATCCCTTCAGCCGTGCCAAGCTCATTGGGCGGGAACCAGTCACTCATCAAACGAATACCCACCACAAAACCTGCACCAACAAATCCCAATAAGAAACGAGACAGTGCCAAGGTGTTGTAATCTTGCGCGAACGCAAAGGTGAAACAGGGTATGGCACCAATAGCCAAAATCGCTGTATAGACAACGCGTGGGCCGAAACGATCTGTCAACATGCCAATAATGACACGGGCTGGAATGGTCAATGCCACGTTTAGTATCAATAGCGTTTTGACTTGGTCGGTTGTGAGATTTAACGTCTCACCAATCGCGGACAAAAATGGTGCATGGTTAAACCATACAAAAAAAGTCAGAAAAAACGCCATCCAACCTAAGTGAAGGATTTTATTTTTACCTGCGAAAGACAACACGTTGAGCTTATCTTTAGTAGTAGCAACGGGGTTCGATGATGGCGATGACATAGGCGGCAGCTTCCTTAAATGGTGAGGTTCTCGGTTATTACAAAGCGTCGAATACTCACAAAATACTTTATGAGACAGCTGAGACGGTGCAATGGCTGTGCCAGTTGGGTTGTGAAGCTGCCGCCAAAAAATGAGTTTGGGTACTCGCTCAGTGCTACAACGCCTTTTTATCAAGGTCTAAGCAGTGACAATAATGTTGGATGAATGTTTAGATATTGATGACTAACTGCTTATAAAAGCAAACATCGTTATCTATTGAATAAGCAACTGCTAAGTCTAAATTGGTGCATTAATATGTCTATTTTGGTGCAAACGTACTCTATGTAAGCGCTAAAAAAGCAGAGGGCATTAACCGTTTTATCATAAGCATGGGCCATGGCAGCTGCTTTACTTTGGTTTCAATCAATTCTTTAAAAACCATTAAGACGCTTAAGGTTCACGCTTATATGTCAGCCAGCGCTTGTAAGCACACTCTTCAAAAACACACCAATATAAAACTGCTTGGCACAATTATTGAATGCTCTGTATCAGTAGGTATCTAAATGTCATTTATCAGCGATATAGAGGACAGACGCATGAGCAGCACTACAATGGGCACAGCAGACACGATTGAAAAAAACTCAGTCGTAAAAAATAAGGGCAATTTGGTTGTCATTGGTAATGGCATGGTCGGTCACCATTTTATTGAAAGAGCCATCGAGCAAGGCTTGCATGAACAATTTGAGATTCATGTCTTTGCAGAAGAAGACCGCCCTGCTTATGACCGCGTGTATTTATCCAGTTATTTTGAACATAAAGACGCTAGCAAGCTGAACTTAGTAGACCTGAGTACTTATGAGTCATCGCAGATACAGCTGCATCTAAACCAGCAGATTGTGACTATTGATTCCGCCAATCAATCTATTACCACAGCAAGTGGCGAGCAGATTGAGTACAGTGAGCTGGTACTGGCAACGGGTTCTTATCCTTTTGTGCCTCCCATTGCAGGGCGCGAGCATCCACACTGTCATGTGTATCGTACGATTGCAGATTTGGATGATATTTTAGCGATTGCTGAACTGCCTAACGTCAAAAAAGGCGTGGTGGTCGGTGGCGGTCTGCTGGGGCTAGAAGCAGCAAAAGCATTGGTTACGCTAGGGCTGGAGACTTATGTGGTCGAGTTTGCCCCGCAACTAATGGGCGTGCAGCTTGATGCCTCGGGTGGTGAGATTCTAAAGCGCAAAATCGAGGCGCTGGGCGTCACAGTCCTAACAGGTAAGAACACCCAAGAGATTATTTCTCATACAGATAGGGCCTCCGACGCTGATGATACAGACAATGACGCCCGTTATCTCACCATGCAGTTTGCCGATGGCACCACGCTGGACACCGATATGATTGTGTTTAGTGCAGGCATTCGACCACAGGATGCCATCATCAAAAATAATCCTGAGTGCGGCATTGTCATGGGTGCGCGTGGTGGGATTCGGATCGATGAGCACTGTCGCACCAATGCCGATCATGTCTATGCCATTGGCGAATGCGCGGTATGGGACAATCAGATATTTGGCCTTGTGGCACCCGGTTATAGCATGGCCAGTATTTGTGCCGCGCAAATTGCAGGTCATAATGAGCAAACCTTTACAGGCGCTGACATGAGCACCAAGTTAAAACTGATGGGTGTCGATGTCGGCAGTATTGGTGATGCTCATGGCACGACTGAAGGCGGCCTGAGCTATCTGTATCAAAACCCCGCTGAAGGCATTTATAAAAAACTGGTTACTACTGCTGATAATAAACGCTTGCTTGGTGCGGTGTTAGTTGGTGATACCGAAGATTATAATAATTTATTGCAATTGTATCTCAATGACATTGACCTGCCAGCCCATCCTGAAAGCTTGATCCTACCCAACGTCGAAAAACCCATGATGGGCATCGACAATTTGCCCGATACTGCCATGATTTGCTCTTGTTACAACGTGACAAAGGGCTCAATTTGCTCAGCGGTCGAAAACGGTGCGTACTCAATAGCAGATGTAAAAGCGGTGACGAAAGCAGGTACGGGCTGCGGTGGTTGTGCACCCATGGTAAAAGACACCGTGAGCTATCAGCTAAAAACGCTTGGCTTTGAAGTCAAAAACGACTTATGCGAGCACTTTACATATTCTCGTCAGGAATTATACAGCTTAATTCGCGTACACGGCATCAAGACATTCGATGAGCTGCTAACCGAGCATGGTCACGGTCATGGTTGTGAGATTTGTAAACCGACTGTCGCCTCTATCTTGGCATCGTGCTGGAATGACTATGTGCTCAAACCTGAGCTGACACCGCTACAGGACAGCAACGATTACTATTTGGGCAACATCCAAAAAGACGGCACCTACTCAGTCGTGCCGCGCGTACCGGGTGGCGAGATTACAGCCGACAAACTCATCGTGCTGGGGCAAGTCGCAAAAGAGTTCAATCTCTACACCAAAATCACGGGCGGACAGCGTGTGGATTTATTTGGTGCGCGTATGGAGCAGCTGCCCGATATCTGGACACAATTGGTGGAGGCAGGATTTGAGACTGGTCATGCGTATGGCAAATCGCTACGTACGGTTAAGTCTTGTGTGGGTAATGACTGGTGCCGATATGGGGTCGACGACAGTATGGGTCTGGCTTTGAGACTGGAGGATCGCTACAAGGGCGTGCGATCACCGCACAAAATAAAAATGGGCGTCTCAGGCTGCATGAGAGAATGTGCCGAAGCGCAAAGTAAAGACTTTGGCATGATTGCGACCGAAAACGGCTGGAACTTATTTATCGGTGGTAATGGCGGTATCACACCGCGCCATGCAGAGCTGTTTGCAACTGGTATCGATACCGAAACCTTGGTCAGATATATCGACCGTATCATTATGTTTTATATCAAAACAGCCGACAAGCTCCAGCGCACCTCAAAATGGCGCGAAAGTCTAGAAGGTGGGCTTGAGTACTTACAAGCAGTTATCATTGAAGACAGCTTAGGCATCGCCAAGGAGCTTGAAGCACAAATGGAACTTCTTATCCAAAATTATGTCTGCGAATGGGCTGAGACGATCAATGACACCGAAAAGCTCAAACGCTTCCGTCATTTTGTGAACAGTGAACAAGGTGATGACAATGTCGTTTTTGTGACCGAACGCGAGCAAATCCGGCCTGCCACTGATTCTGAGAAGTCCGCCATTAGAGTGGTTGAGTTGGCATAATCATACTTTAACCGCTGCACTTTTATAATGGTCATGTGCAGCACGTTTAAGAGCACATCAGTGTCACTCATGATATGAAGGGTTCACCCTTTAAGGATAACACGCTATGAAACAGTACAATATTTGCCCTCTTAACGACATTCTCCCTGAAACAGGCGTGTGCGCATTGATAGACGGCAAGCAAATTGCGATCTTTCGTACCAAAAAAAACGACCTTTTCGCCATTGATAATTATGATCCCTTTAGCCAAGCCAATGTACTGTCTCGCGGTTTGATTGGCGGCACGACGATTGTCAATGAGGCTGGTATGGATGAAGAAGTGCTTTATGTCGCCTCGCCGATTTATAAGCAGCGTTTTAATCTTGCCACGGGACAGTGCTTAGATGATGTGGACGTGACATTAGCTGCCTATCAAGTAACGTTAAACAAAGACACTGTCATGCTAGAAGGTGTTTAAAGAAAAGCGCTTAAAAAAGGCATTCAAAAAAAATTAGGGCGCATCTCAAATAAAGGTGCGCCCTAATTTTTATCACTTTTATTATCAAGACATTATTGGTTTAAAAACCTCTCATACTGCTTTTACTGGCTCATGGCTTTTTACGCGGCTAATAGTAATACCGGTAAAGCCAAATAGTATCGTCAACAGTAGCGACAGATAACAGAAAAACGCATAAGGCAAGTAATCAAGCACAGGCACTTCTAAGGCTTGACTGATAAAGACACCGCAGACACTCCAAGGCACCAAAGGATTGATAACCGTGCCTGCATCCTCAATCGTACGAGACAAGTTTTTGGGATGCAAATTTAAGCGCTCGAACGTGGGACGAAAGGCTGTACCAGACAGCAAGATACTCAGATATTGCTCGCCGATCAGCACGTTAATACTCAAAGCCGACATGGCAGCCGCAAATATGGCGCGTCCAGACGTGGTCAAAGTGTCTTTAATACCAGATAGCAAGGCAGGCAAAATACCCAATGCCGTCAGCAGTCCACCAAGGCTCAATGCCAATATCACAATCGCTTGCGTAAAGAACATGCTTTGTACACCGCCGCGTGACAGCATACCACCTACTTCACCCAGCTCTAATGACTCAGCAGGCGCATAACCTGCAAATAAATACCCACCCAACTGACCAAAGCTTGGTGAGCTATGCAAATAAGTGATGATTAAAGCGACTGCGATGGTACAAATGATGGTATAGATCGCATTGACGCGAAAAATAGCCAGCGCAACCAGTACTACAAAAGGCAGCACTGCATACCAATGTACCAAACCACTCTCTATCAGTTGGCCTTGCAATATGGTCACTTCGCTAAGATCAGAGCCTGCCGTCTGTCCTGAAAAGAACCAAAAAAGGAGAACTGTCAATATCCACGCAGGTACAGTGGTATACATCATATTACGAATGTGTTCAAACAAATCAATGCCCACAACCGATGAAGCGATAGTACACGTGTCTGATAAAGGCGACATCTTATCACCAAAGAATGCGCCCGATACCACTGCGCCGGCCGCAATCGCCACATTGGCATCAAAGGCATTACTCATACCAATAAAAGCCACACCCAACGTCGCCGCTGTCGTCAAACTACTACCCAAGGCAATACCAATAATAGAGGTCAAGACAAAGGCAGAAATATAATAGTACTCAGGTGATATCAGCTGAAAACCAAAATACATCAGCGTTGGAATGGCACCTGACATCATCAAGGCGGCGACCATCAAACCAATAAAGAAGAATAAATATATCGCACCAATACCCCGCATGACCCCTGATGCCATTTGCATTTGCATATCATCAAAGCTCAAGCCTTTATACAAACCGATAGCCAACAAAAAACAAATAGCGAGTATCAACGATAAATGTGGCACCCAGCCGAAACCAATCATGGTCACGCCCATGATGGCAATGACAATGGCAGAAATCATAAATGCCAGTTGCGGTGAAATTTGGGTTAATATTTTTGGCGGCATCACACATCCTTAAAGCGCCAGTGCAATCTGGCGTTAGGTTGAATTTAAATATGGAATTTAAGTGGGGCAAGTTTAATGAGTTTGCTTGGCGATTGCCAATCGGATTACGAATCCAATAAACGATCGGTCTTAGCCGCCATAACAAAATCGTTGTGATGCAAGCCTTTGATGCTATGCGACCACCATGTCACAGTTGCTTTACCCCACTCTACCAAGATACCTGGATGATGCCCTTCTGCCTCGGCGATGTCTGCAAGTTGATTGGCGAACGCCATTGCTTTGACAAAATTTTTGAATTTATACTGGCGCTGTAATTGTTTGATACCATCCACTTCGATCAATGACCAATCAGGAATTTGTTGTAATAGCTCGTTTGCTTCAGCCGCGTCCACTGTCGGTGCGCCGATACGGCAGGCTTCACAGCTGGCTTGTGATAATGCAGTCATCATAATATCCTTTTATGTTAGAAAGTATTTTTATATTAGAGAGTCTTTTTAATTGATGTACATCCATGTTGATGTGGTGCGACCACCATTCAAACATTTAATCCTAAAACAGTACTGATATGGTCTTTAGATAGACGTTAACGGGTTTTTATCTGATAACTTGGCTCAAACAGTCCCAATGACATGGCCTTTTTGACCATGCCCATGATGTCACTGTCAACGATATCAAAGAGTGTATCCAAATCATCAATAACATAGTAAATCGGCTGAATCTGATCGATACGATACGGTGTACGTAACACATCCAACAAGTTAAAGGCTCGACACTCTGGACTGGACAGTGACGGGTTTTGCAACTGACCACTAAGCGCGTAGATAGTCTCAGACGGTGAGCTGAGAATGCCGCCGCCGTAGATTCTGCGATCCTCACGGCTACGCCCAACCAAACCAAACTCAATGGTGAACCAATAAAGCCGTGCCAAAAACCATCTTTCTTCTTTAGTGGCTTCAAGACCCAACTTGCCATAAGTTTCATTAAAAGTTGCAAACGCAGGATGTGTCAGCAATGGGCAATGTCCGACGATTTCATGAAAAATGTCAGGCTCTTCGATATAATCCATGTCTTCAAATCGACGGATAAAGGTCGCCACAGGGAAGGACTTATTGGCGAGCAGTTTAAAAAATTTACCGAAGCTGATTAACGCAGGCACAGCCGCCGTCTGCCAGCCTGTGCTGGCTTGCAATACCTCATCAATGTCACTGAGCTGCGGAATGTGCGTGGCAGGTAGGTTGAGTTTTTTCAAACCTTCTATGTAGTCTGAACAGGCGCGGTTGGGTATCTCACTGGCTTGACGTTCGAGCAGCGCTTGCCACATCGCGTTTTCATGGTCGCCATATTGAATGTGACCGTGGCTATCTGGTTGATGCGAGACGTAAGGTTGTTTTTTATTCGTGGCATCCTCTTGACCAAAACCGCCAGTGTTCAGGGGTGCTGAGGTTGAGCCGTTAGCAGCGACATTGGCAGTCTTGGTGTGAGAAGTTGTCTGTTGGAGGCGTTCCATGCCGATATTCCTTTTATTGCAAGAGGTATATTGCTTTTGCATCAACGGCCTTATCATCACTGCCGTACAGACCATAGTCGTTGAAAAGTAATATCGCTACAACACGTACTGCTGGTGCACATTTTTCTTGCTTACTGTGCCTTCGCAGACAGAGGCTACAAAAAATCCACACCAGCAATACGGTAGCGACCTCAAAATATTTCAACTATAGAGTACTTGTGACGATTGGACTGATGCGGACAAGACAAACTCCTTTTGCCTTGCACGTTTGTTGTTTTACTTACCTTTTACTATGGTACTCACGATGGTCGCGTGCGAGCTTTACGGTGTTTCCGTCTCTTGCTGACCGATAGCACCGCGACGTAGCTGGTCGCGCTCTATTGACTCAAACAAGGCTTTAAAGTTACCTTCGCCAAACCCTTCTGCGTAATCGCCTTTACGTTGAATAAACTCAAAGAACACTGGGCTACCCAAGATGGTTTCAGAGAAAATCTGTAGTAATAGACGCGGCGTACCATCTTCTGTGGTACCGTCCAATAAGATGCCACGAGTTTGTAATGCGTCAACGTCTTCGCCATGGTTTGGCAAACGCTCATTAAGCATTTCATAATAGGCAGCCGTTGGCGCAGTCATGAGTGGGATGCCAGCCGCTTTGAGCATATCGATACTGGCAAGTAAGTCATCACTAGCCAATGCAATGTGCTGAATGCCTTCGCCATTGAAATGCATCAAATACTCTTCGATCTGTCCGCCGCCTTGCTTAGATTCTTCATTCAGTGGAATACGAATTTTGCCATCAGGTGCCGTCATGGCTTTACTGGTCAGCCCTGTATATTCACCCGTGATATCAAAATAGCGAATTTCACGGAAGTTAAAAATACGCTCATAGAAGTTTGCCCAATACGCCATACGACCTCGGTAGACGTTGTGCGTCAGGTGGTCGATGACTTTAAAGCCATAGCCGACAGGGTTTCTGTCTACATTTGGCAAAAACTCAAAATCGACATCATAGATTGACTCGCCATCTTTAAAACGATCAATCAGATAGATGAGTGAGCCGCCGATGCCTTTAATGGCTGGCAGTCGTAGTTCCATCACCCCAGTTGGGACGTTTACTGGCTGTGCGCCCATTTCAATGGCACGCTCGTAAGCCTTTTTGGAATCCTGAACGCGAAAGCCCATGCTACAAGCGCCTGCGCCATGTTCTTCGACAAAATAGCTGGCCGGGCTTAATGGCTCACGATTGATAATGAGGTTGATGTCACCTTGGCGGTATAAAGCCACGTCCTTAGATCTGTGGTTGGCAACATGGCTGAACCCAAGCTGTTCAAACAAAGTAGCGACCGCTTCAGGTTGAGGTGAGGCGAATTCGACAAAATCAAACCCTTGTAGCCCCATTGGATTGTCAAATAAATCTGCCATTGTAATCATCCTTAATTTCAATTGGTGGTAAAAACACGATAAAACGATTTGTCATTAATCTTTTTGGTTGACGTTGTATTTATATTAGATTAGCTTTATTTATAAGACTAATTGTTTTTTATGATTTATTTATCAGGTTTACTTATGAATATCAGCCTTCGCCAATTGACCGCGTTTATCAAAGTCGCTGACTATGGCAGTTTTACGCGTGCCAGCGACCAAATGCATTTGACCCAATCTGCCGTTAGCGGTTTGATCAAAGAACTAGAATCAAGTCTCGGTATTGTGTTGTTTGACCGCACCACACGCCAGCTGTCTTTGTCCGCAGTAGGACGGCATTTACTGCCGCAAGCTCGGCGTGTCTTGAATGAGATGCAATTGTTTGAGAATGAAGCCAGCAGCTTAACCAGCCTTGCTCAAGGGCAAGTGCGACTGGCCGTCTCACAGTTTGCAGCGTCTTCCATGCCTGCGGTGATTGCTCAATTTGCCAAAAAACATCCGGAGATTAGCGTGTCGTTATTGGATTGCTCTGCTGAGAATTTACTCAGACATGTGCAAGACATCGAGGTAGACTTGGGCGTCGGTACTGAGCTTGAGTTTATGAAGGCTGACGATGATATCAGTGCTGATTTGTTATACCAGCTACCATTTTGTGTGGTCACGCCTGATAATCACGCCTTGGCACAAAAATTCGAAATCACGTGGCAGGATTTGTTGGATATTCCGCTCATTACCCTACAAGGCCCCTTTATCGAGCAAGTAACGGCGGAGTTAGATGAGCGCATCTCCAGTCATATCCAGCAAGCACGTTATAAGGTCAATTTTATGTCCACCGCGCTTGAGATGACGCGTCAAGGATTCGGTATTACGTTGTGTTTGCCTTACATGCCTGAGGTCATTGACTGGGTTAGCGCCAACGGTTTACAGATGAGACCACTGACCCAGCCCATCAAAATGCGTCAATTTTTTATCTATCAGCGTTCTTCACGCGCCCTCTCGCCCGCCACTATCGCGTTCAAAATATTTTTACAAACCTACTTTTCTAGTCACTTTGATGATCTACAGCATATTTAAATACTGACTGATAAAATGCGTCTGGCGCTGAAATAGCCAAAAACCCAACCCATTTGGGCAATTATTTTGGGAATTATCCAAGATATCTGAATCTCATATTGAGTTAGCCGTCGATTTGCTCTATGATTTTTGGCGGTTCGATTTACATTTTATAAGGAAGCAACATGTTTGAACGTGTCGACTACTACGCTGGTGATCCAATTTTAGGGCTCATGGAAAAATTCTTGGAAGACAGCAATCCAAACAAGGTCAACTTGGGGATTGGTATTTATTACGATGAAGATGGCGTATTGCCTGTACTCGATTGTGTAAAAACTGCCGAGCAGCGTATCGCAGATCCCATCTCGCCTCGTCCGTATCTGCCAATGGCAGGTTTGCCAGGACATCGCAAAGGCTGCCAAGAGCTGCTGTTTGGCAAAGACGCGAAAGTCTTACAAGATGGATTGGTTGCGACCATCGCCACGATTGGTGGTTCTGGGGCATTAAAAGTCGGCGCAGAGTTTATCAATGAATGGTTCCCACATGCCAAGTGCTATGTCAGCGATCCAACGTGGGCCAACCATATTGCCATTTTTGAAGGCTCAGATGTTGAAGTTGGTAAATATCCGTACTATGACAAAGCCAGCAATAGCGTCAAGTTTGATGAGATGATCGCCTTTTTTAACACCTTGAATAAAGACGATGTGGTGTTATTACATCCTTGCTGCCACAACCCAACGGGTATGGATTTGACTCGTGAGCAATGGGACACTGTGCTAGAAGTGGTTCAAGAGCGCGGCTTGATTCCATTCATGGATATCGCCTATCAAGGCTTTGGTGACGACATGGACAGCGATGCTTATGCCATTCGCAAAGCGGTCGATATGGGTCTGCCATTGTTTGTGAGCAACTCATTCTCTAAAAACCTATCGCTCTATGGCGAGCGTGTTGGCGGCTTATCTGTTGTGTGCCCAACCGTGGACGAAGCCGAGCGCGTATTTGGTCAGCTCAACGCTTTCGTACGCCGTATCTACTCAAGCCCGCCATCACATGGCGGACGTGTCGTCGATATCGTCATGAATGACGAAGCGCTACATGACCAGTGGGTTGGCGAAGTTTATGCGATGCGTGATCGTATCAAAGCCATGCGCCTCAAACTCAAGTCTGTGTTAGAAAGTAAAGTTCCGAATCGTAACTTTGATTATATTACGCGTCAAAATGGTATGTTTAGCTTTACAGGTTTGACGCCTGAGCAAGTCGAGCGCTTACAAAGCGAGTTCGGTATTTATATGATTTCTAATTCACGTATGTGCGTGGCTGGCTTGAACACCAGCAATATCGACTATGTGGCCAATGCCATGGCTGACGTTTTAAAAGACTGATCCCATCAAATTAAGGCATATGATTTGATATAACATCAAATATCATAAGTAACACTGTCATGAAAAAAGGTTGAGCAATGGCTCAGCCTTTTTTTCGTCCAAAACTCATGTAAACCACCGTCAGTACGCTATAAAAAAGCAAAGTGCTACTGAGTCAAAGACTCTGTCTGCGCAGGCACAGCAAGCGAGAAAAATTTGTCTTAGTAGCACGTAATAATATGTTTACCTAGGTTATTTAGCATTGGCTGTATTCATACAATAGGTGCTCGCTATATAAAAAACCTTGCAATCTATCCTTCTATAAATTACATTATTCGTAAGCAATTAATTATAACGTAATTTATCATTTATTTTTCGCAAGGAGCATCTTATGTCAACGGTTGACTCAACACTCACCTCATTTATCGACATCGCAAGCGATTCAGACTTCTCGATTCATAATCTGCCTTATGGCATTTTTAGCGACACTGCTGATGGCAAGCGCCGTGCTGGTGTGGCGATTGGTGAGCAAGTCTTGGATCTCGCTGTCATCGAAGCCGCAGGTCTACTGAGCTTGGATGGCGGTCCCTACTTTGATAAACCAACGCTAAACGCTTTTATTGACTCCGGTCGGAACAACTGGACACAAGCGCGCAAAACCATTCAAATGCTGCTATCTAGTGACAATGATGCCTTACGCGACAGTCAAGATTTGCAAAAAAGGGCGCTGTTCCAGCAAGCAGACGTCACCATGCACATGCCAGTACAAGTACCAGGTTTCACCGATTTTTACTCTTCAAAAGAACACGCCACCAACGTCGGCACGATGTTCCGTGACCCAAGTAATGCGCTATTGCCTAACTGGACTGAGATGCCGGTTGGCTATAATGGACGCGCCAGCACCGTAGTCGTGAGTGGCACTGATATTGTCCGTCCATCGGGTCAGCTCAAACCAAATGCCGATGACCGTCCTATTTTTTCTGCCTGTAAGCGTCTAGATTTTGAGCTTGAGACCGCTTTTGTGGTCGGAAAAGGCAATAGCATCGGTCAGCCCATCGCAGTAGATGAGGCGTTTGATCACATCTTTGGCATGGTCTTGCTCAACGATTGGTCTGCCCGTGACATCCAAAAATGGGAATATGTGCCTTTAGGCCCCTTTAATGCCAAAACCTTTGCCTCTGAAGTTTCTCCTTGGATTGTGACCATGGACGCGCTCGCGCCGTTTAAAACGGCTTGCCCGACTCAAGAACCAAAGCCACTTGCCTATCTCGACGAAAAAGCAACCGATAATAGCTTTGATATCAATTTATCAGTAGAACTCATGCCCGAAAATAGCGATAGCGCCACTGTGGTTTGTGAGACCAATTTTAAATACATGTACTGGTCTATGGCGCAGCAGCTTACCCACCACACCATCACTGGCTGCAAAGTAGAAGTTGGCGACATGATGGGCTCAGGCACTATTTCAGGCCCAACGCCAGACTCTTATGGCTCGATGCTAGAGATTGCTTGGAATGCGACAAAGCCTGTCACGCTAACAGGTGGCGCGACTCGTAGCTTCATTGAAGATGGCGATACCGTCATTATGAAAGGCTATAGCGAAAAAGACGGCATCCGTGTCGGGTTCGGTGAGGTACGCGGTAAAGTACTGCCCGCCATTCAGTTTAACTTTGACAAATAATCTTTAACAAATCGCATTAGCATCACCAGCGTAAAATGGGCGTGAAGGCAAGTAAATGGCACTGTTAGATACCAAAGACTTGCCAAACGCCTTATCAAAAGGAGTTTGATATGAGCTTTAAAATCGAAAAAATTCATCACGTGGCTTATCGCTGCAAAGATGCCAAAGAAACCGTGGAATGGTATCAGAAACACCTCAACATGGACTTTATCCTAGCATTCGCTGAAGACCATGTGCCATCGACCAAAGCCTTTGATCCCTATATGCATGTCTTTTTGGACGCAGGTAATGGCAATGTGTTGGCGTTTTTTGAAGTCCCTAATCAACCAGAAATGGGCTTTGATCCCAACACCCCAAACTGGGTGCAGCATTTAGCACTCAAGGTCAAAGACCGTGATGAGTTACTACGAGCCAAAGCGCATCTAGAAAAGACGGGCATTGATGTGATTGGGGTAACCAATCACGGTATCTTCCATTCTATTTATTTCTTTGATCCAAACGGTCATCGCTTGGAGCTGACCTATGATGATCCAACCTCGCACGACAAGGTTTCTATGATTACTGAAGCCATCAAACACGATATGCTAGAAGAATGGTCACGTACCAAGCGCGCACCAACGCATACTCAATTTTTGCATAGTGACGAGCTTAGCGAAGCAAAAGAGGTCGCACCTGCTGGCGAATAAACACAACCGTTGTTCCGCTTACTGTTTTCTTTAACTTAGATTGTTAAAAAAACAGTAAGCTTTTTAATATTGAGACTTTATTCAGACAATCTAACCTGTTGGCGATGACTATTGCCCCTTGATAATTACCGCCTCATCATGAAAGGATTCTATGATGAAAACAAAAACGCACTTAGGAATACTGCTAACCACTTTCATTGCAATGACTGGCTGTAGCAATAATAATGAGGCAGTTAAGGCTTCGACAGATACAGTCGACGTGACCACTCTCAGATTTTCCCACTTTATGACAGCCAATGACAATATAAATACTGAGGCGCTAGAGCCATGGGCAAAAAAAATCGAAGCCGACTCAAATGGACGTATCAAGGTTGAGATTTACCCTTCTGCCACGCTGAGCAAGCCAGGGGCTACATATGACGCTACGGCCAAAGGCATCGTTGATATTGGTATGCAAGCCCAAGGCTACACCGCAGGACGATTTCCTTTAACCCAAATTGCCGAGCTTCCTGGTATCACCAATAGCGCCCAGCAGCAAAGCTGTATCCTTCATAAGCTTTATGATGAAGGCGTCATTGCAGACGAGTACAAAGACACGCATCTGCTTGCCCTTATCGGAACAGGTCAAGGCGCACTGCATACGGTGGACAAGCCCATACGTACACCTGCTGATATGAAAGGCCTACGGATTCGACAGCCATCTGCCGTAGCCAGTCACATCATTGAAGCGACTGGGGCTGCGCCTGTTGGCATGCCTGCAAGCGACACCTATACCGCCCTTCAGCGCGGCGTCATTGATGGTCTCAGCTTTACGTGGCAACCCATTCAAGCGTTCCGTTTGGATGAGCTCATCAATACTCATACCAACATCCCTTTTTATAACTCCACTTTTGTTATCAGCATGAATAAAGACAAATATGAACGTCTACCAGAGGATCTCAAAAAAGTCATTGATGATAATTCAGGTGCGGCACTGGCAGCTAATATCTCCAAAGTCTTTGATGTGAGTAACGATAAAGCGATGGCCGCTGCCAAAGAAAAAGGCGATGTGATGATTGATATTCCTGATCCACTCAATGATCCCAATTGGAAAGGACCGTTGATAGAAGGCTCACAAAAATATCTAGATGAAGTAAATGCCACAGGGTTAGACGCTGATGCTGTATACGAAAAGATCAAAGTAACCAGTAAGACC
Organism: Psychrobacter sp. JB193; assembly: GCF_002285555.1. NCBI lineage: Bacteria > Pseudomonadati > Pseudomonadota > Gammaproteobacteria > Moraxellales > Moraxellaceae > Psychrobacter > Psychrobacter sp. JB193. Next base: position 211,759 of record NZ_NRGY01000001.1, read on the forward strand.
TGTGCGGTTTAACGGACTCAGATGATTACTCAGGTACTGTTATAACTAATATGGTTACGACTCAAGCATCCTACGCGATTTGATACCGCTGCGCGATGGCTAGGATTTGCTCAACCACATTATGCTGCTTACTCATTGGTAGCTGCTCTGTGGTTCCGATAATCGTAATGGCATATTCTAATGATAGGTTTTCTGGCGGGCGCTTATCATTATTGTCATGGTGAATAGATGGTGTGGCAAAAGCATTTGCCGGTTGCGGCAATATAACGGGGATCGTGATGGCGTTGATACCCATTAGCATATCGCCAGTGACCGTCGCATAACCTTGCGTACGAATCTTGGTTTGCAGTTGCGTAAAATGTTGCCATTGTGCGGCTAGCTCCATTTTGTCTTTTGTCTGCCATTCCGCCATGACCAATGGTTCGATCATAGCATCAGGTTGGTAACTGGCAAACAACTGACCTGTCGCTGATGTCGTCAGCGGCATGCGCGAGCCAATACGAGTAATGATACTGATGGGGCTATCTGGCTCGACAGAGTGAATGATGATAGGGCCCTCGTTGAACCACTTGGCGATTTGTACTGCGCAGTTTAAAGTGTCTTTGATCTCATTGGCGATATGTGTCAGCCGCTCTAAGATATTGCTTTGGTTGTATCCCGTGTGGCCGAGTGCTGCTAAGGCATTGACCCTATCACCAAGCCCATAACGACCATCACTGAGCTTTCGAGCGTAGTTTTTACGAATAAGACTGACCAGATAGCGATGGCATTTTGCGGGATGCATTTGCATCACTTGGGCGATGTCTTTTAGCATCATAGGTTCGTTATACTCGATCAATACATCCAAGATGGATAGCCCAATTTCAAGGGATTGGACGCCATTTTGATTTTTATTGGTGGCAAGATTATTTGTCAGATTGCTATCTACAAGGTTGTCAGATGCTGGCATGCTTTGCTCGATAAATGATGTTTTTAATGAATGATTGGTAAGGTTGCGTATTAGCCAAATAAAAATACGACTCAATAACTTTTTATTTAACAATATTCTCTTTTTCTGTACGGAATAAGCGCGGTCTCAGTAATTATAACCGCTTATCCCATTGATAACATACCACAATAAAAGGAATGAATGATGATGACACTTTATGGTTATTTTCGCAGCAGCACGTCTTATCGTACACGTATCGCCATGAACTTAAAGGGACTGGATTATGACTATATCGCAGTCAATCTGGCGCAAGACGAACAACTAGAGGTCGCCTTTCAATCTATCAATCCTCAAGGGTTGGTGCCTGTCTTACAAGCTGATGATTTACTCCTGTATCAAAGCCCCGCTATCTTAGAGTGGTTAGAAGACGTCTATCCTGACACCCCGTTATTGCCTAAGGATGCGGCTGGTCGTATGCAGGTACGGGCGCTGAGTGCGATGATTGGTTGTGATATTCATCCTCTGAATAATCGCCGTATTTTACAGTATCTACGTAATGAGTTATCAGTAGATGAAGAGGCGGTGCTGGCATGGTGCGGTCGCTGGATGAAAGAAGGGTTTGACGCATTAGAAAAACGCCTAGCCGATGATAAAACTCGCGGAAAATTCTGTTACGGTAACCACCCTACCTTTGCAGATTGCTATTTGATTCCGCAGGTTTCTTCTGCTCGACGTTTCAAGGTAGATCTAAGTGCTTACCCTAATATTGTCGAAATTGATACGCATTGCCGTACGCTAAAAGCGTTTGCAGATGCTGACCCTATGGTGCAGCCTGATGCGCCATGAGTCGCAATAACTTTATTAAAGCAGTATCTATCTGATGCCAATGGTAAATAAGTGTCTACTGACTAAAACCTTATATTTTTTTATGGTACTCGAACGAAAAATTAACTTTACGCATAAAAAAGCAAGACACTGGTTGTCTTGCTTTTTTGTTTTGCTCATTAGCCTAATACTTGGTCTGGCTTTTTCCATTAATCGAAGTGGAAGCCTGCACCAATCGAAGCGCCAGCATTACCTTGTGTATCTGCGGTACCATTTATCTTCATGACCCAACGACCATCATTGGACAGTTTGGAGAAACCAATAGCAACAGCGCTTTCTCCATTATAAGTACCAATACCGCCTCCAATCATCGATTTACCAGGGAGATAGGCTTGTGGTAGTGAAGACATTGCCATGGCTGCTGAAATACCAGCGTTGGCATCGTCTTCGACCTCATTGATCTTATATCCTAACTGATTCATGTTGTCACCAAGTTGTCTACTAACCGCATCTAATTGACCGAAGTTAACAGCGTCTCTAGGTGCCATACCATCAGCAACATTGGTAATTTTGTTGCTAGCAGCATCGATACCACTTGCCGTCATACTAGGTCCGTTAGCAATGGTAACGCCATTGTTATTCACCGTGGTATTGCCAGTTTTGACACTATCTACGGTGATGTTACTGTTGAGATCGAACTTGATAGCACTACCTTGTGCTGTGGTAGTGATGTTATTACCGCCAGTGAACTTCAGAACACTGCCATTACCTACAGGTTTGTTAATATTAGCGCCACTATCTGCACCAAAGTTAAGTCCTGCATCAAGTCTATCTGTATTGGCCTTGATGTTGGTAGTATTGGTTGTGATGTTTCTGGTGTTCGTTGCGATATTGGTTGTATTAGTGGCGATATTGGTTGTATTGGCTTGCACATTTTCGTTGATTTCAATTGTGCCTTGTCTAATAGAAGCAATCGCACCATCAATACTGCCTTTACCCGTTCCACCAATATTACTATTGGTAAAAGTACCGTTTTCAGCGTTGTAAACCGTGTTGCCACCGATGATACTGCTGATACCACTGCCTTGAGCATAGAGCTGGCTACCATTGATAGCTTCTTGGCTGGTAGCCGTTACTTCACCGTTTTTGACATTGGTGATTTTGTTATCAGCGGCATCAATACCACTTTTAGTGATACTTGGACCACCTGCAATCGTGAGACCATTGCTATTGATTGTCGTATCACCGGCTGTGACACTAACCACACTGATGTCTGGGTTTAAATCAAAGCTAATATCATTAGCACCAGCCGCCGCGGCTACACTTGAGCTAGCACTAGACCCAACGCCATTACTGACTAAGCTTCTAGACACTTTGATGTTACCGTCTCTACTGTTAAGATCAACAGCAGTACCTTGTTTGACCTGAGTCGCAACATCGCCTTGAGCTCTGATACCCCAACCTTGATCCAAGACAGTAGCAACTTCTTTTAATTGCTCGACGTTTACAGCATCAGTATTTAGTATACCTTTGCCAACATTGCGGATCGTATTGCCACCATTATCAAGACCAAAGCTGCTTAGTGCAACCGTTCTACCTGAGCCATTATCAACAAAGGTGAAACCATTATTGTTCATGATGCTATTGCCTATTTGAATACTACCCTCTTCCCCTAGATCCAACTGATTGTTGAGTTTCACTTGGATACCAGTCGCAGAAGCAACAGTAGTGATATTGCTGTCTCCTGTCACATTGATAGTATCGCCTAATGCAAATTGCTGATCATTGTCACTATTACCATCACCAATCCTGATACCTTTAGCAACTTCATTATTGGTGACTGTGAGCTGTGCGAAGTTGACAGCATCACTTGGTGCAATACCTTCACCAACCTTGATAATTCTATTATTGCCATTATCAAGACCTTCATTGCTTAGCGTCACGGTTTGATTGGGTCCATCTGTGATGGTGAAGCCTGCGTTGTTGAGCACGGTGTTTTCCATTCTGACACTACCTGCTCTGCCAAGCACCACATCTTCAGCCAATCTCACGTTTAGTCTGCCGTCTTCATCAGCCACGACACCGATATTGTTGTCTGTTAAGGTTGTCGCACCTCCTTGAATCGTTAATGTTTGACCTAACTTACGGTTGACGATCACTGCGGTATCGTCTCCAGTAAAGTCGAGCCCCAAATCAACAGTACTGTTGGTTGCCTTCAACTGTCTGACGTTGACACCATCGGTATCATCCGCACCATCGGCCACATTGGTGATACGATTGCCTCCATTGTTAAGACCGCTTTGGCTCAGTCTGACACTGCTACCACCAAGGAAGCGGACGCCTTCTGTGTTGAGCAAGGTATCGCCTGTGGTGACGCTGGTGAAAGACACATCTGGTGCGGTGGCGACTTTGATACCACCACCCTCAGCGGTCAAGACGATGTTGTCGCCTGTGAGGAAGTTGGCACTATTGTCGGTGCTGTTCAGGGTTTTAACCTCATTACCATCGATCTGAGTGACCACACTTTGCATGGCACTGTCCGCTTTGACTAAGCTTGCTTTACTGGCGTCGCTTAAGTCGACTGCGTAGTCCGTCATGTTGGTCGCCCCATCTTTGGCACCTTGAGTCACGGTGACGGCTGATGAGCCAGCTGAGGCAGTGGTGCCATCGGCATTGACGGTGTAGACGTCTTGTCCTGTGATGCTGTCGGTTGAGAAGTCAACACTTGCGACATTGGTGCCTTTGACTACTTTGGTTCTGGCTGCGGCAGAGGCGCTGTTAAGTTGACTGACGTTAACGGCGTCTTTTGCTTGTACGCCATTAGCGACGTTGACCACTTTTTTATTACCGGCATTGATACCCGCAGTCGTCACGCTTGGACCACCGAGAATGTTAAGGCCGTTACCAGACAAAGTAGTAGTAGAGAATGGATTAGATACAGCAACACCCAAACTGCTTACTGTCGTGTTGATTAATGCGTTACCCGTTCTAACACCTAAGCCATCAACGGTGGTATTAAGGAGTGCATTACCTGTTGTGAGACCCGAACGATCAAGTGTTGTGGTATTACCAAGACCGAAAAGAGCGCCTGAACCCATTTTGACACTGCCGTTGTTGCCAAGATCAAGGTTGTTGTTGAGTTGCACTTCTACTTTACCGTTGTTCACTCGCGTGTCGATGTTATTGTTAGAGCCAACCACTTCAACCGCTTGTCCTAGTGGTTTTTGCACGGTATTACCATCGGCCGCCTTTAGGGCAAAGCCTAAATTGGTTACGCCAGTAATCGCCGTGTTTACATCACCAATATTGGCAGCGTTAGATTCGGTTGTGCCGCCACTCGCCACGCCTTGGATCTGTTGGTTATTGGCATTAATACCTGTTGCAGTGAATGTTGGACCACCTGTAATGCTCAAACCATTGGTGTTGAGTAGGCTGTTGCCTGCGGTGACGGTAGTGAAGGACACATCCGCTGCCGTGGCCACTTTGATACCACCACCCTCAGCGGTCAAGACGATGTTGTCGCCTGTGAGGAAGTTGGCACTATTGTCGGTGCTGTTCAGGGTTTTAACCTCATTACCATCGATCTGAGTGACCACACTTTGCATGGCACTGTCCGCTTTGACTAAGCTTGCTTTACTGGCGTCGCTTAAGTCGACTGCGTAGTCCGTCATGTTGGTCGCCCCATCTTTGGCACCTTGAGTCACGGTGACGGCTGATGAGCCAGCTGAGGCAGTGGTGCCATCGGCATTGACGGTGTAGACGTCTTGTCCTGTGATGCTGTCGGTTGAGAAGTCAACACTTGCGACATTGGTGCCTTTGACTACTTTGGTTCTGGCTGCGGCAGAGGCGCTGTTAAGTTGACTGACGTTAACGGCGTCTTTTGCTTGTACGCCATTAGCGACGTTGATCACTTTTTTATTACCGGCATTGATACCACCCGATTTGGTCACGCTTGGTCCATTTAGGATGGTGAGACCATCACTGGTTAAGGCGGCACTGGTTGGGTTAAAGGGGTTGAGGCCAGTCACGCTGACACCTGCGCCACTGACGGTGGTGACGCCACCTGTGAGTAAACCACCTGTGACGATGCCTAAGCGGTTGACGCTGGTGCCACTGGCAAGGTTGCCTGTGCTGACGCTGCCGTTGTTGCCAAGGTCAAGGTTGTTGTTAAGCTGCACTTCCACTTTACCGTTGTTCACTCGCGTGTCGATGTTATTGTTAGAGCCAACCACTTCAACCGCTTGTCCTAGTGGTTTTTGCACGGTATTACCATCGGCCGCCTTTAGGGCAAAGCCTAAATTGGTTACGCCAGTAATCGCCGTGTTTACATCACCAATATTGGCAGCGTTAGATACAGTGGTACCACCACTTGCTACGCCTTGGATCTGTTGGTTATTGGCATTAATACCTGTTGCGGTGAATGATGGACCACCTGTAATGCTCAAACCATTGGTGTTGAGCAGGCTATTTCCTGCGGTGACGCTATCTAGCCCCGTCAAATCTTTTGCCAATTTTATGGTTAAGGTGTCATTACCGTCAGCAACCACACCGATATTGTTACCACTGGTGAGTTTTGTAGCATCAGTTTCGCCACCTTTCACCAATAATTTTTCGCCAAGCTTACGATTGACATTGGTACCACTATCACCGCCAAAATCTATACCTTGGTTTAGCGTACCATTGATACCATTTTGGAGACCGACCAGTTGAGCGACGTTGACAGCGTCACTGTCATTAGTACCTGCAGCGACGTTTACAATCTGACGATTACCACCTTGTGCACCTGTACCCACTGATACAGCGCCCAGTGCCACACTTCTCGTTGCGATAATGGCGTTTTCATCAACGGTCAAAGTCCCCACTGGTACAAATCCAGTCGCCCCACCTGCCACACTAGCAACAGATCTTGACCCTAGAGCCACACCATCTTGAACATCAGACTTAGCACCTGCGCCAAGCGCTAATGATCCTTGTTTGGTAGCAGAGGCTGCCATACCGAAAGCTGAGGAAGCGGTACCCGCAGAGTTAGCATGTACGCCAACTGCGGTAGATAAATCACCTTTAGATAGGGCTTTTACACCCATTGCAATTGACGCAGCGCCACCCGATTCTGTATTGACATCATACCGATTGGGTTCGACAAGGTTTTTGCCTGCATAGCTATTGAAGGTCGTATTGACGGTGCCGCCATTCAATGTAGCACTGGCTGAATTACTTCCGATATTTGTTTTTGAAGCGTCATCTAAATCATCACCGCCAAGTGCGATAGATGAGTGACCTTTTGATACCACATTGGCACCAATAGCAATGGATTGTTGCCCGCTTGTTGTTGTGTTTTGGCCACTTTGACCACTACCAATTGCAATCGCTTGTCCACCAGCAGCCGTTGCATTGCCATCCATAGCCATTGCATTTGGTCCGGTTGCGCCATCGTTATTGCTATTGCCAGTCGCAGTTGAGTTGACACTATAGTATTTGGTTTTGTTGGCGGCAATGCTAGTGGTTAACTGATTGACGTTGACCGCGTCATTACCAGCCACACCATTAGCGACGCCTGAGACAACTTTGTTACCAGCATTGATACCAGTAGCGGAGATCACAACGCCACTATTAAAACTCGCACTGTTTAAACCAGTCAAATCTTTTGCTAATTTGATAGTCAGAGTATTGGTACCATTAGACACCACACCGATATTGTTACCGCTGGTGAGTTTTGTGGTATCAGTTTCGCCACCTTTAATATTCAGCGTTTCGCCTTGATTCCGTATAATCGTTCCACCAGTATCACCAGCAAACTTTAGTCCAATACCGTTATTGCCATTATTGCCATTATTGCCATTCTCATCGTGGCCATACCCATTTCCGTTACCATGAGTTTCATGACCATACCCATTACCGTTGCCATGAGTATCATGGCCATTACCTTGGCTTTGATAACCAGTAATATTGATGAGATTGGAGTAACTGACGTCAGCATTTGTCTGTACAACAAAGCCAGCGGCCAAAAGCCCAAGTCCTATTGCACTCAGGCGCAATGTATTGATAGAAGATAGGTTGGAAGTGGTGTTGATAGTAGCGTTAGAACTAACGCTAGATTTGGAAGATTTGCCGCGTGCCTTGGCATATTCACCGACGGCCGTAAAGCAGTTTAAGGCTTCGTTCCATATCACCTTATAGATGCGTTTCATAATATGTACTCCCCTATAGAATTGTCAGATTTGAAAAATCAGAGATACAATCTATGTTGCAGAGAGTTGATATCGCAAAATAAAACGGTTTATAAATTGATAATGCGAAATCCTTTTACAGTGTTACTAATATTAACCTTTCAGAACAAGACGTTTTATCTTGTGGTTTTTTTATCACTCTCTATACATAAGTATTAACAAATGCAAACAAAGTAACAATACAACTAGTCGGGTACTTAGTACCCGACTAGTTGTATTTAATTAAACAAATATATAAATTCGTATATCGTCCGTTTATACCAAATTATGTTCGTTTATCAGAATTTCTATTTTTGAGCCAAAAAAAAGCCCAGGCATGCAGACATCATGAACATCCGCATACCTGAGCTTTTATTATTTTCAACGGCTATTAGCGACCCTTATATTCAGTTGGCAACGTTATCTGCATTATCAAACCTTTCATATCATCCTGTCGATTGTAAACATTAATGTAACCTTTATGCGCTATCACCACTGCATGAACGATTGCCAAACCCAGCCCATAACCGCCAGTTTCGCGATGCCGTGCAGAATCAAGACGCACAAACGGCTGGAAAATTCGATCCAAATCTTTTTCTGCGACGCCGCCGCCTTCATCTGTTATGGTGATTTCAATAGCATGTGACTTATTATCCATCTCTACTTCTTTCATCTCGGCACTGACCGTTGAGCCTGCCTCTGTATGCATAAAAGCATTGCGAATCACATTTTCAAAGGCACTATGTAGCTGCTCTTGGTTGCCAAGGACTGTCCAAGAAAAATCGGTATCACTCTTTGATAAAAGGCGAGACGGCTGCCACTGCCAACGCACGTTCTTATGTTGAAACTCAAAGCAAACATCTTGTCCTATCTCACTGATAATCTCAGAAAGATTGACTGCTTCATTCTCTAAATTGTCAATAGTGTATTGCTGCATTTGTAACGATTGAATATGAATGATTTGCTCAATCAACTCATTCATTCGTGCAGACTCTTTATCAATGCGATCTAGGTAGCGACTGGTATTGGGAGCAAAGTCACGTGTGAGCTCGGTCGCCACCTCTAGACGTGCCAGCGGTGAACGTAGCTCATGAGAGATATCACTGAGCATCTGTTTGCGCGCCAACTCACTCTCAGCCAGTCTTATCGACAGTTTGGCAACGTCTTTAGCCAGTAAACCCAGCTCATCATCGCCCATTTTGGATAAATCTGGATTTGCCTGATAATCCCCATCAATCATACGGTGTACCGTACTTTGTACACGGCGAATACGATAAGTCAGCGTACGACTTAGCCAAACGCAGACTAAAATACTAAAGAGAAGTATCAATAATAACCGTATTGGAAAATTGCTACGTTGCAGCTCTACAACATCTGAAAAACGCAAATGCGGACGCAATTGGATAAGGACTGTTTTTTTGTCGGGCAAGGCAACCGTCACATCAGCCAATTCAGGACGAGTGTCAGGGTCAGCCATCTTAGCCCCACGCGGCATTATCGGCTGCAAAATATGATCTAAAATGGATGGCTTTTCATGGACTCTCTTCTCGCCATTGATCATTTTTTCAGTATCGAAGCGAGGTGTGGGCGGCACCGCTGGCTTTGTCTGAGTTGAGTTTGTCCGAATTGATGATTGCTCTACTGCCTGCTCATTCCTTTGCCTACGTTCTGGCTTACGCTGATCGTCTCTTTCTCGATAACGTGGAAATATAATGGCATCTTCTTCATCATAGACTCTAATCTGATTCATGAGCCGCCGGTCTTGGCGATACATCTCTCTAACTGCTGCGAAATCTCCTACCGTTAGCGCTTGCACTATTTCCTCACGCTTAATCAACAAACTGTCAATTTGTACATCCATACGAGCTGTCAGCTCTTTTTCGACCAGCCAGCGCTCTACCATGATGGACAAAACAGAGGTCATCAGAATCGTTAATAATAGGCTCAAAAACAGACGCCAAAACAGCGTGATTCGCACTCTAAAGGTGGCATTTTTCATTGGTGATTCCACCATTACAGTACCAATTGATAGCCTTTACCGCGAACGGCTTTAATCGGTTCATCGTGAAAGGGTTGAAGTTTTTTGCGCAAGCGCGAAATATGAACGTCCAAACTACGATCAAACGGCTGCAATTCGCGCTGTAGAATGTGCTCTGACAGCCATGTCTTACTCACGACCTCGCCCTTTTGTTTAAGCAACGCGATCAACAGATCAAACTCTGTACCAGTCACTTGCAGCTCGACACCATCTATCTGACACAGCCGCTGATTTTGATCAAAATGCAAGCGGCTCTCAGGCAACGGCGTATGCTCCGATGCAACCGCATTAGTACGTTTAATCACCGCATTGATACGCGCCAGCAACTCCCGAGGATTACAAGGTTTGGTGATATAATCATCAGCCCCAAGCTCTAAGCCAATGATACGATCAATCTCTTCACCTTTGGCAGTCAACATAATAACGGGCACATCACTGATGTTTGGCAGTTGGCGCAGCACACTCAATCCATCAATTTTTGGCATCATGATATCTAGCACCAGCAAGTCATAAGCAGACGCATTGTTACTCGCCGCCTTTAATGTTTGAATCACAGCCTCCCCATCATGAACACAGTCGCAGGTCACGCCATGATTATGAAGATATTCTTGTAATAATTGAGTCAGCTCTTCATCATCATCGCCCAGCAGTATATTCGGCACATCTGTCTCCTTAAGCGGTAAATACCTTTGTTACTCATATTATCAGGCAATTACTGATCGATACGCCATAACCGTTACCTTTCTTAATATTTCATAAATGTTCGTAACCTTTAGCTGTCGTAGAATAGCCTCATCAACAGCGAGTACTGCACTTTGCAATGGTCATATTGGCAAAATCAAACGTTGCTGTTCATTATCATTTAACCAAACGACATAAAGGATTACACTATGAAAAAATTACTATTGGGCTCAGTACTGGCAATGTCTAGCGTGTTTACCGTAACTGCGTGTACCAGCGTTAATGCAACCACTGACACGGCACCGACCTCCAGCAAAATGCAGCATAAAGATGGTATGAAGAAAGGCGGCATGAGAGGCCCTATGTCTCAGTTGGATCTGACAGCGACGCAACAAGCACAAATCAAAGCCATTATGGAAGCAAAACATGGCGACTATAAAGCTGATCGTGCTAAAAATAAAGCAGAGCGTATGCAAATGCATCAGCAGATGCAAGCTTTGACCAATGCAAGTACGCTCAACAATGCTGCCGTAAATCGTTTGGCTGATCAACAAGCGGCTAAAACAAAACAGCGCTTTATTGAACGTGTACAAACTCAGCATGCCATTGCCCAAGTCTTGACACCCGAGCAGCGTGCAAAACTGGCCAAATTAGAAGCTGAGAAAATGGCTAAAGGACACAAAGGTTCAGGTCATCACAAAATGCAGGGCAAAAAACATCAAGGTATGTAATTCTTAATAGGCAGCGTACATTAAAGCACTGTTGCTTATCATATTAAGTCTACAATCGTACTAAGCCTGCAATATGAGAATATAAAAAAGTGCATCGTATCAACGGTGCACTTTTTTTATAAACGATTAGCATGTTTAAAGATTTATAGCCCTCTTAACCACTTCCTTTAATCAACCGCCCCACTCGCTTCTATAGACATGGGAAATCTACTAAATATCATTTTACCCATAAAAGTACCATTACCATCGCGGTAGTACTGCATCAGCTCTTTGCCATATTTTCTTGCATCAATACTATTACTAGCATTTGGCACTTGCACATCACTTGGCAAGTTAGGAAACGCCATGTCTTGATGACTTATGGCAGAATATTGTTGTAACATATCTACAGTCACACCCTTGCTTGACGTACCAGAAACAGCTTTGGTTTTACTCAGTAACTCATTGCGCAAATGCTGCCATTTAAGTTGACCCCGTTTATCAAATCCGTAAAGCTCTTGCACCTCTGTATTCTCTGGCAGTGTTACCTCTTCTGTTTCATCCCCACCTTCTATCTGACTTTTTACCATGGCCAACACTTGCTGCACCAAGACTTTACTGGTGAACTTATCAGACGTTGTGTTTTCTGATTCATCAGATACATTTGCCTCAATCAATTCAGGATATTGTTTGCTGATGCGGTCATAAAAAATGCGCATATAGTCTTGATAAAATTGCTCATAGCTTTCAGCACTTTGTACACGCCTAATGATGGTATCAGTCGCTAGCATTGGGGTTAGCTGATGCGCTGGTAATTTAGGAGAAAGCGACGCTAGCGTATTGGGCGCCACGTAATCGAACTGACTCACAGGTGCCGCTTCAAATGTCTCGTCCATTGCCGCAAAGTGACTTTTTATCACTTCACGACCAAAGCCTTTCGGCAAGGTGCCATCATCCATGGCTATTTTTAACCATTTATTTTGCCATTTCGTACCAAGTGAGTCGTCTAGCATCGAGGAGTTAAACATCGCAACATTGTCTGCCCATAGATAAATATCGCCATTTTTAAGATCGATATAGATAGGCTGATTGATGCTGCTGTGATTATTGCGTGTTTGATACTGGGCGCTGGCGAGCATGGTTGCTCTGCCAGCCATCGGCTGATAAACACCTTGGGCATTGAGAGAGAGTGGCTTGAACCAATAAGCGTCTAACAGTTTTGATTTTTTAATTTCTAGCGGTTTTATCTTGCTGTCATAATTGTCAAATAACTCCTGGTAAGAGGGCGGCACAGCGATGTCACTATCATATTGATGGTCTACCCACGCTTCATACGCAGCATTGCATTCAAGATAACTGTTTTTTAGCGCCGTACGCTGAGTATCATACTCAGTATCCAAGACATCTTTATTTTGCTCCTCGGCTTGCTCAAGTAAAGCAGCATAGGATTGGTCGTGAGTGTCTTCGCAGTATTCGCTTGGAGAATCTGATGCGACCTGATCTTTTGCGGCTACATTGGCAAATTGCTGCTCATTATTAATTTCAATATTACTATGATAGCTAAAGGATTGACGGCGCTGTTTTTGCAATGCAGTTGCTAAGACGGTTTTAGCGACCGCTGACGTTTGTTTTTTGGCCATAGCGTTCGATGGATTTGAGTTATTAGACAGACTGGTAGATTGGCAGCCCGTCAATAACAGTGTACCCGCCAAAAATGCACTGGCAAATAAGGTCTTATTTTTGATAGGTGACGACAGACAATGTTTAATAGCTTGATGATTTGTTTTCATATTTTATCCTTAATAAATATTCGCTTAAACGTGACAAGACAGTGCTACCAAGCCTTTATGCTGTTGTCAGTCTCATCGTCAGTCTGAGTAATGCTGTAATCCTCATTACTATCGTCGTTATAGCTGTCTTCACTATTCTCGTAGTCACGCGGATATTCATCATCTGCACGGTTATCACTATAATCATAGCGAGCGTAACGTGCCGCTTGTAGCCTATCTTCTTGTTGACGTTGGGCGGTCATCCATGCGTTACCATCAATGGCAGGTTTTGCATTGGACCCAAAAGACTCAGCCAACAAAGGCGTTAGTGCATGCTTATCAAAACTGGCTTTATCGTAGCGTACTTGGTTTAATACAGTGGTCGTCGAACCTAATAAATCGCCACCAATGTTCATACGCTGTTGTTTGGCAAGCAGACGATCTGAGCTGTCCAAATAATAATAATTTATCTGATTAAATGTGATAGGGCCAATGGCTTCAATAAGCTGAAGTAGCGCTCCCACATCGGCACTCTGATAGCCTTTGTTATACAATGCCGCCTTATCAAGCGCAGCTTTTAGCGGCGCACCGTCAGGGTATTTTTCTGGATGAGTATCGACATACTGCTGAAGTGATTGGGTCATGTATTTGAGCACTTTACCAATCATCTCACCGCTTTGCTGACTACCAAAATAGACTTTTACCGCACGGCTGGCGCCGACTTCTTTAGCAAACCGATCTTGACCAATGTCTACCGCACTAAAGTGCTCAGGTGCAAGCTCCGCCATACTATTTTGTATAGCAGAAATTGCCGCATCATAGAGTACCGCTGGCGGTAATTGCGATGTGATACTTTCAGGCAAACCAAAGCTCACCGTATGTGAAATCATCTGATTGGGTAATGGGGTGTTTTCAGGATTGACAATCGCCACAATAGGCATAATGGCCGATGGATCAATCTTTATCTTGCTGTTATTAAAATCAAACGCCAGCGGTATTTGTATTGATGAGCCAATAGTTGGTGTCAAATAATCATAACTATAGACACTCTGTAGTTGTCTTTTTTGAGGTTGATAATGACTGACACTATTGAATGTTAAATGTTTATATTGATAGGCATTGGAGGCCGCTATCTGCTCTGGTGTACGATGGAACATAGTAAAGATATTACCAATCAGCCCTGTGGATGATGTGGGCTCTTCACTCATTGTCTTCGGCTGTTGCTTTGCCATTTGCATAGCTTCATAGTTTTGTAGAAGGTTCTTTGCCTTTAAGCCTGAAAACCTACCACCTCGCTCATAATCAGTACCACTGTCTTCTTCATTATCATAGTTGTCATTGTAGCTGTCGTCATCACCGCTGTACGTTGACTCATCATTTTCGCCCGCCTCTTCTAATACCCTAGCTATTGCGGCGCTTTCTGCTGCTGCATCTTCTTCTGTCGTATTGTCATCATAGTCTTGGCGGTGGTACCCCTCCTTATTATAACCGTATCCATTAAATCCATCGTCACCAAACGCTAAATCTTCATCCTCTTCCATATTCTCTATTAAGTCCGCAGCATGTAGCTTCACCATCGCGGCGATCGCTTTTCTTTCTTCCTCAGAGTACTTAGATTCTGACAGATCTTCCTCATAATCGTTACTTTCACTATAATCACTTTCTAACCCAGGTTGATACATGTACGTTTCTATAATCGTCTTCAGTAAGCTGCTAGAGCCTGCATCAATGCTGTCTGGATGGATAAAGGGTACTGCTTGATAATTGGCTTGCGCAACAGCGACATGTTCTGAGGTTAAATGCTGACGAATAGCTGTCAATAAGTGCGCTTTGGCTTGATTTTCGGTATTGGGGTATTTGTCTTGATTGAATAACTGTTCATAGTGCTCAGAGTCAGCGGTCAAACTGGCATTGAGGGCGCGACCCTGCGCTTGGTTTTGTGCGGTATCAGCGATATTAAAATCTATCATTTTATTTGATACAGCAGTAGACGATAAGTCGCTCGAATTGGATTGACAACCTGCCAGTATCAGCGACGTACTACCGAGCAGTAGTGCACAGCGCGCAATAGAGACCATTTTATAAGGTTTATGGCTATGGCTGCTTTCATTATGGGTAGAAGAATGATGCAATGCTATTTTAGAGCAATGCTGCCGATTGGGATTTTTTTGGTAAGTGGATGACATAGACGCCCCTTTAGTCAGATAAACAGCCAATAATAAATGCCTACTATTGTGCATATTTATAGCACAAAAAGTTACACTTAAGTAATATTAGTATTTAACCTTTAAGGAAATTTTTATATTTTTTTGAATTATCCTTAATAAAAACATCGAGCTAACGATGATAGTAATTATGTAAACATCAGGCATATTATGACTATGAATAGTCATGGCTAAAAGTAAAACTTAATAAACAACTTTCTACTACTCAATATTTTCGTTACTATTCATGTGTCCCAATTGTTTCATAAAACTTACAACCCCAACTTTTAATCACGTAAAAAGGAATTTGCAATGGCAGCGCTATCATCTGGTCCTACTCAGCATACGAATAAACAAAATAAGACTCATCATAAACCCTCATTAAAAAAATCTGCCTTACTTATCAGTAGTGCTTTATTACTGTCTGTCTCTGCTCATGCACTAGAAACCACCAACTCAGTAAATAATAACGCGATGAGTGATTCTTCACTCAATACCAGTGCGATCAATCTACCGATCATGACCAACGCACCAACTGTCTTAACTGAAAACCAGCGAATCACTCGCGCAAAAACCAATAGCCTTAAACCGACGACTAAAACTGCCAAAACCGATCAAGCCATTTACTCTGCCGATGCCATTCATCATCCAGTTTGGGCAAAAAACGGCATGGTTGCTACTCAAGAAGCGCTTGCTTCTGATATCGGTCTTCAAATTCTAAAGGATGGCGGCAATGCCGTTGATGCTGGGGTCGCAGTTGGTTTCGCCCTTGCCGTTACTTTACCGCGCGCAGGCAACATTGGCGGTGGCGGTTTTATGATGATTTATGACGCAAAGCAAGGCAAAACCGTGGCGCTCGATTATCGTGAAAAAGCACCAAGCAGTGCCACACGTGATATGTATCTTGATAGCGCTGGCAACGCCGTTAGCGATTTATCACGTTATCATGGTCTAGCGGTTGGTGTACCAGGTACAGTCGCAGGATTGCTCAAAGCATTAGAAGATCATGGCACCATGAGCCGTGAACAGGTCATGGCTCCTGCTATTGCACTGGCAGAGAATGGTATCGAAGTCACCGCTGGACTGTCCGAGTCACTAGAAGCCTTAAGCGATCGCTTACAAAAATGGCCGAGCACCAAAAAAATATTTTTTAAACCTGACGGCAGCGCTTATCAACCTGGTGAGCGCCTAAAACAACCCGAGCTTGCCCGCTCACTAAAACTGATTGCGGCTCAAGGGGCAGATGGATTTTATAAAGGCGAAACCGCTAGTAAATTGGTCAAAGCTGTCACTGATGCAGGTGGTCGGATGAGCTTACAGGATTTGGCCAACTATGAAGCCATCGCTCGCGTGCCCGTCAAAGGCGACTACCGTGGCTATGAGATTGTTTCTATGCCGCCGCCCTCTTCAGGCGGTATTCATATCATTCAAATCTTAAATATTTTAGAAGGCTATCCGCTAAAAGACTACGGACAAAACAGTGCCCAAACTATTCACTTAATGGCTGAGGCCATGCAGTTAGCATATGCAGACCGCGCTGAGTACTTAGGCGATTCTGACTTTATTGATGTGCCTGACAGCGGTTTGACCTCACAAGCTTATGCCGATAAGTTACGCGGTTTGATTGATCCAAACAAAGCCACCCCAGCGTCCACGATCAAAGCCAACAATCCACTTCCCTACGAGAGTGATCAAACCACGCATTTCTCTATCGTGGATAAAGACGGTAATGCGATCGCCAATACTTATACACTAAACTTTTCTTACGGCACTGGTCTGGTCGCTGAGGGTACAGGTATTTTACTCAACAATGAAATGGATGATTTTTCTGCTAAGCCAGGTGTGCCGAACGGTTATGGATTATTGGGCGGTGAAGCAAATGCCGTTGAAGCCAATAAGCGTCCCCTGTCCTCGATGAGTCCGACACTGGTGTTCAAAGACAGCAAGCCTTATATCGTCACAGGCAGTCCAGGTGGTAGCCGTATCATTACAACTGTTACTCAAGTTATCTCGAATGTACTTGATCATGATATGAATATCGCTGAGGCCACTCACGCGCCGCGTATCCATGACCAATGGTTACCAGATGAAATTCGTATCGAAAAAGCGCTAAACGTAGACACCATCAACAAATTGGAATCTATGGGACATACCGTTAGTCCACAGGCTACCATGGGTTCAACACAGTCAATCATGATTACGCCAGATGGCGTATATGGATCTTCTGATCCGCGTATTGTCGATGCAGCCGTGGTTGGTTATTGATTAGGGTTCTTAGAGTAAAAGCCTTCTGTATCAAATTGGTATAGAAGGCTTTTTATTGTTCAGAAAATTTGCTTATCTTTTGCATTCGAAAATAGCAATCAATAGAGTTTTATTTTTTCGAAAAATTCATTGTCTAGTAATAATTTCGGTCGGGCATTCACTTCTTTTAAACCTACTTTATGTTGCATCATTAACTCAATCAAATTCATTTGATCAATAAGTATAAGACTGTGCGAATCAGTTGAATTTGCATAATCTTGTGCAGGCTTGGTAAAACTTGTCGTGGTAATAAATAAACCATGATGATTGGTTTTTTGCGGTGGATAAGCACCTATGAAATTTCTCAAATCGCCATTAGATATGTTATTACCTGCACTATACTGTTTGGCTTGAATGTAATAGTTATGCACTTCTCCATCTGGGAAATCTTGAATGATGAGACCGTCAATACCATTGTCGTTTGAGCGACCAGTATGACGGGACGTTAAATTACTCTCAGGACTTTCAATTTCTAGCGAACGTTCAATCAGTTTTAGACAAAACCATTCAAACTGTAAGGGAGACAAACTTTCAATTTGAGTCATAATCATACTGGGTGTGACTTTGACGAAGTCATTACCAACAGACGCGTCTGCATAATTATTCATAAATATAGACGTTCGGCGCTGTGTTTCTTCGATTAAATGATTGATAAGCGTATCACCATTTTTTCCGTAAGCAGCAATATTGACTTTTGCAAATCAGCAAACGCTTTATTATCAAAACGGTTTAAATTGGCAATATAATCACTATTTGGAATACCGTCACTAATATATTGATTGAAATTGTTTCCAGCTAGCCAAAAGTAGACTTTGCCAAAAGGATCTAAACGTATAATATTTTTGGGTGTCACCTTTTCATCAAAAGTAATGAAATTAGCAAAATTCTGATTTAAATTCGGTACTAAGCTGAACTTGCCTTCTTGGACCAAACCCATTGCGGATAGACATAATAGGATTAAATCGACAATTTCATCATAACAAGGTGAACCATTGTGACATTCATGCCGTATATCATAGTTACTCATGTAATTAATTTCTTTGTGATCATTTACAATCTGCGCTAACTTTTCAAACTCTTTATAAAATACAGTGCGACCAATCGTATTGCGTGTACTTAGGTTTTTTACAGTTTGTATTCCAGCATTTAACATATCACCAAATGCTGGCAGCTTTGTAATATTACTCATAGTGTTATCGTCTTTTTGGGTTGCATGAACAATAGTACATGGAAAATGGAGTTAACTTTATTTATATCATAATAACTTGAAGATAAATGCTTGTGCTACCAACTATTTATGATAAAACGTCAGTACTTACTTTATTAATGAGAGCAAACAACCGATCTGGCTGTCATTAGTAAATTCAATCGGTGGCTGTCTACGGCAAATAATGATATTATTAACGACCTGATTTAAAACGAATAAATACAATTCCCTCTGTATTTTTTGTCTCATATACCAGATTAAAGCATTGATAATATTAAATTTATTTTGTTATCAACGTTTTTAATCGTATCCGTAAGAGTCCTCTATGGCATTTGTACACCTTGGCATTCACAGCGAATATTCCATCACTGATTCTATCGTGCGTATCAAGCCGCTTGTCAAAGCTGCGGCAGCGGACAATCAACGCGCACTTGCACTGACAGACTTATCAAACCTATATGCGACAGTGAAGTTCTACCGTGCTTGTTTGGGCGCTGGTATCAAGCCGATTATTGGCAGCGAAGTCATTATGGATAATGAAGACACGCGCCTTACATTGCTGGCAATGAACAACGAAGGTTATCAAAACATCACTCGTATTGTATCGCTTGGCTTTACCGAAGGCCGTGCTGACCCTGTCAATCATGGTACGCCTGTAATTAAACGTCGTCATATCTTAGAGCATGCAGAAGGCGTAATTGTACTGCTCGCTGAAAAATCAGATGTGGGTCAGGCGTTGGTCGGTTCTATGCCAGAAAAAGCCGACGAGCTACTTGCTGAATGGCAAGCACAATTTCATGATCGTTTGTATTTTGCCATCAAGCGCACCAATCGCGCGGGAGAAGACGCTTTTATTAAGGCGGCTATACAATCAGGCGCCAAGCATAACATTCCTATTATTGCGCACAATGACGTGCGTTTTTTACAGCAAGACGATTTTGATGCGCACGAAGCGCGTGTTTGTATTGCAGGTTCCTACGTATTGGCTGATCCAAGTCGTCCACAAACCTACTCCGATGAGCAATATCTAAAGACACAAGAGCAAATGGCGCAGCGGTTTGCTGACATTCCGCAGGTGATTGATAATACTTTGCGTTTGGCAACGCGCTGTAATGTGTCTTTGACCCTTGGTATTAATGTACTACCTGATTTTCCAGTGCCTGAAGGCGAAACGATTGAAACGTTTTTTCGTTCAGAGTCGCAGCGCGGTCTTGATCATCGATTAGACAAACTGTTTCCTGTTGAGACACGCAGCGATAATTGGAGCGACATTCGTCAAAAATACGATGAGCGTCTAGAGTACGAGTTAGAAGTTATTTTATCTATGGGTTTTCCCGGTTACTTCTTAATCGTCATGGACTTTATTCGCTGGGCAAAAGCCAATGGCGTACCTGTGGGGCCAGGTCGTGGCTCTGGTGCTGGATCGCTTGTCGCCTATGCGCTTAACATCACAGACCTTGATCCGATTCATTATGATCTATTGTTTGAGCGCTTCTTAAACCCTGAACGTGTATCCATGCCCGATTTTGATATTGACTTTTGTATCGAAGGGCGCGACCGTGTTATTGATTATGTAGCGCAAACTTATGGACGCGAGGCAGTCTCGCAGATTATCACTTTTGGTACGATGGCGGCAAAAGCGGTGGTGCGTGATGTGGCGCGCGTACAAAGCAAATCATACTTTTTGGCAAACAAAATATCTAAACTTATTCCTAAAACACCGGGCATCACGCTTAGCCAAGCGCTAGAGCAAGAGCCGCAGCTCAAAGACTTAATCTCCAATCCTGATAATATGGATTATGAAGATGCCATTGAGATTTGGGAGATGGCCATTAAGCTTGAAGGTGTGTGCCGAAACGTGGGCAAACATGCCGGTGGCGTTCTCATTGCTCCGCATAAAATTACCGATTTTAGTGCCATTTATTGTGATGATGAGGGGCACCGTGTCAGCCAATTCGATAAAGATGATGTTGAAGCCGTGGGACTGGTTAAATTTGACTTTTTGGGTTTGCGTAACTTAACCGTTATCAATGCCGCGGTTGAAAATATCAATCTACGCCGTGCCAAAGAAGGTGTGGATGCCTTGGTATTGGAAGACTTGCCTTTAGATGACGCCAAAGCTTATAAACTACTGCAAGATGCCAAGACCACGGCTGTCTTTCAGCTTGAAAGTATGGGCATGAAGAAATATCTGGCCAAATTACAGCCGACGAATATCGAAGACGTGATCGCCATGTGTGCGTTGTATCGTCCAGGTCCCCTTGACGCTGGCATGGTAGAGATGTATATCGACCGTAAGCACGGCCGCGAGGAAGTCATCTACGATCATCCCAATCTTGAGCCCATATTAGAGAACACCAACGGCGTTATTGTCTATCAAGAACAAGTCATGCAAATCTCGCAGGTCATGGCAGGCTATAGCTTGGGCGGCGCGGATATGCTGCGCCGTGCCATGGGTAAGAAAAAACCGGAAGAAATGGCCAAACAGCGCGATATTTTTGTGACAGGTGCCACCTCACAAGGGATTGATGAAGTCACGTCAGGTGGTGTGTTTGACTTGATGGAAAAGTTCGCAGGTTACGGTTTTAACCGCTCTCATTCCGCAGCTTACGGTGTATTGGCATATCAAACGGCGTATTTGAAACAGTACTACCCTGCTGAATTTATGGCAGCGGTATTGACCTCTGATATGAACAACACCGACAACGTGGTGTTCTTTATCAATGACTGCCGCGAAAACTTCGGTTTGACCGTCGTCAACCCTTCTGTTAACCGCAGTGAATGGCATTTTGTTGCTGACACACCGACCAATATCATTTATGGGCTGGGTGCGATTAAAGGGGTTGGTGAGGGCGCGGTTGAATCCATTGTTGAAGCACGCCGCACGGACGGGCCGTTTAAAGACTTATACGATTTTTGTCGCCGCGTAGACATCAAGAAAGTCAATAAACGCACACTTGAAGCTTTGGTGAGCGCAGGCTGTTTTGATGATTTTGCCGCCACTTTACGACCTGATTTGCCAGCAGATACCGCTTATGAGATCCGCGGTGCATTGATGAGTCAATTGCCAAATGCTGTACAAGCAGCTGAGCAAGATCGTCAGAACAATGAGCTTGGCATGATGGATCTGTTTGGTGAAATGGATGGCGTGGTTGCTGCACCGCCACTTGTGATGACGCCAGAGCTGATTTGGGGAGATAAACATCGCCTTAAAGCTGAAAAAAACACCTTAGGTCTGTACTTAACAGGTCATCCGATTAATGAATACTTGGATGAGCTAAAACGCTATACCTCAGGTGCTCGTCTTAACAAGCTGACAGACACTGGCTACAATGGCAGCTGTTACTTCTCAGGATTGATTATAGATATTGCTAACTTTGGTAATCGCAATGTTATTACTTTAGATGACGGTACGTCTCGTCTTGAAGTCAGCTGCTATGCAGAGCGTTTCAACCGTGTTAAAGAGCAACTAAAAGTTGATGAAGTGGTGATTATTAAAGGCAGTATTCGTGAGCGTGATGGACGTTTATTTGCCCGTCTTGATAATGCCATGAGTATCGTTGATGCTCGCTTGCGTTGGCTTAAAAAAATCAGTATCAAGGTTCATGCTAGTGACATTAATCTGCTGATGCGTCTGCAACCTTTGCTTAAATCAGCACAAGCAGACATTATCCCTGCGCCGCGCTTAGGATACAGTGACGAGCAGAACGAATCTGAAAGTTATGGCAGCGATAGCGCTTATGATCCTGCTATGGGGGGAAGTTTATACGATGAAGATGGTAATGACTTATTGGCTGTAGAGAATGAGGTGAGTCAATATGGCAATAATGCACTGAGCAATACAGACACCTCTATTAACGATAACTGTCTGCCGCTTGGGTTAAGCATTTACGAAGAATTTGGTATTGCCAATGTCAGTTTATCAGAGCACTGGCGTATCTACCCCAACGATGACAATTTACAGCAATTA
This sequence comes from Psychrobacter sp. JB193, assembly GCF_002285555.1. Lineage (NCBI taxonomy): Bacteria > Pseudomonadati > Pseudomonadota > Gammaproteobacteria > Moraxellales > Moraxellaceae > Psychrobacter > Psychrobacter sp. JB193. The sequence goes on from NZ_NRGY01000001.1 coordinate 234,601, forward strand.
AAAACCATGATTAATGAAGACAGCTTACACTTTCATTACAGCTAAAGCGTACTTTACGGTCGAAAAATTCATTATAGTAATTTTATTGTATTAATTTAAAAAAACTGGATACCAAACTATGAATAATATGTCCAATAGCAATATGACTGTGCAGACTGATGAAGAAATCATCAATCATGAGCAATTTGAAGACATGCGTGATTTATTAGAAGAGGATTTTGCCGATTTGATACAAGTCTATCTCGCTGATAGTCGGCAGCGTATATCAACGCTTCGAGTAGCACAGCAAAAACAAGACAATACTAACGGCTTTGAGATTGCTCATGCTCTAAAAGGTGCTAGTGCCAACTTGGGTGCAACGCAAGTAATGACTCTGAGTAGCCAGTTACAAGAGCGCTGCCGTGAGCAATTGATCAGTGAGCAAGCTGACCTCATTGAAAATATCGCTGTCGCTCTACAACGTGCTGAACAAGAAATCAATCAAAGACTGGGGCAATAATGAGCCATACTTCTCTGTCATCAACCTCAGCACCTATTCATACCGTGAGTGATTATCTTGATTGCATGCAAGTGGTTATGGTAAATACAACTTTGCCTGCCAATATTGGTTCGGCGGCACGAGCAATGCATACGATGGGTTTGTCGCGCTTGACTGTCGTCAACCCTAAGCTGCCAATCGATGAGTCTAGTGTGTCCCATGCAGCGGGTGGTAGTGACTTGCTATCATCTGCCATTATTACCCCAACGCTGGAGTCGGCGATCGCCAACTGTCAGCTCGTGTTTGCTGCCAGTAGTCGTAGCCGTCATTTGCCACGGCCTGTCGTCACGCCAACACAGGCAGCTCAGATCATGCTGGCTTTTATTGATAGTCAATCTACATTAAGTACTAAAGATAATCTCGATGTAAATCAGGCAATCGATAGCAAACAAAAACCAAACATTGCGATTTTGTTTGGCCGTGAAGACCGAGGACTGACCAATGAAGAGTTGGCCTACGCAGATTATCACATCCAAATAGACGCCAATCCTGACTACCCTGTATTAAATGTAGCGTCAGCCGTACAAGTCATCGCCAGCTTCATTTTTGCCTATACACAAAACCACTTTCAGGCCAATGCTAAGACCGGTGATATCAGCTTAGACGATAATACAATCATGACAGCTCAGCCAACTGTCGATGTCCATCTTCGTCAACAATGGGATGAGCCAGCTATCACTCAGCAGCAGCTACAACAGCTTACCCAGCGTACGACTGATTTGATGGTTCAGCGTGGCCTAGCAGATAGCGAACATTTAAAGTCCTTACCATCGAGGCTATCGAGACTTGGTTCTCGTCTGCAACTTGACCAAAAAGAATACCAGTTGCTAAGCGCGCTCATTGCCAAACTCTCGAAGGTTTAGATAGTAGATTTATTTTCGATAAATGAATAGAATCTGACGCCAGTGCATCAGTGTCAATGTATCGATAAGCGTTTATATGATATTCATCACTATATTTTATGATGCAAAGCTGATATAACTTGAAAGAATGGGTACAGATAGATCTCAATGCTCATGAAAATATAATAACTACAAATTAGGAAATGACTGTTTTAATAATAGTATTCTTAATAAAGACATTTTACCGACAAATAGATAGGACGCGTTATGTCATTCCCATCCAAATGGTTCAAGTCGCTTGCCACCATCAAAAAAGACTTAAAAGAAGATATCGATGCCGTGTTCACCCGCGATCCTGCAGCACGTAATAGTCTGGAAATCATACTGACCTACCCTGGCTTTCACGCACTTATCTTGCACCGCGGCGCGCATTGCCTTTGGAATAAAGAACAGAAACTGGCAGCACGTGTAATTTCTTATGGCTCGCGAATTATTACTGGTATCGAAATTCACCCTGCTGCCAAAATCGGTAAGCGTTTCTTTATCGACCATGGGGTCGGCGTTGTTATTGGTGAAACTGCGGAGATTGGGAACGACGTTACCCTCTATCACGGTGTAACGCTTGGAGGCGTATCTTGGAATAACGGCAAACGTCATCCGACATTAGAGGATGGTGTCACTGTTGGTGCGGGGGCAAAAGTTTTGGGGCCATTCACAGTGGGTAAAAATGCCAAAATTGGTTCAAATGCAGTGGTAGTAAAGCCTGTACCAGCTGGCGCGACGATGGTTGGCAGTGCGGCCCGTATGATTTCAGATCATCATGATGAAAAAGGCAATCCCATTACGACCAAAGTCCAAGATGCCAAACAGCAAGAAAAAGTGGCGCAAGCGGCAGGCAGTCCTGAAAAACACAATAGTAAGCAAACCGCCTCCAATACCAAGCGTACCACAACCTTTCAAGCGTACGGTGTCGATCCTTCTTCACAAGATCCGGTCACAGAAGCGTTTGCTAAAATGCTCGAACACATTCAGCAATCAGAAAACCGTCTGGACCAATTACAGGCCGCAATGTGCCAAATCGATCCTGATTTTTGTAAAAAAGAATACGATAAACTGTGTTTAGAAGATTTTGATGTGATTGGTAGTGATGATTTGGATAAGACTGACGCTGAATCAAAGTAAAGATTGCTTTGATTCAGACAGGTTACAATCTATTATATTGATTTATCAAGATTAAACTGCGGGATATCATAGCGATATAGATGGCCATTATGACGCTTTCTATATCGTTATTTTTTTATATAAATTTTCGATAATACTTTTTTAGCATTCATTGCTTTGTCATTTTTCAAATGAATCTTCTGCTATTAGTTCGTTAATTCCTGCCACTTCATGTGTTTTGAACGGATAACGATTTGCCATGATTGTCCATTCAGATTCGTTTTCTTTGCTTAGGCTATTTTTTTCTATAAGCAAGCGTACAAGTAATATATCGATATCCATTGTGACTTGTTTGATAGACATCTGCTGCTCTATCAATCGTTGTCGATGACACTCCCATTCAAACTGTTTGAATGTTTGCTCTAGCTGCTGCACTGTCATGGGTGTCTGTAGCGACAGATAAACACACTGATTGGTGTAATCAGGCTTTGGATGCTCAACCGTGGCAGTAAAGTCAGGATTTTGGAAGGCGGTTGATAACTGTATCTGACCTAACGCTCCCAATTGCTCTCGAGCAACTGGCAAATACATTTCTGCTTGATAATTACTGCCCAATGCCAACATTACCGCCGTCACTGATTGCGCTTGCAACGCTTCAGGCTCACGCCTCTCCAAACTCGCAAAATTCTTCAAACCTGTCAGCGCTTTATGCATCATTGGATGAAGCTTTGGCATAACGCGTGATTTGCACCCCAACCGCATCTGCTGGTTTGATGGCAGTCGGTTTGGCAATGCTGAGTGTGACTTTGTGAGTGGCGTATTTTGCGAGTAAATTGTCAGCAATCTGCCCTGCCAGATGCTCAAGAAGTTGTGCTTTGAGTGCTTGGCACCATGCGCTCACATCATCGCACACGGCTTTATAGTTTAGCGCATCGCTGACATCATCTGACACAGCCGCACGGCTAATATCAGTTTCAAGTGCGATATCAATCAGTAGCGGCTGCGTAATAACGCGCTCCCATTCATAGACACCAATAACGGCCTCTACTTTTAAGCCTTTTACAAATACGACATCAGACTGGGTATGAAACATGCTTGCATCCTTGTTGGCTCAATTTTTAACTCAGATTTTCACCAAAAATTTTGTTTATAATAAATTTTACTTAAATACTCATAATGCAGCTTCACGTAAACGCTTGGCTTTTAGCGCTTTGCTGGGGCGATGACGCCACAAATCGATGCTGAATAATAACAGACCTAACCAAATTAACCCAAATACCGCTAAGCGATGTAAGTCAAAATGCTCTTTATAATAAAATACTGCCAAGAAGAAAATGAAAGTCGGTGTCAGATAATTCATAAAGCTTAAGATACTAAACGCGACCATCTTAGTCGATTTATTAAACAGCAGTAATGGTATCAGTGTAATGGGACCTGCCAGCATCAATAGCCAAATATTCGGACTAAACCAAAAGCTCAGTTGACTACTGATCACGTCTGCTTGCCAAAACCACCACAAGCAAATCGGTACTAATAGGGTTGTCTCAACAAACATAGCATCGACCGCAGTTAGAGGCGTTTGGCGCTGAATAGTTCCATAAGTACTGAAACTAAATGCCAGTATCAGTGATATCCAAGGCAAGCTACCAAGCATGACCACTTGAATCACCACAGACAAAAGTGCAAAGCCAATAGCAATCCATTGCAAAGGTCGCAACCGTTCTTTGAACAAGATCATTGATAACGCCACACCCACCAAGGGGCCAATAAAATATCCCAAACTGGCCTCAAGTATACGGTCATGATTGACCGCCCATACATACGTGAGCCAATTGGTGGCGATAATCAAGCCAGATATAAAAGAAAACGCGATCCATCTAGGATTTTGCTTAAGCGTATCGATCCACTGCCAACGTTTGGTCGCTACCAATACAACAAGCAAGCATGCAAATGTCCAAATGATACGATGACCGATAATCTCAGTCGCATCATAGGCTGCCAACTGCTTAAAATATAATGGAAAAATACCCCAGATAAAAAAAGCACTGAGGGCAGTCAAAATGCCACTTCTGGTTGTTTTGATGGGCGTAACGGGTTTTTTGATAACGTCTTGGGTAGCCATAGTACAGTACAACGTTTTAGAGCAAAGCGCGCCCTCGCCTCATGATAATTTCTTATATTTATATAAAGGCAAGCACGCAGGGTTACTACAGATAAAATACAAGTTAAAAAGCAATGTGTTGACGCCTGCATAGACATCAACACATTGCTAAAAATAACCGCTCGTTTGAAATAAATTTACTTAAAAATTAGAACGTCTTCTCATCTCAAAAATGATATCAGCTTAAATGCTGGTATCTTCAACTTGAATGGACATACCAACTTGATTAGCAAGTTCGGCGAATCCTGGGAAGCTGGTATTGACCGTCTCAACCCCTTCGATGATGATTTGCTCTGATGCCCGTAAGCTCGCAACCGTAAAGCTCATGGCAATACGATGATCATGATGCGAGGTAATCTGACCGCCACCAAAAACAGGCTGGCTATTATTGATCTGATCGTCTTGGCCACCAGTTCCTTTACCTTCGATGATAAGACCATCTTCAGTAACCGTGCACTCAATACCAAGCGTTTGTAACCCTTCTGCCATTACTGCGATACGGTCAGATTCCTTGACACGCAACTCTTTTGCACCTGTCAATACCGTACGGCCTTGCGCGCAACTGGCAGCAATAAACAATACTGGGAATTCATCAATCGCCAGTGGCACTAAATGCTCTGGTATCTCAATACCAACCAAGTTTGACGCACGAATGGTAATGTCTGCAACTGGCTCACCGCCGACATGCGTATTATTACTTAGGCTAATGTCTGCGTTCATCAGCTTTAAAATATCAATAACGCCAGTACGCGTAGGGTTAATTCCCACTTGTGTCAAGGTCAACTCACTACCTTGGCTGATCGCTGCCGCAACCATAAAGAAAGCTGCTGACGAGATATCAGCAGGCACAGCGATATCACCGCCTACTAGAGTACCGCCTCCTTCCACACTGATGCGATTGCCATCGACTGTGACTGGATAACCAAAAGCTGACAGCATACGCTCAGTGTGATCTCGACTGACTTCTGGTTGAGTAATAGTCGTTGTGCCCTCACTCCACAGACCTGCCAGCAATAAGCAAGACTTAATCTGTGCAGAAGCCACTGGTAGCTCATAATCTATACCCTGTAATGGCTTACCAACAGTGTCTCGGCCAGTAATGCTGAGTGGCGCGGTGCCGCTATGACCGGTACTTTGGATAACAGCGCCCATCATACGTAACGGCGCTGCCACACGCTCCATTGGGCGTTTATTAAGACTGGTGTCACCCAGCATCACGCTGTCGAACGGTTGCGCCGCCAAAATACCTGCTAGCAAGCGCATACTGGTGCCTGAATTGCCCATATACAGCGGTGTTTTGCTAGGTTTTAAGCCATTCATGCCAACGCCATGAATGGTCAAATTACCATTATCCGGTCCCTCGATTGTCACGCCCATATCACGAAACGCTTGCAATGTCGCAAGCGCGTCTTCTCCTTCCAAAAATCCAGTGACATGGGTAACGCCTGTCGCTAAGCTACCAAGCATGATACTGCGATGAGAGATAGACTTGTCACCAGGAATGGTAATGGTGCCAGAAACGGTAGTGCTTGGCGTAATAATATAAGAAGCTGACATGGCAGAAGTATCCGTATAAGGGGTGCTGGCTAACATATGGCCAAAATGTCGCCGCGCGGCTTGCGCACGGCCCAAAAGTCCCATCAGGGCGGTTGAATCTTTATCGATGATCAGCTGACGCATGGTTTGTAAATAGACACCATACTCATCAAGCGCACTGACAATCGCATTTTGATTGGCAAAAAAGATGTCGTGCCACATTTTAGGGTCGCTTGCGGCAATGCGAGTAAAGTCACGAAAACCGCCAGCAGCATAGCGAAACATATCTAAATTGTCATCATGACTGGCCAGCTGCTCTACCAGATTAAACGCCAATAAGTGCGGTAAATGACTGGTATGCGCCAGTATGGCATCATGGTGATTGGCCTCCATCGGCATCACCTTTGCTCCCACCGCCTCCCATAATAATTGCAGCTTAGCAATAGCCACGTAATTGGTCGTAGGTAGCTCACAAATAATGACACTATGATTGGCAAATAGAGTGGCGCGGCGAGCATGATACCCTGAATTTTCAGCCCCAGCAATCGGATGCGCAGGCACCAGACCCGTTGGCAGCGAGGTAAATACCGCTTTGGCGGCATCAATGATGTTCGTTTTTGTGCTACAGACATCAGTAATCATGCAATCAGAAGCGAGCTGTCCACTATCCATTGCCTGTTTGATATCCATGAACACAGCTTGTACCGCCTGTACAGGTACAGCAATGATGATTAAATCACTACCAGCCACTACCTCGCTCAGAGTTGAGCTGCCGGCTTCCAGCAGGCCTTGTTTGATTGCTTCTTCTATACTGGGCGCATGCCTATCGACTGCCACCAAACGCTCACTCAAGCCATTGTCTTTGATGGCTTGCGCAAGGCTGGCACCAATGAGTCCAAGTCCAATCACACAAACTTGTTTAAACAACGACGGCTGAGCATTTAAGAAGGTTTGATTGTTATTCTTTTGATTTCTTTGCTGACGACTCACGACTTTTCTCATTGTACAAACAAACGCCAATACGGATAAAGCAATACAGCGTTTGTGTTATAAAATTTAATGGCTGTTTTTTAAAATGGTGGCGATCTTATCAGTCTTCGGTCAAGATAGATTGTAAGGTATCAATCAAGCGTAGATTGTCCTCTGCTACGCCGACAGTGATTCGTAGCCAATTAGGCAGACCATACGCTGTTAATGGACGAACGATCACGCCTTGCTCTAATAATGCTTGATAAATCACAGTAGCCGTGGTGTCTTCCATCTCAACTTCTACCTCGACCATAATAAAATTGGCATGCGACTTGATAAATCCCAAGCCTAACGCATCAAACTGCTTTTCAAGCCAACGCATTTGCTCCTCATTCATCTGACGGGTTTTTTCAATAAAATCTTGATCAGCAAGGGCAGCAGCAGCAGCAGCCAACCCAATACGGCTGACGTTAAATGGCTGACGAATACGATTTAACAATTCCGCCACTGCCACTGAGCTCAATGCATAGCCAATACGCAAGCCCGCTAGCCCATAAGCTTTAGAAAAAGTGCGTACGATGACCACGTTATCAAACTCGTCCAGCAGCGCGCGATTGTTGCTCTCGGGACTGTATTCAATATAGGCTTCGTCTAATACCACTAATACGGAGCTTGGCACACTAGCAACAAACTCATGTAGCGCTTTATGCTCGAGCTGCGTACCCGTTGGATTATTGGGATTGGCGATAAACACCATCTTAGTATTGGAATTGTCTTGAACCGCCTGACTCATGGCTATTAGGTCATGCCCAAAACGGTGGGCAGGTACTTCTATACCCGTTGCGCCTTGCATTTTTGCCAGCATCGGATAAATAATGAACGCATATTGGCTATACACAATCGCATCATCAGTGCCAGCAAAACTGCGCGCCAAAATATCAAGTAGATCATTTGAGCCATTACCTAAGGTAATCTGCTTAACGTCGACCTCATTAAAATCCGCCAATGCCTGCTTGAGATAATAACCATTACCATCAGGATAGCGTGCCAGTTGCCCCAATTGCTCAGTCACGGCCAGCGTCACATGCGGTGAGCAGCCCATTGGATTTTCATTACTGGCAAGCTTTACCACATCTGCGATGCCATACTCACGCGTCAACTCTTCAACTGGCTTGCCTGTTTGATAAGGCGCCAACTTTAGAATACTGTCATAGGCAGGCACTAGTGGTGATAAATTTGACTCTGGCGCTTGAGTAGACTTCATGATTTATCCTTAGATGTGGTCAGACATCTATTATGGGTTGAGCCTGTTGTGTTAGGTAATGACTACCATATGCGTTAACGATAGTCACATACGCTAAAGGTGCGATACATCTTAGGCTATAAGACGGCTTTTGGATAAGAACCCAGTATACGTACATCTTTTACCAATGGGCGAATGTCATTAATGGCGGCACTTACATTTGCGTCATCGACATGACCATTCATATCAATAAAGAAAACGTACGCCCATTTATTAGGACGTTCAGGACGTGTCTCGATACTGGTCATCGAGACGCCATGATAAGACAACGGTTTTAATATTTCGATCAGTGCGCCCGCTTTATCATGCGCTGACACCACGATAGAGGTTTTATCTTGACCTGACGGTGCGATAGACTCATGTCCTATGATAAGGAAGCGTGTGGTGTTACTTGGGTTGTCTTCAATATTTGAATACAGCTTATGTAAGCCATATTCTGCAACCGCTACATCCCCTGCAATCGCAGCTGAATGCCACTCGTTTTTCAAGCGACGTGCCGCTTCCCCATTGCTCGATACCGCCACGCGCTCAACATTGGGAAAATTCACATCAAGCCAATGACGGCATTGAGCCAATGACTGTTGGTGCGAATAAATACGGCTCAAACCATCAATTTTGGTGTGTTCTGCCACTAAGAAGTTTTGATGGATCGGTAATTCAACTTCACCAATGATTTTGAGACTCGAAGACAAGAAGCCATCCAAAGTATGATTGACCACGCCTTCTGATGAGTTTTCAACAGGCACCACACCATACATGGCGGTTCCTGCTTCCACTTCACGGAATACATCCGTAATAGTCGTCATCGGTACCGTATCAGCCGCTTTACCAAAATGTTTGAGTGCGGCTGCATGGGTAAAGGTGCCAACTGGTCCTAGGAAAGCAATGCGCTGCGGCGCTTCTAAATCCAAGCACACCGACATGATTTCACGGAACAAACGGGCCATTTTTTCATCAGCGATTGGCCCAGTATTACGTTCCATGACTGCTTTTAATACTTGAGCCTCTCGCTCTGGACGATAAAAAATAGGGTTACTATTGTCATTAGATGAACTATTGGCTGTGTGGCTTTTTTTCACGGCCGCCACTTGTTGAGCCAATTTCGCGCGGTTGTTGATTAACGTTTGGATTTCGCAGTCTACTGCATCAATATTTTGACGAATATTATCCAAAAACTCTTTTTCAGTTGCAGTGTCGTTAGTGCCTGCGATGGCTTGATTCAGATTATCCATGTTTTGCTCTGTTGACTGCTCACTCATTACCGCCCATCCTTCTTAGATTTTATAATCTGTTAAGTATTACTGTGTTGATTTCAATATGCAATAGACCAGTCTATCAAAAATATTGTGCCCTACCAGTCTTATCTTTTATGGTTACCATAAGCGAACCATACTCTAAATGGCAAATATGGCAGACAGAGATCTGCTCAGGTCTACTATAACAAAAACTGTGCTCAGTGCCCATTCGTAAATGGGCGTAAACGGGTATAAATAATAGGTAAGCGAATTAAGATCAGCAAAATTATGACATATGTCAGCAGTGCTTAGTGAAACTATGAAGTAACATAGGCTCAAAACTATGGTACAGTTTAATGCCGATAGCAAACCACTTTATGAATAAGACTATAAATCTATAACTGAAAAAGGATACTTGATGAGCGCTTTACAACAACTTCGCACTATGACTACTATTGTTGCTGATACTGGTGATCTAAATGCGATTGCCCGCCTAAAGCCTATCGATGCGACCACCAATCCCAGCCTTATTACCAAAGCACTTATCCATCCTGATAACCAAGGCATGCTGTCTGAAACCATGAGCCGGCATAATGGCAATGTAGATGCGGTAATTGATGCGCTTACCATACAAATTGGCTGTGATATTTTAGCGCTTATTGAAGGTCGGGTTTCTACAGAAGTTGATGCCCGCTTGTCTTATGATACTGGAGCTACCATCGATAAAGCCTTAGAGTTTATGGAAGCTTACCAAAAAGCAGGGATTGATTCAGAGCGTGTCTTAATTAAAATGGCCGCCACTTGGCAAGGTATCGAAGCCGCTCGCTATCTTGAGACCCAAGGCATTCACTGCAATCTGACCTTGCTATTCGGACAGCACCAAGCAATCGCTTGTGCCGATGCTGGCGTAACACTGATATCACCTTTCGTTGGTCGCATTTTAGATTGGCAAAAACGTCAACAAAACCGTCAAAACGTCCCTGCTTCAGACGATATGGGCGTACAGTCCGTAAAACGTATTTACCAATACTACAAACAGCATGATTACCGTACACAGGTAATGGGAGCAAGTTTCCGCTCAACTGAGCAAATACTAGCATTGGCAGGATGCGATCTATTGACCATCGCGCCCGACCTTATCGATGAGCTAGCAACAATGAATACCGACGTTATTCAGCAGCTATCACCAAGTATGTCACTAGAAATGGCTGATATGGCCCGAGTAAGCTTAACGCATGAAGAGTTTAGTACCGCATATCAACAAGATACTGTCACACAAGATTTACTGCCAAAAGGTATTGATGGCTTCATTGGCGCTCGTGATGAGCTTGCTCAAATGCTGGCAGCGATGCGCAATTAATACAAGCACATACGGTTATTGACGATATACTAAGAGTAGGCAGTCTTCTTAAAAGATATTTGCCTGCTCACAGTAAGTTGGCTATTATGGCCTACTTTTCACAACCCTATTCAAGGCTTTATTATGAAACGGCTATCAGTATTATTGGCAGGGAGTGCTCTAGCAGTCAGCGCAAATGCAGTGAACTGGTCAAAAGTGTCAGAAAGTCCTAATGGAACTATTTTTAGTGTCGATTTGAACTCTATCGAAAGCTCTGACATCAGTGTCATAGATGAAAAGCCGATAGACAATATCACGGTTTCGATTCGTAGAACCTACCCGACTCAGAAAAACTCTGTACAAAAAAATGATGACAAAGACGGTAAAACACCGAAAGAAACCAAAGTAAATAAAGATAAAGCCAGTAAAGACACCATTCTTCATCATAGTGATCAGCAGTTATTAATCTCCTGCAAAGATGCAAGCTACTATAAAAGAGCTTATGTGGACTATGGCGCTGATAATAAAGTCATCAAATCTTGGCAATCAGAAAAACCCATATTGACGACCAAGGATTTTATCATTACTACTCCCAAAACAATTGCTCGTCTTATCGTCGAACAAGCCTGTAAAAACTATGAAAATGATCAAAAATCGGTTTAATGGCTTAAGTAAAAACTAACCAACAAAAAAGCGCGCTGAACGATATCAGCGCGCTTTTTTCATGTAACCGTCTTAACTTATAAAAACAGCGGAACAATCGGCTTAAGCTTTTAAAACCGCATATACGGGTACAGGAAATTTGCCGTGTAAATCGACCAAATCTAGCAACACCAATGCACCAACCACAGTGTGACTTGCTGATTGGCAAAGCTCATAAGCCGTGGTCAACGTGCCACCCGTGGCTAAGATATCGTCAACAAGCAACACACGCTCAGGTGGCAAATTGTTTTGCATCTCAAGAGTATCTTTTCCATATTCTAGTGCATAGGCTTTGTTCGCCACTGGCGGTGGTAGCTTGCCAGGCTTGCGTAGCAAAATCATACCCTTACCCAATCTGCCTGCCAGCAAGCTTGCAAATACAAAACCACGTGCTTCGACTGCACCCAAACAGTCGACTTCATCCAATAATCCTTTTGGCAAAGCAGCAAGTAATGCATCGATGACCTCATTAATATGACTGCGCAATAACGGCGTAATATCATAAAAATCAATCCCGACTTTTGGGAAGTCTGGTACGGTACGGATAATTTGCCAAAACTGATGGTCAGTATTGAGCATATCAGAAGGTTCGGCGTCGTTGTTCGCGGATATAGCGGCATTGCTGCTCATAATGACCCTTAATATATATGGCTTAGATAACAGTATAGAGATAATAATTTAACGATCTTAAGTACTGAAAATCGTTATAATTTTTCGGCGATGATTATATCACAGCTGATAGAAATGTTGGGGCATGAGCCATCACAATAGCGCCAGTGATTTTGATAATTCGCAATCAATGACCTTGATAAAAACCAAATTATCTCAATATACAAGTGTAAACTTAACTACGAAAACCCTAGCCATATAGTAAAGGTTATATGCTAAACTACGTGCGTTTTTGCAGTCTAATATAGTGACTGTGACTCTAAATATGCGCGTTAATAACTTACTGTAATACTGGTAATGATCGATAGGACTATTTATGAAACGTTATGAATGTATTGTCTGCGGCTGGATATACGATGAAGAGCTCGGCTGTCCTGAAGAAGGCATTGCGCCTGGTACCAAATGGGAAGACATTCCTGATGACTGGACTTGTCCAGAGTGCGGTGTTGGCAAGCTAGATTTTGAGATGCTTGAGATTTAGTAGATGACCCTCTAATTAGGATACTTCATGACAAAATCAAACGATAGCAATGACACTAAACTGTCTGAAAGCTTGGCTGAACATTCAAGCAGCTACCCAACACCTGAGTGGCAGAAATTTGGTGAACATCAATGGGGTGATTCTGACCTGAGCGAGCATCTCTACCAGGCAATGATTGATATTGGCGATGGTATTGAGCTTTGTGTGGAGGCTGGTGGCAATCCCAACAATCCCCCTTTATTGATGGTGATGGGACTTGGCTCACAGATGGTATTTTGGCCAAACAACTTTATCAAGCGCTTCATTGATGCCGGTTTTTTTGTCATTCGCTTTGACAATCGTGATATTGGCTTGTCTTCTAAAGTCCAAATTGAGGGGCTACCGCGTATCAGTCAATTCAAAATGATGATGCGCTTGCAAACAGGGCTTTCTAATAAAGGCGCGCCCGTTGCTTACAATCTGACAGATATGGCAGAAGATACCGCCCGTTTGATTAAAGCCCTTAACCTCGGTCCGACGCATCTGCTTGGCGCTTCTATGGGCGGTATGATTGTACAGATTGTGGCTGCCCGTTATCCAAGCCTTGTTAAACGAATGGCGTTGATGTTTACCTCAACCAATCGTGCATTTTTACGTCCACCAAAACCCAAACAGCTTTACACGCTTATTAACCGTCCTGAAAGTCACTCTGAGCGTGATATTGTACGCCATAGTGTTTGGTTCATGAAGACGGTGGGTACGCCTGGTCATGTCAACGTACGTATGGTGCGTGAAATTGCTAAGTTACGTTATCAGCGCAACTTTCATCCGCTTGGTACGGTACAGCAGCTTAACGCTATTTTGGCATCAGGCTCTATCAGTCGTTTTAGTAAGCAGGTCAAAGCGCCTACTATCGTCTTACATGGTAGCGCAGATGGACTACTACCTCCTTCACAAGGACGCGTGGTTGCCAAAACTATTCCTAACGCTAAATTCCACTTAATTGAAGGAATGGCACACGATATTCCTGAGTATTATCAGCCTTATATGGTCGATTTGATTAGTAATCACTTATTGGCTAAGTAATCTTAGCATTTGGTTGTCTGAGCAAATCGGCAATAAAAAAGAGTGTAAAACCTATCGATACATTAATAGGCGTTACACTCTTTTTTATACCAATAACAGGGGGTTTCTCTCATAGTAAATCGTCTACATAGATGTGAGTTTTATTCACAGCGAACCCCTTCCCCTTTTGTGTCAACGCACATCTTATTACCGTTCTTTAAATTACCAATCCAAGCTTTGCCGTCTTTGAATATAAATGCTGACTGGCCTTTATAGCTGCCTTTAGCTGACACACCGCTATTAGAAAATCGAAAAGGTATCACCAGCTCACCGCCGAGATTGATAAATCCCCAATCCTTACCGATACGTATGCCAGCCAATCCTTCAGAAAATGGCCGTGCTTCATCAAATGAATAGGTAATCATAGTCACGTTATTGTCATCGACGTATCCCCATTTGCCATCCTGCTGACGTGCGTCCAGCGTCGTAAAGCGATTAGATGCCGCTTGCTTGGTCTGGGCGGATGAGCTGCTGCTATTTTTATTCGCCGACGATCTAGCCGCAAATTCGTCACTATCAGCATTACTTGGTTCGTTTGTTGTTTTACCATTTTTATCAAGCCAGCTAACTGCTCGGTTTTTATGTACCCGTGCCATGCCATTTTGATAATCATCAATATCACTAATTGCTGCCGAAAATGGCACAATAATTTTGTTGGCAGTATTAATGACGCCATAATTACCATCTTTTTTTACCACAATTCGTCCATCAGATACCGGACGCGCCCAACCTTGGCTTTCTGAGAGCACATCATACATTGCAGGAACGACTTCGCGACCCTTCATATTGAGATAACCGACTCGATTATTACGCTGCACTGGCAGCAGACCACCTGACAACTTATTGACATCGACTTTTTGATAGCGCGAGAGATCCACCACGCTTTTGCCTTTATTGTTGATCAATGCCACGGGCGCGCCAAAATCTTTTATGGCTAAAAAATAGCCACTGTTCGCTGTACAGGAGACATTTTTGTAGTAGCTTTTGGGAATTTTACAACTGGCTGCTTGGGCAGTTGGCATCGCAATTAGAGCGCCAGATAAAATACTCAGCGTTAAACCATATTGCGACAATGTTCGTGGCAAACTGAGTATCAAAGAGGACTGGCGTGTTGGTAATAAACGTCGAAACATAAGTAGACCTAAACCAATGATATTGAAATTTTTAATACAAATGTAGATAAAATATAACCATTATAAACCACTAAAGCGATAAACACTGTTATCTACGCTAACATCATTCCTGCACGTAGGTGACTCGACTGTATACCTCTCTGCACTTAAAAAAACGCAATACAATGAGCTGCCATTTAAAAAATAAACATAAATGAGCATTTAGGCATTTCAATTTACGGTCAAACCCTCGACAATATGCCCTACATTGATAACGCTGTTAAACCATTAAAAAATAATACTGATTTAAGGACAGTCTATGGCTATCGCTTCTTCACGATCTGCACCTATTGGCTTAGTCATTGGTTGTGTCATATTTGGACTGGGTAGTTTGATTGTCGCTCACGTAGATGTCGGTGGCTGGGCGATGTCTTTTTGGCGATTGCTGGTTTCTGGTATCGTGTTTGCGGCTTTAGCCAAAATGATGGGACAACGCCTACCTCGCTCAAGGCGTGCTATTTTTTATAGCTTATTGTCTGGTGTGTTTTTAGGACTGGATTTGGCGCTTTGGCACGAGAGTATTTATGCCGTCGGCCCAGGCATCTCGACTTTACTCAATAGTCTACAGATCTTTTTCTTAGCCGCGATTGGGTTTTTATACTTCAATGAGCGTCAATCCATCCTTCAGCTAATCAGCTTATTTTTAGCCATGCTCGGGGTTGCGATGATTGGCAGTCCTGAATTTGCGCACAATACAGCGGCCACTTGGGGGTTTGTCAGTGGTATTCTGTCTGGGGCAATGCTGGCGGCATCTATGACTTTTATCCGAAAAACGCATGATACAGAACCAACACCCATATTTATGCTCATGCAATTGATTAGTATTGGCGGGGTTTTAGCGATGATTGTCCCGATGCTAGTGTTTGATATGGGCAATATTTTACCCAATACGTGGTCGGAGATTGGTTGGATACTGATCTATGGGACGGTGATGCAATGCTTAGCCTGGGGTTTAATCGCCTACTCTATCCCTAAGCTCTCATTGGCATTGACGGGGCTATTACTATTGACGGAGCCTATTGCTGCGTTGGTCATTGATTATAGCTGGCTGGATAAGCCCATCAATACCTTACAATGGAGCGGTGCGCTATTAACCATGTTTGCTATTTACTTGGGCTCTTTAAAACCTAAGCCGCGTGCCCTGCGCCGTTATCGATTTTTTTCACGGTTTTATAAGCGTGATTACAAATAAGCTTGATATTTTTTGCAAAAAAAAGCGCTTCTCTAGATAAGAGAAGCGCTTTTTCAACTATGTGAACTCAATCAATAACCGACTGCTATAGCACTGATTATTTGGCTAGTGATTTGTTGGTATCTTTTGCCTCAGATCCATAATTGAATAAAGCATTGAGTATAATAGCGGCCAAGGTAGCCGTACCGATACCGCCCAAATCAAAACCGCCTAAGTGCAGGCTAAAGTTACCTGTACCCATGATGACAGTGACAGCAGCGATAATCAGGTTGCTGTTTTTGCTAAAATCAATGTGACTGTCTATCCAGATTTTCACACCTGCCACCGCAATCAAGCCAAATACTACAATAGAGGCACCGCCCAACAATGCCGCTGGAATGGTCTGAATAATGGCACCAAACTTTGGCGACAGTCCTAGTAGAATGGCCACCAAACCCGCTACTACAAATATTGTGGTGCTATATACTTTTGTCACGGCCATTACACCGATGTTTTCAGCATACGTAGTGACACCTGTCCCACCAAACCCTGCCGAAAAAGTCGTCGCGAGTCCATCAGCAAAGAAAGCACGGCCCATATAAGGCGTTACTCGTGCCTTAGTCATACCTTCAACCGCCTTAAAGTGCCCTAAGTTTTCTGCAACCAAAATAAAGGCCACTGGGACAATTAAAATAATAGCGCTCATCTCAAAGCGCGGCGTATGAATGCTTGGCAGTCCAAACCATGAAGCTGCGGCCACACTGCTGAAGTCAATGGCTGTTCCAAAGCCCAATATGTTGGTCATCACAAAGTAGGCAATATAGGACAGTACCAATCCCACAAGCAATAGCAAACGGCGTAGCATCCCTCTGGTAAACACTGCCACGACACTGATGAGTAATACCGTCAACGTGGCCATCCATGCATCGAACTGATTGGCAGAAACCCCTTGAATAGTAACTGGTGCTAAATTTAGACCAATAATCATTACGATGGCACCTGTAACGATTGGCGGCATCAATCGCTCGATCCAGCCTGTGCCCGTTTTCATTACCAGTAGACCAATCAATGCATAAATAATACCGCAAGCCATGATGCCGCCCAACGCAACGTTCAGGTTGTCATTGAACCCTGCACCTGCATAAGCCGTCACAGCAATCACTGGACCAATAAAAGCAAAGCTTGAACCCAAATAACTTGGCATGCGTCCACCAGTGATCATAAAAAACATCACTGTACAAATACCAGACATCAAAATGGCTAAATTAGGATCAAATCCCATTAAAAGCGGCGCCAGTACGGTCGCCCCAAACATTGCAAAAGTATGTTGTATACCAAGTAATACACTTTTTGATGGTGGCAAATACTCATTAATACCCACTGGATCACGGTCTAGATTGCCTTTGTAAGGCTGCCATGTTGGAAACCAGCGCCCGTTTTCAAAATCTGGATTATGTGAGTAAGTGCTAGAGGCTGAATCTATACCTGCAGCCTCCAAGGCATTATGAGCTGACTGATTTTTAGCGCTGTTTTCTACAGGTGATGAAGGATCTATTTGAGAGGGCATGCGCGCTTGTCCTATGTTGGCTAAAGTAATAGGCTAAAATATCTGGTGAACTAGAAATTGAATAAAACTATATGGAGCAAAACTGTCTTGAGTAAACCATAGAGACAGTCGATAGGATTATTATGTGATTGGCTATTTTATCCATAGCAACTCTATATATTCCCATCTATAATATGCCATCCCCATTCATTCATTTATGTTCTAATATGACAAACCAAAAGTACGATTTGGTATGATGATCATTATTTGATAGAGGTATAGGGCCAGATGTGTTCTACTGAAACTGGTTTTAATCGCCTATGACTCGATGTACACTATGGCGATGATCACTTACAGGATGTTACATAATCCCTGGCTCCGAGCATGATAACGGAGTTTCAAAATAAATAAAAGTTATTATTCAGTCACCATACACACTCTTTGATTTACGCATTTTCATAGACAGCGCCTTATGCCTATTTTTACCCGTGCATAAAAGTGCAAGCTGTCTCTCATATTTTTAGTAAAAGTGCTTTTGGGAATGGATGTCCCATACTCAAGCGCTCCAAATTTTCGGTAATTTATTATGATTAGTGTTTTTGATTTATTCAAAATTGGTATTGGTCCATCAAGCTCTCATACCGTCGGCCCAATGGTAGCCGCAAATTTATTTTTGGCCTCATTGAACCAACAGGCAGAACTACAGACAGTTGAAAAAATAGAAATCGAGCTTTACGGTTCTTTGGCCGCCACAGGCAAAGGGCATGCCACTGATACGGCGATACTATTAGGACTACTTGGTCATACCCCTAGTACCATCGATACTCGTATGACCAGTAGTTATCTATCCCCTATTTTTTCTGATAAAACATTGAATGTCTCGGGCGTTCATACGGTTGCGTTTGATACAGAGCAAGATATCCATTGGTACGATGATACTGTTTTGCCTTATCATCCTAACGCAATGACCCTTCGAGCAATATTGCAGGATGGTACTCGTTATCAGCAGACTTATTATTCCGTCGGCGGCGGCTTCGTCATTAATGAAGAAGATGCCACCAATCCTGATGAAGATCAAGCCAGCCCAACGATTGATCGCGTTCCTTATCCATTCAACAACGCGGCAGAGCTTTTAGATCAATGCTCTCAGCATGGCTTGAGCATCAGTGATTTGGTCTTAGCAAACGAATGCTACTTCCATGAAAAAGAAGAAATATTTGCCTATTTGGACAGCATTTGGGACGTGATGCAAGACTGTGTCAAGCAAGGTTGTGAAAATGGCGGTATCTTACCTGGTGGTTTGGATGTCAAACGCCGTGCACAGGGCTTATACTTGCAGCTATGTACTGAAAAAGATCAACCCATATCGAAAACAGATAAGCTTGCTGCCATGGATTGGGTCGATTTGTATGCGCTTGCCGTCAATGAAGAAAATGCCAATGGTGGTAAAGTCGTCACTGCCCCAACCAACGGTGCTGCGGGTATCATTCCAGCCGTATTGCATTACTATCGAGATTTTTTGCCCAATTATAGCCAAGATGGTGTGCGCAAATTTTTGTTGAATGCCACCGCTATCGGTAGCTTAATCAAGCAAAATGCATCAATCTCTGGTGCCGAAGTTGGCTGTCAAGGTGAAGTGGGCTCTGCTTGTGCCATGGCAGGTTCGGCATTGGCAGAAATCATGGATGGCTCGCCAGCCAAATGTTTAAACGCCGCTGAAATTGGTATCGAGCACAATTTAGGTTTGACTTGTGATCCGATTGGTGGCTTGGTACAAGTACCTTGCATCGAACGTAATGCCATGGGTGCCGTCAAAGCCATCAATGCGGCACGTCTTGCTTGTAGAGGCAATGGTCAGCACTTTGTTTCTTTAGACAAGGCAATAGAGACCATGAAGCAGACAGGTGCAGATATGTCTGATAAATATAAAGAAACGGCTCGTGGTGGTTTGGCAATTTATGCGGACAATCGCATTCCTACCGCCACTCGCGGTGTTACCGTTAACTACAGTCAATGCTAGTAGCAGTTACCGCTATACTGCCCATACAAAAAAGCCTCTAACGTATTAGAGGCTTTTTCATTACTGTTGACTCATCACTCTAAGTCAGCATCATACTGCTATTATTCAGCCGTTTTTGAAACTACTTCATTTAGAATCCAGATTGGTTGTACCATATCAGAACCTTCAGCAGTCACTGCTTCTTGACGAACATCAAGTACATAGCGATAGTTTGGCTCATAAGTGAAGCCTTGGATGTTACCGTTTAGCGTATTGAAGTTTTTCTGGTGAGTCTGACGATACTGTAGGCACTGTGATTCTACTTTGCTACCATCAGTGGCTGTCAGATCGCATACTGCTTTACGTGGAGCGATCTCTACCTCAAAACTTGGAATGTTGACGATTTTAACATTCATAGGCTGTCCTTCAACAACCATGGTACGCTCGTTGTCCATACCCATCGTAGAACAACCTGAAAGGGCAAAAGTTGTCATCAATGCTGCAAGTGCTAATTTTTTCATTATCAAATCCTCAGTGAATTAATCTATGTTTGTATTTTCTTCATCGCCTACTGGATTGAATTTATTGTTATAAACGTCCTGTATTGTTTAGTACATACTCAAAATTTGTAGGCAGTTTTAGTGATTATTATGACGCTATTGCCAATATCAAATGAATAAAGTAAGAATTTTGAAAATTTACTATGTTATTAGCAATCCCGTCTATTGTTTACTGAGGCTAGTATAGGGTGCAGGACTGCGTTCGCTCTATGACTGCTTTGTAAAGTAACGTCAGCTTTTGCAACTGATGTTAATAAAACGTATAAGATAATGGTATAAAATGATAATCCACAAATTGCAAAAAGCCAGAGCAATCTATGCTCTGGCTTTATGATAATACTGATTAAACGCTTCGATCTAAAAATATCAGCTGCGATAGTCCGCATTTATTTTGACATAATCGTATGACAGATCACACGTATAAACCGTATCACTGGCGTCACCACGTGCCAAATCAATATGAATGGTAATTTCAGCACGGCTCATCACAGCTTTACCCGCTTCCTCTGTATAAGTGCTAGCAACGCCGCCATTTTGGCAAATCATTACCTCATCCAAATATACGTCGACTTGTTCTGTATCCAGATCTTCAATTCCAGCATAACCCACTGCCGCTAGGATACGACCCCAGTTGGCATCACTGGCAAAGAATGCTGTTTTGACCAATGGTGAATGTGCAACTGCATATGCCACATCACAGCACTCTTGCGTTGTCTTACCACCCGTGACTTTTACCGTCACAAACTTGGTAGCACCTTCGCCATCACGTACGATCAATTGTGCCAAACGTACAAACACTTCTGTCAAGGCGGCAAAAACTGCCTGATAATGCGGATGCGTTGGACTGTCAATCACATCCGAGCTGGCCTTACCCGTCGCAATCAATACGCAGCAGTCATTGGTTGAGGTATCACCATCAACGGTGATGCGGTTGAACGACTGCTCGTTGATGGCACTCAGCATTTCTTGTAATACATCAGCCGCAATGTTGGCATCTGTTGCCACATAGCCAAGCATGGTCGCCATGTTAGGTCTTATCATGCCTGAGCCTTTTGACATACCAGTAATGT
Source organism: Psychrobacter sp. JB193 (assembly GCF_002285555.1). NCBI lineage: Bacteria > Pseudomonadati > Pseudomonadota > Gammaproteobacteria > Moraxellales > Moraxellaceae > Psychrobacter > Psychrobacter sp. JB193. The sequence continues at coordinate 256,159 of NZ_NRGY01000001.1, forward strand.
GATAACTGATACCGTCAATATCGACTTTTTGGCTTGCAAGCTTAGGGATAGTATCAGTAGTACGAATACCATTCGCTGCAGCCAGCCAATTGTCAGACGCTAAATTGGCGAGCGCATTGTCCAAGCCATTAATCACAGCGTCACTATTGAGCGGTTCACCAATCACGCCAGTAGAGAATGGCAATACGGCACTGATATCGACGCCTGTTTTGGTTGCTAACGCTTGACAGATATCCACAGCACGGCGTTTACCATCAGCGCCCGTGCCTGCATTGGCATTACCTGTATTGGTGATCAAATAGCGCGGATTGGCGTTGGCAAAGTGCTCGCGCAATATACGCACGGGTGCCGCACAAAATGTATTCTTAGTGGTCACAACTGCAGTGGTGGCCGTATCAACGATCTCAATAACCACTAGATCATCACGATTCTTATAGCGTACGCCTGCTGCTGTGGCGCTTAGTCTAATGCCTTCAATAGGATAAATAGTATTAGGTACTGCAACATTTCCGACAGCCATTATTGAATCCTTATTTCTCAATTTTTAGTGTTATTTGAATAAAAAATTTAACCAATACGATATGAACCCTGCTCTATTAAAAGCCCTGCATATATCAAAGTTTACTTAAGTCAAATGCTGACCAAATGGGCGCATGGTCAGAAGGTTTTTCCATGCCTCGCAACTCATAACTGATACCAGCATCGACACACGCCTTTACCAAGTCAGCGGTACATAAAATATGGTCGATACGTAAGCCGCGCTTAGGGTCGTCGTTAAATCCTCCACTGCGATAATCAAACCAGCTATACAAGTCTGTACTCTCTGGATAATGCAAACGATACGTATCGGTCAGCTCGCGTGACATCAAGTCGCTATACCATGCACGCTCTTCTGGCAAAAACGACGTTTTTCTATTTTTTAGCCAGCGCTTTGCGTTGACCTCACCAATACCGATATCAATATCTTCTGGGGCAATATTCATGTCACCCATAATGACGAGTGAACGCCCTTCTGCTTTTAAAGTGTCGATATAAGCCATCAAATCTGCGTAATAAGCACGCTTCATTGGGAATTTGGTGGGATGATCCTGACTCTCGCCTTGTGGAAAGTAGCCGTTAAGCACATCAATTTCGCGACCTTCTATCACGTAGCGTGCATGGATAAAGCGCTTTTGTGCCTCTACGTCTTCTTCCGGAAAGCCTTTTTGTACAAAAATAGGCGCAACCTTAGACAATAATGCCACGCCATAATGGGCTTTTTGACCGAAGTACTCAATATGATAACCAAGACTTTCTATGTTTTTTAGTGGAAACTGCTCGTCATGCACTTTCGTTTCTTGTAGACCCATTACATCAGGATCGATGACCTCTCGTACAGCTTCAAGCTGATGTTGGCGGGCGCGAATACCATTGATATTAAAACTGACAAAACGAGGCATAAACCATCCTATACTGATTGATTAGACTATTTGACTAGAGAAGGTGCTGAACGAACACATGACTTGTAACGACAAACAAATGACTAAGATAACAGACGTAGACAGCCTATCTGTTGCGTGCCTTTGTATCTTAAGTTAGAGTAACGTTTATTATCACATACATCGCTTTTTATTAAATAACTTTACTGAGTCCCACTATGAAGACCCCTATAAATAACCATACAGATGAATCCTCAAAACCTGACAACTCTACCACGCCACTATTTGCGACTGATTATAACGTCTATATTAACCATACTGACGCTGGTGGTATAGTTTATCACGCCAATCATTTGGTGTTCTTTGAAAATTGCCGCCGTGACTGGTTTACTCACCTTGGTCTAAATGGTTATTTTTTACAGAGTGACCATGGTGACATACAGCATTTTGTCGTGAGTCAAGCAGATTTACACTACAAAAAAGCCATTCTTTTAGATGAAGTCATCAATGTGCGTATCGATAAAGTCGAGCTCAAACCTGCTAGCATGATTTTTTACCAAAGCATTCATCGCCATCTGCCTGATAATAACGCTACTAGCAAAGCCAATGACAGTCTGTTAAGTCGCGCTAAAATTGTGATTGCTTGCGTGCAAAATCAGGTCAAGCCTGACCCAGTGTCTAGAGATGAAAATGCTGCTTATAATGCCCCCATGCGCCCTATTCGTGTTCCAAGAGCATTACATGATGCCATCCAAAATGCCATTACTCAGCAGACCCATAAATGATGACGCTAACCTGTTGGCACGCATCAGAAGCGCCTCATGCTAGCATTTGATAACCTTTGGGTACATAGCAAGCGCGCTACGACAGCCGATCAGAGCCAAAAAAGCGCTTCTGCTACAGGCTCAATACTGTCTGAAAACTATCACTATTGGCTCAAGAGAATAAGGAAGCCGTCAGCGCTGGATTCCGCTACGCTCACTCATGAACGCACCTTAATAAATGGGATCAGCGGAAAACTGCTAGCAGGACAGATAACAGTCTTAACAGGGTCTTCTGGAAGCGGAAAATCTGTATTGTTGCGTGTGTTAGCAGGTCTGTTACCAATGAGCAGTGGTGAAATTAGCTTACAAAGCGAATCAAACAGTGCTATTTATCCTAGCATTAATGAGCGTATTCATGATACCGCCCCTACAGCGTGGCGCTCGCGAGTTTCGCTACTTGCACAACACCCTCAATTGCTAGAAGGCCGTGTCATTGACAATTTACAACTGCCTTATCGCTTGCAAGCGCACCAACATCATAAGTTTGATATTGATTGGCACATCAAACAGCTTGGCCATCTAGAGCGCAGCGCTGATTTTTTATACCAAGAAGCCACTCATCTTTCGGGTGGTGAGCGGCAACTGGTCAATACGTTACGCCTATTGCAACTAAACCCACAAGTATTGCTATTAGATGAACCGACCGCCGCCTTAGACAGTGATACTTCAGCTCAGCTGGTACGTTTGCTCATTAGTTGGTTGCGAGCTGATCCGCTTCGCACCTTGCTATGGGTAACTCATGACACCCAAGCTATTATGCCATTGGCCGATAGACATTGGCATATGCAGGCAGGTATATTGAGCAACGTATCTTAATGATGCAATCAAAGTATCCTTTGCCTATTTATACAAACCATCACTTATACAAATGCGTTGTCTTCTGCTCTACATTTCTACTTTTCCTTAGTTACTTTTATGATGAGCACTTATGAGCGCGACGGACGACATGCAGATATTTCTAACGTATAGCGACATCGCTCTTGCCAGCAGCCTTATTATTATCGTCATTCTTTTATCGTGGCGGCTGCGCTTACAGCTCACCAAAACTTTATTGATGGCTGCTGTTCGTACTGTCGTCCAGCTTAGTTTTATCGGGCTGATACTGGCATGGATTTTTGCTCGCGAACAATGGTATGAAGTGTTGGTTATTTTAACCATCATGACACTGATTGCAGGAAGCGCTGCTAAAAACCGTGTCAAACGTCATTATAAGGGCTTATTTACTGACACTTTGCTCGCCGTTAGCGCCTCTGGAATATTGGTTACTGCCATCGCTATCGTGATGATTTTACAGGTGCAGCCTTGGTATACTCCGCAGTTTGTCATTCCCATATTGGGTTTGATACTGGGTAACTCTCTGACCGCCATTTCACTAACCAGTAATCAGCTGATTAATGCCTTTCATGAGCAGCAAGGACGTATTGAGATGATGTTAAGCCTTTCTGCTCGCCCGTTCGAGGCCGTACATGATCCTATACGCTCAGCAATCATCAACGGTATGACCCCTACTTTAAACTCCATGCTAGTTGTCGGTATTGTCAGCTTACCTGGTATGATGACAGGGCAAATATTGGCAGGTGCCGATCCTACTCAAGCGGTTCGCTATCAAATCGTCACCATGTTTTTGATATGTGTGAGCAGTATGCTTGGCTGTACCATCAGTGCTTTACTCATTTATCGCCGATTCTTTAATAAACATAAACAGTTAATTCTACCTTAATCACTATTAAGATAATTTTCATGTTCAATAGCCATCGTTTTGACGGGTTAGAATTTCTACCTAACTGACAACGACTCTTTAAACCTTAACGTTACAAATCTGATAAAAAAGAAATTGAATTTTTCAGCTTTATTTGTGCACTCTACAGTCTTGCATACTGGTATTACATTAAAATCTATTCATGCTAATGTATTGCTTAAATGTATTATTTTTTAATACCTTAGTGGTAAACATTAGATAATGTGTATTTGATGCGGTGTATTTTTTATCACCAACTTAACCGTTTATGCCTTCTAATCAGCGAACTCTTTTAGTTTGATTAAGAAAGCTTATATACGGCAATAGAATATAGCAGCCAGTCAATAAGTAAGGATACTACTTCTATCAGCGACAAACGCTACGTCAGCGCTGATGTGTTTTATTGACACGGATATGACTGCTTTACCACAAATTCTAATCTATTTTGAATTCAAGGACGCTGACCATGACGCCAAATAAACCTTGGCTTGCCCATTATCCGAATGGTGTACCTAAAACTGTCAATCCAGACAAATATAGCAGCATAATGGAGCTATACGAAGAGTGTTTCGAGCGCTTTCGTATGCACCCTATGACAATCTGTATGGGCGTCACTCATACTTATGGCGATGTCGATAAAGCGTCACTTGCAGTAGCAGCATGGTTGCAATCGCAAAATCTTCCTAAAGGCAGCGTTGTGGCCTTAATGATGCCAAACATTCCACAGTATTTACCGATCATGATTGGTATTTTACGAGCAGGATATGTTTGCACGCCAGTTAATCCTCTATATACAGGCCGTGAGCTACGCCATCAATTAAATGACTCTGGCGCTCAAGTTATTTTTGTGGTCGATAACTTCGCTCAAGCCCTCGAACAAGTCGTTGACGAGACCAATATCAAGCGCATCGTATTATCCAAACTGGGCGATATGATGGGACTCAAAGGCATGTTGGTCAATACCATCGTTCGTCAAGTCAAGCGTTTGATCCCAAAATACAAACTTGACGATCCAAAACACGAAGTGACCAAGTTCCCTGATGTACTTAAGAGGGGTAAAAATCTACCTTTCCATGCGCCAAAGATGAGCTTAGATCAATTGGCTATTTTGCAATACACAGGCGGTACGACAGGACTGTCTAAAGGTACGATACTTACCCAGCGCAATATTGTATCTGCCGCCTTGATGGCAGAAGCTTGGTATCGCCCTGTTACCTCAGAAATCAATGAGGTCTATATCAACATGGTCATGGCGCTACCGCTTTATCACATCTTTGCCTTTTCACTCAGCCTGTTAGGTATGCGTTCAGGCTACACGTTTATATTGGTGCCAAACCCACGTGATATGCCAGGTTTTGTCAAAACTTTATCAAAGCAGCCATTCCATATTTTCCCAGCGGTGAATACTCTATTCAAAGCACTACTGGAGCAGCCAAGCTTCAAAGAGCTGGACTTCAGCTCGCTTCGCATCTCACAAGCAGGCGGTATGGCAGCAACCGAGCAAACAGCAACACGTTGGTTAGAAGTTACAGGTTGCCCTATGGTTGAAGGTTGGGGAATGACTGAAGGGGTTGCCGGCGGTACTGCCAACCTTATTACTGATCGTAAGTTTAATGGCACTATTGGTATACCTGTGCCTAGTATCGACATCATTCTTATCGATGAGGATGGCAATCGTGTGGGCATCGACCAAGCAGGTGAGATGTGTATCAAAGGACCAAACGTGACGTCAGGTTATCTCAACAGAGAAAGTAGTGATGACTTTACCAGTGATGGTTATTTTAGAACCGGTGATATCGCCAGCATGGATTCAAAAGGCTACTTCACCTTACTTGATCGTAAAAAAGACATGATTTTGGTCTCAGGCTTTAACGTCTTCCCTAATGAGATTGAGTCTGTGATGCTGGACTGTGATGGTATTATTGATTGTGCAGTCATTGGGATTCCTGATGAGCGTCAAGGTGAAGCGGTGAAGATTTATATCGTCCCTGCTGATAACAACGTAACCAAAGAAGTGATCACAGAGTTTGCTTTAGACAACTTAACGGGCTATAAATGCCCACGTCACATCGAGTTTGTGAGTGAGCTGCCAAAGAGTAACGTCGGTAAAGTACTGCGTCAAAAGCTGCGCGAGAAACATATTTTAGACAACGCTTAAGTGCTTACTTTAAATAAATAAATAAGAAAGCCGCTTACAACATGCTGTAAGCGGCTTTCTTATTTACTACGATCAGCGCCAGTCGTGTTAACTGACTGTACTGACGACTTTAAGTGGCAAGTGTTTTAGTGCCTGACCGACAAATGACCATGGTAAACTTGGTACACAAGCTTCTTCTACGCCCGCTTCAATCGCGGCAACAATGGCCTTCGTGCCTGTGTCAGCATCGACTTCAAACGGTAATGGCTTGGCATTTTCATTAATCTCAGTACGAATATAGCCAGGATAAATGGTAGAGACTTTGATAGGAAGCTTGGTTAAGAGCATATCCGAGCGAATCCCTTCTGCCAGATGTGCCAATCCTGCTTTACTTGCCCCATAAGCGGTCAAATGCTTAGGCATTCCGCGCATGGCCGACATGCTTGATATGACCACCAAATGACCGCTGTTTTGTGCTCTAAAAATACTCATCGCAGCTTCACATTGCGCCAATGCCGATATGAAATTGATTTCGACGGTACGGCGATTGGTGTCAAAACGCCCTTTACCGATACGGCGACTATCACCAATACCGGCATTGACCACCACTCGATCAATGCTACCAAATTTTTCTGCAAAGGCATTAAACACATCAAAAATGGCATCATAATCGCTAACATCAAGCGTCTGATATTCAACACGTATATTAGGATACGCTGCTGTCAATTCTGACTGCAAACACTCCAAACGATCGACGCGGCGAGCGCAAATAGCAAGGTTGTAACCAAGCTTGGCAAAAAGCCTCGCCATCCCTTCACCTAACCCAGAACTGGCACCTGTAATAAGTACTGTTTTGTTTTGTCCAGCCTGCTTTTTATTTAGTTCTTGCAAGTAACGAGACGGCTGAACCGCGCTCAATATCTGTTTTTTACTTTGGTTGGCGCTTTTAACGACTAAATTGATCAACTTATTTTGCATGGACAATCCTTTTTTATAGATGTTGGGTAAAGTTGATAGTCTATAATACCGCAAATCTACAGATTGGGTCTGTCAGTTATAAAAATAAACAATAAGCAGGCAAAATGAGACTGCTGACTTTCGATATATAATCAACCGTCATCACCAAATAGTGATCACTATATCAGTCATTCAACGCATCTATGCTACATTCAATCAGCTTAGCGCCAAGTAACAAAGCGCTTGCCTTCACAAAACAGATGGCTGTACTCATTTAAAGACATCAAACGAGTGCTTTGTTCTTTTAGCGTAATGGATGTGACACCTGTGTTTACTAAGCTTTTGTTTAACTGATATGCGATTTGACTGCCTTGTTTTAATAGTTGCGCAGTGATTGCGGCAATCACACCACCTGAGGTAAACACCAATACTGTACTATCACAACCTAAATTCAAATCTGCCACTTTTGTACGAACTTGCTCAAGTGCTTGCTGCGCACGCTGATTAAATTGGGGCCAGCTCTCAATATAATCTTGATCATTGTCACCGCCATGCCAACGCTGCATCGCTTGATCGAATAACTCAGCAAGCCTTGTGTTTGGTACTTCTGATTTAGCAATTTCAGCAGCGATCGCAGCACGACTACTAAAAGCAGGATCCGATTTTCTAAATACATCTTGATGATTAAATTCGTCAAACTGTGGCAGAATGTAACTCTCAGGCTCATCGATATTGATTGCGGACGACAAAGGCAGGGCTTTACTACAGTCGGTATTGATCGATGATTGGTAACGCGCCAAAAAATTTCGGGCAGAGTCCTGTTGTCTTACCAAGCTGCCTGTAAAGATGGCATCGATACGGCGCTGCGTGGTTGCATAATGTTTACCCAGCATTTGCGCCTGAGTACTACCCAACTCTGAAAGCTGATCGTAATTTTCTTGTCCAAAAGACGCCTGACCGTGACGCACCAGAAGTATGGTTGTCATAAATGAATCCCTTCTTATCATATCTTTCATAAATTGTTATTTGATTGTTTGCTCAGCAGACTTATGAGGCGCTGGTACAAAATAACTTTTGGGTAAAATGCCTTTAATAACAGACTGTACAGGACCTGGTAGCTGCTCAATGGTGGCAGCATCAATACCTCTGTCTTGCAAATGAGGCTGTACATGGCTGACAAACAATGCCTCGCCCTCATATTGAGCAATCAATTTAAGACATTTGGCATGCAATACATGCACAATGATCCAAAAATTCTTAAACGCGGGATTGGTCGTTTGTTTGTTGTAGTAACGATAGTAAATTTGCTGGACAATCCCTGCCAGACGGAATAGCCCAAACACTTCATAAAAAGTCCAGTTGTCTATCTTAAGCCCTGTCTGCTCAAGGTAATAATCAACCACTTCCTGACGGGTCATCATGCCTTTCAAATGGGTTGGCTGACGACGAGATTGCTGCATAATGATGTTATCATCTTCTTCAATCCAGTACGCCAAAGCACTACCCAAATCCATCAGAGGGTCACCCAATGTCGCCATTTCCCAATCGAGCACACCGATAACTTCCGTCGGATTATTGGCATCTAAAATTACATTGTCAAAGCGCCAATCATTATGAATGACACAGGTTTTACTGTCCGCAGGTGTGTGCTTACCTAACCACTGCCTCACTAACGAAAAACTTGGGACATTAGGCGTTTTTGCTTTAACATAGCGCTTATCCCAACCGCTGACCTGACGTTCGCAATAACCCTCGCCGCGACCTAAGCTTATTAGATCAGGATGCTGTTTATAATCCACTTGATGCAACTCAACCAATGCGTCGATGACATTGGTACATAAAGCTCGCGTTTGTGCGGTGTCTAAATCGACACCCTTTGGTAAATTAGCACGAGGAATAATGCCTTCCATACGCTCCATGACATAAAAATCAGCGCCAATCACGCCTTCATCTGTACAGAGCGCCACCATTTTTGGCACATAGGGATAAGCATCTTTTAGCGCTTTTTGTACTGTATATTCGCGCACCATGTCATGTGCTGATTTGGCTTTGGTGCCTTTTGGCGGACGACGCAAGATCAAATCCTGATTGTCATATTGCAAACGGTACGTCCAGTTTGATGCACCACCTGAAAATTGAGTAACGGTAGGTTCACCTTGTATATCAACTCCTTGATCGCGTAGCCATGTACTGACAGCTTTACTATCAAGCGCTTCGCCATCACGAACCTCGCCGCCTTTATCCAGTATCTGACTGTTGATCTCAGTGGACATATTTTTGTCATCGGTTTGGCTTTTAGAATAATCCGTTGCCATAAGATGTTCCTTATCCTGTGGTCATTTATTGTTAAAAATTTAGTGTTAAAAACTATCAAACTATCAAGTAATGAAAAATTCACTATTCAATCATTCATAGTGAATCTTTAAATGCCTGATTATGGTTTGATAGCTTTGCTTATTTTAAAGCCACGAGCTGACCAGTAAACCATACTTTGGGCATGCCTATGAAGATTTTTCAGATTTAGACGAGCGACCAAAACCTTGACGCTTTAGTTCTAGTTTGGCAATCATGGTCTTATGTACCTCATCAGGCCCATCAGCCAGTCGTAGTGCCCGTGCTTGCGCAAAGAAGTTGGGTAGCAGTGTATCTTGGCACATGCCCATCCCGCCATGAATCTGGATTGCCATATCCACCACTTCTTGCAATACCGTAGGAGCGACAACTTTGATGGCTGATATTTCAGTGAGTGCGGCTTTTGTACCTTGCGCATCCATTTTTTGTGCCGCATACAAGGTTAGCAGGCGGGCTTGATCGATTTTGATACGGGCATCGCTGATACGCTCAAAATTGCCACCCAACTGTATTAAAGGTTTACCAAATGCTGTGCGTGCCATACCGCGCTTCACTGCCAGCTCAAGCGACTTTTCGGCAGCACCAATACAACGCATACAATGATGGATACGACCTGGCCCTAGACGCCCTTGAGCAATCTCAAAGCCCATGCCTGCGCCACCAATAAAGTGACTGACAGGCACTCGTACATTATTGAAGCTGACCTCGCCATGTCCATGCGGTGCATCGTAATCACCAAATACTTTTAACATGCGCTCGATATTGACGCCTGCTGTTTTGACTGGCACAAGCACCATAGAATGCTGATGATGACGGTCTTTGTTATCGTCAGGCGTGTATGCCATGACAATCAAGATATCAACGGCAGGATCACCAAGACCAGATGACCACCATTTACTACCATTGATGACGATCTCATCGCCCTCTACCACAGCGGTCGCTTGCATATTGGTCGCATCGCTCGAGGCCACATCAGGCTCCGTCATACAGAATACAGAGCGTGTTTTACCTTCCAAAATTGGGGTCAGCCATTTTTCCTGCTGCTCCTCAGAACCGTAGCGCCACAGTAGCTCCATGTTGCCGCTGTCAGGCGCATTACAGTTGAATACATAGGGCGCCAGCAAACTGCGACCGGTTAATTCTGCAATCGGTGCATAATCAGTGACCGAAAGACCAGCACCTAAGGTATCGTCTGGCAAGAATAAATTCCACAGTCCAGCTTCCCGTGCTTGTTTGCGTAAGCTCTCGTATTGTTCTGGCCACTGCCAATTGCGCCAATTACCATCAGGGTTTTGCTCGTGACACTCATGCCAGAACTGCGCTTCAATGGGTTCAATCTGCGTCTCGATAAACGCTTTGACTTTCTTGTACATGGCTTGACCATGTTCTGTTGCCGTAAACATCAATGTATTGTTAGACATAGGTGACATCCTTTTCCTTATTTTCATCAGGTTCTCATAAAAAACTTCTTATAGTGCACATGTTATAGTGCACGTACGTATACTGTTTTTTGTCTCCTGTATTTATAACACAGCAGTTTTGAATAAACAGCAAAAAGGCGCGACCCATTAGGACACGCCTTTTACAAAATACAAACAGTGCTCAGATGATTATCGGTAATTCCAAGTACTATCTAAAAATAATCATACTAATAATAGATCTACTTTAAAATGTTCAGACGGCTATTTAAATCAAAACGAGCCAATGCATCTGGCAATTTATCGACTGCTATAGTTAGCGTCGCCTCTGCCGCCTGTGCAAGTCCAAGCTTTTCTGCCAATGTTGGCTTTTGACGAGAATGCAGCGCATACACCTCACTATCTTCCATACGAGCTAAGATATAACTATCTGACGTTTGTAGACTATCAATCAAGTTCAATTTTAGCGCATCTTCGCCGTACCAATGCTCACCAGTTGCGACTTTGGCTACATCCAACGTTGGACGGTAAGTATTAACAAAATGTTTGAATAACTCATGCGTCTGTTCCAGCTCTTCTTGGTACTTAGCGCGATCTTCTTCGTCATTTTCGCCAAATACAGTCACTGTACGTTTATAGTCACCAGCGGTGAACATCTCATAATCGACGTCATGGTTTTTTAGCCATTTATGGAAGTTTGGCAATTGTGAAACCACACCGATTGACCCAATAATAGCAAATGGTGCAGCCACAACGTTGTCTGCAACACAAGCCATCATGTAGCCGCCGCTTGCAGCAACCTTATCCACACATACAGTCAGCTTTAGACCAGCTTCTTTTAAGCGTACCAATTGCGCGGCTGCCAGTCCGTAACCGTGTACGAGACCGCCGCCTGATTCGAGACGGACGACCACTTCATCACCTTTGTTTGCAGCACTAATCAGGGTACTGATTTCTTCCCGCAAATGCTTAACCGCTGTAGCTTTAATATCACCATCGAAATCCAAAACGAACACTTGTGACTTGGTATTGGTACTAGAGCCTTTTTTCTTGTTTTTAGATTTGGCTTTTAATGCCTGTTTGGCTTTTTTAGCCATTGTTTTTTTAAATTGCTTAAGCGCATCTTTACCTTGTGTGGCTTCCATCAAGTCTTCACGGCGCTGTTTTTGCGCTTCATTAAGATGAAGTATCTTTAGTTCAATAGGATTCTTAGGTGAATGAAACAACATAATAGTAATTCCTCAATTCAGTAGATATATCGATATGGCTGTTTTTATTAGCGTGCGGTTGATATGCGCACACTTGGCTAAGTTTTCAAGCAAACTGACAATATTTAACCCAATCCAAATGTTACTGAATAAATAAGTCTGATACCGACGTATTACTCTATTCTGATTAAACGCATCTGGTTGTATAACAATGGCAGATTAGGCATAATATGCGTTTGTATCAAATCTTCTGTAGCCAACGTGATGACCTTTGTCTAAATCGCGTTGTTTGTGCTTTTTATTGCAAATGGCTTGAATCGCACGGCAATGGCTGCATTATTGTACTTTGAATTGGGCTGATAACTGGATAACTATATTATGACGCATAGCGAATACCGAGACGAATATTGCGGAGCCGTAACCGAAAGCTTACTTGAGCAAACCATTAGTGTCGTAGGCTGGGTACATCGTCGTCGCGATCATGGCGGCGTGATTTTCTTGGACATGCGTGACCGCGCTGGTATCTTGCAGGTAGTTGTCGATCCTGATACCCCAGAAGCCTTTGCTACTGCTGATGCGGTACGTCCTGAATACGTACTAAAAATAACTGGTCGCGTACGTCGCCGTTATGAAGGTACTGAAAACAATACGATGACCAGTGGCCAAATCGAGCTATTGGGTAAAGAGATTGAGATACTGGCTAAGTCTGAAACACCGCCGTTCCCATTGAATGACGAAAAAACCACTGTATCAGAAGACTTGCGTCTGAAATATCGCTATCTTGATATGCGCCGTCCGCAGATGCAAGAGCGTATGGTGTTCCGTGCTAAAGCCACATCAGCGATTCGTCGTTACTTAGATGATAATGGCTTCTTAGACGTTGAAACGCCTATCTTGACCCGTGCCACACCAGAAGGCGCGCGTGATTATCTTGTACCTTCACGCACACGCCCAGGTAATTTCTTTGCATTACCACAATCACCACAGCTGTTTAAGCAATTATTAATGGTGTCAGGTTTTGATCGTTATTATCAAATCGCTAAATGTTTCCGCGATGAAGACTTACGCGCTGATCGTCAGCCTGAATTCACTCAAGTCGATATTGAGACTTCTTTCTTAAATGAAGAAGAAATCATGAACATCAATGAAGGCCTCATCAAGCATTTATTTAAAACGATGATGGACGTTGAGTTCGATAAATTCCCACGTATGACTTACTTCGAGGCAATGCGTGACTACGCCTCAGACAAGCCTGACTTGCGTATTCCATTGAAATTGGTTGACGTTGCAGATTTGATGAAAGACGTTGATTTCAAAGTGTTTGCTGGCCCTGCTAACGATCCTAAAGGTCGTGTGGCTGCCCTACGCATTCCTGGTGGCGCATCATTAAGCCGTAAGCAAATCGATGCTTATACCAAATTTGTTGGTATCTATGGGGCGCGCGGCTTGGCTTATATTAAAGTCAATGATGCAAGCAGCATTAACAATGGTGTGGATCAAGAATCGGGTCTACAGTCACCCATCATCAAAAACATGACTGATGATGTTCTGGTTAGCCTAATCGAGCGTACTGCTGCAGAAGATGGCGATATTATTTTCTTCGGTGCAGATAAAGCGAGTGTGGTGAATGATGCTATTGGTGCACTTCGTCAAAAGATTGGTCTAGATCTTGAGATGACGACTTGTCAGTGGGCACCACTTTGGGTGACTGACTTCCCAATGTTTGAAGAGACAGACGATGGTCGTTGGACGTCTATGCATCATCCATTTACCAAGCCTAAAGGCTCTGTTGAAGAGTTGAAAAACAACCCAGAATCTGCCCTTTCTATCGCTTATGATATGGTACTAAATGGTACTGAGGTTGGCGGTGGTAGCTTACGTATCAATACCTACGATATGCAACAGGCCGTACTTGATGCACTAGGTATCGGTGAGCAGGAAGCTGAAGACAAATTTGGTTTCTTACTTGACGCGCTAAAATTTGGTGCACCACCGCATGGTGGTTTGGCGTTTGGTTTGGATCGTCTGATCATGCTCATGGTAGGCGCAGACTCTATTCGTGATGTCATCGCTTTCCCAAAAACCAAGACGGCTGAGTGTCCACTAACTCAAGCGCCTGCTGAAGTCGATAGCAAGCAGTTACGTGATCTTGGTATCCGTGTGCGCGAGAAAGCACAAGCTGATACCAAATAATAAACGATGTGATGATGTTTGGTTATTTTTTACGCCACATGTTAGGTGATTTATCACCATATGGATATTCATGAATCCATATCATGTTTTTAAATACGTGCCATTGTCTATATTACAGACAATGGCACGTATTGTTGCCTGGGTAATTATTAAGATGCCTCGTTTAAGCATCATGCGTACCATACATATCAATATGGCGCTGATTGCTCCTACCTTATCTAATTCACAAAAAAAAGCCCTGACTAAAGACATTATTTATCATCAATGTTTGACCAGTATTGAGTCTATCAAAAGCTGGGCAATGCCACCCGAATGGAGCATTGATCAGATCCGCGATGTTCATAATAAAGATATTCTATTAGAAGGACTGGCCAGTCCCAACGGCATGCTTGCTATCGTCCCGCACCTTGGTACATGGGAGATGATGAACGCATGGCTCAATCAATTTGGCTCACCAACCATTATGTACAAGCCTGTCAAAGGCCGTATAACCAATGATTTTGTGCTAAAAGGTCGTGCAAGGCTTAATGCAACTTTAGTGCCTACTGATGGTAGTGGCGTTAAAGCTGTATTTAAAACGCTAAAACAAGGTGGTTTTAGTATTGTTTTACCAGACCACGTACCTGACCCTTCAGGGGGGGTGGTCGTACCTTTTTTTGGTATTAATACCTTAACCAGTACGCTCGCCTCCAAACTTGCCAGTAAAACCAAATGTGCATTGGTTGGCTTATCTTGTATTCGCCGTAACGATGGACGTGGGTTTGATATTTATTGCTACAAACTTGATGATCCAGACTTGCACGACCGCAATGTTGAAACAGCCACAGAGGCTCTCAATCGAGCCATGGAGCATATGATTAAAGACAACTGTAGTCATTATATGTGGGGCTATCGACGTTTTAAGCGCATACCAAAATTGGGCAACCCTTATAGAAAAGACAAAGCAATTTTAGCAGCCTTTATTCAAGCGCATCATGCTACCACGTCCAATCGTTCTGACAATGGTTTAGGTGATAATATTAAGTTCGATAATCACGAATAATAACAATAATATGGTTTAACTATATAGAAATATCATCAGTGGCAGTTATGCTAATATTGGCCAAATCTTGCATCTTTATTTTTTTATTGTTCGTCCTTCATTTACCTCACTATTATCTCACTACGAGTGCATTATGACATCTGACGTAACTAAGACCACTTCCATAGATTCAACTCACACCCGCGATGATACTGCTGACCAACGCTATATTATTTGTATGAAATGGGGAGATAAATACGGTCCTGAATACGTCAATCGTCTTTACAATATGGTCAGTCGTCATCTGACATTAGATTTCCAGATGGTTTGTTTGACTGATGACAGCACCGGTATTGATCCTGCCATTATTTGTTATCCTATCCCCGAAATGGACTTGCCGGCAGGTCCTGAACGTGGTTGGAAGAAGCTCACCACCTTTAAGCCTGAGCTGTATGATCTTGAAGGTGTGGCGTTGTTTTTAGATATTGATATTGTGATTGTCGATAATATCGATGCGTTTTTCACTTACCAAGCGAAGCATGAAGACAGCGTGGTCATTATCCGCGACTGGAAAAAGCCGTGGCGTATGATTGGTAACAGTTCGGTGTATCGCTTTAATATTGGTATGAACACTTATCCTGATTTGCTCGCAAACTTTGAGCGCAACTTTGAAACCATCCGCACCCAAGTACGTCATGAACAAGCGTATTTGTCTAACTATTTACGTGAGCATCATCATCTAGAATACTGGGATAAGACATGGTGCGTGAGTTTTAAATATCAATGTATGGCACCTATTCCTTTTAATTTAGTACGTGCACCGACGTTGCCCGATGGCGCAAAAATTGTGGTATTCCATGGAGAGATTAATCCGCCCGATGCGATTGATGGCGGCGGTGGTAAATGGTATCGCTACGCAAAGCCCAGTCCTTGGTTAAAAGAATACTGGCAGTAATCAGCATTTGATAGTAGCGATATTCGTGTGATTTAAAGACAGTGCATTACGGTATAAAATATCTATAGTCGAAGGCAAATACTGGAAAATAGTATGGCGCTCTATTTGAGGTTACCTACTACCGCTAGGTTTAATATTGATAACGAGATTGTCGTTATCAAGGCTTTTAATGCCAATGAGCCCGAGCAAAGCTTACTTGGACAAGACGTCAACATTATCGCTTCAGGCCCATCCATACAGCAATTGCCGTTGCCTGAACTATTGGCCACATCCACTATTTTCGTTAATGGTAGCCTTAGCCTGAGTGGTAATTATCACTTCACCAATATTGTAGGCTATGTCATTAGCGATGCGCGCTTTATCTGCCATCGACCTGAAATTTTAAGGCAGTACTATACTGGTCAACCTTTATACGCAACCTTAGCTGTCTTTGAAGCAATGGCGACCACTCATCCTGAGATTATGCTTACGCATCATCATTCCATGCGTGTACTATATCCAGTAGATAGGCCATGGGGAGTAAAATCAAACAAACTCTCCTTCAGTAAACTCATCTTTAAGAAAAAACGACTGAATAAAAAGATGCCCCTGTCTTACTTTATAAACCATCCAGACTTTATTATTGATGGCTGCCATAAATCTGCTGAGATTGGTGTCTCTCTTAATGTTACTAATGGATTTGTTGAGGCAGGTACTGTGGCTTATGTAGCCACGCAACTGGCCTTTTCACGTCAAGTTGCTGCTATTCATCTGTATGGTGTTGACTTACTCAATAGCGATCAACCCCGATTTTATGAAAATGACAGTGACAGTGCTCCAAGTACACTCAACAAAGTAACAAGTGAGCGCATTGTCCCTGCATTTAACTTATTGGGTAAAGTGTACAAAGCGCGCGGCGTGTCTGTCATCAATCACTCCCCTGTCTCTCAAGCATTATTCGACTACCTATAATCCTACTTATCTGACAAGTTTTGTACCAAATTCCAAATATTGCTTGGCGATATGATGTGGTAATAGTTGCTGATTTAAGGGTACGACGTACTGTGCTCGATCATTTATTACTTGATCGATGAGCATCGCTAATCCGTCAATATCGTCTACAGGTATCAAGTTTTTGGCTGGTAAGAGCTCCCTTGGACCAAACGGACAATCGGTACTAATTACTGGTACGCTCAGTGCTTGTGCCTCTACAATAACGTAGCCAAAACCTTCAAACTTAGAGGTCAGCACCATCAATGCTGCTGAAGCAATCAACGGATATGGATTGCTTTGAAAGCCTAAAAATCTGACACAGTCACTGATACCAAGTTCACGGGCTAACTGCTTACTATCCGCTTCAAGCTTGCCTTTACCAACTAATACTAAAGGCATTTTGCGCTCCGTTTTTGCATAAGCTTGTAGCAAGTCTAGATGACCTTTCATCGTATCAAACGAGGCAACATGAATAATATAGTTATTTTTTATGAGGCCAAGTTGTTCGATATCTCGTGTTTGCTCTGCTTTAGCCTTAATATTGATCATGTCGCAAGGGTTATAAATTGTCGTAGTTTGGGTCACTGCTCCCAAAAGCGACAGTAAATCCTTACGCGCACCCTCGCTCACACAGCTACAAGGATGCGCACCATAGACCATTTGCAGATGCTTGAGGCTTTGTATGGGCGCATCTGATAATTGATCCTGAAACTGCTTGGACAACGCTGTGTGCAATATATTAACGATGTTGGGTAATTGGCTATATGCCATTATCCAATTTATTTTATATATGTTAGCCAATATCAGATCAGGCGTCCCTATTTGACTTAGCACATAATTATCAATCCGCTGAGCAACAGCTCTATAGTCGGCTGATTGGGTAGAAGATGGTGCCAGATCTTGAGGAAAAAACACCTTATCGTATGGCACGACATGATAGTGAATTCCAGCACCCAAGGACATGTCTTGCGTGTTTTCCAAACATAAAATATGAACGCTATGGCCCATTTTTACATAAGCACTTGCTAACGTTGTTACCATACGCTCAGCACCGCGACCTTCAAGCGCTTTCAAAATAAATAGAATAGTTGCAGGCATTGTTATTCCAGCTTAAGGTTGTAGAAATATAAGTATGGCAGACTGGTCAAATAAGAATATCGACGGTTACGATTATTGCCAACTTTTGACTTTGTATGCTAGTCTCAGCTACCTTTGGCCCTAAGCTTATACTGATTGAAGTCTGGTTATGCTCTTTCGCATAAAGTAATGTCCAGTCTTTGCTATATAAATCAGTTAGATCTTGCCAATCTCAATACGAGTAAATATCATAGCTGAGCCAATATAACGACCAAAAAACCAGCATATCACTATAATACGGTCATAAAAACAGGATCAGTCATGAAACAGTCTGGCGAAAAAACAGTAGACGTGGTCATTGCTTGGGTGGACGGCGCAGACCCCACACTCAAACAAAAAAGAGAGCTTTATAAGTCAGGAAAAACAGTCGCGTCAGATGCGATAACAGCGACACGTTTCGCGAGTGACGATGAAATATATTATAATGTGGCCTCTATCATCAAATATGTGCCTTTTTGTCGTCACATTTATATTGTCACCGACCAGCAGCAACCAGCGCTCATTGATGAGTTCGCCAAGCAAAAAATCTGTTCAGCAGATAAAATACGTATTATCGATCACAAAGAAATATTTACAGGCTATGAAGCATTTTTACCGACCTTTAATACCCGATCCATTGAAACAATGATATGGAATATCAAAGGACTGTCTGATTATTTTATTTATATGAATGACGATTTCTTTTTTAATCAGCCAGTGACGATCACTGACTTTTTGGATGAGGAAAAACTCATTATTCATGGTAAGTGGCGTAAAAGTACCGCTTTGAACGCCAAACTTAACTTTCGAAAATCTCGCTTTAAGTTATTTGGCACGCCTATTCAGCCAAGGCATACGATAGCGCAAATGTTAAGTGCTAAAATACTTGGGATGGATAAATTTTTTGAGATTCATCATTATCCTCATATTGTCGATAAAAATATTTTACAAACATATTGGTTACATCATCCACAATTATTGAATGAGCAGATAAAATATAAGTTTAGAGACGTCGAGCAAATGAATCCCATCACTCTAATGAACCACCTAAAAATTCAAAAGAGTGAAGCAATTTTAAAACCTGATACGTCTATCAATTATCTAAAAAATGAGCATAGCGTAGAGAGTTTTATCAATGACTTGGAAGACAAAAGCATCAAATATGGTTGTATTCAAAGCTTAGACCTTCTTCAGCCAGATCTATATGAAAAAATTAGCAAAGCCATGAGACAGAAATTTTCGGATTATCTTCCCGATGCTGTAATAAAAAATGACAGTAAGCAGACCTGAATGTATTTGACCCACGCTTGAACTATCATTAGCATCACCTACTCTTGGTTCAAACCAAGAAAAGTTAAAAATTATTTGGATATAATATGAAAATAGCAGTAGTAGGTACAGGCTACGTAGGCTTATCAAACGCAATGCTATTGGCCCAGCACAATGAAGTTGTGGCTGTCGATGTCGTCCCTGAAAAAATCAAATCATTAAATGCAAAGCAATCTCCTATCGAAGATGAAGATATTGAAGATTTTTTATCACACAAAAATCTCAATTTTTCTGCGACACTTGATGCCAAAGACGCTTATCAGAATGCTGATTTTATCATCATAGCAACGCCAACTGATTACGATACCAAGACCAATTATTTTAATACCTCAACCGTAGAGACAGTGATTGAGCAAGTGCTTTTGGTCAACCAACAAGCCACCATTATCATAAAATCTACGGTGCCAGTTGGATATACAGCGAATATCAGAGAACGTTATGCGACTGACCGTATTATTTTTTCGCCTGAATTTTTGCGAGAAGGTAAAGCACTGCATGACAATTTATACCCTTCTCGAATCATTGTAGGCGCACAGTCTGAGCAAGCTCAGATTTTTGCTAACTTGCTACTTGAAGGTGCCATCAAAAAAGATGCACCTATATTGTTTGTAGAGTCCACTGAAGCTGAGGCGATTAAGTTATTTTCTAATACTTATCTAGCGATGCGTGTGGCATATTTTAACGAGCTTGATACTTATGCACAAACTTTTGGACTTGAGACCAAGCAAATCATAGAAGGTATTGGCTTAGATCCACGCATTGGCAATCATTATAATAATCCCTCATTTGGCTACGGCGGCTATTGTCTCCCTAAAGACACTAAGCAATTATTGGCAAATTATGACGAAGTACCCAGTAACCTTATAAAGGCTATCGTTGACTCTAATAGAACCCGTAAAGACTTTATCGCTGATAAAATTATTGAGAGAAAGCCAAAAATTGTAGGTATACACCGACTGGTCATGAAAAGCGGTTCAGACAACTTTAGAGCTTCTGCCATACAGGGAATTATGAAACGTATTAAGGCAAAGGGTATTGAAGTTGTGGTTTATGAACCTGTATTGAAAGAAGAGGACTTTTTTAACTCACGAGTGATTCGTGACCTAGAAGCTTTTAAATCAATGAGTGATGTCATCGTCGCAAACCGCTTATCTGATGATATAGAAGATGTCGCGGACAAAGTGTTCACACGTGACTTATTTGGGAGCGACTGATGAAAATACTAGTAACTGGTGCGGCAGGCTTTATTGGTTTTCATTTAATCAAAGCGTTGTTAGAAGCAAACCCAAAAATAGACGTAGCTGACAATGAGGATTTGATTGTTGGTATTGATAATATCAACGACTATTATGACGTCGGTCTGAAACAAGAGCGTTTGAAGATACTCAGTGAGATATCAACGCCAGAAAAATTTGTATTCATCAAGCTAGATCTTGCTGATCGCAAAGGCATGTCTGATATTTTTTCCACTTATCAATTTGATACCGTCATTAATTTGGGTGCTCAAGCTGGGGTGCGCTACTCCATTGATAACCCAAATGCTTACATTGATTCAAACGTGGTTGGTTTTGTGAATATATTAGAGGGCTGTCGTCACCACAAGATCAAACACCTAATTTATGCCAGCTCTAGCTCTGTCTATGGCATGAATATCAAACAGCCGTTTACCACTGCTGATTGTGTTGACTTCCCCATCAGTTTATACGCTGCTACCAAAAAATCCAACGAGCTGATGGCACATAGTTACAGTCATCTATACAATGTCCCTACGACAGGATTGCGCTTTTTTACGGTTTATGGTCCTTACGGACGCCCTGACATGGCATACTTTTCTTTTACCAAAAAGATCTTAGCTGGCCAACCAATCAATGTTTTCAATAATGGCGATATGCAGCGTGACTTTACCTATATTGACGATATCATAAAAGGTATTATCAGAATAGTCGACAAGCCTCCCGCTCCTCAGTATTCTACTATTACAACAGCAACTGCTCCCTACAAAATTTACAATATCGGCAATAATCAGCCCGTGACGTTACGACGCTTTATCACTGCTATCGAAGACGCTTGTGGTAGAAAAGCTCAGGAAAACCTACTACCGATGCAAGCAGGCGACGTGCCGATTACTTACGCCGACATAGATGAATTGGTAGATGATATCGGCTTTAAGCCTGAAACCAGTATCGAGGAAGGTATTGGAAAGTTTGTGGATTGGTACAAACAATATTATTCAGTCTAGATAAAAAAACATCTCCAACCCCTCATAATTCAACCGTTTGATCTTTAATATCATTATATTTGCTCAAAGGATTCTACACACATGACCACATCTCCAAATTGGCAAAGAAAATTGCTATTGGTATTCCGAAGCGAAAAAAGATTGAATGCAGGTAAGATTATTAAGAATTATGAAGGTAAAAGCTTTGATGCAATGAAAGCAACAACGCTTACTGAATCAATGTGTGACATTGAAGCACTAACCGATGAGCGCAAGAGCACAGATCTAGAAAACCATTTGAATAACTTAAAATACCAATCATTAGGAGAGTCTGAGCTCTGTTTTTATCACAATACGCTTATTATATTGATGCGCCGTAAATACAAGATAGATTACATATTTGCTGAATTTGAAAGGCTATGGCTGGCTGAAAGCGATTATCTATTGGAAAACTTATCTTTACGCTGGATTGTCTCTTCCTGTGATACGTTTATTGATCATTCAGAAAATACTCACAGAGCAGCTATATTGATGAATGTCGTGACTTTAATGAACACTTTGAGAGCCTACGAGACCAAGAATTTTTTGCAGCGACCCGCTGACTCTATGCCATTGATACCTGAAAAAACCGCCATGCTTTATGCTGGTGACTTACCTCTTTATAACGGTCTTACTTATTTTCGCATAGGGACTGATGACAGTTTGAGAAACATGCGCAAACGCTATCATAAATTCTATAAAGCAGATAAGTTGGCCACAAATATGCTGTTGGCTGTTTTTGAAAAGCTACAGCATACTGATAGCGCTTTTGCCACATTACGCGCATTACACAAAGACGATTGGTCTAAATGGTGGCTGGATTAAGAACGCTTTTGACTTCAAGATCAGTTGCAAAGGTCAGATATTTTTGGGCAATAGTAACCGGAAGAAGTGCCTCGTTAAATTCAGCGTGAAACTGTTGAGGGTTTTTCATTGCTAAGCTCAATTTTGCAGCGATAGCATCTATATCTCCCACTGGCATTAAATTATTTTCTGGCAATAGCTCACTTGGACCTGACTGGCAACTGGTACTAATGACAGGAGTACCCAACACTAAAGATTCTGCGATTACCAAGGCAAACCCTTCCCAATCAGAGGTCAGCACTTTAAACTTAGCATGTTTTATATAAGGAAAAGGATTCTCCTGAAAACCCAAAAATACCACTTTTTCTTCTAAGTTGAGCTCTACGACCAATTGCTCTATCTCGTCTTTCAGCTTGCCTTTACCTAGCAGTAATAGTGGCATAGATTGATCTGTTCGAGCATAAGCTCTTAACAATATGTCATGACGTTTCGCTTCTTTAAAACTGCCCACATGAATGATGTAGTTCTGATAATCTGGAACAAAAGCATCAGCCAGCTTTTTAATTCCATCTCTATCAATTGGATTATGAATACCAATCGTTGGTGTAATATTTCCAAAGCTTTCAACAAAATCTTTTTGGACACCATGGCTAACACACACGCAAGGATGTTTTGAATAAATATTAGTAAAAGCCAACTCTCTTTGGTGATTATCTAAGAGTCTGAACTTATATGATAATGATATCGTAGTATGTATGACATAAAAAATATTGGGTAGACGGCTATAGCTAAAAACACTATGTGCGCGATCAAGGTTTGACAAGATCAGATCAGTTCTGCCAATGTTTTTTGAAATATAACGATCGACTACGAACGCAAAAACTTTGTCACGACGCTCTAATTTTGGTATGAGCTTAAAACGCTTGAAATTGAGTAAATGGTAATTAAGATTTGGATTGAGATCGTAGTCGATTCGAGATTTAAACCTCAAGACATGAACTTCATACCCTAAGTCATAAAACCCCTGTCCTAAAGTAAGGACGACGCGCTCAGCACCACCACCTTGCAGGCAATTTATCACTAAGAGCACTTTTTTCTTATTTTTCTTGTGGGCATTTTCTGTTATTTTTATTAATTTATTAATCATTTTCTAGTCTTTCTCATCACTACAGGTAATTTTTAACATAAAGAATAGGCAGTTTTATCAACTTTTAGTATTCACGCTGTGGGCAAAGCCTACATATTCTGCCGCAATCTGAGCTGGGAGAAGTTTTTCATCAAATGGTGCATGAAATTTCTGTGGGTTATTCATGGCTTGACGCATTTTTTCGGCAATTGCATCAATATCACCCATTGGCATTAAGTTGTTTTCGGGTAATAACTCACTTGGACCTGAAGGACAGTTAGTACTTATGACAGGCGTACCTAGCACTAAAGCCTCAGCGATCACCAGGGCAAAGCCTTCCCAATCAGAGGTCAGTATTTTAAATTGGGCGTTTTTTATATAAGGGAAAGGATTTTCACAAAAACCTAAAAACACCACTTTTTCCTCTAGGTTTAACTCTTTAACTAATTGCTCCGTCTCACTTTTATGCTTACCTTGGCCGAGCAACAATAGCGGCATAGACTGGTCTGTTTGAGCGTATGCTTTTACCAATAAATCATGACGCTTTGCATCTTTAAAGCTACCCACATGGATGATGTAGTTTTGATAATCTGGAACAAAAGCATCAGCCTGTTTTTTGATTCCATCTCGATCAATTGGATTATGAATGGCAATCGTTGGTGTGATATCACCAAAGCTTTTTATAAAATCTTTTTCAGCGCCCTTGCTGACGCATATACAAGGATGCTTAGAGTATATGTTGATCATCTTAGATTTTCGGTCGTCAGCCGCACTGGTCTTATTGAACTTATATAATAAAGACACCGTATTATGGATCACATAAAAGATATTGGGCAGCTTACTATTGCTCAGGATACTGTCTGCACGATCAAGGTTAGACAATACAATGTCAGGTTGACCAATATTTTGTGAAACATATTTATCAACCGCACGCGCAAAAATTCTGTCACGCCGCTCTGATCCTGGTATGAGCTTATAAGGTTTAAATCTAAGTACATGATAATTAAGATTTGGACCCAAGTCGTACTCAACTAGCGGCTTGAATCTTAGTATATGTACCTCGTAGCCCAGCTCATAGAATCCTTGACCTAACGTTAATACTACACGTTCCGCACCGCCACCTTGTAGACAGTTAATAACGAGTACTACAATTTTTTTGTGCTGCTTCATAAATGACAACCTATGGATTGATTCTTCACCCATTTGAAAACAGAATATACGATGATTTTACGAAAAAAATTAGCGATTAAACAATTTCGCAAATAACGATTTAGAGGCGGGAGGACGAGTAACTTTATTACCCACATAACCTTGCTGAGATTTTTTCGGAAAACGTCCAAAAGGTTCAACTCTATAACTGTCTAACTGATATCCTGCAGCAAGTGCTTCGTTATAATATTCATCAAAAACCTCAGACAAATCTTGTCTTGGGTGCGGCATAATATTACCATCAAACCAATGCTCAAATCCTTCTGCTTTTACTCTATCTATTGCGTATTTGTGGCTGAACTGCGTGCCCATATCTGAGTAATGTAATATCTTGATATCTTCTATTGGTAAACCTTCACCATCTACGCAATTATAGGTATTAAGGTAAGGCTCGATGAGCTTTCTATTCTTCTTAAGCAGCTTCATCATATGTTTATGGCTATCAGGATCTTTTCTGAGTTGTTGAACCGGCGGAACAACATCCTTTGCCTTGTTACAATCCCAAACGCAGGTACATAAGCGAGTCATATCCGCATTTGTTTTGGCCGCTACTACAGATTTTCCATTGATGGGATGACGCCATAAATTTGCTAAGTCATCCAAAACCACCACATCCGCATCCATATAAATAGCACGCCCAGAGTAACCACAGTATTCTGGAATAGCCCACCTGAACCCTGAAAATGGCGTTGACCATTTGGTTGTGTCCCAGCCCTCGCCAGTTTCAGGATTAGAATACCAATAGCTTTTAGGATCACGCGATAGCTGCATCCATACTATTTCAACAGGGACGCTAGTATGTTTATGGATACTATAATCCAACACCATCATCTGCTCTAAATCACAGTTATTTGGGTCGCAACCGACAAAAACTCTAATAGTATCATTTGGTTTCATAATTACATCCGTTGACTGATAAATACTCTAAGCCTTATACCTATGTGATGATACTTAAATGTGATAAGGCTTAAGTACTGATTTTTTAACATGAAATTCGTTAAAATCACATTGAGCTTATTCTTTCCAATATTTTTCTATCCACCCAACTGGCAAAATAAAGTGACGCAGATGACGGAGCGGTCTTTTTAAGTTTTTAGGCTCAGTGAGTCTTTTCAAATGATCTTTGGCATTGTTGGCAGCGTTTTTGTTATATCTGCCTTCAATAGCATGCGTCGGATACAAATCACCAGGGAAAATGACGATGCGTGCGCCTTTAGGAATTTTTGGTTCCTTAATATAGTTAAGCGGGAATGGCTGACGACATTTGCGTCTAAAATGAGCAACCCACGCCTTTGGAAACAGCTTGACGCCACCTGGCGCGTTGCGGGTAACAAAGCGCTGCTCAAAACGATATTCATCAGCGACACCTTGCGGATCGGCTTTGAACTTTTCTTGTAATGAGACAAGTGACCCTATTTTAAATCTAAAGCAAGACGTCTGACCCAAACGTTCTAATGGATTACTTGGGTTATAAGACAAAATAACGTCATCTGGCTCGCCATATTCAAAGAAAGGATCGAGACTATCTACTATAATCACATCCAAATCTACAAACAGCACTGTGCCTGTCAAATCACCCAGCTTCTCACCCCACAAGCGAGATTTCGGCCACTTACCAAGGGTATTGGTCGGCATAGTGACATCTAGTGGTGGCAATTCTTGACATTCGATTTCTGGACGCACATCAGTCGTATCATCTGTAAAACAGACAAAACGAAACGGTGGTGTGATGTTACGAGAGACCATGCCATATAATTTATTGGCATAATCAGCGCCGTACTTTGTACCCCATTTAATACAAATAATTTGTTTGATATTATTATTATCTGCTGTACTAGAATCTATTGGCATTGACTGCTCACTTTAATCTTATGGATAAATATGACAAATATATTAGCATAAAAAAGCTGAACGATTATGCTCAGCTTTTTTGATCGGTTTAAATAATATGGCTTTTAGTCGATGAAGCTTAACCAATCCATATATTTTTCATTGCGACCATGCACAACATCGAAATATAACGTTTGTAGTTTTTCGGTCAACTCGCCACGACCACCATTACCGATAGTACGATCATCATATTCACGAATAGGCGTCACTTCAGCAGCGGTACCTGTCATAAAGATTTCGTCCGCTAAATAAAACTCATCACGAGTGATACGGCGCTCAACAACTTTGATGTCTAAATCCGCTGCGAACTGAAGAATAGTACGACGAGTAATGCCGTCTAATGCACCACCAGATAGGTCTGGGGTATGTAGGACACCGTCTTTAACTAAGAATAAGTTTTCGCCAGCGCCTTGGCACACAAAACCTTGTGGATCCATTAAGATCGCTTCGTCATAACCATTACGAGTGACTTCTTGGTTTGCCAAGATAGACACAGGATAGTTGCTAGATGCTTTTGCTTTGCACATGGTGACGTTAGGCATATGGTGAGTGTAAGAAGAGGTTTTTACGCGGATACCATTTTTGATACCCTCATCTCCTAAATAAGCACCCCAATGCCAAGCAGCAACCATCGCATTGATACTGTTTTCACGAGATGAGATACCTAGCTTTTCTGCGCCTACCCAAATCAAAGGACGGATGTACGCTTCTGCTAAGTTGTTTTGTTTGACCACATCTTTTTGTGCTTGCTCAAGTGTTGCCGCGTCAAAAGGCACATCCATTTGGAATATTTTCGCTGAGCCTAATAAGCGCTCAGTATGATCTTTTAGGCGAAAAATAGCAGTGCGGTTATCGGCTGTTTGGTAAGCGCGTACCCCTTCAAACACAGCCATGCCATAATGCAAGCTGTGCGTCAGTACATGAACTTTAGCATCTGGCTGTTCGAGCATCGTGCCATTCATCCAAAGCTTACCGTCTTGTGTTGCCATATTCATTTTATAGTCCTTATGCTAGCGCTAACGTCTAACTTTTTAGATAGGTTTTATTCAACAGTATGTGTCAACATCATATGATAACACCGCCGTATCACATTTTATGGTTAAAAATACAATTTCATTATGAATCGATACTGATGGTGAAATTATGATGTGAAGCCGATTATATCATTGGCAGTACGAGCAAATGAAATCTTTTGGTTTACATACTATTTTCATATTATTTATCGTTACTGATTTTACGGTCATTGGTTTTATAGTTATTAGCTTTATGGTTATAGACTCCCTCAAGATGTTGGTAAGGTTGTGTCTGTCAAATTGACACCCATCAAATGCTGCCATTGCGCTTGCAAAAGTGCGCGCGTCTCTTTCCATAATGATTCATCAACCAATAACGACTGCTCTGACAACGCTAACTGATGAGTGGCCGCACGAATTCTGAGATAGGCATCCGTCAGATCCTGACAAACACGCTGCTCCCAAATACCTAACGACCCCACTTCCTCGAAAATACGGACATTATCACTCCACTTAGTCAAACTTGGATACTCGTGCGAATAAGCCAGCACAGCGAATTGTGCTAAGAACTCAATATCGACTATGCCACCCGCATCTTGTTTAAGATGGAACTTGCCCGCTTGTTGTTGCCATTGGCTCGTACCCAAATGTTTTTGCATTTTTATACGCATACTGGTGACTTCAGAACGTACTTGTTCTATTGTCCGTGGTAATGCCAACACATCTCGACGAATATCACAGAACTGTGCTGTTACTCGCCTATCACCACAAATGGCGCGTGCACGAACCAAAGCTTGATGCTCCCACGACCATGCTTTTTCAAACTGATAGGTTTCAAAAGCATGGCAGGATACTACCATCATACCTGCGTTGCCTGAAGGACGTAAACGCATATCAATCTCATAAGCGCGGCCATCTCGCGTTTGAGTATTGAGATAATTCATCAATTTTTGTACCAGACGTGCAGCGAATTTCATGCCACTCACCGATTTCTCACCAGTAGTCATACCCTGCTCTTTTATTTTATGCAAGAACACCAAATCCAAGTCTGAAGCATAGGACAACTCTAGCCCGCCAAGTTTGCCATAGCCGACGATGGCAAAGCCGCAATCTGCCTCTGTAACTGGATCACCATCTTGACCAATAGGATAACCATAACGCTTCACAAGCTCCGCAAAGGCCCGCTCAAGTGCAGCCTCTAACACTACTTCTGCAATATAAGTCAGGGAGTCCGATACTTTCATGATTGGACGCTCAGCCAACACATCGCTGGCCGCCACAGCCAATACTTGGTTCTTTTTGAACAGTCTTAGGACACTGAGTAATTCTTCTTCATCATTAGGTTCAACCCGCAATAATTGTTGACGCAAAATATCACGCAATTCAAGTTTGTCAGGCAAGTGACGATAACGCTGCTGTAAGAAGCTATCTAAAAGTACTGGATACTGTGCCAGCTCTTTTGCAATCCATGGACTGGCTGATAACATCGGAATCAACTCAACCGTTGCGTTCGGGTTTTCTGCGATCATGACCAAATATATAGAACGGCGACAGATCGCTTCAAGCAAGGCGATAAGGCGAGGTAAAGCAGTATTCGCCAGTTGCTGCTGCTCTTGGTGCGCAAGTAGCGCATGTACGATGACAGGATATGCATCATCCAAGCGCTCGCGGGCTTCCTCGCTTAAGTTGGCAACCATTTTTGACTGCCAAAAGTCTTGTAGCAACTTGCCATTGTCTTCTGTCAGTACTTGATATAAACGCGCAATCTGTTTGTCCAGACGCTCCGGTCCAATATCTGTCTCTTCTTGAGTGGGGACTTGGCGTTCAGTCACCATGCGTTCAAATGGCACATTGACATTGTTTCGATGCTGATTGAGAGTGCTTAGTAGCGCTTCCCAGTTATCAAACCCAAGTGTGATAGCAAGGTTGTGCTGCCATTTTGGATCATGTGGTAAACGCTGAGTTTGCTGATCATTGATGGCCTGAATACCATGCTCAAGCCGGCGCAAAAACCGATAAGCCGCTTGCAACTGTTCATAAGTTGACGTTTCTAAATATCTAAGTTCACACAATACTTGCATCGCTTCTAAGCAAGACTTGATCTGTAACTGCGGATGCCTACCTCCATAAATTAGCTGAAAGGCCTGTACAATAAACTCAATATCTCTGATACCGCCTGCACCAAGTTTGATATTATCCAAGTCCTCACGCTGAGCCACTTGGTTCTGAATGAGTGACTTCATCTCTCGAAGCGCTGAGAACGCACTATAATCCACATAGTAGCGAAAAACGAATGGTTTGATGAGCGCTTGTAATTCATCATAGAATGGCTGGTCTATGTGGCCTACTACTCGGGCTTTTAACCACGCAAAACGCTCCCACGCACGTCCATGCAAAGAGAAGTATTTTTGTAGCGCCGATAAATGGATGGCCAAATCACTACCATCACCCCATGGACGCAAACGCATGTCGACTCGAAAAGCAAAACCATCAGCCGTTTTATTGTCTAATAGTTTGATAATGCCTTGACCGAGTCGCGTCATAAAACGCTTGTTGTCTATACTTCGTGTGCCATTTGCCTTGTTGCCGTTGGTTTCTCCGCGAGCCTGATGAACAAAGATGAGATCAATATCACTCGATAAATTAAGTTCATGAGCACCAAGCTTACCCATCGCCATGATTGCCATGTCATCAATTTGCACATTACCTTGAGCGTTAATAAAGGTTGGCTCACCGTACTGTTTAACCAAATGACGATACGTATAGTCCTTAGCAAACGAGATACAACCATCAGCAAATTCAGACAGCTCATCGGTCAATTGCTCAAGCGCAATCACTTGTAAGGCATCTTGCCAAATCCAGCGCATCATCAGCAATGTACGCAAGTGTCGTAAGCCGCTCATTACCTTTGCTTCATCAACCAATTGATAGTTCTCATCCAACGTATAGTCTTGAATCAGATCATCAATTTGCTGGCGCGTTAAAGTCTGGTCTAGAGGATAGCTACGTAAAAACGTTTGACACGAGACCGTCCGGCTCTCCCAAATCTGATAAGCAAAGCTACTTGCCGTTTGCAATGTTTGTAGCTGCGCCGCTGTCGGCTGACAATCTGTCGTATTGTTCATAGGTGAAGGCATAGCAGGTAACATAGGGACATAAACTCCTTGCATAGAGTGATAAGACTACGTGAAGCTCGCGCATAAGTTTATTGTTTTTTCTTACGAAGCAGTCACTGTATCCAATAACAGCACTTAATAATAACTGTGGGATATAAAACCACATTTCATGGCAGTGCGCCTAGTTGCTTTGAGTGGCTTTATGGTAGCATAAACAACTTTAGCACAGATGATTGATAAAAATTCTATGACCACCACTACGCCCTTACTCCTCATTACTGCCGACCCAAGCCACCCGCTTGCCAAGCTAGCGCTGCGTTATGCACGTGCCTATCTTCAAAACGCTAAAAATGCAGTTGCTGCAGACGAGCAGCACAATGACAGCGACCACTCCAAAATAAAAAAAGCGTCGTTAAATATCTTTTTTTATGGAGATGCTGCTCATATTGCAAATCGTTTACGTTGGCAGTCTGCTGACCAAATCAATTTGACCAAAGAGTGGCAAAATCTCGCTGAGCAATATGAATTATCGCTACCCGTTTGTGTCAGTACTGCCCTCAGTCGCGGTATCACTGATGCTGATAACAGCGCACGTCATCAGCTTGATAGCGACAACCTTGCCGCAGGTTTTGCCTTAGTTGGACTTAGCGAGCTCGCCATGATGATGCAAGAGAACAATACGCTGATGCAGTTTTGATAAAGTGCAGCTTTAGCAAAAAGCAGCCTTAGATAAAGGCCAGTCAGTGACTACACAGATTAGGAAGTAATCATGAAATTATTAATTCAGCTACATACGGCGACTGAGATGGCCAGTTATGAAGGCTGTGCGCTTGCGCTAACCCTAGCAACTTTTGGCCATGAGGTGCAGCTTTATTTGGATGCGCCCGTCTTTGGCCTATTGATGCAGCCTGAATCACGTTTGCATGGCATGATTCAGTCGCTTGATCTATATGATATGCCAGCCGCATGGCTCCCTGATGATGTCTTTAGTGGTTGGGTGACGGGCATGCTACCAGCAGATTTGGCCTCTCAATTAACATTGATACCAGAAGTGGTGAACACTCAAGATTTTGAGCAGATATTGCGATTTTGATGACAAGTAATATCACCAAATAGATCACTATTTGACCCAACGCCTAATATTAAAATAACAACAGCTGGACATACCTATGGCAACCTTATATCAGTTACACAGTACAATGGATACGCTTAGTCACGCTACCGAAGAGATGGCACGTACATGGCGTGCAGGTGACAGTGTGATACTGCTCGGCTCAACCATCGCTTTTATCGATTGGTTTAATGCCCATTTAGAAGAGAGCGAAATACAGGGTATTGCTGGCATCTATGCACTAGCAGATGATGTGGCTCAGCTAACCACCAATACCAGCGCTAAGCTCAATCTAGATGCCAAACTAAATGGTTTATTAACAGATTTGGAATGGGTTAATTTAACCCAAGACAGTCAATTCGAGAAAGTGGTGACGATTACCTTATGAATAACGAAAATATGACCCACGATTTGAGTACCGTGGCATTGGATCAGGACGGTCATTTATGTGACCATAATATTTGGACACCTGCTATTGCGCAGCAACTCGCTAATACCTTAGATGTGGTGTTAGAGACTGAGCATTTGCAAATCTTACAACAGGTACGAGCGTTTTTTGATAAGTTCAATCACGCACCCGCCACACGCCCGCTCATTAAATGGCTACAGAAAACGCTGCCAACCCATGACATTAGCAACCAAAAGCTTCAGCAGTTATTCAATACAGGGTTGGTTGCTCGCCATGTCAATCGCTTAGCTGGTCTACCCAAGCCGCCCAACTGTTTATAAAGCTCTGGTCATTTTTATACGTGTCTATAGATATAGGACATGATATTTGATTAGCCAATCAACAGAGCGTTATTTTGGATCATAGACAGTCAATGTCTCATAGCCAATACTGCGCCCCTCGTCACCAGAGAAGCCTTGCTGACGCCATATTTCATACAAGCATATTGCCACGCTATTAGACAAATTCAAACTGCGTGAATCAGCAAGCATCGGTAATCTCAGCCAATTGTCTGCGCCGATGTCTTCACGAATATCGTCAGCCAATCCTGCGGTTTCAGACCCAAACACCAGAGCGATATTAGGCATTGAGTGGTTTTCTACCTCTTCAGTGCCTCGCTGTCCGCTAAAATCATAGTCATAAAAAGGCTTACTAAGCTTGGTGGTCAGCGCGGTAATCGTTCGACAGTCTGCAGCTTGCAATGCCTGTCTTGCCATTATCCAATCATCGTGTACTTGCAAATGCGCATACTCATGATAGTCCAGACCGGCACGGCGTAGTTTTTTATCATCAAGCTCGAACCCCAAAGGTCTCACCAAATGTAGCTGCGCGCCTGTATTCGCACACAAGCGGATAATATTGCCTGTATTGCTAGGCATCTTAGGGGCTACCAGCACGATATGGATGGTCATAATACTCCTCAAGTAATCAAAGCAAACTGTTGTTTGCCTTATATATGGTGTGTAATGAAAAGTTACAGTTTACTAGCGATAATTACATTTTGATACTGTGCAGCGTTTTTAACTTTCACTATTATGTCGGTAACGGATAGCGAGATAATATTTATACATTATCATTTTATTCATTACCCCCTCAGTGAAGTTTAAGCACCTGCTTAGGTCACTGTGATTATTTATAAAAACCCATTTTTGAGGATACTATTATGAAAAAAGTAATTATCGCATCTTTAGCTGCTATGTTTGTTCTAACTGGTTGTAACACTTTTAAAGGTTTAGGCCAAGACGTATCAAGTGCTGGCAGTGCTGTATCTGGTAGTGCACAAGAAGTACAAAACAAAATCTAAGTGTTAACTACTTAGATGTTCTAGAGGGCTTATCATTAATTTGATAAGCCCTTTTTTTATTGTAAGTTTTTTAAGATGTTTCAGCTGTAAACTGCTGCTTGATAATATGGCGATCAATATTCACTGTCATAAAAACTCTCGTAATATTTGATTTAAGTAACGCTGCCCTAATGCGGTCGGCTGTAGCTGCTCAGTACTGTCTATCAATAATCCCTGCGCTATCAGTTTTTTCACTTGCACATCAATGTCATCGTAACTAAGACCCGTTCTAGCTTCAAACAACGACCACTCTACCCCGCCATGCAAACGTAGTACATTCAGCATGAACTCACTGACTAGCTCGTCACTGGCAATTTTCTGCCAACCAACCATTTTTGGGGCAAGTTGTTGAATGGACGAATACTCAGTTACTGGTAAATCTTTAGCCTCAACGTTAGCGGTATCATGACTGTCAAACTCGTCATTTTTAACCATATAATCTTTAGGCAAGCGCGACTTACTAAAACGGTAAATACCAGACGCTTCTAGCAAGTTATTTTCTAATCTACTGTCTGTTTCTACAGGACGTAGCCTACTCTCAGTTAAGTTTAAGCCTATATTACCAACCGTTACCTTACCATGCGCGCCAGCGCCAATCGCCAAATAGTCACCAAACTGCCAATAGTTAATATTGTGACGACATGGCTTGTCTGAGGAGCCCACCCAAGCTGAGACTTCATAATTGCTATAGCCCAAGTCCTCTAAAAGCGCTTGACCAGCTTGCTCAATATCGGCCAAATTGTCTTCATCTGGCAAAATAGGCTGACTGCGATAGAACACTGTGTTGGGCTCAATGGTTAATTGATACCAAGAAATATGGGTAGCGCCTGCTTCATGCGCCATTTCAATATCAGTCAATGCCTCATCCATCATTTGCTGCGGTAATCCATGCATCAAATCCACATTGACTCGCTCAAAACCCGCGGTACGAGCAGCACGAATTGCTGATAGTGCCTGAGCAGGGTCATGGATACGACCAAGCGTTTTCAATTTATCAGCAGCAAAGCTCTGTACCCCAATAGACAACCGATTGATACCCACTTTCAAATACTCAGCAAAAGGGGCATGCTCAAGCGTACCTGGATTGGCTTCCATCGTCACCTCGATGTCTTCAGCAAAGCTAAAAATACGACGTAAGCCAGAAAACAAACGCTGGTACTGTGCAATTGGCAGCAATGAAGGGGTGCCCCCGCCTATAAATATTGAGCTGATTTCACGCTCTTGCGTCAGTGACTGTTGTAATCGAGCATCCAGCAACAGCGCGTCTACGTATTCATCATACATAGACAGCTGAGAATCTTCTGGTAGCTCGTGTGAATTAAAGTCACAATAAGGGCACTTTTTGACGCACCACGGGATGTGAATATAAAGTGCTAGCGGAATGGCTTTCACGTCCCATACACTCACCATAGAATCATTAAAAGGTCTATTGCTACTTAAGAAATGAGCAGATTGAGTATTTGACATAAACGAAGGGTTCTTTAATAAAGGTATCTGTGAAAAAGCTGTCTGCAAAACGGTCTATACAAATAGGTGGCTGATGTTATCAGCAGAAAGTAGCGCTAGGATAACGGCTAGATGATGTAAAGAAAAGCGCTGCGATAATAAATTTCTCAACAAAACCACTCATAAAAACCGATGTTAAAACGATTGGCTTACAGGCAACATGTTAAAAACGCATTAATCAGACGTTTACGACAAATAACTGACCATACTATAAGGATACAACACATGGCTTATTGGCTGATGAAATCCAACCCGAAATTTTTTGGTATTGAAGATTTAGAGCGATTAGAGACAGACGACTGGGATGGCGTTCGTAACTACCGTGCTCGCAATTTTATGCGTGATGACATGCGTGTTGGCGACAAAGTTGTCTTTTATCATTCTAGCGCCAGACCGTCAGGCGCAGCTGGCATCATGACTATTAGCAAAGCAGGATTTCCTGATCCCAGCCAGTTTCATCCTGAACATCGCCATTACGATCCACTGACGACTGAAGACGCGCCGCGTTGGTATATGGTAGAAGTGAGTTTTGAGCTGGCTTTCATAGATGTTTTACCTTTATCAGAGCTGAAGTTTTTGCCAGCACTTGAAGACTCTTTACTCCTTAAAAAAGGTTGCGAGCAGCTTACTATTATTCCACTTGAGCCAAAACATTGGCACGCCATTGTGTCTATGGCAGATACTCTTGGCCTACTGCCAGACGAGGCCAACGTCTATCTGTAAGGGTAATATATAAAATTTTATGTTGTAAGTTAACACTTATCCACGTGCGTGCTGTATAAATTTGCTATATTGGCGAGCACAGACTTTTTATCTGCTTACACTTTTTATAACTGTTATATAACAACGCTAGGATTTAGTTATGAGCGCACCCAAACTGCTATTGTCTGCCTTAACCCTCAGTATGCTCAGCTTGACGCTCAGTGCTTGTGGTAGCGATGGCGACAAGGCCAAAGAAGAGTACGACCGCATAGAAGATCAGGTAAAAGACGAATATGATCGTGTGGAAGACAAAGTAAAAGAAAAATATAAAGAAGTTGAAGACAAACTCAGCGATGACGAAAAATCTATGGCTGAGATTTTAAAGTCAGTATTCTTGCCAGAAGAGTCACTGGATAATTTCTTAGACAAGCTGACACCAGAAGGTGGACGTGGTGGTCTGTATGTTGGACACTTCGTTGAACTCAATGATGGTGACAGCAACGATACTGATATTGGCGCCGTATACTTTGACATCAGTAAAGATGGGGTTGGCAGTGTTGACGGTAGCATTAGCTATCAGCAACAAGCTTGCCAAGAAAATAATAGCTTGGGTGTAAATTCAGCCCTAAAAGTCGATAATTATATCGCTGGTAAAGTGACAGGCAGTCTCGATACTTTAGAGTTTTTGGATGTTAAGTATGTTAATGAGTTAGGGATAGAAACACCAAACTTGCTAACTACCTTTGCTGGTAGTTTTGAAGAAAAAGAAGCAGGCTCACCGTGGAAAGGCAGTTTTGAATATCAAGACGGATTAGGCGGCAAAACGCTATCGAGTGGCGAAAACAATTGTAATGTGACTTATACCATTAGTGCTCGTTCCAATTTTAGAACCTACCCTCTGGACTATGAACTTGGTCAAATGAACCTTGATATTGTCGGTAATGGAAATCAGAAAAATGTTACTTGGAAAAACCCTGCTAATACTCAGCACGTATTAATCAGTCAAATCGACGTCAATAAAGCAGAATCGGGTGCTAATGGCTATGTACAGAATCTGGTATTGAGTAATCTTGAAACCCAGTTTGCGCCTGTTATTTCTGACAAATCAATTAACTACGCGATTGTCGTACAAGCATTTGACGCGAATAATACACTAATCGGATATCAAGCAGTGGTACAAGATTTACCAGAATCTTTATGAGCTAATATTTTAGTGATAACAAACGCTTCTTTAACGTTGACATCATAGCCTAGCTTCTTTACCATCTTCTTTACTTATAACCTGTCTATTCACTTTTTGAATTGACGGGTTATTTTTATTTTTGTGCCTTTCATTTTATTTTCAGACTTTGCCCTTATAGGCTTGCTTCTACTGTTTATCAAATTATCATCATTGGCACAACTTCTATCTTACTGTCCGCTATTGATTTGCTGATGACCATATTTGTTCATCAGCAATGACGACCACAAAGAATAAAAAGTTGCTCACTATGGTTTTCCCATTATCTTTTAAAGACTTTAAAAGCTACAGCTTCCGCTTAGGCGTGCTTGCGCTTCCTATTTTGATTACTCAATTTTGCCAAGCAGCGCTCGGTGTCGTAGATGCCATTATGGCGGGTCAAGTCTCTGCACTTGATTTAGCGGCCGTGGCTGTTGGATCTGGTATCTGGCTTCCTCTATTTTTATTGGCTTCTGGTATTTTAATCGCAACCACACCGCTGATTGGTGAAGCGATAGGTAAAGATCAGCACAGTCAAGTACCACATATCACACAGCAATCTTTATGGACTGCTGGTGTCCTTGGTATTATTGGTTTCATCGTTGTCAATTTAGCGCCAAATGTACTCGGAATCATGGGTGTACCTGAGAACATTCAGCCAATTGCCACGCAATATTTGCATGGTGTCTCCTTTGGTTTCCCTGCTTTGGCTGTCTATGCGGTACTGCGCAGCTATTGCGAAGCACTTGGTCGACCTGAGCCCGTGACTGTCATTAGTATCATCGGCTTACTTGCCGATATTCCTCTGAACTATATTTTTATTCATGGTTTATTTGGGATGCCTGAGCTTGGCGGCGCCGGTTGCGGGGTTGCAACTGCCTTAGTTTTATGGATAAACGTGTTACTACTCGCTACTTATACCAGTTTTACTAAGCGTAAACAGTTTGCCAGTACTCGCTTTTTTTATGCGTTTGCCAGTCCTAATCGTGCACAGATCAAAAAACTTCTTAAGCTTGGTATTCCTATTGGTGTGTCCATCTTTTTTGAAGCCAGTTTATTTAGCTTGGGCGCACTCGTCATCAGTCCATTGGGCGAGCTGGCAACTGCGTCGCATCAAGTCGCATTGTCTGTCACCTCACAATTGTTCATGATACCTATATCAGTCGCGATGGCATTAACCATCATGGTATCTAATCGCTTTGGCGAAAAAAACATGATGGCGCTACGTCAAGTGCAAGCCACTGGTCTCATATGGACAGTATTGATTGCCATTATTTGTATGCTTGGAATATGGCTATTTAGACCACAATTGGCAGCGGCCTTCACTGACAATCCAGCCGTGATGGCTCAATCTATGCATCTGCTTATTTTTGCGCTCGCTTATCAGCTCTTTGATGGCTGGCAAGTAAACATCGCAGGGATATTGCGCGGTATGCAAGATACTGCCGTACCCATGTTGGTCACGCTATTTTGTTATTGGTTAGTGGCTCTACCACTAGGTATTTATTTGGTGCGCTTCACTGATGTTGGTGCACAGGGATTTTGGATGGCATTGATTAATGGTTTGGTTTTGTCGTCTATCTTACTCACATTACGACTACGTTATCAACAAAGACGTTTAAGAGCTTTGTGGGGTTAATCGTGTTTCGATTCATCCAAACAATACTTCTAATGATATTTACTGGCGCTATGAGGTCACATAGACTATGATAAATCGTTAATATTTTCTTACGCGTACGATAGCTTACGTCATAATATGTAAAAAAACTCAGTTAACAACTGTACATCGATTGCTCATTGACCGGAATATAGGTATCATTAGCAATTATCTACACAATATTTAGTTACACTATTTCTCGACTTTGGTACAAGGCAAAATTAAAACTATGGATATTGAAAAAATACGCACCCTGATCGCCCTTATGGAAGAAAGTGAACTGGTTAATTTAGAAGTTAGCTCAGATGATGAGCATATCAGTTTGACTCGTCACTATGATGCGCCTGCGCCAACAATGATGGCTGCGCCCGCTGCTGCTGGTGCACCAATCGCTGCTGAAGCCGCGCCTGCAGCAGTAAAAGCTGGTAGTGTTGAGACATCGCCAATGGTAGGTGTTTATTATTCAGCCCCTAGTCCTAATGATCCGCCATTTGTAAAGGTTGGACAAAAGGTACAGGCTGGTGACACCTTAGGAATTATTGAAGCGATGAAAATCATGAATCCTCTTGAAGCGACCCAAAGTGGTGTCATTGACGAAATCTTAGTGAATAACTCAGAAGTGGTACAGTTTGGTCAGCCTGTCGTACGCTACAAAGCCTAACGACTATTTTTGCCATACTTTATCTCATGATGATAGAGGCTTCGTTATCTTCTATAAGATGATCTAATTTAGATTGTCTTATACTAAGTGCATTTAATTTGAATATGCCTAAGCTAGCGACTCTATCAATGAATGCCGCTTCGACAAGGATGAACCCATGATAAAAAAACTGCTCATCGCCAATAGAGGTGAGATTGCCCTGCGTATCGTTCGAGCTTGTAAAGCTCTTGGAATAGAAACTGTAGGTGTCTATTCCACGGCTGATGCAAACTTAATGCATTTGCGCTTTGTTGACGAAGCAATCTGTATTGGCAAACCTAACGCCAGTCAGAGTTATCTTGACATCAATACCATTTTGACCGCAGCCGAAATCACTGGCGCTGATGCCATTCACCCTGGCTACGGCTTTTTATCCGAGAATGCTGAGTTTGCTGAACGAGTTGAAGAGGCAGGTCTGACCTTCGTTGGCCCTAACGCTGATCATATTCGTTTGATGGGTAACAAAGTATCAGCCATTAACGCGATGAAAAAAGCAGGTGTACCGACTGTGCCTGGCTCTGTGGGTGCCGTTACGTTACATAATGCTGAAGAGCAAGCACGCAATATTGGTTTTCCATTGTTGATTAAAGCCGCTTCTGGCGGCGGTGGTCGTGGTATGCGTGTGGTTGAACGTTTCGAAGATATCGTTGGTCAAGTACAAGCTGCCAAACAAGAAGCAGAATTGTGGTTTGGCGATGATACTGTTTATATGGAGCGTTATCTACAAAACCCGCGCCACGTAGAAGTACAGGTATTGGGTGATGGCAACGGCAATGCTATTCATTTGTATGATCGCGATTGCTCGCTACAACGTCGTCACCAAAAAGTATTAGAAGAAGCCCCTGCTCCTGACATCCCTGATGATGTGCGTGAGCCTATATTAAGAGCTTGCGTAAAAGCATGTGAGCTAGTGAAATATCGCGGCGCAGGTACTTTCGAATTTTTATTTGAAAACAACGAGTTTTTCTTCATCGAAATGAACACTCGTGTTCAGGTTGAGCATCCTGTCACCGAAATGATTACAGGTATCGATGTGGTCGTTGAACAGCTTAAAATCGCTGCTGGTTATGGATTGTCTTATCGTCAAAGCGAGATTGAGATTCAAGGACATGCGATTGAATGCCGTATCAATGCTGAAGATGCAGCAACCTTTGTTCCTTGCCCTGGTACAGTAAGTCAATTGTTTGCCCCAAGTGGCGCAGGCGTTCGGTTTGATTCACACCTATATCCTGGCTACGAAATACCGACTTATTATGATTCGTTGATTGGCAAACTGATTTGCCACGGTCAAACTCGTCAGCAAGCGGTATCTAAAACATTGCATGCACTTGATGAATTGGTCATTGAAGGCATCAAAACCAACATCCCTCTACATCGTGACGTGATTTTAGCAGATGATAATTTTGTCAATGAAGCACAAAATATCCATTATCTTGAAAGAGAGCTTTTAACAGCGAACAAAGCAAAAAAACAATCCTAGATTGAAAATGTAATCTATCAAAATAAAAAAACCGCTATTTAAAATAGCGGTTTTTTATTTTAAGAATTAAGGATAATTCCTATAGCTGGTTAAGGCAATATTCTATTGAAGTTCATAAAGCACTCATTACCATCAGGATCGGCACACCACTGCATTTTGTTGCCATCATGATTCACAAATGCAATTAACGCTTCATCCGTTTGATCAATTTTATTACCAGAACAATCTACTTCGTTATTATCATAGATAGTTTTAATAGCGATAATAGGTAGTCCCTCTTCACGATGTGTGATGAGATAGCGACCGTATGTCAATTCTTTGCCACTGACAGTCCATACCTCATTATCTGCTGCAAAATTATATAGCTCGCGACATTGATTGGAGACTTTAGTAGATGCGATCAAATCTTTGTTAGGATTTGATTGAATATTAAGCGCCCGTTGCTCATCTTGGGTGAGAATACCGCCTTCTGATCCTGCCACTATTCTAGGCTCATCTCTGTCAACGTTCTGTCCATCGACTAAGGCAGCAGCCTGTCTGGCTTCAGCCTCTTTCGTCATGGTGATCTCGCTGTCTAAATCTATCTCCCATTGTCCAGCGATTGCAGGACTGATATGAGTAGTAATCGTTGGCTTACTAATGACTTCACCATTCGCTGGTAATGACGCCAACAAAGCTGCTAATGAAAATGAAGCAAATGATATAGGTTCCATAATTAACCTTTTATTTATAATAATATGCGTTATATACATTAGCGTAAGTCTTAGACACCAAAAATACAAGTAACATTATGCTATTGATGATGACTTAGCGCACGCTAAAATAATGCATCATTATAAAGTGCTACATCAGAACCCTAGTGCTTTTATAGTAAAAAAAACACCATCACTGTACTTGCATATAGCAAGGAGCGATGGTGTCATTAATACAAAGGGCCAATACCGTTATATAACTATAACTATTAGGCGGCAGCGGTGCCTACTGCTTGGGCAAAAGCAGATAACGCGCCTTTAAGCATTGCCGATACCGTACTGCTACAAGTGCCAATACCTGAATAAACGTCACCATCTACATTTAATTGAATGTAAGCTGCAGCGTTTGCATTTGTTTTATTGTCCCGATTGGTATCATCATCAATGCCGTTACCATTATTGTGCTGCGGATTGATTGCATGCTCAGCGTAATTAATGATGTGGAGTGATTTGCCTGTATGCTGTGCAAGACCATCAATAAAAGATGATAGTGGACCATTACCAGTACCATCGATGTTGATGATATCACCATTCATTTGTACTTGACCGTTAAAATAAACTTCGCCACCTTTATTATTAACACTATAATCTAATAGCTCAAACTTGCCCTGCTGTAGATATGTGTCTTCAAAAGTCTGCAAAATCTCGTCATTCTGTAACTCACGCGCTACGGCCTCAGCTTGTTTTTGTACCACACCGCTAAAGTCAATTTGCATCCAACGTGGTAAGTTGAACCCATAATTACGCTGCAAAATGTAAGCGACACCGCCTTTACCAGATTGGCTATTGATACGTACCACATCTTGATAACTACGACCAATATGCGCCGGATCAATCGGTAAGTAAGCCACATCCCAAACATTATCGGTCTCGTCTTGATGCTTTTCATTGTAATCAAGCGATTTTTTGATGGCATCTTGATGTGAGCCACTAAAGGCGGTAAATACCAATTCGCCCACATAAGGATGACGCGGATGTAAAGGCAAGTTATTACACTCACTTACCACCTGTACAATTTCGCTCATATTACTAAAATCAAGCTCAGGATCGATACCCTGACTAAACAAGTTCATGGCCATGACCATGATATCCATATTACCTGTACGTTCACCATTACCTAATAGCGTCCCTTCAATACGATCAGCACCCGCAAGGACGCCAAGTTCAGCAGCAGCCACGGCACAGCCACGGTCATTATGTGTGTGCAAGCTGACAATAACATGCTCACGATGGGCAAGATTGCGGCAGAAATACTCAACCTGATCAGCAAAAACGT
Source organism: Psychrobacter sp. JB193 (assembly GCF_002285555.1). Lineage (NCBI taxonomy): Bacteria > Pseudomonadati > Pseudomonadota > Gammaproteobacteria > Moraxellales > Moraxellaceae > Psychrobacter > Psychrobacter sp. JB193. The sequence goes on from NZ_NRGY01000001.1 coordinate 299,405, forward strand.
TCGGCATTGAGGCTTCAACCGTCGCTGGTAAGTTAAGAATGACCTCTTGTCCTTGCTGCGGCTGCCAAATCTTACAAACAGCATCACAGACCTCTACGGCATATTCAGTTTCTGTTTGGCTAAAGCTTTCTGGTGAATATTGAAAAACCCACTCTGTTTCAGGATATTTTGCTGCATATTCTTTTAATAGCTTGGCGCCAGTGATAGCGATTTCTTTAATTTCATCTTTGTTTTTAGCATAAACTTTTTCACGTTGTACACGGCTGGTTGAGTTATAAACATGGACCACCGCACGCTTTGCGCCTTTCAATGATTCGAAGGTACGAGCAATTAAATGCTCACGAGCCTGAACCAAAACTTGCAAGGTCACATCGTTTGGCACATGATTTTCTTCGATAAGTTTACGAGCGAAGTCAAATTCAACCTGTGCCGCTGACGGAAAGCCAATTTCAATCTCTTTAAATCCAACTTCTACTAGCGTATTAAAAAAACGCATTTTTTGTTCAATGGTCATCGGATCAATCAGTGCCTGATTGCCATCACGCAGATCCACACTTGCCCATATTGGTGATTTCTCGATCGTCTTGCTTGGCCAAGTGCGATCTGGTAACGATGGTGCAAAAGCAAATGGACGGTATTTACGGAAATCAAAAGCGGCACTTTTTGGTGTCATCTTGGTGGTCGCTTTGGCAACGGTGCTGGTGGCTTGGTTAGACATAATCAATCCTTAGATGATATGAGATTTTAGATATTTAATTGGACAGTTTTTTATTAAAGCATTATGTATCATACGAGATAACCACTGTATCTGTCATTATAATAGCAAAGTTTAAGCTACAGAAATCCGCTTTTTTTCATGCATTTTTGCGTTATTTTAGTGGAAAATCTTGTATTGGTCGTTATAATTAGATAAATTCTCTAGCATGATAATAAATTATGATAAGTAGTCATTCAGATACTGCTTTATTGGTAGATTTAGATGAGACCGATAAACAACTATTGCGTTTATTACAGACACAAGCTCGAATGAGTATTACTGAGCTGGCTGAACGTGTCAATCTTTCGGCAACTCCCTGTGCGCGCCGTATTAAGCGCTTAGAAGATGCAGGCATCATCACAGGCTATCACACCAAAACAGATGCACAAAAAATTGGTTACCCACTGGCGGTGTTTATCGCTATCAGTATGGATCGCCACACAGCAGAGCGTTTCGAACAATTTGAATCTAAAGTACAAAGCTTTGATGAAGTAGTGAGCTGTAGTATTGTCACTGGTCGTACCGAAGACTATCTGATTAAAGTTCGGGTACGCGATATGGCACATTACGAGGAGTTTTTATTACATAGGTTAAATCGTATCGAAGGCGTTGCTCAAGTCCATACCAGTTTTGAGCTACGAGAGGTATTTAGCCGTAGTGTGGTATAGGCTATCTTGAGTGTGCATTACGCCGTCATTGCTTGCCATGTAGAACGCTGAGGTACAAACATGGCAATGAGAGTACCGATAAAAGCAATCGCCGTTTTACTGGTAATAATAGGAAAAGCACGGCTTTTAAAAGCAGTTATCTAGACAGAGCCATTTTGCGGCGATAAGCACACAATCTATTGTGTTAAAACAATCAGAAATAAGAATCAGCTCATGATTTAGTGCGTTATAAGCCTTTAAGACAGATTTAAGGTACGCGTTGTCGCGGCTTCACTCTCTGTTTGTCCAAGCATTTGCACTCGCTGATCGCTGAACATATCCATGTCAGGTGCAAGCGTGCGCATGAAGCGATCGAAATACAACATCTGCTTAGTCAACAAGGCAAAATCACGGGGAAAGTGAATACCATGACGCTTACCCACTTCGACAATCTCAAGCATCATGGTATTGAGCTCATCTGCTTGCTCTTTACTATTGAAAGGAACACCGCTGGTAAAGGCTTTGTCTTCTGCCATGATAGTCTTCATCATACGTTGTAAATCATTGCCTAATGCTACGGCATCAACCTGATTACCACCATGCGTCATCTCCATATCAATCATATGACGCGCCATTGCCTGATAATCATTGTCTTGCATTGCTTGCATCATACCCATACACCCACGCCAGCTTTCAGCTTTTAATTTACCGACAATACCAAAATCCAAGAAGCCAATACGGCCATCGGTTAACAGCATTAAGTTACCGGCATGCAGATCAGCGTGGAAACTGTTACATAACATGAGACTGGCAAACCATGTATTTAAGGTATCTGCCATGACTTGAGCAGGATCAGTACAGTACTGGCGCATCAGCGACTCGTCTACCATAGAGACACCGTATAAGCGACTCATTGTGAGCACACGCTTCGTCGTCAACGTCTCATATACTTCTGGCGCCGTCACACGGGTGTTACCAGACAATACTAAAAACTGCTGAAAATCACGAATGTTTTGCGCTTCAGCGATAAAATCCGTTTCAGCAAGCATGCGTAGACGGATTTCATCAATAATAGGCGCAATACTGGCAAACTTCATAGATGGCATGAGTAGCTCAAGCAGTTTGGTGACACCATGCAAGACGCCCAAATCTGTTTGCATGATGGTCTCGACGCCAGGCTTTTGTACCTTTAATACCACCTCGGCACCATTATGTAGACGTGCGGCATGCACTTGAGCAATAGAAGCTGAGGCCAGCGGTTTTGGCTCAATATGAGCAAACAACTCATCAAGTGTTATACCGTCGACTGCCAACTCTTCCTTCAAGACTTGCTCAATATAAGCATAAGACAATGGCGTGGTTTGATCCAAACAGCTTTGAAACGCAGTGACATAATCGCGAGGAAACAATGACGGCGTACTAGCAATGAATTGACCAATTTTGATATAAGTCGTACCTAGCTGCTCGAAAGTCTCTTTTAGCAACATAGCATCAGGTTTCTCACCTTTTACGACTCTCAGTGCAGAAAGACCAGCCACGCTCGCCGTTTGGCGAACACGATTAACAACATTGAAAGTGTGTTTCAATAAATGGGGACGATGAATTTTCATAAAAAACAACTATGGTAATAAAAAGGATATTTGAGGATAGATAAAGATTAATGACTGCTACAGACAGGACACTCTGGATCTTTGCGATAGCCCATGAGACGTTGCTGCATTCGGCTACCATCCCACAATAACAGTTTATTTGTCAGTGGATTTTTGGTTAATCCTAGATATTGCAAGGCGGTATTGGCTTGCAAATTGCCCATAATAGCTGTTGTGCTGGCAAGCACACCTGAATTGGCACACGTACGTTCATCTGCCTCTATATCGTCTACCACTGAGCCAAACACACAGTGATAACACCCTGTATCTAAATGCGGTTCGAACAAAGCCAATTGCCCTTGCATCGCAATCGCTGAGGCAGACAATAATGGAATCTGATAACGCACACTAATGCGATTGATGATGTCGCGCGTGGCGAAATTATCCGTACAATCTAAAAGCAAATCAGGCTTACCTATTACCATATCAAGTAAGTCATAAGCATTGTCTTCGCTCAATCTTGCTATCGTACTTTTGACATTTATCAAAGGATTAATGCGCTCGAGCATCTGCGCCGCTGTTAGCGCTTTAGACTTATTGATGTCATCAGGTAAAAATAGAGTTTGCCGTTGTAGATTGCTGGCCTCAATCACATCATCGTCAATGAGATGAACTTGTCCAATGCCTGCACGTGCTAATGTTTCAGAAGCTGGACAACCTAGTCCGCCTGCTCCAATGATGACGATACGTGCAGACTTTAACCTCAGCTGAGCATCAACATCCCAGCCATCAAGCAGTATTTGCCGCGCATAAACCAGTAGCTCTTCGTCTGATAACTGCTCTGTCTCTAATGAGTGCGCCCTATCCATTATTAAAACCTATAATTAAAAAACCAATGACAATAAATTGGTACAGCTGAATAAAATTGGTACGACTAGATATGACCAAGCGTCACGCGATCATTACCACCATAATCTTGCACCGTCGTTACGGATTCAAAGCCATTATCTGCAAAAAGTTGACGGACAGAAACACCTTGATCGAAACCGTGCTCAATGGCTAACAAGCCCCCTATACGCAAATAGGATGGTGCTTGCTGGATAATATGTTCGATATCAGCCAAGCCATGATTGGGAGCACTGAGCGCACTGATAGGCTCAGCTTTTAGCTGTGCTAGATGTTCATCTTCCTCATCTATATAAGGAGGATTGGAGACGATGACATCGAATGATACTTTTTCGTGAGTACGAAACGCGTCATACCAGCTGCTTTGTATAAATTTGATATTGGCTACTTCATTTATAAGCGCATTGTGCTGAGCAACCTCAAGTGCTGCTGGTAATAAATCAACGGCAACCACTTGCCAGTTATCATTTTTTAACTCATGAGCAAGACTGATAGCGATACACCCTGAACCTGTTCCTAAGTCTAATAAGCGCTTAGTACTGGCATGGATTGGTGAGATATTTATCCAATCTATTACTTGTTCAATCAGGATTTCAGTATCTGGTCTGGGAATCAGCGTGTGCTCATTAACCATAAAATTCAGTGACCAAAATGCTTGCTGGCCCGTTAGATAAGCAAGCGGCATGCCTTGCTGCATCTTCGTCACACCAGCGTTAAACTGTTTTTTCTCATCCTCTGTCAGCTCGTAGCTTTCATCCGTAATCAAAAACAGCGCTGGCTTATCAATGACGTATAGCAGCCAATCGGTTAGCCAAAAAGAAGGCAATTTACTGGCGGATTCTGTATTCGTCAACTGCTGAATTTGCTGCTTTATTTGACGAATGGTCATTGATGTCATAAATAACTCTTAAACGTGCGATAAATAAAAAGATGCGACTAATAAAAAGGTATTATCGATGAATAAGTATAAATTTAAAGCTTAGGCTATTCTGACGCACGCGGTGGCTCATTGGTATCGGTCAGGTTTGGATTCGCCTTTGTTAATTTATCATTATCACCATATATATCGTCATTATCACCAATGACAATGTGTTTATCGACCAAGTAGATTAAAATCAAGATTGGCAGACCAATGGCAAAAGTAAAAATAAAGAAAAATGGATAGCCCATGTTATCGACAATAGTGCCCGAATAACCGCCCAGAACTTTAGGTAGTAAGGTCATAAGCGATGAAAATATCGCATACTGTACTGCAGTAAAACGAATAGACGTCAGTGCCGACAAGAAAGCGATAAATACAGCACTGGCAAGACCTGCTGCCAAGTTATCAAAAATAACAGCCAAGTACATGACTGGCAAGCTACCTTGATGATAGGTCAATAACACAAACAATAAGTTGGTCACACAGGCCAAGATGGCACCAACCATCATAGCTTGCATCATACGTAGCCTTTGCGCCATTAAACCGCCTAAAAAGCCACCAGCAATCACCATGACCACACCCACAAGCTTCACGGCGTTGGCAATATCTGTCTTACTAAAACCCATATCGAGATAAAAAACGTTAGAGATCACGCCAGCGACGATATCAGAGATGCGGTATAAGCCAATTAGTGCCAGCAGTAATAATGCTTTTTTGCCATAACGACGAAAGAAATCTGCAATCGGCTCGACCCAAGTTGCTCGTGCGACCTCTTCTTTAACGAGCCCTACTTTGACTAAACCGTAACCAATGACCAATGCCGTCGTCAAACTCAACGCCAGATGCACAATCTCAATCAAAAATCCAATTAAGGCACTCTCAGTTTCAGGCAGTATGGCACCCATATTGGCAAATACTAGGACAAAACCAATGACCGATAAAGCAAATACGAGAACCAAACGCGTATAGTCTGATGTCTGGCGTGGCACACGCACCTGCTCACTCACTGGCTCACGGATGATCAGCGTGGTCACCACACCAACGCCCATCACTGCTGCCATGATCCAGTAAGTATTACGCCAAGCTTCATAACTATAGAGTGCTTCTGTAGAACCAAAATAGTCGGCTAAGTACAGGGCACCCGCTCCTGCGACAATCATTCCCAAGCGATAGCCAGCCGTATACATCGCTGATAGGACAGACTGTAGACTGGGAGGTGCAAGCTCAATACGGTAGGCATCAACCACAATGTCTTGCGTTGCAGAAGAAAACCCAAGCAATACAGCACCAACTGCCATCCAAATCAGGCTACTTTCATCGATTGGGTTGACGCTAGCCATCAAACAAATAGCCAGAATAATCAATAGCTGAGCAACTAATATCCAACTACGACGGCGACCCAAAAGTTTGGTCAATACAGGCAATGGCACAGCATCAACCAAAGGTGCCCAGATAAATTTAAACGAATACCCTAAGGCCGCCCAGCTAAACATCGTTACCACACTGCGATCGATACCTGCTTCTCGTAGCCACAATGAAAGACTCGAAAAAATAAGCAGAATAGGAATGCCAGCAACAAAGCCTAAAAACAACATGATAATAGCGCGCCGATCAAGATAGGCTTTCGCCGCCTCTCCCCATGATTTTTTGGCAACGGGCTGATTGGGTGGCGAAGATTTGACAGCAGACATAATGACTCACTAACACTTAAAACGAAGAAGACAACTGTGTACAATTTTTATCAATCATTATAAGTATTTACCATCAAAAAGGATCGATAAAAATTGTTCAACGTTGCACCAATACTCTTATCGCAACAAAATCCAGTTATGGTACTTGAGAACCTCTACCTTGACTAGATATTTTTACATTAACTTATGGCTCATAAAGAGTAAGATAAGGTAAGCACACTTTCTTATGATTGGTTATTTAAAACTTATAATCCATATATATTTGTTTTGTAAAACTATAATATTTAGCTATGATCTGTGTATAAATAATGCTGATTATAATTAATCATTGAACCTCTCTACCATCATAGTACAGGAGTTATGCCATGACCGACTCAACCTCTACCAACGCCAATAAGAATGAAGCATCAGATATGGAACGTTGTCCTGTAAACCATAATAGCAATCCAGCGGATGCTTCTACCAATACAACATATGATCAAGGCGACGATAAAGGCCCGACGATTCATAGTGAAAACGTCGATCAAACGCATACGCCGCAGCGTCCTAGTATGGGTGGCTGCCCTGTTATGCATCAAGCCCATACAACCACTGCGTCTGCTGCAACCGACTGGTGGCCAAATAGCTTAAACTTAGACATTCTGCACCAGCAAGACAAAAAAACCAATCCGATGGGTGATGATTTTGACTATGCTGAAGCATTTAAACAGCTGGACTTAGAAGCAGTCAAAACAGATTTAAAAAATTTGATGACTGAGTCGCAAGAATGGTGGCCAGCCGATTGGGGTCACTATGGTGGTCTTATGATTCGTATGGCATGGCATTCGGCCGGTACTTATCGCAGTGCTGACGGCCGCGGTGGCTCTAACACTGGTAATCAGCGTTTTGCGCCGTTGAATAGTTGGCCTGATAATGTCAACTTAGATAAGGCACGTCGTCTATTGTGGCCTATCAAGAAAAAATATGGGAATAAACTGTCTTGGGCAGATTTGATGATTCTAGCAGGCAATATGGCTTATGAATCAATGGGTTTCAAAACCCTTGGGTTCGCTGGCGGTCGTGCTGACATTTGGCATCCAGAAAAAGACATATATTGGGGTTCTGAGCGTGAATGGTTAGCGCCTACCGAAAACCGCTATGAGAGCAATAAAGATCGTGAATCGCTTGAGAATCCATTAGCAGCGGTACAAATGGGGTTAATCTATGTCAATCCTGAAGGGGTTGATGGTAATCCTGATCCACTAAAAACCGCTCAAGACATGCGCACCACTTTTGCCCGTATGTCAATGAACGATGAAGAAACGGTTGCACTGACTGCCGGTGGACATACCGTTGGTAAATGTCACGGTAATGGTGATGCCACCATATTAGAAGATGAGCCAGAGGCAGCAGATGTGCATGAGCAAGGTTTAGGCTGGCGTAATCCTAAAGGTCGTGGCAATGCTGGAGATACCGTTTCAAGTGGTATTGAAGGCGCATGGACCACCAACCCCACTCAATGGGATCACGGTTATTTTGAACTGCTATTGGGGCACAACTGGGCATTAGCCAAGAGTCCAGCAGGTGCTTGGCAGTGGGAGCCAACTGACATTCGCGAAGAAGATCGTCCATTGGACGCTCACGATCCAAGTGTACGCCGTAACCCTATCATGACCGATGCAGATATGGCATTAATCAAAGACCCTATCTACCGCAAAATTTCAGAGAAATTTCACCAAGAGCCAGATTACTTTGATGAAGTGTTTGCCAAAGCTTGGTTTAAATTGACCCACCGTGATCTGGGCCCTAAATCTCGTTACTTGGGTGCAGACGTACCAGGTGAGGATTTTATCTGGCAAGATCCTATTCCAACGGGCAACACTGACTTGACCGATGAAGACATTGCGACCTTAAAATCGCAGATATTAGACAGTGATTTGAGCCGTCGTGAATTGATTATCACTGCATGGGACAGCGCTCGTACTTTCCGTGCTTCAGACTATCGCGGCGGGGCAAATGGTGCACGTATTCGTTTGGCACCGCAAAAAGATTGGGTTGGCAATGAACCGCAGCAGTTGCAGCGTGTGCTTGAAACTTTGACAAGCATTCAGTCTGACTTTGGCAAAGATATCAGCTTAGCCGATCTTATCGTATTAGCAGGTAATACGGCCATTGAGCAAGCCGCTGACGAAGCTGGCGTAAGTATCACAGTACCATTCAAAGCAGGTCGCGGTGATGCTGATGAAGCAATGACCGATGCAGACGCTTTTGCTGATTTAGAACCTTTACACGATGGTTATCGCAATTGGGTCAAAGAAGACTACGCTGTCTCTCCTGAAGAGATGCTGCTTGATCGTAGTCAATTGATGGGGTTAACGGCTCCTGAGATGGTGGTACTTATCGGTGGTATGCGAGTTTTGGATACCAATCATGGTCAGAGTCAACACGGCGTCTTTACAGAGCGGGCTGGCGTGCTTACCAATGATTTCTTCGTTAATCTGACGGACATGAACCACACGTGGCATCCGACAAAGGCTAGCGACACTGCACATAATACTTCTAATATGTATGAGGTGCGTGAGCGAGCAACAGGGAAAACGAAATGGCAAGCAAGCCGCGTAGATCTTGTGTTTGGTTCAAATTCCATACTACGCGCTTATGCCGAGTTGTACGCGCAAGACGATAACTTAGAAAAATTCGTGCATGACTTTGTTCGCGCTTGGAGTAAGGTCATGAATGCAGATCGTTTTGATGTTGCATGAACGCTTTAAAACATGACTTTAAACTCTGTTAGTCATTTAAACAAACTAAAACAGCTACCCTTTGAAGGGTGGCTGTTTTTTCTTGTGGCTCCACAGATATGCTTTTAGTAGATACCATTTATTCAAAAACAAAAACTCCATATTCCAAAATATTATAAATTGATATCTATTTATTATATACAAGAATAATAACTTTGTTTTACACTACTCTATTATCCACATTTATACATTTTTACTTTATGTATACAAATAGGCTTTGTATATCTACCCAATAGGATTAGGTTATGGCAATTGATGTAGTAGTTAATCAGCGACATTTACAAATTCAGCTCAAGCAGCTGGAGACAGTGTGGCATACCGTGATTAATGGCTATAACTTAAGTCAAGCAGCAATGGTATTGCATACCAGTCAATCAAGTTTATCAAAACACATTGCCGCGCTTGAGAATCAACTCAAAACGGAAGTATTTGTTCGTCAAGGCAAACGGCTAACAGGTCTTACGACCATGGGTACTGCTCTCATGCCACATATTGAATCTATTTTTGCCGAAATTCGTACCATTGAAAATCTGAGTCTCGATTTTAATAATCCAAATATCGGCACACTTACCATTGCTACGACTCATACCCAAGCGCGTTATGTTTTACCGCAAGTAGTAAAAGAGTTCAAAGCGCGTTTCCCTAAGGTCAATTTGATTCTACAGCAGGCCGATCCTGAGACCATCGCGCAGATGGTTATTCGTGGTCAGGCTGATATTGGTATTGCAACTGAGTCTTTACTTCACAACAATTATCTCAGATGCTATCGCTACTATGACTGGACGCATCGCGTTATTGTGCCAAGCGATCATGAGCTTGCCAATCAGGAATTTGTTGATTTGCCAACTCTTGCCAGCTATCCAATCGTTACCTACCATGGTGGCTTTACAGGTCGCGGTGCAATTGACAAAACGTTTGCAGCAGCTGGTTTAGAGCCTGATATCGTATTGGCAGCGCTAGATGCCGACGTGATCAGTACTTATGTTGGTCTAGGTTTAGGCATCGGCATCATTGCTGAGATGGCCTTTGAGCCAAGCCACTATAGCAACTTAACGGCGATTCCAGTCGACCATTTTGGACGTTTTACCAGCTGGATGGCAGTACGTGATGATGCTGAAATTCGTCAGTATGGACGTGCTTTTATGGAGCTTTGTCAAAAACAATTTAACAATTAAACCACAGTAGCTAGCCTTATTGATAATGATTCAAACTTACACCTCCTTTACCGAGCTTGTGTATAAATGATAAAATGGAGTCTGAAACGTGATTCAACGTTTCTTTTCCTTATTTATTATTTATGCATGTATTGATGGGCGCCTCATTTTTGCTGGGTGTCGATCAGTGCATGTCCATTTGCTTCTATGTAAACAGGTTATACCGCTCATGGAAAAATTCGTAGCGATCATTATGGCGGTTTTTGCCGTCCCTTTGCTTGTCGGCGGTGCTTACTTGCTCTCTCTAGGAGGTAGTCCGTACTACCTTTTCGCTGGCATTGCCATGCTAACGACAGCATTTTTATTGTTTAAAAAACACTGGAGCGCTTACGGGGTTTACGCGATATTTATCGTTGTAACACTAGTATGGGCGCTTTGGGAATCTGGATTTTATTGGTGGGCACTAGCAACTCGCTTGGGCTTCCCACTTATCTTTGGCGTGTTGATGCTATTACCATGGGTCTTCAAAAAGATGCATGGTGTACCTACTCAAGTAGCGACAGATGCCAATAGCCCAATAACTTCCAACACCGTTAAAAAGAATCCGCTTTATTATTGGGGATTGCTAGCGAGTGTGGTTGTGGGTGCACTACTCTCTTTTGGCAGTTTAGCAAACAACGCTACTGACAAATTGGGCGAACTTGATTTGACTGCCTCTGATAAAGATGATACTTCTGCCAATCTTGGTGACCCATTATCAAATGGTCAGCAGACACCAGAGGGTGAATGGAGTGCGTATGGTGGTACAGATTATGGCCAGCGCTACTCTCCTTTGACTCAAATCAACACTGAAAATGTCAAAAACTTAGAGGTTGCTTGGCAAATCCAAACTGGGGATGTAAAAGGTCCTAATGATGTTGGTGAGACCACTTACGAGGCCACCCCTCTTAAAATTGGTAACGCCCTATATCTCTGTACACCACATAATTGGGCGTTAGCCTTGGATGCTGACTCTGGTGAGACTTTATGGAAGTTTGATCCTAAAGTGGGAGAAAACTTACAACGTCAACATCAAAGCTGTCGCGGTGTGTCTTACTATGCAGGTCAAGCTGGTATAGCCAGTACGACTCCAGCGGTCACTACTCAGGCAAGCGATGATAGTGCTAATAATGTAGCTGTTGCCAATAAAGCAACTACGACCAGCAATGTGGTGGCACAAAAAGTGGCTGGAAATACCTTTGAAAACGCGTCTAAACAATGTGATGCCAAGATATTTATTCCAACTTCTGATGCCAAACTATATGCACTTGATCCAAATACTGGACAACGTTGTCAGAATTTTGGTGAAGATGGTGCGTTAGATTTAATGCACAACATGCCATTTACACAAGCAGGTTACTACTATTCTACGTCGCCTCCAATCGTGGTAGGCAACACGATTGTTGTGGCAGGCGCCGTCAATGATAACTACGACGTTAATTCACCTTCTGGTGTGATTCGCGCGTATGACGTCAATACTGGCGAGCTATTGTGGAACTGGGATTCAGGTGATCCTGATAACACAGCACCTTTCGATGTCAACGACCCAACTCAGACGTATAAAACCAGTTCACCAAACTCATGGTCAACGGCCAGTGCGGATGAAAAACTTGGTTTGGTCTATTTCCCTATGGGCAATCGTGTACCAGATCAATTGGGCAGCTATCGAAATGCAGCTGAAGAGAAATATGCAACATCTGTTGTTGCTTTAGATATCAAAACAGGTGAAGCACGCTGGGTTCAACAATTTGTCCACCATGATCTTTGGGATATGGACACGCCCGCCCAACCAAGCTTGATTGACTTGAAGACCGACAGCGGCGTTCAACCTGCCCTTGTTGTTCCTACCAAGCAAGGCGATGTGTATGTATTGAATCGTGAAACAGGCGAGCCAATCGTACCAATCAAAGAACGTGATGCACCGCAAGGTTACTTGGTTGCAGGCGAACATGCTGCTCCAACGCAACCATACTCTGGTTTGAGCTTTGAACCTGAAAAACTGACTGAAAAAGACATGTGGGGTGCAAGCCTTATCGATCAAATGATGTGCCGTATTGAGTTTAATCAACTTAATTATGATGGTCGCTACACACCACCATCAACCAATGGTACTTTAGTCTATCCTGGTAACTTCGGTACCTTTAACTGGGGTAGCCTTGCTGTCGATCCTGAAAATGGTGTCATGTTTGGCATGCCAACTTACTTGGCATTTACCTCAAAGCTGATTCCTAAAGACACACTTGGGGATGTTGAAACCAATAAAGGTGAGCAAGGTGTCAATGCCAACGCAGGGGCAGATTATGCGGTAGAAATGGGACCGTTTTTATCACCGCTCGGCGTACCTTGTCAGCAGCCACCATGGGGCACGGTCGCTGCGGCTGATTTAGCAACAGGTGAGATTGCCTATCAACGTAAAAATGGTACAGTCCAAGACTTATCTCCTATTCCGTTGAAGTTTGAGCTGGGTGTACCTGGTATTGGCGGACCTATCATCACCAAAGGTGGCGTCGCCTTCTTGTCAGCAGCAACGGAAAACAACTTCCGCGCTTATGATCTAAAAAATGGCGATGTACTATGGAATGTTCGTATTCCAGCAGGTGGTCAAGCCACGCCAATGACTTACTTGAACTCTAAAGGTGAGCAGATGGTAGTATTGGTAGCTGGTGGACATGGTTCAGTAGGTACGAAGATTGGCGATTATGTCGTCGCTTATAAGCTTGGTGGTCAAGCTAAATAATTGGTCTAAGTGATCGACTTAAACAGCCATTCAGCTAAATAACGTCATTTTGAGAAAGCAGGTAACTTAGGTTGCCTGCTTTTTTTATGGAAATACTTTAATCAATCTAAGAATCGTTCAACCATTAAAATACTCAAAAAGCGCACCTAAAGATAATTCACGGTCGTTTGTTATGATTTATTACCACTCAGTAACATGGCTTGAAATCGATACCGATGATAAGCATATCAAGAGAAAATAATTAATAACTTTATTGGACACTTTATGAGTAACACAATCCCCCTATCTTTTTTAGACCTAGCACCTGTGCCTCAGGGCAAAACCATCGCTGAAGGTATTGCTCAAACCGTTGAAACAGCACAACAAGCAGAAAAATCTGGCCTAAACCGTTATTGGATGGCAGAACATCACAATATGCCTGGTATTGCTAGTGCCGCAACTGCAGTCTTATTATCGCATATAGGTAGCCAAACCAAGCGCATTCGTATTGGTGCAGGTGGCGTCATGCTCCCAAATCATGCGCCACTTGTTATCGCTGAGCAATTTGGAACATTACAAGCCTTATATGGCGATCGTGTTGATTTGGGACTTGGCCGCGCCCCTGGTACTGATGGCGCAACATTTCAGGCGCTTCGTCGCCAAATGAAGGATGCAGAGCGTTTCCCGCAAGATGTGCAAGAACTGATGTACTTTTTGGGTAATGATACGGACGGAAGTCCTGTACAAGCATTCCCTGGTGCGAAATCAAACGTTCCTATTTGGATTTTAGGTTCCTCACTTTTTGGAGCAACTTTAGCTGCACACTTTGGACTACCCTATGTGTTTGCTTCGCATTTTGCCCCACAAATGCTGTCACAAGCCATTGCAGCTTATCGTGAACAGTTCAAACCATCTGCCTATCTAGATAAGCCTTACGTCATGCTGGCGGCAAACTTACTGCTTGCTGATGATGATGCCACGGCAAATTATCACTTTACCTCAGCGCAGCAAAGTTTTGTACGACTGCGCCGCGGTGAAACGGGTCAAATGCCAAAACCAACACATGATATGGATAGTATCTGGAGTCAAGCAGAAAAAATGATGGTGGACAATGCATTGTCAGTCTCATTTGTTGGTTCTGTTGAGACAGTTAAACCCAAACTTGCTGCATTTATAGCCACACATCAACCAGATGAGTTGATTGTTACAGCTAATGTTTATGATCAAGCTGCGCGTTTGCGTTCACTTGAACTTACATCTGAGCTAAACTTGTTTACTTTACAAGCATGATTAGCAATTGCATAATTATTGATAAACTATAACGAGAAAAAGGTCATGGAAACCTCAAGCTTCATTGGTTCATCAATATTTTTGTACATTGTCGCGTTTATTATCGTCATGGCTGTTTTTGCATACCTTACGTATCGTACTAGCCCTAAACGCAAACAACGCCGAGAAGACAGACGCAATCAAGACAATCTGAAGTAGTCAATTTAAACAACGAAGAGCCCTTTTATCCAATTGGAAAAGGGCTTTTTATTTGTCTTACTTCTTATTATAGAGTACAGGATACTACATAAGACCCAAAGCACGTAAGATTGCTGCGCCAAACGCCATTCCGAACATGCCTACTACCGTGGTAAAAGCTAAGATATTTGCCGCAAGCACATCGTTGCCACCCATGGCTTTTGCCATTACATAACTGGCGGCGGCGGCTGGCGAGGCTACCATCAAAAACAGCACACCCATGTGTACACCTGATAAACCAAACGCCAATCCAATAGCAATGGCCACCAATGGCGCAACAATGATACGCCCGATACTGGCTTGCATGGACAACCCTGACAGACGCAGCATGGATTTCAAATCAATACTAGCGCCCGCACAAATCAGTGCTAATGGCAGGGCGACCGCTGCCAGCAAATCACCTGTGACATGAATAACGCCTGTGATTGGTGGTAGTCCAAGCGCCTTGTAGGCAAACGCCGCCAACAATGCCAAGATAAGAGGATTGGTACTCAGTTTTTTGAATACCATGATGATGCGACTGCTCCACGTATCGCCTACTTTTTTAGACACACGGCTCAGAGTAATCACGGCCAAAATATTAAACAATATGGTGACTACGCCCATATAAACCGCGCCAATACTTAAACCTGCATCTCCGTAAGCATTATAAACAGTGGCCAAACCTATAATGGCCATGTTGCTACGAAAAATACCTTGTACGAACACTCCTTGATCAGCAGGTTTGCTAATAAAGTATTTAGCATAAATTTCTGCACCAATAAATAGAGTAAAGGTGACAAGGATACCAACACCTATCAGCGTGATTTGCTTAGCATAATCAACGTTACTGTCGGCCACGCTGAAAAATAGCAGACAAGGCAAGCAATAATTGAAGACAAAATTTGATGACTGGTCAATAAAACTCTGACTGGCTTGACCGCGTCGTTGCATAAAAAAACCCAACCCCATCAAAGCAAGGTTGGGTAGTACAATGGTAATCGCAAAAATAATGGCTTCAATCATAGGTAAACTCGAATCAACAGCACTCTCACAGCCATATGTTAAAAGCAGTGACAATCTGTCTATTGTAGGTCAATGTAAACAATCGGAAATGGATTAATTTTTTTATTTTGAGGTATATCTATGGCGCTTTGTTATTTATGATCAGGTTTTTTTACCCATTTATCATCAGCGTTTTTTTCATAAACGTTTTCAACAGCAGCCCATGCCGTGGCAAACCAACGCGACTCTTCATCATACTGTTTACTTGCGCTATTAAAGGCCGCTTGAAAAATCTCTTGAGCATGTTTGGGTAAGTTATCTTTTACCGCAGGTGGCAGGTCTGATAATTTATCATAAGGCATAAAGACATTCCTTTTTAGTAAAAAATTCAGTAACAAACTAGCATCATTAACAAGAGTTTTCCATTCTACCTATTATTTACAATCAAAACAGCATAAAGCCGTTTTAAGTTGTTTTGACATTGTTAAAGAATTGGTCATAAAAAAAGCTTATAACGAAATGACGTCATAAGCTTTTATTAATTTTCTTAGCTTTCTAGTTTTGAACTTACTACGACAAATTTAATGCCATGGCTGCTTTTTTCTGTTTTTTAACTGTCATTGCCAATAGCTGTACAGCAGCAGGCGTCACTCCACTAACACGTCCTGCCTGAGCAAGCGTAGCAGGTCGTACTTTGCTTAGCTTCTGTACAATCTCATTAGAAAGACCTGATACTATCGTGTAGTCGAAATCTACTGGCAACGCTGTATTTTCCAAACGCTTCATTTGATCAATCTCTTCTTGTTGACGATCAATATAACCTGCGTATTTGACAGAGATCTCTATTTGCTCACCTACCTGCGCATCTACTTTTGAATCAGTGATGGCAGCAATATCAGCAAAATGAATCTGCGGACGTTTTAACAAATCATAAGCGGTCGCTTCTTTCGACAACACTTCACCTGTTTGTGCACTCACTTGCTGACCCAATGTATTGGTCGGCGTTGCCCACATGTCTTTTAAGCGTGCAGACTCTGCCGCGATGGCTTCCATTTTCTCTTGATAGGCTTGCCAGCGTACATCGTCAACCAAACCAAGCTTGCGACCCGTCTTTGTCAAGCGCTGATCGGCATTGTCTTCGCGCAGCAACAAGCGATACTCTGCACGACTAGTAAACATACGGTATGGCTCGTTGGTGCCATGAGTGATCAAATCATCGACAAGAACGCCAAGGTAGGCTTCATCACGGCGCGGAGTCCAAGTATCAAACTCGCTGTTATTGGTCGTAACCAATGCCGCGTTGGTTCCTGCAAGCAAACCTTGCACGCCCGCCTCTTCGTACCCAGTCGTACCATTGATTTGACCTGCAAAATACAAACGATCGATAGACTTGGTTTCAAGCGTTGGCTTTAAGCTCTGAGGATCAAAGTAATCATATTCAATGGCATAACCTGGACGAGTAATATGCGCATTCTCTAACCCTTTCATACTATGAATGAAGTCTAACTGCACATCAAACGGCAAACTGGTCGAAATACCATTCGGATACAGCTCATGCGTGGTCAAGCCTTCTGGCTCGATAAAGATTTGATGGCTGTCTTTGTCGGCAAAACGATGAATCTTATCTTCAATAGAAGGACAATATCGTGGACCAACACCTTCAATCTTGCCAGAAAACATTGGTGAACGATCAAGATTCTCACGGATAATATCGTGGGTACGCGCATTGGTATGCGTGATGTAGCAGTTAACCTGCTCAGGATGCATCGACACATCACCCATATAACTCATGACTGGCAGTGGTGTATCGCCCGGTTGTACGGTCATCACACTAAAATCAACGCTGCGCGCATCGATACGAGCTGGTGTACCGGTTTTTAGGCGTCCAACTGGCAGCTTTAGCTCACGCAGACGGTCAGCCAGCTTAATAGAAGGCTGATCCCCTGCGCGTCCACCGTTTGAGTTCTCAAGGCCAATATGAATAACCCCGCCTAAGAAAGTACCTGAGGTTAGTACCACTGTTTCCGTCTTAAAGATAATTCCAGTCGAAGTCACCACTGCCGTGGCACGACCATTCTCTACCAAAATATCATCCGCCGCTTGCTGAAATATATCCAGATTGGGCTGATTCTCAAGCGTATGACGAATTGCGGCTTTATAAAGAATACGATCTGCTTGAGCACGCGTGGCTCTTACAGCAGCCCCTTTGCGACTGTTCAATACGCGAAACTGAATGCCTGCTTTGTCTGTTGCGAGCGCCATTGCCCCGCCGAGCGCATCAATTTCGCGTACCAGATGCGATTTACCAATACCACCAATCGCTGGGTTACAGCTCATCTGCCCAAGCGTTTCGATATTATGCGTTAACAGCAAGGTCTGCGCGCCCATACGTGCGGCTGCCAGGGCTGCTTCTGTGCCAGCATGACCACCACCGATCACTACCACGTCGTAATTTTTTGGATATTGCATGCATGCCTCGCTTGAATAACGATATGTTTATAGGCACGTTATGAATCATAATAAACGCGCCGTAGGATCAATAATCGTCAATCGTATTTTAATAACGGATGATATAAGTTGTTAAAACTTAAATAGATAACCAACAATTATAACAATTTTTTGTCACTTAAAAAACGCTAGAACCAAAACTGTTAAAATTAATGTTAAAAATGAGATGAATCACTCATATTCATTTTTCAAATTTAGTTTGAATGATTACCAGAGCTTAGCGGTACTATCTGATCCGATTGACCACTGCTCAGCATATGATGACTACCATAACCTTCTGGATTGATTTGCAAATACGCATTCATTAAGCCGATGGCCTCACCATCATTCGTGGCTAAGATTTGCTCTTTGATAATATCGACAGGAGGCAATGGCAAATTCTTGAGAAGCGCTAAAAGCTGCTGATTGTCGCCTTTATTAACCACCAATTCGATAAGCTGACGCGCATCAATCGGTAAATCTGGTGTGCTTTGAGCCAATAATGCCAAATGATAAGCACCAGCAGGATCTTGGTCCGCAACAATACGCTGCTCAATAGCAATATACGTCGCCTCTGTTGCACCGCCTGCCACACTTAACTGATGGATACACTTAAGGGCTGAGTTGGCTTCATTATCTGCAATCTCAATAATTCTTAAAGATTCATTTTTTAGACGCTCGCGACGCTTTTCAATGAGTGCTTGCTCGTCAGCTTCTTTTTGTACTTGTTGTTGATCATATGCTTGGGTATTCATAAGACTCTCTTGTTGATAATGGTACTTATTCTTCGTTTTGTTTATATTGAAGACTATATGGGGTCAAAACCTACAAAATCAATAAAAGGCGCAAACCATAAAAAACCCAAATAGTCTTATGACTATTTGGGTTCATAGTACTTTAATAGCAAAACTGATTTATGTATTACTGAATTTTTAAAACATCACCACAATGTTATAAATAGTAATGCCATAAGTCGTTTTTAATATTAAGCAGCAGGGCTATTGGCTTCAACCAGTGGCTTTAGCTCGCCTGATTGATACATCTGCAAGATAATATCAGATCCACCCATCAACTCACCATCAATCCATAACTGTGGAAACGTTGGCCAGTTAGCGATTTTTGGTAATGTCGCACGGATTTCTGGGTTTTCTAAAATATTGACAAAGGCAAATGGACGACCAATCTGCGTCAATACTTCAATAGAACGGGCAGAAAAACCACACTGTGGAAATTGCGGTGTGCCTTTCATATAAAGAATGACTTTGTTGTCACGAATTTGATCACGAATCAATTGTTCGACATCATTTGCAGCAGTATTTGGGGTTTGATCACTCATAAAAACTCCTATTGATAAGGCGGTATATTAAAAAGGCAATACGTTAAAATAGTAATATTGCAAAGGTATTGAATGACAATATGGCTGATACATGGGGCGACTATCACTATATTACAAGCATAATTGATAGATTGGTTTGATGATCAGCGAGTGCACATCGATTATAGGTCGACTTTATTAGGAACCAATAATACCACGGCATTGGCCATGATACCTTCTTGTCGTCCAGTAAAACCGAGTTTTTCAGTGGTGGTAGCTTTGACACTGATATTACCGACCGCTGTTTGCAAGTCACTTGCGATATTATCGCGCATGGCTTGATTGTGAGGTGCCAGTTTTGGACGCTCGCACATGACGGTGATATCAGCATTGCCTAAGACATACCCAGCCTCTTGCACTTTGCTATACACATAGCGTAAAAGCACACGCGAATCCAAACCAGCGTGTGCAGCATCCGTATCTGGAAAGTGCTGACCAATATCACCAAGCGCCAGTGCACCTAGTAACGCATCTGCCAGTGCATGTAGTACTACATCCCCATCAGAGTGTGCCAGTAAGCTATGCGTGTGTTCGATCGGTACGCCTGCTAGCATGACATATTGCTGCTGCTGACCATTATTATGAAACGCATGTACATCGATGCCTTGACCAATTTTTATCATTATTATTTCAACTCAATCAAAAAGGGTTAATTGGGCGTGATTCAAACAATTCAAAACCACTATCTGAATTTCTAAAGAGATTTTACTCACCGTAAGATGCCATAGGTCGCCACCAGTTTCAATTAACTGGTATAATGTGACGCTTATTTTATCATAATACCCAATTCAAAAGAAAAACT
Organism: Psychrobacter sp. JB193; assembly: GCF_002285555.1. NCBI lineage: Bacteria > Pseudomonadati > Pseudomonadota > Gammaproteobacteria > Moraxellales > Moraxellaceae > Psychrobacter > Psychrobacter sp. JB193. Next base: position 319,781 of record NZ_NRGY01000001.1, read on the forward strand.
GGCACCGTTAAAATGCCAATGCTATCAATCAGAGCATTTGTCATGAGTACCATTACGATTTTGAATCCAGTATAAATAGTTGAGCCGTTTTATGTCAGCCATCACATCACACTCAGATTCTTTTTCTGCCCATCGTCCTTTAACGCTTGCTGATATCGACAGTCCTAGCACCAAACATGTCATCGTTGGTATGTCAGGTGGCGTCGACTCTTCTGTCTCGGCCGTCTTGCTTCAGCAGGCAGGCTTTAAGGTGGAAGGCTTGTTTATGAAAAACTGGGAAGAAGATGACGGTACCGAATACTGTACTGCGATGGACGATCTAGCAGATGCGCAAGCTGTCTGTGACAAAATTGGCATCAAATTGCACACGGCCAATTTTGCCATGGAATACTGGGATCGTGTTTTTGAGCACTTCTTGGCAGAATATAAAGCAGGGCGCACGCCGAACCCTGATATTTTATGCAACAAAGAAATTAAATTTAAAGCATTTTTAGACTACGCGTTGACACTTGGTGCCGATTATATTGCGACCGGTCATTATACTCGTCGTAGCATAAACTACACCAATACTGATGGTGAGACGGTCGCGCAGCTGTTACGCGGACTGGATAATAACAAAGATCAAAGCTACTTTTTGCACGCGGTGGGCGGTGATAAAATTGCCAAAACGCTTTTCCCAGTTGGTGAGCTTGAAAAGCCTGTCGTGCGTCAAATTGCTGAAGAACATGATCTGATCACGGCGAAAAAGAAAGACTCTACGGGCATTTGCTTTATCGGTGAGCGCCGTTTCAAAGACTTTTTACAGCAGTACTTGCCTGCGCAAAAAGGCGACATCATGACGGATGACCATAAAAACATCGGTACTCACGATGGACTTATGTACTATACGCTGGGGCAACGCGGTGGCATCGGCATTGGCGGTGTCAAAGATCGTCCTGAGGAGCCATGGTTTGTATTGGCAAAAGACTTAGACAAAAACCGATTAATTGTCGGTCAAGGGCATGAGCACCCGATGCTCATGAGCAATGAGCTAACCGCTTATAAGCTCGATTGGATTGATGGTTTGCCGCCTACTGATGTCTTTAGCGACACAGGTCTACGCTGTATGGCAAAATCGCGCTATCGTCAGCCGGATCAAGCGTGCCACGTGTTTGCTACAAAAGCCGACGGTAGTGAAGTCCGCGTGGTATTTGATGAGCCACAACGTGCAGTGACGCCCGGCCAATCTGCTGTATTTTATATAGAGGAGGTCTGTTTGGGCGGCGGTGTCATCGCTTCTATCGATGCGCCTTGTGGGTTTTAATTTTTTATTTATATTTTGATGTTGTTGTTCCTTTTAATCACGTTCACTATTTATAACCATTTGAGGTATCGTTATGACTCCACTTACCGCACTCTCCCCCATTGACGGTCGTTATGCGTCCAAAGCTGACAGCTTGCGCCCATATTTGTCTGAATTTGGTTTGATTAAAGCCCGAGTTACGGTTGAAATTCGCTGGTTGCAATCATTGGCAGACAATGAGGCGATTGGTGAATTGGCTGCGTTTGACGCAGATACCAATGCGTTTTTGAATAGCATCGTGGATGATTTTAGCGAAGCGGATGCACAAGCGATTAAAGACATCGAAGCGACGACCAATCATGATGTTAAAGCGGTCGAATACTTCATCAAAGACAAATTCCGTGGTCAAGACGCGCTTATTGATTCATTAGAATTCATTCATTTTGCGTGTACCAGTGAAGATATCAACAACTTGTCATACGCGCTGATGCTCAAAGACAGCCGCGACATCGTAGTCGCAAAAATGCAGCAAGTCACCGATAGTATCGTAGACTTGGCGATTGCTCACGCTAATCAGCCTATGTTGTCACGCACACATGGTCAAACCGCAAGCCCAACCACACTTGGTAAAGAGATGGCAAACGTGGCTTATCGCCTAGCTCGCCAAATCAAGCAAATCGGTCAAGTAGAGTTACTGGGTAAAATTAATGGCGCAGTCGGTAACTATAATGCGCATTTTTCAGCCTACCCTGATGTTGATTGGCAGACTCATGCCGCACAATTTATCGATGAACGTCTAGAATTGACTTTCAATCCTTATACTACGCAGATTGAGCCACATGATTACATCGCCGAATTGTTTGACGCAGTAAAACGCTTCAATACGATATTGATCGATTTTAACCGTGATGTTTGGCAATATATTAGCTTAGGCTATTTCAAACAGCGCCTAAAAGACGGTGAAGTTGGTTCTTCTACCATGCCACATAAAGTCAATCCGATTGATTTTGAAAACTCAGAAGGTAACTTGGGCGTTGCCAATGCGATGCTGGCACACTTGGGTGAAAAACTGCCAATCTCACGTATGCAGCGTGATCTATCGGATTCAACCGTACTGCGTAATATCGGTGTTGGTCTGGCACAAAGCATGATTGCGTTTGATGCCTGCCTAAAAGGCGTTGGCAAGCTTGAATTAAACGCACAGCGTCTGAATGAAGACCTCAATCAAGCACAAGAAGTATTGGCTGAGCCTATTCAAACGGTCATGCGTCGCTACCGTGTCGAAAATCCTTACGAAAAACTAAAAGCCTTGACGCGCGGTAATGCCATGACGCGTGAAGCCATGCTGACGTTCGTTGAAAGTGATGAGTTATCTGCAGTGAGCGACGCTGACAAAGCACGCCTTCGTGAATTGACACCAGCTACTTACACTGGTAATGCCGCAGAACAAGCTCGCACTATCAAAGACTGGATCGCTAAAATCTAAGAGCGAATTATTGAGCAAATATTTGCCATGAGCAAGCGCTTAAATTCTGTTACTGTCAGTACTATCACGGTATTCATCGTTATGGTACTGGCAAGTATTGAGCCTCTAGAGTGGTCAAGTTATCTACTCCATCAACTCGGCACACTGCTTTTTTTGGCAGTGGTGCTTGGTGCTTACTGCTATAGGAAGATTGGCTCACGCTCTTATATGTTTGCTTCGTTGTTTCTGATCATTCATATTATAGGTGCACGTTACTTATACTCATACGTGCCATATGACGATTGGACACAGCGATTATTCGGTATAAATATAAACCAAATATTTGGTTGGCAGCGCAATATGTACGACAGGCTTGTGCATTTCAGTTATGGACTTTTGCTGCTTAGTGCTATGGTTGAAAGCTCAAAATCTGTCTTTGGTATTCAGTCAACGAAGCTATTAATTGCTATCGCACTCATGATCAATATGTCATCAAGCCTACTCTACGAGCTACTCGAATGGGGAATTGCCTCAACCTTATCGCCAGAAGCGGCTGAAGCTTATAATGGTCAGCAAGGTGATATTTGGGATGCCCACAAAGACATGGCTTTGGCATTACTCGGTGGGCTGATTGCGGCAGGGGTTATTTTATTTAAAACTCGCACCCATCAAGTGGCTGCCCCAAAATAGATCAGTTGTCTTTTTTATCGTCATCGCTATCACCCGGTATGATGGCTTTACCAACAGCAACAGTGCCTTTGACCACACCTTTGGTGGTCTTGTAAGCGATTTTAGCCGGTACAGTGACGATCTTATGTACGCAAGCTTGCAATAAAAATACGCTTGTGAGGATGACGATCAAATGCATTTTTTTCATAACGTTCCTACGATTCAGTGGTAGCTCTGATGAGTGCCATCAGATAGAGGATCATCATAAACTATTAAAACCCTCCTATAAAGCACTGCTCATTATTAATCTCACCCTCATTTAAAATACGGATTTATCCATGACTTCTATACCCCTTTGTTTGCCAGAATCCATTACGCCTGAGCAGTTTTTAGCCGAGTACTGGCAAAAAAAGCCGCTACTAATCAAACAAGGCTTACCCCAGCTTATTGATATGTTTGAACCAGAAGACATGTTGGGTCTTGCCATAGAAGAAGAAGCCTCAGCGCGCTTACTGACACAAGCCAATACTAAAAAAGAAGGTCAAGCGCAGTGGCAACTAAAAAAAAGCCCTCTGACTGAATTGGATTTTGACAATCTACCGAAGCAGTGGACGGTACTGGTACAAAACCTTGAACAGTGGTCGCCTGAGCTTGGTCAGTTATGGCAAGCATTTGACTTCATCCCGCAATGGCAACGCGATGACATCATGGTTTCTTATGCACCCAAGGGTGGCTCAGTGGGCAAACATTATGACGATTATGATGTTTTTCTGGCACAAGGTTACGGACATCGCCGTTGGCAATTGGGCAAATTCTGCGACCAAAACACAGAATTCGTCGCCGATGAACCAATCAGACTTTTTGATGATATGGGTGAGATTATTTTCGATGAGATATTAGAAGCAGGTGACGTGCTTTATGTACCACCGAAATTATCACATTTTGGGGTTGCTCAAGATGACTGTTTGACGTTTTCTTTTGGCTGTCGTCGTCCAAATCTGATGCAGATCATTGATAGTATGGCTGATATCGCTACCAACGACAGCGATTTGTTTGTACCTATGCTACTTCCGCAGGCTATGCAAGCCTCAGGTGCGTTACAAACCCAAAGTATTGAGGCGATCAAAAATCAATTGTTACAATTGCTCCAATCTGAGCGCGGTGATCACATTATCCGCCAAGCCGTGTCGGAAGTGGTGAGCAAACGTCAATACGATGCGCTCATGCCAGAAGAAACATTAGACACTGATGAATTGATGCAAGCCTTGTTAGAAGGCGGGACACTACAAGCAGATTATAGCAATCGTCTGCTTTATACTCAGGACAGTAATAACACAGTACTGTATGCCAATGGCCAACGTATTGATGGTCTTGATGAGGCGACAAAGGCTGTTCTTATCCGTTTAGCTAATGGTGAATCTTTACAGCATAGTGATGTGACGGGCGTTGACCCAGACGATCTCAGTGAATGGTTGGAAAACGGCTGGGTTTGGATTGATTTTGCTGAGTAATTTTTAACCTGACAGCTCTGTTTGAATGTCTTACAGAAACATAAAAAAAACCGATGCCTGAATACTGATCAGACATCGGTTTTTATTTGCTAAATTTTAATATGATGGTAATGACGCTTAATCTTCGATAAAAGCTAAACGCCACTTCACCTTTAATTAAAATCCCTATTCTGTACCAAGCTCAAGTAAGCTGGCGTTACCACCAATGGCAGTCGTATTGATCGTCTTGACTCGTTCTGTAACGAAGCGGTGCAGATAATCAGGCGTTAGCATTTCTGATAACCCTTCCATATCGCTGACCGCAATCACTTGTGTCAAGATACCATCGGTTTTGGCTAGTTCTTGGCTGATGGTTTGTATCTCACTACCATTACCAGACACCGCAACTTGTGCCAGACGGTCAATATGTAAAAGCGTGATCGTTTGCGAGTCGTTTGCAACGCTCAATACATCATCACTGATACCCGTTTCATAGAGTATTTTTGCCGCTTCATTACACATCTCATCTTGGCTTGGACAATGCAAAATAACTTCATTACCTGTTAATAATGCCGCAATGAGCTGTCCCAATACCGCCATGGCTCTAGCAGATTCACTGCCAACAACCATGGTTTTGCCACGAGCAGTCACATATAGGTCATTGGACTCACCAGTAGCCCCAACCATACGATGCACTTCATCCAAACTCGGCGCAGCTTCTAACAAGTGATTGAATAAGCGTTTTGCTTTATTGGCATCACCCGTCAGCAATGCCAGTTTTGGCACAGCCGATTGTAGATAGGTGGCGCGATTTACTGCGCCAAGTAGTCGCCAGGATTCACAAACCTGGGCATGATTTTTTTTGAATTCAGTTGCCATGTTGCTACTCCTTATACGAGTTCTGTTTGAGTGGTTGAGTTTATACTGTTTGTAGCTGCTGTTTGTTTAGTCACTTGAGGGTTCACTGATGATTCTGTACTTAGTGTCATCAGACGTGCCACGTAATGCGGACCACCAGCTTTAGGGCCTGTACCTGATAGACCACAACCACCGAATGGCTGTACATTCACTACGGCACCAATTTGATTACGGTTAATATAGGTATTACCGACAAAAGCACGGCGCTCGATATGTTCAGCGTTGTTTTCGATACGACTGTGAATACCTAAAGTCAAACCAAATCCTGTGGCGTTAATGGCATCGATCAGTAGATCTAAGTCACGTGCTTGATAGCGTAGTACATGTAATATCGGCCCGAAGTGTTCGCCACCAATCACATCAATACTTTTCACTTCAATCGCTGTTGGCAATACAAAAGTAGATTGTTCTTGACTGACGACTGAACTGGTACTCATCGGTGTTTGAGCCAAAATACGCGCTGTTGGTTCAGCATTCATACGCTCAATGTGTGCTTCTAAACCTTGCTTAGCATCCGCATCAATCACTGGACCTACGTCAGTCGATGCATATAGCGGATTACCCACTGACAGCTCTGCCATATTACCTTGTAATAGCTCAATCAAGTCATCAGCCATTTCTTCTTGTACGCATAAGATGCGACAAGCTGAACAACGTTGACCTGCTGAACCAAAGGCAGACAATACTGCATCTCTAACCACTTGCTCTGGTAGCGCTGTCGAATCAACGATCATGGCGTTTTGGCCACCAGTCTCAGCGATAAACACAGGCAGCTCACCACTGGCTTGGGCATGATCATTTAGACTTTGATTGATGCGTTGCGCCGTTTGGGTTGAGCCTGTGAAGATAACGCCAGCAATATTATCAGCAGCAGTCAATGCACCACCAACGTCGCCTGCCCCGATGACCAATTGTAAAGCTTCTACAGGTATACCCGCTTTATACATCAGTTGTGCGCCGAAATGAGCGATCAAGCTGGTCTGTTCGGCAGGTTTTGCCACAACCGTGTTGCCTGCTGCTAGAGCGGCCACGATCTGACCCGTATAAATGGCCAATGGGAAGTTCCAAGGACTGATACAAACGAAAGTACCACGTGCTTTATAGATTTGACGTGACTGTTGTCCATTTAAATCTGTGAACTCATATGCTGTTGCATCTAAACGCTCGGCTTCATCAGCATAAAAACGGCAGAAATCAACCGCTTCTTTAATCTCATCAATACTGTCTTGCATGGTTTTGCCAGCTTCAACTTGACAAAGCGCCATCAATTCAGCGTAGTTTTCTTCATAAAGATCAGCTGTTTTGCGTAATATGGCAGCACGTTCAACAGCTGGCACATTTTTCCAAACATTTTGTCCAGCGACTGCGACATCAATGGCATGACGAGCAAGTTCTGCATTGGCGTAGGTTACTTCCCCTGCGCTCACTTCATGATTCCAAGGAGCACGCACGGTCTGCACACTTAGCTTCTGGCTTGTACCATCCACTTCATATTCGTTAATGGCTTTACCGTTAACGATAGATGTTGCTGACCAAGTTTTATGCAAGTGGCTATCGATAGCAGATTTAAATGGTAGCCATTGTGACTCTACAAATATGTTAGGGCCAAAACTTGCACGGCGTGAGCCATATATTTCTGATGGCAATGGGATATCTGGATTGTGCAATGTCGCATTGGCAAGCAGCTTGTCATAAGGATGCACAGTAAGCTTATCAATAGGATAAGACTTGTCTAATAACTGATGCACAAACGAGCTGTTCGCGCCATTTTCAAGCAAGCGACGTACTAGGTATGGTAGCAAGTCCTTGTGTGCACCAACTGGGGCATAGATACGGACAGGGATTTGATAAGCTTGTAAAATATGATCGTACAGCGCATCACCCATACCGTGTAGACGTTGGAACTCAAACTCTTTGTGCTGACTCATGGTCATAATTGACGCAAGCGTATGCGCATTATGAGTCGCAAACTGTGGCCAGATAAGACCACGCAGATGATCTGACAATAAGAAGCGGGCGCAAGCAAGATAAGCCGTATCTGTGCCTTCTTTACGTGTCCAAACAGGATAGCCTGATAGCCCTTTTTGCTGAGCCAGTTTGATCTCAGTATCCCAATAAGCACCTTTGACCAGACGTACTGGAATGCGGTCGCCCACTTCTGATGACAAACGAGCCAGCCATACTAAGACAGAAATAGCACGCTTAGAATATCCTTGAACAACAATACCTAAACCATCCCAGCCAGCGGTTAAGTTGTCACGGTATAAAGACTCAAATAACTTTAATGAAATTTCAAGACGGTCCGCTTCTTCAGCATCAATACTAAGATCGACGTTGACTTCACGCGCAGCTTCAATAAGTAGCAAGCAACGTTGACGCAATAAGCCCATGACTTGCGCTTCTTGCGTGGCTTCATAACGAGGATGCAGTGCTGATAATTTGATAGACACTGATGGCTTTGGCATGCCTTCTTTGACTTTGACATTAGCCGTAGCTCTGATTGCATGCAGATAGTCATTAAAATACTTTTCAGCATCTCTATGGGTGATCGCTGCTTCACCTAACATATCAAACGAATAGGTATACCCTCTATTGCGATATGGCTGACTGTTTTTATTAGCGCTTTCGATTGTCTCGCCCAATACAAACTGATGTCCCATAATACGCATGGCTTTTTGCATCGCACTACGAATGACTGGTTCACCCATTTTTTTGGTCATACGATCCAAAAATCCTGAGGCTGTGGTATTGCTATCAATACTGACGACACGGCCTGTCATCATCATGCCCCATGAAGAAGCATTGACCATAAAACCATTGTCATTTTTGATGTGTTTTTTCCAGTCAGCCACACTCATTTTGTCATGAATAAGTGCATCTGCCGTGTAATTGTCTGGTACTCGAATCAAAGCTTCTGCCAAGCTCATAAGCAAGATACCTTCTTGCGTATCAAGACTGTACTCGAGCAATAACGAGTCAACCATTTTGACCGCTTTGCCATCATTACGTACGTGCTCAACCAGCTGACGCGTTTGCTCAGCCGCCGCATTACGTTCTTCATCACTGGGTTTAGCCAGTGGCAGTAATTTAGACAACCAGCTGGTTTCATCCACACTATATAATGGCGAAATACGCGTATATAGCTCTTTTGATGAGTGAGTAATATATTCTGGCGATAGTAAATCGACAGGATTGAATAAAATTGGTTCTTGCGGGGTAAACTGATCTACTGGGTTCATAACAACTCCATAACTATCGTTTAAAAACCATAATAAATGATGCTTTAGGAGGTCTGATTATGACGCCTAAGTGCCTACGCCCACTGTTGCTTTAAACAGTGGTTAGTAATGATACTCACAGCGGTAATCAAAAGACCAAACGGCGCCATTACAAAACGGGAAAATCCAGCATCGGCTGGAAATGGTTAAGTAGGTCGTTCGAGTGTTAAACGGGCTACATTAACAATACAAAGGCAACAAACAGTTAAGCGACATTAGTGCCTTCTTCTTGTTAGTAGTGAAAGGAGTGTGATGAGCAGATGGTTTTATCGCTAGATCAAAATAAGGATAATCAATTATCACTTTGACTAGGTCTAAATCTGTCATCTTATTTGACGCTAATTCACTGTAAGAAAAACCTCTACGGCGTTGATTGAGGTGATGCGCTTAACTTGGGCATATTAGCATGAAAAAAATTTTCAAACTAACACTATTTACTATTTTTCTAAATTCATATTATGCTGAAAAACAACCAGTTATCAGCACCTTAGTCAGCATGACGCTCTGGTTATATTTTTTTATTTACTATTAACATTTAATTTCTTTAAATCAAATACTTGCGATTATAAGGTAACACTGGATTATCTTTTACGCAAAGAAAAATCCCCTTCATTCATTCAGAATAAAGGGGACTCAAAATAGTCATACAAGGTAAGAAATTAACTATCAGATGCCTATAGCAATACTAGCTTAGCAAGTAAGATAACGGTTAGTACCCAAACAGGAATGGTAATCTCAGAGAATTTACCTGTCATCAGCTTGACCGCGGTAAAGGTAATGAAGCCAAGCGCAATACCATCTGCAATAGAATACGTGAGCGGTGTTAATAACAGTACGACCGCTACCGGAGCAGCTTCTGTTAAGTCTTCCCAGTTGATGTCCTTTAACGTAAATAGCATTAATACTGACACATAGAAAATCGCGCCAGCCGTCGCATAAGCAGGGATCATGCCTGCCAATGGTGCGAAGAAAATACTCAGCACAAACAATACGCCAACCGTTACTGCCATTAGACCAGTACGTCCACCAGACGCCACACCAGAAGCACTTTCGATATAACTGGTCGTCGATGAGGTACCAAGCATAGCGCCTGCCACAGTCGCCGTTGAATCTGCCAATAAAGCTTTGTCCATGTTAGGGATATTACCATCTTTATCAATCAAACCTGCTTTACTGGCGATACCTACTAGGCTGCCTGTTGTATCAAACAAATCAACGAATAAAAAAGCAAAAATAACACTGATCATCCCAACGTCAAACGCGCCTGCAATATCAAGCTCTAACAGAGTCGGCGTAATGGATGGCGGAGCAGATATAATGCCAGCGAAATGCGTATGACCTGTCAGCAAGCTAATCAGGGTAACAATCAAAATACCGATAGTGACCGCACCTGGGACCTTTTTATAGACCAAGCCAATAATGATAAAGAACCCCAACGCTGCCATCATTGGCGCAAATGAGGTCATATCACCAAGCATTACTAATGTGGCATCACGGCCAACAATAATGCCTGAGCTTTGAAGTGCAATAAATGCTAAGAAAGCACCAATACCTGCCACAATGCCCTGCTTAAGACTGGTTGGAATGGCATTAATGATCCATTCACGAATTTTAAATAAGCTTAAAATAATAAACAAACAACCCGATAGGAAAACAGCGCCTAGTGCCGTTTGCCACGCATACCCCATACCCAGTACGACACCATAGGTAAAAAAAGCATTCAAACCCATACCTGGTGCCAATGCCACAGGCAATCGGGCATAAATCCCCATGATAAAACAGCCTATTGCTGCGGCCAGGCAGGTGGCCACAAACACCGCCCCTTTGTCCATACCAGCCTCAGCCAATACGTTAGGGTTCACAAAGATGATATATGCCATGGTCAAAAAAGTAGTTATACCAGCAAGAATTTCCGTTTTGACCGTGGTGTTTTCACCGTTAATCCCAAAATAGCGTTCAATTGCATTCATAAGTGTCGCGCCCAGCTTGCTAGTGAAAGAACAAATTTATTGGTGCCAAAAATAAATATGACGTCAACAAAAAATTGCGACGTCATAATCAAAAGGCAGCGGTAACAAAGTGCAACATTTTAGAGAAATTGCGGTACAAATTCAATCATTACCCGTGTCTTATGGGTACAAATCTGATTTTCTGACGTCCTAGTGAGCAATGACTGAACAAGGTTTCAATATTACAATACAGTCCTTATGCCTCAAAAATCATAGTGCCGTACTCATAATTTTTTATCTCTTCAACTTATAAATCACAAAGTAAATAAAAAATCTTGTACCTGTACAACGCTATATTCCTACTTTTAATAGAAAGATATGAGCTAACGATGGGTCACGATTGGAATAGGCTAAATTCATATTATTGAGTATTTAACACTTTAATAAATGACCTTTTGTACATTTACCAGTACACTAAGCGGTTGATAGCAATGTGCGAAATTAAAGCGCATTTTTGGTGTCATATTCTATGTTTTATTAGATGGTCTAACTTGGTTTGCGTGCTGCGCCCTGCCAGTCATTATCAATTATTCACGAGTCTCATACATGCCTGAATCTTTAAATATTATTGACCTTATTACTCAAGCCAGTCTTTTGGTACAGATAGTAATGGCGTTATTGTTATTGGCTTCCTTACTCAGCTGGGTAATTATTTTTCGTATGAGTGCACGGCTTGGGACTGCCAAAAACTTCGATCAGCAGTTTGAGACGTGGTTTTGGTCGGGTGAAGATTTGGCCAAACTGTATCAAGGTGTCCAAGGCTCTCCTGAACGTCAAGGGCTTGAGCAAATCTTCTATGTGGGATTTTCTGAATATTTAAGAATGCATAAAAAGCGCCAACCTAAGGATGACATCATTGATGGCGTTGAGCGCAAGCTGCGAGTCGGTTTAGGGCGTCAGCAGCAATTACTAGAGTCAGGATTAACCACGCTAGCAAGTATTGGATCAGTGGCCCCTTATATTGGTCTATTTGGTACGGTTTGGGGTATCATGAATGCGTTTTTAGGACTGTCTCAAACTGAGCAAGCCACGTTATCCTCTGTGGCGCCTGGTATCGCTGAAGCGTTAATCGCGACTGCTATGGGACTGTTTGCTGCTATTCCTGCTGTACTGGCTTACAACCATTTTACGGCCAAATCGAGCCAACTGTATGACTCACGCGCATTGTTTTGCGATGAGATGACGGGCATGCTCCAGCGTGAGACCAGTGCAGAAAATATCACTGGTAGAGACCATCAGGCAACTGCGAGTCAGGTGACAGGGTTATGAGACAAAGCCCATATCGCCGTGAGAAAAAAGCACTCAACGCGGAGATGAACGTTGTTCCTTATATTGACGTAATGCTCGTGCTACTTGTGATATTTATGGTGACAGCACCTATGCTGATCACGGGCGTCGATGTTGACTTACCAAAAGAGCAAACCAATACCATGAGCCAAAGTCAGCTACCGGTTATTGTCTCATTGACCGATAACGGTGAGATTTTTATCAGTTATGAAAACAATATTGATTTGCCAATTAGCGAGCCGGAGTTGATTGACACCCTATCCAATCTACAAAATCAAAGTGCCGATGCTGGGGCGCAACCTTTGCAAGTCATGATTAATGCGGATCAAAACAATCAGTATGGTGCCATCATGACCCTAATGGCGACCTTACAACAAGCAGGTATCCAAAAAGTTGGTCTGTTAACAGGGGCGCCCTTGCCCGCACCTTCATTATAATGACGTCTATTCTTAGCCCAACTTGCTATAATAAAACTGATCATTTGACGAACCTCGTTTTTGAGTATCTCTACCATGCATAATGCCCCTATCGTTTATGTACCAACTCAACCTGAAGGCAATGGTCTTACCTTGCCGACGCTACTCAGTTTGCTGGCACATGCACTTGTGATTGGTGTGCTTATTTATAATTATCAACATGATGAGGTAGAAACGGCTGGTAGTATTGAGACTGTCATGGTATCGCCTGAACAGCTTGCTGAGATGCAAGGACAAATCTTAGCCAATCGGGCGGCCGCGGCCAGTGCCATGCAGGCTGAAAGCAGCGCAAGCGGTATGACGCAGACAGAAACGTTTGACGGTAGTGCTAGTGCACAGAACCCAAATCAAACCAGTTCTCAGCGCGTACCTGTTTTTACACGCTCTGACGACTCTAGCAGCCAGCCAATGCTCATGAGTGAAGATCAGCAACAGCGCCTGTTTGAGCAAAACCAAGACTATGAACGCCGGATGGCTGAATGGGCAGCGCAGTTGGATGACTCAGTGGCCGAAGAACACAGTCAAATTGAGCAAAATAAACGAGAGCAGCGTGCAGAAGAGCAAGAAAGGTTAGGAGAGTTTCGTAGTAAACAGAATAACCCACCGAAGATTACACGCCCTACTGCAAGTGATCGTAATATAGAAATTAATACAGGCAGTGCGGGTAAAACCTACAATCTATCAGATGGTCAATCCAGTATTTCTGGCGATACAGCCACGTCCAGTCTCACTAAAGGTAGCAGTCGCTCTGCATCCAGTGGCAACCGCGGCGCCAGCAACAGTGAGATCGTTGGTTTGATCAAACGTAATTATAACCCACCGACCGCAGCGAAAGGCTCCACTCAAAGCGCAACGCTAACCATTACTGTCAACGCGAGTGGAAATATTGTTAATGTTTCTGCTTCAGGGCCTGATAGCGCTGTGAATGAGGCTGCCAAGCAAGCCGTATTGGATACAGGCTCATTACCAATCGATACCGACGATCCTAAATACCCTACCTTTACCATACAGTTTAAAGGCAGTAATTAATCAGTTGCTCATGTCTTATATTATTGATAACGTGATGTTAAACCGTTATTACCGTGCGATATACGGCACTACTATCATGACAAGGGCAACCTCCCTTATTTATAAAAATGATAACCATATTGTTTTAGGAGCTCAACTGACTCATGCGTACCCATCAGAAACTATTGGCCTCTTTACTCGCCAGTGCCTCTACTCTCCTTGTTTCTCCTAGTCTATTTGCCGCACCTGTCGTTTTAGAATTGGATTATGAAATCCCTGTCCAGCAAAACCAAGTGGCTTTTGTGCCCTTCGCTGGCGATTCGGTTTTATCACCTATTGTCTTAAATGATTTGAGCAAGACTGAGCTAAAAGTGACTAGCCAAAACTTACCGCAGCAGCCGCACAGCAGTGGCGAGCTTTCAGGCTCGTTACCAGTATGGCAAAGTATGGGAATTCCTTATCTGGTGGTCGGCACCACACGCAGTAATCGCGGCAAGATAGTGACGGATTATGAAGTGATTGACGTTAAATCTGGTCGGGTCATCGAAGGCAAACAAAGCTTGACCGCTGATAATAATAGAGAAAGCCTACGTTATGCCGGACATGTTATCTCCGATAAAGTGTATGAACTTATCACAGGTATTCCAGGCGATTTTTCAGGGCGTATCGCCTATATTGAAGAGATTGGCGCTGGGAAAGAGAAAGTCTCACGCCTAAAAGTCATGGATGCAGATGGCGAAAACGCCAAAACTATCACAGAAGTTGCAGGCTCAATCTTTTCACCAACATGGTCACCAGATGGTAGTCGTATCGCCTACTCTGTACAGCGTGATAAGTCATACCCTGTTATTTATGTACAAAATGTCAGTGGCGGCGGCGCAAGTGCGTTAACGCCTTTTGCAGGTAGCAATTTAAGCCCTTCATTTTCTCCTGATGGTAGTAAGATACTATTTTCAAGTAGCTTTGAAGGCAGCGCTCATATTTATGAGATGAGTGCCAGTGGCGGTCAGCCTAGAAGACTTACCAATTGGCCCAGTAGCGAAGTGCAACCAAGCTATGCACCCGATGGTAAATCTTTCGTCTTTGTCAGTGATCGAGCTGGCTTTAATAAGCCACAAATTTATCGTTATGAGTTTGGCTCAGGTCGCACGACTAAAGTATCTAATAGCGGTTATGCGACCAGTCCGCAATATAGTAGCGATGGCTCACAAATTGCTTTTTTGAGTGGACGATCAGCTGCCATCATGAATAACAATGGCGCGGTTACTGCTAATTTGGGTAATACAGGTATCGATGAAGCACCAAGCTTTTCTCCAAACGGTAAACGCGTGGTATATGCATCAAAGCAAGGCGGTAAAGGTGTGCTGACCATCAAGTCACTGAATGGTGGTGAAGCATTCGGTAAGTCAGGACAAGGCGTCATCCGCTCACCAGTATGGTCATCTAGTCCCAAATAAGATGATCGGCTTCGCTCTATTAATATAAAGTATGAAACATAAAAAGCGCCTAACGTTATACGAGGCGCTTTTTATAATATTACTTGTAATGACCAGTATCTTTTTATCCTTGATTGCTTTCTGAGATACCTTTATGAAATCCTTAACGCTAAGCTGTTTATTGACCTCGGTGTTGCTAATCACAGGTTGTCAATCGTTTCAATTTGTTGATAGCCCCATACCCGTCACCGCACCTCTTGCTGTACAAAACCATACCCAGTAAAGCAAAAAAACAGATACCAACTTGGCATCTGTTTTTTTATTGAACTATTTTAAGGGCAGCCTATCACCTTATCTCAAGGTTTTACAGAAGCGGGCTGATGTTTGATAATGGTTTTTGCTAAATGGTCACCGAACCAAATAGCCGTATCAATATCGCCAGGCCCTGGCGTTTCTTCTGGCGGTCCATCTAGAGACTGTGTCATTAACCCCAAGAAGCTGGACAGACGGTTTAAATCATGGGCTTCATGACCTGTTGGCATCAAGGGCAACCCAATCCAATTCATGCCATGCTGCATCGCATATAAAGAAATCTGCTGCAATACTGCCAATTTGTCGCCACTTAGCCCACCAGAGTTGGCAAAGGCTGCTGCCCACTTACCTTCCCATACCCGATGATACCAACGCTTTGAGGTTTCATCCATAAAGGTCTTAAATTCAGCCGTCACACTACCCATATAGACAGCGCTACCAAACACCAACAAGTCTGCTTGATCCAAATAATCCCAATCGACATCATGAACATCGACAACTTTGGCCTGTGATTCTGGTAATTGCTGGTGCGCCCCTTTGACAATAGCCTCAGCAACACGCTTGGTGTGCCCATAGTTACTATGAAAAATTACGGCAATAGAAACGTTGGGTACGTTATCAGTGGACGTGGAGGTTAAAGGCGATTCGACAGATGTATTCATACAAACTCTAATTATGGATTAATTGAACAGACTAAGAGTCTGTTTTTAGGATACTAAAAATGTATGTTATAGATATCTCATTTATTTAGCTAATATGAGGCAAGCTTTCGTAAATTCAACCTGATCTTATTTGCTATATTTATAAGAACTTAATCAGTGTCCTAACAATATAACTATTTTTAATAAATGAGCGGTCAACAGATTAAATAAATGAGCGGTAAGGAAAAAGATGAATTCGCTGTATTACTATCAATCACTAATCAGCCATTACAATCTTATATATTCCATTAAAGAATATATAAATTCTTCCTCTTCTTGTCACGCTTTTAAAAAACGGGTTTATCATAGGGCGCTTATTCAACTATTCGCGAATATACTACTTAAATATTCCAAAAAACTATTTAAATAACAAACTCTGAAAACATATATCAGAGAAGGATGTACTCTTTTGGCTATTACAACAACGAAAGTTCAACCCGTAAATGACACACTAGACCCTATTGCTAGAGGGACCTTGGCACTAAATGACCCGCAGAAGCTACTGGTAGTAGGTGGCGCACTTGCTGGCTTTGTTATGCTGATTTATCTATTTGGCACCCAGCCTATGGCTCAGCCCTTACTTTTTATTATCGGCTTATTGCTTGACTATACTCTGTTTCATGCGCGTTTTGGTTTTACTTCTGCATTTAGACGTCTGATGTCAGTAGGTAATGGACAAGCGATGCGTTCTCATATGCTGATGTTAGCGGTTGCAGTCAGTCTATTTGCCCCTATTCTTGCCTATGGTACGACCCTGTTTGGCGGCTCGGTCGCAGGGTATGTCTCACCCGTTGGCGTTAGTTTACTCGTCGGCTCTTTTGTATTCGGTATTGGTATGCAGCTGGGCGGCGGCTGTGCTTCTGGTACGCTTTACGCCGTTGGCGGTGGACGTTCAGTGATGTTCATCACCTTTATCTTTTTCGTCATTGGCGCAACTGTTGGCGCTTATCATCTGCCGTTTTGGACAGAAGAGATGCCCTCCTTTGCCCCTTTTTCTTTAGCGACGTCCACAGGTCTTGGCTATAGTGGTGCTTGGATAGTATCGTTGGCACTATTTGCTCTGATTGCATGGGTCACGCTTATTGTTGAGAAAAAAACCAAAGCACCGAAAATGGCACCCGTGCCGACTGAAAAAGGTTGGAGACGCATTTTTCGCGGCTCATGGCCATTATTTGCAGCAGCGATCGTTCTTGCCATACTGAATGCGCTAACATTAATCACGCGTGGTCAGCCATGGGGTATCACCTCTGCATTTGCATTATGGGGCTCTAAAATTGCAAGCAACTTTGGCGTTGATGTTGCAAGCTGGGGCTATTGGCAAGGAACCAATGCCGCTGCGCTAAATGCTTCAATCTTTGCTGATTCGACCACGGTCATGAATATCGGTATTATCATCGGTGCTTTTATTGCCTCGGCAGCAGGAGGTTTATTCAAATTTACTCAGATTACTCTAGGTAATTTTGCAGCCTCTGTGATTGGCGGGTTGATGATGGGTTATGGCGCGCGTCTGGCTTTTGGCTGTAATATCGGTGCTTATTTTGGTGGTATTGCCTCTTTTAGTGCTCATGGTTATATTTGGGGTATCATGGCAATGGCAGGGACTTTTTTAGCCTTATATCTGCGCCCCTTGTTTGGGCTGTCTGTACCAAAATCTAATGATTCTGTATGCTAAAAAATCAATAATTTGTGAATAAAAAATAGCAGACTTATATTAAGTCTGCTATTTTTTTGGACGATTAACATTATAAATGCTACAAACGAATAGCGATCCTTACATCACTTCTATTAATAAATAGATTTTATGAATGCGCAGAAAGGCCACGAACAATCACTAGCGCCATACGCCCTGTAGCAGGCTGATTCAAATGCGTCTGACGACGATAGGAGTAATATCGATTATCAGCGTAACTACAATGCTCAGGCAACCCACCCACTAACGTTACGCCAGCCGCCTTTAATTGATCGGCAGCCAGCTTTGGTAAGTTAATTTTGAGCTTATCAGCATTGTCTGCCTCGCTATTAACAACATACCGCTGGTCAAAATTTTCAATGTCAGAAGCCGTTAATGACTGAGTTTCTACGCAGCCAGCTAATAATTGGTCACGGACTTGGCGACCAACCTCGTAACTTTCTTGACTGATACAAACACCAATCCAAGCACTTATCGGCCCAGACTCTCTAAAACGCTGAACCGTTGCTTGAATAACGCCGCATGCCAACCCTTGCCAGCCTGCATGAATTGCTGCAATCTGACCACTGGTAGGTTGATATAAGACAATGGGGACACAATCAGCCGTCATTATGGCAAGACCAAGACCTTGCTGTTGACTAATTATCGCATCAGCGGGCATTGGCTCCATACCTAGTGCAGTAGCATCAACATCATAAATGTGCTTGCCATGAACTTGACTGACCCAGTGCAAGCTTTTGACTTGAGTGCACAGCTCATTCTTGAAAGATATATCTGTCATTTGCTCATTGATGGCAGCCAATAGGCGCATACGATTATTTAATACACTTGTCGCATTATCCTTGACATGCAACCCTAGATTTAGCTCGCCATAATCAGCCCTACTTTTTTCTTCAGCTTGCTCTTTCTTTGAACCAAACGCCTCAATATGGAGAGTATCATCGCTAGAAAAAGCAGACGTTTGAAAAACCGCCACATCATCAACTTGCGCCAGCAATGTCATGGGAAACGTATTAATCATGGCTGATGTACCGTATTCATGGGTTGTTATTATTCGTATATGGTGATTATGTCGCCGGCAGTCATTAACTCTTTACCAGCTATCACAAGCATTTATAAATACTTGCTTATTTGTCGTATTCGTCGTCATAGCCATTGCTTAACACTGCTATTAACTGCTGCATGTCTTCAGGTAATGGTGTTGTGACTTCAACGTCTTCGCCTGTCGTTGGATGAACAAATCCTAATGTATAGGCATGCAAGGCTTGACGTGGAAAGTTACTAATCGCTTGACGCTGAGCTTCTGATAGACCCGAACGCAGTTGGCGACGACCACCATAAACACGATCCCCTACTAGCGGATACGTAATATGACTGAGATGTACACGAATCTGATGCGTACGCCCTGTCTCTAGTCCCACATCTAATAAACAGTAGTTTTCATTGAGCGGTGTGACATTCAACAAATGCGTCACTGCCTCACGCCCGGCGGTCATCACCGTCATTTTGGTACGCTGAGTGCGATGACGACCAATCGGTGCATCAATACGCCTGTGACGAAGTAAGCTTGCTGCATCCCCTGCCACCACACATTGATAATGGCGATAGACCGATTTGTCTTTTAGCTGCTCCATCAAAGCCATCTGAGCGGGCTTGGTTTTGCCAATCAGCAAAAGCCCTGATGTGTCTTTATCAATACGGTGTACCAAACCTGCGCGTGGCAAGTGGTGTTGCTGCGGATAATGATATAAAAGCGCATTGACCAAAGTACCCGTTTGATTGCCAGCGCCCGGATGAACGACCATACCAACAGGTTTGTTAATCACCAGTACGTCGTCATCTTCATAGACAACATCGATATCGATGTCTTCTGGTTGATCTTCACTATGCTGCTGCAACGTCGTTGATAGATGTAGAACATCATCGGCTTTGACACGGACTTTTGGTCGTTGCACACTGCCGTTATAGAGCAAGCTTCCGTCAGTTATCCAACCTTGTACTTGCACGCGCGAGAAGTCTGAAAACACCAGTGAGGCAACTTTATCAATGCGCAGGCCAGACTGATCTTCGGTGACAATGTGTGTCATATCTACCACCACTGGTATGGCTTGACCAGCAACAGGGACCTCATCATCGCCATCATCTATGTTGCTATCGTCAATCTCGTCATCAATATCGCTGTCTTCTTCGAGCAAGTCGTCATTATCAAGAGCATCAGTGTTCTCATCAATCATTTCTTGATTGTCAGGCTCGTCATTGTTTAAAACATTATTTGGCATTGGTGACTCTTGTGCTGATGAATCAGTATCTAGCGACTGATTCGGTGGTAAGTGGGTAGTCATAGCATCATTATTCATAGAAGATTTATATAGGGTAAACTTCCTAACATGGCTTGAAATAGCAACGTTAAAGGGAGTGTTATAACAAACAGACGACCGCTCATTGATTACTGATGTATCTTAAAAAGAATCATCGTCAAAAAAAGCGGAAGCAATATGGCGATAGTGTATCATGCCAAGCGCTTAAGCCCTATAGAGGCACTGTTTTATCTGTCTTTTTTTGATGATCCATCACCTTGCCGAACATCATTTAGTAACTCTCTAGAATATAACATTGCTGTAATTTACTGTATATTTAGCGATGCCAGTGACATTGGAGATCGCTCATAATGGCCGCTCATGTTAAAATGCTAGGCTATAATCAGAGCGCAGATCGAGCGACCTCAAAAGCTATCGTATTTGTGGGCAGATGAATTCCCATGCAACTGTATTAGTATAGTGTGGTCAAAAAATTGCTCTGGCTTATCTGAGTGATGTTAAAATGCCTCAGTACTAAAGATTTATGGATATTTGACATCATGCAGCTATAATTAGATGGTGAAAAAATAGACGAGGCCAGCGTTATTCTATAAAGTATAGCCATATTTTGCTGTATGCTATGGCACTGTATCTTAAAATAATCGTATTTTATTAGCGTAAAATAAGATTTTGATCTAATGCACAAGTTATTAACCATAGCAAAACCGCATTCGATGAAGATCATATTCTTAATGAGTTCGCTTGATCATAAGCATACTCAATAGTAGACAGTTAACTGATGCCATAAGCATCGTTTTTTATTATTAACCTTTTATATAGCATAATGGCGCTGCTATTGTGCGTCTTGTGTCGGAGAAGAAGTATGCAAGCTGTTGGCAATACGTTTATCAAACTGTCCTCAATAACCTTACTTGCGCTTAGCGTAAACCTTGTGGGTTGTCAGACTTTCAAAAACCTGACTGGTAAAAAAGACGTCGATGCAGTAGAAACTGCCGAAAAATCAGAGCAAAACTATTATAACGATGCCATCGCTCAGATCGACAAAAACCGCTACAATCAAGCCATCGAAGACTTAACCAATTTGCGTACTTTTTACCCTACTGGACAGTACGCCGAGCAAGCTTTACTCGATATGATGTATGCACAGTATGCCAGCGGTGAGTTTGAAATGGCCGCATCCAGTGCTGAACAATTCATTCGTCTATACCCATCTAATCCACAAGTCAGCTACGCCTACTATGTACGCGGCGTGGCCAATATGGAAGGCTCATCAGAAGGTTTAAAGCTGTTTAAGTTAAATCAAGCAGAGCGCGATACCGCCTATTTGCGTATTGCTTTTGCCAATTTCCAAGAGCTTATTAATAAATACCCGAACAGCCCTTATGCACCAGATGCTGCTCAGCGTATGACGTTTATTTACAATCAGTTTGCTGAAAGTGAGATGAGCGCTGCCAATTGGTATATCGAACGTGAAGCCTATGTCGCTGCTGTGAACCGTGCCAAATGGGTGTTCCAATATTATCCACTCAGTGAATCTACGCCAGAAGCCATTGCCATTCTTGCTTATAGCCATGGCAAATTGGGTCTGACTGATTTGGCAAACGAGTATAAAACCCTATTGCAAATCAACTATCCTAATTGGTTGACCAATGATGGTCGTGTCAAATTAAAAACCAAACGTGACAGCACGTGGCTCAACAAAATAACCTTTGGGAAGCTTGGTCGCTCAAGTACAACAGATGCTTCTGCTGCCACTGGTCAATATAATGGTGCCACCAAACTCCAAATGATTCGCAACGCCAATCAATTGAGACTGCCTAGTGATAATGCTGCACCAGCTAATGCACCGATAGCGGGTTCTTTCACATCTTCTACAAATAGCAATGGTGTCAATATTGGGTTAGGATTGCCAGAAGCATCAACAGAACGCGTTACTAGTCAATCGAGCACAAGTTCTACTGCTAGAGAAGCAAACGTTGATCCGCAAAACATCAACCCAACACGCCGCACGACTCTACCTGAGTCTGAGCGCGACGGTATTATGCTGACACCATCGGACACTGATTCAGGCATGAATTAAGTCGGATTTCTTTAGGCAGCGCCATGCTGGCTACTGCGTGTCATAAATAATAAGGTCAACATTATGTTGGCCTTATTTTTCTGCCCTCGATATTTTGCTATGACTGATTTATCGGCTGTGTCTTAACCTAATTGACCTATGGTAAACTATTTTTTGTATGAGCATTCCTAACCATATCCTCGAACAATTAAATAGCCAAGCTGATTTAATCAGTATCATTGGACGTCATACCACGCTCAAAAGAGCGGGCAACGAATATAAAGGCTGCTGCCCTTTTCATGGTGAAAAGTCGCCTTCTTTTTATGTCAATCCACAAAAAAACATTTATCACTGTTTTGGTTGCGGGGTTGGTGGCAACGCCATCAGTTTCTTGCGAGACTATGAAAGTTTAACGTTTATTGAAGCCGTCAATGAGCTGTCAAAGCAAACGGGCATCGAGGTGCCAAAAGAAGAACAGCAAAATGTTAGCTATCAACGCACCAAACAGTCCACTGTCAAGCCGACATCTCAAGCACCAACAGCTACTCAATCAGACAATCCTACGCCTGTTGGTCAAAATCAAGATAATAGCGCTCCGTCGTATTCAGACTCTGTCATTTACGATGATGGTCATTATGACAACTATCCACCATTAGACGTTTATGACTCAGCGCCTTATTCATCTGAGGGCTACGGCTCAGATTATCAAAGCAGCAGTGACAGCGGTAATGGTTATCCACCTTCGTGGCTGACAGACACTGACGCAATCACAGATCTGCACAGTATGGATCATTCTGCTGATGAAGACGGTAACTTGTATGAGCTACTCGAGCAAATACAGCAGTTTTATCAGCACAACCTTGCTACTCATCCTCATGCCAAGCACTATTTTTTATCACGTGGTATCACAGAAGACATATTTGAGACGTTCGGTTTGGGGTATGCCCCTTTTGGCTGGCAGCATCTCGAGCATCAATTTCCACAAGATATTGAAGGATTAAAAGCATTAGGTTTGGTTCGCCAATCAGAATCTGGACGAGATTACGACTTATTGCGTGATCGTGTGATTTTTCCTATTCGGGACAATCAAGGTCGCACTATTGGCTTTGGTGGTCGAGCACTCGACAATGAAGTAAAACCCAAATATATCAACTCCTCAGATTCACCCGTTTTTCACAAGCAGCATGTGCTATACGGCTATTATGAGTCACGCCAGCAACGTGCTGACAGCTGGCTTGTGGTCGAAGGCTATATGGATGTCATTGCCCTCTATCAAGCGGGTATTTATGGCGCAGTCGCATCAATGGGTACGGCAATTAATGAGAGTCAGATATCTCGATTGTTGACATTGAACCCGACTTTGACCCTAAGTTTCGATGGTGATAGTGCAGGACAAAAAGCCGCTTGGCGCACGCTTGAAGTGGCTTTGCCTGTATTGGCTGATGATAAAGAGTTGCGGTTTTTAACTTTACCCAACAACCATGACCCTGACACCTTTATCAAAAGTCAGGGGGGCGATGCCATGCGCGAGCAAATCGCCAATGCCATGCCTTTATCTCAGTATATTTTTGCTTATTTGAGTGAGCGTTATGACTTAACCTTGGCTGAAGGCAAAGCGAAACTGATGTCTCAAGTTCGTTCGTTAACGACGGCCTTACCCAAAGGCAGTAGCTTTCGCTATCTGCTTAATAATGATATTTATCAAAAACTGGGCGGCAAACGCAGTCAAAATGTCGAGGCCAAAGATGCGCTGTTAGATTTTGATGGTGACATGACCATCAGTCAGCAGCTGCAACTTTGTTTTTTGTTTCAACCGCGCACGCTTATTGATGACCCTATAGAAATCATTTGGCAGCGTGCTGGTATCAATGGTTTGCATTTGCCTCCCCATATCCACCAAAAAGCATCGCCTGACGTTTTGCGCCCTGTGGCTTGGGAGGACTTACAAGACAATGCCTTACTTGATATCGTCAGCACCATCAAACGCTGTCTCAATTACTTGCCAAAAGATGCCAATGCAGCGGCACACTTTATCTTATCCAATCTAAAGCCGCTCACGCAAGAAACGCTTAGCCGTGGTTGGGGTGGATTTTATAAAACATTGACCGCAAGAAATGTATTAAGTCTAGATGAGCTGGTTGAAAACTTGGTCATGCAGTTGCTCAAATTACATTTACAAAAAAAGATGCAAGAGCTGATAAAAAATCCAGACCATATCAAACTGGCAATTGTTCGTAAGCAGTCGCAGTTATTGAATGACTGGTTGCGCGCCCAACAAGCCGAACAATCGGCGCAGATGGTCACCGTTCAATCTTAGCGCCTACGCTTAATTTTTGTTTCTCAAACGGTTGCCCTTTAAAAGTATCGTGGCTGCCCCCACTATTAATGATTATGCCCAGTAGCATGTGAAGCCTATTAATCGTTTCGCTGATGGCAAATAATCAGTAAAAAATAGTGGGTAGATATCACTACCTCGTGCTTGACCGCGCTGGTCTGTGTTAAACTGTGTCGCTGTGTATTTGTAGCATTGCTTAGTGAGTGATGATACGCACGCCTCGTTAAGCACACATTTTTTAGGTATCTGTTTTTTAGGCCTCAGTGTTTGAAGCCTTTTTGAATGTTTAGCTGTTTTTCAGCAGTGTTATTGTAGTGTTTTGAGCCTTTATTCATATCAACTCATTTTTGATATTATTGACAACCTCTACGCCCCATTTTGATCAATCGATTGATAAGATCAACGCACCCAACAAGCGATAGCGAGTCACAATATAAAAATGTCCGATGCAAGTAAGCGAGTATTTATGAACGATAAGTCAGTTTCTAAGTCCACATCTCAACTGGCCACCTTAATCCAGATGGGTAAAGAGCAGGGGTATCTCACCTATGCTGAGGTGAATGACCAACTGCCCGACTCTATTACCGAAAGCGATCAGATCGAAGATATTGTGCAAATGCTAACTGACGTTGGTATTAAAATCTTTGAATCAGCACCCGATGCCGATGACATCTTGATGAACGATGATTCAAGTGATGATGATATGGCAGCGGATGAAGCAGCAGCCGTATTGGCGTCTGTTGAGACTGAGCCCGGTCGTACCACTGATCCTGTGCGTATGTATATGCGTGAAATGGGTACTGTTGATCTACTTACCCGTGAAGGTGAGATCTCCATTGCTAAGCGTATCGAAGAAGGTATTCGTGATGTACAGCATGCTATGGCTTATTGGCCAGGTACTGTGCAGTTCGTCCTTGACGAATATCAAAAAGTGCAAGATGGTGAGAAAAAGCTTTCTGACGTCATTACTGGTTTTTTAGATCCTGAAACCGAAGAAGACAAGATTGCTGCCCAAGAAGCCAAAGAAGCAGCAAAAGAAGAGCGAGAACGAATCAAAGAAGAAAAAGAAAACCCACCAATCATCAAAGCAAAAGCCAATGCCAAGGCATTAGCATTAGATGATGATGACGAAGATGAAGACGACGTTGAAGAAGAAGCCGAAGAAGAAACCAGTGGTCTTGATCCAGAAGAAGTCCGCTTACGTCTAGAAGAAATCGAGCATTTATTCATCAAAGCCAAACAAGCCTTATTAGACTACGGTCGTGGTAGTGTACAAGCAGATGACGCTTATGCCCTACTCGCTGAACGTTTTATGATGTTAAAGCTGAACAACCGCTTGTCAGATCAAGTCATGGCCATCATGCATGATGTTTATGATGACGTGCGTAAGCTTGAGCGCCAAATCATGCGTTTGGTTATTCGCCGTGGTCGTATGCCGCGTGAAGAGTTCCGTAAGACTTTCCCAAGTAACGAAACCAACGTCGATTGGCTTATTGAGCGCATCAAGGGCAAACCTGCATTTGCTGGCACACTAGAAAAAGTCACTGATGACGTTATTTTATTACAACGTCGTATCCGTGATTATGAGCAGCAGCTCGACATGAAAATCCACGACATGAAAGACGTGGCGCGTCGTATGGCTGTCGGTGAAGCAAAAGCTCGCCGTGCCAAAAAAGAGATGGTTGAGGCCAACCTGCGTCTGGTAATCTCTATCGCCAAAAAGTATACCAACCGTGGCCTACAGTTCTTGGATTTGATTCAAGAAGGTAACATTGGTCTGATGAAAGCGGTGGATAAGTTTGAATATCGTCGTGGTTATAAATTCTCAACGTATGCTACGTGGTGGATTCGTCAGGCAATCACGCGTTCTATCGCTGACCAAGCCCGTACCATTCGTATCCCTGTACATATGATTGAGACTATTAACAAGATTAACCGCGTGTCACGTCAGTTGCTACAAGAAATGGGACGTGAGCCGACGCCTGAGGAATTAGGCGAACGCTTAGAGATGGACGAAGTCAAAGTCCGTAAAGTGTTGAAAATTGCCAAAGAGCCTATCTCAATGGAGACGCCAATTGGTGATGATGAAGACTCACACTTAGGTGACTTCATTGAAGATGGCACGATTTCAAGCCCTGTCGATGATGCAACCTCTGCTGGTCTGCGTGAAGCCACTCGTGATGTACTAGGCAATCTGACTGAGCGTGAAGCACGTGTGCTTAAAATGCGTTTTGGTATCGATATGCCAACCGACCACACGCTTGAAGAAGTGGGTAAACAGTTTGACGTAACGCGTGAGCGTATTCGTCAGATTGAGGCAAAAGCATTGCGTAAACTGCGTCATCCATCACGTTCTGAGCACTTGCGCTCTTTTCTTGAAAACGACTAAGCCTCTAGTCAGCTAAGTATAAAAAAAGCCGAGTTTATCTCGGCTTTTTTGTGTGTGTTAATCCAGGCTATTAATGAGCCCCTAAGTTTTTTTCAGCATCGGGTTTATCATGAATACCAAAACGCTCTATCATTGTTTGGCTCGCCTCATTCAAACCGATGAGCTCCACCTCAGTGCCTTCACGGCGAAATTTGATAATGACTTTATCAATCGCAGCAACTGCCGTCACATCCCAAAAGTGTGCTCGTGACACGTCAATAATGACTTTGGATACAGACTCTTTGATATCGAAGGATTTCGTCATACGCTCTGCTGATGAGAAGAATACTTGACCGTCAACGTGATAATGACGAGTACCTGCAGCATCCATATAGGTATGCACACTCATATAACGCTCGATTTTGTTGGCGAAAAACAACGCTGATAGTAATACCCCAATGAGTACTCCATACGCTAAGTTATGAGTGGCGACTACCACAGCAACTGTCGTAATCATCACAAGATTACTTTGTAGCGGCTTGGTTTTCAGCTCTTTAAAAGAGCCCCAATTAAACGTACCAATTGACACCATGATCATCACAGCAACCAATGCTGCCATTGGAATCAGCTTTAGCCAGTCACTCAAAAACACGACCATGAGTAATAAAAACACACCTGCAACCAAGGTAGACAGCCGTGTATAGCCGCCAGATTTTACATTAATAATAGACTGCCCAATCATTGCACAGCCTGCCATGCCACCAAAAAACCCGCTAACGATATTTGCGATACCTTGACCTTTACACTCTTGGGTACGATCCCCTTTGGTATCGGTCAAATCATCAACGATGGTCATGGTCATCATAGACTCAAGCAAACCGACGATCGCCAAACTAATAGAATATGGAAAAATGACTAATAAGGTATTTAGGTTTAGCGGAATATCTGGTATCAAAAATAAAGGCAAAGTATCAGGAAGCTGTCCCATATCATTGATGGTACGCGCCTCTGCTCCAAACAAAATAGCGATTGCGGTCACCAGTACAATACTGATGAGCGGCGATGGAATCACTTTGCTAATTTTGGGAATGTAGGGATAGCCATAAATAATCACTAGACCTAATGCTACCAGACCATAGACGTGTACCAAATTTGAGCCTGCTTGCGGCATCAACTCAGGAATCTGCAACATAAATATCAAAATAGCCAGCGCATTGATAAAACCAAGGACAACAGATTGAGAAACATATTTCATCAAATTACCGAGCTTTAAAAAGCCAAAGATAATCTGTATGACGCCTGTCAATACACTGGCTGCTAGCAAATATTGCAAACCGTGCTCTTTGACCAATGTGACCATTAACAGCGCCATGGCACCCGTTGCCGCAGAAATCATGGCTGGACGTCCACCAACGAATGAAATCACCACAGCGATACAGAATGAAGCGTAGAGACCTACTTGGGGATCTACACCAGCAATAATAGAAAAAGCAATTGCTTCAGGAATAAGGGCCAAAGCCACTACCATGCCAGCCAAGACATCGCCTCTCACGTTGCCTAGCCAGTGTTCTTTAATTGT
Organism: Psychrobacter sp. JB193; assembly: GCF_002285555.1. Lineage (NCBI taxonomy): Bacteria > Pseudomonadati > Pseudomonadota > Gammaproteobacteria > Moraxellales > Moraxellaceae > Psychrobacter > Psychrobacter sp. JB193. The sequence goes on from NZ_NRGY01000001.1 coordinate 348,461, forward strand.
ATTTAACATTTTGAGCTCAGTTTTTGAGCGCAGCTTTAGTTTGCCAATACACGAAATATTTTGAAAGTATCTGAGCCAAACAGTCTGACACATTTTTATCTGAGCATGATGCCCATCAAGTAATAAGTATAAAAATGTGAACTGTCATCGTTAGTCAGTTGTTGTCATAACTTACTTTTCGTGGTTTGAGCTTGATGATTCATTTGATCTTAATGATGCAATAGAAACATCGAATAATGAAACAAACATAAAAGCCATGCGTATGCATAAGAAAAAGCGTCAGACGCTTTATAAGAGTCATTGCTGCTTAGAGCAATGTTTACTGAGGAGAGGGTCAACTAGGGTGGCGTATTCATCTTTGTGGTAGGTAGCTTTTTTGAGTGTATGAAATAATATTTGCGGGCATTCTAACATAGATGCGTTCGATTTATAAAATCCTATTTTGTTTGTGAGCGATAGACTTTGATGAACTTATGGTTGGTGGGCTTTACACATTTTATTTCTATATTAAAATCTTCGTGTACACTACGTAGCGCATTTATACCCTTATCGCTAGGAAACTGACATGATTGTTCGGCAAAAACCTCACCGTTTTAAAATATTTTTTACCCTTCGCGGTTCAATCATTCCAAAAATCTATCCACAAATTCTGTTAATCGCTCTGCTAAGTACCTTGATTACGATTGTGCAGCACTGGATTCCGAACTCATTCCCCTACTATGGGACAGCGACCTTTACCTTACTCGGTGTCGCTTTATCATTGTTTTTAGGGTTTCGTAATAATGCAAGCTATCAGCGTTGGTGGGAAGCTCGCAGTCTCTGGGGTCAGCTGGTGTACGAATGTCGCAGCCTCACTCGTCAAGTCTTGTCTTTTATAGACGAAGAAGACAAAGCTGGACAAAATTTGCAGAAAAACATGATTTATCTAACCATTGCGTTTACTCACGCTGTGCGCCATCGCCTTCGTGATACTGAGCCGTGGCAAGATATCGAGCGGTTTGTTGACCCAACGCATCATGCCAGCATGCGTCAAGCGCAAAACTTACCTGATTATCTGATGCGTTTAATGGGGAAAGCGCTTGGGGATATTCGACGTCAAGGGCTTACGTCAGAGCAAGTGATACAAAACATGGACGAACGTCTGACATCGATGACGATTGTCTTGGCTGCCTGTGAGCGTATTCATAATACGCCACTGCCCTTTGCTTATATGTTATTGGTGCATCGTACGACCTACTTGTATTGTATTATGCTGCCCTTTGGCTTGGTTGCCTCTCTAGGCTGGGCAACGCCTCTCATCTGTGCGGTGATTGCCTATACGTTTTTTGGTCTAGATGCGTTGAGCGAGGAGCTTGAAGAGCCATTTGGCATGGCTGCCAACCAACTACCGCTTACCGCTCTGTCACGTACTATTGAGATCAATCTATTAGAAGCCTTGGGAGAACCAGACTTGCCACCTGCTATTGCACCTATCAATGATTATCTGTCATAACGGTATAATGGCAACGCTCGTCGTTGCTTATGACAGCATCTGACTGATCATGGTTAGATATCACGGTACTTGAAAAATCGTGCAGATACCACCATAAATAGCGCATAAAGAAACTCCCCTTAATAAAGGCAACTGTCCAGAAATTGAGTTCATTAAAAGCCTGAGCCTGTCTTGGCTTTGTTAAGGCCAATATTTATATAGCCAAATTCTTAGAAAAGCGAGGCATACATCATGAGTGATGATCAAAGAGACAATAGCCAAAACCCAGCAAACAAAAGAGCGGTGAATGTGACTGACCTCACGCCCAATGAAGGCATCTTAAAAGGCAAAAAAACGGACATTCAAAATCCTGAGCTTTGGGATTTTCCGATGAACTATCCTTTAAGTATCATTGGTCATGAAGGCGAGCACGAAAGCTTGCTTAATGAAGTGAAGCTTATCTTGGGCAGTCAGTTCCCAGATTTTGATTTAGCCTCTATCGAAGTCAAGCCCTCTAGAACGGGTCGTTTTCACTCAGCGCGGGTCAATCTATATTTAACCAATGCCAATCAGGTCAATGCGCTGTATGCGTCACTTGATAACGCCAAAACGGTACGCATGGTTGTTTAATAAGACCGTCGTTATTTAACGGGATGATAGTTGGTTAAAACCACTATCTTTTTCGTCCAAATCGTCACTCGCTATTAATAACATACGGGTGGCGATTTTTTATGGTTTGATGTACAATCTGCGCCCTCATTTTTATTACTAGCCTGCTCTTTATGGCCTGATAATTTGTGAAGGAATCAAAAGCAAACGGTCATTCCATTTTTACAAAAAATTTATTATTTTTCTTATTCTCGCTTAACCCTTGTCCCATCGTCCTTTGCCAAAATACGGACTGTCAGCAACATAGTTTTATCGTAAAATCAATATAGTATTTTCAAAACTTTCCCGCTATATTGTGCCTACCTACTAACAAACACGCTACATGTAGTACTCAATGATTTTAATCATCATCATGAGTAGCGGCAGCTTTTTGCCTAAAAAAACCTGCCGCGCTAGCGTTATAAAGAATGTCTGCCAAGTACCAGCCGTGCAGCATCACTATAAGTAATCAACTTAAGAGGCCAACATGACACATATTGATAAAATCCAAGTAACCAAACGTGATGGACGTTTAGAACCTATTAATTTAGACAAAATTCATAAGGTTATCGCGTGGGCCGCTGATGGTTTAGAAAATGTGTCAGTATCGCAAGTTGAGCTAAAGTCGCACATCCAGTTTTATGAAGGTATTAAGACTCGTGATATTCACGAAACCATCATCAAGTCAGCCGCCGATCTTATCTCTGAAACCACCCCTGACTATCAGTATCTAGCCGCGCGTTTGGCCATTTTTCATCTGCGTAAAATTGCCTACAACAGATTTACGCCGCCGCATCTTTATGATCATGTCAAAACCTTAACGGACGCAGGCAAGTACGATCAGCACATCTTAGCGGACTACAGCCGCGCTGAATTTGATGAGTTAGAAGAGTATCTTGACCATTGGCGCGATATGAACCTTGCTTATGCTGCTGTTGAGCAAATGGCAGGGAAATATCTTGTACAAGATCGCGTCACCAAGACGGTTTTTGAAAGCCCGCAGTTCTTGTACATGCTCGTCGGCATGTGTTTGTTTGCTGGTTATGACAAATCAGACCGCCTACACTACGTCAAACGCTTCTATGATGCGACGTCAGAATTTAAAATCTCACTACCAACGCCAATCATGTCAGGTGTGCGTACGCCATCGCGTCAGTTTAGCTCGTGCGTCTTAATCGAATGTGGTGATAGCTTAGACTCAATCAACGCCACTACCAGTGCCATCGTACGCTACGTGTCACAGCGTGCTGGTATCGGCATCAACGCAGGTCGTATCCGTGCCCTTGGTAGCCCTATACGTGGCGGTGAAGCGCAGCATACTGGCTGTATTCCTTTTTATAAATTGTTCCAAACGGCCGTTAAATGCTGCTCACAAGGTGGCGTACGTGGCGGTGCTGCGACGTTGTTCTACCCACTATGGCATTTAGAAGTTGAGTCATTACTGGTACTCAAAAACAACCGCGGTGTTGAAGACAACCGTGTCCGTCATATGGACTACGGCGTACAGTTAAACAAAACGATGTACACGCGCCTCATCAAAGGTCAAGACATCTCGCTATTCTCACCAGGCGATACCCCAGGCCTTTACGATGCGTTCTTTGAAGATCAAGACAAATTCGAAGAGTTATACACCAAGTACGAAAACGATCCTAACGTGCGTAGCCGTCAAATCCCAGCGGCAGACTTGTTTAGTCTAATGATGCAAGAGCGCGCCAGCACAGGTCGTATCTACATCCAAAACGTCGATCATTGCAACACGCACAGCCCATTTGACGCGACGGTTGCACCGATTCGCCAGTCAAACCTATGTATGGAAATCGCACTACCGACCAAACCACTTGATAACATCAATGACGAAGAAGGCGAAATCGCGCTTTGTACGCTATCAGCGGTCAACTTGGGTAAAGTTGAAAACGTCAGCGATATCGAAGAGCCAGCCGAGCTAATCGTGCGTGCGCTTGATGCCCTGCTCGACTACCAAGACTATCCCGTCAAAGCGGCTCAAAACGGCAGTATGCGTCGCCGTACACTCGGTGTGGGCGTGATTAACTACGCGTATTACTTGGCTAAGAATGGCGTGCGCTATTCAGATGATAGCGCGCTTGGTCTGACGCATCAGACGTTTGAAGCATTGCAATTCTATCTCTTAAAAGCGTCAAACAAATTGGCAAAAGAGCAAGGCGCGTGCCCTGCGTTCAATGAGACCACGTACTCACAAGGCATCTTGCCGATTGATACGTATAAAGCCGACTTGGATAAAATCTGCCAAGAGCCGCTACATCTCGATTGGGAAACGCTACGTGGAGAGATCACTGAGCACGGTCTACGCAACTCTACCCTAACCGCCTTGATGCCATCTGAGACCTCAAGTCAGATCGCCAATGCGACCAACGGTATCGAGCCACCACGTGGTCTGGTCTCTATCAAAGCGTCAAAAGACGGCATCTTAAAGCAAGTCGTGCCTGAGATTGACAAGTTAAAAGATCAGTACGAGTTACTATGGCAAATGCCAAACAATGACGGTTACCTAAAGCTGGTCGCTATCATGCAAAAATTCGTCGATCAAAGTATCTCTGCCAATACCAACTACGATCCTGTTCGTTATGCTGGTGGCCGTGTACCGATGAAGATATTGCTAAAAGATTTACTAAACGCTTATAAAATGGGTGTGAAGACGTTGTACTACCATAACACGCGTGATGGTGCGAACGATGCGCAAGCGGATATGGAAGATGATTGTGCTGGCGGTGCATGTAAGATTTAAGGTTTGTAAGAGAGGCCCTTTAAAGAGTGTTTCTGATGGATAGCCGGTTTGACTTTTGGGTTAAACTCGTCATCTACCACTAATATATAGTCGAAAGGTTTTAAAATTTGTTTGGCACTAGAAGTGCCAGGCAATAAAAATGGCAAAGACGATTTCTCATCTTTGCCATTGGGGATATTAAATATTGGCGTATTTAATATCAGGAAGTTGAGACTATCGACTTTCACAAGTGGTAAGAAAATAGAATAACGTTCCGTTCTTAGGCAGCTATTCTAATTTAAAACTTACCCCTTGTCCAAAGAAACCGTGAATTGATAGTCGCACATGTTTCAGCTCAGGAGAAATGAGCATGGAAAAATATCGTGATATCGGTGGTAACTCTGGTATAAGCGCATATGAGGTCGGTGACGATTTCATAATTGTGCGTTTTAAGAAAGGTGGTATGTATCTGTATAACTATTCTATAACTGGTTCTAATCATGTTAACAAAATGATAGAGCTAGCTAGAATGGGAGATGGACTTAACAGATACATAAACTTAAATATTGAACACGCTAGTGCTAGAAAAATAGCATAGGTGTTTAGTCTGACCTCCATGGTTTAGTGTTAGGGTGCTTCGACACCTTAGCACTATTAAGTATGAGTTGCTAAGAGGAATAAGAATTTGAATATTTCAGTTAGTAAAAAGCATTTTTTGAGAATTAATACTTGGGATGATATTTATAAAATGAGTGGATATACTGACTCATTAGATCCTAAGAAGGAAAAATTAAAGCAAGTTATTAATAAATATGAACTTCCAAACAAGGGTAAATGCGGTTTATCAAATTGTCGCACACCTCATAATATTGGATGTATTGTTGAAACTGAATCTGGTAGGTTGACTAATTTAGGAAATGACTGTGGCAAGAAGTATTTTGGAGAAAACTTTACGTCCTTGAGCAACAAACTTAGCAAAGAAATTGATTACTCAAACAAAATCGAGAATATAAAGTTAGCTAAATTGAGTATTGCTGAAAATTATAGAAAGTTAAATGAAATAGAAGCTGATTGGAAGAAGATTGAGAGCGTTTATAGAGCTATAAAGTCTGAAGGTCTTGATGGACTATACGACAAGTTAGAACAAATGAAACATAGTAAGAGCTCCATTATTGCAATACAGCGTAGAGCTACACAACCTGAGATTGAGCTTGAAGAGGTTAGAACAGGAAAAGACGTTCAAAATCCTTTCTATATTTCTGATAACTTAGGTGATTTGAAAGGTCTAAACTATCTTACTGATAGAATCAAAATTAAGGCCATGATTTTAAAAAATAAAATAACTCTTGAGCGTTTAAATGATTTTGATGAGGAGAAGACAACTTTCAAAGAACTTAGCAAAATGATCAAAGAGAATGAAAAATTAAATGATAGTGTTCGTGAAGCTCATAGTATCATTGCGGATGGCTTCAAGTTATTTAGTACAGATAATATGAGACAATTTACGCCTTTGATAAGTAGTAAAAGGCATAGAAAGTTAAAAAGATTTTTAAGTTGTTGTTTTGAAAGCTAATAAGCCTAGGTCAAGCGAATCCTTCGATGCCCAACTATTTTAAATAGTTGTAGGGTGCGCCCAGCGCACGGATGATATGGAAACCATGTTTAAAAGTGTGCGAGGCTCACCCTATAAATTACGCGTAAAGATATTAACAAATTAGACCGAATTTTCGTGCTAAAATTAGCTCTATATTTAGAGCCTAATTTTAACGGAGAATGCGTAATGCAACCAATATTTGCGACACAAACAGCCAGTATCTCAGAGCTAAAAAACAATCCCTCTGCCTTGATCAAACAGTCAGATGGTGAGTCGATTGCTATTTTAAACCACAACAAACCCGTGGCTTATTTGGTATCAACACACGTCTTTGAGCGTATGATGGAAGCGATGGACGATATGGCACTCAGCCAAACGGTGAACGCACGGATGAATGATAGGCAAACACCTATCAAGGTCACGTTAGATGACTTATAGTCTTGAGTTTCACCCATTAGCACTAAAAGAGTGGAAAAAGATAGCGCCAAGTATCCAGCAGCAGTTTAAGAAAAAATTACAGCAGCGACTCTCAAACCCTCATGTGCCTGCGTCAAAACTCTCTGGACATATAGATACTTATAAAATTAAATTACGCACTATAGGATATCGTCTGGTATATACCGTCAAAGATGACGTGGTGGTGGTTTATGTATTGGCAGTCGGTAAAAGAGAAAATAACAAAGTATATGACAGTCTGGCGACGCGTCAGCCATAATTAAAATATACAGACAGAACTAAAACGACGGAGGTCATGTGCAATATACCGCAATCATCAAAGACGGTGGTTTGTTTATCCCAAACGTATTTTCAGACCTAAACGATGGTGGCTCGCATATCGTACAAGTCGAGGTTGATATTGCAGCGGTGCGTCAGCAGTTAGATGCGAGCGAAACGCCAAAAGCAGACGCGCCAAGAGTACCTAAAAAACAAGTAAAAAAGCAGACCAAAAAAGAAGTACAAAAAGCAGCGGAAAATGCTGACGTGAATACCCTACGTAAGAGCGCACTTGATGAATTAGAAGCATTAGATGATAGTGAACTAAGCGAGATATTCAAAGCTTATATTAATGATGGACAAGAATCCTCACAGATATCCTTAGAAAATCTATAATATCGTCGATACATTCGACCCAGTATTTTTACAGCAGCATTTTTAACCTTCACATTAATAACCGTATCACTTATAAAGGCAGTCCCATGACTTACTCGATTTTTTCTCAAACGCCAAACAATGCCCTAAAAGAGCCGATGTTCTTTGGTCAGCCCGTCAATGTGGCACGCTATGACCAACAAAAGCATCCAATCTTTGAGCAATTGATTGAAAAGCAGTTGTCATTTTTTTGGCGTCCAGAAGAAGTTGATGTGTCACGCGACCGTATGGATTTTAGCAACCTATCATCCCACGAGCAGCACATATTTTTGAGCAACCTCAAGTACCAGACCCTACTCGACTCTATCCAAGGTCGTAGTCCAAACGTGGTGCTCTTGCCACTGGTGTCTATCCCTGAGCTTGAGACATGGATTGAGACATGGTCGTTTTCTGAGACCATTCACTCACGCAGCTATACTCATATCATTCGTAATATCGTCAATGACCCAAACATTATCTTTGACGACATCATGCAAAACGAACACATCTTAGGCCGTGCCTCTGATATTGCTCAGTATTATGATGAGCTATACCGCAACTCGCAGCTATATAGCTTGTACGGTGCTGGCACGCATAACATCAATGGCAAAGAAATCACAGTCGATTTACGCGCGCTGAAAAAACAGATGTATCTGTGTATCATGGCAGTCAACGTCCTAGAAGCCATTCGTTTTTATGTGTCATTTGCCTGCTCGTTTGCTTTCGCTGAGCGTAAATTGATGGAGGGCAATGCTAAGATTATTAAGCTTATTGCTCGTGATGAAGCGCTGCATTTGACCGGTACACAGCATATGCTGAACCTTATGCGCAACGGTCGTGACGATCCTGAGATGGTCGAGATTGCCGCCGAGTGCTATGAAGAAAGTATTGAGATCTTCCGCAAAGCTGCTGAGCAGGAAAAAGAATGGGCAGGCTATTTGTTCAAAGACGGCTCAATGATTGGTCTAAACAAAGACATTCTGTGCCAGTATATCGAGTACATCACCAACTTACGTATGGAAGCGGTCGGCTTGCCAGCGGCGTTCCCGAACTCAAAATCAAACCCGATTCCGTGGATCAATACGTGGCTGTCTTCTGACAACGTGCAAGTTGCGCCGCAAGAGACAGAAATCAGCTCGTACTTGGTTGGTCAGATTGACTCTGATCTATCAGACAGCGATTTTGATGACTTTGAACTTTAATAATTTTAAGCTTTAATGCATCTAAGCGTTAATGAATTTAAGCGGTAAGCATCTATTACATTTGCGAACCGCTAGTAAGAAAAGTTTATACCAATTGCGCATTTATATAGTACTCAAAAATTCTGGAACATCAGACAACCAGTGAAATAGGATCAAGACTATGACTTGGGTAATGACCAGTAAAAAACAGTTTTACTTACATGATGATGAAAGCCTGCTCGATGGATTGCTACGGACAGGGCATGAAGTGAATTATCAATGCCGTGAAGGCTATTGTGGTAGTTGTCGCATCAAACGTATTGCCAGCTCCCATACGATTGATTATCCCTTTCATCCGCTTGCCATGATTGAGGACGATGAAATCCTGCCTTGCTGTTGCCGTGTGCAAGGAGTGATTTATATCAATCATGAGGTTGTCGTAAAATAACTGCTTATACATTAAAAAAATCATCAAAAAAGCGCGCTATCTCAATAGATAGCGCGCTTTTTCTTATAGACTGCTCTGGTTTCTTTGTTTAAAACCTTGCTAAATGTACCTGTTATAAAGGCGCACCATCTCGCTCGAACAATTTTAATAGCTCTTCACGCATACGGTCACGCTCGGCCTCTGACATCATAGGTACTTCTTGCTGCTCACCTTGTAGACCTGATTGACCGTCTTCATCTTGCATCATGACAACAGGTTGTTCGACCGTCTCTTGCGCTGGACGCTCTTCTAGCAATATCTCTACTTGTGCGTTTTTACCTTGACGCAGGATTTGTGCATTCAATTTGGTATTAGGCGATTTGCGCGCAACGTACTGAATCAGTGTGTTGGCATCCGTCATCTCAACGCCGTCAATAGTCAAGATGATATCGCCAACACGTAGTCCACTCTTGGCAGCAGGACCACCTTCGATGACATTTAAGACTTCTACCCCTGTTGAGGTTTCAAGCTGTGTCGGATCACGCAGCTGTGATTGTATCTCGATACCTAACCAACCACGGCTTACTCGACCATCTTTAATCAGAGCATTCATCACTTGCTCAACGATCGAAGTAGGAATGGCAAAACCGATACCCATCGAGCCGCCAGAGCGTGAGAAAATCACAGTATTAATCCCTAGTAGCTCACCATACGCATCCACCAGTGCGCCGCCCGAGTTACCCGGATTGATTGCTGCATCTGTTTGTACAAAGTCTTCAAACTTATTGACGCCAAGGCCTGTACGACCTGTGGCTGAGATAATACCTTGTGTCACGGTCTGACCGACACCAAACGGGTTACCAATGGCTAGTGCCACATCGCCCACTCGAATGGGTTCTTCACGGAATCCAAGCGGCGTCAGCCCAGTCATGTCTACTTTAATCACGGCCAAGTCACTGTCTGGATCTGTCCCAATGACTTTGGCACGGCTCTTACGACCATCGTTAAAGGCAACCGTAATCTCATCTGCCTTTTCGATGACATGGGCATTGGTCACGATATAGCCATCTTCTGACACAATTACGCCAGAGCCTAAATTGGTATTGCCCTGCTCTTGCGATGGGCCACCATGATATTCAAAGAACCGGCGCAATACTGGATCATCCATGTAAGGGTGCTCTGTCATCGTTTGGGTGGTGTAGATATTGACAACCGACTGCGACGCTCGAGCGACCGCGTTATGATACGAAGCAATGGGCGCTGGTGTATCACTGGTAGGCGCTGAAGCTTGTTGCTCAGCTGGCGTGGTTCTTGGCGGCTCCCATGTATCCTTAGACGGCGACTTCATACTCATAAACAACCAGACAAATGCGGCAATCACTATCAGTAATAAAACCCAAGGTAACCATTTTAGCAAAGGCGCCTTGTTGTTGGTGTTCCGAGATGACGACATATAAAACCTCTATAAATTTGATACAAACGAACGAAAGTGAATGAAGTAAGAGAAACGTGCTGACTTCACATAACCTACCTAGTGGCAATTAGTGCAGAGAGGTCATCATAGGTGATGTTGGGTACAGGCTCACGTGCCTAAATTATAACTGTCAACACTGCCGAATTGTAACGTATCGTGTACCATTTCAGTTATTGCCCTTGTCTACTCTTTTGCAGTGTCATGTTAAAATGCAGGCTTTGAGACGCCTGCCATGTACAGTGACAGTCTATTCAGTGATAAGCTATTTGCAGCGCTTTCATCTTGTAGCTCATTCATATTGACTCTAAGCACGCCACAATTATAAGGAAAATAAAAATGATCACCAACTCTGTCTCAACACCTACCATTCCTACTGGTATTAGCGTACAAGACTTAACGCAGTTTTGCGATGACTACCTATCGGCTGGCGCGTTTAAAGACTATGCCCCAAACGGCCTACAAGTTGATGGTGGACGACCTGTGCAGCGTATTGTCACTGGAGTTACCGCCTGTGAAGCGCTGATCGATGCGGCTATCGCAGAAAATGCAGATGTTATTATGGTGCATCATGGTTATTTTTGGAAAGGTGAACCCGCTCCTATTACGGGAATAAAAGGACGACGTATCCGCAAACTGATGCAACACGGCATCTCTATGATCGGTTATCACCTGCCTCTTGATGCGCATCCGATCATTGGCAACAATGCCAAACTTGCTGAACTACTGAATTTGACCGTCACTGGTGCGCTATACCCTCATGAGTCGCATCCTGTTGGCAATATCACTACTTGCCAGCCACAAAGTGCAGGCAGTCTTATTGCTCACATCACTCAAGTATTGGGACGTACGCCATTACACATCTCAGCCAACTATCATGCCTCTAATGAGACCGACACCCGTACGGAGAATGAGCGAATGATTGAACGCATTGGTATCTGTACGGGCGGCGCGCAAGATATGATTGAGCAGGCAGCGATCATGGGCTGTGACGCCTTTATCTCTGGAGAAATATCGGAGCGCACTACTCACATTGCTCGTGAGCTTGGCATAGATTATTTTGCCTGTGGTCATCATGCGACAGAACGCGGTGGTATCGAAGCATTAGGTCATGTGCTTGCTGATCATTTTGCGCTGCCTGTCACTTTTATTGATATTGAAAACCCTGCTTAAAAACATCATTATCGAATAGCATTTGGCAAAGACGTTTGAAAAAATAAGACAAAAATATTTATTTTTTGTCTTATCACACCTATTTTTATGACATTCATTTTTATAAACCCATGAATAATAACCCTATTTTTTACCGTCTATAGTTCTATTGTTAAGTTTTATCGCTTATTTCTTAACTCCTCTTGAATAATCTTATCAGTATCTACATATTACTCACTGAAGAAAGAACGTCTTGTCATGAGACTTCCCATTTATTATAGCTTCCGGTTATGGCGCTTTAATGGGGATAACTCTCTAATATCTTATTGCTTTGTAAGATTTTAGAGTAGTTGTCCATTGGCCTTTCACTGTCTCATATATTTTTAGCAGTGATATTTGCCTTCATTTTGGCGTCTTAATAAGGGTGTTGCATACCTTGATTAACATTTTTGATTGATAGAAAGTTTTGATTGCTGTATTTATCTATCAAGGTTACTTGCTCATCCTTATGCCTGAACAATGACATATCTGCACCTATTTGCTTTGTTATAAATGAATTTACAAGTAAATTGCCAAAGATATGAACGTATTGATATTCGAGCGACAGTGGTATGGTAATAATAATTGCCTCCGTTGGCTCATTGATATGCGGCGTTGTTTTGATAACTTATTCATGACCTTACCTATGTTTTATTTATCGTTGTTTTACTATTAATGCTATCTATTGTCGATGAGGGAATCATTCGATTTATATCCTTCACGTGGTTGTGCGTCCGGATTTTAAGGGCGATTTTTTAATCGCCCAAATTTATACCAATAGAGAGCGAATACATAAAACATCCCGCTACGTTATTAAGACAGGTAGTAGCGGATAGATGATAAAACAGAGTGATAGTGTGCTTGTCTATCCGATAAGCACCCTATCATTTGAAATGTGATAGTGGTCTACGCCTATTGTATTAGCGTGATCAATGTACATTTTAGGGTGAGTAGGATGGCTAAAATCAGGAGACATCCATGCAGCGTATTACTTACCGTGTAAAGGTATCTGCGCAAGGGGCAAAACGCCGTATTTCTTATTTACTGCGTCCGACCAAACGCCGGCTCAACACTAAAAGTAACATCGTTTCATCCGTTACCCCTATTACTTCGACTCGTTTTTCCAAAACCAAGAAGTTGGCACAAATCTCTAGTATCGCCTTTCTCTCGCTCCCCGCTCAGAGTTTGACGACGATGGGCGTGCAAATGCCAGCTTATGATCATGTTATGCTCAACAATACGTTGACGATCGCTGCTGTCCCAGGCGATAGTACGTATTTTGCTACTGATGGTTTCCAACATGGTTTCGGTTTTGATTTGGTACGCACCTATGCCGATGAGCTTGGTGTGGATATCAGTCTCAAAGCTTATGCTAATGAGGAAGCGGCACTAAAAGCCTTGAGATCAGGTAAAGCAGATATGGCGCTGACCACAGCGAGTACGCAACTAAAAAGCAAGCTGAACTTGGCCTCTGTCAATGTCAGCTGCGGATATGACGCCAGTTTGACCAAAAACGGTCTGCACCCCAAGGTAAGCTGGACCTTTGGCTCTTCAACTGACCCATTATCAAAGAAAGCCAGTTATTTCTTATGTGATAGCATCAAGCTAAAAAACACTCAAAAGTTGGCGGCATTCTATAATCAAAACTTATTAAAAGATGCCTATAGTCAGGATCATTTCAAAAAGACGCTGATAGAGAAACTGCCTGATTATCAATCTTCTTTTGAAGAACAGGCGCGCAATTATAACCATGATTGGGAGCTGCTTGTTGCAATGGGCTATCAAGAATCACACCTTGATGCCAATGCTGTCTCGCCGACTGGTGTGCGTGGACTTATGATGCTGACCAATAATACTGCTAAAGCCATGGGCGTTTCAGACCGCGTTGATCCTTATCAAAGTATCGGCGGCGGTGCACGCTATCTGGAGCAAGTAAAAAGTGAGTTTGTGGACGTACCAAAAACAGATCGTATCTGGTTTGCGCTTGCGGGTTACAATATGGGCCCCAATGCGGTAAAAAGTATCCAGCGTAAATTGAGAGATCAAGGTATTGATGATAAAAGCTGGGCAAACGTTTATGCCTATTTAGCTGACAACAAAGCTTCTAATAGCCGTTACGGTCAGGCGATGCATTACGTCAGTAACATCAGAAGCTACCTTGAGACGATCAAAACCCAAACGGTTTAGCACAGACTTTTATCAATAATTTATAAATAAATAGTCCAATAAAAAAGCTGCTCTTTAAAGAGCAGCTTTTTTTATGCGCTAAGGCTTAAATCTCTAATTGATAAACTGGTATTAGATTTACCTAATCCTCAATGACTAACGATTTGGTACTGTGAGACGTTGACCACGCTGTAACATAGTATTGGCAGCTATATTGTTCATCTCAGCCAACTCTTGTGTTGATAAGCCATACTTACGTGCCAGTCCAATCAAGCTGTCGCCTGAACCTACAGTATAGCTGACGGTTGCCTTTGGTACTCTAAGTGTCTGTCCACGTTGCAGTTGGGCATTGGTTGCCATATTATTGGTCGCAGCCAAGTCTTCTACTGAGACGCCAAATTGACGGGCTAGAGCAATTAATCCATCACCTGATTTGACTTTGTAGCTTTCAGTGTTGCCCAGTTTTTTACCATTGCTAGTACTTGCTGTGCTAGTAGAATTACTGCTTTGCTTAGTACTGCTAGAAGCGCTAGAAGTTGTGACACTGCCACCGGCAGGAATCGTAATGGTACGACCCAATATGAGGTTGGAATTGGTTTTTAGATTGTTGGCAGCGGCCAATTCGCTGATGCCAATATTGTAGCGCTGCGCCACACCTGTCAACGTATCCCCTGACTTCACTTTATAGCTGACTTCTTTGTCGTTAAGCTGACGATCTACCAATTCTCTAGATACAGGTACTTTAATGGTCTGACCACGTTGCAAGCGTGCATTGGCATTAAAATTACTATTGACTGCTGCGATATCCGCTGGGCTAACACCCACGCTATTAGCAATTCCGATTAAGGTATCGCCTGACTTAACTTTGTAGTTGGTCGTCGCTACCGAACTTGAGCTACTTACGTTACTACTTGCAGCAGACGTGGTGCTGGTAGCGGCGTTGAAATCAACACTAGCAGGTACTTTTAGTGTTTGACCAACATACAATGAGTCTGTGGCGCCAATACCATTAAGTGTGGCAAGTGTACTCGTTGGAACATTGAACTGACGCGCCAGTGCAATCAGACCATCCCCTGCTTTCACTTTATAGTTTTTGGTAGCTGTACTCGATTTACTTGGTTTACTAGATGGTGCAGCTGGGGTCACAGCAGGCGCAGATACTTTGCCTGGTATTAGCCATAGTTTTTGACCTCTGAGTAAGTCGGCACGGCTGCTAAGATTGTTATAACTGGCAAGCTGAGTGACTGACAAGCCAAAACGATTCGCTGTTCCAATTAAAGTGTCTCCGCCTTGTACCACATAACTTTCTGGTTGCTTAGCCGCTGCACTGCTCTCTGTACTCAAAGGCTCAATGGTTTTGGCATTATATAAATACAAGGTACTACCAGATAGCAGCTTAGCGTTCGCATCTATTTGGTTCCACTCTGCGATATCGCGCCAGTTCACGCCAGCACGACTGGCGATATTAGACAAAGTATCGCCACGTTTTACGGTATACGTTGTACGTGCGCCTTGTGGCTTAGGCTTGCTCGCTGAAGAATTTGCAAAACTCAGTTTCTTCTCTTCACCACTGGCTTCTAGGATAGATTGCTGTGTTTGTACTGCTGATAAGTTAATGTTGCCGTCTGCATTGATGACATTGGTTTCAGACGTACTGGTACGAATTTGATTGGCAATGAAGTCACGCTCTTCTTTGCTCAGCGGTGGCTCTTGAACAATCGTGTTATTCTGAGTAATTTGAGCAGAAGTGGTTGGCAAACTATTACTACTCTTAAGCTCAGCATTGATCTTGCTGGTTTCTGCATTGGTTAGTGGTGGCTCAGTACGGCTTGGTGTACTACTATTATAAATAGAGCCACTGGTTGGTGTCACAGAGGGTGAAATGTAGCTTGTTGTTTGTTGAGGCACGCTGGCACTCGCCGCATAATCAGCCAATGCACTGCCAGTAGATGGCAAAGACGAGTTGGTATACGGTTTGCTGTTGTAACTTGGCGTGGTCGTGGTGGCAGTTGGACTGCTCGTGTTATTAGAAGCCAATACGTTACCTGTACCGTTGCCTCTTAATGTGCTGAGCTTAGCATCTGCATTGAGACTGACATCATTAGGAATGATGACACGCTGAGGACCTGAAGAGTCAACACGCCCAGAAGTCAGAGCCGTATTCAGTCTTTCTAGTTCATCATAACTCACACCAGTTAATTGTGCTACCTCAGCCAAACTTACTCCATAGTTTACTGGTACACTACGGAAATGCTGGCGGTTAGCAATAGCAGGTAGGTAGACACCATACTGCTCAGGCTTGGCAACGATTTCGGCAACTGCCAAAAAGCGCGGCACATAGTTCATGGTTTCAGTAGGCAGTCTGAGTGACCAGTAATCGGTTGGCAAACCCCGTGCAGCATTGGCATCGATCGCTTTTTGAACACGACCAGGACCGGCATTATATGCAGCGAGCGCAAGCTCCCAACTACCAAATTGATTATGCAATGCTGTCAAAAAGTCATAAGCGGCACGCGTAGACTCGATAACGTCACGGCGACCATCGTAAGTACCGCTTTGATTCAAACCATAAATTCGACCTGTACTTGGTATGAACTGCCACAGACCTGCCGCCGCCGCACTACTCGTACCACTTGGATCGTAAGAGCTCTCAATAACTGGTAATAAAGCAAGCTCTGTTGGAATATTACGGCGCTCCGCTTCTCTTACCGTATGATAAATATAGCGACTGGCACGCGCTGTTAAACGGTTTAGATAATCTTGACGACTGGTAAACCAGCTTTTTTGTCCTTCGATACGTTGGTTATAAATTGGCTGACCACCATTCATGCGATAACCAGCACGTAGACGATTCCACAAATCACCATATTGTTGAATCGCAAGTTTGTTACCTTCCACCATAGTCATGTCAGTGGCTTCTAGCAAATCTGCTAACTCATCCAAGCTTTCCGCATCCAAAAACGCAGTTGAATAATCATCACTGCTATTTGCTTTAGGTGCCTGATTAGAAGGACGTTTAACAAGGACAGATGAGCCATTGGTCACACCTTTATCTTTTACCGCTGACGTATTACTACAAGCACTGATAAGTAAAGTGGATACCGCAAGCGTCAATGGCAACGCGATAAATGAGCGAGATTTTGATAGCACAGTAGACATGATATTGGAAGTTTCCTAACGACAAGAAGTGATAAGATAAAGTTGTTTGGTAGTATAGTATGCAATGTAAAGCAAAGACTACTTTAATATTAAAAGATAGTAGACAAAAGCTAGATCCGCATTCATATCAATAATTAGTTAATTGTAACTTGCGATACTGCCCGCAGCAGTACTGCATTGCCAGTTGCCACTGTCAAAGTCACTCTTGATGTCGTCACAAATGAAACCTTTTGACCATCTTTTACCCAGCTTTCATTGGTCGTGACATTTGCTTTGGCCTGTGTGCCAGTAATAACAATATTATCAACAGAAATATCATAATTATAATTGGACGTGTCATTCCAGCTATTCTGCAATAATTTTAGATAGGCATCTTTATCTAAACTGGTAGACTTACCCTTTCTAGATAATGAAATCAGTGCATCATCAGAAACCAGACGAGCAACTTGGTTAATACTCTGGCTATTCGCTGACGACTTCATGGCTGCTATATAGTCTAGTACCAAAGCTTCCGTCATGGTTGCTGCTTGGGCAGTGACACTTACTGTACTTACCGCTGCAGCAACTGCAGCGACGCTTGTGCCTTTTATCAATAGCGCGAGCCACTTTTTACCCCATAATTGTTTCATGGTAATCCTTAGAAACCCTTTTTTCATTGCAGTTAACGTCATTGTATTTAAATAATGACAATCAATATTTTTCAGACTTTATATTTTTGTCACTTACCTTTAATACCGAAGATTCATTTCAATAATATGTCAATCGATATCCATGGCAGCATACTTGTATCATAGAGTGAGCGTATCATTCAATTCTCACAGCTATGTGACGCCCTGTGTAATTATTGCGAAGACTAAAATACACAGGGTGTGTTATAGAACAATCTTTACAGTTCCGATAACGCTGCATTCAAACCATCAAAAAAAAGCCTGATCCATCGAACGTACTATACAATTTGCAGCTTTATTCTTTTGTAGCTTAGCAACTTTGTCTTAAAGCTTACTATTACCACTAATGTCTTCGTATTCTTCATCATCGCTAAGCTTCATACCTAAACGCTCTACCCGTCTGTCCATCATTTGACGAGCCAACGCTTGCATATCTTCAACGCGATCTATTTCATCTACAATTTCAAGACCCAATAAGGTTTCAAACACATCCTCTAGCGTGACCAAGCCTTTGACTTCACCGTACTCACCCACAGTAATGGCAATATGAATACGATTTTTTAGCATTAGCTCTAATAAATCAAACAGCTTCATTTTGGAGAATACAAAAGTAATTTCTCTTTTGAACTGTGTCAATGGCTTATGCATGGCATGGTTGACTTTCGCCAACAACATATCTGTTTTTAAGACAAAACCGGTGATGTTATCTAAATCACCTTCGTAAACTGGCAACCGTGAAAACGTAAGCTTGGGACGATCAACCAGTAACTCAGCCACGGTTTTATTTTCTTCAAACGCTAACATCACCGAACGCGGCGTCATAATGTCTTCAACCTTAATGGCACCAAACGCCAGTAAGTTACGAATAATACGCGACTCCAATGGATCAATTTGCCCTGACTCTTCACCAATACTGGCAAGTGCAGCAAACTCACGACGGCTAAACGCTTGAGGCTCTTTGCCACGCACAAGCAATTTTGTCAGTCGCTCTGAAATCCAAATCAAAGGATATAGCAGTAAAATAATACCTCGAACAAAGTAAGCGACAACGCCACTTATTTGACGCCAATACATGGTTCCTAATGTTTTTGGAATAATCTCAGATAAAAATAAAATCGCCAAGGTCATAAACGCAGAAAACAACCCAAACCATGCACTACCAAATACAATTGTGGCTTGCGCACCCGCTCCAATGGACCCCAATGTATGAGCCACTGTATTCAAAGTCAAAATAGCGGCCAAAGACTGATCGATATTGTCAACCTTCAGACGTCTTAGCATATTTGCTTTTTTTGGATTATGCTCTTGAATATCAGCAATGTACGACGGTGTCATACTCAATAATGCTGCTTCTGATAAAGAGCAAACAAACGAGATACCGATAGCGATAACCACAAAAAATATCAGTAAAAATATACTTGTGACCGTTGGGTCTGCTATTGCATCTGTCGCTACCGCACCTGCTGCAAAAGAAGAATAAGGCACTAGCAACATCAAACATACTATTAGCGCTGTTATACCAGAAACTGACTGATAACGACTAAGCCGCATGGTATGACGTATCGTCGGAGGAGGTTTGGCAGACGCTTTTTTATGAGCGCGTGAACGACGTAAACGAGGTATAAACATAAGAGTGTTAAACAAGTTAGGGGACCTAAACAAAAAAAAGGAAAAGGGATATAATAAGTAAGTTAAATCAGACAACAAAATCACTTGTCAAAATAGGTCAAGATGTCTGTAAAACCAATGACCAATAGCCGCTCAAAAACGATTTATGACTTCATACTAGAACTTTATCACATCTCAGTAGATTGCATGCTAAATACAAGTAATTATTACCATTTGATAGTAGCATTGATGATAGCATTTCACAATAAGTCGCTATTTTCGAGCCTTTATTTTTTAACGTTTCTTATCATATAGACTTACCTATTAGTCATCAAATACTTAGAATTTGATATACTTTCAAAAATTTGGCAGCACTGTCTAGGTAGAATTACTGATTGGCAGGGCAAGTATGAATTATCAGTATACTGTTAACTCAATAAAAACGTACTTCGCCTATGATTAACAGTTACCAAGACTGAGATTTTTTGTTACTATGCGTTTAATTTTATTATTATCTATGACTTACTGAGAGAAATTATGTTTTTATTCATTCAAGCCGCTCATGCTGCTGAAACTGCTGGCGCAGCA
This sequence comes from Psychrobacter sp. JB193, assembly GCF_002285555.1. Lineage (NCBI taxonomy): Bacteria > Pseudomonadati > Pseudomonadota > Gammaproteobacteria > Moraxellales > Moraxellaceae > Psychrobacter > Psychrobacter sp. JB193. The sequence goes on from NZ_NRGY01000001.1 coordinate 368,504, forward strand.
TCGTTATTCGGTCAGATCCTATTACCAGTCGCTTTTTTTGCCATTTTTTACTTCTTGGTGATTCGCCCACAATCTAAGCGCACCAAAGAGCATCGTGCGATGGTCAATGCATTAACGGTTGGCAGCGAAATCATCTTTGCTGGTGGCTTGATGGGTCGTATTAAAGCGATAGAAGGCGACTATGCTGTCGTAAGCTTAAACAACAACACTGATGTAAAAGTACAACGTGCTTCTGTTATTTCAGTATTGCCTGCTGGCACGATCGAAAGCGTTTAATCATCAATAGTATTTTATTGATGGTGATTTGATGGTCGTATTATCAGTATGTGCAATGATTCAAAATGACCGTAGATGATTTACGGTCATTTTTTGCTATAAAACAGAGATTTAAATCGAATTTGTAGACTTAGAACGATCCGTCCTTACTCTGTTGAGTGACTGTTTTTATAGATCGTATCTGTTATATTTTTAATGACTATATAAAGATACGACTGTATCATTTGCCTTTCTGTTTTACGTTTTATTATTATCGCGGATGATTGCAATGGTGTTGAATAAATAATGCTTAACATAGCATTTGACCATTGTTATCGCTAACTTCCCATCTGCTAACTTGTGGCTCATGTCGCCAGTTGTTTATCAACTTAAAGAAGTGATTATGCAATATCCCGCTTGGAAATACTTACTTATTACCGTCGTGCTAATCATTGCCGGTCTATATGCTGCTCCTAACTTATACCCTGACGAACCTGCTGTGCAGATTACTAGTGCGGCAGCAGGTACACAGCTGTCTGAAGGTATTTTGACCCAGTCTCAAAGCTTACTTGAGGAGGCAGGTCTTGAAAACCATAATGGCACATTTGAGGACAACAGTGCACTGGTGCGTCTCAACAATCCAGTCGATCAGCTGAAAGCTCAAGAAGTACTACGTCAAAAATTGGGCGAAGACTACGTGGTCGCGCTGAATTTAGCGCAGACTACCCCGCAATGGCTACGTGATATTGGTGCAAGACCAATGAAGCTTGGCCTTGATTTACGCGGCGGTGTACGTTTTGTACTAGAAGTCGATATGGATAAAGCGCTCGAACAACGCTTGAATAGTGCCAGTCGTGATGTGCGTCGTGACCTACGTGCTGAAAAGGTTGCAATTAAAGGTATTAAGACTGAAAGTCAAAGCATAGTATTGCATTTTGCTGATACAGATGCGCGTAACCGTGCACAGAACGTTCTACAAAGCTCGATGGGTAGTACATTTAGTTTACAATCCTCTATTGATGCTCAAGGCCCTGCTTTAATCTTAGCATATAATGAAGCTACGCTTGATGAGATCAATAGCTACGCAGTCAATCAAAACTTAACGACCCTACGCAACCGTATTGCCGAGCTTGGCGTTACAGAAGCCTTGGTACAGTCACAAGGTGCCAGTCGTATTGTAGTAGAGCTACCAGGTGTACAAGATACAGCTGAAGCTAAGCGTGTTCTTGGCCGTACCGCAAACCTTGAGTTCCGTATGGTCGCCGAAAACAGTGAAAACTACACTGGTGGGATTCCTCCAGCGGGCACTGAAGCGTTCCCATTTGAAACCCTAGATGGCCCACCTGTACTGTTACAGCGCCAAGCAATTGTCACTGGTGATAAAGTCACCAACGCTCAAACAGGTGTTGATGAAAACGGTTCTCCTGAAGTTAGCATCACGTTAGATAGTGCGGGCGGCAAGCTGATGCAAAACGCCACGCGTACTGCAGTCGGTAAGCAGATGGCAGTATTGTTTATCGAAAATAAGCAAAGAATTACTTATGAAGAAGATCCAGCAACTGGAGAAACTGTCGAAGTAAGAACGCCTTACGCTGAAACTAAAGTCATTAACCGCGCCAATATTCAAGCGGTGCTTGGCTCTTCTTTCCGAATTACTGGTTTGGATAGTACTGCTGAAGCAGCAGAACTTGCACTTTTATTACGTTCAGGCGCACTTGCTGCACCAATGTACTTTGTAGAAGAGCGCACTATTGGTCCATCATTAGGTCAAGAGAATATTGATAAAGGTCTATTTTCTACTCAGATCGGTTATCTATTAGTCTTTGCCTTTATGATTATTTTCTACCGTCTGTTTGGTGTAATTGCTAACGTGGCACTTGCTGTGAACGTCATTATCATCATTGCCATTATGTCGATCTTAGGCTCATCACTAACGTTACCTGGTATCGCTGGTATTGTTTTAACCATCGGTATGGCAGTTGATGCCAACGTACTGATTTTTGAGCGAATACGAGAAGAACTTGCAAATGGAGTACGGCCAAAGTCCGCCATCGTAGCAGGTTTTGATCGAGCCTTTAGTAGTATTTTCGATGCCAACATCACTACCCTATTAATTGCTTTTATCCTATTTGCCATTGGTACGGGTCCGATTAAAGGCTTTGCGGTTACATTGGCTATTGGTATTGTCAGCTCGCTATTTACCGCTATTATGGTGACGCGTGCGCTGGTACAAATTGCTTATGGTAAGCGTAAATCTATCAAACGTTTGAGCATCGGTTAGGAGAATATTATGACGATTGATAAGAATAATCCTTTAGAACAACAAAACAATCCAGATCGAGACGGTTCAAATGGCTCGAATGTTGACGCAAGCACACGTCGCCGTAAAAAACCACGTCGCAACGGCAAAGGTAGCAATACCCAAACCAACAATTTTACTGCCGAGTCAACGACAAGCAAGTCTCGTCGCAGTGGTAAAGGTAGCGAAAAAGACAGTAAGGCATTGGCAACTCAGGTAACTGATCCAAACTTACCGTCAAGTGACGCTGCCGATGATGCAGCTGCAGCTGCTGAAGGTGGTATCAAAGCGGTAGGTGATCAGCGTATCATTCCATTTCTGAAGATAGAAAAGCCAATGATATTTCTATCTTTGTTTCTTGTGATTGGTAGTATTATTGCGATTGCAGTCAATGGCTTGAACTTGGGTCTTGATTTTACTGGCGGCGTCTCAGCAGATGTGCGTTATGAGCAGCCCGTCGAGCAGGTTGAAGTGGTACAATCATTGGCTGATAATGGTTTTGATGATGCAGTAGTACAGTATCTCGGCACTCGAGAAGAGCTATTGATTCGCCTTCCTCCCCAATCGGATAGCGTTGACGGATTGAATGCTAGCCTTAACGAAGCGCTGTCTCTACCTAATAATGACGTCGAAATCAGTAATGTTAATATTATTGGTAGCCAAGTTGGTAATGAAATTTACCTAAACTCAGTTATGTCACTCGTGTTGGCGTTGGTATGTATGTTGGGCTATGTTGCCTTACGTTTCCAGTTCAAACTCGCTCTTGGCGCCGTACTATCGCTGTTTCATGATGCTATCGTAACCATTGGTGTCTTTGCCCTATTTGGTTTTCCTTTCGACTTAACCGTTTTGGCAGCTGTCTTAGCATTGGTCGGTTACTCTATCAATGATACGATTGTCGTGTATGACCGTATCCGTGAGAACTTCCGTCGTGTCCGCGGTATCACACCGCGTCAGACTATTGACTTGTCATTGACAGAGACACTACGTCGTACCATTATGACAATCTCTACCGTGTTATTGGTGGTTTTAGCGATGTTGTTCCTAGGCGGGGATGGCTTGTTCTGGTTCTCAGTGGCATTGTTTATCGGGTTATTGGCGGGTACTTACTCATCAACCTATATTGCCAGCTCAATCCCATTACGTATGGGTCTGTCTCGCGATGATTTCATTGTCAAAGTAAAACCAGAGTTCGAAGAAGAAATTGTTACTTTTAATGATCCAAAAATGTTTGAGCAAGAAAAAATTTAACACTCTCAATATTTACTGCTGATTGCAAAAAAATGACTGTTGAATCGAAGCACCTGACTCATGAATAATGGGTCTAGGTGCTTTTATCTTTATGGCTATTTTTTTAATTATCAAACATGCTATGGCGATCTGGTGATTTGATTAACTGACAACCTTGATTAACTAACCGCACTCTCTTTATTACCTAAATATAAACGAGCCGCAAATGTCCATTACTACACCGCCCTCTAGTACGATGCCACCGATTGATACCAGATATGCGCGGATCATTGCTATTGCTTTGCCAGTATTATTGGCCAACTTAGCCATGCCACTACAAAGTGTGATCGATACGGCAATCGTCGGTAACATGAATGAAACTGCCAAACTTGCTGGGATGGGTCTCGCCATACAATTGCTGTCCTTATTACTCGTCAGCTTTAACTTTTTGCAATACGCCTCCTCTGGACTGTCGGCTCAAGCAATTGGACAACTGGCTGGTCATAGTAATGGCTCTGTCCAAGAGACAAATGATTCATCAAACATAATTCCATCGCCTCTACTTTCTATCTTACAGCGTGCCTTACTATTAGCATTTGTCATTGGCGCTATTTTACTATTGGCAAAACCTTGGATCATTGACTTTGGTTTACAAGCATTGTCAGCAAATCCTGAAAGTGGTCTCGCCGCAAAAACCTATTTGGATGTAAGATTTTGGGGTGTGATAGCCGAATTGATGAACTTTGCTTTTATTGGTTGGTTTGCAGGCCAAGGTAAAACACGTTATATGCTGTATCAACAAGGTTTTATTGCCATACTAAATATTATTTTAACCCTATTTTTTGTGTTTGGTCTGCAAATGGGCTTGGTTGGTGTGGCACTGGGTACTACTATTGCGTTTTGGTCAGGTGTTCTACTAGCACTATGGCTAAGCCGTCAACATTTAGGAATATCTTGGATAGAATTGTTTCAAGCTGATGCTAAGTATTTTACCAAGGAGAAGATACTTAGGCTATTTTCTCTGAATAAAGATATTTTTATTCGCACTCTCATCTTGACCCTTAGTTTTGCTTGGATCACCCGACTATCAGCCCAAAGTGGAGATGTCATACTGGCAGCCAATGCTATCTTACTTCAAGTGCTTAGCATCTCCGCTTTTGCCCTTGATGGCGTAGCGGTATCTGCTGAAACTTTGAGCGGACAAGCAGCAGGACGGCGAGACTGGCCACGTTTTTGCCTTATTGTTAAGCGAACGGGAATTGTTAGCTATGGACTTGCTATAATTCTAAGCACCATATGGTGGCTTTTGATGCCAACTTATTTACAATTGATGACCAATATTGACACCGTTTTTGCCCTTGCTAATGACTATCGTCTGTACGCTGTCTTGCTACCACTCGTGGGTGTGGGAGCATATTGGCTAGACGGTATATTTTTTGGCTTAACGGCCGGTAGTGTGATTCGCAATGCCGCCTTAATACTTGCTGCCATCTTCTTCCCATTAAGCTGGTTACTGTATCAACAATGGGATATGACAGGTATTTGGCTGAGCGTATGGTGTCTCCTACTACTAAGACTCTTTATTTTGGGTATCTTTTTATATCGTGCTCACCAGACAGGCAGCTATGAAAAGCTACAGCCCACTGTGTGATATTTGCTTAATAAACATGCTCTTGTCTAAATGAATTTTTTAATTCAGTATTTTTGATAATGCTTAATTTTCGATTAACCAATTTAACAACCAAAGAATAATAGTAAAAAACTAGGATGTTACGTGACGACTCGCTCAAATGAATTAAATCAACCGTTTGAAACCAACTATGATTGGGTTGAAGGCTTTAAAAAAAGTCTGCCAGTAGCCATGGGGTATTTACCCGCAGGCATCGCTTTTGGCGTACTGGCGCAAGTTGCTGGTATCCCTATATGGGCAGTAATGATGCTCAGTATCGTTTTGTATGCTGGTGCAGCTCAGTATGCTTGCTTACCTATGCTAAGCGCTGGTTTGCCGATTGGTAACATCGCCACCAATATTGCCGCCATCAACTTGCGTCATGTGTTCTATGGTATGCCGTTACTGAATTACTTACCCAAGCAAAAGCTTGCCAAAGCCTATTGTTTATTTGCATTGACTGACGAGACTTTCTCAGTCATAACCAGCCTACCTAACGAATCAAAACAGGCGTTGATGTTGCCCATAAGTCTGTTTAATCAAAGTTGGTGGGTGTTGGCAAGCTTGGTTGGCGTAATAATTGGAGGTGCGCTTAGTGACTTGGTGCCACACTTAGATTTTGCATTGGTTTGTTTGTTTGCCATTTTGGCTTATGAGCAGTTTCAAAGCATCAAACGCTATTTCCCTATTGTTATTGCTGTCGTTTCTTTAGCCATTGCCTCTTTATTTACGAGTAATTGGTTATTACTGGTGGCTATCACCATTTGTATGGTGATGATTTTAGTACGTGGTATTTGGACACAGCACAATGTAACAGGAGGAACTCATGAGTAGTGGTTATCTTATTTTTGCTACTTTTGCGATGGCGGCTGTTACTTTTGTCACTCGTGCATTGCCTGCTTTGATACCCAAAAAATTTCTAGATACGCCTTGGCTGCATCGGTTGAATGAGAGTCTACCCCTTTCTGTTATGGTACTACTTATTTTAACCAGTCTCTCTTATCAAGGCTTGTCTGCTACTACTGGTATCAATAGTGCAGAGTTACACTTATTGATGGCACAAGTTGGTGCTCTATTTTTGGTCTTACTCGTTTATCATGTTAGCCGTCAATTGCTGGTCAGCATGGTCGTTGGTATTGCGGCAATCAATGGTCTATTATGGGTGTTTACTCATTTTTTAAGCTAAGCATCATCTCATATTGAATACTTTAATGAAGTCAGTTAATCTCAGCTTGTATTAAGTAAAGCATCAGTTAAAGTATGAAGCGTAGCTTAGTCATATTTTGGACAAAAAAAAGCTGCACTCTAATGAAAATGCAGCTTTTTTTGGAATTATTTTCTAGCTAGAACTATTTACATCTCTTCAACACCTGTCATATCGACTGGTGTATCAGCGACTATTTGTACGCCTTTTTTACCTGTTTTGGCAGTATCACTACGCTGTTTTTGTAGATGATCAAGGTAGGCTTCATTGATTTGACCCGTGATATAACAACCATTAAAGACGGCACAATCAAAGCCTTCCACTCTGCTGTGCTTGGTGTCTTTGACGGCATCAATCAAATCGTCTAAGTCTTGGAAAATCAGACGATCAGCACCAATAATGTCTCGTACCTCTTCTGTGGTATGGCCTGACGCAATCAGCTCACTACGCACAGGCATATCGATACCATATACATTTGGGTATTTTACTGGTGGCGCTGCACTCGCAAAGAATACTTTATTCGCACCTGCGTCTCGCGCCATTTGAATAATCTCATGACACGTCGTACCACGAACGATAGAATCATCTACCAACAACACGTTTTTACCTTTGAATTCTAACGGTACCGCACTGAGCTTTTGACGAACTGACTTTTTGCGTTGCTGTTGGCCTGGCATGATAAAAGTGCGACCGATATAGCGGTTTTTCATAAACCCTTCACGGTATTTAACATTCATCTTCAGCGCCAACTCCATCGCAGAAGTGCGCGACGTATCTGGAATGGGAATGACGACATCGATATCGTGATCTTCACCCCATTCAGCCAAAATTTTATCTGCCAGTTTTTCACCCATGCGTAGGCGTGACTTATAAACGGAGATATTGTCCATAATTGAATCTGGACGAGCAAAATAAACATATTCAAAGATACAAGGTGTGTATTCTTTTGGCTCTACACATTGATGCGTATGAAGCTTATGGTCTAAATCGATAAAAATGGCTTCCCCTGGCTTCACATCACGAATAATGCTAAAGCCTGAACCTGTCAATGCTACTGACTCTGAGGCAACCATATACTCAGTGCCACCATTTTCTGCCATACGTTTACCAAAGATAAGCGGACGAATACCATTCGGGTCACGAAAAGCCAATAAGCCATGACCGGTAATCAAAGCCACTACTCCATAAGCGCCTTCACAGCGACTATAGACAGCTTTTACTGCTTCAAAAATGTCATCAGCTGTTGGATTGGTTTTACCCAAATTTTGCATTTCGTGAGCAAGTACGTTTAGTAATACTTCAGAATCTGAGTCAGTATTGAGATGGCGACGATCTTCGATATACAATGATTTAGCCAAGCTCTCAGCGTTGGTCAAGTTACCATTGTGAGCAAGCGTGATGCCATAAGGCGAGTTAACATAAAATGGCTGAGCTTCAGCACTACTAGACGTACCCGCGGTTGGATAACGTACATGACCGATACCAAACTTACCAACCAATTTCATCATATGATGATTCATGAAGACGTCACGAACCATACCATTTTCTTTACGTAGATAAAGTCGTCCATCCTGCAAAGTAACGATACCTGCTGCGTCTTGGCCGCGATGCTGTAGCATCGTTAAACCATCATAAAGAATCTGATTGACTGGCTCATGAGCTGCAACCCCAATGACTCCACACATAGTTATATCCTATTTTGACCCATACATTAGTATTACAATAACGGTAATTTTTGACAGCACGCTAGTAAACATTTGAGCTGTCAGTCACCGCTGACCTGATGATGTTAAACGTTTAAAAAGTATATATATCTTTGATTGTTAGAAAAATGAGCTATCGATACTTTATCTATCGTCATTTATGTAGCCTAAATGCTATCAAATAATTTTTTATCAAGGATAGGTTACAAAGACGAGGTTGATGTTATAGAGGCTATAAAAAGCTGAAACCATAAGGTATGAGTATTTGACTCATGAGGACGAAAATTCGAAGTATAACAATTATGACTGATTGATTTGATCCCAAGCCATACCAAACACATTTGACACAAGCTCTCTGCCCATCGGTGCATAAGGTAATAACTCAGGCGCAAGAACTGAAGTTTGCCATTGCGGCATTTGTACCAATAAGGGCGCACTGACACTAAGGACAACCAATATCATCAGCACGTTTTTGGCAGCACCCAATACGCCGCCTGCCATTTTATCAAAAATGCCCAGCCGCAAGGTTTTTAGCACACCTGAAAACACAAACGCGACCAAATGCATGATGGCCAATATGATAATTACCACTAGTAAAAATGCCAGCGCCAACTGTAACACAGGGTTTTGCACGACTCCTGATAATTGAGGCGACACCGCACTTGCTAAACGCGTAGCAGCAATAAAGGCGATAAACCAGCCTGCCAAACCAACGGCTGTTTTAATCAGTCCTACTTGAAAGCCGCGCCATAAGCCAATCAAGACAACAACAGCAATCACGATATCTAGACCACTCATGTGTTACGCCTCATACTTTATTCATGTTTGTTGGGGTTTGTTCAGGTTCTATAATGTCATAGATGGTTAAAAGCGCTTTCAAGAGCCAATATTTTTAAGTAAATAGCGAGGTCTTCATTGCACCCTAACCTTCCATAGCATCGTAGTAGCCACCGATTGCTTGAATACAGGATTGTACCAGCCCAGGACCACGGTAAATAAGCCCTGTATAAAGCTGTACCATATCTGCACCTGCCTCTATTTTTTTGACGGCTTTGGCACCACTATCAATACCGCCAACACCGATCAAAGTGACTTTATCACCCAACTGATCAGAGAACTGTTGTAAAATCTGGGTACTAATGTGGCTCACTGGTCGACCTGATAATCCGCCCATTTGATCACCATCTTGTAAATCTTCAACCCCCACACGGCTCAACGTCGTATTGGTCGCAATCAAACCGTCTATTTCGAAATCTAGTAACTGCTGTGAGATGTAATCGACTTGCATAGGCTCTAGATCAGGTGCAACTTTGAGTACTAAAGGCACATAAAAGCCGTATTCGGTTGCCAGCTGACTGTGACGATTTTTAATCGTATCCAATAGCTGAGTTAAGGCATCTCCACTTTGTAGATCGCGTAAATTCTTCGTGTTAGGAGAAGAGATATTCACCGTGATATAAGAAGCATGCGGATAAGCACGTTCTAAACAATAAACATAATCATCTTCTGCTTGCTCTACTGGTGTATCGGCGTTTTTGCCAATATTGATACCAATATTGCCTTTATATTTACAGCGTTTGACATTTTCGACCAGATAATCGATACCTTGGTTATTAAACCCCATACGATTGATGATAGCATCGGCTTGTTTTATTCTGAACAATCTCGGCTTATCATTCCCTACTTGAGGACGCGGCGTAACCGTACCGACTTCTATAAAACCAAATCCCAGTTCCGCAAGGGCATCAATGTAATCACCATTTTTGTCCAGTCCTGCCGCTAAGCCAACTGGATTCGAAAACTGCAACCCCATACAATCGGTTGGTTGCATTGATTGACCATATACCAGCCCTAAGACACGGGCTTTATGAGCTTTGTCTAATAAAGACAAAGTCATCTCATGGGCATGTTCTGGATCCATATTAAACAAAAAAGGGCGAAGTAAGGCATAAGACATAGTAATGACAGACCCTGCTCGAAAGACATAGTGGATGAAAAGTGCTGATAAAATCAAGCGCTGCGATTATATCAGCTTAACAGAAATAAGAGCAAAGTTTCATGCGCTAATTTTTCAGATTTACCTCTTAGCAATCCATAAATCAATTATTACTAATTAATTAGGAGTAGTCACTAAACGTGATTGCTATTCAATGAATTTTGGATGAGACCTAAGGCACAGGACGATTATCCGTTAATGCGATCCACCCTCGAATGACGCGATAAAGATGCCAAATAAAGGTAAAGGTCATAATAAGAAGACCAAAAGCAGCCAAGAGCACAGAACCAATAGCAATGTTTCCACTGTCTGCCAATACACTCACACCTACACCGCCCAAAGCAAACACAATAATAATAATGCCTAAGAAAAACCAGACGATACTGTACCAAAAGGTTTTGATTTGCCAATCGAAATGCGTAGCAAGCCAGGACCCCTCTGCATCATGGCGCTTCACATAGTTCATGACAATCGGCACAATCCAAAGCAAACCTGCCGTAAAATAGCTGATGACATACAAAAAATAAGTAACGTGATTATAAGTGATTAAAGAACGGCGCTTATTGTCGCTCATCATGCTGTGTTTTCCTCGTTGGGCAATATTGTGATCAGACATTGTATCAACAGAATCATGGTAATGGTGGTCAGCAGTACGAGTTTTTTGACGTACAGTATCATCAGGTTTGCGCTCAGAAGAATGATTCATTGTAATTATCCCTATCTGACAGTGACTAATCATTATTTGATTGTGTCAGAGCAGTGATTTTTCAATATCAGCAACTATGCGAGTAATAAGCGCTAAACAGCTTTGTTTATCAGCCATCACAGTAGGATATCATTGTATAGTTAATCCTAAATAAAAAAGGTACAACAATGATCATGTATTGCCAACGACATATTTTTGTAGCCTCTGTCTGCGAAGGCATAGCAAGCAAAAAAATATGACGTTGGCAGCACTGCTTTGGTTTTATATTGGATTGACTATAGGAAAAGGCTAGAGAGACAGCCGTTTATAGGGCAACTGTTGCTTGTACCTGAATGGACTTATTAGCGGGATCTTGTTGCATGGATAATTGAGTGAACTGCCAACCTTGCTGCTCAAGCTTACCAAGTGCTGTACTAACCACTGCTTGACTGCCATGAGTAAAGCTCAATTGAACAGCATCGCCAGCTGCCACTACTTGAGCGTTTGTAATACCAGCACTATTTAGCACTGTACTCACACTATTAGCAGGTGGCAATGCCTCACCATCAGGCGTGTTGGCCTGCATTGCATTGCTATCGATATTACCAGCTTGTGCGCGCAGCCAAAAATAATCAGCCACCTCCTCCTGATAGCCACTCTTGCTATCACTTGCCGCTTGGTGAATGCTATAACCGCCATAGCCACCCACAAATAATAATAAAAATGTAGACAATATGACCAATGCCAACTGATCACGTGGAGATAATGACTGCCAGCGCGTTGACAAAACATTTTGAAAGTTATTCATGCGCTTTGATAATGCATGCGTTTCTATACTGCTACTGAATGCAGGATTGACGTTATTGCGTTTGCTACGGCGTAGTAATCTTTTCATTGTTTGACCTTGTTTGCCATGGCTAATAGAGATTATGATGCCGCCGTATTTGCTTGCGTATTGTTATTTTCTATCACGCTTACCGTAATTTGACCACTAAACTGCCCTTGCTCATTGCCGCTCACTTGCGCAAGCTTGGCGCTCAACCCTTGTGCCGTCAGTGTGCTTGTAAATGTATCCAAACTAGTACGGTCAGGCGCTATCAAGGTAAAGCTGAGTGATGAAGGCTGCATCACCAGTGCTTGTGCATGCAAGGAAGACTGTTTGATAAGAGGTGATATGCGAGCCAATGCAGCCATGTGCGAATCAGGCGCTTGGCTGTCACTACGCAATTTTGGTTGCAATTGTACTTGTAGCTTTGTACGAGTGCTCAAAGGCTCATCAGCAAACCACGATTGGTACTGCTTAGCAATCTCACTCTTGGTTGCGATAGCTGCATTATTATATTGATACCATTGCACACCATCCGTCGCCATCTGTAGTACCAATGCACTCAGCGCGACCATCATGGCCACTCGCAAATAAGGTGACAATTGTGAATCTGTGGACTTGATGAAGAAGTTTAGCGCATGACGATCAGGGTTTTCAATGGGTTTTGGCGTCGTTGTCAGTGTGGTCAATAATAATTGATGTTCAGTAATCGTTGCTAAGGTTTGTGCCATAAAATCGGTTGGCATGGACGATATTGGCGTTGACGACTTTTGCAGTCCAATGTCATGAGATGCAATAGAGTCACCAAATGTATCCGTAAGAGGATTACTGTTGAAGAGCGTTGACGTGTCTTCAAAAGACGCTATGGGCAATAATACATTGACTTCACTAAGATGCGGGAAACGCTCAAAAATCAATGGCAAATAGCTGACCGCCATACCTTGACGTAAAGATTGACGCAGCAGCATGGTTTGAGTGTCTTGATATAACGTCACTTGCTGTCCTGCCCCCTCTTCTGGCGTTGGCAGCAATAAAAAATCAGGGAGTAACGCTGTGATGGTCATACCAGCAAGTTTGGTACTTTGCTGCCACGACTCGATATCATTTTGTGACAACGCATAGAGTTGATGACGATCGGCATGACTGATTTGTCGAATGGCCAATTGTTCAACTGGGGTCAATGACATCTCTTCAAATAGATACTGCTTACCACTAATGCCCAGTTGTTTAAGTTGGGCAGCCGTAAACTCCGTATCGACTTGTAATAGATGGCTTGAAGGAAAATACAAGCACAATGTTTTGTGAGCATTGTTTTTATGACTACCATAGATCGCTTGTAGCTGTTGCCACCCATCGACTGTTTGCCATTGTTTTGCATCTTCATGCCAGACAGCTAGTGGGCTATGCTGCGCTCGTAACCAAACATGTAACACTAAGCGTGTCCTTAATTATTGAAGCAATGATAGAAGGGCTATTATCAATAAGGCTGATCAGGAACAAAGCGGTCGATCTCTTTTGCCATACCGCTCATGACAAAGTCCATTTCGAACACGCGCGCTTCTGCCAGAGAAAATGACTCAGGATAATCTCCTGTCAGTAATCCAGCAATGTAGGCAACGATGGACATATGGCAGACCACCACAAGACAATCCGCTTCAATATTACCGATATCTATTAAAGCTTGGCGCGCATCATCAGAAGGCGTAATATTATTCTGTATGGTTAACGGCACTTTTGGCGCTCTTGCTTGGAATTCAGCGAGTGTTTGCTGCGCTCTATCATAAGGGCTTACAACAAAACGATCAGGATGATAATGAGTTATCACGTATTCTGCGGTTTGGGCGGCTTGCTTACGTCCAAAGTCAGTCAGCTGACGGGCGCTATCAGGACGTGTTTCATCTTCTGCTTGACCATGACGTACTAGTATAATTTTCATGACAGTCCTTGTTAGACATTTTTGGGTACAAGGCATAGCTTAATTTGATTTTATTGCTGCATGATGAAATTAGATGATGCAGCATTAATCGCAATGGCTTTACTTGTGGTCAGTGTCGTCCTTATTATTTTCAGCGCTACTACTCGATGTTTTCATATGGGCAGTCAGTGCCGCATTACTATGATCATGCGCCATGACGAATTCAACATCACTACGGAAACCAGCTTCCATCAAATGTAGGGCAACCCCTAGAGCCGCTTTATCTTCATAAATGACCGCATACAGAGCGTGAGTAATAGGCATATAGATGCCTTCTTTGTTCGCTTTTTCGTGTACCTGCTGAATGGTATTAACACCCTCAGCTGTTTGACCAAGTTTTTTGACAGCAGCGTCTATGTTCATGCCACGACCGAGCATCGTACCAATGCGATAATTGCGACTCAATTCTGAGCTACAAGTGGCATATAAATCACCAACCCCTGACAACCCTAAAAAAGTGAGTGGGTTTGCACCTGCTTCGACACCGAAACGACTCATTTCTGCCAAAGCACGTGTCAGTATCATCGCTTTGGTATTTTCGCCAACATCATAGGCCGCCGCCATCCCCATCGCAATCGCGTAAATGTTTTTGAGTGCACCACCAAGCTCAACGCCTTTGACATCATCGCTGGCAAAAACTCTAAAAAATGCACTGTGCAGCGCTGCTTGTACCGCATGACGTAACGGTTCAGACTCACTAGCAATGACCGTCGCAGAAGGCATGTTTTTCATGATTTCTATGGCTAAATTTGGCCCTGACATCACGCCAAAATTCACTTCTGGTAGCTCATCCTTAATGATATCGCTCATTAAGGCAAACGTATCCTTTTCCATGCCTTTCGTTAATGAGACGATAGATTGACCACTAATAAATGGGGCAATATTTTTTAAGGTTTCTCTGAAGGCCAAACCTGGTATAGCGATAAAAACAATGTCCTTGTCTTTTACCGTTGCTGCCAAGTCGTGACTATATTTTAGACGGTCATCTAGCTTATAACCCGGCAAGTATTTTTTGTTGGTCTGAGTTTTTATCATTGCCTTCACGGTACGTTTATTGCGCACCCACAGTGTGGTATCACAGCCATTTCGTGCGGCCAAGTTTGCCATTGCCGTACCAAAGCTGCCACCACCTAAAAAGGCCAATCGCAGCTTAGTAGGGTTGCTATGAATCTCTGCCATGTTTTTTGCCACTGCTGATTCGACCGCACTAGGGTTCAGTTTTTTACGACCAAGACCGGATTTAGTCGCACGTTCGATGATACCTAGTAACAAACTGTTTTGCTTATCAGGTGCGCTCTTCTCTGTGTTATTGTCATCGTTGCCAATGTTTTTATTGCTATCATTTGGGCTGGTCATGTTCTTTTATCCATATTGACTGACTGATTATTCATAAAATGTATCATTATGTGCCTACCAAGTTTGGCTACTGCGGCTGACTGTCTTGTTAGAAGATAGGTTTACTTAGTAGACAGCGCTTAGCTATATTATGACTCAAATCGTACCAATGGCTCGATATCAATGGGTTTACGTGTGGGTTCATTTTTTGGGCTGGTACCAGTATAAACAAAAGCCGTCACATAATCATCTGACCCAACATCAAAATAAGCTTTCACAGCAGGCTCGTTACATAGCAGTCCAGTACGCCATACAGTACTAAAACCTTGGGCTTTTAGTGCCAAGATAAGGTTTTGGACAGCAGCCCCCGCACTTAACATCTGCTCGAAGGGAGGAACTTTTTTATGCGCTTGTATTTTAGTGACCACAGTAATGATAAGAGGTGCTCGCAGTGGCATACTTTGGGTTTTTTTAATGTCTTTTTCAGACAACACCTCACCCTCTTGTGCCGCTTTTTCTTGAGCGGCTTCAAGCAATGCTTGCCCTAATTGATGACGAGCCTTGCCCTGCGTCACTATAAAACGCCATGGGTTCAACTTTTTGTGATCTGGCGCGGTGGCAGCACATTCGATTGCCGCTTCGATCTGGGCGCGCGTCGGTGCTGGCGCATCTAAGTTGCCCATACTGCGTCTTGAATTGATCCAACCAATCAGCGTCTCAGCAGCCAATGGTGAATCAGTAGCTGTGACGTTCTTAACGGCCAATTTTTTATCGTTTTTTGCATTATCGTCATTATTGGATTCGGTCATTGTCATTCCTTATTTATTATTATCTATGTCTATTTGTGTTAATACATTCATTCTTTTATACGCTAATTCTTGTCAGCGTATACATTTTTATCAAAAAAAGCTAAAACTGAACGCATCATAGACACTCAGTTTTAGCAAACGGTTTAAAAGATCCCTATTAGGCGCCGTCTTCGACGCGGTGCGCCATCCGTAAATAATCTTCTGATTGCATTTCAAGCAAACGTGAGCGCGTACGCTCAATCTCAAATGCCAGCTTCTCACCTTGATATAGATTTAAAATCGACTGCTCTGCTCGAACCAAGAGTTTTACGCGGCGATCATAGAACTCGTCCACAAGGTAAATAAAACGACGCGTCGGATCGCGCAAATCATCATCTAATGCTGGTACTGAATTGACTAAGACGGTGTTGAACTGCTTAGCGATTTCAATAAAATCAGAGGCTGAACGCGGCTCCATACATAGATGACGGAAATCGCAAAATAAGATGTCTTCAGTACGCGCGTTAATCTTAATTTCACGGCCATTAATCGTAATCGGAGCATGACTGATTTTTTGGTTATTAGACAAACTGGCAAAACGGTTGGCAAGCCAGTGATGGTTTGCCTTGGTTAAAGGCGACTCATAAAGTTCTGCTTGTTGCAGCACACGTAAGCGATAGTCAATACCAGAGTCGATATTCATCACTGTCGTATGACGCTCAACTTCAGCAATGGCGGGCAAAAAACGGTCACGATGCAGCCCATCTTTATAAAGCCCTGACGGCTCAATGTTTGAAGTGGCAACCAATGTGATACCACGATTGAATAACATGGTAAATAGATCGCCCAAAATCATAGCGTCAGAGACATTAGATACAAAAAATTCATCAAAACAAATGATGACGGCTTCTGCATGAATAATATCTGCGACTTTTTCTAACGGGTCACTCTCACCTTGCAACTTATGTAGCTCTTGATGCACACGCTTCATAAAATGATGAAAATGTAGGCGCATCTTACGATCAATGGTCAAAGAATCGTAAAACATGTCCATCATCCATGTTTTACCGCGGCCCACACCGCCCCACATATACAAACCCTTTGGTGCGGTCGGCTTAGACTTTAGAAAGCTAAAAAAGCCTTTTTTTTGCGGCGCACTATTGATGAGCTGATGATAAATCTCATCAAGGTAGCTCATGGCCTTAAATTGCTGTTCATCTTGAGTAAAATCGTCCGTACTGACGGCTTGCTCGTAACGTTGCAATGGAGATAAACTCATAATACGACTCATCGTTGGATAAAATGAATATGAAAGTACTAACGTGTTTCGGCTTCATCACATCAAGACAAAGCCATCAAGAACTTTATGAAATAAAACGACTAAACGACTATACGCTAAGACGAATGAGAAAAACTACATCTCACTACCAAAGCTGTGTTTTTCTAACAAACCTTTGAGCTCTGATAGGCGACCATGAAAAAAGTGACCTGCGCCATCCACGACGCTGACCTCAATTCCTAAATGATCAGCAAATGCCTGCATGTTTTTGGGATCAATGACTTCATCTGCATTACCATAAATCTCAAACGTCTTATCAACTGGCAAACGTATATCGCTACTCTCATTTTTTTCGATAGAGGGCGCAATCAGGGCAATATTAACAATTTCAAAATCGCTTACGCCCCAGATGTGAGAGGCCTCAATTACTTGCTCAGCCACACGCGCTGTCACATAGCCACCAAAAGAAAACCCGCCAAGCCATAACTTACGAGCATTGGTTTGTTCGGCAATCCATTGTAACACGGTCATCGCATCTACCACTTCACCTTCCGCGTAATCGTGCTCGCCCGTTGATTGACCCACGCCTCGAAAATTGAAACGTACCACATGCATCCCACTATCGCGGGCAAAGCGGTACATAGTCGTCACCACTTTATTATTCATCGTCCCATCGAATAATGGATTAGGATGACAAAGTAACGCCACGGTATCCGTGTTAGGGTCATTAGGATTGTTTTGTTGCCACAGTGCGTCGACTTCGAGCACGCCAGCAGGAGCAGGAATCAATTGCATAAAATTGCTTACTCGTTAAGAATGAATAGACCAATTATCCTAGATAAGGTTTTTATTTCAAGTGATTTGCTGTGTCAGCGTGCAGCTTGTGTCAATTTTTGATAGATAGCGACAAACAAAGTCTATCAATAGTGGCATTATCAGCACGTTTTACATACCTTTAAACTTAACCTAGTCACAATATAAAAGATAAAATATGCAGTAGTCATGCCACACAATAACAGTCTAGACACCCAAGATAAGAATGAGTTAGATTTATAATCTATATTGAGCAAACCACCACACCTGCTTAACTTTGATAGTCAACTGACAGAAATTAGGAATCATTTATGAATACTTTGAATAAAACCGTTACATTGACGGCAACTTTAGCTGCTGCACTTGCCTTGAGTGCTTGCCAAAGTACGCCTTCATCTCCCGTTATTCAGCGTGCCAACTCGGTTTATGAAACCACTGGCATCGCAGATACTAAAGTCAAAGCACAACAAAATGCGATTGACAGTGCACAAAAAACCTGTCGAAGCAAACAAGTCATTATTGTCAATGACACCGTCAAATATAACGGGATTTTAGATGAGCGCACTGGACGTATGGTCGGTCAAGTTGGCGCGGTTGTTGGGTCCATTTTTGGTACTGGCACACCAGACTTATCACGTAAAGATGATTATGAGTACACCATTAATTTCCGTTGCCAATAAAATATATCCGTTGTCTCATTTTTCAGATAACGCCTTAGATCATCTCTGAGACTAAGACATCAAGACGACATTTCTACTAGTGCATATATTTCGCATTGTCTTTGTTGAATGACGATAAACTTACCTATTGCCAGCAAGTTTGCATGAATTTTATTGCCGCTTGTTGGCTTTACTTTTTGTGTCCGTACTTTTGCGTTAAACTATGATCAGTTTACTATAACTCCGGCATACAGAAGACAAGTGAAAATACTAAAAATAGTAGACTGATCGAGTCCGCTTGATAAAAAATTAACTATACCCTACTTAGAGCTTTCATATTTTGGCTCACATCTACGCTCTTCTCATTTTGGTCTAATATTATGCGCAAACCCAAACTTTCAAATCTCAAACATGCTCAAGTATTAACCCCTGCCAAAGACTTGGCGACCTTGGAAGCCGAATTGGCAGAGCAAGAAGACCATCTAGAAAATACAGTATTGCGGTTAAGTGACTATTTGACCGCTGTTGACATGGTTATCAAACAAACCTTTGACCACCGTGTCTGGGTAAAAGCAGAGATTCGCAATCTGTCGAGTAAAGGCGGTCATTATTATTTTGAATTAGCAGAAAAAGATGACGATGGCAAAGTCGTAGCCAGCTGCCGTGGCAATCTGTGGCGCTTTAAAGCGGCGCGTGTTTTGGCCAAGTTTGAGCGGGCGACGGGTATGCCACTTGATCGCGATTTGACTGTTTTGCTTAAAGTCGCAGCTGGCTTTCATGCCCAATATGGCTTCTCACTCACAATCGAAGACATTGATCCTAGCTATACATTAGGCGATTTGGCACGTCAATATGCCCAGATGGTTGATCGCTTAACAGGTGAAGGGTTACTGACCCTCAATCAGCAACTCCCTACTCCCTTTGATATCGAACACGTGCTGGTCATCGCGCCTGAAAAAGCCGCTGGATTAGGAGATTTTCAAGCGGACGCCGATCGCTTAGCCGAGGCAGGCGCTTGTCATTTTCACTACCATCACGCGACCTTTCAAGGCAATCATGCCCCTGCTGAAATACGCCAAGCCATCGTCAGTGCCCAGCAGCAATTTCAAGACACGTACGGACGCTTGCCTGATTTGTTAGTCATTATTCGTGGTGGCGGTGCGGTCGGTGATTTGGCGTATTTGAATGATTATGAGCTTGCCGCTTTGGTGGCTGAGCAGCCAGTTCCTGTCTGGGTAGGGATTGGTCATGAACGCGACAAAGTCATCTTAGATGAAGTTGCTCATACAAGCTTTGATACGCCCTCAAAAGTCATCGCTGCCATTAGCAGCCACCTAGCACAGTTGATCACTCAGACGCTGCAATATCAAGCACAGATCAAACAAGCTGCCCAGCGTCAACTCAATATGGCGGAACAGCGAGCAGAGCGTCAATTAAGCCAAATACAAACGCAAACCACAGGGCAACTAACTGCTCTACAAAAAGACAGTGACTATGCGTGGCGCAGCATTCAGCAAAGTGCTCAGCGCCAAGTAAAACAAGCGGCAAGACAAACTGCTGAATTAAATACCCAGATTCAAGCCGCGGCTTACCAGCAGTTATCCATTGCTTCTACTTACAGTAACAATCAGCACAAGGCCATCATGCACCGTACTCAGCAGCAGCTGATACAAGCGCAGCGAGACAGCGAGCATCTGCGGGACATTGTGCTACTACATCGCCCTTCCCGCATACTTAAGCAAGGCTACACCTTACTTACAGATGAAAAAGACAAACAGATACTCACCAGTCGTACTCAGCTTCATACTGAACAAATGGTACACATTGTCTTGAAGGATGGCAAAGCAAAAGCACAGATCATGGATGTAAAAGCTACATAAAAAGCTGATTACCAAATATCACTAAAAATAATGACTTTGCGATATTTAGAGTCAGTTTTTTTACTTAATACTAATTACTTAACCTTAATTTTGAACATCAGGACAGATTATGACTACCCCTACTCGCAAACGCAAAAAAGCCGCCCCAAAAACCTTTAAGGCGGCTTATGATATTTTAAAAACCAATGCCACTGAGTTACAGCAACAGGACGAGCCTGATATTGACAATCTAATGACCACCGTCGAAGAATCTATTGCCGCTTATCGCGTTTGTGAGACGCGTATCAATGCAGTACAGCAAGCCTTGGACGCCGCGTTCGCTGAAGAAAACAAGACAAACAATAGCGATAGTTAAGCACGCTATTCTAGTTCATCAACCTCAAAAACTTGGCGCAAATAGGCAAGATACGTATCATTATTGATCATGGTCTTGCCAGGGCTGTCAGACAGCTTGGCAACTGGCTGCCCGTTGCATTCAACCAGCTTAAGAACGATATTAATCGGCGTGATACCCATATCATTGGTCAGATTGGTGCCGATACCGAAACTGGTCTTGATACGACCTTGGAAGTATTGATGCAGCTCCCATGCCTTTTCAAGGTTTAGACCATCACTAAAGGTGAGAATCTTGGTTTTGGGATCTATTTTTAGTTTTTCGTAATGAGCAATGGCTTTATCACCCCAAATATAGGGATCGCCACTATCATGACGCAGCCCATCAAAAAGTTTGGCAAAATACAAATCAAAATCTCGTAAAAATGCGTCCATTCCAACGACATCCGTCAGTGCAATGCCCAAATCACCTCGATATTCATGTACCCACGCTTCGAGTGCCGCTTTTTGTGAATCACGCAAACGTACATCTAGTGCCTGAAACGCCTGCATAAACTCATGCGCCATCGTACCGATTGGTGTCATACCGAGCTGTTTTGCTAAATAGACATTAGAAGTACCGCCAACTATCTTCGGTTCAGCTTTGTGTATTGTTTCAACCACATGCGCTTGCCACGCTTTACTGAACCGTCTACGAGTACCAAAATCAGCAACGATGAATGGTGGTCTGCTACGATCCCCTTTGGCTTGTTCTGCTGCATAATGATGTAGCAATTCAACTTTTTCATTCAGCCTACGCTGACCTTCTTCAATCACATGCTCATCTGATAAAGCACTGAAATAGAGCTCATTGACAATAGCCAGTACAAAGACTTCAAAAAACATGGCCTGAATCATCGGGCCTTCAATATCGATAAACAAACGACCTTCGCTGTCTGTACTGACCGTGATAAATCGGCGCTTAAGTTTAAATAATTCAAGATAGTCCACGAAGTCTGAGCGCATAAAACGTAGGCTGCGCAAATACTCCAATTCATCTTCTAAAAAGCGCAACTCACATAAACTGTCTAACTGTTTTTCAAGCTGCTCTTTGATATCAGCCAATGGATAGAGCGCTTCTTTATTATTGCGGCAACGAAAACGATAGACACCATGCGTTTGTGGGAATTGATGCAGCATGGCTTGTAGCATGGTAAATTTATACAAATCATTATCAAGTAACGAAGTAATAATAGGTGTATAGGTAACGGTCATACTATGGCCTTAAAAAACAAAAGCAAGAATAAGAAATAAACGTCACCTGATACTTAAAGCGACATAATAGAACGATGAAAAAAAGCGCACAAACAATCAGCACTCAATAAACCGTTAAGTATAACGAAGTTTGCAGCTTATTTCAGAGTTCACGATTAATCGCAGCAAAATTACTACGCTTGTTTGCTATTTTTACCAACTACCATAAGAAATTTCCCATAAAAAAGACGCTAAGAGAACTCCTAGCGTCTTTTTTATGAATAATACTGTTGCAAAGCTATTATGATTTTACCAGTTTGACCAATGGTGCATAGCCTGATTGGGGCATCACATTGACGGGAATAAATTGCAATGCACCACCATTGATGCAATAACGCAAGCCGCCGCGATCTTTTGGACCATCAGGGAATACATGACCAAGATGCGAATCCGCGACTCGAGAGCGAACCTCAGTACGCACCATATTAAATGCTTTATCTTCATGCTGAGTGATTACTTGCATGTCAATCGGCTTAGTGAAACTTGGCCAGCCACAACCGGATTGATATTTATCAGTGGATAAGAAAAGTGGCTCACCGCTTACCACATCGACATAAATCCCAGGCGCAAACAACTCATCATACTCATGACTAAACGCGCGTTCGGTTCCTGCATCTTGAGTAATATCATACTGAGCTTTCGTTAATGTATTCTTCAAAGCGCCTTTATCGAACCCGGCGTAACGCTTAGGATCTAATGCTTCAGCCACTGTATTGGCAGGAGCAAGTTTGGTAGAGGGCGTGCCTGCAGGTTTCTCATCCGCCAAACTCAAATCAACGTGACAATAGCCATTTGGATTTTTTGCCAAATAGTCCTGATGATACGCTTCAGCCAAGTAAAAATTGTCTAATGCTTCGTTTTCGACCACGACTTTTTGTTTGTATTGACTCTGCACTCGCTTGAGAGCCGCATCAATAACCGCTTTATCTTCTTTATCGGTATAATAAACGCCAGAGCGATACTGTACGCCGCGATCATTGCCTTGCTTATTTACGCTAGTTGGGTCAACGACACGGAAGTAATATTTTAAGACCGTATCTAAATCAATTTTATCAGCATCGTAAGTAACTTTAACGGTTTCGGCATGTCCTGATCCGCGAATCACTTGCTCATAGCTTGGATTGGCAGTATTACCGTTTGCATAACCTGAGACGGCATCTACGACACCATCAACCCGCTCCATATAAGCCTCTATACCCCAAAAGCAACCGCCCGCCAGATAGATTGAGCGCGTATTGATCGCTTTGCCTTTGTCATTATAGTAGACCCCATCTTTTTGCTTGATGGTTTCGATCTTGTTGTTATTATCCATTGCTTGCGCGTTGGCAGGTTTGCCATTACCCGCTTTGAGCTCAGCAAAATCATTGTTGGCATTTTCAGCAAGCGCATAGGCTTGCTCTGCCGTTATATTGCCTTTAACCAAATGAACCAAATTACCCTTTTTATCGAGTATGGCCCAGCTTGGATACACCTGCACGCCAAGTTTGTTGATCAGCTCGCCTGAAGGATCGGACAGTACAGGCAGTTTTGGATAGTCTGCTTGAACGCCTGCATACCAAGTACTAAAGTCATTGTCTTCTTTTTCGTTCAAATGACCCGGACTTGCCACAGTAATCACGTTTAGATCAGCGAACTTAGGATCAGTACGCCATTCTTCTGTTTCTGCCAACGTCCCTAAGCAAAGCGGGCACCAACTTGCCCAAAACTTTACCAAGGTTGGTTTATTAGGATCTATCACATCAGCGCCTGTATCGCCCAGACCTTTTGTCAACTGTGGCAACGCTTGTATTTGTTTAAGCATATCGGAGGGCAACATATCACGAGAAGTTTTTGTCGCACTGGTTTGCTTACCAGCGCTACTGCTCGTTTTATTGTCCGCATTGCTCATTTGACCACAAGCAACTAATATGCTTGCACTCAATACGGTCGTCATGCCAAACGTACTAGCATTTTTAAACCAACGAGACGAAGCACGTGGTGAGCCAGAAGCCAATTTATTAGCTTTCTTATGGTCTTTATTTGGAATATGTTTATTTGGCATAATATGTCCCTTCTACGAAGTCTGACGTCCATAGGTTGAGTTAGATGATACCTCATGGTCTTTTTATGCAGTTTGCGAAAAAGAATAGAGTCAATCTTTTACAAAAATGGAGGCCATATATATAAATATAAGCCATCTACGAATGAAAAATATAAGAATGATATGATCACTTGATAGAAAGCTCATATATCATCAGTAGATAATAACTACATGCTTATTCGCATTAGCTTATCTTAACAGTATACATTGACAATGGAATTTACTTTAATAGTAATTAAGAGGTCACTACACTTTTTTAACAACGTAGTAATAGTGGTGATATAGAAAAACCACTACTCTAGAGTAAGCATACTTGTTGTCTTTACATGCTTATATGGAGATAAATTGAGGAAAAGACAAGGTTTTTTACAATCGGTGCTCGATAAGCATGAATATTGTTAAAATCTAATACAAGTATTTTCGCAGTACCGAATGAAAAGGATGAAATGACCACGGTTAGTTTTTAGCATGCATAAACTGTGCGACATAGTCATCGGCTGGATTGAGACGCAGCTCTTGCGGCGTACCCGTCTGTATCAAGCGCCCACCATTTAAGATGCTGATACGTTGACCGACTTTAATCGCTTCGTCAATATCATGAGTGATAAAGACAATCGTTTTATTTAGGCGCTCTTGCAGCGCGAGCAGCTGGTCTTGTAACTGAGCACGAATAAGGGGATCAAGTGCAGAGAACGCTTCATCCATCAGCAAAATCGGATTGTCCGTTGCCAAAGCACGCGCTAAACCAACACGCTGCTGCATACCTCCCGATAGCTCATCAGGATAACTGCGCTCTAAGTTAGACAGCCCCACCTCATTGAGCCAGTGCCGAGCCACGTCATGACGCTCTTTGACACTCATTTTACGCACTCGTAAGCCGTAAGCAACGTTTTGAATCACAGTCATATGCGGTACTAAGCCAAAATGTTGAAAAACCATGCTGACCGTTTGCTGGCGATAGTGTTGCAGCTCTTTATCATTGAACGCCAGTACGTTGACAGCAGAGGTCGAACGTTCAGTTTCTGCTACGTTTGCCGCATCCATCTGCGTTTTTTTTGCACTCGTCATGGGCTGACGATCGTTGACAATGCTTGTTCCGTTTGCAGACACCGTTTCTTTGGTAGCATGATGTGCGTTGATAGAAGTATCTACCCATATCTTGCCACTGGTTGGATCAATCAAGCGATTGATATGACGTATTAAGGTGGATTTACCCGAACCGGATAGTCCCATGATGCAATGTAGCTCGCCTGCTTTGACCGCGAGATTGATATCATAAAGTCCCACTGAGTAGCCTGTTTGCTCTTTTACCTTGCTGCTGTCCATACCCTCTGCCAGTAACGCCAATGCAGACTGTGCTTGCGAGCTAGTGGCGTTATATATCTTACTGATATTTTCGAGCTGGATATGGTTCATCATTGTTCTCGCTGTTGGTATTATTTTATGAGCATTGTTTTTGCAAATGTAACTTAACTTATTGACCTGAACTGTCTTTACCACTGATTAAGTGCCTAACCAACTGGGCGTCTACCGGCTTCGATGGTTTTTTGGCGCGCACGTTTGCCTTGACCGAATGCCTGAGTGATACGGTCAATGATAATTGCTACAATGACAATGGCCGTACCTGCTTGTAAGCCTTGACCAATATTGAGCGTTTGTATCGATTGTAATACATCTTCGCCAAGACCTGGCGCCCCAATCATAGAGGCCAATACCACCATTGCAAGAGACATCATCACTGCTTGGTTAATACCTGCCATAATGCTCGGTAACGCTTGTGGCAATTTTATCCAAATGAGTAATTGTAAATGCGTGCTACCGAATGAGCGCCCTGCCTCTACCATCTCATGGTTCACTTGCGTGATGCCGAGCATGGTCAAACGAATAAGTGGCGGCAGCGCATATATAATGGTGGCAAACAACGCGGGCACTTTACCAATACCAAATAACATTAATACCGGTATCAGATAAACAAAGCTTGGCATCGTCTGCATCACATCCAATATAGGCGTCACAATCCTGCGGAGTAACTGACTGCCAGACATGGCAATACCGATAGGGATACCAATGACCACTGTCACCAATACAGAGACAATTAGAAGCGCCAAGGTATCGATCAATGCGCCCCACAATCCGAATGCGCCAATCAAAAACAGTCCTGCACCGCATGCCAGCGCAAACCAAATTTTACGGACGCCAAACCATGCAAGCACAGTCACCAGCCCAATAATTAACCATGGCGGGATGACAGTCAGCAAACGCTCAATAGGTAGCAATAAATATGTCAATGCCATGTGACTAATCGTGCGAAACACATCACCGTAGTTTTGGACGACATTTGCTAGCGTATTGTTCAGTGGCGTTTCAAGCGACCACGAAGGAAAACTTGAAGACAAACCTAATAGATTACTGTTGGTTGCTGCATTGTCAACACTAGCGGCTCCATCCAGACTAGTACCTAACTTATTCGCAAGATTGGTAGCCGCTTCTTCAGATACCCACTGTCGCCAAACGTTTGGGTTTTCACGTAAAAATACTAATGCTTGCTCTTCGCCGCTACGCTTATTTTCGCTCATCTCCAAAATAGCGCCATTAAGCTCGTCTGAGGTAAACTGTACTTGTTTAAACACCTCTGCCAATTCAGGATTACTTTCGAGGAACGGCGTAGAGACCGCGATGCCGAGAGGTGACACAGGGAACCCAGAGACGCAATCAGCGGTACCATCTACTCGCAATAAATCTTGCCAGCAAGCATCATTGTGAGCAGGAAACGCTAATGGTGCAAAATCATACTTTGCCATCAGCCCTGTGGGCTGCCAATAATAAAATAAGAGTGGTTTATGCTGCTCAAAAGCAGAGGCAATCTCGGCATCAAGTGCCGCACCAGTACCAGGATGGGCATTGTTGAATGTACTGTCTAATCCCGTGTTTTTGAGCAGGCGGGTATTGAAAATCTCACACGTCCAACCAGAAGGACAGTTCATGAAGCGGGATTTACTTGGGTTTTCAGGATCCTTAAATAACTCAGCATATTTGGGCAGATCTTGGTAGCTGCGCAAACCAGGGTTTTCTTCTAGGACATACTTAGGCACATACCAGCCTTGGGTGGCGCCGCCTTTAAGCGTGTCACCGATGACCTCGACTTTATTCTCTTCGATGGCTTGCTCCATAATTGGAGAGCGCCCTACCCACTGTTCACCGATGATTTGGATGTCATCTTGTGACAAGGCAGTCTCAAGCGCAGGGCCTGCGCCTGGCACTTCCTCAATTATACAATCATAGCCATCTTCAGCGATATATTTGAGCACGCCAGAGATGAATTGGCCACTCTCCCACGTAAGTGCCCCAAATTTGATTGGCGACTCACAAGTGGCAGACGCTGATATGGGCAGTAACAGCATGCTCATCCACAGTACACTTAATGCAATCCATTGACGCATGCTCTGTCCTATTTATTATTATTTGTATCAGTAGCAAAATGACTATTAAAGTCACAGTCTTTTGGTCGTGTCTCGCCTGCTCTCACTGTGACTCAAAACCCTCATTACTCATTCATGTTTCTATTACTTATTTATGTAGGTGTTTTTCTACACTGTTTAAGCTTATCGACAAAATGTAGCGATTTATAACGTTGATAATAAATACTTATTCACTGGTTGTTAAGGTCATATTTTGATCTGTAACACTTATAGAACACTCACTATCAACTGTCCTGGCTCGTAAATATAGAATTTTTGGCAAAAAAAATAGCACCGACTTGCGTAGATGCTATTGTGTATGGATCCATGGATTTGATACGGCTATTTTACTATCATCATTTTGATAGTTGCTTGAGAAGCAGTGACTTTAAAAATAGTTATTTTAAAAATAGCGCCATAGCTTTTTTGAATAAACCACCATAAGGAGGCAACAACAGGTTCAAACCATTAAGCTTGGTTTGTACAAAAATAGGCTTCATATGGCTTAAACGCTCAAACCCAGCTTTGCCATGATAAGAACCCGTACCAGAATCTCCAACCCCGCCAAACGGCAAGTCATGCTGAGCCACATGCATAATCACCTCATTAATACATAGACCACCAGACACCGTCTTATTGCGTACTTTTTCTATACCATTTTGGTTATCACCAAAGACATATAGGGCCAAAGGTCGTGGGCGTGAATTGACAAATTGAATGGCATCATCTAGCGTTTCGTAATGAACGAGCGGCAAAATCGGTGCAAAAATCTCTTCTTGCATCATATCGCTATCAGACGAAGGCTCGCTCACAATGATGGGCGGCATCAGGCGCGTTTCAATATTTGCCTCAACCGACGTCAGCGGATGTATCTCAGTACTTGGTAACGCATCTAAATAGCCTTTGACTCGCTTAAACTGAGCACCATTGATGATACGAGAATAATCTGGGTTATGTTCTATGTTGGGATAGTGCTTCGCCATCCATTCTTTTGCTAAGCTGATAAACGTTTCGTGATACTGACGCGGGACCAACACATAATCTGGTGCAATACAGGTTTGACCAGCATTTAAGGTTTTGCCCATCATCACACGATTGACGACCGCCTCCAAATTGGCATCCTCAAAGACAATTACAGGTGACTTACCACCAAGCTCAAGGGTCACTGGCGTTAGATTGGGCGCTGCTGCTGCCATCACTTTTTTGCCAACCGCTGTAGAGCCTGTATAAAGCAGATGGTCAAAAGGCAGCTCACTAAACGCCGCAGCGATATCAACCTCACCCAGCACCACACAAATCATGTCTGATGAAAAATAACGCGCAATCGTATCCGCAAATGTCTGAGCAAATTGCGGCGCAGCTTCACTCATTTTAATCATGATGCGATTGCCTGCGGTGAGCGCATCAATCATGGGTCCTATTGCCAAAAATAGTGGATAATTCCACGGCACCATGATACCGACCACGCCCAATGGCTGTGGCTGAATCTCATTATGAGCAGGTCTATATAACGCTGAAATAGGCGCACGTTGTGCTTTCATCCATTTTTTGCCATGTTTTTTGGCATGGCTGATACCAGTAAAGCTCGGAAATAACTCGGCAAACTGGGTTTCTGATTCACTACGATAGCCAAAATCGGCGCTGATCGCTTTAGCAAAACTTGCTTGATTGTCGCTCAGCATGATTTCTAAATTGTCGAGTTGCGTCTCACGAGTGACCCAATCGTTGATCGGCTGCGTACGACTCAATGTTTTTAAGTGAGAAAATTGCGCGTGCATCTCATCAATTGTTTTGGCGATGCTCGGCACTTCAGGTACGTGGTGCTGCATCAGATCAGTATTGGTCGACGTCTGATCATGGCTGGTGTGGTCGGTACTAATCATTTATCTTCCTTGTTATATATTGGCATTGATAAGCTATATTGGGTAAGAGACGCCCTATTTATAGGGACTATCCAAGTTAAAATACCCTATCAGTGATAACCTCTGAACCTATCAACATTACCGAGATCCCATTCATTATACTTCAATGTAGCGCATCGAATACTCAATGAACAGCACATTAAACTGACTGCTGCGTTTGTGACAAACAAGTATTCACTCAGTATATAAGCCAATGATACTACACTCTTTTGTTCCAATTGTTCTATACGCATTTACAGTATCAAAAATAACCTGATAAGAGATATTTTTGGGCGTTGCTCTTTAAAACTGCTACACTAAATATCGGTAATTCATACTTCTAAATCTGACAATAATAAGACCTTCATTCTCATGCAAAACCCAATACAGCAACTCAATGACACACTGATCAGTAAATCCATCTTAGCAGCTGACTATGTGCCGACGCTCGATGCCATGCTATCACGTACCCTCGCGCGTATCGATTTAAAAAAACAGCAAGGGACGCGTACGCCTGATGAATTATGGATTGTAGACCATAATGATGTGTATACGCTTGGACAAGCAGGTAAAGAAGAGCATATCTTGCAGCGCACTGATACACCAATTATCAAAACCGATCGCGGTGGACAGGTCACTTGGCATGGTCATGGGCAACTGGTTATTTACTGGTTGTTTGATTTGGACAGTTTGAACTGGAGTGTGCGTAATCTGGTTTCTCACGCTGAACAAGCCATCGAAGACGTCATCAATGAATGTTTGGCGTCGTCATCTTCGAACAGTATCAATGATAATAATACTCATATCAGTGCGCATTCTCGCCGTGATGCGCCTGGCGTTTACTTATATGCTGATACATCCAATCAGGCGAACAGTGATGCGTCTATGACTCCCTCTCTCGATGATAAGATTATGTTGGGAAAAATGGCGTCATTAGGCTTTAAAATTAAACATGGCTTTAGTTATCATGGTATTGCAATCAATTTAGATTGTGATTTGTCGGCATTCAATGCGATCAATCCTTGCGGATACGCGGGCATGCAAATGTTGCGTCTATCGGACTTTGTGTCCATGCATCGCGATGCTCAGGGACATGCATGTAACAGCCAAAATAATGAGCAAAATCGCTCTTCATTGAGCTACGATCAAGTCACACAAAAGCTCATTGATAATATTGCTAAGCGTCATGCTGGTCTAATTGAATTACGGGCAATTGCACCAAAATAACTCTTTGAGTCCATTTTTGCATAATATCTTGCACGCTTAGACTTAAGCATTATGAGAAAACTTGAAACAAACTTGTTATAATCGCAAGCGGAACAAAAATAAGGGGCAGCGACCATATTATGTAGATAGTATTATCGCGTTCGCTGATAAACCCTTTTCATTATTCAAACACTTAAAACAAAAGAAAATTGGAGTACTTCATGGCAGATTTTAATAAAATTCTAGATGCAGGCGACGTAGATGGCGGCATCATCAATGTAGTAGTAGAAATCCCAACTGGTAGCAGCCATAAAATTGAGTGGAATCGTGAATTGGCGGTATTTGAGCTTGATCGTATTGACCCACAGATTTTTGCTAAGCCTTGTAACTATGGTTTTATTCCACAAACGCTTGACGAAGATGGCGATGAGCTTGATGCGTTGATTTTGACTGAACAACCTCTACCGACTGGTATCTTCCTAAAAGCCAAAGTCATTGGTGTGATGAAGTTCGTTGATGATGGCGAAGTGGATGACAAAATCGTTGTGGTACCAGCCGACGACCGTGATACTGGTAATGCGTATAACAGCTTAGCTGATCTGCCAAAACAACTGATCAACCAATTAGAGTTCCATTTCAGCCACTATAAAGACCTGAAAAAAGCAGGTACCACTGTGGTTGAATCTTGGGGCGACGTAGAAGAAGCCAAAGAAGTGATTAAAGAATCTATCCAGCGCTGGAAAGATCTATAATCTATCCAAGACTGATATTTATGCTTGTACAGATAAATACGATTCAAATACCGCAGTCATTATCGTGACTGCGGTATTTTTTTGCTTGAACATGACTGATATAAAATGGTTATAATAAAACATTCTCTTTACCCCTATTGCACGCTGCTATAAGGAAAATCATGTTCAATCCTGATCCCAGCTCCAAATCAGCCAGTAAAAAACTGCCAAAAGCGGTTATCATGATGATCGAAAAAAATAACCTAGTCATGGCCATTAAGACATTGGCAGCCGATGAAAACATCAGTATGGATGAGGCCAAGGTACGAATTGATGCCTACGAAACCCAGCTAAAAGTACAGCAGCAGCAAAAACTCAATACCATTGCCAACAAACAAGGCATCTCTAATCACGCTATTAGCTTTGATAGAGAACAAGAACCTGATGAGGATGAAGACCCATTAGTAAAAAATCGTGTCAAAACCACCAAGTCACACCAAGACTTTCAATCATTGCAAACAGGCGTTGACACTCGGCTCAAAGATTTGGGCTATAAAAAACCACTGATACCTTATTGGCTAAAAAGAGTACTGGTCATTGCGGTGATTATGCTGGGTATGTTTTGGATATTATGGCGGGTGTTTGGGTAAGTGGCGTCTGTTAGTTTCTACCAATCTGTTTTAAGTAGTTCCAATATAGCGGTCTACTTTAAGTAGTCTGTTAATTGATTAAGAGGCATGTTTTGAAGGTACCCTTGGGGTATACCTTTACATAACTATCTCTATTCATTATCTCTTCTACCGGCACGATCAATTATTCATCTTTCAGAGAATATTAACATGAGTAATATGCAACGATTGAAATCCACATTGTTAAATAAAAGTAACGATAAATGGTATGAGAACGGACAGCTATACACTGGCATCATCTTTTTTGATAAACCAGATTATCAAATTGAAGCTTATGAAGTTAAAAATGGTGAGATTATCAAACCTTATGTTTCACCTTGTCAGAGGGGGCTATCTTCACCTATCCAAATAGATTCTACAGAGTTCTGTAATGAGATTGATGACATATACGGTTCTCGTGGAATACCACAACTCTATAAGAATAAGCTATATCAAGGTATGTCTTCTACCTTTGTAGAAGGTAGGTGCGACTTAGAGTTATATACTCACGAAGACGGTATATCTGAAAATCGAATAGACTGGAATACTCTTTCGTATGAACCAAAAGAATTCTTATTAAATTATCTCAATGATGGAGTAATGTACTCTTATAACGAACATTCGAATGAAATAAACTTTACTTATCACTGCTCTCTTGTCGAAAAAAATAATGACGAAAAGGTTGGTATAAGATACACCAAACCGTTAGCCACAGTTGGCTATTTTGAAGTCAGTGGTAATGCTTTAATCACAAAGTCTTATATGAACAGCCCTATATCTGTGCCTGACGTGTATAGAGTATTAAATAGCTATAAGAGCTTTGTATTTAGTAAGTCTATACGGCTCGATATAGATAAAAATCTTATAGAGGATCTATTTGATATATGGATAAAAAATAACAGCTTTGAACACGTTGAAAGTATGTCTATTAATGGACTGAATGGTTTAAAGGATTTAGATTTTTTTAAAAACACACAAGCATTTGGAAAATTAAAAGAGATTCGTCTGAATAAGATAACTTCAACCATACAAATAAATCAACTCAAAGAGCATATGTCTCATATTGATATTATTATACTAAATTACTAATTGTTTATTCCTAAGCTCTAGTTCGATGTCTGTATAGCGCACCGATCACGAACATAATATATATGACAAGTACACCATGAAGTACACTGTGACTATTTCAGCGAGTTAAAACTTTGATACCATTAGCCCACAGCCGAAGATTCAAGTCCTCACTAGGGTATCGAACCAGTGAAGGACTGATTGGTTCGGTGTAGATATATCTTAATATAAAAATACCTGTAAGGCATTTAGTTTAGTTGGCTCATATCCTTGTCTATCAGAGTACAGTGGTCAATTTTAAATATTGGATACACATCAATAATAGTCAGTCTTTTAGCGTATAAATCCTGATAATTCAGATATTCTATAATGATCTGATTTTCATATATCATGACCCTCATCGCTCCTTCTTCATATATCTTAAATATTACTGCTTCATCTTGATATACATAAGCAGATATTGAGTTCTGCATATCACTGATAGAAAAAACCATTTTTTTATTTTGTGTATCAATGAATGTGGACTCTAGCAAACCATCATTATCTATATGACTCTCGCATCCAAACATCTCCATAAAATCTACATCTTTAGGATAAAAGAACGACATTTTCTTTCCTATGGTCAAAGTCTGTGGTCAATTAATTTCGTACAATTTAGGATGATAGACTAAAGAATGCTAATTATGTAGCCAATGCTTCGCTACCTGTATGGCAAACGGAATATGTTCCCATAACGGACGTTATATTAAATAGGTTTTGGATAGATTTTGATCAAGATAAGCCACTAAGAGAAAAATGCTACCAAAGCCCTACCCATTCATACTATACGAGCATTAATATAAATAGGTAAGGAATTAAAAAAGGATACCGTCGTATCCTTTTTTTATTATCTAACGGCTAGTAGCAATCCTATTTTAGTGATGCTCACCTGGAAGGATTCTAGCAAAAGCGCGCTGCGCCAAGTTGGGCTTACTGTCAGTTGTCTGCGCCGCTGTCGAGCTTGGAAAGATACGATAGCCGATTGACTGCACACCGACGTTAAATGCTGGCATCAAAGAATAGCTGGCTGAAGCAAACTTACCCATATTACTAGCAATACTGTTGGGCTTATGCACAATGGCTTTTGCGACCATCATTGCCGCTTCATCAGGCATCAACGCTGGCATATAACGATACAATTTGGTTGGTGCAATCATTGGCGTACGTACCAATGGCATAAAAATATTGGTCACTTTAATGTTATCGCCTTTGACTTCGGCCGCCAAACAGCGACTAAATGCATCTAGTGCTGACTTCGATGCAACGTATGCTGCAAAACGAGGGCTGTTTGCCAGTACACCAATGGATGAAATGTTGACAATTTGACCCGTTTGGCGACCAATCATAGTGGGCAAAAAACCAAGAATAATTTTGACAGCACCAAAATAATTAATATCCATGGTGCGCTCAAAATCATGAAAACGATTGACAGACTCATGTACTGAGCGACGGATAGAGCGTCCAGCGTTGTTCACCAATACATCAACATGCTTAAAATCTTCAAGAATCTTTTTACTGGTTCTC
Source organism: Psychrobacter sp. JB193 (assembly GCF_002285555.1). Taxonomy (NCBI): domain Bacteria; kingdom Pseudomonadati; phylum Pseudomonadota; class Gammaproteobacteria; order Moraxellales; family Moraxellaceae; genus Psychrobacter; species Psychrobacter sp. JB193. Next base: position 403,401 of record NZ_NRGY01000001.1, read on the forward strand.
TCAATATCATCCATGTCAGTGAGATCGCATGGATAATAGCTGGCCTTGCCACCAAGTGTTTCGATATTTTCTTTAACCGTTTTTAGCTTATCTTCAGTTCGAGCCAGCAAAATCACATGAGCACCGCATTCACTAAGCAAAAAGGCAGTACGCTCACCGATACCGCTTGAGGCACCTGTAATAATAATACTTTTACCTTTAACGGTTTTGGTAATTTTTTTCTTAGAGGGATTAGCCATAAAAAGTCCTTTTTGTTGTCCTGTGCCTATGTATGTTCAATTACAGCATAGCAAAAAAGTATATGATAAAGTGAATAAAACAACCAGCTCAGCCAGTTAATTTGACTATTTTAAACGCGCATAAAGCTATATGAGCGTTTTTTGCGTATTTGGTTTTTGTTCACTATTGATGAGGAGTATCTGCCTTGCTTGAAGACCTTACCTACTATATTGATTTGGTGGCCAAAATCGTCGAGGTTATTGGTGTCTTAATTATGTTTTTTGGTCTATTTCTGGCTTTTTATCGAGGTATTTTTTCAACTCATGGATTTAATCATGATACTTATATCGAAGTTAGGCAAACGGTTGGTAAGTCAATTCTGCTAGGATTAGAGGTACTGATTGCTGCTGACATTATGGCCACTGTTGTCACAGAACCCACTTTGCGCAGTATTCTTGTATTAGGGTTTATCGTACTCATTCGAACGTTTTTGAGTCTGTCTTTACAAGTCGAGCTCGAAGGTCGTTTTCCGTGGCAAAAGGAAAAAACTGTACCCGAAAGCAACTCAGAGGCAAGTCATGCAATCAAACATGACAGCCCTTAATCTTTTCACCAACGGTTGATTACTCATGCGCGTGTAAAAAAGCTTCAACCACCTGAAACTGGCCAGCGGTACTCTCTTCACCATACATTGCCTGTCTAAAGGCATTGGAGTTTGGAATACCGGTTGTGTACCAAGCGATATGCTTACGTGCTATCCGGCAACCCGAGTATTCGCCATAAAAATCATACAGCTCTTGTAAATGCCCCAGCACAATTTCTTTGATGTCGCTCACACTAGGTGCTTCCAAATTTTCACCTGTCTGCAAAAAATGTCCGATATCCCGAAATAACCACGGCTGCCCTTGTGCTGCACGTCCAATCATCACAGCATCACAACCTGTCAACTCATAGACTCGCTGCGCTTTTTGCGCACTATCAATGTCTCCATTGGCAATCACAGGAATGCCGATGCTTTCTTTAACGTCACGAATCAGCTCATAACGCGCTTCACCCGTATACATGTCTTCACGCGTACGCCCATGGATAGCAATCGCTGCAATTCCCGCTTGCTCTGCCCGTTTAGCCACTCGTAAAATATTTTCACGTCCATTCTCAAAACCCAATCGTGTCTTTAATGTCACGGGAGCATCGACTGCATTCACTGCCGCATCTAACAAACGTGCAACCAAATCTTCGTCTTGAAGGAGCGCCGAGCCTGCCAGCCTACGACAGACTTTTTTGGCAGGACAGCCCATATTGATATCGATAATTTGCGCACCATTATCAATCTGGTAACGAGCGGCTTCAGCCAGTTTATCTGGCTCGGCGCCTGCTATCTGTGCAGAAATAGGGGCTATCTCATTATCAAAATTGGCTCGATATAAAGATTTTTTGCGTGCATAAAGCGCCGTATCAGCAATGATCATTTCGCTGACTGCATGGCCTGCACCAAATGATTTACACAATCGGCGAAACGGATTGTCTGTGACGCCTGCCATGGGTGCAACCATCAGACGATTTTCAATCGTCAAACCACCGATATTTAATGGCTGTAATAATGGATGGTCAGTAGCAGATGAAGACGGAGATACAACAGAAGAGTTATTAGACATAAAAAACGGCTTGTATCACGAGAGGGACAAGCCGTTATTCTAAGGAATCGTACATATAATGCAAGCTATTCACGTGAATAACTTGCATTGATAGACACTAAATTTTTAACAATAAGTCTTTATTTATCAAACACACTACCCTGTTCTAACGTTATATCTTCATCATGTTCTTGCATACGCCACGGCAGGCTGTCAGGTGCCATGTTTAAGAAGTGGAGATATTTTTCGAACTGATCAATGATGTCATTGATGATAGATTCCGATTGATAACCATACAAATCATAAGTTTGACCGCCTCGGCGCAGATACACCTCAGCACGATAATGATGCTCTTGCGGCACACCATCTGCCTTATCATCTATATAATAATTGGGCACATCATACTCAGACAAACGAACCTCATACCAGAATTCGACATTATCACCACGTCTTAACTCCAGCACAGCACGATTATTGATTTCATCATAATTGACATCAGGTAGCCAACCTGTTTCTGCAAATTTCTCTGCCACTTCATTCATCGATGTCAAAACTGTGCCTTTGATATAATTCAGCACCTTCTCACGTGTTGGCTGATTGGTCATGTAGTCAATACGATCACGCCATGCGTCGAGTTTAAGCAAATGAGGCGGCAAATGATTGTCATTGGCCAAACTTTGATTGCGATGTCCTTCAATCCGTAGCGCTTGCCACATACCAAATGTTGAGATCAGTATAATAATGGCAAACGGTAGCGCGCTGACAATCGCTGCTGTTTGTAAGGCGCTTAAACCGCCCGCTATCAATAGAACCGCAGCAACTGCACCTTCAGTTAGAACCCAAAACGAACGTTGCCACCATGGTGTGTCACTACGTCCACCTGCCGCCAGCGAATCAATGACCAATGATCCTGAATCCGATGACGTTACAAAGAAGGTAATAATCAAAAGAACCGTCAACGAAGAAACGATCTGCGTAAATGGTAGATTCTCTAATAATTTGAACAAAGCGATTGCTTGGTTATTTTGCACTTCATCAATTAATGACGTATAGCCATCGACCATGATCATATGTAGAGCAGTATCACCAAAGACGGCAAACCAGAAAAATGTAAAGAACGTTGGTACCAGCATTACACCAAGCACAAACTCACGAATAGTACGGCCACGGCTAATTTTGGCTATAAATAGACCGACGAAGGGTGCCCATGCAATTGTCCATGCAAAGATAAACAGTGTCCAACTACCGATCCAATCGCTTGATTGATAAGCTTGCAAGCTAAAGGTACGCTCAACGATATTACCCAAATAGCTTCCCGTATTTTCCATGAAAGCATTTAGAATAAATATCGATGGACCAACGATAAATACGAATATCATCAATGCCGTTGCTAAAAGCATGTTTAAGATGGACAACCGCTTTACGCCCTTATCCATACCTGCTAACACAGATACTAAAGCAGCTGCTGTCACACCTGCAATAATGATGACCTGCACCGTCGTACTCACTGGCACTAGATCTGGTAGTAGGTAATTCAGACCCGCGTTAATTTGTGCTACTGACAGCCCTAGACTGGTAGCGATACCAAACATCGTACCCAAAATTGCAAACACATCTACCGTGTGACCGATAGGGCCATGAATTTTATCACCAATAAGTGGATATAGGGTTGAACGTACGGATAACGGTAGTCCATGACGAAAAGAGAAATATGCCAGTGACAAACCTACGACGCCATAAATCGCCCAAATATGAAAGCCCCAGTGGAAATAGGCAATTTGCATGGCCTCTTTCGCAGCTTCAATGGTTTGCGGTGTAGACATTGGTGGACTGGCAAAATGTAATACAGGCTCTGCTACTCCGTAAAACAGTAAGGCAATGCCGTATCCTGCAGAAAACAACATAGCAAACCATTCAAGAAACTTATACTCGGCTTCTGCATGGTCAGGACCAAGCTTAATACTTCCATAAGGCGAAAATGCCAAAGCAACAATAAACATCAAAAATATGGCGACTGCCAACATGTAAAACCAACCAAAAGTTTCGGTGGTAAACGCCAGTACTGTACTAAATAATTCGCCAGCAGCTTCTGGATTAATAGCGGTGCCAATCACTAACAATAGCATAATGGCAGCTGCGGGTACGAAGACCGGCAGCAAAATAGTGGAGCGAGGTAATTTATTCATGAAAAAATGATTCCCTCAAAAAATGAATAATAAAAGTAGCAACTCCTTCTTCAAGTGAGCACTAAATAAGTAATGTTAAATATGGAGTAAAGTTTATATAGATGGCACAGTTTTTATCACAATATGTCCCAAAACCCCAGATTATCATTGCTTTTGTAACAATACTTTAAGGAATATTACATCATAATTACCAAACAATAAAAAAGACAGCTATTCAGCTGCCTTTTGATTCATTATAAGAAAAATCAGTTATTAAGCTAATAACATATTCAAATAAAATTAACTTTCGATAGCCGTAGCAAGCTTTTTAGCTATGTCAGCCAGTTGATTATTCTCTACTTGTGTTACAGCATGGCGGCCTAACTCATGAATACTGGATGGTATGAGATGCACATGGTAATGAAAAACGGTTTGCCCTGCTTGCGCGCCATTTAGCTGCATCTGAATGATGCCTTCACGCTCAAATACTTGGCGCTGTGCTTGCATTACTTTTTTGCAAGTCATCAAGACGGCGGCAGCATATTCTGGCTCAAGATCTGCTAAATCAATGGCTTTTTGCTTGGGTATGACCAGTACATGACCTTCTGCTTGGGGCATGATATCCATAAAGGCAAGCGTTTTATCATCTTCATAGACTTTATGATAGGGAATATCCCCACTAAGCATTTTTGCGAAAATGTTATTGTCATCGTAAGTCACTTGCTTATTATTTTGGCTCATATTTATTCCTTTATTAGTTTGATTTTAAATAATTCAGTAGGCTTTTCGAGTCATTGGACGGTCTTGAATATAGTGGACTAAACGTTATGTCAGTACAAGATATGATAGTGTGCTTCAAAGAAGCGATAAAGTCTATTCTCACTGTTGTTCGCTAATTTATTAGCGAGCTAGGTGCTTTAAATGTTATATTACTACCCTACTTTAAGAACACAATGCTTATGGATTCGTCTACTTTGCCCACTCAATCAAATATGAATGAGACTCCTACAAACGCTGATAATTTGGCGCCCAAATCTTTGTCAAAAAACGTTGTACCGACGAATTTTGTACATACCGATTCTGTACATGGTAGCACTGAGAACGAAAACGGTGTACAGACTATTGAGCCTAACGCTATCATCTTAGCAGAAGCCTTGACTGACAAAACCATCAGCTGGCAAATACACAATTGTAAGATCACCAAAAAGACAATCACACAAGATCTACCGCTACCCTTTTTGTATCATTACGATAGCTTAGATGAGAGTATCAAGGCAGCCTATCCACTAACGCCTGCATTACTTGCCCAGTTTAATACGCCTATGACGACTCATGAAGCCGCCACACTGATTGGTATCAATAAAGATGCCTTATCTGATCCTTGGCATGTAAAAATCATCGGCTCATTGGTCGTGTTTAGTGAGGCATTGCAATTAGCTGTACGTTTGCATTGGACCAATACAGGTAAAGAGACCCAGCAGGTATATACTAAAAACGAAGCAGAAGCCGTTGTTGCTGCTTTTAAAGACTGGCAGTTTTTTGGTCGTGTTGATGTTCTTTATAAAAATGACAAACAGACGTTAGTGAGTATCGATGAACAACAGTCTCAGCCTGAATCGCTATTGACCATTAATGCTAGAAGTGATTATCAACAGCTTTTACCTGCTCATGCATTGGCAGCGATTGCGAAGCTAGAAGCGGACAAAGCAGATCTGCCTTGGTTTGATAAGGCTATTTTAGCGCGCCTTGAATAGTATCTTTAACGTATTTTTGATTACATTCAAACCATTACCATAACTGAGCTATTTTTATTTATTCATAGCTAATGGTATGGTATTGACTTAGTATTATTCACTAGTCCTCACTCTCTATAAAAAGCAAACTATCCTCATCACACTTGAGGAAGCACTTTTAACAAACCTCGCCTATTTGTAAGGAATTTCACATGGATTATCGCTCAAAAACCTCTACTGGTGGTCGTAATATGGCAGGTGCTCGTGCACTATGGCGTGCAACTGGTATGACTGATGGCGACTTTGGCAAACCAATTATTGCCATTGCCAACTCATTCACCCAGTTTGTACCAGGTCACGTACATCTAAAAGACCTTGGTCAAATGGTCGCACGTGAGATTGAGAAAGCCGGCGGTGTGGCAAAAGAGTTTAATACTATTGCTGTCGATGATGGTATTGCGATGGGTCATAGTGGCATGTTGTATTCATTGCCAAGTCGTGACTTGATTGCTGATTCAGTAGAATATATGGTCAATGCACACTGTGCCGATGCGCTTGTTTGTATCTCAAACTGCGATAAAATCACCCCCGGCATGCTGATGGCGGCGATGCGTCTTAATATTCCAGTGGTATTTATTTCAGGCGGACCGATGGAAGCGGGCAAGATTTTAGCCAGCACCGTTGGTAAGAGTCACAACACCGATGGCGATGACAGTAGTGCCATCCGTAAACTTGACCTTGTCGATGCAATGATGGACGCGGCTGATGACAGCATTAGTGATGAAGATGTGGCCGCTATTGAGGCTTCAGCCTGTCCAACTTGTGGTTCATGCTCTGGTATGTTCACGGCCAACTCAATGAACTGTTTGACTGAAGCATTAGGACTGGCCTTACCAGGCAACGGCTCACTACTTGCCACCCATTCGCTGCGCCGCGAGCTGTTTTTAGAAGCGGGTCGTACCATTGTCTCACTAGCCAAACGTCGCTATGAGCAAGATGATGACTCTGTATTGCCCCGCTCTATTGCAACCAAAGCGGCTTTTGAAAATGCCATGAGTTTGGACATCGCCATGGGTGGTTCAACCAATACGATATTGCATTTACTTGCTGCTGCCAATGAAGCCGAAATCGATTTCAAAATGGCTGATATTGACCGTTTAAGCCGCGGCGTGCCTTGTCTAGCAAAAGTTGCCCCTGCTTCGCAAAAATATCATATGGAAGATGTGCACCGTGCGGGCGGTGTCTTTGCACTACTGGCCGAGCTTGATCGTGCTGGATTACTAAAAACGGATGTGCCAACCATCCATAGTAATACCATGAAAGAAGCGATTGATAAATGGGATATCATGAATCCTGCTAATCATGAGGCGCGCGCACGCTTTCTGGCAGCACCTGGCGGTGTACGAACCACTGAAGCGTTTTCACAATCGAAAGAATGGTCAAATCTAGATGTCAACCGTGAATCCGGCTGTATCCGTAGCGCAAAACACGCTTACTCAAAAGATGGTGGTCTTGCGGTACTGTATGGCAATATCGCTGAGCGTGGCTGTGTGGTCAAAACTGCTGGCGTCGACGAGAGTATCTTAACGTTCACAGGTCGTGCACGTATTTTTGAGTCCCAAGACGATGCAGTCGCTGCCGTTTTAGACGACAAAATCGTTGCCGGTGATGTGGTTATTATTCGTTTTGAGGGACCAAAAGGCGGTCCTGGTATGCAAGAGATGCTCTATCCAACAACCTATCTCAAATCAAAAGGGTTAGGAAAGCAGTGTGCGCTACTGACGGATGGTCGTTTCTCTGGTGGTACATCCGGCTTATCCATTGGTCATGCCAGTCCAGAGGCTGCTGAGGGCGGTGCTATCGGCCTGGTTGAAGAAGGCGATACCATTCATATCGACATTCCAAATCGTACCATCAATATGCAAGTAAGTGATGCAGAGATAGCAGCTCGTCGTGACGTGATGGAGGCTCGTGGTCGCGATGCATGGAAGCCTGTCAGTCGTGAGCGTTATGTGACGCCTGCTCTGCGTGCTTATGCTGCCATGACGACCAGTGCTGATACTGGCGCAATACGTGATGTCAGCCAAGTAGAGCGTTAAGCCAAACAGCTATTTATAAGTCTTACCTTATAAATTGTTAGAAAATCCTTATAGAAGTATGTAAAGCCTGCACTATGCAGGCTTTTTTTCACCAAAAAACAACACAGCAATCGTTTTGATAACGATTTTTTGCGACATTGAAGTCAATTTATCGTCATGATAAGCAGGTCTTCTATTTCTTATGGCAGATACCTCCATTATCTAAATATATCCACGTTACGTCTAACCGCCAATCAATATCAGTTGCTCATTTTGTACGTTTGCAAGTCTTAAAAACCCTATATCGGTGCATGAAACCCTTATGATAGAAAACTATAACTTATTCTTATTAATCTGCGGTGTCGCCTTTTTATTCGGCGCCCTGTTTCCTATTATTTTTAAAAAGACCCCTATTTCATTGCCCATGCTACAAGTCACATTAGGCGTGATAGTAGGCTATTTCTGGATCACTCTTACTTTTTTAGATCCTATTGATAATGGCGTGATTATCGAGAAGCTCACCGAGTTTGTGGTGATTGTTTCGTTAGTCAGCGCTGGTATTAAAATTGACACCCCTTTAAGTTGGCGATTGTGGCGTCCCACGACACGCCTTTTGCTCATCACCATGCCGATTGGTATCTTTTCGATGGCAGTATTGGGCTATTATGCCTTTGGTCTTACTTTAGGAGCTGCCCTCTTACTCGGCGCAGTGCTGGCACCTACTGATCCCGTTTTGGCTTCTAGTATCCAAGTGGGTCCACCCAATACTGGTGGTGAAGACACACCGCGCTTCGCGCTAACCTCAGAAGCAGGGTTGAATGATGGATTGGCCTTTCCTTTTGTGTATTTGGCCATAAAGATAGCAGAAGCATTTAGCGAGGGTAATAGTATTACCAGTGAACTGCTTTGGGAATGGTTCACTCATGACGTGCTGTGGAAAATTGGTGCAGGCTTGGTGACTGGTATTATCGTTGGTAAGGTTATGGCCAAAATGGTATTCTCGAAACATACCAAAGACACAACCATCTCACAAGGTTATGTCGTCATTGCTCTCACCTTGGTCGCTTACGGATTAGCAGAATTCGTGCATAGTTATGGTTTTATTGCCGTGTTTATCGCCGCGTTTGCTTTCCGACGTTCAGAACACAAGCACGAATATCATGAAAAGCTACACGACTTTGCAGAGCAATCAGAAGGCTTGCTGATGACTTTGGTGTTGGTCACTTTTGGGATATTTTTGGGTCAAGGATTGCAATCTGGGGTTGAGCTAACGTGGCGCGTATATATCGTCAGTTTTGCTTTCTTATTATTCATACGTCCGATTGGTGGTTTTATTGCTCTTTCAGGGTTGAAGCTTCCTCGTACCGAAAAATATGCAATCTCAGCACTGGGTATCCGTGGTATTGGCACCCTGTACTATTTGGCTTATGCACTCAATCAGGGATTTTTCGGCGAGGAAGATGCACTCAAACTATGGGTGGTCTGTTCAATTGTTATTTTAATTTCGATATTTATGCATGGTCTTAGTGCCAACAGACTACTTAAAATGGTACCAAACAAGACCTAGTAAATGAATATTATCAGCTCATGTTAACTGGCTAAGTGAGCTATGCTGAAAAAACTATAGAACCAAACTTGGTAAACTAAGTGTATTCACAGGAGTTTATCATGACTAAGAAAGTCAGAACCTACAGTGCAGCTTTTAAAGCTGAAGCCGTCAAAAAGATAGCAGATAATAATGGCAATGTTTCAGCGACTGCAAAGCAGCTAGGTATAGCGATGCAGACCTTATCTAACTGGCAGAATAAAGCGAATGAAGGCAAGCTTGTCGGCACTAAGCAATATGATCCTGAACTCATGGCCATTATAGAAGAGAATAAACGTCTTAAACGTGATCTCAAGGTTGCTCAGGAGGAGCGAGACATTCTAAAAAAGGCGACGGCGTACTTCGCGAAGCACAGTTGATGAAGTACGTCTTTATCAAGGATAACCAGAAAATATTTAGCATCACCTGCATGTGTCACGTATTAGATGTTAAGCCATCAAGCTATTACAACTGGATAAATCGTGGCATCAGTAATCAGCAGATCCATCGCAATCAGTGTGAGTTGCTAGTCAGAGTGGCTCATGATGAGACTAAGCAGCGCTATGGCTATGAGCGACTGTATGCTTACCTTACAGGGCAAGGATATGCCATAAGTAAGTATATGGTTAGACGTATAAAGGAAGAATGCGGCATTAAATGCCGTCGTCACAAGCGCTTTAAAGTCACCACCAACTCTAATCACAACAAGCTGGTCTATCCAAACCGTCTAGAACAGAAATTTAATGCCAATCGTCCTAATGAGGCTTGGGTCAGTGACATCACTTATATTTGGACAAATGAAGGTTGGCTATACTTAGCAGGTGTTAAAGACCTATATACTAAAGAGCTCGTCGGCTATGTCATCAATAAGCGCATGACCGCTGATTTGGTATGCCGTGCACTTAATATGGCAATCAAAAACAAGCGACCTAGCCAAGGGTTGATTTTACATTCTGACAGAGGCAGTCAGTATTGTAGCAATGAGTATCATAAGATCATTAAGTGCCACCAATTTACAGGCTCGATGAGTGGTAAAGGCAACTGCTTTGATAACGCGCCCATAGAGAGCTTCTGGGGCATATTAAAGAATGAGCTGGTGTATCACCAAGACTATAAAACAAGATTCGAAGCCATCAACGATATCACTAAATATATTGAGCTTGAGTACAACCAAACTAGAATTCAAAAGGGCTTGGGCTATAAAACGCCAAGACAGGTGTGGTTTGACTATTATCGTCAGGCTGCGTAATTAAAATCTCCCAAGTTTAGTTGTACGGATTTGACGGCAGGGGTCAAAGCGCGTCTCATTGATCAAAAGTAGCACAGCTTCTGTTAATGCGAACTGACGAATATCATTTAGCATGGTGGTATCGAAGTTATGAATAAAAGCGAATGACAATTGACGTGAGGGGTCACACCAGGCAACTGAGCCGTTATAACCCATGTGCCCAAACCCTGATGTTTGAGGCTTGAGTGCCTCGTCAGCGCTTTTATTATGGGTGCACAAGGTAAACAACCGATGATAGCCCAAGCGCCATTGCATCGAGGCTGGCATAACGGCATCTGGACCTGTCATTTGCGGTGTAGAGAGCTGCTGAAAGGTTTTATGATCAATAAGCGTCTGTCCTTGCCACTCACCGCCATTTGCTAACATGGCATAAATAGTCGCTAGCGCATCTGCTGAGGCAACACCATTGGCAGCTGGAATGACTGCTTGTAATGTCTCACGCTTGTGATAGTCAATCGGTTGTTTGCTGGCAGGTATGAGTGCTGCCTTGTAGTTTCTTAGATTGAGCTGACTGGTATCAAAGTACAGACGAGTGATACGCGCTGTGTCTAGTTTTGGCAACTCATTATGCTCATCAGAGTCTACTGTGTTCTCATCATCCATGGTCTTCTTATTGGCTACAGCCTGCTGCCGCCAACACGAATAACTGGGTAGATTTTCATAAGTGCGTAAGGTACTTAAAGAATCAGGTTTTAAAACAGGCTTACGATTGTGACGTTTATGACGTAGTAACGCGTCCTCACTCTCTGACGCATCAAAATCTTGAACCAGCGTTGCTACCTGCTCTACTTTGCTATCAGGTACGCCAAAATAGCAGCTGTCTGCAATACCCAAAGGCTCTGTTAAGTAATGTATCAACGCTTTGGCTAACGACATATTGGTGACAGCCTCTGTTACACCGCCTAATACCCAGCCGTAGACCAAGGCACTATAAGCGCTATCATAAGCTGCTGCATTTGTGGGTGATGTGATGGGCATAGCCGCCACTTTTTCTAACATAACAGACCAGTCAAGCATTGTTTCGCTATCGGCATCAATGCTTTGAATAGAGAACAAATTTGCCTGATGCGATAGCACACTACGCAAAGTAATGTTTTCTTTACCATTTGCTGCAAATGCTGGCCAGTAGCTAGCAATAAACGCATCATAGTTCAGCAATTGTTTTGAAACCAATACATGTACCAGCGTTGCCAGCACCCCTTTACCAGTAGAAAAATTGATCGCCAACGTATCAGGCTGCCATAGCATATTCGAGCGTGCCATACCTGTGCTTGCCTTGCCAATACACTTTCCCGCTTGATAGACCACCACAGTGCCGCCTGCTGGTCCATCTTCTAATTGCAAATCGGTTAATATTTGTTGTAGGCGCTGCTGAAATTCTGAATTAATCTGTTGATCCACGCTCTGATTGTTCTCTTTGTGGTGGTCAGTCATGGTGGCTTTGCTCCATTTTTATAAAATAAAACACAATGTATTATCATTTGAGATTGAACGGCCCTATGATAAACACAAATCAAACATTTACCCATAAAAAAGGCCACCTAGTGGTCGCCTTTTATTATCAAACGATGATACATGAATAAAGTATTGGCTTAGCGTGGTACAAGCAAACGCTTAAAAACCTCATCTTCAAGTTTCGTCAAGCCATGACTACGACCTCGTTCCATTGCTGTATCCATCTTACGACCACGTAACCAGCCCGCACGCAAAGCAATCGCTGCCCCTACTCGATTGCCAGACCCGCAGTGTACGGCTATTTTTTTGCCATGATGTTGCCGCAAGATATTATCAAATGCCAGTATTTTGAGCTGCTTTAAATCGGCAGCACCGCTAATTGGTAAGTGCTCGTAACCCATACCTACGCGCTCAACTGCAGCGGCTTCATCAAAGCTTAACTCTTCGTCCGGTTGCAAGTTGATCACTACGTCGATTCCCGCTTTTGCTAACGCTGCTACTTTTTCTTCGTCAAGCGCACCACATACGACAGTGTTTGCATCGGGACGAAAGTACGGCTCAATAACAGAAGCAAGATCGACACCATTGTCAGGAGCGTCATTATGAACATAATCGTCATTGATCAAACTGTCGCTGCTCACATTTTCACTCGTAGAACTATTGTTAGTCACGTTGTCATTAGCAGCTATATTAGTGGCTACTGAACTGTCTCGCTGATCTTTGTTTGTAGCATTGTCTTGTAAACTGATGGCTTGTGAGCTAGTATCTTTTGGACTGGTATTTTGTGAAGTCATAGTTATAAATTGGTTCGTTAAATATGGCTATATAAAATAAGAGTTGTCTTACGCTATTTACTACCACTCTGTAAGGTAACAGTGCCAGCCAAATGCGGTTTGTCGTTTTTTGAGCTGTACAATCCAAATTGGCAAGTATCTTCTGCACTCTCAAGCTGTGAGACTGGATCAGCAATCAGCTCAACCTCAGCTGGCAAAAATATCGGCAGCTTAAATGACACATCAACGGTACAAGCATCAGGCAATTCATCCATCATAGCAAGACATTTGGCCTTTGACCACATACCATGCGCAATCGCTTTGGGGAACCCAAAAGCACGAGCTGACAACGGATGTAAATGGATAAGGTTAAAGTCACCTGAAACAAATGCATAGCGACGACCGATATCTTCTGGCACTTCAAAAATACTATGTACGCCCTGCTCTTTAACTATTGGCTTAACCGTTGCTGAACGTGGCGCACTCTTTTTATCTTTGCTGCTACTGGGTTTTTTGCTGCGTGATAGGTAAGTTGATGTTCCTTCCCAAATCACCTCATCTTCTGATTTGACTGTGGTCACAAAGTCAAATTGTTGACCTTGAGCATGGTCACGTAAATTATCAAAAGCCACCGACAGCGCCACTGTTTCGCGCTCACCGATAGGACGATATTGGGTAACACTATTGTCAACGTGTACTAAGCCTAACATAGCAAACGGAAACGGTTCTTTGACCATCATATTCATTTGTAGCGCTTGAGACAGTACAGAAAAATACGTAATAGGGACTTTACCATTGTTAGCAAAACCACAAATCTTTCGGTAATCGTTTAAGTTTTCTTGGTCAATATGCAGATCATCGACATGATAGGTCGCTTGCGGCAGCTGATCTTTACTAATTTTGCCGCTATTACCCATAGGCAGTAAACTTTTTACAATATTGGCGTAGGTAGTATGCGCTTTTGGCAACGCATCATAATGTTTGTCTGACATAAATAAATCCTAAGTGGGGCTTGAACAAATTTTCTGTGTGCATGTAAAGATACTATAGATACGTTGACTAAAGCCTATCGATGTGCAGGATAGCAAATCCTGCGTTTAATCAATCGTACAAGTGGCTATTGCAGCAAAAAACGATCTGGCGTATGGTTCTTGTGTTTTTATCATAAAAAAGCCACCCTTGGGCAGCTTTATTAGCAATTTTTCGTAAGCATATGTGAGGTAAATAAAAAATTACAGTTTATATCAGATATTTACCTACCTCTTTGTAACACTTATCTCTGCATAAAAGTGGCTGCTATGCCCCAAGTAGGCTCTGACCACAGACGCGCACTGTGTTGCCATTCAGGCCACCAGACGCAGGTGATGCCAACCATGCAATCGTCTCAGCGACATCCACTGGTAGACCGCCTTGGCTCATTGAGTTCATGCGGCGACCCGCTTCTCGAATAGCAAATGGAATGGCTTCTGTCATTTGTGTTTCGATAAATCCTGGCGCCACGGCATTGATGGTCATACCTTTTGCATTGTTTTCTAATTGTTTGGCAGTCGCATCAACCAAACCAATAACCCCCGCTTTAGAGGTCGCGTAATTGGTTTGACCCATATTACCCGCAATACCTGAGATTGATGATACACAGACAATACGTGCATTTTCTTTTAAGACATCGTTATCTAATAGATAACGGTTTAATTTGGCCACACTACCCAAATTGATATCGATGACCATGTCCCATTTTTTCTCATCCATTTTTGCAAGTGTCTTATCACGAGTCACACCAGCATTATGAATGATTGAATCCAAGCCACCACGTTTCTGCGCAGCATCTGCAATTTGTGCACCCGCATCTTCACTGGTAATATCAACGGTTAGAATAGAACCACTGATTTCACTTGCTACTTTTTGCAAGTCACCTTGTTGCTGCGGTACATCTAAGCAAATAACATGAGCGCCTTCACGTGCCAATACACGAGCAATCGCTTCACCAATACCGCGACTTGCACCAGTAACTAACATGGTTTTTCCGCCCAGTGGTTGTGTCCAATCAACCTCAACCGAATCGCCCTTGCTAACGCGTACTACTTGACCTGACACATAAGACGAGCGTGCCGAAGTAAAGAAGCGCAGTGTTGAATCCAGATTTTTTTCAGCGCCTTCCTCTACATAAATAAGCTGCGCGGTGACGCCGCGTTTGAACTCTTTACCCACCGATTTTACAAAACCTTCGAGCGCACGCTGAGCCAATGCCGCTTCAATATCTGTAATCTGCTCAGGTGGACGACCAACAACGATCACTCGGCCTGACGTTTCTACGCGGCGTGCAACAGTATGAAAGAACTCATACACTTGCTTGAGCTCATCCGAATTACGAATATTACTGGCATCAAACAGCAATACTTTAAATTTATCATCACCGCCCGTATTGGCTTTTGCTTCTACGCTTGCATCAGCCAATGCGTCTTTGACATCGTCATGACTGTTAACGAACACCTCAGCATGCACATCCGATAAGATGCGTGCAACTGATTCACTGACACTTTTGTCTTCACCATTGGCGCGACCCACCAAAACACTACCGCGGACCAAACGCTCACCACTCTCAAAACGGTCAAGTGTGACTGGCAAAGGCAAGCCTAAGTTCTTTGCAACTTTTTTGCCAATAGAAGACTGAACAAAATCACCGTAACGGTCTGACATAATATAATCCTATAAGTAGTGGTTAGAGAATAATGAATAATGAATGCAAATTGCCTAATACTAAATTACCTAATGCTATAGGCGCTCTGCTTTTATAATTATCGATATTGAATAAATGGCTCTCAAATCGTCTTAACTATACACTCTCATCATAGACAAGTCCAAAAATCGCGACTGTCTACAACAATCTGTAAACAAGCTAGTATACAAGTACGCTACTTTTCCTAGCATCAAGCGCATAACATCATGCTAAAATCAAGCCTATAAGTTATGTATAATTAAAAAATAGATAACAATATATTATCAAAAGCGCTGTTAAGCAATGCTGGTAATCAGTACTCATCAGTCTAATAGCTGTCTAATTATTACTTTTTAAGCACCCATTAAATTTGCCTGAGTTTGATATGGTTTGCCAAAGATATACAGTAAGGTCATAAAAACGCCTTATCATAAACAGCTGTATCACGTAATAAATGATAATATTTGCTTATTGTTATTTTGCTGATTAAACCGTATTTTATTTTAAACACTCTTTTTCTCTCTTAAGGATAATACAATGAGTAATAAAAACAATCACGCTGATAGTCCTGTAGTAGAAAGCACTGTTGTAAAAGCCAGTAATGAAAAAAAACAAAAGCCAGCAGCAACCAAAAGTCGTAAATCTGGACTAGCCTCGGGGCAAAATCGAGTGGCTATCTTAGGGGGCAACCGTATTCCGTTTGCTCGCTCAAACGGTTCATACGCTGATGTTAGTAATACAGACATGCTAACGGCTGCTTTAGACGGTTTGATTGAGCGCTATAACCTACAAGATGAAGTACTGGGTGAAGTGGTGTCTGGTGCTGTCATGAAATTGAGCCGCGATATCAATCTTACTCGTGAAGCAACATTGAACACAGCGCTCAGCCCGCATACGCCAACTTACGACATCTCACAAGCTTGTGGCACAGGTTTACAAGCGACTTTCGCTTCTGCCAATAAGATTGCCTTGGGTCTGATTGACTCAGCCATCACAGGTGGTGTTGATACGACCTCCGATGCACCTATTGCCATTGGCGATGGTTTACGCAAAGTCCTTATCAAGTTAGGTGCTGCAAAAGACAATAAGCAACGCCTAAAAGCCTTAATGGGTCTAAACCCAAAAGACTTGATTGACTCACCACAAAATGGCGAGCCGCGCACAGGTCTATCAATGGGTGAGCATCAAGCCATTACGACACTTGAATGGAATATCAGTCGTGAAGCACAAGATGAGCTGGCTTTTAATAGCCATAAAAATCTTGCCCGTGCTTATGATGAAGGCTTCTTTGATGACTTAATCACGCCATATAAAGGTTTGACGCGTGATAATAACTTGCGTCCAGACACAACTTTAGAAAAGTTAGGCAAACTAAAGCCTGTGTTTGGCAAAAAGAATGCCAACCCGACAATGACAGCGGCCAACTCTACTCCCTTAACCGATGGTGCCTCTTGTGTACTATTGGGTACTGATGAATGGGCAAAAGAGCACAATCTAAAACCACTGGCTTACATCGTACACCAAGAAACAGCAGCCGTTGATTTCATTGGTAAGTCTGGTACCACAGAAGGCTTACTCATGGCACCAGCTTATGCGGTACCACGTATGCTTGAGCGTGCTGGCTTGACACTGCAAGATTTTGACTTTTATGAGATTCACGAAGCGTTTGCTTCACAAGTATTGTCAACGCTTGCCGCTTGGGAAGACCAGAAGTTTTGCGAAGAGCGCTTAGGTCTTGACGCGCCACTTGGTGCTATTGATCGCAACAAACTTAATGTAAATGGGTCATCATTAGCAGCAGGTCATCCATTTGCTGCCACTGGCGCTCGTATCTTAGCAACTGCGGCAAAATTATTGGACCAAAAAGGATCTGGTCGTGCGCTCATCTCTATCTGTGCAGCAGGTGGTCAAGGTGTGACTTGCATCCTAGAAAAATAGATCCTTCAGCCATCCGTTACTGATTAAAAAGTAACGTAAGCCAAAATATTAAAACATCCTTTAATCTGCTGATTAGAGGATGTTTTTTTGTGCTTATATATCCATCTATATCCATCGAGCTCAACCACGTAATAAAAAATTCACATTTAGACAGACAGTTCTCGTCACTATCTTTATCTTTTGAATTAAATTGTCTTTTGAATTAAAAGTACCTTTACTCTAGGAACTTATAGGTATAACTCTATAGAAATACCCTTGTCTCAATTCTATTTTAGAAGCTTCATACATTCGGTAACAAAATACGTGAAAATAAAATAAGAAAGCACAGCCAAGTCATAGGCCTTCTTGCTAAATATGCTAAAGTAAGACGCACTATTAATAAAAACTATAACAATATTTATCAGGAGCTTTTGATGGGTAATATACCTTCAGCCATTGACCCAAAATCTTTAACGACGCAAGAGCGCAATGAGCTTAGCGTGCTTGAGCAGGAAAATTTTGTTGAACGCATGGATAAAGAAGTCTTTAACGATGAGTTGCGTCGTAAGATGCATGAAGATTTGATCGACAATTATGATGAAGAGCTTGAAAACGAGATAGATGATTATATCCGTGACTTTCGTTTTGATGGTATTGAGATGAGTGAAAAAGAAAAGCTAAACCGTCGTACGTATTTTCAAGAATTGGTACGCCTACAACGAGAACTTATCAAGTTACAAGATTGGGTCGTCGATCGCGGTGAGCGTATCGTAGTGATATTTGAAGGGCGAGACTCTGCTGGTAAAGGTGGCGCGATTAAGCGTATTACACAGCGCTTGAACCCTCGTGTATGCCGAGTGGCTGCCCTGCCTGCCCCTACTGAACGTGAGCAAACACAGTGGTATTTTCAGCGTTATGTGGCACACTTGCCAGCAGCAGGTGAAATTGTTTTATTTGATCGCAGTTGGTACAACCGTGGCGGTGTTGAACGAGTCATGGGATTTTGTAGCGATGCTCAATACGAAGAATTCTTTCAGTCCGTACCCGAATTTGAACGTATGCTGGTACGGTCAGGCATTCGCTTAGTTAAATATTGGTTTTCAATCACTGATGATGAGCAGCACTCACGCTTTATGAGCCGTATTCATGATCCTCTCAAGCAATGGAAACTTTCACCAATGGACTTGCAATCACGAAGACGTTGGGAAGATTATACCAAAGCAAAAGAGACCATGTTTGAACGTACTCATATCCCTGAAGCACCATGGTGGGTGGTTGAAGGTAATAATAAGAAGCGCGCTAGGCTAAACTGTATTGCGCACTTACTTGAGCAAATTCCTTACAAAGAAGTGCCGCGCGAAGAAGTTGAGCTACCTGATCGCAAGCGTGATGATGAATACTATCGTGAACCCATTCCAGATGATATGTATGTACCACCGCGCTACTAATTTCCCATGCTTCATAAAAAACGACCTTATAAGATTATAAGGCCGTTTTCATACGTGCTCAAAATTAAATACAGTTCTGGTAAATACTGCATTCAATAAACAGCACCGCCACTAACTTTCAGCATTACATTGTATAAGTAGATTGTAAGCCATCTATTTTACCGGCCAATAAGCGTTCAACTTCGTTTTTGATTCTTTGACCTGCGATGTCTGTACCAATCTGTACGGCAAAACCTGCGGGACGCCCACCTTGTGTTTTAGTATTTACCCAAACTACTTTACCATTCATTGGTAACCGCTCGCTTGAGTTGGGTAAGGTGATGGCAATAAACACTTCATTACCCAATTTTTGAGGTTGATTGGAAGGCACAAATAATGCCCCATTACTCACAAAAGATAAATAACTGGCATATAACGTCTCAATATTTTCAATATGGCAGGTTAAAATCCCGCCACGTCCTGGCATTGCCATAGTCAGCTTCCTTCATGAGTTAGATTTTTTTATACGACAACTTAGCGGTATATAGCGCATGATAATGATAAATACTCGAACTGCCGCCAGTGGCTATCATGCCATTCTATAAGTACGCCAATTCTTGCATCAGCTTATCATAGGCAAATTTTTCTTGCACATTTTGTTGTAGTGCAATTTTGGTCTGCTGTATGCTACTGGCAAATGCCTCTAATCCACTATCAGCTGGTTGATACGCGTCTAAAACGCTTGATAGATTGACGTCTTTTTGTAGTTCGCCAAGCCCAAGGCAGACACGGCGCATGTCAAGTAGCATCATTTCAGACAAGTGCATAAATTCTACGATACTTAACTGATTTTGCCAGTAGTCGCTCGCCGCCACGCTACTGCGCTTACCGCTACGTAATGCTTGCCACGTCGTTAACCATAAGCTTCGTTTACTGTACCATGGTGCTTGCGCCATGGCTATTGCTGCTAGAGGCGCACCATTTGCTAGTTGAATAAGTTGTTCAATAGCAGCTGTACCCACTGCCTCACGATTGACAGTGTGACCCAATGCATTGGTTACGTAATTGACAGCAACTGTAGTATCAATTGTTTGTAATGGCAACTGCTGGACACGGCTTTTAATGGTAGGAAGCAATTGGGCAGGCGTATCACTGATCAAAAACAAATGCACCTGTGATTGTGGCTCCTCTAGCGTCTTAAGTAGTGCATTGGCAGCCGCAACGGTCATTTGC
This sequence comes from Psychrobacter sp. JB193, assembly GCF_002285555.1. Taxonomy (NCBI): domain Bacteria; kingdom Pseudomonadati; phylum Pseudomonadota; class Gammaproteobacteria; order Moraxellales; family Moraxellaceae; genus Psychrobacter; species Psychrobacter sp. JB193. Next base: position 423,624 of record NZ_NRGY01000001.1, read on the forward strand.
TCTGCTTGATCTAGTACACAAATACGTATTCCTTGACCACCTTGATAAATAAAAGGCTGCAAGGCACGAATGTCATCTATTTTTATTTTGAGCGCGCTGTTGGATTGGGACGCTTTTTTGTCTTTTGCTTTGCTATTCGACTTTTCTGTATTATCCGTAGACTCTGCACTACTTGGCATACGAACAATAGGTAATACTTGCAAGCTTGGATGCGTGCCTGATCTGAGCCATTGACAACTCTCACATTTTGCACAGGCCCCTGCTGGATGCGTTGCGCGCTCACGGCACAATAACCAAGCAATCAATCGCCATACAAAAGCACGCTTACCCATGCCTTGCATACCTGCGGCAAGTAGCGCATGAGGCAAGGGCTGTTGTGATTGAACTCGCGTTGTCAGCTGCGACCACAGCGTTTGCTGCCATGGCAACAACGGCGCAAAATAAATATTATCTGTGGTATCAACGACACTGTTGTTTTCCATGATGTTATTCATGACTATTTTTCAGCAGGGTTTTGAAAATTGGCTAGACTCATCGCATTTAAGCGGTCCAAGTCTTCTTGAGTATCAACACCAGCTGGTAATTGACAAGCTGCTGCTGCGATTGCAATATGTCCGCCATTTTCTAAAATACGTAATTGTTCTAGGCTTTCAAGACTCTCAAGTGGTGTTTGGGGCCAGTGCACAAACTGCTGTAATAAGCTGACGCGATAAGCGTATAGACCCAGATGACGATAGGCATTTTTTGGTGCTTGCTTATCCTGATTATTGGCCAAAACCACATCACGGTCACAAGGAATTGGTGCTCGGCTAAAGTAAAGCGCACGCTGTCTGTTATCGGACTTCTGACTGACTACTTTTACCACAGACGGACGATGAAACGTCTCATAATCCTCTATAGGCTCACATAACGTTGCCATTACGCTCTCATTGTCTGCCACCAAAAGTGCCTTGACCTGCTCCAGCAATAATGGCGGCACCAAAGGCTCATCACCTTGCATATTGACCACAATATCATGATCTGACCAGCCTTTGATAGCCGCCACTTCTGCTAGGCGATCTGTGCCCGATGCATGCTCGCTACTGGTCATCACCACATCAAAACCAGCTTCTATACATACGTGAGCAATACGCTCATCATCAGTAGCAATACACATATCATCAGCAAAATGTGCAGCCTGTGCTTTTTCAGCAACCCAAAGAATCATTGGCTTGCCATGAATCATTAATAATGGCTTGCTAGGCAATCTTGTGCTTTTAAAGCGCGCAGGAATGACAATGTGGGTTTTAGCGGGCGCAGCAATGGATGACATGATTTATTCCTATGGGGTTTTATATGGTTTGAAGTATCAGCCATTGTTGTTTGTGCCATCTTGATCGTTAATATGACTGTCGGCTTGATCGTTTTGTATAGTAATACCTAATTGACTCAACTGTCGATTTAAATGCGGATAGCAGTTGTTGGACAGTACAGCGCTGACTGGTAAGACCCATAAATTATTTGCAAGCTTTTCATAATCGTCCATTAATGCTTGCTGCGCAGTATGTTCCAACAGTAGGGCTCTTATTTTTACTGCATCTTTAGTGGTCACCACAATTGGATAATCGCTGTATTCAGCTAGCTCAGCCAAACTAAACGCATAATGGTCAGGATACGGATGCGCAATGACCTGATAACCAAGCGAATTTAGCGTATCAAAAAAACGCTGCGGATAACCAATACCGCTTACTGCATGTACTGGACTACCTTTTTCAGGCATCTCCCTACTCATTTTACTGTCAAAGGAGGATTGCCATAAGCGCTGCATACTATCCGCTTCTAGATGCATGGTCAGACGATTGACATGATGCTGGTCATTCTCTTTGTTATCATGGTTTGATGCATCAATTGCCCTTTCATGATAAATGACATCCGCCTCTTTTAAACGTGATATTGGCTCACGTAAAAATCCAGTGGGTAACAGTTGCTTATTACCAAAACCTCGTGCCGCGTCCACCACAATCCATTCGATATCGCGCTGTAGTGCATAATGCTGCAAACCATCATCTGCAATAATTAATTGTAGGTCTGGATATCTCTCCAACAGCATAGTGATCGCTTGCTCACGGTTTGGGCATACCGCCATCGCCACACCTGTCGTATTCACAATCAGACAAGGCTCATCTCCCACCACATTGGGCAGACTGGTCTTACCGACCAACGCTGGCATCTGTCTGGTATCCCCGCCATAACCACGACTAATGACACCGACGTAAACCCCTTGTTCTTGTAAATAGTCGACTAAGGTAATAATCAGCGGAGTCTTGCCACTACCACCCACACTAATGTTGCCAATTACCATGACAGGAACAGGAGCACGATAGCTTGATAAGAGGCCACTTTTGTAAGCCTGATGACGAAGCATCGTAATAAGCCCATATAGCCAGCTAAAAGGCAGCAACAGCCATAACCAAGTGGCCTGACGTTGCCACGCACGCGTCACCGTCGTCTCAATACTCATTGTTAGCCATTTATCCCACTTATTCGCATTACTCAAGCGCAAGAATTGTTTTTAACTATTGCCTGATTGACTCACGTCCTGATTTGATTGAACTACGTAAAGTCTCGAGCATACATTTGCGCATAATGACCTTGCTGTTGTATCAACTCATCATGTGTACCTAGCTCAACTATCTGACCACTATCCATGACAGCGATACGGTCGGCAGATTCGATGGTCGTCAAACGATGAGCGATCACCAATGTTGTACGGTCTTTCATCACGTTATCTAGCGCCTGCTGAATATAATATTCTGATTCGTTATCAAGGGCACTGGTGGCTTCATCTAAAATTAAAATAGGCGCATCTTTTAATAAAGCACGAGCAATAGATAAGCGTTGACGCTGTCCGCCAGAGAGCTGCAAACCTTCAGCCCCGATTTCACTTTGGTAGCCATTTGGCATTTTTACAATAAAATCATGAGCAAAGGCATCTTTTGCTGCTTTTTCGACTTCGGCTTGGGTTCTATTGGCTAAGCTACCATAAGCGATGTTATTAAATACGGTAGTATTAAAGAGTACCACTTGCTGATTGACCATCGCAATTTGAGAACGTAAGCTTTCTAACGTGATATCTTCAATAGGCATGCCGTCTAAAGTAATCTGCCCTGAAGTCGTCGATAAAGTGCGGGTCAGCAAATTCACCAAAGATGACTTACCAGCGCCACTGCGACCGACCAATGCTACTGTCTCGCCCGCTCGTACATCCAACGTAAAATCACGCAGTGCTATGGTCGAATCTGGATACACCAAACCAACATTATCTAAACGAATTTCTCCTGATAATGCAGGACTCAGCACACCTGTGTCTTTTTCTTCTGGCTCATCCAATAAGGCAAATATCGACTCACCTGCAGCAATACCTTTTTGCAATTTTTGATTGATGTCAGTCAATGACCGTACTGGCTTACTAAGTAAGCCTGCAGCGGCAATATAGGAAATAAAAGCGCCCGCCGAGATATTGTCTATCACTGCTGGACGCAAGGCAAGCCATACGACGATTGACATGGCTATTGCCATCAATAGCTGTACGGCTGGCGTATTAATGCTGTTGGTAACAACAACCTTCATCCCCTGACGTAGGTTCTTTTTTGAGGTTTTATCAAAACGCTTGGCTTCATAAGCTTGCCCACCATAATTTTTGACCACTTGGTAGCCGCCGATGACCTCATTAGTGATATGACTCACATCGCCCATCGTCTCTTGAATGCCTTTAGACAGCTTGAGATATCGTTTGGAAGCCAGACGAATTAGCCATAATATAGGCGGTAACACGACAAACAAAATCAAAGTCAAACGCCAGTTGCTATAAAGCAAAAACCCAATCAATGCTACGACCGTCAAACCATCACGCAGTAAGGTTTTCATAGAGTCAGTACTGGCGGCCGTTACCTGTTCGACATCAAAAATCAATTTGGACGAGATGGTACCGGCTGGATTGGCTAAATAAAATGAGCTCGGCAAGCGTAGCAATTTATTAAAAACTTCTACTCTGAGCTCATAAACCAGGTTACGTGAGACTAATGCAGAATAGTAGTTACCTAAAAAACTGCCAACACCGCGAACAAAGAACAATGCAATGATCAATAACGGGAATAAGTCCTGTTGACTTTGATCATTTTGATTAATAGCATCAGTGATATATTGCAGCAGCTTGGCAATCCAAATCTCAGTACCAGCATTGATGGCAAATCCCAAAACCGTGAGCAATAATGCCCACCAGTATGGTTTTAAATAGCTCAAAAGGCGCAATAAGGTGGCATACCTAGACACACTTGCTGGTGCTACCTTAGCAGAAGTTTTGGCAGAATCAGATTGATAAGTTTGGCTCATAAAAGCCTCAATTCGGGTATCATCATATGAATGGACTGTGCTTAACACACAGCTTTACAGGAATAGTTTTAGCAAAAACTGGCTATATGCCATAGGCATTATTGCGGTAAAGGTTGCCCAAGTGGCACAACGGTACTGATATTAAGATTTAAAAAACCAAGTTTACCAGCGATATCCATTACCCGCACGACTGACTGATGTGTGGCATTGGCATCGGCAGCAATGACAAATAGCATATCACGATTACTGCCTGCTTCTTGTTGTAGCATACTGGTCAATTCTGCTTCATTGCTACTAGCCAGGGTAATACCATTAACCAAATAACTGCCATCTTCTTGCACTGCTACTTCAATGCTGTTTTTTTGCTCTGTCAATGCGACGCCTTCAGCCTCAGGAAGAATGATATTCAGGCGACTAAAGTGATTGAACGATGTTGCCAACAGCAAAAATACAATTAAAAATAGCAAGCAGTCGATCATCGGGGTTAAGTTAATTTCAAGTGGCTCAACCGTTGGTTTTCTAAAGCGCATATCACTCTCTTTAATCCGCGTAGTACTAATGTCCTTGAGACATGGTTGGTTAAGCGTTAATGACGGGATTCAAACCATTAAAATACATTACGGCTCAATTTTATATAACAATCTCATTCTTTTCATCTGCCGCCCATTCAGACCATGAACCGTCATATAGAGAAGTACTCTCAAAACCAGCTATTTTTGCAGCTACTAACACGATACACGCTGTTATTCCTGACCCGCAACTAAAAACGAGCGAATCAGACTTCGCAATTCCTTTTTTGGCAAAAACGTCATAAATCTGCTTTTCGTCCAAATAAAACGCTTCGTTCAGAACATTTGCGAACGGTATGTTTAAGGACTTCGGGATGCTTCCACTTTTTAAACCTTTTCTAGGTTCAGGATCGTTGCCTAAAAACCTACCAGAGCTACGGGCATCAATCAATTTAAAGTGCTTACTGCTCAAATTATCTCTGACTTCTTGTGTGTTCTTTACATTTGATATTGAGTTCACATTGGGACAGGACTTCAATGTATTAGGCACTGAGAAGGCATTATCAACGCTGTGTCCACTTTCAACCCACGATTTTAGTCCACCATCCAATATTAGTACATCTCTGAAACCAGACTCGGTTAACATCCAGTAAGCCCTTGGAGATGAGTAAATACCCTTATTGTCGTAGACAACAATAGAGTCCTTAATATCAAGTCCTAATTTTTGGCAGGACTCAGCGATCATATCTCTAGAAGGCAAAGTATGAGGAAAAACACTCAAACTGTCTGAGAAGCCCTCGTCAAGGTCAAACTTTAATGCGCGAGGAATGATTCCATTTGCCATTTCGTTTACTGTATTTGAAACCGATGACCTTAAAGACGCATCTAAAATTTTTATTTTTTTACCCATTGCCATTTGGTTGGCAAGCTCTTGTGCTGAAATCAATATTTTTTTCATAAGCGTTATACTAAGAAAGAGCAGACTTTGCTTAGACCTTCCTCCATTACACTTTAATTGCTACCATTTTATTTCAGTTTGACGCACTCATTGGACGCTCATGTTTCAAGCCTTCACCATTTACTACCGTATGGGTACGAGACTGATTAAAACCAGCAGCATGCGTATTTTCAAGCAACTCGTAATCGTATAGCTCTTGAATCATCAATCCCGCTTGGGTCTCAAACTGTGCATTGATATCAATGATGCGGCGCTGAAAATAACGATAAGCAACCAGCGCTGGGATAGCGACAATCATGCCCGCTGCTGTGGTAATCAATGCTTGTGACACACCCGCCGCAAGCATCGTCGGATCTTGCATCGCACCATCGGTAATCGCTAAAAATGAAGAAATAATACCCAATACTGTACCCAATAGTCCGAGCAGCGGTGCAATCGCCCCTATGGTACCGAGCATATTGATGTTCTTTTCTAATTGATGAATTTGCACGCTCGCACGATTCTGCATATGCATCGTCATTGACTCTAAGCCATACTGGCGGTAAAGCAGACCAGTCGCTAGAATATCGCCAAGCGCGGTCTTTTCTTTGACATTCATCAATTGTGTTCGACCAATATCACCGTTTTCACGCAAGCGAGTGATCAGCTGTTCGCGCAGCCTAGTGGGTACAATCTTGTTAAACTGTAAAGTATGGCTACGCTCAATAATAATAACCAATGCCAAAATCGAGCACAAAACAATAGGGGTCATTAACCAACCACCTGCTTTCACCAACTCCCACATATTGACTCTCTTCTTTTTTTTCTAAAAACAGTGGTTACCAAGATGATTTGAATATGAATAGGCCGTGCAAACTTATTTTAATGCTCAAGCCTGCGCTTCTATGTGCTTAATGAGCGCTGCAAGCTGGTCCTGACTATGGAAGAAAATCTCAACGCTGCCCTGCCCATCTTTTTTATGCTTGAGCTTTACTTGAGCGCCTAACATGTCTGTGAGTCTCTGCGTCAATTGTTCAGCATCACGAGATTGGATTTGTTCGGCACGATTGGCTTTCGGAGCAGGCTGTAAAATGGATTTAACCAATTTTTCAGCCTCGCGTACTGTCATACCACCATCGATGATTTTTTGCGCAATGATTGGTTGCTGTTCTGACGATAATGCTAAAAGTGTACGCGCATGACCCATATCTAAGGTATTGTTCGCCAAATGGTCTTTTACTGTATCATGCAACTGATTCAAACGTAGTAAGTTTGACACCGTCGTACGCGCTTTACCCACAACCTCGGCAATCATGGCATGACTCATACCAAATTCTGTATGAAAGCGCTGCAAAGCCGCAGCCTGTTCAATCACAGACAAATCTTCCCGTTGAATATTTTCAATCAGTGCCAGTGCGATAGCCAACTCATCAGATAAAGCACGCTCAATCGCTGGGATTACTGATTTTCCAGCCATTTTTGCTGCACGCCAGCGGCGCTCACCAGCAATAATTTCGTGCGTCACAAATGCTTCGCTTTTATCCTCATTCGCCAGTAACGGACGAATCACGATAGGCTGCATCACACCATGTTGCTCGATAGAAGATGCCAGCTCAGCCAAGGCCGTTTCACTCATATCACGGCGCGGTTGATATTTACCGGCTTGTAAGCGCATCACATCGATTTGTACCAAGCTGATTTGGTCTTCTGTGGCACTAGCCTCTGTCCCATTAGTACGTGGCTTATTGGCTGCTGCTTTACTCGCTGTACGTGGCAAACGTGCTTTACGATTGCTCGTATCCGTGGTTTCAGAGCCAAGCGTTTTAGCATCCGTTGGCTTTGTAGACGGTTTGTCGCTAGCCTCAGGGCTACTTAGTTTATCTGATGCACTGGTATCTGGCGTCTCAACTGGCAAAGTATTGTCGCGCACAGCCATATCATCTTGCAAGGCAGAGGCGGCAATTTGCTTTTCTTTTTTGATTGACCCTAATAAGGCATCCAAGCCTCGATTGGCAGCCAATCCTCTTTTCTTTGCCATGATTACCTATCCTCTAACGCTAAAATAAAAGCCAAATAATGTTTCATGCGGCTTACTAAAAATACAATGTTAAGTGTTTTGATGTCCCACTGGATATGCTCGCTTCTGACTGGTCGGTTTCATTGATGACCAGCCATTGTCGCTTAACAGCAAAACAATTAGCGACTTTGTCTCATCACTTCTGCTGCCAATTTTTGGTAAGCACGCGCACCTTTCGACCATCTTTCGTACGCAATAACTGGCAAACCGTGCGCTGGTGCTTCTGCCAAGCGAATATTTCTTGGAATATGTGTGTTATACATGATATCGCCGAAATGTGACTCCAATTCGGCAGAGACATCTCGCGCCAGTGTATTACGTGCATCGAATAACGTTCTCACAACGCCACGAATATAAAGGCTGGGATTGAGTTCAGTTAAACGCTCAATGGTTTGTGACAAGTCCGCAAGACCTTCTAATGCATAATACTCACACTGCATAGGAATGATTACCCCATCTGTCGCGACTAACGCATTAATAGTTAGTAGATTCAAACTGGGCGCACAATCGATGATGACATAATCATAAGCAGGCTTTTGAGCAGTGATTTGATCGTTTACCAAATCGGCCATTGCTGTTTTAAACAGCTCATGACTATCGGTCTTGCTCATTAAAGTGATGTCCATGCCAGCCAAATCGCGATTGGCACCGATGACATCAAATCCTGCTGGGCTGGTGACAATAGCATCTGTCAGAGACACGCCATCAAGCAGCACATCGGCTATCGTCAACGCCAATTCATTTTTATCTACACCAGTGCCACTGGTCGCATTGCCCTGTGGGTCTAAGTCAATCAGTAGTACATGCTTGTGCTTAGCAGCCAAGCTGGCGGTCAAATTTACCGCCGTCGTGGTTTTGCCCACGCCGCCTTTTTGATTCGCAATTGCTATGATTTCCATACACTCACTCAATTTTATTAGGGTCTATTACCGTTATTCTTGTTTGTTATCTATTTCGTCATTGCCTGCGCCAAGATTGTATAGTCACCATGCCGCAAAGCGCATGCATCATACTTGGATATTGAAGCGACATAAACCATTCATTAGATAAATAGCGCACTTTTTTCAGTGCATTTTCCATACTATGCCATTTAAATACAGGCGTAAACTATGTTTCACAAAAAAATCATTGCTGTTTCATGGTCAAAAGCTATTGGTAGCTTAGACATTTTTGATAGATAATTCAATTAAATGACGGCTATCGTGTAAATATGGCACATGAAGTTTGATGGTCTTGATGTTCCACTCACTCTCAAGCGCTTGCAGCTCTTCCTCGCTTGGCGCTTTCCCTTTCATAGCACACAGATAACCATTATCTGCCAGTCTAGGTTGTACCACTTCAACAAAATCTATTAAGCTGGCAAATGCTCTCGAGGTGACCACGTCATAGCTGGCCTCATGAGCTTCAATGCGAGAAGCGATCGGCTGCATATTACTCAAACCAAGCTCACTACTGATTTGCTTAATAAAACGGATTTTTTTCTGGTTACTATCAAGTGCCGTACACTGACGTTCTGGCTGACAAATAGCAATAATAACAGCAGGTAAACCCGCGCCAGTACCAATATCGAGCAAAGATCCTGCTGGTAAATGCGTTATAATAGCCAAACAATCAATCACATGCTTGATCAAGGCTTCTTCTGGATCAGTGATTGCGGTCAGATTATACGCTTTATTCCATAATAAGAGCTGGTCTAAGTACAATAATAACGTGCGTTGCTGCATCTCGCTTAGAGGTAGATTCAGATTGTCTACTGCTTGCGACAAAGTCTTAGCAAGTGCTGGTAATTGTGAACCAAGCTTTACAAAGCCAGTCGAATCCATATGTACACTGCCTGTACTAGCAGAAGATAAAGAGGTTTTAGCGGAAGCTGACATACAACAAGTTATCCAGTTTTGACATGTGAACCGTCTATTTTATCATGCAGCCTGCTCATTGAATAGTTGCAGATTGCGCCAATGTGAGACATCTTATACTATCTTCCCCTATATGAAGTGCGTTATTCTTCTTTAATGACTTTAAATTGACTATTCTTTTATACCTATTTCTTTCATTTTACTTACCCATTTACTTTATCATGATACAAAACTGCATTTAATGACTTGTCTCAAGTGCAGCCATATCTTGTAATATGCTTTAGCGGTTTGTCAAAATGGTATGAAAAAATCAGGCTTAGAAAAACAAATACAGAAAATACGAACCTAGCTAAACATAAAAAAATCAATAATGATTCAACGCTTTTAAGACGATCTATCATACGCTTATGACTGAACAACTTCACAACCTTCATTATCAAGTACTAAAAGACACCAATAATATGGCAACATCCCTCTCTGAGTTAAAAGATACCGAGCAAACAGCACCAACTACCCCGCATCCTGTTTTTATTGAGGTCGAGCAACGTTGCCTGATCAGCGCCGAGCAACTCAAGCGTTATAGCAATCCCGATGAGCTACCGACTGACACACGCACAGCGCCTGACTTAGATGTTGGCTTTGGTCAACAGCGTGCCCTCAAAGCTTTGCAAACGGCCCTAGATATCAAAGCCAGTGGCTATCATGTATTTGCCGCTGGAGAAAATGGTTTAGGCAAGCGCACGATTATCAGCCGTTTGCTCACGCGCATCGCATCTGATGCACAGACACCAGATGATTGGGTATACATACATAATTTTACTGATCCTCGTACTCCTTTGGCTTTGCGACTGCCAGCAGGTCATGCGGATCTTTTACAGCAGCAAGTCAATCATCTGTGGCAACAAGCCAAAAAACGTTTGAGTCAGCGTTTTCGTAGCGATCAATATCAAAGCAAAATCGAAGCCATCAAAAACAATACGCATCAAAAAGAAAGTCAAGCGTATGAAGTACTAAATGCTGAAGGTAAGCAATATGACTTGGCGCTGACGTTTCGATCGTTTGATAATAAAGCCGTTTTTGTGCATCCTAGCCAGCTACAGACTGACAATGAAGATAATGAAAACACCGATCAGCCCGTAAATAACGCCAATAAAAAAGTAGACGTAGAAGATAGCAAAGAAACTTCTGTTAATGGTGCAGAAGACAACGATACTGAATACGGTAATAGTGAATACGAGACTGAACTGAATAATTTTGTACAAAAGAACCATATGCAAAAAAGGCTCAGTCAGTTGACCATCGCTTTAGAGCAGTTGGAAGACGAAGCCAACGATGCGATAGAAGCGCTGCATAGAAACATTGCACAGCGAGCATTACAGCCTTTGTTTGCCCCTGTTTATGAACAATTTATCGCTCACCCACTTGTGGTTGATTATCTCAAAGCGGTGTTTGCCGACATGGTCACTCATGTAGAACGCATCGTCAATGGGGACGATGAAGAATTCGTGACAGCAGTTTTGGCCACAACACCAAGTCGTTATGCGGTCAATGTGATTGTCAGTCATGCACCTGACAGTGGTGCGCCAGTTATCTTCGAAGACCTACCAACTCATTTAAACTTATTGGGTCATGTTGAGCAGATCACACAGTTGGGCACAGTGACCACCGACGTCAGCATGATTCGAGCAGGCGCGCTACACCGTGCCAACGGTGGCTATTTACTATTAGAAGCCAGTCACTTACTAGAGCACCCTTATGCTTGGCAAGGGCTCAAGCGCGCCTTGCAATCTCGCAAAATCAAGCTCTCAAGCCTTGAGCAGATGCTGACCTTAACAGGTAGCTTATCGTTATCACCTGCACCCATTGATTTGGACATCAAGGTTATCTTGTTGGGCGAAGCAGACTTATATTATGAGCTGCTGGAGCTTGAACCTGAGTTTGACGCGGTTTTTAAGGTTCGCGCTGACTTTCATGACGACGTGGTTCGTACCAGCGAGCATGAACTAGCACTGGTCGCGAAGATGGCTGACATCATCGACTATGCCAACCTTTATCCCTTCGATCGTCACGCCCAAGCCACTTTGCTTGAGCATTTGAGCTTACAAGCGGAAGAACAAGACCGCTTGAGCCTACATAGCGATCTTTTAATCAAACTGCTTCATGAATCAAACCGCCATGCACGCTTGGATGATGAAAACATTGTTACTGCCACGCATGTTACTCAAGCCATTAGTGATATGGATGAGCGCTCAGGATACTTAAGAGATCTGTATTGGGATGAGCTGAAAAACGGTCAGCAATTGATTCAAACACAAGGGCACGCCGTCGGACAGGTAAATGCTTTAACGGTGGTTAGCTATGCGGATAGTGAGTTTGGCATGCCAGCACGTCTCACCGCAGTCATCCAACCAAATATAGGCGCTGGGGAAATTCTAGATATTGAGCGCGACGTGGATTTAGGCGGTAGCTTACATGCCAAAGGTATGCTTATCATGACCAGCTACTTACGGGCACTTTTTAGTCAGCATCATGCCTTAAACTTTAGCGCGTCACTCGCTTTTGAACAAAGCTACGCCCACATAGATGGCGATAGTGCCACCGTCAGCGAAGGTTGCGCCCTATTGTCCGCACTAGCCAACGTACCTATTGACCAATCTTTTGCCATCACAGGCTCCATGAATCAGCTCGGCGAAGTACAGGCCGTGGGCGGTATCAATGCAAAAATCGCAGGTTTTTTTGATGCGTGCCGTGAGCAAGAATTGACAGGGCAGCAAGGCGTTGTGATCCCTATGGCCAATGTCAAACAACTGATGCTACGCGACGATATTATTGAAGCCGTCAAAGCTGGCAGTTTTCATATTTATGGTGTTCATACATTAAGCGAAGCCCTAACACTGATGACAGGCCTTCCTATCGATACCATGAATAAAAAGGGCCGCTACCGCAAAGACACTCTATTTGGCAAAGTATTGAGTCGTCTGATGCTATGGGATGAGAATCAGAACGAAGAAGAGGATATTGACGATAAGAAGTCAAAAAAGAAGGACAAGAAAAAGCGGAAAGCTAAACGTCAAAAAAAAGAAGACCATAGAAGAAAAGACACTGCTAAACATCAAAAAAATGAGAGTGAAGTGGTGGACACAATGAATGGTCGTAAAGAGGTTATTGATGACGAAAAGAGCATTGATAATGATGAAAATGCAAAACCACTTGATAGTATTTAATACAAATCATAGTAGGGTGTAATAACGTGATGCTTCACTATATGCGGTATTGGCTTAGCAACACTTAGCGGACGTATACAGCACTTGGCGGACGTACACAGTGACGAACGTCCCTAGACGCTACGATATTTTTCTGCGATGATAAATAGTTCTTGGTGCGCTAACACGTATAAAAACTGACTGTAACTTTATAAAGGTTATCTCTTAATGACTGTACATCCTACTGATGCTAACTCTCTTCAAAGACAGACAGATTCTGATGAGCAGACTAACATACCAGTCGCAACGGACAGTCAGGTCTTGAACGATACAAGCGACAATCGCCACGGCGCAGCCACAACAGCACGGCAATGGCAAGTGCTATCTCAGCTACAGCGTAATCGCTGGGTAGGCACAACCCATATATTTGAACAGCTTATCATGGCAGGCTTTGACATCAGTCTGCGTACTGTGCAGCGTGATTTAAATGCACTGGCCAAACGCTTTCCTATTGAAAAAAACAATGCCAATCCACAAGGTTGGCGCTGGTGCGATGACGCACCATTACAGAGCTTGCCTCATATGAATCTATCGCAAGCCGTTGCTTTTAATATGGTAGAAGCCAATCTGACTCAGCTACTGCCCCCTGTTATTTTGGATGAATTGTTTCCTTGGTTTGACTTGGCCAGACGACAATTAAAAAACAGCAAAGTCACGCATTCATGGATAGATAGAGTCCGTATTGAACCTGCAACTCAGCCCTTGATTGCGCCGCATATCAACTTAGAAAGTAAAGACAACATTTATCATGCTTTGTTTTATCAATTACAAATCAAAGCCAGCTATACTCGTGGTGATAAATCTCAGGCCAGTGAATATACTCTAAATCCAATTGCTATTATTCAACGCGGTGTCATCATATATTTGGTCGCCACTCGTACCGACGACACAGAATCCATCATTCGTACGTTTGCTTTGCACCGTTTTGCCAGTGTCGAAATTCTCGACAGCGCCGCAAAAACGCCAGAGAATTTTCAGCTTGATACGTATTTGGACGCAGGTGGCATGGGCTTTAGTCACCCATTATTTAGCGAGCTGCCCAACCGTGGTAAAAATACATCCATTGAGCTACAATTTACCAAGCAAGCCGGTAAAAGCCTAACCGAAAGTAAGCTGAGCGATGATCAAATTGTCATGTCAAACGACGATGACACCTTGACCATCCAAGCCACTGTAAATCTGACGTCACAGCTGGTTTGGTGGTTGCGCGGTTTTGGCAATGGTTTATTAAACGCCAAACCTGAACTGCTATATCAAGCTGTATTAGATAAATCGCTAAATAATGAATAATGCCTAACTATAACACCACTCAAATTTAACTGTATTCACATGGATACAGGCATTTAAAAACTAAGAATTAAAAAGGAATGTTATGTCGACCACTGCCCCATCACCACTACTTTCAGAAAGCTTAAAAGGGCTGGGTATAGATGCGGGAACCTTGTTTTTTGCACTAAATTATGACTTTACTAAAATTGAATCAAAAGGTTTACTCAAACGCTTTAAGAAGAACAAAGAAGCAATTGATATCGATTTGGCGTGCGTCCTATATGATACTCATTGTACCATTCACGACATTGTTTGGTTCAAACAGTTGCGTGATAGAGCTGAGTCGGTCAAACATCAAGGTGATAGCTTAAATGGTAAAGATCGTGGCGAACAAGCCATGTATTTGGCGCCACTTGACCAAGAGCAAATCAGACTGTCCTTAGAAAAAGTGCCACTCAATATTACCCATATTGCCCTGATTGCCAACTCTTATCATGGCCATCCGTTTTCTAGAGTGAAAAAAGGTGAGATTCATCTTAGTGATGATGAAGGCAATCGGTGCTTTGAGGTCAACTTAAAGCAGATTCCGCGTGATTGCACCACGCTTTGGGTAGCGCATTTGCGCCGAGAAATAGAGGACTGGCATTTAACATTACATAATTTACCACTTTCTGCCGAAGACATGGTGGAAGCATCGCAAGGCGTGTCCCATGAACTTGCACGCGCGCTTCCTATTCCACAAGGCATATAGAACTCTCACAACACCTATTCAATTGCTATATAAAAAGGGGCTACGTTATCAAAACGCAGCCCCTTTTTTAGCTTTATACTCGCCGTTTTTACTGTTTTGTTTTCTATAATGCCTCGCCGCAGTTCGGACAAAAATTCTTTTGTTTGACGTTTACTTCTCTCTCGCGGCGCTCAAGTTCTTGTTCACGTAATACTTGTAGCACGATGCCTTGCGCCTGCTCTTTATCCAAACCAAGCTCACGTCGAATCTTATCTATCATTATCTGATTTTGTATCAAATCAAAATCGCTATCAATCAGTTGCTCTCGAAAATGCTGCTCTAGCTCTTCACGACGCTGAGCAAGCTCATTTGCCAACCCCGTTGCCAAAATACCAGCTGGTAATGCTGCCAGCCCGACACCTAATATCGTGATAATTGCACCCAGTATCTTGCCAGCAGTTGTAATTGGTATGACGTCGCCATAACCAACCGTAGTTAGCGTGACCACCGCCCACCACATAGCTTTAGGTATCGACTCAAACACCTGTGGCTGGGCATGGTTTTCAACCAAATAAATACCACTAGAAGCAGTGACAATCATAATGATCAAAATAAAAATCACCGCTTGAAATGAGCCTTTTTCTTTATTAATGACCACCAGTAGAATACGTAAAGAGGCGAAATATCGTGTCAATTTGAGGATACGGAATAGACGCAAAATGCGTAAGAAGCGTAAATCAATATTCACAAAGAAGTTAAGAAACGCAGGTGCTATCGCCACCAAGTCTATCAACGCTGAAGGACTTTTTAACCATTGCCAACGCTGATGCCAAGTCGTGTTCGTTGGCTTCGCCTCAGCCACACTCCACAATCGCAGCAAATACTCGATAGAAAATATCACAATAGAGAAATTCTCAAACCAAGTAAAATAGGTTTGATAGCCGTAATACCATTGATCAACAGACTCTGCAATGACCGCTGCTACATTGGTCATGATCAAAAATATTAAAAAATAATCAACGCAGCGACTAAAGAACGTGTCATGGTCATCGTTCTGCAAGATATTGTAGACAAAAAGACGCAAGCGCCGTATAGATTGGAGTAGCATGACGTCCCTAATTGGTAAAACACTGGTCTTATGTTAATAAAACATACATCCTAAATATATTTTTTGGATTCTAGCGCAGTCATCGCTGATGACAATTATTCGGTACTACGTTAAAGAACGTTAGTGACACATAGTTATATTTACTTGAGCCAAACGTCATTGATTATACAAAATTTGAATAATAAATATAGGTAGATGTGAGTAATACAAATGCGATGAGTAAAATAGCAAACTGCAACACCTTTTCCTCTAAGCGTAATTGCTGGCTTATATCTTGGGCAGGTAGTAAATATAGATGACATTCAGGGCAACACGAATCTACCTGATTCAATGCTTCCATAGAACGTGCTTTTTCACAGCGTAGAGGAGAATTACTACAGTAGCCGAGCATAATATATACGCCTTTTTTATAACATAATTATCAATCCAAAAAGTGTTAGGTAAACAAGACCAAATTTGAAATCAGGACTTTAGTTTTGAGGTTTTATAGATAAAGCATATATGAAGACAGTTTTATTTCATCTGGTCACGATATAAAAAACAACTATCATCCCATCATGATAACTAATTCTCTCAAAACTCCCAATTTTTTGACTAAAACGTTAGTTGTCATAATCTATCGTATAAAACCGTCTCATATACATTCAAAAAACCTTACAGTTAGCATGGTTTTATAATATAATATAATCTCAATGTTACTCTTTAGTGAATAATCATAACATTGTGTATCGGTAGCTAATGTCATCCCTCATTAGATCTCTACCAAAAACTATCTATCATGTTGAGGAATAAAACGATGAAACTACAATCCCTAGTTTTAGCTGCTATCACTGCATTGACTGTGAATACTGCTTTTGCAGTCCCTGCAGGTACTTGGTCAGTTGCTGCTGGTGCCCATATGGTCGATCCTAAGAATAACAATGGCACCCTTGCAAATGGCGCCATAGATGCTGATGTAGATAGCGATATCCGTCCAACCATCAGTGGCGAGTACTTCATTGCCGACAACGTAGGAGTCGAGCTATTAGCAGCAATTCCTTTCCATCATGACATTACCTTAACAGCTGGTGACACCACAATTGATGCAAAGACTCAGCATCTACCGCCTACCCTATCTCTACAATATCACTTTGACGGCTACAATATGCCTATGAATGTAAAACCTTTTATTGGCGTAGGTGTGAACTACACAACCTTTTTTAAAGAAAAAATTTATAGCGATACATACGAAAACTTAAAGCTGGATGACAGTGTTGGCGTTGCTGGTCATCTCGGTCTTGATATTCCTTTTACCCCCACTGAATCCTTTCGTATCGATGCTCGCTATATGGACATCAAGACCGACGCAAGTGTAGACGTTGCTGGTAAAACGCTAGATATTGGTGAAGTTGATATCAGCCCTTGGGTATATGGCGTGGCATTTGTTAAACAATTCTAATATATCAAAGATAGCACAGATGAAATAGCGTAAATAAAGAAGTCAGTTTGATAACTGACTTTTTTATTGCTGGTAATGATTGTTTTCCAAAAACTCTCAAGCATAAAAAAGACCATCCGTAGACAGTCTTTTTTTAAATTAATTATGTTAAGAGCTGATAATCAAACCTAGAGTAAAATACGGCGTGGATCAGCCAATAAGGTAGCGACATAGCGGGTAAATACTGCTGCATCAGCACCGTTGATGACACGGTGGTCATAAGACAATGAAAGTGGCAGCATTAAGCGCGGCTCAAAAGTCTGCTTTGCAGCATTCCAAACAGGCTGCATGGTCGCTTCTGATGCTCCCAAGATACCCACTTGTGGCCAGTTAACAAGTGGTGTAAACGCCGTACCGCCTAAGATACCTTGGCTTGAGATAGTAAAACTTGCACCTTGCATGTCTTTCGTGGTGAGCTTTTTATCACGTGCCTTGCCTGCCAACTCACCGATTTCGATGGCGATCTGCTTGATGCCTTTATCCTGTGCGTTTTTGATCACTGGCACCACTAAACCGTCATCAGTCGCAACCGCAATACCCATATTGACGCTCTTACGCAAAATCACTTGAGTGTTGTCATCACTCAAATGACTGTTAAAACGTGGGTGCTGTGTGAGGGCATATGCCGTTGCCTTAACAATAAAGGCCAAGATAGTCAGGCCAATACCTTCAGCTTTCATGCCGCCTTTTAGCTCACCGCGCAGTTTTTCAGTCTCGGTGATGTCTGACAAATCAAACTGAGTGACCTGTGGCAATAACGTATTATAGTTAAGCTGAGGTATTGAGACCTTTTGAAGACGGCTGAGGTCTTGCGTTTCCGTCTCACCCCAAATCTCAGTTTTACTCATGTCAGGTAGCTTTGGCAGTCCTGAGCTAACAGCGCCCTGAGCAGCTGGCGTGGCTTGCTGGGTGGTCAAACGGTTTTTGACATGCGCAAACAGATCTTCTTTTAGAATACGATCGTTTAGTGCTGAGCCATTTACCTGTGTAATATCAACACCTAGTTGACGCGCCAGTTTACGTACAGCAGGGCCTGCGTATACATCTGCAAGCTTTTCATTGACTTGTGCTTCGGTCAATTTTTTATCCGTAGAGACCGCAGTTGAGGTCGGCGCAGGTGCTTGCTTTGGCTCGCCTGTTGGAGCTGGCTGCGGTTTATCGCCAGCTTTTGGTGCAGGCTTATCCGCTTTTTTAGCAGTGTCCGCTTTTGGTTTTGCATTAGAACTACCTGCCGCTTTAATGACGATAAAGTCTTGCCCATTAGCAACAGTGTCACCAGCATTTACCAAGATTTTTTCGACCACACCTGCTTCTGGTGCAGGCACTTCAACTGAGGCTTTATCCGACTCAATCAGTAAGATAGACTCATCAGCACTGACCGTATCACCTACACTCACCATAATTTCAGCCACTTGCGCTTCGTCAACGCCTATATCTGGTAGTGCATGGGTGGTCGATGCGCCTTCACTAGCATCCTCAGCCGATTCTTCTACGTCTGTATCCTCTTCAGCAGGTGCGTTTTCAGTACTTTCGTCTGCTTGTTCTGAATCAGTTACTTCTTCGGCATTGTCGTCAGCATCGTCACTTGCCTCAGCACTCTCTAGTTCAATCAATACCATGCCTTCGCTGACTTGATCACCAACAGCAACGCTGATTTTGGTGACTTTACCAGCGGCAGAGCTTGGTACTTCAACTGAGGCTTTATCTGACTCTAGCAAAACGATGTTGTCATCTTTTTCGATAACATCACCCACTGCTACCATAATCTCGCTGACTTCGGCGCTATCGACACCCAAATCGGGGGCTTTAATATCCATGTTTATCTCCTAGTCTTATGATTATTATTCTTTGACATCACCGTCATTGAGTAAAGTTGCATCCGCTTGATCTTCAGCACGACCTTCATTGCTGATTTCTTCATCGTCTTCAGCGACAAACTCAGGTACAGGGCTTGGGTTTACTTTGCCTGGTGCTGGTGCATCTGGAGAATGATCATAATAAGACTGTTGGTGCCATGCAGGTGGCTGATCCACATCGATACCTAAACTTGAAATAGCATCTTTAACCAAACGCATTTCCACTTCGCCTTCATCTGCTAAGCGCTTAAGCGTTGCAACAACGATGTGAGCTGCATCAACATTGAAGAAACTACGTAAGTTTTCACGAGTATCAGAACGGCCATAACCATCCGTTCCTAAAGTGGTATAAGGACGGTTGTCCGGTAACCAAGCACGGATTTGTTCTGAGTAGTTACGCATATAATCGGTTGCTGCTACTACAATACCTTCGTGCGGTGCTAATTGCTCAGTAACCCATGGCACTTTCTCTTCATCCATTGGGTGTAGACGGTTGTAGTCGTCACAAACCATACCATCACGAGTCAACTCGTTAAAGCTAGTAACACTCCAAACGTTTGAGGTGATATTAAACTCATCTTTTAGGATCTTAGCGGCTTTTTGTACTTCACGTAAGATCACACCTGAGCCCAATAGCTGCACCTGAGTTGAACCATTGTCTTCAAGCAGATACATACCACGCTTGATACCTTCTTCGGCACCTTCAGGCATAGCAGGTTGATCGTAGTTTTCGTTCATCAAGGTCAAGTAATAATAAACGCGCTCACCTTCTCCATACATACGGCGTAGGCCATCATGTACGACAACTGCTAGCTCATAACCATAGCAAGGATCATAAGTCACGCAGTTTGGTACGACGTTAAATAAAATTTGTGAATGACCATCTTGATGCTGCAAACCTTCACCATTCAAAGTCGTACGACCCGCAGTGGCACCTAGTAAGAAGCCTTGTGCTTGACAGTCGCCTGCCGCCCAAGCCAAGTCACCTATGCGCTGGAAACCGAACATTGAGTAGTATATGTACATCGGAATCATTGGTAGCGCGTTCACAGAATAACTGGTTGCTAAGGCAATCCATGTACTCATTGCACCCGCTTCGTTGATACCTTCTTCTAGCATATGACCATCGATAGCTTCTTTGTAACCCATCAAGGCTTCGCTATCTTCTGGCGTATATTTTTGGCCAACTGCAGAGTAAATGCCGAGTTGACGGAACATACCTTCCAAACCAAAAGTACGCGCTTCGTCTGGTACGATTGGCACGACGCGATCTTGGATATCTTTATTTTTCAGCATGGCTGATAGTAGACGTACAAATACCATTGTCGTTGATTGCTCTTTACCATTGCTACCTTTCAACACTCGATCGAATATTGACAGTTCAGGAATATTCAATGGAATGTGACCACTGCGGCGATTTGGTAAGTGACCGCCTAATGCTTCGCGGCGACCTTTCAAGTATTTCATTTCTGCCGAATCTTCTTCAGGACGGTAGAACGGTAGTGTTTCTAGCTGCTCATCTGTAAATGGCAAATCAAAACGATCACGGAAATAAACGAGCGCCTCTTGATCAAGTTTCTTAATTTGATGCGATTTATTGACCGCTTGTGTTGTGCTGGACAAACCATAGCCTTTGACAGTTTTGACCAGTACGACCGTTGGCTGACCTTTGGTTTTCATCGCTTCGCTAAACGCAGCATACACTTTTTGTGGATCATGACCACCACGGTTTAGACGGGCAATATCCTCATCAGTCAATGCATCTGCCATTTCTTTTAATTCAGGATATTTACCAAAGAACTCTTTGCGAGTAAATTCAGGCGTACGCGCTTCGTATAGCTGGTACTCACCATCGACCACTTCTTCCATACGATGTTTGAGAACGCCAGTATCATCATTGGCAAGCAGGCTATCCCATTTACCACCCCAGATAACCTTAATCACACGCCAGCCCGCACCGCGGAATACTGACTCTAGTTCTTGGATAATTTTACCATTACCACGTACTGGACCATCAAGACGCTGTAAATTACAGTTAACGACCCAAATCAAATTGTCTAACTTCTCACGACCAGCAAGAGAGATTGCACCCAAGCTTTCTGGCTCATCCGTCTCACCATCACCTAAGAATGCCCAAATCTTACGACCTTCTTTCTCTAGTAATTTACGGTTTTCCATGTAGCGATGCACATGAGCATGATAGATCGACATGATCGGACCTAGGCCCATTGAAACGGTTGGGAACTGCCAATAGTCAGGCATCAAATATGGATGTGGATAACTTGATAAGCCTTTACCACCGACTTCACGGCGGAAGTTATCAAGCTGATCTTCTGTCAAACGGCCTTCTAAATAAGAGCGCGCATAGATACCTGGTGCTGAGTGACCTTGATAATAAATCATGTCACCACCGAAGTGATCACTTGCCGCGCGGAAAAAATGGTTAAAACCTGTTTCATAAAGCGTTGCACTAGAAGCAAATGAAGCTAGGTGACCACCCAAATCATCATCATTTTTATTAGCACGCATGACCATCGCCAAAGCGTTATAGCGAATCAACGCACGGATCTTACGCTCCATACCCAAATCACCTGGGTACATTGGCTCATCTTCAACAGCAATACTATTGATATAGGCTGTATCGAGGCGGTTAAATGGTAACCCCTCTTGAACCGCCATGTTGTATAGCGCTTTTAATAAAAACTGAGCACGATCCTTGTCTGCATGCTTGAGAACAGACTCAAAGGCTTGAAGCCATTCTTGGGTTTCGGTGCTATCAGCATCCTTATAATAATTCATCATTACTGTCCTTTTCTGTCAGTCAGCCCTGCCTAAAAACAGGATGTTGTTAAGTCAAAGTATTGTTCAATACTGTCTTAAGGGAATGGTTTGCTCAATGACTTCCTTGTTAATTCAAGAAATTACATTCAGTATTCTGCATGTATACGGTTGCATTTGATCATTTCATAATCTTGGGCATCCAACGTAATTAAAGTAGAAACGGTAATACTGTGCATCTATATATCGTATGCTAACTGAATAATCAGATAGTAAAATACGCTCTCAGCCTAGCTCCTATAATCAACCATCAAACGATAATAACCCTTTATTATAGGCGTTTATGCCACAGTTGTTTATAGCTATAAAGAAATGGTGATATGACAAGTATTTTTGAAATAAATATTGATTAGTGATTAGGTAAATATTTAGTACCTACATTTTACTCTTTTAGTCAGCCAACCTCATTAAGATGAGATAGATAAGTTTCGATAGATTAGATACAGATGTCTGACATATGTCATGGTATTGCTAGCAGATAACACGTTGCTCTTTATGATGACCATAGGGTTTGGTCGTAGAATATCTACCACTTATCGACTCTTTATGGAATTACACTCATAGATATATATAAAATATGCTTTACAATATTTATACATCTAGATATAGAATTATCAACAGAACAATCTATAGCTAGTTTCGACTATCAGTTTATATTGAAGGCTACAATACTATGGAAAAGACTAAATACAGTTTAGGCTACAGAAATTCGTATGTTCTTCAACAATATAGATGTTTATTGTCGATTTTTACTGGTTTTATCATTCTATTATTTATGAGCAACACAGCATTTGCGCTTGCTACAAACCCAGGTGCTGTTTGTAGCAATAGTTTTTCTCAAGGCAGCTTAACCAATGCTGATTATACTAACCTAGTTTCCGCTGTTAATACGAATAACTATGTCAATATATTAGGTAATGCGGGAGGCAGTATTCCCCTACAAGTAAAAATGACAACCGTTGAATCTAGTACTAGTACGGTAAAGTCAAATTTTGGTGTGATTACTACAGCGGGCACTAGTGCTATCAATATTCAAAGAACCTTTCCGAACATCTCAGCTTATACTGACATTATTTTTGACTTTCGCAATGCTTTGACCTCACAACCCATCTACTTAACCAACGTGGCTCTTAGTGCTTTTGACATAGATTATGCCAATAGCAACGGTAACACCTTTGATGATTTCGTGGAGATTACAGGGGTTACTCAAGCAGGCTCTACTATTTCTGGTACATTTCAGCCAATAACTGGCTCAAATATTATGTTTGGCCAACCTCCACAAGGTTTACAAGGTTTATTTACTAGAACCGCCAGTGACCCCAATTGCACAGCCAAAAATTTGGGTACACAATGTCAAGGTTCTGTACAGTTTTCTCAACCAGTAGCTTCAGTGAAAGTCCGTTATACTAATACTGGTTATCTTAACAGTGCAACCAATCAAGAAATTGACTTACGAGTAGACAACTATTGCTATGTTCCTCAGTATATTTTTACAGGCACTGTATTTGATGATAATGGCGGCATCACTGCTGCTCAGGCAAATGCAACCAATGATGATATTACAAGTAGCGGTAGTATTTATACCAATAAGCCTAATTATTTTAATGGCGTTTTTAACTCGCCTCAAGAGTCAGGAATTAGTGGTAGTACCGTTAAATTAGTGAACTGTGCGAACACAGCTACTACTTACGCGACTCAGATCGTTAATACAGGGTCTCCCATCGGTCAGTATCAGTTTAGCGTTCCTATTGCTACTTTTAACAATAATACTAATATTTGTTTAATAGAAGAATATAGTGGAACTGCCTATCCTATTCGAACCACCAGCGATAACAAGAATACTGGATTTACCACTACAACGTACCTTTATTCAAACAATGACTTTGGTAGAGTGATCGCTGCAAACGCAGCCTTGGTTCTAAAAAAAGCACAATATATTAATAACTGTCCGAACACGCTTAATTACACCGATCCTAGTCTTAATACGGCTAATAATGGTGATCCAAAAACCGGATTTAGTACTGGCAGTATTAGTAACATGACACCTGGGCAGTGTATTGCTTATAGAATTACAGCGACCAATCGCGCCAATATCCCTATTGATAATTTTATCATGCAAGACATTCTACAGAAAAAAGGGGTCAATAATGCGACTGTAACCTCAGTCCTGACTACCCCTGCTCGTGAAGCCAATGTGTTTAACGATGGGCTGAGCAATGGACAAAATGGCACGATTAAAACCATATCTCAGACATTGCCCAAAAGAGATAAACGCATATTTTATTTCAATACCAAATACGGTACTACTGTAGACACTCAGTAGCGATCAGTCAGTAATTCTCACCTAATCTACTAGCTTTCTTTTTTATGCCAAAAAGCCCTATCTACCAAGATAGGGCTTTTGCCGTTTGGTCACCTTAATAAGCCCTTTGTCATCTTTATAGTGATTATTTGTATCGTTTACGTGAAAATCACCAAAGAAGAAAATACCTATTTTTTATGCGTACTTTCTATAACAGATTCAGGTTAATTACTCCGCGATTTGTAAGTTAATACCTTATTAGCATTACGATCGAGACAAGGATTTTATATGAAACGATTTAAGCTTGTAACCAACATTTTGTTAGCAGCGTTGGCCTCTACCTGTGTATTAGGTACCGCTCACGCTGATGATGCCTTGAAAATGGATTTAACTGCTAATCAAGTTATCAAAAATGCAGAAGGTAAAACGGTTTATTCGCCAGTACGCACAGCACCAAAAGGTACTGTCATTCAATACAAAGCAACTTATACCAATACTATCAATAAAGATATTAACGATTTGATGGTAGCACTACCAATTCCTACCAACATGGTATTCACAGGTGACGCCACTCCTGCTAGCGCTCAGGCCAGTACTGATGGTCAGAACTATGCTGACATGCCTTTGATGCGTAAAGTAAATGGCAAAGTAGTTAAGGTGCCGTTTTCTGAATACCGTAGCCTGCGTTGGAATATCAAGCTATTACCAGCCATGAAATCCGCCGCCGTATCACTCAATACAATCGTCAACTAATACTTACACAATGCTTTTATCTTAAACCTTCTGGAGATTGACCGCATGAAACCTAATTTATTCCAATACTCAGTGTTGACCATTGGTGTGGTTGCTGCTATGGGTATTACTACTGCCAATGCAGCTACCCCAACAGGTGGTACGTCTGGCTCATTCAATGTAAATAACAAAGCCACAGCTTCTTATACTGTCGCTGGTAATACGACTGTACAAAACGCTGAATCAAACGTAGTCACCGTTAATGTTTCTGAAACGGGCTCTTTTAGTTTGATTTCTACTGTCGTCGATGCCAATCCTAACGATGATTTTGGTAGAGATCGTGCTATTAATGCACAAGCCGTTTCAACCGTGGATTTCACCCATACCTTGGCCAACGCTGGTAACATTAATGATACTTATACCATCAATATTGCCAATGCCACGGGCGATGATTTTGATTACAACCTAGGCAGTAGTATTATCAAGTATCAAAAAGTTGATGCTAGCGGTGCTAACACTGGGGGTTTGGTGACCATTGCTAACGGCGGTACGATTGCATTAGCACCAGGCGAAAAAGCGTTAATCACTGTGACAGCTCAAGCCGATACTAAACGGGTTGCCGATGCTAATGGTATCTTAACCGTCACTGCTCAAAGTGCCTACCTAAAATCGAAACCTAGTAACAGCGCTGTTACTACTTATACCGCTACTAACACTGATAATGCGTTAACCAAAACGCCGCTTTACGCTATCACAAAATCGGCGATTACCAACCTTGGTAACAGTAACTTAGATTTAAATAATGCCACTGCTTATGTTGATTATACGATTACCGTAAAAAACGAAGGTAATATCGCTGGTACTGCAATCAGTATCTCAGATGATCTACCATCAGGCTTGGTAGCAATAGCGTCAGGAGAAGCTAACTATGTAGCGCCTACTGTTACTGCCTCTAATGGTAGTGCCGCTGGCACAGCTGTCATCTCTAATGCCAACAAAACAATCACTGTCGCTGGCCAAAATATCAAAGTTGGCGAAACGATCACCGTCACTTTCCGTGCCAAAAAAGCAACTGGCGCAACCGCTACTAGCTCATTCGTCAACTATGCAGTCGTCAGAGACAATACCAAAGACGATGCTACTGCGAATACGCCTGATATCATCGATAGATCTGATAATGGCACTAATCCAGGCGGTCCTACTGAAAACACTTATGAAGATCCCGCTAAACCTCTAGTAGGTAAAGACGATAATACCAATGCAACCGTAAACACGACCAATCAAACGCGTGCTATTGCCATCACTCCTGGTGCCAATAAAGAAATTGCGCTTGTTACCCCTAATACTATTAATGACGTGACTAACAGTTACACTTATACCATCACTAACAATGGTACTGACGTTATAGAAGCAGCAGGAACAGGCAATAATGCCAATGCTGTCAAACTATCTATAAAACCAACGGCTACTCAAGATGGCGGGATTATTGATAATCCTAATATCAGTATCGCACGTGTCTATGTAGACGCTAACAACAATGGTAAGTTTGACACTGGTGAAATTGAACTTACTGGTGTAAATGGTATCTACGATCTTAATGCTGCCACTCCTTTCGAGCCAGGTAGTACGACCACTCGTAAAGGGTTAGCGCCTGGCGAGAGCGTCAAAATTGGCGTACAGGTCGCTTCAACAGGTAAAGGTAGCAACGATCCAAACTCTACAGCAGATAACGTAAACAACATAGGTGACTTTGAGACTTTAACAGTCGCTGTACAGCCTAATGGTGCTGTTAACGGTACTGCCGCGCCTACTAGCACTGCTGGCAATCCACTGTCTACAACCTCTACGACGACCTTGCAAGGTATTAATCTGAAAAAATACCAAATAGCGGCTAATTGTGATGCTAATCCTGGTGTTACCGCTGCTGCGTGGTCGACTGGCAATGTCACTGCTAATGCTGATCAATGTGTCTTTTATAAATTAGAAGCTAAAAACACATTCATGGATACCGCTAAAATCGTTAACAATCTTGTGGTTTCAGATACGTTAGACAGCAAACTTACCTATCAAACCAATAGCTTCTCAGCGTCCCCAACAGCAACGACTCAAACGCTTGGTCAGTCAATCCAAGTGACATTTGCGAGTATCGCTGCTAATACGACAGCCAACGTTGTGTTTGCTGCAAAACCTTCGCAAACAGGCACTAATTGATAATCAAGTAACCTATAAGCGCCATAAGGTGCTTATAGAACAAATCTCTAGCTTGAACAGTTAAAAATGATTGGTTCAAGCTAGAGATGTTCCACCCTGTTACCTCTTTATGTTTTATTGGATAAGCGACATATGACTCTATCTATCATGACACCGTCTAATCGTACCGCATTGTGTACAGCGAAGATCTCGGCGCTGTCATTGGCAATGTTGCTTATGCAATCAAATATGGCATTCGCTGCGCCTGAATCACTTGTGCAGATAATCAACAATACTGCTCAAGCCACCTACAATGTCAGCAAACAAAATGACATAGCTATTACTAGTGCCTCAAACAAAGTACAAGTTAAAGTCTCAAACCTACCGGAATACGGTATCAGCTTGACTCAGCAGCCATTACTTACTGTCATGCCAAATGCCTTGGTAAACTGGGTCAATGTTCTCACCAATACCAGCTACAGCGATGAGACGGTCAAGCTGACATTAGACGTATCGCCAACGCTATCGAACTTAAAGGTTTATCAAGACCTTAATAAAAACGGCATTGTTGACAGTGCTGATAGTGAAATACTTTTTGATAACTTAAGCGCCCAGATCAAGCTTGGGCATAACGAAAGCCTCCAGCTTATTGTGCAAGCTTTGTCAGATGCAAATGGTAAAAGCGGCGATACGGCTGATATCAAAATTGGCGCGGTGGTCTTAGAAGATCCGTCTGTATCAAAAGCTCATGCTACTGATGAGTTAATCATTGTTGAGCCTGATATAGCTTTTACTACTCCTAAGTTCGATGAAAACAAAACCACCTCTCAGCTCAATGAAAACGTCTATATCGATGCCAGCTACGCCCAGTGTAATGTTCAGCCTGAAAAACCAGATCAAGTATGGGTGACAATTATCTCTTCACTAACAGGTGACAAATACTCATTAAAAGCGATTGAGACAGGCAATAACACAGGTAAATACCATCTGTCGGCACCAACGCAAAACAATGCCAATGCTATTGATGACAAAATTATTCAGACATTAGTAAACGATACCTTAACTGCCAGCTTAGACGCTTGTATTGCTCCTTCTGTCGGTACGGGTGTAAATGAGCTACCAAATGATAGCGACTTTACGGTACGTATTGACGACTTAGATACGCAAATCAATATTATCGATGATACTCCAAGTCTTATTGTGACCAAAGAGAGTGATGTCAAAAGTGCCGAGCTTGGTGATTACGTCAGTTACACCATCAATGTCACCAATAGCAGCACCTCTACCGCTTTTGACGTGCAGCTTAAAGATGCGTTGCCGCGTGGTTTTGATTACGTTAATGGTAGCGTGCGCGTTGGCCAAAGCGCTGAGATCAATAAAGCACAAACGACCGAATTTAAGACTGAC
Source organism: Psychrobacter sp. JB193 (assembly GCF_002285555.1). Lineage (NCBI taxonomy): Bacteria > Pseudomonadati > Pseudomonadota > Gammaproteobacteria > Moraxellales > Moraxellaceae > Psychrobacter > Psychrobacter sp. JB193. The sequence goes on from NZ_NRGY01000001.1 coordinate 452,546, forward strand.
GGCAAGTATCAGGTGCTAAGCTTGGGTAACATGCCAAGCGGTGAAAGTAAAAAAATCACTTACCGTGTGTTAGTCGGTGCAGCCTCATTGGGCGGTGATGGTATCAATCGTGCAACGGCGGTAGCGAATAACGGCCAAGGTCAAAGCGTGGCGTCAAGAGAAGCACAATGGAAAATTGAGGTAGAGCGCGGCACAATAAACACCGATGGTATCATTGTCGGCAAGGTCTACCATGATATCAATCGTGATGGTATTCAACAAAAAGAAGATGGCGAGCTGGGTGTCGCAGGCGTACGTATTTACATGGAAAATGGCAATTTTGTCGTGACCGATCCTGAAGGTAAATATAATTTTTATGGTGTGAGTGCCAAGACTCATGTTTTAAAAGTTGATCGTACAACGCTTCCTAACGCAACTGAAATGGTCACTCAAAGCAATCGTAATGCTGGTGATGCGGGTAGCCGATTTGTTGATTTAAAATATGGTGAATTGCATCGTGCTGACTTCGGTATCGTAGGCGGTATGGATGATAGTACTGATCGCTTAAACGCAGAGCTGGTAGCTCGTAGCAAATCAGTGGGCACTAAAAATGACGCCCTTGAGCAAGCCGTAAAAACAGAACTGACGTTAGACCCTGACTACAATCGCAGCTACAAAGATAATATTCAAGCCAGCGGCTGTAACATCAATGGCGAACTAGACTTAGGCAGTAACTGCGACTCCGCTATCGTCAATGACATGCTTCATCCAGTAGCCAGTCGTGTAGATATGGCGGTTACTACTATAGCGCTACCAGTAGAAAAAGAGCTAGAAGAATATCTAAAAGAAGTGGCAAACAATGAGGTTGGTTTTATCAATCTCAACGAAGGCCAACAGCTCAGTACTTATAAGCAAATGGTACAAGTCCAAGCACCGCTTGGCTCATTATTTACCTTATACGCCAATGGCAAAGCGGTATCAGAACAACAAATTGGTAAAACTGCTGAACAGAAAAAACAAAGTGTCGTAGCATTTGATTATTATGCGGTTGACTTACAACGCGGTGGCAATACCTTACGCGGCGTGGCGACCGATGTGAATGGTAAGGTTATTTCTGAGCAAACCATCAAGGTATGGACACCAGAAAAACTACAAACGATTGATTATCGCACTCAAGAGCAAATGGTTACCGCTGATGGTATAAGCGAATATCAAGTCGTTATCAGCCTAAAAGATCGTGATGGTCGTCCTTATATTGCTTCAACGCCAGTCACTATCGATACCAACATTGGCCGTATCAATCTTAGTGATAGCAGCAAAGATCAAGCGGGCACTCAAGTCATCGTATCAGGTGGCGAGCTGTTGATACCAGTCACCGCGCCGAGCGTACCAGGTAAAGGTGAGCTGGTAATCGATACTGGTAGCAGCAAACAGACCATTCCAGTACAGTTCACAGCCAAACTGCGTCCACTGATTGCCGTTGGTATCGTCGAAGGTGCTATTTCACTCAAAGACTTTGATGGTAGTAGTATCACTGATGCTCAAGGTGCATTTGAGCAAGAGCTGAATGATTTTGCTGGAAACGACGACTATACCGCATCAGGTCGTGCAGCCATGTTCCTCAAAGGCAAAGTACGCGGCGACTATTTGTTGACCCTAGCTTACGACAGTGACAAAAAAGGCGAGCGCCTGTTCCGCGATATCGACCCTGGCGAGTATTATCCAGTCTATGGCGATTCATCTGCTAAAGGCTTCGATGCTCAGTCTACTAGTAAGCTCTATGTGCGTCTGGACAAAGGCCGCTCATTTGCTATGTATGGCGATCTAAAAACCCAAATTGATAATGATGAAGGTATCAAACTTGGACAGTACAACCGTACGTTGACTGGTCTAAAAGCGCAGTTTGAAGACAATAATACTCGCGTAACTGCATTTTTGGCAGAGACCAGCACTAGCCAGCGTGTGAACGAGACTCGCGGTTTGGGTATTTCTGGGCCATATCCACTTGCTGAAGATTTTGATGCGGTACTAGAAAATTCTGAAACGGTTGAAGTAATCACCCGTGACGCCAATAACCCCGGACTCATCATTAATCGTGAAACTCTGACTCGCTTTGCTGATTATGAAATTGACCCGATTAGCCGTAGCTTATTTTTAAAATCACCAATTGCCAGCCAAGATATTGAAGGCAATCCTATTTATATTCGTGTCACTGTAGAAGTGGATGAAGGTGGTGAGGACTATTTAGTTGGCGGTATCGCTGCTAAACAACAGCTTACTAACAAAATCTCTATCGGTGGTAGCTATATCAATAGCGATGACCCATTGAACAAAGAAGAGCTTGCTAGTATCAATAGCGTTATCAAATTCAATGACAAATTAAAGCTGGTTGCTGAATACGCGATGAATAAAGCCGAGAACCCAAATTTTCAGGCAAGCAATCAGATCAATACGACAGAGTTAGACGACAACAATGTGAAAGGTGATGCATTACGTGTCGAGCTTGACTTTGACAATAAGAAAAATACGCGTGCCAAGGCTTATTATAATGATGCTGACGAAGGGTTTGTCACTGGTGCGTCACCGCTTACCGCTGGACGTACGGAGTCTGGTGTAGAAGTTATCCATAAGCTAAACAATAAAAAAACTGCCCTGAAGTTAGAAGGTATATATACCGAAGACCATACTACCAAAGCGAGTCGTGAAGGCGTACAAGCCAGTATCGAGCAACGCCTGAGCGAAAATGTCGTTGGCGAAATCGGTGTCCGCTACTATAAGCAAGACGCCACTGCTGCCTCGCGTAATACGCAAGCCGCCACAGATGTTGTAGATATCACTGATGACACACTGTTTAACGATGACATCATCAACCAATCTGCATTAAGTAGCGTGAGTAATGCTGATAAAGACATCGAAGGCACGACCGTTCGTGCTCGTGTTACCTCTCGCCTGCCTAAACTTAATAATAGCTTAGTATTTGCAGAATACGAGCAGGATATCGACCACAGCTCACGCAACGCCACCTCTATCGGCGGCGAAACGCCTATCGGAGGCTTGGGTCGATTGTACGCACGTCATGACTTGATCAATAGCCTATCTGGCACTTATGGTCTTGATGATACCGATGAGCGTCAACGCACCGTGGTTGGTTTTGATGCCAATTACATGAAAGATGGTAAAGTCTATAGCGAATATCGTATGCGTGACGCCATTAGCGCACGTGAAGCTGAAGCCGCTCTCGGTCTAAAAAACAAATGGTATGTACAAGAAGGTTTGACGGTAAACACGTTACTTGAGCGTGTTGAATCACTCGAAGGTGAAGAAAACAACACAGCAACAGCGGCAGGTTTTGGCGTTGAATACCTTGCCAAAGAAAACTACAAAGCTTCAGGTCGTGTCGAAAAACGTTGGGGTGAAACGAGTGACACGTTACTGGGTAGCGCCGGCATTGCTTATCGTTATACTGATGAGATTACCTTACTTGCCAAAGATACCTATTCACGCATTGACTATAATGATGGCGATCGCACAATCAATCGCTTCCAATTAGGCGCGGCTTATCGTGATTACGATAGCAATCAGCTAGACATGCTTGCAAAGCTTGAGTATCGCTTGGATGATAATAATACAGGTGACGACACTTATCAAAAAGACACGACCGTTTGGTCATGGAATGGTAACTATCATCCAACGCGTGCCCTAACCTTGTCTGGTCGCTATGCAGGTAAGTATACAGAATATGAAGCAGACAACATTACTAGTGATAACACAGCTCATGCTCTTTATGGTCGTGGACTTTATGACATCAGTGAGCGCTGGGATGTTGGTTTGCAAGCGGGTACATACTGGAACAATCAAGCAAATGACTTGGCTTATATGCTTGGCGCTGAAGTGGGCTATAGCCCGATGACCAATCTTTGGTTGTCTCTTGGCTACAATTTCATGGGTTTCGAGGACGAAGACATTGCTTATGATGACAGCACTCAAGAAGGTGCTTACTTTAGACTGCGCTTCAAGTTTGATGAAAACCTGTTCAAGCGTGAAGACCCACGTAAAAATAAGCGTCTAAATAGTGACTCTACTCAAATCGGCGACACTAGCTTATAGTGTTGCTGATGTTGTCTTAAATCCTATCTGATAACAATGTCACCCTGACGGTAGTGGTATTTTGATTTGCTAGACCAGAGACAACAAAATCAGCGCTAAAAATGGTAAATACCAATACTTATTACCTTCATATAAGGTTTGCATCATGTTTAAAGCTGCCATTAACACCATTGCTTATACCCGACCAATACAGGCTACGCTCTCAGCACTATTACTTGTGAGCGTGGCCTCACCTGCGTCAGCGGCAGATAGCATCGCTACTGATAAGGTTCAAACCGCTAATACAAAAAGCACTAGTGACTGTCGCACTGATATCGAGACTCAAGTCCCTTCTTATAAATACCAAAGTGAGCAGCAACGTGTGCTTAACTGTATGATAAAGCAGCTACAGCCCTATCAGCAAAAAGACAAAGCAGCGCGTCAGCAATATCTGGCATACAAAGCACAAGCATGGCTTAATTATGCGATTCATCAAGACAGTATGAATAGCCGCTCACCTGCTGGCCTCGTTGCGGTAGGCATGGCAGAGTCTATATTGCAAGCGCTGAAAAATGACACCGCGCAAAATATCCAGTTACAGCAGGACATCCCGATGACCTCTGCCCTAATGCGCCCTGATCTGTGGGCAACGCTAAGCGCGCTCAAAGACAGTGATGGTATAGAGTCAGCACCACGTGAGATGGCATTCAGTGAAGTGGCATTGATCTGGGCTGCAACCAATCAGTGCGAGCGAGGTTGGCGCGAGTCCGGTATACATTTTCGTATGGCAGATCGCTGGCTTGAGCAAGCACGCGAAGCTTATATCAATGTCCATGATTCTCAGACTAACGTCGCTTTGGAAAAACGAATCGTCGATTACTATAAGCAGTATGCACCTTTAGATGCCAGCGATGACATCTGCCGTGGACAAATATTGACACCCTCAAAACAATAACAAAAAAGCCGACATTTAATGTCGGCTTTTTTATCGCTACTCAATAGTATTTAACCAGCTGTCTTAGCGATTTTTACGCGGTAACTTTTCTGGCAAGTAACAACGTAAATAAGCAATGAACGCTGTATTCGCTTCTTGGATGTATTCATCCGTAATACTCTGATGACGACGATAAGACAACGTGAATATCGCATTCACAATGCTATAGGCAATTAACAGGGTATCTTGCACGTCTTCAAAGTTTGGCATCTCATAACGCTCTGACAAACGCTTATAAACCAAATCGACGATTTGATGATCCATGTCTTCACCAAAACTGTCACCTTCAAAATCAGGTGTATTGGTATCATAAATAAGCTTGGCTTTGGTCTTGTCGTTATGGAAGATCATCACACATTGGTCAATCAGAGCCGTTAAATACCCCTGCCATCTGTCGTAATTACCCACATCAACCGTTTCTACGATTTCTAATATCTCGATCGCATTCAAAAAACGCAATGCTAAAAAGATTGCTTCGATATTAGGGAAGAAATGATAGGCAGAAGCTCTTGGAATGCCTGCCTCTTCACACACAGCCGCCAACGTAATATCGTTAATCGCTTGTGTTTCACTTAACTTCTTGGCACCCGCCAAAAGTTTTTGACGACGGGCACGGCCTTGCTGGCTGGTAAACTTAAATTTATTTGGAACAAGTTTTTTTGCCAGTTCCGAATCTACCAACACATCTTCAATTTTTTCGTCTTTGTTTTCGCTCATTGTAAGTCTCTTAAAATTACACCCTAATTTATAAAAGTAGTCTTCATTGGAAGATATTCCTCCTAATTGAAGAAATATTTCCTATCAGTCAATAATATAATGCTAGTATCAGCGCTATAAGACTCATTGGAAAGGCATCATAAACGCTTGTACACTATCAAGCAAGGGAGATGAATGGGTTAAAATAATGTACAGATCAACAATTTAGTCAAGCTGACCATGAATTGTAATAAAATTAATCGTTCAATTAAAACTAATCATTAAGTTTGATTTTCGCCCTTATAATACCATGATCAATGACTCTATCTGCATAATCCCACTTCAAATGGTCATTAAAATAGTCTACTCGCTCCACTTGACCAAGTGAAAACTTGCTATCAGGCAAAAACTCTTCTGATACAAACAATTGATCGATTACTTCGGGCATACCCTGATATATATGAGTATAGGCCACATCTCTCATCCAATCATAGCGTGACTGAATACGAGCTGCATCAAATAAGGCAACATCACGCATACTCTTATCATAGTTAACTTCGCCAGTCTCAGCCATTAACTGCGTGGTAACGCTACCAGTGACATCGTTCATGTCCCCTAACAAGATTAGCGGCTCGCGAGTATGGTGTAAGCGCTCTATAATAGACATACGAATAGAGGCTGCCTCTGCAGCACGCATACATAAACTACGAAGTTTGGCACGGACTCGAATATTTGGATCATCCATATCTTCTAATAAATGACCATTTTCATCACGCAAGAAAAAAGCACGTTTACTTTTTAAATGGGTCGTCACAATCGTTATTGGCTGACCATATGCATTGACACGTAACATTAGTGGCGGACGATTAAAACGTTTATATAGTCCAATGTCAGGTATATCAATCACAGCTTTTGGCAAAATGTCTTCTAGCAAACTGCATTCTAATTGCTCGAAACGGCTGATAATACCAACAGCAGGCGTATTTTGTGCCCCTCTACCTTGAGTATATGCACTGGCACTATCATTACTCGCCAGTGGTGCTACAACATGCTTAGGCTCAAACCCTAGAGATACAGCCAGCTCTTCAAGTGCCTGACTGTCCCATACCTCTTGTACTGCAATAATATCGGCATGCGCCTTTGCTAGTAGATCAGTAATACCGCGCAATTTATGCTGATATTGGCGCTGACTATAGGCGGGCGCATTTTCATAATAAATACGATCAGGATTGGAAAAATTGAGTAAATTGGCTGTCGCAATATAAAACTGTTTCTGACCACTATCTTCCATATTACTCATCCTAAATGATCTCTTATTATATTTATTGAAAACTTATATTGTAGAGTTTAATTTATTTGCAGCAAAAAAGCCTCCAAAGATTACTTTGGAAGCTTTAAATTAGCACAAATCTCACTGGTTTTGTTTGGTAAAAGAATCAACTCTACAATCAAACTAACTCTTGTTATATGAGAGTAATATAATAGGTTGTTCAATTACGCAAAGCAGATAAGCGCCTAAAAATACTATCCTTTTTCAAATCTGTAACGATATTAGGAAATACGGTTCCAAGCATCAGCTGATGCTCTACGGGCTTCATTCCATTCCATACGAGACTCACCCTTTACTTCATGCCATGAGCGTTCCAAATCTGCTTCGTGATCTTCAAAACGAGCATCGGCAGGATAACGGGCGCGGTTAGCATAACCTACTGCGTATGCTGGGTGTAAATCACGGTCAAAATCATAACCTTCTTTATAATAATCTGCATTTGCATGCTCAGCGCGCCAGTAGGCTTCTTCATGCGTTGGGTCAATGGCTTCTGCTGCTGCATGTCCTGCACCGCCACCAACGATAGCACCAATAGCACCACCAATTAGAGTACCTAATGGACCTGCCATCGTACCAATAGCTGCACCTGCTGCTGCTCCGCCTACGCCACCAATACCTGTACCCACTGGATGAGAACCTGGTTCACCTGTGATGATATCAGCATTTAGGTCTTTTTTTGTCTCTTTAGACATGTGTTTTACTTCGCTACGATCGATAGCGTCATGATTGTCTATCATATTGTCATTGTCATGTAAGACACCTCTATTACCGTCTAACATAGGATCAGCACCAGCTACTCTGCGCTGATTGTCATCAATAATTCGTTCTCTATCACCGACTTCTAAGTAATCATCATCAGCAACTACACGGTTATTAGGGTCTGTAATGCGGCCATCGTTATTCATAATATCTTCCTTAAATTCGTTTTTATATATTAGTATTTATTGGTTACTAACTTATCTTTAAATGATAAATTAGTGATCTTACTTAACTCTTCTAAAGTATAGAAACTTATAGGGGAAGACAGATAGACGGATTATGTAAAATATGTCCTACTTGCGATTGTCTTGCGTTACAGCCTGTATCTTTATAACTATTTTGTAGAGTGGCAGAGCACTTTACGTAATATCTAGTTATCTAATTTTCATATATACAGTCGTCCATTGATAAAGTATTTTTTATAAGACAATCAACGCTCTATCAATGGCTTGCTGCCATTTTCTTAGATGTTGCTCACGCATATCGTTCGACATCTGAGGTTCAAAAATTCGATCGACTTGCCAGGAAGCTTGTATCGTGGCTTCATCGTACAAGCCAGTTTTCAGACCAGCAAGTAACGCTACACCTTTAGCCGTGACCTCTGTGTCTTTTGGACGTAATACTGGTACATTAAGCAAATCTGCTTGAAACTGCATTAACAAGTCATTATTCGCGGCTCCACCATCTACTCTTAATTCAGTAAGTGGATGAGGACTGTCTTTTTGCATTGCTATCAGCACGTCGTAAGTTTGATAAGCGACTGCTTCTAATGCTGCACGTGCGATATGCGCCTTGGTCGTACCGCGACTCATTCCAGTAATGCTAGCACTGACATCTGAACGCCAGTAGGGTGCACCAAGTCCCGTGAAAGCTGGTAATAACACTACATCTTCACTACTATCGACCTGCCTTGCCAACTGCTCAATCTCATCACTTTTTTGAATCATACCCAGATTATCACGCAGCCATTGGACGATTGCCCCTGCCATAAACACACTGCCTTCGAGCGCATAAGTGACTTCTTTTTTGGGCGGTTGCAACATGCGTCGGCCTGACTTTACAATTTGCTCAAGTGATAGACTGTCAGAGCGAAACGATGCCGATTTTTTTTGCCAAGCAATGGTAGTCAATAGCTTATGTTCACTAAGCTTAGGCTTTGTCCCAATGTTCATTAACAAAAAACACCCTGTACCATACGTGTTTTTTGCCATGCCAGCATCGAGGCAGCCTTGTCCAAAAAGTGCGGCATGCTGGTCACCCAACACTGCGTGTATAGGGATTTGTTTGGCAAAGAGGCCTTTTTTAGTTTTACCGAAGTCACCATCAGATGGCAATACTTTGGGCAACAAATTCATAGGTATGGCAAAACGTGCACACAACTCCTCTGACCACTCCATTTTATTGATGTCATATAGTAGAGTGCGAGAAGCGTTGGTGACATCAATGACATGCTCACCGCCTGTTAGCTTATATATGAGCCAACTGTCTATCGTACCGACAGCTATTTCGTCGTTGTCAATGCGCGCCCGCCATTTAGGATTGTGCTCTAACAGCCAAGCAATCTTACTGGCGCTAAAATACGGATCCAAGCGCAGGCCTGTTATACGTTGCACATCGCTTGATATATCGCTTTGGCTATCATGAGAGGTGTTAGTAGTCAGCTTTTTGCAATAGCTTGCTGTACGTCTGTCTTGCCAAATAATTGCCGGCGCTAATGGTTTACCAGTTTTTTTGTCCCAAACCACGATAGACTCGCGCTGATTGGTAATCGCAATACTGGTGACATCAGTGGCAAGCAGTCCTGCTTGATTGATAACATCATGCGCGCAACTAATTTGCGTCTGCCAGATTTGTTGTGCATCTTGTTCAACAAATCCTGCCTGCGGCGTTTTGAGGATCGTTGGCTGCTGTACCATTTTGATTGGACTCGCATGATCGTCGTACAATATTGCCCGACTTGAGGTTGTCCCTTGATCTAAAGCCAAAATATATCCTGACATCACTCACACCCTATCTTATCTCAGTCATTTATCATTGATATTTTATAGTCATTTATCTGTTACTTGCACATATTTATAGTCTTTCACATGATCAGTCATTAAAATAAGGTTAGTCAAGCATGAAGGCTCTTAGCGGTTATATGTGGTAGTCAGACAAATAATTCAGATTTTTGGAATATAACATACATCAGCACCGGCGACGCTTAATAGCTCTTTAATCGACACACAATAATATGAACGCCTCTGCAACTTATCCTTTAACTGTTTGATAAACCTTTTATTGTGGTTAAATAAGCGATGTGGTTGCCTTTTTTGAACTCAAACAGCTAACATAAAACCATTGTGCATTCAACGCAAAATAGACAAATACTGAGCATTGACCCGTCACCATTGTGCCACTACAGTGTACGTTTTATCATGAGTAACAAAATTCTAGTTTCTGATACTGGTTTTCATTGATGATCTTTAGCACTCCTTGCTTTTGATAATATTCATGCTTTACACAATTTTAAAATATCTTGCTTTCTAATTAATGGCTTACATGACTTATGAAATTTGCCTTATCGATGCTGTCTACTGCTGTGATAACGACTATGCTGATGGGTTTGGCTACTCCAGCCATCGCGCAAGCTCAAGACACTGATCTTGCGCAACAAGATGACGTCATGCCAATCACTGTGACCCAAATTGTTGATGCTGATGATCCAAGCAATGTCCAAAATGAAAAAGCCACCGTTACGAATAGTAAGCCGTATCCAGTAGAACCACCGACTGGCTTGACCACCCTTATCGATCCTATTACTCATAAAAGCGTTGATAACAGCTACCCATTAGAAGTGTCTAGCTTATTGAGCCTTGAACAAGCTCAAAATATTCTGTTGCAAGTTTCACCAAAAATTGCCGCCAATCAAGCAGCGATTGCCGCTAGTGAGTATCAAACGGACGCGCTTAAAACCATAGACAATCCTTTGGTGTTTGCGCGAGTATCAGCTAGTGCTTATAACTTGGATACAGATCTTGATTTATCCACGCTAAAAAGTGGCCTTATCAATGAGGTGAATGACGGTGTTACCCCTTCTCTTCCTACGCTACCTGACTTGCCAAATTTTGGAGAGTTAATCGGTGAACGTATCCCTGATTCATACGAATTAAAGCGCTCAGGTTCAACAACAGGAGCAGGCCTTGGCGTTGTATGGCCAATTTATACTGCTGGACGTACTGAGGCGTTAACAGGGGCATCTGATGCTCGAACCCAAGAAGCGCAAGCAGACAGTTTGTTAGATAAAAACGAGCTGTATAACACGTTAATTGAGCGTTATTTTAAGGCACAGCTGGCCATTATTGCTGCCTACTTACGTGACGATGCTTATGACACATTGCAGAAGACCGACCATATGGCGCAGCGACTTTTTGAAGAAGGGTTTATCTCACGCGTTGATCGCTTAGAAGCACAGTCAGCACTAGCGGATGCACAAAGTGAATCCGCTAGTGCCAACAATGACGCAAGGCTTGCCATGATGGCTTTACAGCGTCTGTTGCGTACTGACTATCGTATCAAACCCTCAACACCACTATTTGTCTCCAGCCGACCTTTGCCAGACGTTACCTATTTTCAGGATTTGGCGCTTAATAATCACCCAGGTCTACAAAAAGTGGCTGCCAAACGCGCACAGGCGCAGCAATTACATGCGTTATCAGATACAGGTTATAAACCCACTGTTTTACTATATGGTTATGGGCAAGTTGAAAAAGATCCCAGCTGGGTCGCTGGGGTTTCTGCAAGCTGGAAACTGTGGGGTGGACTCGATAAAACCGCTTCATTGGCATCCAGCAATGCCAAAATACGTCAAGCAGATTTGTCCGAGATTGAAGTCAGTGACAATCTGTTGTTATTGGTCGAAAAGAACTGGCACGATGTCAACAATGCCCAATCACGTTATCAGGCACTACAAAGTAATGTTGATTTGGCCGCTGAGGTCTTGCGTCTACGACAATTGGGACTCCAAGAAGGCGTGAATACACCTATCGACGTCGTGCAAGCACAGACGCAGTCACTTAAAGCGCGTACGGAACAAGCACAAGCAGCAAACAGTTATGTACAATCATTGGCGGCGCTGATGCAAAGCTGCGGCACGCCGCTGGCTTTCAATACTTATCTCAATGCCGCCGACATTCAATTGCCGACTTTGTATACTGAATGATGATTTTATATTAAAAATCGTAGGGTACGTAGATAAGCGCTTATACTGACTATCATACAACCACTCATCACCCTACTATTATTAATCTTATTGTGAATAACTGTCTTATGAAAAAAATAACTTCTAACTTGACCAGTGGATTGCATCCTTTATTAGAAACATGGCGTATTGCGAATAACTCCAATATTTGGGCACATTGTGCGAGTGTCGGGTATTTTGGCTTTTTGTCTATTTTTCCAGTCATGGCAGTATTTGTACTGATTTATGGTCTTGCGTTTTCGCCCGCTGAGATGCAAGAACAAATCTCACTGTTACGTACCTTTATACCAGATACTGTCTATGACGTTCTTAATATGCGCTTGAGTGAGTTGGTCTCTAACACCACGTCCACACTAACTTTTAGTCTCTTATTATCGAGTTTTCTCGCCCTTTATGCAGGCTCAAAAGGCATAAAATCTTTGATTATTTTGATCAATCTTGCCTTTCATATCACCCAAGAACGCAGTTTCATTCAGGGTACGATTCGAGCGGTTGGTTTAACTTTCGGGGCAGTAGTAGTCTTGATTATAGCCATCTCCTCTATCGCTATCATTCCTTTGGGGGCAGACTATTTTCCCTTCCCTCAAGTAGCTAAAACCATTGCGCTTTGGAGCAGATGGCCGATATTGGCTGGTATTATTTTCTTAAGCTTTTTAGGCCTATATCGCCTAGCCCCAAATCGTGACGCTATCGTGCTAAAACAGTTGATGCCAGGAGCGGCTTTGGCGACTGTGCTTTGGATTGTATTGTCTCTGCTGTTTTCGATTTATGTGCAAAACTTTAATAACTATAGCGCTGAGTTTGGTGCCCTATCAGCGGCTGTGGTCATTATGCTATGGCTTTATTACTCAGCATTTATCATCGCCTTTGGTGCTATTTTTAACTCTCAAGTCATAGAAAACGGCAAACCTTATGCCATTCGTGTGTATTAATTATAAAACCTTTACTCTCAACCTTGTCGCTTTAGGAACCCTTCTGTCATGACTGAATTACCACACGAATCAGACAACTCACGCAAACCCACTGATTCGACCGAGTCAGTGACCTCTCAAAATGAGCAGGCTTCAATGGATTCGACAGAAGATGTGCTTGAAGCTAAAGCCGATCAGCCCACACCCGCCTATAATCGTATTAACACCAAATCCAAAAGAGCTGCCTTGATAAAAAAAGGCATTCTCGCTTTAGTGTTTTTGATAGTAGTGGGCGTCATTGCTTACGGTTTGTATAAGAGCAATCAGCACAGCAAGCCTGAAATTGTCACCTTACAAGGTCAGATGCAAATGCAGCAAACCTCCATTGCAGCAAAAGTATCTGGACGTATTGCTCAAATATTAGTGACAGAGGGCGATACTGTGACGGTGGGTCAGCAGCTGATTGAAATGGACTCACCTGAGATTAATGCCAAAATCAACCAAGCACGCGCTGGCAAACAGATGGCACAAAGTCAGTTAGATAAAGCAGAAAACGGTGCGCGTCCACAAGAAATCGCTCAAGCAAAAGCAGCATGGCAGGCCAATAAAGCTGCTTCTGATCTGGCAGAAAATACGTATCAGCGTGTCAATCGCCTGTATGAAGAAGGGCTCATGGCGCGGCAAAAACGCGACGAAGCCTATGCACAATATTTGGCCACTCAAGACCAGACCGAAGCGTCGCGCTTACAATACGATTTGGCGATGGAAGGCACACGCAGTGAAGACAAGTCTGCTGCCAGCGCGCAAGTCGCCCAAGTCGATGCTCAACTAGACGAAGCTTTAGTCGCAAAAGAAGAGGCGAATCTAAAAAGTCCCATTTCTGGTATCGTCGATAATATTATTGTCAATGCAGGTGAAGTTATTGGGCAAGGTGTGCCGATCTTAACGCTCGTTAATACCAACGATCAGTGGGTAGTACTCAACGTCACCGAAGCACATCTGAATCAGTTTGCGATTGGTCAGCAATTTAACGGTACGATTCCAGCACTATCATCAACCAATAAGCCTTATACCAAGCAGTTTACGGTTTATGCCACTTCGACGTTATCTGACTTTGCCACTTGGCGCCCAACCAATAATGATGATGGCTTTGATGTGCGTACGTTTGAAGTGAAAGCACGTCCGAACACGCCTGACACCCGTATACGCTCAGGTATGAGCGTTGTTGTACGTATTGATCCTACTACTGTTCGTCAGACCCAAGAGTAAGTCATGAGTTTAACTAAGCTGAGTGGGGCTTTTATACGCAGCGCTGCCTATGAACGGCGGTTTTTAACCAAAAACCCATGGGATCTTAGTATGGCGGTTTGGCTACCGCTAATAACCGTACTCATGATCTGGTGGATATTTTCACAGACTCAGATTACCGACTTGCCCATTGGCGTGATGGATCAAGACAATGGCCCTGTTGCCAATACTGCTGTACGTTATTTGGAAGCCAGTCCTACTTTGACCGTAAGACAGCTTTATTACTCAGATACTGAGGCACAGGCGGCAATCTTACAGCGCGATGTGTATGCCACCGTGGTTATTCCTGAGAACTTTTCTCGCAATATTTTGTCTGGTAAGTCGGCTCCGCTAATATTGCGTGTCAATGCGCAGTATGGCACGCATTCAGGCATTATTCAGACCAGTGTTCAGGCGGTTGCTGGTACGTTATCAGCAGGGGTTGAGATACAGCGTTTGGTCAAAAAAGGCATGTCATCAGCACAAGCAGCCATTGCCTACTCGCCTATTAAAATACAGCGTATCAGCTTGTTTAACGCCGCCACCAATTACCAACAGTTTTTGGCATCAACCGTTATCCCTGCTTTATTACATATTTTGGCGATGGTCATTGGTGCAACGACGATAGGCCGTGAGTTACGCGATAAAAACCTTGGTCATTGGTATCGTTTTATTGATAAGAATGAATCAGGCCATAAAATCGTTGAACCAGCCAGCATTTTGGTCATATTATTTGGGTTGTTGGGCAAATATTTCTGGCCTACAGTGGCGTATAGTGTTTGGGCAATGCTGGTATTATGGCTCGCCACACCTCAAACATCGGTCGCCATTGGCTCAATTGTTACCACCTACATCGGTCTGATACTGCTGATGATGCTGTCTTTTTGGCTGGGCGCTATCTTTACCTTGGGTGCATTCTCATTGCGTATGGGATTGTCTTCTACTGCCTTTATCTCAGCACCTTCATACGCTTTTGCTGGGGTGACTTTTCCTTATATTGCCATTAGTGACAGTGCCAAACATTGGTCAGATGCATTGCCACTCACTCATTATTTAAAGTTGAACATTGCGCAATTACAGATGCAGGCGCCTGTAGCCGTGTCGCTACCGATTGTTTATGGCCTGACCCTTGCAACAGGAATTGCTATGGTTTTAACTGCGCTACTGACCAAACGTGCGCTTGCGCATCCTGAGCGTTGGGGAGCACGCTAATGTCATTAACATCGAAAAACCACTCATCTACCACGGCAGATGATTCCAGCGAATACTCCTCACAACATTTTTTAGGCAGTTTTTTACAGACGCTTAAAGACGTATTTTCTGATAAGGGGGTGCTTTTATTACTCATGATTGCGCCAATTATTTATGGATTCTTTTATCCTTGGCCTTATTCAACAGAGGTGGTTAATCATGTGCCTGTGGGTATCGTTGATAACGACAACAGCAACTTATCGCGAACCATCGTTCGTTATGCAAGCGCCAGCCCGCAACTAGATACACAGCGTTTTCTTAGTGAACAAGAAGCCAAAGCGGCTATATGGTCAGATGACATTGCTGGCTATATGGTGATTCCCAGTGGACTTGAGCAGCAGGTAATGTCCGGAAAAGAAGCCAGTGTCAGTGTTCTGGGTAATGGTGGTTACTTTTTATTGAATAAAAACGTACAAACTGGATTTTTAAAAGCCGTTAGCACGGTGTCTGCTGGCATTGAAATCAAAAAAAATGTGGCTCAAGGCGCTTATCTCGCAACTGCTGCCGCTAATACCCAAGCGGTACCATTAAAAATCATCCCTTTATACAATCAAACTGAAGGTTATGGCGCTTACGTTGTGCCAGCAGTGTCTATTCTTATTTTGCAACAGACGCTTTTGATGTCAACCGCTATGCTGGTTGGTACGTGGTATGAACAGCGACGTCATAGAGCCAGTGTAAGGGGCTGGCTTGGTCGTATTGCAGCTCTAAGCACTTTTGGTTTTATGACTGGCTGCTTTTATTATGGTTGGGCCTTTGAGCTACATCATTATGCGCGCGGACAGAATATGATCGGTAGCCTGCTATTTTTACTACTATTTTGTCCTACAGTGGCGACGCTTGGCTGTGTGCTTGGACTGTGGTTCCGTCAACGTGAGCGCAGTATGCAGCTTTTGATTTTTAGCTCACTACCGATGTTCTTTGTCAGCGGCTACCCTTGGCCTGCCTATCAACTTCCAGAGTTTTTACAAATCATCCGCTGGCTCATACCGACTACGCCTGCCATCAATACTTCTGTCCAGCTGAACCAAATGGGCGCCAGTCTCTCTCAAGTTGCACTGGGATTCTATGCATTGGCAGGACTGTGGGTACTTTATTTTATGTTGCTGATGCTGATACGTTGGTACGACTGCGTACAGCAGCGTAAAGCTCTGCTATAACCTATCCTACCCTTTATAAACAGTGAAGCTGCCTTTTAATTAATGCTTTTATTAATACAAAGATGAAAAAAAGCGCCTACTTGTTCGGTAGACGCTTTTTTATTTGTACTATTTGCAAGACCTTACGATCAATAACGACACATTAAAAGATTCGATTCAAACCATTCAATGCTGCAACGCGATAGGCTTCTGCCATCGTTGGATAGTTAAAGGTAGTATTTACAAAGTACTCAAGCGTGTTATTGCTCTTACACTTCATAACAGCTTGACCGATATGGATAATCTCTGAAGCATGGTTGCCATAGCAATGAATACCAAGAATCTCTAACGTCTCACGGTGGAACAATATCTTGAGTACCCCACTACGCTCCCCGATGATTTGTGCGCGTGCTAAGTGCTTAAAGAAGGCCTGTCCTACTTCATAAGGCACTTTTTCATCCGTCAGCTCTTGTTCTGTTTTACCAATACATGAGACTTCAGGAATCGTATAAATCCCTGTTGGGACACTAGATACTGGTTCAGCATCACTATCACCAACCATAAAGGCTGCCGCACAGCGGCCTTGGTCATAAGCCGCAGAAGCCAGCGATGGCCAACCGATGACATCACCAGCTGCATAGATGTTTTTGACTTCGGTACAATAGGTATCGTCAACTTTTAATTGGCCGCGACTGTTGGCTTTGAGACCAATAGCTTCCAAATTCAGACCCTCTGTATTACCCGAACGTCCGTTTGACCATAGAATGGCATCAGATTTGATTTTTTTACCACTTTTTAAGTGTAAAATGACACAGTCATCGTGCGTTTCTAAATGGTCAATTTCTTCATTACTACGAATAAGCACGCCGAACTGCCTAAAATCATGTGCGATAGCATCGCTAATTTCGCTATCCAAATAGCTGAGTAATTGATCTTGGTTATTAATCAAATCAACTTTATAGCCAAGACCGGTAAAGATAGAGGCGTACTCACAGCCAATAACACCTGCGCCATAGATAATGATTTTTTTGACGATATAATCCATTTGTAAAATTTTATCAGAGTCAAAAACCCGTGGATGATTAAAATCTAGAATGTCTGGACGATATGGACGGCTACCAACAGTCACGATGGCTTTATTAAAGGTAATGGTCTCAAACATATTGTCATCAATTTCGATGCGCAACGTATGGGTGTCAACAAAACTTGCCCAACCTTGAATCACCTCAATGCGGTTACGCTCATAAAACCGTGTGTGCGTATTTACCTGACGACGTATGACTTGACGAGCATTAGCCAGTACGCTATTTAAAGGTACCTGCTTGTACTCCATCGCCTTAGTAAACATAGGGTCACGGCGAAAGTTAATTAAGTTGAATACCGATTGACGTAAGGCTTTACTTGGAATGGTGCCCACATGAGTAGAGTTGCCACCCACTTGGTCACGCGGGTCTACAACCACCACTTTTTTGCCTGATTTTGTCAGCTTCATAGCAGCCGCTTCACCAGCTGGCCCAGCTCCTAAAATGACCACATCGTATTCATACTCATGATCATCGCCTTTTATGCGATTCAAATCTTTGGCATAACCAGATTTGATATCAATACGCGTGTCATCGAGTGGGTTCACAAGATGCGGATGGTGCATGATATCATCCGTCACCTGCTCGTGGGTTTGCTCAATCTTTTGTTTTTTATCTTTACCTTCTGTATGTTCAGAATCAGGAGTAAGGTTGCTTTCTTTGTTTGAGACTTCAGTCTGAGTATCTTCGCCGACTTCATTGGTCGCGTCGTTTGCTTTTTTACTTACCATCATGTCCTCTTCATATTTACTTATTTATTTGGTGGTTAGACCATGAGTAAATCAATACTTGGTTGAGTCAAGTTCATCGTACCAAGCTCAAATACTGCATCAAGCTCAAGTGCTAAGGCATGGTCACCATACGTTGTGACACTATATTTTGCAATGTCCAATACCCCGTCGGGCTTTGTTTGGCTTGATCAATCTGTGGGCGGGCACTGATCACATACTCTGTGCCAAGGGTTGGTTTGAAGTCATCAACCCAGTCATAAGGAATTTGAAACACGCTGCCATCTTTATTTGATTTGGCGAGTAAGCATTGCATAGGTAAGGCTGAGGCGCAGGCAACTCGGTTTGGCATAATGGTTAGCGTTTGTGCTTCGCCCAAGACGATGGTTGGGATATAACGCGGCTCAGGAACTGGCTCACGTGAGAATGGTGATGTTTGACAGGCACTTAGCAAGGTCGCCACACTCAGTAAACTGGTCAATAATAAAGGCGTTTTACTCGATTTATAGGATGAGATCATAATATTCTCTGTATGATAATGACATTATAGTGAATGGCGTATACTAATAATTTTTTAGCGCTTATTTTTATAATACCTATGGCATCAGCCAATGCGGCGTTTAAGACCAGTCATCTGCAAAATACGGGTGGCAATCTCTTCCACAGACATCTCAGACACATCTAAGCTTGGGATACCATGAGTAATATAGATGCCTTGTATCGCACGTTGTTCTTGCTGGCATTGTTGATAGCTAGAATAACGACTACCCGCACGACGTTCTTGGCGGATTTTTACTAAACGGTCAGTATCGATTAGTAGGCCGAATAGCTTGTCTTTGTGATCACGTAAGGCTTTTGGTAATTGATTGTCATACAGGTCATCCTCAGTCAAAGGATAGTTAGCAGCGCGAATACCAAACTGTAAAGCTAGGTATAGTGAAGTTGGTGTTTTGCCTGAACGTGATACCCCAATCAGAATAATATCAGCGGCATTATAATGACGAGTACGTGCGCCATCGTCATTGTCTAAGGCAAAGTGAACCGCATCAATGCGTTCTTTATAAGTCTCAGAGTCCACATCGTCATGGGCATGACCTGAATGTCCATCTGGCTCTACCCCTGTTTCTTCAGCAACGCGTCCAATTAGCCCTTCATACATGTCCAGATTACAGCTTTCGGCGGCGTTGATTTTTTCACGTATCTCAGGATTTACAATCGTATCAAACACTAATGGTAACAAACCATCTCGTTGATAGGCCATATTGATTTGTTCAACCGCATCATCAGCGCGCTCTAAGCTATCTACGTAAGGCAATACTCGCGTCTCAAAAGGTACCGAGGCAAATTGACTCAAAATAGCACGTCCCAGCGTCTCAGCAGTAATCGCTGTACCATCTGAGATAAAAAATGCCGTTCTAACGGCTTGTGAGCTGTCTAAATTTAGCGCATTTCGATTTTGAATAGTGGGTTTCACTTGTTCAGCGGGATTGCTTGAGTACATAACGTTGGCACCTCGATTGATAACACAATAGTAACCTTCATGTAGCGCTTGATTCTCATCTGTCTTCGACTGCTCTGATATAGCACGTAATTCGGTACTTAATATTGAACACCTATATAATGATAAGCCTCTACTATTTATGCTCTCCATTATACGCATATTAAAGAACTAATAGAAATCAATGTTACAGGCGTTCACTTAGAAACCAACATCACTTCCAGTCTTTGAAGGCAGATACTACCTCATTTTTTTCTAAAAGTTTTTAGCCCGATTATTAGCAAAAGCTCGGAGCAACATCGGAAATTATGTAGTAAACCTGACAATTTGTATTTTTTTACCAAGTTTTTTAATTTACCCCCTCGAAATTCTCAGAATATAGCGGTATAATCCACCATTATAATCTTTACTAAATAACCTTATTTTCTGGAGTTATCATGGCAGCTCAATCTACAGCACTTGTAATCAATCTTGATCAGCTAGGAAAAGACGACATTGAAGTGGTCGGTGGTAAGAATGCCTCACTTGGCGAGATGATCAGCCATCTTTCTGATTTGGGTGTCAGTGTTCCAGGCGGTTTTGCCACAACTTCAAATGCGTTTAATCGTTTTTTGACAGAAACAGGCTTGCTGGACAAAATCAATGATGAGCTAAAAACATTAGACGTCAATGATGTCAACAAACTTGCTGCTACTGGTAAAAAAATCCGTACGTGGATTATTGAGCAAGAGCTGCCAAAAGATCTTGAGCAAGAAGTTCGCCTAGCATTTGAAACCATGAGTGGCGGCGAAGACATCGCGGTTGCGGTACGCTCTTCTGCCACTGCTGAAGATTTGCCAGATGCGTCATTTGCTGGTCAGCAAGAAACTTTTTTAAACATTCGCGGCATCGATAATATCCTTATTGCTATTAAAGAAGTATTCGCTTCTCTTTATAATGACCGTGCTATCTCTTACCGTGTACACAAAGGTTTTGAGCACGAGGGCGTTGCTTTATCTGCTGCCGTACAGCGTATGGTACGTTCAGAGACTGGCGCAGCTGGCGTTATGTTCACGCTAGATACAGAAAGTGGCTTTGATCAAGTGGTGTTTATCACATCAAGCTATGGTCTTGGCGAAATGGTTGTACAGGGTGCGGTAAACCCAGACGAATTCTACATCTCAAAACGCTTGCTAGAAAATGGTAAGCCTGCGGTTATTCGCCGTAACCTTGGTAGCAAGCACAAGAAAATGATCTACGGTGATGAAGGCAGTACGGCAAAATCAGTCAAAACCGTTGATGTTGAAAAACAAGATCGTATGCAGTTCTCATTATCTACAGAAGAGCTAACCTCACTTGCCAAGCAAGCCATGACCATCGAAAAGCATTATGGTCAAGCGATGGATATCGAGTGGGCAAAAGACGGTGACACTAACGAGATCTTTATCGTTCAGGCGCGTCCTGAAACTGTTAAGAGTCGTCAAGACAGCAACATTATGGAACGTTACATCATTGATACGAGTAATGCCAAAATATTGTGTGAAGGTCGTTCAATCGGTCAACGTATTGGTTCAGGTAAAGTCCGTATCGTGACCAACCTAAACGAGATGGACAAAGTAGAAGAAGGCGATGTATTGGTATCAGATATGACTGATCCTGATTGGGAGCCGGTCATGAAGCGTGCTTCTGCCATCATCACCAACCGTGGTGGTCGTACGTGTCACGCTGCTATTATTGCACGCGAGCTTGGTGTACCAGCCATCGTTGGTTGTGGTAATGCCACTGAATTATTAGTCGATGGTCAAGACGTGACTGCTTCTTGTGCCGAAGGTGACACAGGATTCATTTATGAAAGCCAAATTGATTTTGAAGTCCAGACCAACTCTGTCGAGTCTATGCCAGAGCTTGCATTCAAAGTAATGATGAACGTCGGTAACCCAGATCGCGCCTTCTCATTCACCCAAATGCCAAACGAAGGTATTGGTCTTGCGCGTCTTGAATTCATCATCAACCGTATGATTGGTGTGCATCCAAAAGCACTGCTAAACATGAACAGCTTGCCACGTGAAATCTCACAAGCAATCCAAGAGCGTATTGCAGGTTATGCCTCACCTGTTGACTTCTATGTTGATAAATTGGTTGAAGGTATTTCAACCCTAGCCGTTGCTTTCATGGATCAGCCAGTGATCGTTCGTATGTCAGATTTTAAATCAAACGAATATGCTAACCTGCTTGGTGGTAAGTTATACGAGCCATCAGAAGAGAACCCAATGCTTGGTTTCCGCGGTGCTAGTCGCTATGTGTCTGACAACTTCCGTGATTGCTTTGAGCTTGAGTGTAAAGCGCTAAAGCGTGTACGTGACGAGATGGGCTTGACCAATGTTGAGATTATGATTCCATTCGTTCGTACCACGGGCGAAGCGGCACAAGTCATTGAACTGCTTGAGAAAAACGGTCTAAAACGTGGTGAGAATGGTCTACGCGTCATCATGATGTGTGAACTACCAACCAACGCGCTACTGGCAGAAGAATTCCTAGAATACTTCGACGGTTTCTCAATCGGCTCTAACGATTTGACTCAGCTAACATTAGGTCTCGATCGCGACTCAGGTATCGTCTCACATCTATTTGATGAGCGTGACCCTGCTGTTAAGAAATTGTTAACTATGGCAATCGACGCCTGTCGTAAGCAAAACAAATACGTTGGTATCTGTGGTCAGGGCCCATCAGACCATCCAGATCTAGCATTCTGGCTCATGGAGCAAGGTATTAGCTCTGTGTCATTGAACCCAGACTCAGTACTTGATACTTGGTTCTTCTTAGCGGGTGAAGAAGCAAAATAAGCCATCACGTTAAGTCACAACATTAAGTTACTATGTTAAATTACTACGGTAATTCACACAGTCATTAAAGATATAGCTTCTAGGGTCTATTTGATTTTTTCAGATAGACCCTAATATAATGACTTAGATATGACTAACTATGCAGGCAATTATGCAGATTTTCCTTGCTCGAAATAACGTACAAGCTGGCCCATACACGTTGGAGCAGCTCAATATCATGTTGGCATCTGGTGAAGTATTACTGGATGACTTGATATGGCATGAAGGCTTAGATCAATGGCAACGTGTTGGTAACCTAACCAACAATCAAACTGTTTATAGAATCAATAATGTCCCTACTTCAGATGTTAACGATTCTATTATCAATAACGTCACCATCTTTCCTGAAAACAATGCCAATAATGCTCAAGGTGATAAGTCCGTATCGTTAGACAGATTATATGGCAAGCCTGAACGTTCAAAAGACTCAAGCAAAAATGCAAAGATGGACATGACAGCCAACCGTCATCAAACACCGCATCATAATGTGTCTTTGAATAAGTCTGCCCTTAACAAATCTAGCAAAGACAAAGTCGTCGGTGACCTTGTGCTTGCGCCTATTATGTCGCGTATATTAGCGACGGCCATTAATGGTCTACTGTATATATTGGCCATTATTCCACTTGTCTTGGCTTTGACTAAGATGGATGTGGATTATAGTAAATTCCAAAATATTCAAAACATGGATGTTGCTTATCAATATTCAATGACGTTGATGGAAAGTCTTCCTAGCAGCACATTGATGATGTCACAAGTCATGGTTTTTGGATTATTTGCACTGCAACTGATATTCATCACGCTACGTGGTCAGTCACTTGGTAAATTGCTAACGGGTATTCGTGTGGTAGATCAGACCACGCATCGTTTGCCATCATTTACCAAACTGGTGGGTATGCGTACGCTGTTTTTGTTTATCATCTATAATCTGTTGTTTTCATTCACCAGCTTCTTAGGTTTTGTCATTGTTGCTATTCATTATTATATGGCAGCGAAAAGCCCTGAAAACATCGGTTGGCACGACAAACTTGCCAAAACATTGGTGGTAAAAGCAGATAGTAGTCAATTGGTAAAAGAACCTAAGATCAAATAGTCAATTTTTGAGTCAGTGGTTTTTGGTTCAAGCTCAACTACCGATTTTATTAGTTAGATAAAAAAGCAACGTCTTACCGTTGCTTTTTTGTTGATGGAAAAAAATTCATTTTTATAGCTTATTCTTAGTGCTAAGCGATTAACCTTTGTGTTAATGCTGAAGTACTGTTATAATACGGCGCTTTATAAACTAAGCTTATTCCTTACCTTATTGGCTAAGAGTCAGGCTTACTTTATAAATCTCCTTGCTATTAACATAGGGTTAATAGCTACTAATCCGTAAGGAGTCATAATGCGACATTACGAACTGGTGTTACTTGTACACCCAGACCAAAGCGACCAAGTGGTTGGCATGGTTGAGCGTTACATCAAGTTAGTTCAAGACAACAACGGTGTTATCCATCGTTTAGAAGATTGGGGCCGTCGTCAACTGGCTTATCCAATCAACAAGATTCACAAAGCTCATTACGTTCTTTTCAACATTGAAACTGACGGTGAAACTTTGGCTGAACTTGAAGAATTATTCCGTTATAACGACGCGATCATTCGTAGTCTAGTTATGCGCCGTGACGAAGCTGTCACTGAAGAGTCGCAGTTAGCCAAGAATGCCGATGAAAAACGCGCACGCAAAGCAACTACTCGTCGTCCAGACAATCGTGAAAACGATCATGACGACAACGACAACAGTGAAGACTAATTAAAGGAGAATACTCATGGCACGTTTCTATCGCCGTCGCAAATTCTGCCGTTTCACTGCTGAAGGCATCACTCACATCGATTATAAAGATGTTGAATTGCTAAAACAGTACATCAGTGATAATGGTAAAATCGTACCAAGCCGCATTACCGGTACATCTACTAAATATCAGCGTCAGTTGGCCACTGCTATCAAGCAAGCTCGCTATCTTTCGCTACTTCCATACACTGATAACCATCAAGGTTAACCGTTAACTAGGAATGACTCATGCAAATTATTTTGTTACAGCGTATCGTCAACCTTGGTAAACTCGGTGAGACTGTCGATGTAAAACCAGGTTACGGACGTAACTTTCTTATCCCTCAGGGCAAAGCACTACCTGCTACTAAAGCTAACATTGAAAAGTTCGAAGCACGTCGTGCTGAACTTGAAGCTGAAGAAGCAAAAGAAGTAGCGGTTGCTCAAGAACGTGCTGATGCGTTAACTGACGTTAATGTTATCATGCGTGCTAAATCAGGTGATGAAGGCAAGCTATTCGGCTCTATCGGTACTCGCGATATCGCTGAAGCATTGACTAACTCAGGTCTAGAAGTAGACCGTGCTGAAATCAAGCTTCCTGAAGGCACTTTACGTCAAGTTGGCGAATATAATGTTGATATTCAGCTACATCACGACGTTACTGCTAGCATCTTAGTTACTATCCTATCTGAAGATGGTAATGACGAAGAGCAAGAAGAAGCTGCAGACGAGAGCGAAGACTATTCTGAAGAGTAATCTTTTGAATATCTAAGTTCAGTTTACACGAAAACCAGTGGCGTTAAGTCACTGGTTTTTTTATATCTGTATTTTGGCAGAGTGCCACTACGTTAGTGAAATAAATATATTGAGCAACGACAGTTTTGACTGTACGCGGCACTGTATACTCTACGCAAGTTTGCTACTATCTCATTATTTTCTTTTCTAATGCACCCTAGCAATTACTTGCAATAAATCTGTTAAAAAACTTATACTTAATAATAAGATTATGTATATAAAGTCATCTACAAGGTTACTTAGTAAGTTGATATTCTACGTGCCTCTTAATTACTGACAAGGTGTACTAATATGATAAACACTGATGATAAATTATTATGTATACGGGGTAATGATTTTTACTCAGAAGGTGAGATTTACACAGTCGGTAGAATTGTGAATAATAAATACTTCCAGCTATTAACTGGCAATAATGAAGATCATTGGTACGCCACTTTGGATGATCAAGGTATCTATGTGAGCTTTGATTCTATTACCGCCAAAAACAGTAAAGCTTGGTTCGACAAAATCGCTTAGCTCTTAGCTGACTATTGGTAGTAGTATGCTCCATGCTAAATATTAGTACGTCTTATTTTTGAAATGAATGGTCATGATAATTGGCTATTTTTTTGGTCAAAAATCCAATTGGCTACGTTCTAGATAATCTACAGGACACGGCCACTTATTGGCTGTAGTTGGTACACTCTTACCTTCAGCAATCATTTTTGCTGCGTTAATCCAGCCTGCATGCCCTACAGCCATTATCGGTACGCTAGCATCGTTAATACCTTTCTCAATAGTCATGATATTCATCCAACGCTCGATCCTTATAAACAGTTGATACAAGCTTTCACCATCAGTAGGGGCAAAATGTGCAAAATCATTGCACCAGTCATCAATGTCTTGCTTAGCAATCTCCTCCCAAGAGCGACCTTCCCAAATACCAAAATCAATCTCAGCAAGCTCCGGTACAATGTAATACTGGAAACCACGCTCCTCCAATATCTGTCCCACAGCTAAAGAGCGCCTTAATGGACTTACTAAAATGACTTTGGGCAATTGATGTAAACGAACAAAACGCTCAATTTTGTTCGCAAGACGTTTTATTTTACGCACATCTACCGATATGTCTGTCTGTCCAATGCACAAACCTTTTGCCTCGATGGGTTTAGGGTGACGCCAAATATACATAATCATAAACGGTTATTTTAATGAGTTTGAGTATTAGATAAATGGCATAGATGCTGCCAGCCCTATATAGATTGCCACTTCGCTCACCTGTTGCGTCGCGCCTAATCCATCACCTGTATAGCCTTCTAGTCGCCTATACAGCAATCGTCGCATATAATCTGTTGCAATCAGAGCCAATAATAATGTCAGCAGCCATTGACCAAGACCAATTTGATGCATCGTATTAGGAAAGATGATAGTGACTAATACGCCAGCTAATATCAACCAACCACCACTGAGCACTCCTTGTAATGGTGTTAATTGTTGTGCCATCGGTTTGGCTTTGGCATGCTCAATCTCACCACCATAGGGCAATAAAGCGAGTAAGCTGATGCATAGCAAGCGCGAAGCCGTATGACCGATAATGAGGGCAATAATGGCAACTGACAGCGGCATAGATGCCAATAAGGTAACTTTTAACAGCAGTGCTGACACCAAGCCCAGAACACCGTAAGTCCCTAAGCGCGAGTCTTTCATAATGGTTAGTGTGCGCTCGCGTGTCAGACCGCCGCCCAAACCATCACAACTGTCAGCCAAACCGTCTTCATGAAAAGCACCAGTAAGTCTAATACCAAACACTGTGCTTATTACCGCAGCCACCAGCGGTGTAAATAAAATGCTGCCGAGCCAAAACACACCTGCACAAAGCAATCCAACCAGTAATCCTACAGCCGGAAAATGACGACTGCTCTGATGCAACCATTGCGGATTGTAATGAATAAATGGCGATACTGGCAATCGCGTCAAAAACTGTATAGCAACTAGCAACAGTCGGTATTCATAACTTATAAATTGTATGACAGTAGGTCTAGATGAAGACGGCTTTGGATGTTTTAATGGTGATAGCATCAGCTGTTTTGCTCACTAATACCTGCTTCACTAAAACTCGCCATCTCATTAATAATGGCACAAGCTGATTGAAGTAGCGGATAGGCAAGCGCTGCACCGCTTCCTTCTCCTAAGCGCATACCCATATCAAGTAATGGTTGCGCATTCAATAACTTTAACAAATGTATATGACCTGGCTCAACTGAATGATGGGCGAATATAGCATATTGTATGACACCAGGCGCTAAGCGCTCAGCCACCAGTAAAGCGCTACTGGCGATAAAACCATCGATTAGGAGAATACGGCGCTCGCTAGCTGCTTTAATCAACGCTCCTGCCATCATAGCAACTTCCAAACCACCTAAGGCAGCAAGTGCGGATAAAGGCTCTTTTGCGTCTTTATGTTGTGTTAACACTTGTTTTAAAATCTCTGTCTTATGCTGTAATCCTTTATCATTTAGCCCCGTGCCACGACCAATACAATCAGCAATTGGTACATTGCCTAACCTTGCTAATAACAAACTGGCGGCTGAGGTATTACCAATACCCATCTCTCCTACAATCAGTAAGTTACCAGGTAACTCTTTAACCACTGTCATACCGCGTTCTAACGCTGCCAAGCACTCCTCTTCTGTCATGGCAGGTTCTACGAGGGCATCACGACTACCATGACGGATTTTATGATTCAGCAATTGTGGATGTGGCTCAAAATCTGTATCCACGCCCGCATCAACTACCTTTAACTCGATATTATGTTGACGTGCCAATACATTAATCGCGGCCCCACCTTGCAAAAAGTTATACACCATTTGCGCAGTCACAGCACTCGGATAAGCGGATGTACCGTGCTTGGTTAAACCATGGTCGGCTGCAAATACTCGAATTTGTGGTTGCTCAATTTGCGGCTTGGTAGTGCCTTGAATCATACCCAATTGCAATGCCAATGTCTCTAATCGTCCTAGTGCACCAAGTGGCTTAGTTTTCAGATCTATAATCTGCTGGAGTTGCTGTCGAAGTACCTTGTTTTCTATACTGGCTATCGTAGGCGCGGTGAATGTGGTCAAAGCAAGCATCCTGATGTTGTGACATATAAAATAAAAAACCAATACTAGCAGAATACGAAATTTTTACCATTAACAACGTCATATCTGTGTTGAATAGATTTCCTAGGAGCGCGTATTTAAGATAGAATATGCCCCTTTAAAAACACATATCGCTATTGATGCCCAGCTCAGTGACAGCTGCATGGATAATTCACAAAGATATCAACTATATAGAGGCTGTAATGATCGTATTTTGGCTGGTGCTGACCATTCTTTTTATTATTTTTGCCACAGCAAAATTAAAGTGGCATCCTTTTTTAGTGTTAATATTATCAGCTTTTTTGGTCGCACTTTTTTACCAAGTACCGCTTAACACTGTCGCTAAGACGATCTCCGATGGCTTTGGTGGTATCTTAGGTTACATTGGTCTGGTCATTGTATTCGGTACTATTATCGGTTTAATTCTTGAAAAAACCGGTGCTGCCATTGTGATGGCAGAGTTTGTGATCAAAGTATTGGGGCCACGCTTCCCTACTTTAACCATGTCTATCGTTGGTGCTGTGGTATCAGTCCCTGTCTTTTGTGACTCAGGCTACATTATTTTGAACTCTTTAAAAGAGTCTTTGGCCGAGCGCTTAAAGGTATCGAGCGTGGCAATGAGTATTGCATTGGCAACAGGTCTATATGCAACCCACACCTTTGTACCGCCAACACCTGGTCCGATCGCTGCCGCAGGAAACTTAGGACTGGAGTCAAATCTAGGCTTGGTTATTATGGTTGGTGTGGTTGTGACAGCAGTTGCCGTATTGGCAGGCTGGTGGTGGTCGAACCGTTTCCTTAATGCCACGCCTGACAACATAGATGCCGCAGACGCGCCTGCAGCGGCGATGCCTGAAGGCATGAAAACGCGCGATGACTATAGTCAGCTGCCTTCAGCAACCATGGCGTTTTTACCTATTATCGTACCTATTTTACTCATTTGCCTGTCATCTGTTGCCAATCTTCCAAGTACGCCCTTTGGTAGCGGTATGTTACCAGATATATTGATATTCATTGGTAATCCACTCACTGCCCTACTGATCGGTTTGTTCTTATCCTTCTTTCTTATCAATTCAACGCAAAAAACGCAGCAAATTAGCGACAGCATCTCACAAGGCTTGGTAGTGGCGGCACCCATTCTATTAATCACGGGTGCTGGTGGTGCGTTTGGTGCCATGCTAAAAGTGACGCCTATCGGTGACTATTTGGGTACAACGTTATCCGCATTGGGTTTAGGCGTCTTTATGCCGTTTATCGTTTCTGCTGCGCTAAAAACAGCACAAGGCTCAACCACGGTTGCTTTGGTTACCACCTCTGCAATGGTTGCGCCTTTACTGGATCAAATTGGTCTTGATAGTGAGCTTGGTCGTGTATTCTGTGTGATGGCTATTGGTGCAGGCGCAATGACCGTTTCACATGCTAATGACAGTTTCTTCTGGATTGTCAGTCAGTTTAGCCGTATGAGTGTGGCTCAGGCTTACAAAGCGCATTCGATGGCCACTGGTATTCAAGGTGTCACCAGTATCGTATTTATCTGGCTATTAACCTTGGTATTTATTTAACGTATCAGCTGAGTTAAAGAGAGTTTTATGAAAATTTTAATCGCCCCCGACTCGTTCAAAGAAAGCTTAGAGGCATTGGATGTTTGCCATGCCATTCAGTCTGGATTTAGTCAGGTGTTTCCAGACGCTGATTATACGTTGCTGCCTATGGCTGATGGCGGTGAAGGCACGTCAGCGGTGTTGTCATACGTATTGGGCGGACGCTGGAAAGAAGTGCGTGTACATGATCCTCTGATGAGACCCATTACCGCAAAATACTTGCTATTACCAGATGCAACTGCAGTGATTGAAATCGCTCAGGCTTGCGGATTACATCTACTAACTGTCGCGGAGCGTAATCCTGTTATTGCCAGTAGTTATGGTGTTGGTGAGCTGATTGCAGATGCTTTGGATGAAGGTGCCAAACGCATTATCATCGGTTTGGGCGGTAGTGCGACCAATGATGCAGGACTTGGTATGCTAACCGCGCTCGGTATGACGTTTCATGGCGCTGATGACAATGTACTGGGTCAAGGTGGCGGTGAGCTTGCCAACTTACAGCGAGTGGATAATACTCGTTTTCATGCAGACATCTTAAACACGGTGTTTGAAGTGGCTTGTGATGTGACCAATCCTTTATGTGGTGAATCTGGTGCCAGTGCTATTTTTGGCCCTCAAAAAGGCGCTTGTCCTCAGCAAGTTATCGACTTAGACAATGCGCTTGGTCATTTTGCCACTATATGTAATGAACATGGCTATGAGAGATGTCAAGAAGTTGCTGGTGCTGGTGCCGCTGGTGGGCTTGGGTATGCGTTGATGAGCTTTTGCCGCGCTCAATTAAAATCAGGTTTTGATACGGTAGCAGAAGTTGCCTGCTTATCGCAGCATATCGCTGATGCTGATCTTGTGATCACAGGCGAAGGTAAGCTTGATGAGCAAACAGCCATGGGTAAAGTCGCGGGCGGTATCAGCCAACTTGCCAAAGCCACTCATACGCCAGTTATCGCTATTTGCGGTAGTGTTGATGGGCTAAAACCTGCTCAAACCACTCAGTTCGATGTGGTTATGCCTAGTATTCAAAGGATAGACTCCATTGACAATGTGTTAAGTGCCGCTTACCACAATATTGAAACCACCGCTGTCAATATTGCCGCAGCCATGCGACTGGGTCAAAGTGTGAAATAACTGATTTTAATGATTTAAAAAAAGGACATGATATCGCTATCATGTCCTTTTTTGTTTAATACAGGTACTACAATCCGCTATTATTCAGCAGCGATGGCGATCATCTCAACCAATAATTCAGGACGTGCCAATGCAGATTCACCACACGCACGCGCTGGCGGCTCTATGCCTTCAAACCATTTGTCATAGACTTCATTCATAGCGGCAAAGTCTGCCATGTCTTTGATCCAAACCGTGACAGATAATAGCTTCGACTTATCGCTACCCACTTCTTCTAATAACGTTTGGATTTTTTCCAAACAAGTCAATGTTTGCGCTTTGATATCGTCTTCTGCATTACCGACCTGACCACATAAGTATACGGTCTTGTTATGGACGACAATTCTGCTCATGCGTGGAGTACTATGTAGCTTTTTTATCATGTCATATACCTTCAATTTATAAATTTAAGTCTGTGCTAAATATGCTGAACGCGCGTTTAGTTAGAAAAACGCTGGGCACTAAATGGTGCAAGATCGACCAGTAAAGGCTTCTCATGAATCATCTCTTCAACAAGACGCCCTGTCATCGGCCCTAAAGTGAAGCCTTGATGACTGTGACCAAATGCAAACCAGAGCTTGTCATGCTTATCAGCAGGACCAATGACTGGCTTCATATCCGGCATACAAGGACGTGATCCTGCCCATGCTTCACTCTCGACCGCATCTTCTAGCGGCAAGATTTTTTTGGCAAGCTTCAATACGGTTTGTAATTGACCAAAGTTCTTTGGTGCATTCATGGTGGTCATCTCAGCACCCGTCGTAATACGAATACCTTGCTGCATTGGACCCATCACAAACCCTTTGTCCATATCAAACATACTATGATGGATGGTATTTTTTTCCGTCACTTTGAAATGCTGATGATAGCCACGCATTGGGAACAATGGCAGATTGTAACCAAGTGGTTTGATCAAATCATTAGACCATGGGCCTGCAGCGATGACCAATTTATCACTATAATAAGTATCTTTATCAGTGATGATTTTCCAGCCCTCTGCATCTTGAACGATTTCTTTGACATCAGTCTCTTTGATCGTGCCCTGCATCTCTTGGAAGTTTTTCGCATAGGCTTTTACAAGCGAGCTTGGGTTTGATACTTGCCATGAATTCAACCAATGGATAGCACCAACGAAACCGTCAAAGTTGGCGCGCGGCTCCATGGCTTTTAGCTGTTCGAGATTGAGTACATTATGCTCAACGCCTTGGTTACGAGCATCAATGGCTGATGCTTGTGCTTCTTTAAACGTCTCTTCCGAGCGATGTAGTTGCAACCAACCATCGCGAGTAATCAGCTCATCAGCACCAGATGCACTAATCATGGTCTGATGCTCACTGGTACAATGCTCAATCAACGTTTGCCACTCAGATTCAATTTTTTTGACTGACGCAGGCGTCGAGTACTTCCAGTACTGAAGCAGCGCTTGATGATAACGTAAAATGGCTGGAATACGATAGCGAATATCCGTACCTTGATTAGGCAATACTCGAATCATCTCAGTCAGCTGACGGGGAAAAGGATGCGTATGAATGGCTTCACGCTGAATCAATCCAGCATTACCATATGACGTCTCTGACCCTGGTAGCTTCTTATCTAATAACAATACGTTTGAATTGTTTTTTTGCAAATGCCACGCAATTGAGGTACCAACCATACCTGCACCGATAACGATCACTTCATAGCGCATAATCTGTCCTTCTCATAGGATATTAATACAGTGTGTCAAAATATAGGAGTGTAAAAATAGAGGGTCTAAATTATAAGGTGGTAATATAACGCATTGCGCTGAATATTAAACCCTTATCTAAAAAATATTTTCACGACGACATATCTTTGGTTATACATTTAACAAAAAGCCATTTTTAAACGGAATAAGATTGCTGAATCAATACTCACCACCATACTGGCTCGTCACTTTCTATCACTGGCTGTTTCATCGTTTCTACCTTGACCTTGTCTATGGACAGCTCAGCGATAAACCGTGAGGCTTTGTCAAAGTATCCTGAGTAACTCGAAAAATAATCTGGCGCGGTTAAAAACAATCGATGCTTGGCACGACTACAAGCAACATAAAACAGTTTACGCTCCTCCTCCAACTCTGCAAAATCATTCAATGATCGATAGTGTGGCGTGATACCATCAACCAATGCATTCATGAATACCACAGGCCATTCCAGCCCCTTAGCACTATGAATCGTAGAGATGGTTAGTTTATCAGTGTCCGCATCGCCTTGTTCAAACTTGCCTGCGATGGCAACTGAGTCATTGGGTGGATCGAGTGCAAGATTTTCTAAAAAACTATCAAGACTGTCATGCTCATTCGCTAAGTTTGTGAGGACACGGAAATCCTCACTACGCTCCCGCCAATTGTCTTCATTGATTTTTAAGACAGGTATATAAAATTCAAGAATCAGCGTAATAATTTTTTCAACTGAGTCCGCTTGGTTGGCTTGGCTTAGCATCTTGTATAATGGCATCAGTTGATCGCTCTTTTTGGCAAATCTTGCGGTCAGTAATGGCTCAAAAGAATTGTTATCCGCTGTGATTGCTTGGGTTAGACGCGTTGCAGTGACTGATCCAACCCCTTTAAACAAGGTCAAGATACGATGCCAAGATATGGTATCGTTGGGGTTATAGAGGATTTTGACAAATGCCAGTACATCTTTGATATGACGCCTCTCAATGAACTTAATACCGCCGACGACAATGAATGGAATATGACGCTCCATAAACTCCAGCTGTATATAATTAGACTGAAAAGACGTTCGGCACAATACCGCAAAATCCTTATAATCATATTCTGACTTTAGCGCGATGACTTTATCGGCGATATATTTGGCTTCTTTGGTTTCGTTACTCAGGCGGTAAAAAACAGGCTTCACCCCCTCTACTTGAGAGCCTGAATACAGCTGTTTTTGATAGCCTAATGTAATTTCATCTGATAAGGCATTAATATAGTCTAAGACAGCAGGCGTACTACGATAATTCTGCTCAAGCTTAATAAGCTTGGCATCAGGATACGTCTCACCAAATAAAAGAATATTCTCATAATTGGCACCGCGAAAGGCGTAGATGCTTTGGTTATCATCACCGACCACCATTAGTGAGACTGATTCGGGGGTACAAATGAGATCAATCAGCTCTTTTTGCGGAATATTGGTGTCTTGATATTCATCAACCATGACATAACGATAATGCGTTTGGAGGAGCTGACGGAATTTGTCATTGGTTTTTAGATGACGTACCACTTGGCCGATAATATCATCGAAGTCGTATAAATGATTAGCGCGTTTGTATTCGTGAAAATCAATCGCCAATTGCTCTATAGCAGGGATATGGGTCGCAATATCGGGATAGCCACTTTCAATTAATTCACGGATACGGATTCGCCGATTTCTAGACGTGGAAAATATTTTTTGCAGCGTTTTTTTGCGCGGAAACGCTTGGCTGGTGATGTTGGTTGCGTATTTTTTCTCTTTGTTAATCAAGTCAATCGCATCTTCGCTATCGCCCGTGTCCAAAATGGTAAACCTTGGATTGATACCAAGCAGTCCTGAATATTGGCGCAGCAGCAAGGCACAAAATGAGTGAAAAGTACCGCTGGTAATCGCATTGAGCGCTTGACTGTCTTTTTGGCTCTCACCATCACTCGTGAGACTACTTGCCAGCAAGGTCTTGGCGCGACCTTTGATTTCATTGGCGGCTTTACGGGTAAACGTCAGCAGCAAAATCTCTTTAGGAGACACGCCGTTTTCTATCAAATAGCTGGTTCTATAAGTGAGTGTTTTTGTTTTACCAGAGCCTGCACCCGCGATGACCAAAACCTTCCCTTCAATGGTCGTAGCAGCCAAGAGCTGATTTTCGTTAAGCTCACTGGCATAATCAATCTCTAATCCTAAATCATGGGCAAGCCTTTGCTGCAACAAATCAGTATCCGCGGTCATCAAGTTGGCTTCAAGCTTCTCAATCGCTTTTTCAAGACGTGCAAGCTTGGGTTTCATCTCAATGAAGTTTTGCGGATAGTTATAATGGTGTGTGTCAAAAATCGTAGGTTTCATGATACGGTCTTGCCTTTGATGGGGTTTGCAGCGCGCTCAATACTGAGATTAATGCCACTGAATAAACGTTTAACGTAAGCAGTAAGTCGTAGCTTATCATAATAGTGTGAGTACCTATCCTAACAGATGCTGTGTCATGAAAATCCATTTATCCAATATAACAACCTCACCCATATTGGGTTAAATTTGCTACAATATGCCCAATTTTGATTTACTATTTGACCGAGTTGTCTATCAACTGATTTTATTACTATATTGAGAGAACGTTATGGGTTTTAATTGCGGCATCGTCGGCCTACCAAACGTGGGTAAATCTACCCTGTTTAATGCCTTGACCAAAGCGGGTATCGCCGCTGAAAACTTTCCATTTTGTACCAAAGATCCCAACACAGGTATCGTGCCTGTGCCAGATCCACGTCTAAAAAAACTGGCTGACATCGTCAATCCTGAGCGCATATTGCCAACGACGATGGAGTTTGTTGATATCGCAGGTTTGGTCGCAGGTGCCTCAAAAGGCGAAGGTATGGGTAACCAGTTCCTAGCCAATATCCGTGAGACCGACGCGATTGCACATGTGGTGCGTTGTTTTGATGATGACAACGTCGTGCACGTTGATGGTCGTGTCAGCCCTATTGATGATATCGAAACCATCAACACTGAGTTGGCATTGGCAGATTTAGAAGCGGTTGAACGTGCCATACTTAACTTAACCAAAAAAGCCAAAGGCGGCGATAAAGATGCGAGCGCCATGCTCGATGTGTTCAAAAAGATTGAACCACTATTGGCAGAAGGCAAAGCCGCGCGTGCAGCCAATCTTGATGATGATGAGAAAAAACTCATCAGAAGCTATGGCTTGATTACACTAAAGCCAACCATGTATATTGCTAACGTCTCTGAAGATGGCTTTGAAAATAATCCGTATTTAGATGCCGTCCGTAACTACGCCACTGGTGAAGACTCTATCGTCATCGCGCTTTGTAACCAAATTGAATCTGAAATTGCCCAACTCGATGAAGACGACAAAAAGGACTTCTTGGCTGAGATGGATATGGAAGAGGCCGGTCTTGATCAGGTAATTCGTGGCGGCTATGACCTGCTTGATATGCAGACTTACTTTACCGCTGGTGTCAAGGAAGTACGCGCATGGACAGTTGCTATTGGTGCTACTGCCCCGCAAGCCGCTGGTGTAATTCATACGGACTTTGAGCGCGGATTCATTCGTGCTGAAGTCATTGCTTATGATGACTTTATTGAATATAACGGTGAAAAAGGTGCGGCTGCCGCTGGTAAGTCACGCCTAGAAGGCAAAACCTATATCGTACAAGATGGTGATGTGATGCACTTTAGATTTAACGTGTAATATACCTTGTCTTAAACGTAAAAACCAATGTAGAGCAATCTATGTTGGTTTTTTTTATGGTTTATATGTTATATTATAACGTAACAAACTAGTAACTTTCATCCACCTACTTTTATATCTTTAAAGGCATTTTCCATGATAGCGCTTACCCCTACTCACTCTAAAACGGCTCTACTTTGCGTGGCTTTTCTATTGGCAGGCGCAGGCTGTGAACAAAAGACCGAGTCTTCGCAAGCTCCTAGTGAAGCGACAACGACAGAGGACGTCCATGCTGAGCACGAAGACCACGACCATGAAGAGCATGACCACGAACACAGCCACGACGAGCACGATCATGCAGGACATCATCATGACCATGCAGACATGACAACCTATAACTGCCAGCCTGAACAAACCATTGAAGCTCACTACGATCCTGAAGATAGTGCACAGCCTGCCACAAGCGCCCACTTATTGATCGATGGGGTTGAGTATGATCTAACCGCAATGACCTTACCTCAAAATAATAGTACTGGTGCTGCGTATGAGACCGATATTGGTATTGCGAATGATGCTGGTATGACATGGCAGTTGAATGCTGACGCCACCAAAGCGGTATTGAGAAATAAAACGTTGGATGGCAGTGTCGCTACAGAGGCTGAAGCCGTGTTGTTTGATTGCCAAAAAGCAGACAGCTAAGGTGTATTCTTAAACATATAGAACTAAACCCTTAAAATGCGTCGTTGTCTGGTTAAAATCAGGCAGCGACAACAGATGAACCCGTGCGACTATTTTGCTATGCTAAGAAGCAATAGAACAAATACTGTCCGTTCATCACTGGGATTATAATAATAATGTCTAACCACCTATCGTTCTCATCTACCACCACACAATGGTCACACTTACTCAGCGCTCAACGACTTGGTTCAACCAAAACGCCTAAAGCTGGTGAAACCACCCGCTCCCACTTTCATAAAGATTACGACAGACTGGTTTTTTCTCACTCTTTTCGCCAGCTCAATCAAAAAACCCAAGTTCATCCATTGACCAATCAGCTTGGCATTCATACTCGCTTGACCCATTCACTTGAAGTCTCTTGTATCGGACGCTCTTTAGGTATGATGGCGGCAGAAAAACTACATGACCAATTAAGCAGTGGTCTCCCTGCTGGAGTCTCCCCTGCTGACGTTGGCGTTATTGTACAAGCCGCCTGTCTTGCTCACGACATCGGTAACCCGCCCTTTGGTCATGCGGGAGAATACGCCATTCGTGATTGGTTTCGACAACCCAATCCTCAAGCCATTTTGCAAAACCTAAGCATGAATGAGCAACTGGATCTATTAGCATACGAAGGCAATGCACAGGGGTTTAGACTATTGGTGCGCAACGAGCATCATCCTGATAAAGATGGCATGCGGCTGACTTGTGCCACACTAGGTGCTTTTATGAAGTACCCTTGGCTTGCCACTCACAGTAACGATGTTAATAACCCCAATATGGCCAGTAACGTACAAAAATTTGGCTGTTTTAATAGCGAGTCAGCACAGTTAGAAGTACTGGCTGCAACGTTACACTTACCTCGCTCAGAGCAGCACGATGGCTTTGCCCGTCATCCGCTGGCGTATTTGCTAGAAGCAGCTGATGATATTTGTTACGCCTTGATTGATTTAGAAGATGGCATCAATTTGAATATGCTTACCTATACCGATGTGGCCAGTATCTTTTATGAGTTAATCGGCGAACGCCCTAGCGATATTCAACTACCAGCCTATATGTCGGTCAGACAAAGTTTGGCTTCATTACGTGCGCGCGCCATGATGCGTCTGGTCAATACCGTGACCGATGCTTTTGTCGATAATAATGACGCTTTGCTGGCTGGCAAGCTGCACGGTAGTTTGTTCGATCATTGTGAAGCAAGCGTGCAAAATGGCATCCATCAAGCCAAACAACTGGCACGTGAGCAGATATTTAATCACCCAAGCAAAGTCAGAATGGAGTTAATGGCAAATAAATGCTTACATCGTCTACTAGATGCCTTTATGCCACTTGCTTGGACAAGCAATCAAACGGCACCCATATCATTCTCTATGTCCTTTGAACAACAGCGCCTACTTAGATTACTTCAACCCCATCTTGATGAGCATCACCGCGAACTTACAGACAATCATTATCATAATATCTTAAATATATTGGATTTTGTTACAGGTATGAATGATCATGAAGCGTATCGTTTGGCGCAAGAGCTACAAGGGCATTGGGGAACCATGGTGTAGTGCATACCAGTTGAACGGATTAAAACAATTTGCGTATTTCAGTCGTATTTGTGCGCTGAAATGAGTATGATAAACCCCTATCGGATAATTTTGAACCATTATGAGCAGTCGCGAACAAAAGAAACTTCAGACTCGGCACGCCTTTTTTAATGCAGTGCTCGATCTGTGTATGACAGGACAGTCTTTTAGCTCTATTAGCCTCAGGCAGGTAACCCGTGAGGTAGGGGTTGTGCCAACTGCATTTTATCGACATTTTGATGATATGGAGTCGCTAGGTCGTGCGCTTGTGGTAGAAGAGCTGGGCGGTACGTTGGCCATATTGAGCGACAGCTTACAAATAGGCCGCAAACGCAGCTTTGATCGCCAAATTGCAAAAAGTATTCAGCTGTTTTTGTATATGGTCAGCGATCAGCCTTATTATTGGCAATTTTTAGTCAGTGAGCGTTATGGCGGCTCAGAAGCCGTGCGCAAAGCCATCAATGAGCTGGTTAAAAAACACGCACACAGTTTAGCGGAAGATTTGGCGCTGCAGCCAGCCTTTACTCACATCAATGGGTATGACCGTCGCTTATTGGCTGAAGCGGGTGTCAATATGTTCTTTTCTTGGATCATCGACTGGCTAGAGCTGACCTATACAGAAGATCATGACGATGAGGTCGATTTGAATGAGATTGAAGAGAATAAGCATCTCATGCTACATAACTGTACTCGCCAAGCGCAGATGCTGTTTTATGGTGCTTATAACTGGAAGTCGAGTGAAGAGACTCGTTTGAAAGATTAATCATTGGCTTTTTGATACCTGTCAAAAACTGGGTCTAAAAGCCCAAAGGCGCTGTGTCACTATCTCAATGGTCTTAGCTTTTTCATTGTTATCAGTACCACTATTATTAGTATTGCCATTACTACTTTCTACAGCGCTGACGTCAGTTGGCGTTTTGCTAATCAGTACGGTTGCGAAGCGTTGTCTGGTTTGACCGATACTGCCACTATCGGTGGCCGTAATCAGTGCCAAAAATGCCTGACTGTCCACTGCTAATAAGGTCGAAAGATCTTTACGCTGCGCGTCATCCAAACTGCTCAACACGGGTAATTGCCACAGATCATCGATGGTTGCGATTGCCTGCTTCGATCTCATATCGACCAGCCCTTGCATCTGCTCACTTGTAGCACCGTCCATTAAGGCAGCTAGCAACACAGGGCTGGCTGTATTCACATTCACTGGTACAAAGTAAGGTACCGCCGTAATATACGGACGCAGTGTCTTTAATGCCTCAGCGGTGATGCCTCGTACCTCTTGCAACTGATCGACACTTACAAAAGACTGATTTGGTAAGATCGTATTCGATTGCTGCGTATACACCGCATCTTCAGCACCGCCATCTTTATATACCTCACTGTCGCTGTCTTGATAATCAAGTACCGCAATAGCAATATCAGGCTCTAGATTTAATTGAGTCAACAGCCTTTGAAACATGGCGACAGCGGCTGTATCAACCGCGCCATTTTGATACAAATTATTAATATTAAAGCGGCTAGCCTCATCACGCACTTCGATACCAATACTATGACCACCCAAGGCGTATGGCGGTATCGGCTGTGCCCAAATATCCTGTGCGCTGTCCGTATCATTCAGCTTATTATCAGCACGAATCATGGTAAGCGCTAATTGCTGACCAGCACTAATATCTTGTAGTAATTGATTTTGATCAAACAACAAACCACTGCGCCTAATAGCAATTTTTTGACTGGCAAGCATGGCACCTGCGACCACAGTGATACTGACGACCAATAGTAAGATAGTCAAGAGCGCTACGCCGCGCTGAGAATGCGCTGTCATTGACATAAGTGGTGGCCTTGGTTATTGATCCTGTGGTACGTTTTTAACGTTACCTTCTCAGTTGATATTATCTTCTCAATCACTATTCTCTACGCCATCATTGGAGCCACTTTGAGCGTCGTTGCCAGTACGGTCGCTGTTATTATTTTGGTCGTCAGGAAGGTTTTGGTCATTAGAAGGGTTTTGATTGTTACTGGCACTTTTATAACTACGTGGTAACGGCTGAGGGGCAAGCGCCCATTGCCAAGTGATTGGCATATCTTGATAAGTGAAACTAACAGCCGTGCCTTTTGGTAGTAAAGGCAATTCAGACTTCGCGCTGCCATCAGTATTTATCTGCGTAGCGCTACTATTCACACTACTATTACTGTTGTTTTCATTAGGGAATTTGGTGCTTAACTCTGGTAAATAGGCTTGCCAACGTCCATCAGTCACGCCTTCAAGCAACACGCTATCTAAGCTGATACTGTCACGTTCACCGCCTAGGCTAGTGTATTGACGGCGAATCAAGCGCTCATCTACAAAAACGTATTCGACATGCTGGATACTGGCACTGCTTTGATAACGCGGATCAGGATCGGCATAGCGTACAAAGCTGACATGCTCACCATCCAAACTCATAAAAGGCTCTGGCGCTTTCTCGTTGGCTTGGCTATCCGCGTTGAGACTGTTATTTGCAATATTATCTGACTGAGCATCAAGTGCTTGGTAAGGGATGATCTGACTCATGTCTTGCTGTAACTGCAAATAGGCATATTGCAACACGGCCAAATTATCGGCATGAAATTGTGACCGCTCACGAGCGCGATTGACACTATCAAACACTTGCCATCCTGCCACCGCTAGCATAGCAAATATAGCCATAGCCACCATGAGCTCAAGCAGAGTGAATCCATGCTGATGCTTCATAGGCCGTCCCCTATTTGTCCTAACGTATCTGCGCTCTGACTACTCATATTACCCAGATCCAAACTGCCCATGTCTTGCTCAGGATTGCTTAAGATCACATCAATATCTGTCACGACGTTACGCGTCTGTCCGTCCACCATAGGGGCAACAGCGATATTTACTTTTTTTAGTGCAGGTGTGATGGCATTACTGACTGTAATCACCACTTGCCAATCACGACCTTGAGCATTGATCGTCTGCGTACGATTTGCGGTTAGCCATGTCTTTTGAATATGTAAATCGGCTGCTGTATTTTGTGCGACGAAGTGGGCCAGTGTGCGAGTACGCAATGTATCGACAGAGCTGAGATACGCACTACTTGCACGGCTCGCAGCAACAGCAACCACTGCCAAAATGGCTAAGGCAACCATGACTTCGATCAGAGTAAAGCCACGCTCGTGTTTGGATCTAGAAGGTGCTTTCTTGATAACAGCAGGAGATGATTTGGATAAAGGAGCCATCAATTATAACTCCTGCCCGATCATCATACTACCATCAGGCATAATCGTAATCACCTCCCCCACCAAACGCGAATCATGAATCACTTCAATGGTCACTGGTGTCGCTTGCCCAGTACCAAACCATAATATCTGTGGTACGGCTTGACTGGCAAACCAAGGTTGTAGTGTCTGATTTTGATTCGTATTTGGTACGTTACCAGAGTCCAAACTCTGTATCCGCAGACTGACGTCAGTAGGCAGCTCAGGCAAGCTGACCTCTGGCTCAACTTCCCAGCTCGGCGTAGGCTGTTGTTCACCAATCATACCGGACATACTTGTCAGGTCTGACGATAACTCCATCGCATTTTTAGGACGACTGTCCATACTATTGGAGGTGATTTCAGGTGTTTGATAAGCAATATAAGCGTTTGATAAAGTGACAATCACAGGCGCAACCTGACCTTGCTTATCAGCTTGCAAGCTTAGACCCATTGGTTGCATACGCTCCGCTGATAACAGTCGAACATAGCTTAATGAATCGGTAAGATGTTCATAAAATGCACGGTTTTTGCGAGATTCACTACTACCAACGGATAAGCTCATCATGCCAGCAAAGATGGATAAAATAACCACGACAACGACAATCTCAACCAAAGTAAACCCTGATTGTGAGCCTGGTAAATAAAGCAGACGAGAAGCAGGCGCGTAAGGATTTTTTTGCAAAGAGTGTTTATCAGAATAAGGACAATCTAACGGATTGATACCTGTTGTATCATATGACAGACTTTTATGGATTAAGGCAGTATAGTCACTGGTCGCTGAGCTGGACTGGGTCTTGGCAGTGACCGTCATATTGCACCTATAAGCCCATAATAAGCAGGTTGTTGTGTATACAATGGTATGAGTAGCAGTACGCTAAAAGAACAGAATAGCATGTGTCGCCATAGCCTGTACGACGACACAGATTCTTGCACGCGCTCATTTATATGATTAACGCGTTAAAAAAGATATTAATAACTGGTGTTGCGGTGCTCTTCTGACTCAGTATCGATTTGCTCTACCAGCTCTTGCATGTCCTCATCCATCACTTCATCCTCATGAGCAGGATAGTGACTTGGCAGTTCAAGCATTTGCTGCACAAAAGCATAACGTAGGGTATCACGGCGACCCAAATAGCGCTGATAGAAGCTCGAGTTCAACAATCCTGCTCCACCTTGACCCATTGCCCAAATAGAAGATAAATAATCACGAGTACTTAGGCTACTGTGTTCGTCTTTTAGATAAGCACTAATGATGTCAATCAAACGCTTCATACGTTGACGGCGAATATCATATAACTCGCCAAACAAGCGATTGAGACCCGTTACTGATGCCGCCAAGCGTTCTTCAATTTGATTGAGTAACATCGCTTTTTGTGGATTAAATAGCTGCTGAAAAATCATTCGTGCCACGCCTGCCGATGGACAGTCGTCAATACGGTTAATTGCAAACAGCTGCTCCTCATAACGAATG
Organism: Psychrobacter sp. JB193; assembly: GCF_002285555.1. Classification (NCBI taxonomy): domain Bacteria; kingdom Pseudomonadati; phylum Pseudomonadota; class Gammaproteobacteria; order Moraxellales; family Moraxellaceae; genus Psychrobacter; species Psychrobacter sp. JB193. Next base: position 496,277 of record NZ_NRGY01000001.1, read on the forward strand.
ATAATACGCAAATAAAGCTCATCTTTACTGGAAAAATGCTTATATAGTGTGCCTTTAGCCAAATCAAGCTGGTCTGCCAAACTGTCTAAAGTGATATCACCATCGCCCGACTCAAGTAGCAGTTGCTCTGCCATCGCTAAGATATTCTCTTCTCGTGCTTTGAATTGGTGCTGACGACTCATAATATCTCCTAAAACCTGACAAGATTGGACATACGACCGTTGTTTGGATTAGAGCATGGGCAATGCAAGTATAAATCTATACAAAGACGGCTCAAAAACGACAACAGAGGATATGCTTATATTTGCGAAATAGTGACTAACAACCATAGAGTTATACTTGTCATTTGAATGGCTTAGCACTTGAGGTTTCAAGGCTAGCTGATAAATGACTGATTGGTCATAGCATAACGATTTTAATGATACTGTGCCAGTAAATTTTCAAAGTTTTTTGCAGTTAGTTTGCCTACCTCTTCGGCACTACAGCCATACATATCTGCGATATAAGCTGCCACATAGGGTACATAAGCGGGTTCATTCGGTCTACCACGCTTGGGTACGGGCGCTAGATAAGGGCTGTCCGTTTCTATAAGTACTCTGTCTTTAGGCATTTTTCGTGCCGCGTCCTGAATCATTTGAGCACTCTTAAAGCTTACAATACCTGAAAATGAGATATAAAACCCCAAATCCAATGCCTGTTTTGCGGTTTCCCAATCTTCAGTAAAGCAGTGAATAATGCCATGTTCAGCGCCCTCACTTTTTAGGATATCGATGGTGTCTTTTTTGGCATCACGCATATGTATCACGAGTGGTTTCTTTAAATGTTGGCTGGCATGAATATGACGAGCAAGGCTGGCTTGTTGCTCTTTTTTGTTTTCAGTCGACCAGTAATAATCGAGCCCTGTCTCTCCTATGGCCCATACGTAATCGTTGCTGGCCGTCTCTATCAGTCGCTCAACGGTCGCTGATTGCAAGACCTGAATGTCTTCACAAGGATGGATACCCACACTCATACCCAGATTGAGCGTCTCATTGTTATAGGTGCTAACAATCTTGGCAATATCTTCATATTCATCAAAATCACACATGATCGCCATCGCACGAGTGACATTAGCGGCTTTCATCGCATCTATTGCGCCAGACAATTGACCATCGTATTTGGTTAAATCTAAACGATTCAGATGGCAATGGGTATCAGTAAACATATACTCTCTCGTTAATAAAAATGGATAAATAGCAAAATTGAGTTAAAAATTAAAAATGTTATGGGTATGTATTGCTCTAAAGACAGCTGTTTTCAAGTAAATTAAAAGTACCTTATTTATCAAGCCTATTTATAACTACTTAAAATCATAACGACTTGAAATCAGTGCAATGGTACGACGCGCATCACCTCTTCTATGGTGGTCACTCCTTCGCTAATACGTTTTGCGCCAGACAAACGCAGTGGTTGTACGCCTTCTCGGTAGGCTTGCTGTTTGAGCACGTCCAAATTGGCATCAGCCGCGACCAGTTTTTTTAACTCATTGGATAAGGGCATGATTTCGTACAGACCCACACGACCCTGATAACCGGTGTGACGACAGTGCTCGCAACCTTGCGCCGTATAGATTTGAGCAGGCAGTGCCGCACGCCAAGGCTGAACTAGCTCTTGCCACTGAATGGCAATCTCGCTATCAGGCGCCACGTCTACTGCTTGCTTACAGTGTGGACATAGCGTCCGTAATAAACGCTGAGCCATCACTCCTAAAATAGTCGCTGACGTTAAAAACGGCTGGATGCCCAAATCGTGTAGACGAGTAATCGAGCTTGGCGCATCATTGGTATGTAATGTCGATAGTACCAAATGACCAGTCAGAGAGGCTTGTACTGCCATATTTGCCGTTTCGGCATCACGAATCTCACCCACCATAATGATATCAGGGTCTTGACGCATTAATGAGCGAATACCATCTGCAAAATGCAGCTCGACGCCAGGATTGACCTGCATTTGGTTAAAGGCTGGTTCAATCATCTCAATCGGGTCTTCAATCGTACAGACGTTGACTTGCTCAGTGGCTAGCTGCTTGAGCGTACTGTATAAAGTGGTTGTTTTTCCTGAGCCTGTCGGACCTGTAACCAAGATAATACCGTTAGGATTGGCAGTCAACTCATGCCATGTCTCAAGCTGCTTGCCAGATAAGCCAAGCTGAGCAAATGAGCGTACCAATACTTCAGGATCAAACACGCGCATGACCAATTTTTCACCGAAAGCTGTTGGCATGGTCGATAAACGTAGCTCAGTCTCCAACCCCTTTGGCGTACGGGTTTTAAGGCGACCATCTTGCGGTTTACGCTTTTCAGCAACATTAAGTCGCCCTAAGATTTTAATACGTGCCGTCACTGCCACTATAATTGCCAGCGGCATCTCATAAACGGTATGTAACACACCATCAATACGAAAACGCACCTTACCTGTCTCACGACGCGGCTCTAGATGAATATCACTGGCGCGTTGCTCAAAAGCGTACTGCAATAGCCAATCAACCACTCTGACGATATGCTGATCATTGGCATCGGGGTTGGTGTTGTCACCCAGTTGCAATAATGCCTCGACATTGGTGACGTCCGCTGCCGCCCGTTTATGGACACTATTTGCCCCAGCAATCGCTTGGGTTACTTGATAGAACTCTCGTCGATAGCGATGAATCTGGTCAGGACTGATATAAACCGTGCGATAGTTTCTAGACTTAACGAGCTTTTCAATATTTGCTTGCCAGTCCGTATAAAATGGCTGATCTGTCCCAATGACCACTTCATCATTCTTCACTTCAATTGGTAAGATATGCTGCGAGCGTGCATATTCAAAGGACATCAACTGAGTCGCAGCAGGGACATCCACTTTTAAGGGATCAATACGAACCAGTGTCATACCTGCTTTGCTGGCCAACCACTGATTCAACCACGCAAGGGTCAACTTGGTCTCAGCGTTTGGTTCAAGGGCATGACCATTTGGTAAACCAAACTCACTGATGGTAATCAATGGATGCTGCGCTTTATCACGACGACTGGTAATAACTAGGTTGTAACCGCGCTGATCAATGACTTTATCTGCCAACAACTCATCGAGACACCAACGCAGATCAATCACTATCGAATAATTTTGAACAGACATATTTTTCTTCTTGTATTATTGGCAACGAATTTCGGTAAAGATATGAATGTAAATAGAGACAAATGTCAGTTTAAAGCTTTATCAATCACTACTCTATCATTCACAAGCGACTAATAAGTAAGTGCGACGAGGCGATTCTAGCGCTACACACTCACCTCTACCACATCAGTTATTTGTAAATGCTTTGATTCTATCAACCGAAACGTTACATCGATAGACTTATAACGCATCACAAACGCCGTTTTTGTATCATCACGGCGGTAGGCTGGACGTGGGTCTTGAGCGATAAGCGCTTTAATCGCATCCATATCAGAGACCAGCAACTGGTTCTGTATTTGATGAATATGCGCGGCGACTGTATTAAGCTCTGCCCCAGTGGCGTTATCGGTACATTGTTTGTTCTGCTCGATATTCACCAAACCCATGAACTGCTCGTGAGCAGATTCAGTGATCATCACTTCCGACAGTATGGGGGCTGATGGAGCAAAGCCACTTTCTGCGTGCACAATCGCATCACTATAAGCGACATAGGGTTTGATATCGATGATTGGCGTGGCATCGATCATATCGGCTCCGCTAATAACCAGTAATACGCGTCCTTCTAAGATCTCAATACGTTCAAGCTTAACAACAGACAATCCTAAGGCAGAAGGCCGATACATACTACGACTGGCGAATACACCTATTTTTTGATTACCACCGAGCCTAGGAGGACGTACTTGCGGGCGAAAACGGGTGTCTGTTTTATCACGACTATTGTTTTTATTAATATAGTTGTGATGAAAATGCCAACTGATCCAAATATGACTAAACGCCTCCATACCAATAAAAGCGGCCGGATCATCATAAGGCGCTAACATTTCAATAATACTGGTCAGTGCTACCAAGTTTGGCTGTCTTGGCGCACCAAATTTTTGCGTCAGCGGCGCACGATGATAGCCAATAATTGGTGCGTGATAACCATCACTTTGAGACGCATTTTCACTAGACATAAACCTACTCCGTAAATAACCGTGCTCTTTTATCAAGCAAAACTGCCCAATCTTACAAAATTACTCGCTAACGATATTCCATTTTATCATGCTGCATTGCTGCTACTGGACGGATTTTTATTTTAAAGTTTGGTATTATGAGCGAGCACTTCGATGACAGCCGTTTAATTGCTTACCTTTCTATAGACCTTCAAGCCACCTCTACATACTGACAACATCACATAAAATGTTAGAATAGCGCTCAGATTTTGGTCAATGAATATGTGATATTAGTGAACGCTTGCAAAATTGATGTTTTAAAAACAACAATTTATACCGTCATCAAGGCTCGATACCTTTTTATCATTTTAATATCATTTATCATTTTTAATGTAACATTGAAAAAAATACATTTAATACTCATTTAATTTAACGACACAGATAGCAACTTATTGACGAGGACTTTATGTCAAAACTTCGCACCGAAACGGTCACTGAGGTTCATCATTGGAATGACTCTCTATTTAGTATCAAAACCACTCGTGACGACGGCTTACGTTTTCGTAATGGCGAGTTTGCGATGATTGGAATCGTTGTCGATGGCAGACCGCTATTACGCGCTTACTCAATTGCCAGCCCTAACTACGAAGATCATTTGGAATTCTTTTCTATTAAGGTTCCAGACGGCCCTCTGACCTCACGCTTACAGCATATCAAGGTTGGCGATGAGTTATTGGTCAGTAAAAAACCCACTGGTACGCTTGTATTAGACGATTTGTTACCGGGCAAACATTTATACATGCTCTCAACAGGAACGGGCATGGCACCGTTTTTGGCATTGGCGCGTGATCCTGAAGTCTATGAGCGTTTTGAAAAAATAATTCTGGTACATGGGGTACGTAACGCAGAAGACTTGGCTTATCGCGACATGTTCGAGAACGAGCTTCCTAATGACGAAATCTTTGGCGAATGGTATCGCGAAAAATTCATCTACTACCCTACCGTTACTCGTGAAGAATTTAGAAATCAAGGTCGTGTGACGGATTTGATGAAATCAGGCAAGCTTTTTGAAGATATTGGATTGCCACCAATCAATAAAGAGGATGACCGTGTTTTGATATGCGGCAGCATGCCATTTAACGCAGATGTTTCAACCATTTTGGATGATTTTGGTTTGACCGTATCACCACGTATGGGTGTACAAGCAGACTATGCTGTTGAACGTGCGTTTGTTGGATAATAGGTATTTTGGTAAATCAGTCGAAAATAATTTAAAATAATTCTTGACGGCTAAAAATAGGCTGCTATAATACGCAGCCTATACAGAGTTAACCCTGTAGCCCAATTCGATAATCTCTATTCTACATTAGATGTTATCTCCTTACATGCCAGTGTGATGGAATTGGTAGACATGACGGATTCAAAATCCGTTGCCTTTAAAAGCGTGTCGGTTCGAGTCCGACCACTGGTACCATATAGCAGTCTGTAGTTGTACGACGATGACCAATAAGCCCATACGTGATAAGCGTTTGGGCTTTTTTGTTGTCTGTATATGTCTGTACTTGTCTGTTGTAAACCGAGATTATTAACAGTAAACTTGCCAGTAATTGCCGTTTTTACTGTTTTTACTATTAGGATTTACTGTTATGGCTCGCATCACTAATCCGCTGACCAATACCGAGGTGGCGAAAGCTAAGCCAAAAGATAAGCCGTATCGATTGTATGACGGTAATGGTCTAGTGCTCAATGTTGCAAAGTCAGGTACCAAGACTTGGTATTATCAATACAGTCGTCCCTACACTGGTATCGCTGATATGTTCAAACTTGGTCGGTACCCTGCTCTATCTTTAGCTGATGCTCGCAAAAAACGTGCTGAGTGTGATGTGCTGATTGAAAACAATGTTGATCCAAAGACGAATAACAAAGATCAGATAACTTCTGAGCGCAATAAAATAGCAAACGATTTTAAATCGGTTTTCAATGAGTGGCTATCTACCAAAAGTTATAGCTCAGGCACGTTAGAAAAAATGCAGAGTTACATCAGTGAGGTTTTGATTGTGATTGGCAATAAGCCAGTAAGCGATGTCACCACTGCCGACTGTTTGGCTGTGCTGCGCAAAGCTGAAAAAGCAGGTCATCTTACCAAACTGCAAAAAATGCGGACGATGATAAGCCAAGTCATGGCCTTTGCTATTGCAACTGGTCGCACTGATAACAATCCAGCCTTGCATCTACGAGGTGTATTCAAATCAGCGGACACACGCCATAATCCCGCCATACTTGATGAACCTCGCTTGACTGAGCTTGTGCAATGTATTGACGGCTATCATGGCCACCTTGTGACAAGAAAGGCGCTAGAATTTGCCTTGCTTACTTTTGCGCGCCCTGGCGAAGTGCGCCACTTAAAATGGGTCGACGTTGATTTTGAGCAAGCAACATGGACTTACACGCCATCAAAAACAATGAAGTCAACCAAAGTTAAAATGGTCACGCCATTATCTAGCCAAGCATTACAAATATTGGCTGAGATGCGTGAGTATAGAGATAGTGAGCTTGCTTTTCCGTCGGTGATCAATGCTTCGCGTCCATTATCAGAAAACACATTAAATCAGGCGCTTAGGCGCATGGGTTTTGTGAGTAGTGAACAGACAAGTCATGGATTCCGCGCTATTGCTCGAACGCTATTAGAAGAAAAATTTAAGTTTGACTATCGCATTATTGAAATGCAGTTAGGGCATAGCGTGAGAGACAGCAACGGACGTGCTTATAATAGAGTGCAGTTTTTAGAAGAGCGACTTGATATGATGCAAAAATGGGCTGACTATCTCGACAGCTTGAAATCAACCACCGATTAATGCTCGGTAGTTAATTTTAGGCACAAAAAAAGCCCCGCCAAATTAATGACGGGGCACAGGGTAGACCTATTCAAATGCGGCTAAGAAACAACCAAACTATCCAAAAAGTTAACCGCATAATCAGCAATAGCATCATCTTTATCTGTGCCGTTGATTATCTTACGTGCTTGGATAAACTCAAAGTACAGACCATACGTGATGCAACGTGATAACGATAGACCGGTGAACAAACCACCTAACATACCAGCGATCATAATATCGGCCGCATGTTTTGGCTGCATTGCCAAATCAGGGTTGTTAACCAAGTCTATATTTAGCAACTTACCCATTTTGACGTAGTTTGATAGCCATGTTAATTGCACATAGCCACGCCCATAATAGATATGAGGCAGCCCTTCATAGCGCGAGCCGTCAATATCTACATTGCTTCCATACTTGCGACCACGGCCTTTACCGTACTCAGCAATGGGTAACATGGTATGTGCTGTCTCATGCCATGCAGTGGCGAGCATATAGGCGATAAATGCTGGTGTGATAGCGTCACTATTGTATTTGTTGATTGCATCTAATACCGCATTGAATCCATCGACTTGTGATTGTTTGAAACTGCCAAAGTGCGCGCGCAGCTTGTCCCAATCATAACCAACTTGCTTAGAGCTACAAAGCAAAGCGGCCTGTGAATCACCACCCCAAAAACCATCGGGCGTTTCATTCAACTGTGCTTGCAGTCGTCTTGTCGCTGATAGCGCTCGATTGTGCATCTTGAGTTGATGAGAGTTCATCTGTCTAGACATTTTCAGCTCCAAAAAAAGCCCCAATTAAGGGGCGTGTTGTTTGTCTTTATTACGTTCAAGTCGCTGTGCTGCTGCTCGCTTGCTAAAAATGCAGGTCACAACCACAAAGGCGACGACGAGAACCGCGCGACCAAGCGTGTAACTCCATGCACCCTGCCACCCGTTATTATCGGACAGCCAAGGCGGGTATCGAGATATGACAGCAAATGCTTTAAAACCAAAGATAGACCAGCCGAGCATAAAGGCGGCTATGGTTAGCGTCTCAGCCTTTGGCGTATAAATGGCACGATTGAACGCGTACATCTTGCAGCTAAGTATGTAAAGACCAAATAAAAAAGCAGTTATGTTCAATATTAAATCAACTAAAATTGGCGTTATCATCATCGCCTCCTTTTGATCGTGATCGTGGCAGACGGTCTGCTACGATGTCGAACCAGCCAAACAATCTGCCTTTGTCACTCAGATAGACCAAAGCACCGCAAACAATAGGTGCGCTTGCTGCTGATGCTACAAACGCCCAAAAGGTTAAAGCTGGTTTTGGGTTGGCTGCATCTTGCGATAGGAGCATACAAAGCGCGATACCAGATAAAAAACCAATAACAATTTTGGCTAACACTGGATGCTTGAGCTGCCTGTCAATGTCATCAATATAAACAAATGATGCCACTAATCCACCACCAAAGCTGAACGCAGCAATGCCATACCAGCTTGGTAAGAATGGGGCACCGTAGACCTGCTGTGCGATTTCAGCGGCTTTTGCGCTAATAGGGTAAGCGATGACGAGGACTGCAATCAGCACCCACCATGCCTGTCTGATGCTTATTTGCATCCGTCACTCCTCAAAAATTTGATAATAAAAAACCCCAGTTAAGGGGTTTTGTTTTGAAAGCGCTGCTAGTTAACAGTCAGACCTTTTGCTTGACAGTATCTTTTTGATAATTCGTACTGTTGCATGACCTCTGCTTGTGTAAAGTGTCGCTCGTAAAAAGACAGCTGTGCTAAATATGCAGCGCCACCGCTTGCGCCGCTCACATTACCAACAAAGTTAAACGTTTCATCGTATTCGAGTGGGCGCATCTCGCTTGTATATGTATCTGTCCAAGCGACATTTAGCGCTGGCACATAGAGTGTTGCAGTTTTTGTTGTCGCATTAACTGTCAAACATGCAAAGTACCATTCGCCCAAATTCACACCAGTATTAAGCGCTGCTGGCATATTTGACGTGCTAAAAATAGAGCCTGATGTTAAATGTATTGTGGGCCTAATACCTTGCGTGCTTGTCGATATAATCCCCATACCTGCGTTATTTGGGTATTTTGGATGCGAGGCGTTGTGATAGTCACCTGCATAAAACTGTGTGCCATTTACCGCGTCACGCTTCATCACTAAAGCAAGCGTAAAGCTCTTAGTGCTGTCACGTACATAGTTTGTTGTAAGGTAATTGACGTTAGCGTTGCCTTGTATGTAGTCAGCCGTAACTGTTGGACTACCTACTGGCGTTAATGTGACCCCTGCTGGCAGCTTAGAGACAACACCGTTTACCGACGGCACTAAAGTCATTGTGCTGTCTGGTAAAAATGGTACGCTGATCGCACCAAGTGGTGAGCTGCCAATATTTAAGTTTTTAAGTCTGATTACTGAACCCATGAGAAGCCCTCTTTTTTAGAAAATAGTACGCACCAGTTGTATAGAGAATACGGATTGCCGTTTTCATCCAGTGTGTTTGAAATCGTGTCGTCTGAGTCACGCAGGTTACCGCGAGCGCCTGTGTTGTAACCCGCATCAGCGCCAGTCGTGCCAAGCGCATAAGTCACCGTTACATCAGACGTTGGTATGGCTGACAGTACAATATTAACTCTGTTATCGCCCTTTAGTGATACGCTAGAGATCGTCAAGTTATTGCCAAGTGCATCTTTGACCGTAAAGCCATAATTACCCGGATTGGTGACCATTGTTGTATCTAGCACAAGCTGGCCTTCTGGCACATGAAAAATAACAGTCACCACTTTACCAGTCCGCATTACTTTCTCAGGCTGTAGAGGTTTCCAGTCTGTGCGTTTGTTTTCAAGCATCCAATCGATTACTTTGCCGAAGTAAGCCCCCATCCACTTATAAGAATTAGCCACCATGTGAACGCCATCATAATAAGTCATCGGATAAGTAGCACAAACCATTTTAATGTATGGATTTTCGTTGGCGCACTCAAGCTGAGCGTATGCAATATCAGGCGTGCTGTTTGGCGTTCTTTTCGTGTGGCTCGATACTTGGTAAGTGAGCATAATTGGCTTTAATGCTGATTGATTGATGTCCGTTTGGTAGTCGTCAAGCAATTTATTTAATGCAGTCTTGTAAGCGTCTTTGCTTAGACCTGTGCTGATATCAGCTTCGCCTTGTACCCACAGCATAAACTGAGTCAAGCAAGAGTCACCACGAGCACTTGCATACTCCCTATATCGCTTAGATTGAGCAACACCAACATTGTAGTTGATAGTGCCCTTTGATAGACCTGCAATAGCGGTTGCGCCGTAACCGTGAGCTGACGGCAGTATTTTGCTTGTTGAGCCGCGAGCATCCAGTGCTTTTTGCAAGTGAATAGTAGCGCCATAAATAGGGTTTTCTTTAAGGTTAGGATTGAGCGCAGGATTAAAAGCAACTAGGCTTGTCGAGGTAAGCGGTAAAGCATTAATGCCTTGCTTAACCGACGACTGCTGACCGTCTTCAATACCCTGATTTGGCACCAAAGCGTTAGGTGATTCGCTGGCAGTCGATACGGTTGTTGCACCTAAACCAAGAGATAAAGATTGACCATAAATAGATACATGAATAATGTCGGTTTCAATGCGGTCGTCTGCACCAATTAGATTATCAGCACCTTTGCCGATATACTGAAAAACGCCATTGTCATCGTAATAGCTTAAGATATTGCCAAAATCATCGGTTATCGGGAATGCGCCAGTTGCAGAGTCATCTTCAAAAATCATCATGCCTTTAGTTGCTATCCGATTTGATGCAATGCCGTCAAAGTTTGCATCGAGATTTTCATCGATGGTCATTAATATATTGTAATCATCGTCAGTTACTGTGAGCAGCTGCTCTAAATCCACTGTTTGCGTTTCAAATGATGTTGCATCTAAGGCTGTCGTTATCGCTGAATCAGTGTACGTCTTTGCTTGCGCAGACGGATTGTAACCACTAAACACCCATTCGCTAGATTGTTTTTGATAGTAGCCATTATTATCAGCAACTGCGTCATCAGTGACTAGCGCATAACTATCATCTACTAGTGCGCTAGACTCCATTAACGCCTTTGTCTTAAACAATGTAGCGTTAAGCGTGCCTTGTTCTAAAATTGTCTTGATTGCTTTTGCTAGCGTTGGATATGTACCACCCAACCTTGTTTCTACGTCTGTACTATCATCGCCATTGACCACCACTTCAAGCGATTCGCTATCCATGCTTGCATCAATCAGCCTTTGCAATGTAATCGGCTCTGCCATTTTTAAAGCTCCCACAAAAAAGCCCACAGTTAAGTGGGCGTTGTTTAAATTATTGGTTTAGGTTATTAAGCCGTTTATGTGATCCGTGTCGTTTTGGTAATACCTATCATCGTAATTGGTGCATGTGAGCTTGTTTGTCATACCCTCGCTTGGTGATTTCTCGGTGATTAGATAAGCATCGCGGTCGGTATCGGCATTGGTAACAAACACCGCTTGCACCACGCTATCTGGCCCCGTGCTAATCTCACCACTTGGCAGTCTTGCAAGCGTCATGCTGTAGTCGTCACGCGCTGTCACCTCGATTGCTTCTACACCGTTGTTGATAGTTTGGATAAACATCGTTTGCGGTGTACCAGCTGCAATATCAATCGGATAATCGGTATGCAGCACAATGTCACTACCGACTGTCTCGATACTTGACACAGTGCCCTGCTGCACGTTTGCACGTAGCTGATCTGCGACTGTGATGCGATTGGTACGCACGACAATGTTGGATTCGTCCCCTGCTGTAAACTCGCATGACTTGTAGACAAAAAGGTCACGGTTGAGTATTCGCATGGCGTGCATATGCGCCTGTATCTTATTGCGGACACCGATTAGCTTTTCTTCGTGAGGATTGACGATGGATTCGCTCGGATAACTCAGCGTCACTGTCGCATCATCGATTGGGTCGGTGTATTCGACTTTGGCGCCATCATAATCACTGTTTACGCCAAACGACTGCGGTGCGCTATAAGTGTCAGGCAATATGTTGTGACTGTTAAAAATTGCTGCTGAACCTGGCACTAATCGCTCAAAGTCCAGCATAATTTTATTACCTTGTCGCTTGGCTTGACTAAATACCGCGCGCGCCACCGTTTGTATCGTCTCCTCTGCTGACAAATTATTGTCATCAAACGTACCGCAAAACTCAGCACATTTTTCAGTGCCGAAATAAGTAACAATGTTATCGACCTCGGTTTTTATCTGAGCAATATCGATTTGAGACAAATCAAGATTGCCAATTTTTGGATCAGTCGCTATGTGCCTGATAATGTCGTCAGCGCGATTTGATAGTTTTAATATGCCAGTTGTCGCATCTGTCACATATCTTTGCACCAATAGTCGTAACTTACGCTCTTTGAGTGATAGAGCGCCCTCAGTGCCAAGCGTTTTACTGAGCACGTTGGTTGTACCTGGCATATAGTCGCTAGCGACCATTGATCGGATGCCATAAAAATCTTTAATCTTTAGCTCGTCAACAATGCCGCCTGAGCTATCCGTGACCACGTTAGATGTTCTTGCTGCTCTCCAGCGTAGGCGCTTACCTTTGACAAAATTAGGGTTATTGATAACAACTGTCTTGTTTGCTGTGGTTCTAATCTTGTTGTCTGTATAAGATGACAAAGAGGTCTGATAACCTTTTTTCATGGCGCCAAATGCAAAACCATCGCTATTAGGTGACTGTATGCTAAATTCCTGAGTAACTAGCGTTCCAGCTACAGGGTTGTTTGAGCTATCGACAATTTCAGACTCAATCTGACCAAATAAGCGCAAGGCGCGCCAAGTAGCATCTGGCTCACCATCGTAGAGTCCTGCTGCTGTGATATTGATGTATGCGCTTTCGTGTTCTTTTAAGTCCGTATAGTGCCAACCCTGCCAAAACGTATCACTCTCAGTTGATAACGTTACCGCGTCAGATTCAACCGTTAAATCAATATTGTCTGCCAATTTCCCCCAGTCACTATTGATAGCCGCTGGATTAGACAAAATTATTTGCTTTTCAGTTACGGTCAATATCTCGTACTGACCGTTAAGTGTGTAAGTAACATCAGTTTCGTCAGGCTCTACGCCCTCAGTAACGCCATTAGCTGACGCTAAGTTGTCCGCGCCCTCAATAAGTATCGTGTCACCTGCTGCAAAGTTATTTCTAAAATCAGCATTGCTCGATGTTTCAATAATATTTGGGTTTTTAAATATCGTTGCTACTGTTAGGTAGCTATCAGGCGCTTGCAGTGTTTGCCCGTTTACCGACGTGTACCGCTTGGCGACTTTGCGTGACCACTCTGCCTCGTCTGCTGTAAATGCTGAGCCAAATTGAAAAGCTGGCGTATCATCAAATGTGGTATCGGGGTCAAAAACCAATACGCTTGAGCCAAATACTTGGTTGATTGGCGTCGTATCGTCGTAAGCCTCAAAGACATGATGCTTGCCACGCCCTACGCGATAAGCAGACATTTCCACCTCTTTATGGTCAATGTACACGCTGTACGTCACCGCAGTTAAATCAGGAAAGCTGTAACCAGTGCCAAAAATATCAGGTATGCGACCACCTAAACGCTGCTTATTCGCTCTAGCTGCCAACGCATTGTTAGGGCTTGGTGCTGCACTGCTATTTTGATTTGGTAGTGTTGGCACTGGCATTAAAAAGGCCGTGGCTACCGCAACCGTGACGGATATAATTAATGATACAACCCACGGCTCTATCACGCCCATCGGCTTAACCACAGCATAGATTCGACCATTTAGGTGCATGATATTATCTACATCGTCAGGCGTCTTAGGCGTGACCTCATCAAGGAAATTGCCATGATATAGCCGTATGTTTTCAGATAAGCCTTGACCACCAAATGCTTCTTTTGATAGCTTCTCAATGTTATTTCCGTAATAAGACTCATGCCTCTGCGGATTCAGCACATCACGAATTACAATCAATTCAACTGAGCGATTAAATAGCTTCATAAAATAACACCCTGTCAAATCCTTGTTTCACTATGTTTAGCGTCTGCCACACCACACCGTGTGGTTCTAAATGCAGCACGCGCCCATCTACCCATAAACCTACGTGCGCCTTGCTCCTTGCCCTGAATAGCACAATGCTGTACTGGCTTGGTTTATCCACTTGCGCAAACTGTCTCAAATTTTGGACATTAAAAAAGCCGCTCGTAAGCAGCTTTGGTGATAAATCTATTTGCCTGTAATGCTTGTAAGCATCTATCAAAAAATGCTCACAGCAATAACGGTCAGCATCGTAAATGATAGAGTCCCACATGGTTATCTCCGTTTAGGCATTTGATAACCACGTTTTATTTGTTTTGACTCAAAGCTGTTAGGGTTTATTAAATTACCCCATGAGCGCTGCACTTCTGCTTTGATATTTTCCTGAACGTCGCTCTTGGTAATAACCTTGACGCTGATTTTCTTGGTTTTGACTATTAAATAAATATTTAGCATTAGAGATACTATTGAGATAGCAAAAGCTGCGATTGTTAGCATAGTTGATCCTCGTTTGTTATTAGACAAACCCTCTCAGCGTTGGCGTATTGTCTAGCGTGTAGACCTCGCCTGTCTTTGTCAGATTCATTTGCTTAGCTCTGCAAACGAACACAGCGCCTTCCACTTTTGGCTCATAGTCTGTGACTTCTAAGCCCAAGATTGTGACCTGTGGCTTTGACAAGTCGCTAAGATTGAATTCACGATAATTCAGCACTGGTCTGACTTTTGAGTACATGGCACTGGCTCGCACTCGGTCAAGTTCGGCTGGGAAATCCTCACCTAAATCACCAACGCCAATGGTTATCTCTTGATCTAAGTCGTCGCTGTTAGTGCCTTTTTGAATGGTCAGTGGCACATACTCATAATTATAGCTGAGCGTGTTCTCATGCTGCACCGTGATACCGTCAGCGTGGTTCTGCACGATACGATAGGTCTTTGACCATGCAGGATGACTAATCTCAACCAGCAGCAATCTAACGTCATCAGGATTGCCCGATAACCAAAACGAATAATCAGGCATTGAGACCCCCTAACGCGTCTGGCAAATCTTCATTCACCAGCTTTTCAAGCGCATTAAAAAAGGTTGATACATCGCCGCCAGTTTGTTGATAAGCCCACACGTAAGCGGCTGATACATCAAGATCAAGACGCTTGGGTTTGACGACCAAGCCAATGCTAAACTCATGCACATCAGCGCCAAGCTCTGTATGTGTTGGGCTGCCTAAAAACCGACACTCAAACCATGACAAAGTTGGACTGCCAATTATCAATCGCATTGCAAAGGATTTGGTCTTGTACAGCTCCCAAAAGTTATAAAGGTACTCTTGGTGCTGACCCTTGTGCCTGAACGTCACTGACAGCTGGTGAGGGCTACCGACACCGCCTAAACGTTGGCGCGGCATACCCTTTTCAAACTGCGTGGTGACTACATCATTGCCAAGCGTGACGTTATAGCTATCACGCAATGGCAATAGCACCATCTGCGGTAAATCTTCAATAGCCATTAGCGTCTCCGATTAATATCAAACGCCCTTTTTAAAGATTTTGATATTTTACTGTTTGGGTTATCAATATCCTTAGCCAGTCGTTCCGCTTCATCACCTGCTTTTTTCACCAAGGTTATAATTGTATCGCCTTCAATATTGGTATCGATTTTCACATCCGACCATTGGTCACTATTTAATGTAATATTCATTATTATCTTCTCCTTGGGGCTTGTAGGTTGCGATTAAGCTGCTTACTCTCAAAGCTGTTAGGGTTGCCAGTATTGGTCCATGAACGTTTAATGCCGCGGTCAACCGCATTATTAACGTCTGTGATCGTGATCGTCTTACCATCATCACTAGCCTCGACACGCGCGCTTGAGTTATTGATGATGTTAATACTTACGTCACCAGCTGGCGCTTTACCACTACGCATAGCATTAAGATTATCAACACCGATACGCTTAGTTGCTTGTGCATCAAAAACATACTCTTGACCGTGTACGACACCAGCAACTTGAGACGCGCCCATGTTGCCAGTGTAGCCGCCAGTTTTGAAGCCGGGCATAATTCCTGATACCGCCGATGCCAAACCTGCCGTACCTGCCACCGTTGAAGCAACCGCGCCTAAGTTGGCAGGAAATGGCGCACTAGCCCAAGCCTCAGCAATAGCCTCTTTATTCTTCAGCAAGACCTTGGCTAAGGTGTACCCTTTTTCAATAGCAAATAGGGCTTTGTACATACCAGATTGCTCACCTAAGAATGCCTTTGATAATCCTGCTAAGTTGCCAAATATTGCCTCACCTTGATCTAACATCAAGTCACGCTTAGCATCCATGTAAGCTTGATCAATCGCCGTACGCTCGGCAGAATGAACACCTACTAAGTTCGTCCACTGGCTCTCATATTCATCAATAATCTCTAAGCGTCTTTGGTAGTCAGCCTCAATCTTGCCAAGTGGCGACTCCTGCGCTATTTCGTCCATTACGCCTGTTAGCGCCTCACTACTCACCCTCATAGCTTCGTTAGCCGCCATGAGATCCTTAACGGCCTTTAATCTATCAAGGTCAACTTTGAGCGCCTTATACTCTGAATCTAAACCTACGTCTTTAAGATAAGAGAATTTTTCAAGCATGTCGCCATACTCATAGCCTATCTCCAACCTTTGCCTATCAAGTTCGTTAACTGTAGTAGATAACTTCAATTGCCTTTCAGCTTCTTTAGTCATATCTGCTATCGCTAAAGATTGTTTTTTAACATCCAAGTCAACCGTTAGGCGCTGCAAGTCACGCATCACAGACACATCTAGCGTCGATAAAACGTTATCAACATCATTAAGATTGTTCAGCAGAGACTGCAAAGGATTGGATTCATCTAAAGCTAAAATATCCCTTTTTAGATCTCGAATCATACCTTTGCCAGTGGCGTTAACTCTGACCGCATCCATTGATTTAGCGGATTCGATCAAGTTTTTCTTTAATTCTTCAGATAGGCCTACAAATTTTCCAAAAGGATGCTCGATCTCAAACACCATATCCCTGAGCTCAGTAGGAAATGGCGCCTCTAGATTAAAACTTTCTTTATCGTAGGCTGCCATCTGTTGGTTATAACTCTCCAGAAGACGCTTATACTCCTCTGCTGACTTATCTTTAACTGTTTTAGGTTTTTTCTCCTTCTTCGCTTTCTTCTTCTTAGCTTTATCGTCTGCATCCGCAATATTGGCGATACCATCAGCAACTAAGTCTAGATCGGCTTTTGCTTCCTTAGCTGCAATGCGTGTTGCATCGATAGCTTTTTGAACCGTACCACTTAGACCGTTTGTTATCTGGTCTTCCATGATTGGCATCATGCTCTCAGACCAACCTTGAACATCTAAAGCTCGGTCAGCCAAAAAGCGTTCTAATTTAGGCGCTGCGTATTCTCTCTCCTCAACGCCAATCTGAATGGGTGATACTTTATTAAGCTGCTTTACTGCCCAACCAACACCGCCAGATATAAAGTTGAGGGTTTTGGCAATACCACCTGCCGCCCACTCAAAGGCATCAACCAAGATATTGCCCATCATAGCCGCCTTATTAGCAACGTCTTTTACAAGATTCCCCATACCTCGTACAACTGACTTAATTAGGTTGCGGATAGATGCCGCTGCCAAGTCGCTGAATCTTGCAAAAACCTGAAGCAATCCAACAAAACCGCCCTCGGTATTTGAGAAGAACACTGCAAACATATTGCTAGACTCGTTAGCGCCTGACTCTGAATTTTGCACAAATGAGGTGATAAACGTGCCAAAAACTTGACCAATACTAGAAATACCGTTAATCGTGAATCTTACAAAATCCAGAAATAGCGACCCAACAACTTTTACCGCCTCACTAAGACTATTCATTGCCCCTGTGAAGCCTCTGGTCTTGCCCTCTGCGTCCTCTGTTGCTGCCACTACGCTAAGTAGCGTAACCGCTAAAAACATAATAGGGTGTGCGTTAATGATACCGCCTAGCCTAGCAACTGCTAAACCTAAACCTTTTACCGAAGCTGCTGCAACACCTGCGACACCTGCTACGCCCGATAGTGTTGCTGTGTATAGTGATGCAACACTAATCCCTGCTCGCATTGCTGCGACTTTCTGAGCAATAGCTGTTGCTGCACCTCTAGCCGCCACTGTCAAAGTAAAGATTACGTCGCCATTACGTATGATAGCTGCTGTACTTAATGCTGTTACAGCAAGAGACTGAGCAACGGCTGTAGCTTTAGCTTTTATTGCTAATGCAGCGGCAACTACCTTGGCGCTATAAACACCCATAATCGCAGATAAACCAGAAAAGCTTAGTATTTGCGCCTTAATAAGCATGGAGTTGAATAAGAGCCAGCCGCCCATACCCGCCATACTTGATATGGCAGCAGCAAGACCTGTGGTTACCGCTGTTGACGTTGCTAGGGCATAAGCGCCCCATGCAAGACCACCAGCAACCAGTATCGGAATTAGCGATTGTAGGTTTTCACCTAGCCCTATCAAAGCAGCTGCCACAATGCTTGAAAATCCACCTGTGGCATTAAGCGTGTCATCAATAAAGAACTTCCACTGATTTTTTACCGTTTCCAGTCCTTGAGTCATCGTGGCTGGCATCTTAGCCACCATTTCGTCTAACTTCCCAGTAGCGTCACTGATAGCATCATATAAAACCCTTGATGATATCTTACCGTCTGCTGCTAGCTTTCTAAGTGCGCCTTGAGCAACGCCCATTTTTTCAGCAACCAACTCAAGTAAGATCGGCGCCTGTTCAGAGATACTGTTGAATTCTTCCCCGCGTAAAATTCCGCTGGAAAGTGCCTGACTCAGCTGAACCAAAGCTGCTGCTTGGCTTGCCGCCGCTCCGCCACCAACAAACATCGCCTTGGTTATATTATTGGTAAATAGCAAGGTTTCATTTTGTGTCTTACCCAGCTGTTTAAGCGCTCGTCTTGATGAGGAGTATAAATCAACCAATGAATCATATTGAGTTAAGTTTGATTGCGCCATATCACGTAAGCGACCTTGCACGGCTAGATATTCTACCGAGCTATCAGTTGCTAGCTTGATCTTGCTATTAAGTGACTGCATTGCATCGGCTGTTTGGAAGATAGAGCCAATGCTCATAGCAGCAATAAGACCGCCAAATACCGCTTGCAAGCCACCTAGCGACGATGTTAAGCGCTGTATCGCTGTTGTCCCTCCCGCTGCGCTACGGCTCAACCTATCGGTGTTACGTGACAAATCATTAGTACCGTTGTTAGCTCCGCCTGTCGCACCATCTAAACCCCTAAGTGCTCTACGCAAGCGCTCAATTCTTGCCTCTGCATCTCTGGTATCTATGACAATACTAAGCCGTGAAGTTTGTTCTGCCATATCTCACCCCGAATTTTAGGCATAAAAAAACCACCTAAAAAGGTGGTTGTGTGATTGATCTTGTTTACTGCTGTATGGTTGTCAGTTTGCCATTGTCGAAATATAGGTATTGATAATCATCGTACACCCATTGCTCATGAGTACCGTATTTGTTGGTAGTGGTGTTAATGTCATTAGGCTCACCCCAATTGGTTTTGTTTCTTACCTGTTCTTTGGTCATACCAATGGCGGCGGCAGGTTTTTTAGCAAGCTGCGCCTGATATGCAGCCTCTTGCTTACCTTCATCTGTATCCTCATAGTAGGTAACCTTGACTTTCTCAGAGAATTTATCAAAGTCGCCACTAGGGTTTATATTATTAAGAATTACTTGTCCGCCCTTGTCTTTATATACGTACATGTTGCCAGCATTAGCATTCAAAGCAAGCAAGGATATTAAAATACCTACCAATATAACCTTCATCTTATAATTCCAGTCGTTCGTATCTTCTTATAATATCCGATAGGTGGTAGGCGGGCAATAAAAAAGCCCTACAATGATGTAAGGCTTTTTTGAATTTAATTTGTCTTGATTTTTTATTTACCTAGACGCTCAACCGCTGCATTGATAATACTAGGTAGTTGCGATCTGTGCGCGAATTGCACAACACTAGCTAAACTTTCATGACTTACAATAGCATGCTGTTTGGGCACAAAGCCAATATTTGGCTTGCCATCGTGATCAAAACTAAGTGTCATGCGGTTTTCTTGTATCATGCTCACTATAAAAGCGCGGCTTATCTCTTCTGTGTCAAAATCAGGACGGTTTGGTAGTTTGTTGCCACTATCGACTATTACTTTTTGCAATGAGTACACATAATCCATCACCTCATGCTTCACATTCATAATATACTGATTGTGCGTAAAGCTAGATATTGGCGCACTCTCTACGTTTAAGTTAAGAATGCGATCATGCACATACTCAACCGCTTGTGATAACTGCTCAAGCGTTAAATCTTTGATATGCTTAACACCAAATTGCTGGTGGACTATTTTGTACCCTTCTGGGTACATTATACCTGAACGACCTACTAATTTATTTACAGCATTACGTAAAGGTAGAGTCTGCTCTGCTGTGAGCTGGCTACCCTGAACTTTAAGCTCACCAGTTACTAACTTATCAAAGGTGCGAATAACAAGTAGGGCAAATTTTGGACTAATCCACATGGCATAACGGTAGACCAATTCTTTGCAAGCATAAGTACCCTGCTTAGCAGCAGAACCGCCTTTTACGACCTTATAGGCCTTGATATCGTTACCGTTCACCACATCTGGTGAACGCTCTATTTCCACAATAAGTTCTTTTGTTTCTGCGTTTCTCATAAAGCGGAATGGTGCGTGTTTGTTGTCACCTCCACTTGCTTTATGTAAATCCTTTAAAGAGTATAAGCCATCTATCATATTAACTACATTATCAAGGATGGTGATTTGTGGTGCGTAAACTGTTAAACTAGACATGATTATTTTGCTCCAATGCAAAGGTAATTAAATTAAGGGCTTGTTTTACTTTGACCGGTGAACAAGCCTTTTTCATGAGTTTTTCATTAATCGATTCGACAATAAGCTGGTTTAAGCTAATTCCATCAGTTTGCGCTAATTGCTTGGCGTTCTGATAGGTATCTCTCGGCAGTCTTATTTGTGACCTAACCACTTCTTGCATGTTTTACTCCTTATTTGTTACTATGCGTAGTGTCACAATCAATATAATATATGGCACTACCCATAGTGTCAAGGATTTTATTATGTCAAAACAAGAAGATTTTGTTAGAACTCAGATTCGTTTAGAAAAACACACGCATTCTTTGCTAAAGGAGTTTTGCGAAGCCAATAAAGTTTCTATGAATGAAGCTATGAATAGCCTTATTTTTTCATCTTTGATGAACGAGCTAGTGGAAGATAATTTCACCAAGCGCGAGAATTTAATCAATATGGCAACCAATAACCTAAATGACTTCACGCTACAAGAGGTTCGCGATGTCTGCGCAATAATTGGTTATATCGGTCACTTAAGAAGCTAGTACCTGCCGTTCATCATATTTGCAGAACGGTAAGATCATTAAAACCCTTTGTTTTCGACGAGGTGGTCAGTTTGACCTACTCGTTGATTCTCTCAGCAGGTCAAATTGACCGTCAGAGCCCCTCACCGTTAAAACCTTTATTTCCTACGAGGTCATTGATTCGATGACCTCGGTCATAGTAGCCTATCTGTATATTCGCACATCACTTTGATCACACCCTCAACCCATTACTATATAAGGCTTTGCGCTGATTTTAGGCTGAAACAACGGCGTTCTGATCACCAATCAAATTAACGACTGTCTCGTTTATGCTCAAGATAGAGCCTGATTATTTCTGGTAGCCTATACATTAGGATTCCAGTCAATACAAACACACCGATAATTACGATATTTATCAATGGAATACCTCCAATGTCGCTTAAATCTATGTTAAAATTCACTTATGTTGTTCTCCTAAGTCTTGGTTAGGGTTCAAATAAAAACCCCCAAAGGTTGCTGCCCTTGGGGGTTTTGCTTTATGTGTTTTTCGGCTTATCTCTTTTATTCTTTTCTGCAACCTCGTCAAGCACCAAATTATCAATCTCAAATATAATACCGTCTAATATGCTTCGTGGTACGTTGATGGGATGCACGCTAACCACGTCTGTGATGTTCTTTACGCTAATCGGTAATGCTTGTCCGTCTGTGTAGCTGCGACCTCTAGCGACCAAATAGAACGTCTGTATAACGTCTTGAATGCTGGCATCATAAGACGGCGGCTCTGGCACATCAAGCCCTAAATGCGCCATCACCTCAACATCAAAGTCCGTTAAGCCTGCGTAGTCTTTTTGGTAGCGGTAGACTTCAATGGCTTTTTTTTAGTATCAGCCGATTTAGCAACAAACTCATCCGACATTTCTTTAAAGTTTTTATAAATCTCAGTGGCAAAGTCTAAGTTTTCTTGATCGTCACCGATGGACGCGCACAATGCGGTGAAATTATCACCGTTAATGGGTGCAATCTCACCATCTGCTGTCTCAACATCCCATTCAGTGATTAAATATTCACCAATCAGATATAGCATAGCCTCGCCTGTTGATAATTCGTTTTCATCAAAATTAGATTTTGCTAGTACATCTTTGGTTACTTTTTTGTTCGCGCTCTGCTCATGTACCTTTGTCATAGCAGCGCCAAACGCTTTGTCTTGACCAACACGCATGGTTAGCTTAACAAGGCCTTTATGGTCGATCTCGCGCTCAATGGCTGCGAGGTTTTTAGGCTTTAAATCTTTTAAAGTAATGGCCATCTTTATAATCCTTATGCGGTAATCAGTTTAAGTGTCGGCGCGTCAGCAGGTGCGTCTGCATAAACCGTATAGGTTAATTGAGCTTGCAATATCTCGTTTCCGCCAGATGGAATATCACCTGAAATTTGCGCCTTGAAAATAGTCAGCACGTAAGTATCGCCATCAGGGAATTTAACGGTAACTTCGATCTTAACTGGCGCACCAGTGAGCTGCTTATCCAGCATTGACTGTGTGTTTTTACTATAGGCTAGCGTTAAGCTGCCTGTCATATCAGCCATCATTTCTAGGAAATTAGAGCCGTACAGACCTGCGCCTAAGCAATTCTGACGTTCAATATTGTTGTTTAGCTCAAAGCTAAATGCGGTAACACATGACACGCCCTTAGTTGTAACGCCATCAATTTTAATGTCGCTAACACTTAATGAGGTTGCTTTAGGTGATGTTACGGCTGCTGTTGGTGTTACTGCGCTGGCAGCTAATGATGCGGCATAACCACCACCCATGAAGCCAAATGTCATGCCGATAAAGCCGCTTTCAGGAATATCTAGCGAGAAACTATTAACTCGCATACCTGACCAGTAGTGATACTGTGCAATATCTTTATGGTTTTTCTCGATAGCGAACTTAGTCACAACATCGCCACCAAAGACTACCGTCTTTGTTTTGGTTGCCGTAGTCCACTCATTACCTGCTGCTGCTGCGATTAGGTCGTCATAAGCCGTCTTAATCATTTCTACTTCAATATCGCCCTCAGCATTGGCAGACGTAACCATACCTGCTGTCTTTAAGCGACTATCGTTGATGGTCTCGCTGTCTGTCAGCTCAACTGTGTTGTTCAGGCTATCCGACACACGAGGTAGGATTTTCCAACCTGCAAGAGGAACTACCGAAACATCGTCTTGTTTGCTATAACTTAATACAGCCTTATTTCCACGAGCCATTGTCTTTCTCCAGATGCAAAAAACCCTCAAGCGAGGGCATAGGTTTTTGATAGATGTAAAAGAAGGGACTGACAACCGAAGGTAGAGAACATCGTCAGCCCCAAAGCGTAAAATTTGGGTATAAAAAACCCACCAATTAGGCGGGTTGTATCTGTATGGTTGGGATTTGAAATCCGACCCTTTAATTCCGCATTTGAGGTGCGGAACCTTGCTTAGCCTTCATCATAAGTAAATGGTACATAAACCCGTGACCGATAGTTTAGAGGCTTGTCGCCCTCATTCGGAAAATTTACCGTATTGGCTGGGTCAGTCCAAAAGTCAGTCGTTGACCATAAGCCGAACCATTCCTCGATAGCGTCGGTCAGCTCAAATATTTTCTTAGTACCCATGTCTAAACGTTCAAACGCATCAATCACAATCACGCCTGTACGCCTTGTACAAGGTTCTGAACCGATACTCGCCACCCTATGTATCACAAACTCTATATCGTGCAATCTGAGCCACCTACCGCTTGTTGGGATAGGCTGATTTGGTACATTGGGATAGGACTTGTCTGTGGCTTCAATTCCATCAAAGGTGAATGAGGCAAATCTACCCTCTACCAGTTTTCGTATGGCTTCTTTGCTCATTGGCTGCCTCTTTTCTTGTGCTCAAATCTTCGACCTGACCAAACTCCAATATTATAAATAACAACCGTAAGGATAATGAAATTCGGATATTCAACTGGATGCGCGCTAGCGAACCAATCATCAGGAATTGCCCAAAGCAAAACGATAAAAATAGACACGCTTATGACGCCATCTATAATCGGACTCATTTTATCAACGTTCCATTTCATCGTCAGCCCCATCATCAAAGTATTTATCATAAATCTTGTCAGCTATCACTACTAGAGCAATCAATAACCATTTCATAGTCAGCGCCTTATTTTGGGCAATAAAAAAGCCCTGATTAGGGCTTGGTATTTGTGGTTCTGTAATCAATCGACCTTGTTGACCTTAATGACGATAGTTTTGTTTTTTCCTAAACGTAGCGCCTTTAACGCTTTCGCTTTAGCTCTAAGTAGAAAGCTGCTCTTGTACCCTGCAACATTCTCAGAGCTGTGAACAAATCCTGTAGTTGTTTTTGCTTTGATAGTCTCATCAAGCATGGCTTGTGACTGGTTGTTTATCTTTGCGTAAACCTTGTCAAGAACATCATTAGCAAAAGCAACGTCTTTTTTAAATTCATCGCTAGCATTTTGGTAGTCGTTAATATCAAGTCTCTTTCTATCCATAATAAACCCCTTATTTTCAGTCTATTATATCACCGATGAAACATTGATATTGCTAAAAAGCTCACTGTAAAAACACCATTGGGGGCGAACCTTGAGTGACCGTTTTCCAAATATTTCATGTATGGAACCGTTGAAGTAAAATAGAGCGAGTGCAATTTATCTTTTGGCATGGCCCTAATGAAGTTCATACCTTCTGCCATTGCACCACTACGCCCTATCGTTTTACCCTCGACGAAAGTCCAATTGGGAGCATCTAGGGATAGATTTATATTTGAGACCGCTTGGCTGGTATCTACTGGCATTTTATTGACCAGCGCATTGTTAAAGTCAGTACCGATATCAATAACTTTCTTAACCGCTGCTTTCTCCACAACATCAGCGAATAGGCTTGGTGATTTATCCCACATTTAGCCCCCTTAGCTGCAATATCCAAATCGACTTGGTTGGGTCTTGGCTTACGTCCATGACGCGCCTGTCTTGACCATCGGCGACAATCACATCGTCAACCTTTGGCGTGTCTGTGACCTCAATTTGCAAAGCTGTCAGCTTAACGTCCGTGGTTTCAATCTGTGTGGCTTGCTGCTCCATCGTTGAGTAGCTGCCAAACGTACCACGCCCTGAATAAATAATATCAGCAGCGCCTACGTATTCGCCCAATTCAGGGTCGTAAGCGCCACCAGTACCTTTGCGAGTCGCGGTAAATTCGGTTACAGCATCTTTTAATTGGTTGTCAAAGGCGCGAGGTAGGTGCTTATTGATAATCGCGTTAATCATACGACCACCATACCAATGCCTTTAACTTTTGGTTTGATTAACAGTTTTAACATGCGTCCATAGCTGGACTGACCGAGCCAGTCGTTCACGAGGTTGTCTTTATCACTAAATTGCACCTCGACTGTATCGGCTTTTACTTTTGTCACAGTCTGCTCAGTTGCGCCATTTGGCACTGTGAGCATATGTGCTGTTAGATAACCCATAGCCAGCTCGTACTGACTATCAGCAATGTCATAGATGGTAATAAACAGCCCAGCATCATCTAACGCTTGCTGTATCACTGCATCATCACTAAATGATGGGTAACGCGCTTTAAATGATGCTAAGTCCATAGTATTTACTCTTGGTTGGCCGCTAGTTTTTCTTCAATGTCTTGAGCGATCATCAGCAATTCAGGTTTATTGTCCGACTCGGCAAACTCACCGCCGTTCGCTTTAATGTAAGTCTCAAGTTCTTTGACCGTCATTTGACTGACCGCTTTGGCTTCTTTCTCAGCGCCTTTTGCCACTGAGATTAAGCCAGCATCAATCCACGCCTTCATGACGCGGTTGTCTTGGTCAAAATCAGGCGAACTTACTGTCTCACCTGATTTCAATGATTGGCCGTCAAGTAGGTTTAAACGGCTTTTACTGTTATTGGTAATATCCATGATTACACTCCATCCATATAGCGCATTGCTTCTTTAGTGCGAACCTCTAGGCCGCCCAAGCGGAAGATGCCAGGCACTACAAAGTTAAGCGCACCAACTTGAACCGCTGGTAAAAACTTGTGCATCATTGGAATGTGCAACTTAAGCACACGCGCATTGTTTGAGTAAGCGACTGCACGGTCGATTGTGCCACCTGTACCACCATTCTTAAGACGGCTGATAGCGCGAACAGTTAAAGGCTGACCAGTAGTAGCGGTGTAAGTGTTATAGCGCTGGATAAAACTCAGCAACGTACCACCTTCTTTGCTTGATAGTGGCGTAGAGGCAAGGTAAGTAAATACACTGTATGGCAGCAATAGTGTGTCAGCTGCCATTTGGTATTCGGTATCAGCAGCCGTGCCACTGATTAACTTGTTAACCGCTGCCAAAATCTCATCTTCGGTTGAAGTTAAGAAGGTTTTAGCAGATGACTCAAGTGTTACGCCTGACGTGTTAATCAAGCCCTGCATACCTTTTTCAGCATCACCAGCGATTGCTACTTTATCCACAAAACGCTCGTACGTCTCACGCGCTGCGATAGCATCGTTGTTCTGTAGATTCACGCCATACGCTAATGAGGCTTGCACTTCTTCATAGCCGTAAGCGTAGCCCACACCAGCCATGTGTACCTCTGACTGTGATTCGCCGTATTTGTTACCAGCGGTCGGGATGTCATTGGCGTTGCCGTTAATCCAATCAGCATTACCAAACGTCTCAGCACTGCGGAACGTGATTGTTTTCGTCCACTCAGGGGCGCTGTTATCAACTGGCACCAAATCAGGGTAAACGATTTCAGGGAAAACGGTTTTGTTTACTTCGGTTTCAATGTGATTGCGCTGATTTTCGACAAACGCAAGCATTGATACTGCATCATACTGTTTCATATTTTGTGTCCTATTTTAGACGTAATTGAGCAAGACCGCCGCTTGCAGCCGAGGTTTCAAAACGAGCGCCAGCCATTGCAGCACCAGCTTTGTTGAATTTACCAGTTGCCAAATCAACAGCAGCAGCGTCACCTGCTTTTACGTCAGCAGTAACTTCAACCCAAATCACGCCTTCTTCTAAGATACGCGCTGATTCATATTGCACAAACTTACCATTAATCAAATCGGTAGCAGTGCGATCTAAAACAGTCACGCCGACAAAATCAGTGTCACCAGTAGTCGCAATGCGGCAACCTTTATCGTTTACGCCTTGAGCCACTGCCAGACCAAACGCGATACCAGCGGCATCTTCGACTGTTCTGCTAATAATGTTGCTGTTTTCAGTGTTAGCGATTGCGCCAGCAACACCTTTGTCCATTTCATTTTTAAAGTTCATTGCTTATGCCCCTGTCTTAATTTTGTTTGAACGGTTGATTGTTCGCTGCTCATATTCTGACTGACCATGATCCGCTACTTTGGTTTGTGGTTTATGGTCATTCATAGCGGTAACAAATGGGTCTGAATTGCTTACTGATTCAGCCAAGATGTCAAAACGGGCATCAATATAAGCCTCGGTTTTACCCTCAATGGCAGCGTCACCAAGTTTGGCAACCACAGCGGCTTTTTTGATATCGCTATCTGCCATACCTGTATAGTCGGCATCAGCCACAGACTTGGCTTTAGCGAGCAAGTCACTGCGAGCCTGTACCATTGCGTCAATGTCAGCATCGGACAGCTTAGCCGCCTTTAGCGCGTCAATCTCGGCATCACGTTTGGCAAGTTCAGCGTCTTTAGCAGCAATAGCAGCATCGTGTGCTACTTTTGCATCATTAAGCGCTTTAACTGCTTCGTTTTTGGCATCAGCAATCTTATTGACTGCGGCAAGCCCCTCTTGCGTGGTTTCAACTGTTAAGCCGTCCACAATTAATGTTTTCAAGTCCACGTTTCTATCTCCTAAGACTTTGGTTATCGGGGACGTTCCCCATTTAAGGGAATTAGCGGAATCGCTAAAACCACATTCAGAACCTGCGCGACCTCTATCGACAATCGCTAGGTGATTAATTCGTATATTCTTTTGTATGGCTTGGTAGGCTTGACCATCAGGTGTTACGCCATCAGCAAACTCAATTTCAGCCATATAGCCCATGCTGACCTCAGACTTACCAGCTTTGACCTTGGCAATCGTGTCGCTGTCCATAATTTTGTAGGACACACTGACAAACTCACCGTCACGCACTACGTCCGAGCCAATATCGCCTTTTCCGTATTGTTTCCAGTTGGTCGCATCGACATTTACTGGTGGGTGGTCATCGCTAATCGGCTTGTTTGCATAACTTGCCAATGAGTCACGGCTAAATACTTCTGATTCTGGTCTGTAGACTCTGATAACATCCATCGTAGGCAATCCCAGCTCAACGCCTAAATAATCCTGTATGCCTGTTTTAGCGCATCGTAGCGAGCCGACTAAATAGCCATCCTGTGTCTCTTTCATGCCCCCGATTTGGGCGCGGTCTGTAAATTTCATGTTGTGCCCTTTTTGGTAGGCGTAAAAAAACCACTCAAACGAGTGGCTGTGTTATTCGTGCTAATCAGGTTTGCAACTATCAAACCAGTCATAATCTTTAGGTCGATTGCTCGCCACTTTGATTGCGTGGTTACGTCTTTGTGTTTCGGCATCTGGCTCCTTTCCTTTTGGCTGAAAAGCGATTTCACCAAAAACAAGTTCATGCACAATACACCCATCAGCAACAATTAGCAGTCCTGATAGCTCGCGCTTAACACGGATAGCTACGCCTTTGGTCACGTTGCAGTACACGCAGCCTTTTAGTTCTTTGCCGTCTAGGAACACAACGCCATTAGAGCCGCGTTCGTATGAGTAAATCTCGTCATCAGTGCTCTCGATTGACGACATATCAAGTGTAATCATAACTATTCCTCATCATCAATCAACCACTGCGCCCAACAACGGCACCTGATAGGCTGTCTTGGCAACTGTCCGTTATCGCCTGAGTTGGCTTTGCGCGTATCCTGTGTCTTACCTGCTAAGTATTGATGCTTTGATCTAACACGACTATCGCCCTGAGTGCGCCATACATACTTGTATAAACCGCCCTGCTTGGCTCTAAACGCTGTCAACTCACTGGATAACTTCTCCATTTGGTCAGACGCTATCAAATCACCACGTTTGGCCTGTTTGCCTAATATCTCGTTAAGCTCTTTTTTAAGCTGTGTTTTGGTCGTACCATTGATTTGACCATTGATAACCGCTTGCTCAATCCGTGTACGTGTCTGCTCTGATAAGTCCGTGATTAGCGATACATTGCGTTTAACGATGTTGTTTATCAGGTCGTCGGTGTCAGTAACGCCTATCAATGCGCTTATATCAGCCTTAGTTGCCGATTTAACGCCTTGAACGAACGCCTTGTCTAAATACACCGACTCTTGCGCTATAAGCTGACTGACAGCCGTTTTAGCGCCCTCTGTGGCTTGAGCTAATGCAGTGAACACAGCGTAAGTGATAATAGCTGTCTCAATCGTGCTGTCCTCGTTAAGCGACTCAGCATAGACAGCAAGCAGGGTCTTGTTAATCTCACTCCCTGTCTCTTTGAGCATACGACGCAGTATTTTTTGATACGTCCGTTGACTGGTCAGGCGCTCAACCATTCTAGGCAACTTAATGTCTTTGGCTTTACCGATTAAATCAGACAGGTTGTAGTTCATCATCCTCACCATCTAAGCCAAAGTTATCATCAAGCTCACCATCACTTGATAATGTCGCATCACCAAGATTGGGCAGCACATCAAAGTTAACAAACTGGTTTGTAGCAGCTTCTCTAAGCTCACCTGCCTCATAAAGCCCACTATCGACCAGCGTTCTAATCGTGTTGGCTAATTTCTCGCCTGTTTCGGCAATCTCTTTAGACGTGGCTTGCGCGAGTGGCGCCCATAAGTAGCTAATATCATCAGGGCGTGAGCCTAAAGCTGACCGTATCAAGCATTCATCAAGTATCTTTAGTGCTGGCTGAATCTCAAGCGCCTGTATTGTCTTAATGTCGTCATAGTAGTTATTAAGCTCATTACTGCCAGTCGAGTTAAGACCGCGTGGCAATTGACCTAGAAACTTACTTGCTGGTATGCCCTGTGTGGCACCAACCAAGATTGCGAAACGCTCCATGATGTTATCAAGATTAGCGAATGACGCACTGTTACGGGTAAATGATTCCTCACTGTCAATCAGCAAGTCGCCATGTATGCCCTTTTGAGCCGCTGCTAACGATAACCGCTTGAGCAATTGCTGCTCGCTACGTGGGTCGCCCAGTTTATTCATCAAATCAGGCACGGCAACCACGTTAATATTTGCCTCAAATATCAGGCTTGCGACGTTATCATCGGTCGCATTACTGTTCTTGAGTGCTGAATATGACGCTTGGATAATACTATCGCCCCAGCCACGGCTTGAATCCATGACCGTCCATTCGTCAATATGCTGCTCACCAACCAAGATAACCAATCTGCTAGGGTGGATTTTAACTAGCGTGTTATCGGTCAATAGCTCATAGTATTTTGGCTTGCCGTAGTTGTCAGTCAATACATCGGTGTCAATCTCACCAGCCGCCAGTGACGTTTTGGGTAGAACGGTTAAATACTTAACCCCGTCTTTACCGATACGCTCAGGGATTAACGGCTCTGATAAATCCTTGTCACCTGTGCCAATAAAGATAGCAGCACCGCCTAAAACGCGAGCCAAGATATAACAGCGCAGTAACTTACCCTGTACGCCTAGCTTGGTCTCAGTCTTTTCAAGCTGCTGCGTCTGTTCAGGTGTGCCTTGCCATAACCGCCAATTACGCAATGCGTCTTTAGCTGGAATATCGACCAATCGCTTAGCCATCCAGCCTGTACGATAAGCATTTTGTATCTGCATATCACCAAGCACGGCACCGCTATACTGCACGGCTGCTAATTTGTCTCTGTTTGGGTCGCCCATGCTTGTAATAAGCGAGGTCAGACTGTCGTTTATCACTTGTGACATGGATTATCCTGTTATATGTTGTCGTAGCTGAATGCTTGCCTACCGATATTAATTAAATCAATAAGCGGGTCGATTTGGTCGTCATGGTCATGCGACATATCAGCACTAAACGCCTCAGCTTCATCGATAAAATCACCAACCCAGTGAGCGTTAAGCGGCAAATAAACAATGCCGTCCTCAATGTAGGGGTGTGCGTCCATAAATCTTGTGAGTTTGTCTGTATTGCGCTGTACTGCCTTAATAGATATGCGGCTAGTGGTCTTTAGCGCTTGGATTAGCCCAGTACCACTTGCTTTATCCTCAATCGCCACATAGCGTAGATTAGGCGTGTTTATGTCATCATTATGCTTTTTGATAAATGCGCTTGCCTTAACCATTAGCTCAGGCGCTTCCCATTTACCGCGCAGCACATCGACTATCACAAGATTGCCGCTGTAATCCTCACCTGCTGCCATAAAGACGCTGTAATCATTTACCTCTTTAGTCTTTTGCGCGGTATCGGCAAAGATTGCCAGCCATTTAAGTTTTGGCAGTACCGTATAGCGACCAAAGTACGAGGCTTTGATTAATCCACCGCCCAACTTGGTAGGCGCTTGCATGTATTGGCTGTGGAATGTGTAGCGGCTGACCTTTTGACCGTCCTTATCGCTACCGCCCATCTCAAGCTCTAGCAGTGATAGCAGTGACTCTTTAGCAGTCCAATAGCTTTGTCTACCCTTGTCGTCACGCTCAACATCCGTAGGCACCAGTTTTGCAATGCTAGGCGGTAACGTCTTGATAAACGCATCATCAATCAATGCCGGTATGTTGACGTGCCGCCACTTGCCGCCCATGTTCCCATCTAAGATAAATTGCGTGGGGTCATCGCTATGCAGTCGCTGCATAATCAGGATGATAGGCGTGTCGCTTTTCGCTTTACGGCTTTTGACCGTGTTTAATAATTTACGGTTAGCAGCGCGGCGCTTGGTATCACTAAAAGCGTCCTCAGGCTTTAATGGATCATCAAGTACAATCAAGCCGTTAAAGTCTTTTGACATGCGACCAGCGCGGCGACCAGTGACCTGACCGCCCATACTGGCAGCATAAATATGACCACCCTCAAAGCCTTCAATATCTGTCTTCCAACTGCCCTTGCTGTCCGTGTCGCTTGATATAGCCACAGGCCATAACTGCTGATATGGTTTTGACTTAACGATGGTACGAGCTGTTGACGATACGTCAGTGACCAAGCTGTCACTAAACGACAAGTACAAA
Organism: Psychrobacter sp. JB193; assembly: GCF_002285555.1. Taxonomy (NCBI): domain Bacteria; kingdom Pseudomonadati; phylum Pseudomonadota; class Gammaproteobacteria; order Moraxellales; family Moraxellaceae; genus Psychrobacter; species Psychrobacter sp. JB193. The sequence goes on from NZ_NRGY01000001.1 coordinate 528,896, forward strand.
AACCGTGAGCGCGGATTAAGCGCCAACCCTCTAGGGATGATATTCATCGCCATTTCAGTTTTAGAGCCACCAGGAGGCAAATTAAAGATGATATTCTCAGTCTCTTTGCCGTCCTTTGCTCTTTGTATTAATCGATCAATCTCATAAGCGATTAGATGGTGGTGCCAGTTGGTTAAAAACTTATCGCCCATGCGTTGCTTGAAAAAGTAGCGGACAAAGAATAGATGCTCATGCTCACAGCGATGCTTAATCACCGAAAGCTTATTAGCATCAATACTCATCATCCAAGTCCTTGCTGATTGCTTGAGCAGCATCAGGCGTTAAAGGTTGAGGCGGTGACATTGAGCCATCGCTTGATACATTGTCTACTTTTTGCTTATTGGTAAACACCTCGCCCATTTCTTTGGCCGCCTGTTCGAGTAGGCTCGCTACCAACGGCCTGTTCTTTTGTTTTTCCGCATCAACCGTCATTCGATTTAATACAGTCATGCGATAAGCTTTGTTAGCGATAGGTATGGCCTGCAAATCCTCTTGAAATGCCTTACGAGACTCATTAAACAAGTCAACCCATTCTTGGCCTACGTCTTTACCTGCCACCTTGGTTGGATCGTGCCTCGCTACTGTTTGACGTGTTATTGTTATATCAAATTCATCCAATACAGCCTCAGCTACTTGCGTAGGCGTCATGTATGTTGCAAGCCCTTGTACAATAAAGGCCTTAACCTCATTGGTCAGGGTTGACATAATTACTCTCTCGTATTTAAATAGTTAATCGTCAATCTTTAATTCAGGCTCTTGGTTCTGCAAGTCCGTCATCTTCATTACAGCCTCATCGCCACCATAGCGCCTCACCACTCCGTTAAATTCCTCAACATCATGTGAGACTAAATCAAGTCTTGGCTTCCCGTCCGATCTAAACGATGGGGCGCCATAGTTATCCAGCTTATGCACGATGTGGTATAACTCATGTTCGACCAATGCAGCAAAGTCACTATAACTACACTCTCTACAATACTGAGCATCTAATGTGATAAGCATATCGGGAACTTCACCGAGCATATCTTCAAACCACATGATCTGTCGTTCACGCTTCCATCCACCCGCCATGAACATAGGCTTTTCACACTGACCTATGACGCGCTTACCCGCTTTATCAAATCCGCTATGTGCCCACATGAAAGCAAGCTCATTAACTTGGTAATCAAATACGTGTTCATGATCTGCGTTATACCAAGCATGGTCAGGGTTAAATATCGTGTCGTGTAGCCATTCGTATATTTCGGGTGCTGCTACAAACATTGGCATATCTTCAGGAGGCATTGGACGTTTTATCATTGCTTGTCTCGCCTCCTGTATTGCATAAAAAAACCCACCGAAGTGGGAAAGGGTTGTTTTAGTCTATCGGTTATTAGTTGGCATGCAATGTTCTCGCAAAGCCTTTTCTTTAGCATTAACTATCATCTGCTTTTGAATATCATCCATGCTTTCGCCACGTATCGGATCGTGACTTACTTCAATATCTCTATTGCCTAGCCTCACTACGGCTTGGTATTGCAGACCTGTGAAATGCAGATTTATTACTTTCTCAATCATCACTCACCTCATACTTATCTAAGCTATCATCCATAGCCCAAGCATCATCTTCATCACTACAATCAATCTCACTATCGAGTATCAATCGCAATGACTCGCTTATGTTTACGTTGCACATAGCATATCCATCTTAGCTACTTGCTGCTTTGCGTCCTCGGCATCTTTACCGCCACGTTTGGCACGCTTGCTCATAAAGTCATACCAGTAGTCAGCGCCTTGCTGTCTTTTTTCTCTATGGCACTCTGACCAATTATTAAACACCTCAGCATTTGATAATTCGCACATAGCATCCCTGCCAAATTTCAGACATAAAAAAAGCCCCATCGGTTAGATGAGGCGTTTGGTTGATACTCAGTATTGGCGCACTTCGTATCACGGTATTAATCTATCAACAATCACAAGTGATAAGAAAATAGAATAACTTCCGTTCTTAGGCTTTATTGTATTGCTGCTTTACATAAAATGCGTAGCATAAATGAATACTACTACATAGCTCAATGAGCTGTCAAGACATTAATACGCCTTCGATAAATCCAGCACCACGTTCCATAATCGCCTTAACTTTTACGTCTGTTATCTTTCTGCCAAGTGCTTTAGTCAGCTCTCTTGAAATATGACTGAACGACTCATCGTATCGAAAGTGACTTCTTAGCACTGGGTACATCAGTACACAAATAAGCAAGTTATCATCCTCAAGCTCATTGTCTAGCATATGTCCCAATGCCACGTCTAATCGAGCTGAATAGCGTTTAAGTTTTGCCATAGCACCTTCTACCTGCAAGGCTTCTTCATCGCTTATGTGTTCAAATGCTTCGTATCTAGCATATCGTTTATAGTCGCTGTCGCAGACTGGCGCACAGTTGATAAGTGCTTGTGCTGGACTTGAGCAACCGCCAGTATTACCCATGTTACGAGTCCAAGCGCCCCAAGCTGCCAGTTTTACTTTTACATCACGGTCTATTACGTCGCTCATCAGTAGTCTCTCCCTTGCACCCAGTCAATGTCATTCGGTATCGTTAAAATCATGCCTAAGCCTGTAAAGTGGTCGTGCATCATGTTCAGGTACTTGTCGTGTTGTTTGATGGTCATAAGGCGTGTTACGTGCATATCCCACGGTATCGCCATAAATTCTAGTTTTTGCTCATACGTGTAAGGTGGAATCCTGTCCCTCACCTTTTCGTCGTACAGCTCAGCAAATGTTTCGTTCTCATTTCTTAGCAATGGCACACCAAAATGCAACTTGCAGTAAGCGCGGTATTCCTCCGCTGTCATGTCGCCTTGTTCTTCTGCCTCGTTAATCCAAAGACGTTGTAGCCTGTTCTGATCTGACGACCGCTTCTCAATGACGCCTTTTTCAATCGTGTTCGTGAACGGTAGTGGTTGATTTTGAATAAACGTGATTAACGTTTCTCTGTCGTCCTCATTCTTAACCCATCGCTTGATTTTCTTAGCCATCAGAAGTCCACCCCGTTCTGTTCTAATTTGCGTTCTTGCCATTTCAGCAATCGATTCGTTGCACTTAACTTCTTCTCGAACCACTCAAGCGACTCCTGGCGATTCATCCCCATTTCGTATCTATCCAATCGGCCATGGCACTCGCTGCACATCGGCAATGTATACTCATCACTCGCCTTAACCCCTTTGCCCTTGCCATGCACTCCAAAGTTTGAATGGGCTGCTTGGCTCCGCGGACTTGCCCCACACTCACAACAACAAAGCGCCCTGATTCGCTCAAGACGCTGTTTATCTTTATTCACCGTCAAACCACATTAGAAACATCAAGCAGCAAATAGCGTGTGCCAAGTGATGTAACCCTGTCTCGTCGTCTTTTAGGTCACCGTTAAACCAAGCATCGATATGTCTCATTGCTGCATCGTAGTAACGTGTGCGTGAGTTTTCGACCTTCTGCCAGTTGTTGTCAGCGTATTTCTTTGAGCCAAATTCAAGCACCTGCACAACCTGATTAACCGTACCGCTTGGCAGTAGCGAATAACGTAGTTTTGAGCTGTCGTCTTTGCGACCTTGTCCATCTGCAAACTTACCGCTTAGCTCTGCTCTGCACATTTGGCAATTATTGTTTTCATCCATGCACATAACCTCTAATTGATTGCCTGTGTAATCGTGCTTGCAGTGATTACAAATAGGGCTTTTTTCTTTATGACCAACAATTGGATAATCAATCTCACTCATAACCTACCCCTTAAACCGATATTCGTTAATAAAGTCGCTCAAGCTATGACTGACAATCTCACCATCACCCATAGCCGCCAAATCAATAACCGCCTGACCTTGCGTGTTAATCCAAATCTCCAATACTTCGCAAACCATGCCCTGCTTTTTGTGAGTCCATTGCGTGTCGATTTTGATTGGTCTTTTTAGTTTGATGTCGCTCATCAACCCTTCCCCTTGCTAATCCACTTATTGCTTTTCTTATCGTAATAAGCCCAATTTTCAGTGCCTTTCCAATATGAGCCGTCATTCCATGTGCTAGATATTCCAGAGTTTGGAACGCGATAGCAGTGCTTGATAAACGGCCAGTAATCCTTGTACGTCAAAGGCTTTATTACGTGCTTAAAAACCCTTCCATAAGATACCGCCACTTTTGATGCTTCTAAAAAGACGGCTATTAAAAGCGATATACTGCAAAGCCAAACCAACACAAAAATAAATCGCAAACTTGTCAGCACCTCAGCCCACGAAAATATGAAAAACTCAATCATCACCAAACCCTCTCTATTCGATTTAAACCCTACCAAGCTACATGTGCATCAAACTGACTTTTAGAGAGCCGTAACCTAGTAAATTATTGCGATTCTTGTGCTTTCTGCTTGTAATCAAGTCTCATGGTCACAAGTCCGACTAATGCCAACGCAAAACAGAATCCAGAAGCGAAAATAAAAGGAATGTAGGGCGATTTAGAAAACGCAAGCGAAAAATATGCAGTCAACAAAGCTGACACAACCAAAGTTTTAAACCCGACCAACTTCCATAGCTTCACTTTCATCACTCAATCCCCATGTTATTTAACTCGTACAACTCAACGTCTACTCGACCACCTTTGATAACCTCGCCACGCTTTACAATCATCTCGTCAATCTGTGAGTCGTCTTTGTAGACCTTTGAGTAAGTCAGCGCGTCAAACAGACCTTTGCCATAGTTATCAACATCGAAACTACGCTTTGTTGCACCATGCAGCGTTACCACTGCTTTGATACGTCCGTTATGGGTTCTAATCGAGCCGTGACGCTGTGCAATATCCGCTACCTTTGCAACCACGTCATTCCTAAACTTATTCGCTCTATCGGACAATCTGACGTGAACGTACTGCTTGCCCTTTGCTCGCTTGACTGACTTTGACCAGTAATGATTCACTGACGGTGGCATTGGTAGGTTTGCTTTGAAAAATGGCTCACTCATCGCTTGCCACCTTTTTTGGTCTTGCGGTTATTCCGAGGCTTGTGCGGTATATACTCTTGGCCTTTAAAGCTGTGCGGGTCATAATAATTACTACGTGTCTGCGCCTTCAACATAGAAAGCAATCGGCAACTACCTTTCATCTTGCTCATGGCTTAATCTCCCTAATCACTTGCTCAAAACTCTTTCTACTCATTGTTTCCTTCTTACCGTCGCTATACGTGATGACCACCGTATCGCTCTTAATCCATTCTTCTTTTTGCACCACTTTGTCGTTGTATCGGTTGGTTTTCATGCTAAGCCCTCACTACTGCGTACGAGTTAACCAAATCCACTTTCAAATCTTTGTCACCAGCTCTCAGCTCATCGACGAAATCATTGCCAAAACCAAAGATCACTTTTGACAAATCACCTTGACCGCCCTTGTCCTTAAAAACCATGCTCTGCAATCCGCGCTTGTGTCCGTCCATATCGAATATGTGTAGCGTGACTTGAAACTTGCGGTTGCGCTTTAATATCCGTTGTCGTCTTGATCTAATCCATTGGCCTGTAAAGTCTGCTCGGCTTGCTAATCGCTCTGGTACATCGTCATGTAGAAACAACTTCATGTACCCATCGAATACTGGTTTAAATGCTGTCTGGCTCATGCTGTTTCTCCGTATGCTGGAATGTCATTGAAGCTGTCGTGAAATGGCATGTGATTGCTAAAGCGCCCCATATGGCCTTCAAAAGCTAGTCGTTTAACGCCAGTGCTACCATTACGATTTTTGGCAACAATAATGTCAGCCATACCGTCCAAATCCTTGTCACCGTCTTTCTCTTTGTAGTAGTCCTCACGATAGATAAACGCTATTTGATCCGCGTCTTGCTCGATAGCGCCTGATCCACGTAAATCACTCATAACCGGTCGCTTATTCGGTCTTTTCTCAAGCGATCGGTTTAATTGAGCTAGTAAAAACAAAGGACACCCAAATTCACTGGCGATTGCTTTCAATGCGGTTGTAGTAGCGCCTATTTTGCTAACCGACTCCTCGTCATTTAAGCCGTCCATCAATTGCAGGTAATCAATACCCACTGATGCAATACTGCCGTGCTCTCTTCTGAGTCTGTTGAGGTGTGTTCTAACTTGAGATACGCTCAACCCTGTTTTTCTAACTACTTTTAAGCGCATGTCTTTCTGATTGGTTGCAAACTTTTGAAAGCTGACTTGTTGATCCTCTGTCATTCGACACTCAGTGATAGAATTTATAGGTATGCCAGTTTCAGCAGCCGTCAATCTATTCATCAAATCACTCTCTTCCATTTCAACACTAAAAAATACGGACACACCCTCTCTAAATTTAGCCAAATGAGCCTGTATATTCATTACTAGCAATGACTTACCCATGCTCGGCCTTGCGCCAATAACAACCAAATTACCTTTGCGTACTTTCATTAAAGCGTCCAACTCAGGGAATCCACACTCGATGTAGGTTTTTTCACCTGAATTGGCCAACGCCATTCTTTTGACCAAGTTGGTCATCATGTCGTCAACGCTATAAACCTCTTTCACATCCTCTTTTTGCTCAAGGCTTGATATTGCACTCACAATATCGTTATTAACATCGTCCGTACCTGCGTTATTCTCTAGCTTCTCAATACCCTGCTTAAGTATTTGCAACGTACTTCTACGCATTGCGTTAGCACGTATCAATTCAGCATGTGAGATAAGCGACTTAACCATTGCTATTGGCGCAACTGATACCTCAGCCAACTGTTTGTTTAAATACTTATCATCCGCAAGCTTGTTGTTGCTTGACAGCACATCAGCAACCATCACTACGTCATGTGGTTGATTGTTCTCTGCAAGCTCAACAATGGCGCTGTATATTTTTTGGTGAGCGACCGACTCAAAATCACTAGCTGTAATTAGATTGCTTATCAAGTCATACTGATCGTTGTTATCCAGTAGCGTCGATAAGACTGAGCGTTCTGCTTGTAGGTGGTTATCAGTAATCATTTCTTGTCACCTGCTAATATCGCTCTGATATTCGCTATCCATTCATCACTGGTTAGCTCGTCAATTGCCGCTGGTGCGTTAGAATCTGCAATCTGTAGCACTTGTGGGTTTTTAAACTCTATGCCGCGTGAGTGCTCTGTGCAGACCTCTGCGTAGTGCTTTTGCCATATCGGATAGGTTATGTATTCATATCCATGTCTCATTTGGCTAAAACCAACACGTCTTGCTGTCTCATAAGCGATAGGACAATCTGTGCGCTGATTAGCGGCATCTAAATACGCTTGGCGCATATCAGGATAATTCGCTAATGAACTAAGTCTTGCTAAAGCCAAAAAGTCGGCTGGTGCCGTTGGCGGCCATTGCAAACTTAGTGATTTTCTTTTCGCTAATGTAAACTCATGAGGGGTTATCTGTAGATCGTTTAGTGCAATGTGCCAGACGGTGATCGTGTCAATCTCCCAATCCTCATCTTTCATCTTCGACCTAAATAATTTTTTCCATCCCTTGAACAAGCTAGCTATATTCACCTTGGTTAACTGTTCGCATTCTGAGTTCGTTCTCTGCTGCGAGCTGTGCGTCAATTCTGTTTGCGTAGCAGTCTGCTTGTGGTTGTTTGGTTGCATGTCTATTCACCTGATTATTTGATTGTTGTTTGCGGCTTCTTTCAAACACCCCTGGATAATTATTTGCAATTGAATAATCCAAAGAGTCGTTTGCGTCAAAACCGTTTGCGTCAAACTTGACTAAAGCGTTGATCGTTCTTTTACTAGATATTGCTGTGAGTGGTTTTTTAATCTCCTTTCTCATTGCTACAAAATCATTCCAATTTTCTTGTTCGATAAAACTAGGTATTGGATAACTGAGAGCGTCGAATTTATCTTTAGATTTTTTCGGTTTCTCTTCTTGTGTAATATTCTTGTGTAAAGGTTCTTGTGTAGTAGTTCTTGTGTGGTGGTCAGATTGACCATGCTTGTCGGACAAATTGACCACCCTTTCGGTCAAAATGACCGGACTTGTGGTCAAATTGACCATGCTTGTATCTTCTAAGGGTGGTCTTTTTGACCATGCTTCATCGCCTACTAACTCTCTGATCTTCTCGATATTTAGTGTAAATTCGTGCATGTTATTGAAACTTGGTGCCATGCTAATCACGCCTAATTCAGCTAGTTTTTCTACTGATCTGCGTATCGTTTTTTCACCTAAACCAGTTCCATATCGCTTATCATTGATAAATTGTGAGTAGGCAATCGTGTCTGCATTGCGGCCCCAACCACCAGTTTTGCACCAGATGAATTGAAGGCAAGCGTAGGTATTGCCGTTTTTTAACACTCTTTGCATCTGCAATATAAGGTTTGGCACCTGCACAAAATCACTCATAAGAAGCCCTTGCCTTTCATCATCTGTCATGTAATAATCTCCTTGTTGATGAGTTCACCTGATTAACACTGGCCCATTATTTGCGTAATGGGTTTTTTAATGCCTGCTACAAATCCAGCCTTTCTGTACGTTAGAACCTCTGTACTCAGCCGAGTAACCCAATCGAACCAATACATTTCTCAAAACCTCTTTGTTAAGCAGATGATCCACTCTGTCTTTAGGTAAAAACCCTTCATCATTCGTGCCTTCGATAACTGCTTGCTCTGCCTTGAGTCTTGCGCCTGATTTAATCGTTCTGCCTATCATGATTTGCTCCTTGACCATTTCTTTGTCTGTCTGATCACAATCTGCTTCGTCTTTTTGCTGTAGTGATTTGAGTTGCAATAAAGACCTGTGTTGTCTGCTGCTGTGAGCTGCTTTAAACCATGACGTTTAATGTGCTGCTCGATTTCTGATTGACTGGTTGCCATGATCTACCCCTTCATAATTTGATATAAAAAAGCCAATACGATTAAAACCAGTGCGCCAGTACCAACAAAAAAGACATGGCTCCAAAACTTGTCGTTAGCATCTTGCTTGCGTTCTTGCTCAGCTTTGTTTGCCAACTTCACTTGATACCGCTGCTCGTCAATACGGTCTTGTGCGGCCATAATTACTAGCGCCATATTTGCATCATGCTCGCTTCTCATTGGCTGCCTCCTTAACTGGTAATTCGTAAGTTTTGCCACCTGAAAAGGTGATTTTTTCGCGTTGCTCTTGCATCTTGGCCGCGTGGTTTAGTTCGCGTTCCCATGCTTGGATATCCAATACATTCATCGTCTTGCTTCCTTGCGGTCTGATAAGTTGGTGACAGCATTTGCCGTCGGTTTGGTTTGGGCAGTCTTGGCAGGTCATTAATTACATCCTTGTAAGTGCGGATTGTCTTTAGCGTGTTTGCGCTTGACGTGGTTTTTCAGCGATTGAAGTGAGGACATAGCCCTTTGTATTTTCGGAAGTAGGCTGTCAAGCTCGTTGCAACTTATGCGACCATCTTCTAGCGCCTTGTGCATTTCGGTCATCACGTCACCTTGGCAAGCAGAAGCTGATAGCGCGGTCATGATTAGCTCATCTTTGGTTGATTCGCTGCTTACTTCGCAGTACACACCACCAAGACGTTGAGCCATTGCCTGAATAATTGAATGATCGCCTGTGAATTCCATGATGGTTAGCGCCTCATCTAGTCTCAGATGATGGCTATCCATATTTGGATTAACCTTATTGTTTAATACAGTGGGAGACATGCCCATACGTGCCGCAATAGCTGTTGAGCCGCCATGCTTAGGGTTATGTACCGTCTTGTGAGCTGCGTCTATTACGTTCATCGTGTTACACCTGTATTTAAAAACGTTTTGTTTAAGCCTGTATTTCTGTATCTTTCGTTACAGGGGTTAGGCTGGTTCCAATTCATCGCTAATAAAAAAATCACAAAGGCCGTGATAAGTCAGTTCGCCATTGCTGGCATCAGCCAATCTTTTTAGTGCAGCTAACGGTGGTACTTTGCGACGATGGATTAAGTGGGTATTTACATAAGCGACTTTAAAACCGCTATTAGTAGCAAACACCTCACGATCGGACTGGCTTAGGTTTGACCAATAGTCATATAAATCGCTCATCTGATACCTCGGTATTAATAATATAAATAAATAATACCTCGTAGGTATAAATAAGTCAACATAAATAATACCTGTCAGGTGATTTTACCTCTGAGGTATAAAAGGGCATAATTGCCGTAAAAAATAAGGGGTGCAGTTATGAGCAAGGTATTTTCAGGTATTGAGGTAATCAGGCGCGAAAACACTAAAAGGCTGATGGATGCCAGCGGATTAACTCGTAGACAGTTTGCTGATCAGTCGGATATCAACTATTCACTTTTAGGTCATTACATTGGTAAAAATCCAAGCAAAGCCATTGGCGATGAGATCGCGCAAAAAATAGAGGTGTTTTTTGATAAGCCTTCTAATTGGCTTGACCATGAGCATGGCGACAATGAAGATTTGTTGTCTAATATAAAGAATAGCAATACAGTTCAAGTATCAGACGATACCGAAGGAATGATTGAGATACCTTTGTATGGTGTATATTTCTGCTGTGGTGACGGTGATACTAGTTGCGAGTTTCAAGAGATCAAAGGCACACGAAAATTCCCACCTTCTTTTTTCAGAAAGAAGAATATACAGCCTGAAAATTTTAAGCTGGTGTGTGCATCCAATGGTAGTATGGCTCCATATATCAATGACGAAGATGAGGTTGGTATTGATTTGGGATCAACTGAGATACATGACGGTAAGGTGTATGCCATATTGTTAGATGGGGACAGAATGTTTAAGCAGGTATTTAGAGAGGCTGGTGGTGCGTTAAGGCTGCATAGTTTTAATACTGACTATCCTGATCGAATTGTGACCGCTAGAAATCATAGCAGCTTGATTATTGTTGGCGAACAGGTTTACAGGGCGGGATGATTATGTCAGGAAATGATAATTGGGCTTACATATGGATATGCCACTTTTTGAAGTTTGCTAAACCAGTAGATGAATTGCCTTTTGGGTGGTGCGTCTATAGTGAGGCGCTGGACTGGGATTAAATGCGTAAAAGTCAGCACGCTTGAGACTGGCTATTAAGGATTAATATGATCGAAGTAAACTTTATTCCAACTATACATTACGCTCAACGCCCAATAGGGATAATAGCCTCGTCTGATGAAGTGCAAGCTGATTTCACCATCACCGTTGATGCTGTCGATTCCAACGCTGAGATGCAAAAGCAAGCGAAGGAGAAACTGTTGACGTTTTTAGATTCTTTGATAAACGACTTAAGGGATTCTTAGCAACATTGGAAATATGATCTTCTACTTCTTCAATGGTTAGCTTATTTCTATTACTGGCGATAACAAGGTAGGCAAGAACAGCTATTGTTGACAACTTAAAGACATTGTCCATAACAGAACCTCAAAAAGTAATTAATTTCACATAATAATACCACCAAACCACCCTAGCGGTGGTTTTTTTGTGCCTGTAATTTATACCTGATTTTCATATCAGGTATTTTTTTTGTGCTTATTTTATAAAATAATACCTCATAGGTATTGACATAAAACTACCTCACAGGTATTATAACTACATCGCAACGGAAACGACCCGACGAGGGAAGCGATTAGCTATATAACGCAACTGAGACAACAAGAAGTTATTTACACACCTACGTGCGATTCGTCAATCGTAGGCAGTAAGCAACTAAACGAGCCGAGGCTCACAAGGAGAACAACATGCAAAACAAAGGCTTTCAAATCGGTGATTACGTAGTACATGCAAGAGGTGAAGTTTGGTGCATCTTGCAAAACGAAATGATCTACTCAAGCACTTACGAGGATTGCGTAGAGTTTGTGAACAATATTACAGCCGAATAACAGACACAAAAAAGCCCTCGCCGAGTGGAATCAATGAGGGCTTTACTTACTAATAAGCGAGGACAGTATGACACAGCACATCAGATTAGACAATAACGCTGACCACGAGTTAAGCGAATCAGGTACAAGCGGTACGGTTTATATCGCAATGCCTAACGACGTATCGGTTGAGATTTACTTTGAGACTGACAGCAATCAGAACATCAACTTGCTAAGCGTAGGTGACTGCTACAAAGAGATTGACGGTGTCAGCACAGACTATGCCTACACGCTGCAATTTGAGCATGAGCCAGCGTTTAAGGCGGTTATTAACCAGTTTCTACGTGATAACTCAGTTGACGGTGACGAATACGAACCCGATTGGCACGACCAGCGCACGTATGGGTTAAGCAACTCAGACTTTTTACACGCATAGGAGTACATCATGCAATTACTTTGTACTAAATCAAACAGATGGACGCAAGAAGGCGCTGTCTATGACGTGGTGAAAGATGACGGCTTTTGCTACTCAATCGAAGTGAGCTTACCAGTGCAAGGCTGGCGCACCGAACGACAAGTCGAGATTGCAGACGTAAGAATTGATGACTTGAAGTTTTACTGCGGTCAGCCTACTGGTACTGCTGAATTTGTGGTCTACGAGGAGGAGGAAGCATGATGGACTGGCTAATTTTTATCACGTTTGGCGCTCTCATGGGCGCAATCACGGTCACTGCTGCTAATGCCGAAACGGTCATTGTCGATGACAAATCCTATCAGCTGGTCGAGATTGACGGCCAGCTACTTGTGAGCAACGAGTGGGAGCCAGTCAAAGAGAGTGGCTACACGAACGAGTATTTGGCGAGTGAGCAGTATCAAACAATCAAGGCTGCGAATGAATCATTAAAACGGATAAAAGGGGGCTGATATGGCAAAGCGAAACTTTAAGTCACTTAAGAAAAGGCAAAGAGAGTTTGAAATGCTAAAACCCTTTAGTCACTGGGTTAAGAGCTTTAATAACTTTTTTCTTATAAGGCTCTGTGCTTCAAACGGCGAAGTCATTGACTACCACCCAATAACTGAAAAATATGGAAGAACAGGAAACAAGTTGTTTCGGGTCGGCTATGGCGAACTAATAGAATATTTAAACGGGGTGTCGTGATTAAAAAGGTTACCAAAAAGCACCTACTAAATTTATAAGGAATAAGACTATGAGCGAATTAACGACAGTAAATAGCAATCAGGTTGCAGCGCAAGGCAACGACAACATGGCGTCAATGTTCATGAATATGGCGATGAACCCTGAATGTGACGTTGACAAGCTTGAAAAGCTAATGGCTCTATATGAGCGTGATGAGGCAAGAAAATCACAAGTAGCGTTTAATCGTGACTTTGCTGCAATGCAGTCTGACATAACCACAGTTAGCAAAGGCAGCAAAGTGGATTACAGCACAGCGAAAGGCCGTACAACTTATAGTTTTGCAACGCTAGAAGATATCGTTGACATGGTGCGCCCAGTGCTACAAAAACATGGTTTTGCTGTGTCTTTTAAGGTGAATACATTAAAAGATGTAAACGTCCAGTGCTCATTGATGCACAAAGAAGGACATAGTATTGAGACTGCAATGACTTTAAAAGAGGATAAGTCAGGCGGTAAAAATGACGTACAAGCCCTAGGCTCAAGCATTAGCTACGCCAAACGCTACACGCTGTCGTCACTACTCAATATCGCCACTCGTGACGATGACGACGCACAGGCAGCTATGCAAAAAGACAACCGAGTCATCACCGCTGGTCAATCAAAAACGCTTGAGGCTAAGTTCGATCAACTACCAATCGAGCGCCAAGACAAGTTTATTGAGTGGCTAAAAAGTCAGCAAGGCGTTGAGTCAATACCAGAGGTCAGAGTAAGCGCGTTTAATGCCGTTATGTCAGCTCTAAACAAGGTCATAGCTTCGCTAGATAAGGATGCAGCATGATTATCTTAGACGTAAAACAAGGCTCACCTGAGTGGCTTGCTGCACGTCTAGCTTTGCCGACGGCTAGCGAAATGCATTGTCTATTGTCTGATGGTCGGGTTTGCCCACCATTCGGACAAGGCGCTTTCTCACTGGCTGACGCATTGGTTGCCGAACGCTTCACAGGTCTATCAGCACGAAAGTTTGAAGGCAATGATGATACTGAGCGCGGCCATGTTGTTGAGCCGATAGCGGTTCAAGAGTATATCAACAGCGGCTATGCAACGGCTGACGATGTTATTGAAGCTGGCATCATGTTGGACAAAGGCGTTGGTGCAAGCCCTGACCGACTGATTGGTACAGATGGCGGTCTTGAGATTAAGTCAAAGCACTCAAAGGGCATGGTTACACTGCTACGCAATGGCAAGATTGATAAGGCGCACATCACGCAAATACAAATCAATCTTTGGGTGTCCGGTCGCAAGTGGTGGGACTACTTTGTTTACTGCGATGGCTTACCGCCATTTTACCAAAGGTTTGAGCCTGACTTAGAGCTACACGCAAAACTGGACGAGCGAGTGCCTTTATTTTTGGCGCTACTTGATGAATTAGAGCAAGCATTAATCACGGGCGATATGCCTGATAAATTCAAAGTTTAATAAGAGAGATAGATTATGATAAGTATTACAGTAGCAGGACGAGTTGTTAAAGATGCAGAATTGAGACAAGCAGGTAACTCGCAGGTTTGTAGCTTTAGCGTCGCAGGCGACACGGGCTTTGGTGATAAGAAGCAAGCCCATTTCTTTAGCTGTTCATTGTGGGGCAATCAAGGCGCGGCAATCGCTCAGTATCTAAGAAAAGGCACTCCAGTAACGATAAGCGGTGAGTACAGCGAGCGCGAATATGACGGCAAGCAATATAAAGAATTGCGCGTCAATCAGATTGAGCTGCAAGGTAGCAAGGGTGACAATCAAAACAATCAGCAAGGCTATCAGCAACCAACGCAAAACAACCAAGCGCCTAACCCATACGCGCAGCAAGTAGCGCAAAACGCGCAAGGTATGCAGAACCAAGTTAATCAGCAGTTTGCTAATGCGAATCAAAATCCTGCAATGAATGGCGGCGGTGTAGTAGATCAATCCATACCGTTTACTAAGCATTTTGACGGTCAGTTTTAACTAAATACCGAGCAGTGCGGGCTAATACACTGACGCGTCAAGGCTAGATGATGATGCGCTATAAAAGAATCGTTAGCAGCCGAGATTGTCGTTTTTGCTCGATTATCGAGATTCCTTGGACAAGGCAAAGCCGAACGCCCGCGATAAGGGCAACCTATTTTATAAGAGGATTGAGGTTATGAGCGACAAACAAGAAGTTAATTGCATATTTGCTGTCCATTTTGATGATATTAATGATCCACGATACAAAGCTATCACTGAAATTATGATGGGTGGCGACATGTGGGTTAAGCGCAATTTAGTGTATGCCGAACATTTAGATAGCCGTGATGAGTTATGCGCTCAAATAGAAAAACTGGAGTATAAAGACGATGAATAATTTACAGCCGTTGAAGTGGGATTGGTCATACGGTGATGGTGGCAAAACTAACGCTGTGTGTAGGGCTAAATCACCAAGTCACGAGTACATAATCAGGCTTGAGGCAGGTGGTGATTGCTATGTTGATTATCGTAAGTTTGATAACGATGAAGATAGTGACAATCGTAAAGATGAGCCGCCAGTTTTTGATTCAGTCAGCGCGGCTCAAGAATGGGCGCAATCAACACACTATGCCAGCAAGATGCAGCCGTATGTTAAGCCGATGCCTACTTGGATTGATGCGAGTGAGCGGTTGCCTGAAAGCGAGTGTTTTTATCTAGTGCGCTTATTTGATGGCCATCGTAACGAACATGTATTTGTGATTTTGTGGTGGAATGCGGAACATCAGCAGTTCTTAGAATGGGATGCCATGTGTGAGCCGACACAATGGATGCCAATTCCTGAATTTAGCACTACGCAAAATAATAAAGGAGAGTGATGTGAGTAAAGCAAGTATAGTGACCTGTTTTCACGATGCCGAGGTTCGCTGTGAAAAGCTAATCCCTATTTACATGTGTCTAGCTGACAAGCCAAGCCAAGATTTATTAGACGCAATATTTGAAGAAGCGTCGGTGTGCGAGCTACTTGGCTTACCACTTGATGTAGAATCTGAGCATGAAATTATTGAGCTACTGCAGCAAAACAACAAGATTGGTTTTCTAGCTGAGTTTGCCACGCCTAAGCCAATTCATTTTAAGAATAATGGCAACTCATGGACAAGTGGCTGGGGTTATTATCAAAAGAAGTGGTTTTATGCTGATGATGTCGAAGACCTTGAAGATGCAGCAACAGAATGGGCTTATGAGCATTTTGAGCAATGCAAACTTAAAGAATTAAGCGAGGTGCAAAGTGACTAACGAACAGATAAGAGAGATCGCATTGGCGAACGGTTTTAAGCTCAAAGAGCAGCCAAATGGTGAAATGGATTTGAATCCGTATGTTTATGAGTTTGCAAGAGCGATTGCTATATCCAAACTTGACGAAGCGGCCAATGATATTAACGACTGCGAAGATTTTGCTGACACACCTGACGGTCATAATATGTGGCTATCTTGCATGGGGCGTGTTGACGACATTATCAACGAGATTAAGGATGTGACAGATGACTAACTTACGACGACTACGAATCGCGCAAGTAGCTGATAAAGTAGGCTTGCCAAAATCCACAATTTACGAGAAAATTAAAGACGGCACTTTTCCAGCCCAGCGTAAAGATGGTAGCTCATCTTTTTGGCTTGAACATGAGCTTGACGCATGGATAATAAAAGTGCATGATTTACAGCCTGAGTCGGTACCAGAAACGGAACGTGACGAGGCCTGATATAAGTTAATAACAGTAAAATTAACAGTAATTGACCATAAACTAAAATAATAAGTCATTTATATCAATGGTTTAACCATTATATTCGAGTCCGACCACTGGTACCAATACATAGTTCTATACTATCTTATAGAATAGCTAAAGCCCCTGATATCAGGGGCTTTGTTGTATCTGGCGTTAGTGCTAGATTTAGCACCGTAGATACTACTAATATTAGCTACAACTCATCACAACTAGGCTGATATCCATTGTCACAAGATTTACTATACCACTCTTGCGATTTGGCCTTATCTTGCTCCACACCTCTACCTTCGAAGTACATCAAACCAAGACTGTTTTGCGCTTCAGCTATTTCTTGATTTGCAGCTTTTAGATACCATTCGGCTGCTTTTGTGTCATTGAGCTTAACCCCTTTACCCGTTTCGTACATGTCACCGATATTGTTTTGAGCGCTCGCATATCCTTGAGCAGCAGCTTTTCTTAGCCATTTTAGTGCCTCTGCGTAATCCTGACTCACTCCTTGACCCTCATAATACATTGCAGCCAGATTATACTGAGCGGGTGCAAAACCTTTCTCAGCTGACATTTGGTACCATTCAACTGCTTTATAATCATCTTGCGGGATACCGTCGCCATTTTGATAAAGTGTTCCAAGATTGTATTGAATTTTAGCATTGCCCTGTTTGGCAGCTTTTTCATACCACTCAATGGCCTTAGTATCATTCTGACGTACGCCTGTGCCATTGCTGTACATCTCTCCGAGCGCATATTGCGAAAATGCTCGACCTCTATAAGCGGCTTCTTTAGTCCTTTCAAACGCTTTAACATCATCTTGACTAATACCCTCTCCAGTAAGATACATATGGCCAAGAGTGGCTTGAGCAGTCGCTATACCGTTATTCACTAACGTGCTTACCTTCCCAAGATCAGCAGTAGCTGACATGGTTAACCCACACGATAATCCCACTACCATTACTTTATAAATGAATGTCTGTTGCAGTGTTTGTAAGATCATGATCTTCCTTAAAAATAAAAATACTATCGCTTGAACAGTGCAGATGCAGGTAAGCCCGTAACCAGTCTATCGGTACCTTTTAACTCTTGTATTCAGTAAACATCCTGTCAAATTAAAGCAGTCGTATATGCTATTCAATATAGTCAATCCCCTTTAAAAAAGTATAGTTCTACTGGGATAAATTTTGCAAAGCATCTGTCACGCCGCCAAACAGCCAGCAAAGAAAATTTATACCAGCAGGATATGACGTCCGTATGTACCATCTTTATTTTCTAACATTTACCATTTTCCGATAAACCATGGATAGTAGTCATCCTTTTGGTATTCAAGCGTAGAAAAGCCTTACCTCTAAAGGCAAGGCTATATATGCATCTTTTAAATTGTCTTTATAAGAACAGCAATCCCAAACCGATCACAATGCCACTGACAACCAAAACAATGACACAGAAACCCATGATGTCTTTGGCTTTTAGTCCTGCAATGGCAAGTGCTGGTAATGCCCAGAACGGCTGGATCATATTGGTCCATGCATCACCCCACGCTACTGCCATCGCCACTTTTGCTGAATCACTACCCAGCATCTCTGCCGCTTCTAGCATAATGGGCGCTTGTACCGCCCATTGTCCACCACCTGAAGGGACAAAGAAGTTGACAAGTCCAGCACTCAGAAATGCAAAAAGCGGCAATGTTTCTGCTGTCGAGATATTAACAAACGCCTCTGACATAATAGCCGCCAAACCAGAGGCAGTCATCATGCCCATAATACCAGCATAAAATGGGAACTGTACGATGATAGCGCCCGCTCCTTTGACTGCCTCTTGAACCGCTATCAGATACTTACGAGGCGTGCCGTGGAATATAATCCCAAGGAATAAGAACATAAAGTTCACCAAATCGAGCGTTAAGGCAAAACCATTCTGCACAAAGTAATAAACGATAAAAGCAATGCCCATCAGACCGATAACCATTGATAACATCCAGCTATTCTCTAACCGCTCTGCTGGCGTCATATCAGCTTTTGCTGGAACGTCCTCGACGATGGGATCAACCAAGAGTTTGGGATCGACGGTCACTGTGTCTTCTGCCTTTGGCATCATCAGACGGTTTAATACAGGTACGATAATCACGAGCGCAACAACGATAATTAAGTTATAAGTGGCAAAGATAGTGGCACTCGTTGGAATAATACCAATCTTGTCCGCGAATGGATGACCCTCTGTCGCAATCGATAAAGGGATGGATCCTGAGAACCCTGCATGCCAAATAATAAACCCAGAGTAAGCACTGGCAATCAGCAAGCGATAATCAACGCCTTCAACGCGCTTCGCCAGCTCTTTGGCAAATAGCGCACCAATCACCAAGCCAAATCCCCAGTTTATCCAACTGGCAGCCAGTGACACCAAGGTCACTGAAATAATGGCACTGCCTGGCGAATTAGCAAAGCTTGCAAGTTTACCAAGTCCCTTTTTAAATATGGGACTGCTTGCAAGTACAAAGCCAGTTACTAGCACCAGCACCATCTGCATGGAGAATGCGAGTAACGCCCAAAATCCTTCTCCCCAAAATGCGACCATCTGTATGGGTGAAGAGTCAGTCAATCCTAGACCAAGGATAAAGATGACAACCGTTAAGATAATGACGAATAAAAATGGATCTGGTAAATACTTTTCCATCAAGCTATTTGAAAAACGTGTAATCCCTTTCATTTTTTAATTCCCTTTTAGCCAAATGTAGACTTGATTTATAACCCTGATGCTACCTTATTCTTTCTTTTTATTCTTGTTCATTTAACCACAAGCTGTCTCGTTAATATGACATTTTTTGATGTTTTGCATTTTTACTTTCATACTCATCCACAAACTTTCAATAAAAAAGAGCACCTTGATATGAAGGCACTCTTTTGGATACTTGGCTTTGAAAAATGCTATATATAGCCGCCAGACCTACGACAAATTACTGACTTGTTTATATCTCTAAATCCAAAAGTTTAGAGCTTAGGCTCTTACCATGCATATCTTGCGCTAACGACTTGGTCACCCCGCCGCCCAGCGCACCATACATCACAAAGTTGAATGCATTAAGAGTCGGTAGCTCATAACGAACAACCTCCCCTTGTACAATGTCTTTAAACCATTCTTTGACAATGTCTTCAGTAACCTTGTCTTTGAGAAGCTCGTAATCTTCTTCTTTAAAAGCGATAAGAGAGATATTGGATATGTTGCCTTTATCACCTGTTCGGGAATGGGCTATTTCACGTAATTTCATTTATCATACCTCCCAATATGAAACGTTGATATCAGTGTCTGGCTCGGGAATGAGTATTGAGCCTATAGATACTATCTCTTTGATATTTGAGCGAATACCACCGCCGCCTGCTGGCCCATTGGTGTAGAGTGACATTGCTTCTCGCACAATGGTATTAGCGACTGCCTCTTCCTCGGTTCTTGCAGCAATACGAAGCCGCGTTTCAGGTGCTTCTTGCATATCAAAAGTCTCATTAGCATACAAAGAGTTGAGTCCAATAAAATCATAGCGTATTTCAATGGGTTCAATATCTTGAGCCGCCAGTCTTTTTTGCATAATGGTTTTGGCCAGCTTGGCTCTTTCAACTGAGCCTGCACCGCCGTAGCTAATTTCTGCCTCGGCAATATAACCATCTTTGTATCCGATACTCGTTTTTAGCAAGCCCGTCTTTAGTTTGCCCGAGCCACCAAATACCTTAACGACATCTTTTGCTACTTCTTCAACTTGAACACTAGAAAAGTCAGCAATGACATCTGGCGTCAAGTAGTTAGCGGGATCATGAATCTCATAAAGCAATTGCTCTTTTACCGTGGCTAACGATACCAAACCGCCAGCGTTCGCCAATTTAGTTATATGGTATTCTCCGTTTTCAGTCACTTCCATGATTGGAAAACCTACGTTCCACAGCTCTGGCACCTCTTTGTAGCCAGGATCGGCAAAATACCCACCCGTGATTTGAGCGCCGCACTCCATTAAGTGCCCGCCTATGGTGCCTTTACCTAATAATTCAGCATTTTCAAAGGACCAGCCAAATTCGTACATCATGGGGCCAAGAAATAATGAAGGATCAGCGGCTCGACCCGTGATGACTATATCGGCACCTGCCTTAAGCGCTTGTACGATACCTGCCGCGCCAATATACGCATTTGCCGAAACGATTGACGAGCCAAGCTCTTTAATTTGCTTACCATTTTCTAGCAGTGTTTCATTCTGATAACGCTCAATTTTTGGGAATACATCGTCACCAGTGACTGCTGCTATTTTTAAATGGTGCAAACCTTGTTTTTCAGCGATTTGCTTGACCATTTCGGCAGCAGCTTTTGGATTGGCCGCGCCCATATTGGTGACTATTTTGACGTTGTTTTCTACACAAAGCGGTAAGACTTGCGCCATTCGATACTCAAGCAGACTGTCATAACCTTGCTTTGAATCTTTCATTTTTCGCTGCTGTGCAATGGCAATCGTACGCTCTGCAAGGCATTCAAACACAATATAATCAACGTCGCCATCTCGAATGATATCAAGAGCGGGTTCCAATCGGTCATCAGAATACCCTGCACCCGACCCAATTTTGATAGATTTCATGATGTGTTTCCTTTTTTTCTATTTATATATTCTATTTATATGATGACACCAGTGATGACTGCCACGATGGTCATAACGATGGTCGTACCAAACGCCCATTTGAATACAAATTTTTGATGATCAGCAAGCTCTACTCCTGCCAATCCAATCAATAAAAATGTCGAAGCCGTAAGAGGACTTAAGGGAAACCCTGTGGTCATTTGTCCAAGCATAGATGCCTGACCAATTTGAACAGGATCCAATCCATAAGCACCAGCCGTCTCTGCCAGAATCGGCATGACACCAAAATAATAAGCGTCTGGCGTGAATATCAGACTCAATGGCATACTGATGGTAGCGACAATCACACCCATAAAACCGCCTACTTGATTAGGGATGATATTGACCAAGGACGTCGCCATCGCCGTAATCATGCCTGTACCCGATAGAATCCCTGTAAAAATACCAGCAGCAAAAATAATCGAAACAACCGTAATCATGCCAACCGACTGCGCGCGTATCTGATCCATTTGATCATTCGGTTTGGGATAATTGATAAGGACAGCAACGGCAAACGCCACCATAAAGACAATTGGTAACGGTAGCCACACTTGAACTAATGCCACAATGGTTAAAACGGTTAACACCAAATTGAACCAAAACAGCTTAGGGCGACGCATACTACGTTCTTCTTCAGTGAGCTCATCCTGCAAGCTATGCTCCATCTCCTGAACACCCAAACGTTTACGCTCTTTTTTTCCGACCAGATACGCCACAAAGATGATCCAAACGATACCCGCTATAAACGCGGGAATGATAGGATTAAATAATTGAGCGGTGCTAACCTCTAGTGCCGCTGCGGCTCGTGCGGTTGGTCCGCCCCAAGGCGTTAGATTCATGGTGCCTGCACCAAGCGCTACCATGCCCGCCAGTACAATTCGGCTCATACCTAATTTATTATATAGCGGTAATAATGCAGGAATGGTAATCAAAAAAGTAGACGCCCCAGAGCCATCCAAATGGGCAATCATCGCAATGACAACCGTTCCTATGGTGATTTTCACTGGGTCGCCTTTGACCAGTTTCAAGATTCTTGTAATTAATGGATCAAATAGTCCGGCATTGTTCATCACACCAAAAAACAAAATAGCAAACCCTAACATGATGCCCGTTGGCGCCACACTCACAATACCGTCCAACATAAAAGTGCCTAACTCGCTGCCAAAACCACCTATTAAAGCAAAAATAATAGGCACTAAAATCAGCGAAACAATCACGGATACCTTTTTAGTTAATATAAGAGCCAAAAACACAGCAATCGTCAAAAATCCCAATAAAGCCAACAAATTTACTCTCCCTGTTAAAATTACTTTCTTCCTGATTCATTCACCTTAGCACCTTTACTCATGCTCAGTAGAATTCATACCAAATCTTTTAGTCATGTCTTACCATCATTGTCGATACTCT
Source organism: Psychrobacter sp. JB193 (assembly GCF_002285555.1). Classification (NCBI taxonomy): domain Bacteria; kingdom Pseudomonadati; phylum Pseudomonadota; class Gammaproteobacteria; order Moraxellales; family Moraxellaceae; genus Psychrobacter; species Psychrobacter sp. JB193. The sequence continues at coordinate 551,642 of NZ_NRGY01000001.1, forward strand.
TTATTTAAGGACGCATGGGAGCGCCGAACCCTACTCAGCGCTCTATTAGAGATGTTACTCATCAAGATTCAATATCAAATAATCGCAGGGATTGACAACACAGCCACGTAGTAACCCATAAACTGACAGCCTGTATTAAATGAGAAGTGTTTTGATAAAAGACCACCCAGTAAACCCAATCCTAGAACGGTAAACACACCAACCAATCCCCCTTCCCATATACTAATGACCAAAATCAGACCGATAAAAGTGGCGATAATCGCTTCGTGGCTGATTTTTTTTACTACAAATAAAGCGGCGTTTCTGGCGTAGTTCATTGAAAAAGGATACGCGATAATAGCGGCCAATATGACTGATAGGACACCATAAAAAAGAAAATCCATCGGACTGAGTAAGTGGTGCAAGTTATTACCTGCTACTTCAGCTGTCTCCACATTAAACACAGGCGGCGCATTGAATAAAGGCGCGGCAGGACCAGCAGCGACTGGACTGAGCGGTAGACCAAAAGCAATTAATGGGATCAAGGCTTCTGCAATATAGGTCGATTCAGTGACCCCATTCTTAGAAGACAAGACCGTCGTTAGCCTATGATACGTATTTTTGATACGTGAACCCACAAACTCACCCAATATCACGGTCATTGCCACTGGGCTAAACACAAAGGTGGCACTCGATATTAGGGAGGTGATCACCGTAAATTTAATCTGTGTCTTGTTCAAAATTTTAAATGGATTGGGAAAATAACCCTGCCAAAGCTTCAAATCTGGCGCGACTTGAACCTCGTTATTTTTTGCTCGAGATTGCAACTTTCTACCAGCAGGACTCATAACGGTAAACAAATCTGCTATTAGGGGGCCGATAGCAATGGCTAAAAAGTAAGTCACGCCCAGACTGGTATCATATTGTGCTGTAAAGGCTTTTAGCGCCAAGATGAACGTCACAAAGGGGATGAGTAACAGTACCGATGCCCACTTACCTTTTGAAAAATAAGCAATGGATATGGCAGCTATTAAAAAGATCCATGGCGCAAACTTAGTAATAATGTCGCCAAATGGCGCTAAAATTAGGGCAAACCCAACAGCGGCAACCACCGCAATAAAAGCCGATATAATTGAGCTTGAGATCATCTTTTTGAGGGCAATATGCGGTATGCCCAACTTCCGTAAAAGATCTGCCTCCTCTAACATAGGTGTCGCCATTGTATCACCAGGAATCCCCAGCAGCGCTGTCGGTATAGCATGAGTCATGTGTTTGGACACAGCACCTGCCATCCAAAATGTAAACACGGCTGCTGGCGGCGCCCCAATGATAATCACCATCAAGGTAAGCGGCACCATAGTCGCGGTCTCATCTGTTCCTGATACCATACCAATCAGTGAAAAAATAATAGCGCCAATAACGCCATACATCAGCGCTGGCCAAAACTGAATCAAAATCTCATGTAACATCGCCTTCTTCCTTGAAGTCTGTATTCTTAGCCACTGGCTGTCGTATATCGGCTAATGGCTCTTATATAAATGCTTAGAAAAACTGTCCATTTGTTATTGTTTTTTCTTTGCTATCTCTTCTGCTTCTTGAAACACGGTCATTAATTGCAACAAATTCAGCTCTTCTTTTACTTCAGAAGGTAAATCATTGACGCTGGTGTAATTGGGATCGTCTTTAATTAAGTCGACAATGAATGCTTTGACATTCTCGCTATTGTCTTCTTGACTGGATATCACTGTCCTTGCTGGTTTAAACATAATGGAGCAAATAAAGCCTGAGAGCAGACAACCTCCTAAGCCAATGAGCATTGCATAACCATTAAGTAGGGTCGTGTCTCCAGAGGAAGAAGACAGAAAAAACTTGGCCAATAAAAAAGTCCCTGTACTCACGACGCTACCTATCACGATAGCGAATATCATCGACTTAAAATTAACCGTATCCCCCCAGACCTCTACCAAATTATTGTTTGAACTGTCCATAGTCATATTCATCCTTGTCATCATAGTCCGTATAGAATGACCATCTAAAAATCAGTATTGAAGCATCGACCTTGGTGCTAACTGAACTTTTATTTCTTATCGATGTGCACTGGTTACCCGCTCTTGTGACGCAAGGTTGCTAAGATCTCCTCGGCCACATCGATACGCACTTTGCCGCTCTGAACTAATAGCTCAGTTACTTTGTCAACCTCATGGGCTTTGGCACCTGCCATCACCGCGATGTTTTTTGCATGCAGTGACATATGGCCTTTTTGAATACCTGTGGTCACCAAGGCCTTCATTGCCGCAAAGTTTTGTGCCAATCCAACCGCACACGTAATCCTAGCCAGCTCATCTGCAGAATCAATGTTCAAAATCTCTAAGTTTTGCTGCGCCGTTGGGTGCACTTTGGTTGCACCACCAATCAGACCGACTGCCATGGGCAATTCTAAGCTGCCGCATAAATTGCCGTCTTTATCAACACCCCAACTGGATAAACTACGATATTGACCTGTCTTACAAGCGTAGGCGTGTGCACCCGCTTCTATCGCTCGTGTATCATTCCCTGTTGCCAGAATCACAGCGGATATCCCATTCATAATGCCTTTATTATGGGTCGCTGCCCGATAAGGATCATTATCTGCAAATCGGAATGCTGATAACATCGCATCTCTAACGGCTTCTCCCCCTATCTCATCCGTAGGCCACGTGGCACGAGCCATTGACAGGCGTTTGTCTGCAAGGTTTGACAAAATCCTCATATTTGCTTTGGCAGATGTCCAGCCCTCCAATGCTGGCGATAACGCTTCAACCATAGAGTTGACTGCATTTGCACCCATGGCATCGCAGGTATCTACAAGAATATGTACGATGATGTTGTATTCATGACCATCATCCAACACTCTCACTTCTAGCCCTTTGAACCCGCCGCCTAACTTCACTAATAATGGATCTACATCGTTACAGATAGCTTTAATATCGTGCTCATTTTCGAGGATAACTTGTTTGGTAATCATGGGATTGATGACATCAATCAATTGAATCTGGCCGATCATAATGTGTTCAGAAGTATGGGTATAAAAACCACCAGTAGCCCGGCATTGTCTGGCTGCATTACAAACAGCGGCCACTACGGACGACTCCTCTGTCGCCATAGGAATCAGTCTGTCTTTACCATCAATTATCATATTAGTAGCAACACCAATGGGGATATTCATCGTACCAATGGCATTCTCAATCATATTATCAACGGTCTGAAACTCCGTATTACCAGTGTTCAAAAAGTGATCTTGATTGAAATCGCTTTCACCTAAAAATTCAGCAATTTTTTCTAAACGTTGCTGGTGCTCAAGTTTGTAAAAACTAGAAATGCGCGAAGAAGAGGTTGATTCTTGCATGGGTATACATCCTGTAAAATGATTCCTTGAAAAAGGGTTTGAAATAGCAAAACCCCAAGACTGCTCATAGCAGTACTACTTCAGTCCGTTATTATAGAAATACCATGTGCGGAATGTTCTTCCAAGGGTACAGAAAGGCTTTTACTCTCAAAACTGTACCTATCATTATAGAACGACGTTATTGTGGCGAACACAGTCGATTGAATACAGGAAGAGACCATTGGGTAAGTAAGATAAGTAAATAGATAGGTAGTGAAATCATACTGAGCGTGAACAATGGGTGACACCCAGCGGTTCCTTTTTGGACAACGGCCTTAAAGCAGTTATAAAAAATCATAGGCTAACGCGTATTAAAAATCTCTTCTTCAATGAATGTAACGGTGGTTTGGTCTATATAGAATTTATTGATTCTCAAGGCAAAGTACGTATTCTCACAAGGAAAAAATAGATTGCTTGGCGCCATAAAAATATTGTTTTTTCTGGCATAGTTGACGACTTTTTTGTCATCCATTGGAATACGAAACCACAAAAAATGACCACTGGGATTGTGAGGATAAAGCTTTATGCCTTCGATGGTACTCAGCGCCGTTATTGATTCGGCCGACTTTTCATGTGACAGATTTTTTAGTGCTTGAAGATGATTGTCTAGCGTGCCACTACTGATCATATGATTAAGGATGTTTTCGGTGATGGATGACGTATTGATGACCGTTATCATTTTTAGACGCGTAAGTGATTTTATTAATGGCTTAGAGGCGACGATAAAACCACATCGTAACGAGGCAGAAACGGTTTTTGAAAAGCTACTTAGGTAAATGACAGGATCATCTTCACTAAATAGATAACTGGCGGCTTTTTCTCGAATCAGTAAAAAAGGATCATCTTCCACGATAATGACGTTATTCTCTACGCAGACCGACTTAATGGCTTCAAGATTTTCTACGGTTAAGTCTGTCCCTGTTGGATTGTGCGCGAAGGGCTGCAGAAATAACATCTTAGGGTGCTTTTTTTGAATAATGGCTTCTAGATTATTTACATCTAAACCAAACTTGGTTCTTTTGAGCGCAATCATATTCACTTTATTAAGCTTAAGCTTGCTGAATAAAGGGTAATATCCAGGCGACTCTACGATAACGTTATCGCCTTCTGACAAAAAATGCCTAATGATTAAATCCACACTGTGATTGGTACCATACGTCATTAACACATTTTGCGGATCAACGTTAAGAGAATGATTTTTCAGTATGTCAGTGATCAGTCCTCGAAGCATGCTGTTACCAGCTGGATCGCCATATCCATAGTCAAGATAGGAAGGTTTGTCGCCACAATTCGGGTAACCCAGATAACTGTCTAGCTTGAGCTTATCCATATACTCTCTTGGATATCTACCCTCGCCAGGTTTGTGACTGTACTCGTTGACCAGCTGTTGCTCAAGTAAATCGACGCCATTATAAACATTGGTCAAATCCAGCATGGTATTGTGCATCTCTTTGCTGGATAAATCTTCACTGATATAAAACCCTGATTTGGGTAACGCCTTGATCCATCGCTGCTCTAACAAAATGCTATACGCGTTCACTATGGTATTTTTTGACACGTTATATTGTTTTGACATGGCACGAATTGAAGGTATTTTGTCTCCAATTTTTTTTCTACCCGACTTAATGTCATCAATGATTATTAAACATATTTCTTCAAACTTTTTCACAGGTACACTCCGCTTTACATATCAGTCAATTATATTGATGTCAGCACATAGTTGATTCACTATAAAACAAATAAAGTGCTCCTAAGATAAATTTTGCGTAGCCTCTGGCAGCAACGGCCCAGCAAGCAAGGAAAATTTATCTTAGGAGCACGTTGCAATCATTGTGCGTAGTTCATCAATACTGATTTTGGCTTAACCAAGTAGGTATTGAAACACATGATTATTATATTGATTGCGACAATAATTGATAATGAACTCAAACTATCTGTCAGGTAAAATAAGGACTATGACAACTTTAAAAAGCCCCAGTCCTCGTAAGATTATCCATATAGACATGGATGCCTTTTATGCCAGTGTTGAACAGCGCGATTTTCCGGAGTTGCGAGGTAAACCGTTGGTCGTAGGCGGCGATCCAAGTGGTCGCGGTGTGGTGGCGGCGGCCAGTTATGAAGTGCGTCAATTTGGTGTGCGTTCTGCTATGTCTTGCTACGAGGCACGCAAACGCTGTCCAGAAGTGATATTTGTACGACCACGTTTTGAGGTTTATCGCGCTGTCAGCAGTGAGATTCGTCAGCTTATGTACCACTTAACACCACATGTTGAGCCGTTGTCGCTGGATGAAGCATATTTAGACGTCACAGGGCTACCAGCTCACCAAGGGTCGGCAACTTTAATGGCCAATTGGTTACGCGCCCAGATTCTCGAGCACACCGGGTTGACGGCTTCTGCTGGGGTATCTTTTAATAAAATGCTGGCCAAAATTGCCTCTGATATTAACAAGCCCAATGGCACAGCCATCATCACACCAGAAGATAGCGAGGCTTTTATTAGAACCTTACCTATCGAGCGCTTTCACGGTATAGGTAAGGCAACTGCTCAGCGTTTACACGCAATGGGTGTCAATACTGGTGCTGATCTTCGGAATCTGTCAGCGACTCTGTTGGTGCAAGAGTTTGGTAAGCGTGGACAGTTTTATCATGATATTGCACATGGGCGTGATGAGCGTGCGGTAAAATCAGAGCGCACGCATAAGTCTGTTGGTTCGGAGACCACTTTTACAGAGAATCTCAACGATGATAATGCCCTACGCGTTCAGATTTATGAACAAAATGAGGATGCATTTAATCAACTACAAAAGAAGGCGCTCATCGCTCATACTATTACCCTAAAAGTAAAGTACGCAGACTTTACTCAAATCACGCGTACACACACGCTCTCTACAGCTTTTGATAGCGCTGAATCCGCTCATTACTGGCTTGATAAGTTATTTTTAGACATTCCACGCCAGCTTCCCATTCGACTAGTAGGCGTTACTTTTTCATCATTAATGCCAGCGGCACAAGTGCTACCTCAGCTCAATTTATTTGAGTAGTTTTTTAGGCAATAAATTCTGGATGATTTTGTCTATCATCTACTATGTTATTTTTTACTTAGGCTATTTATAAAATTTAAGCTACTCTTAGGTGTGAGTAATTATATTTAGCTATCCTCTCACAATCTCATTTCTGCTACAATTGTGCCAAAATTTCTATTCATTTAAAGACTCATTATGACCGATTCTCATGCGCTAGACTCTACGGCTCCTGCCTTAATTGACAACGATACAGACAACAACGTCTTAGACTATTTGAGCGTTGATGATTATGATTATGAGTTGCCAGATAGCCTTATTGCTCGCTATCCACTGGCACAACGTTCTGCCTCAAAACTGCTATACCTAGCCACTGATAATCAGAAAAACACAGCCAGTGTGCAGGATCGTTTGTTTGCTGAGTTACCAGATTTATTAAATGCAGGCGATTTGATTGTGTTTAATGACACAAAAGTGATGAAGGCGCGATTATTTGGTCAAAAAGACACAGGTGGGAAGATTGAGGTATTGATTGAGCGTTTGGTAAACCTTTCAGATTTGGATGTAACCACTCTACACGTAGAAACCATAGACGATACGGCTGTCAATAAAGAACATATTGCGCTTTGTCATGTAAAAGCCAGTAAAGCGCCTAAGCTTGGGCAGCGCGTATCGCTGGCTGATGGTCATATGAACGCGGTTATGATTGGTCGTCAAGACAATCTATTTATCTTGGCGTTTGAGGCCCCTATTTTGCCTCACCTAGAACTGTATGGCGAGCTACCTATTCCACCTTACTTTGAGCGTCATGCAGATGACACTGATAATACGCGTTATCAAACTGTCTTTCATGATCCAGCCAAGCTTGCGAGCGTGGCTGCCCCTACTGCCAGCTTACATTTTGATGAATCCGTATTGAACCAACTGACAGAGAAAGGTATCAATACAGCTTTTGTCACGCTGCACGTTGGCGCTGGTACTTTTGCCCCCGTTAAGACAGACAACTTGCTCAATCACACCATGCATAGTGAATATGCCCATTTACCGCAGGCAACCGCTTATCTCATCAACCAAACTCATGCAAACGGCAACCAAGTCATTGCCATTGGTACGACGGTCACTCGTGTCCTTGAAACTGCGTATCAAAAGACTGCAGTAGAAGGTCAACCACTTTCTAGCTGGTCAGGCGATACAGATATATTTATTTACCCTGGTTTTAAGTTCGGGGTAATAGATCGTCTACTGACCAATTTTCATTTGCCCAAATCTACTTTATTGATGTTGGTCTCCGCTTTTTCTGGCAAAGCTGCCATCGAACATGCCTATCAACATGCTATTGAAAAACAATACCGTTTCTTTAGTTACGGCGATGCTATGTTGCTCGATAAAAAAGCAAATTAAACACGATACAAACATTTTTTTATTGGTCACAACAGTTGTGAAATAAACTGGTAAACTGGTTAGTATTTTGCTATAACAGCAAAGACAACTTATATCCTAAAGGGCGGCTCATGTCTTGTCATCTCTCTTATCGCTTGACTACTGTACATCGCGCGATTTCGATGGCATTACTGTATTCTGTCGGCTACGTGGCTCTGACTTCAAATGCTCAAGCAGCAACGATCGGCAAGACGGTAGTCACCTCTGCCCAACATGAGCCGCTAGCAGCAAGTATTGTCGTCACCGATATTCGAGCAGCAGACTTTTCAGCGAGCTTAGCAAATCCAGCCATTTATCAGCAAATGGGATTGACCAAAACAGATTCAATGATGGTACGCTTCACGCCAACTTCAGCTACCAGCGGTCAAGTCATTATCACCACATCACAGCCGGTATCGAAACCTTTTGCTGATGTGGTACTAACCATCAACGATAAAGGTCAAAGCAATGTCATTCCCAAAACCTTGCTGATGCCGCTCGATGATGGCTTGCCCATTAATACATCTACTAACATCAACACAGGGGCAAAAAAGCCCAACTTACCAAGGGTATCTGCCAGTACTGCCAAGCCGCTAACGCTCAGAAGAGGTGCACCGCCGCCATTGATGCCTACATCGAGTCTACCTGCGATCCATTCATCAGCAAATGAGTTGATCGCTGCAAAATTGCCTGCGCCTAGTCTTCAGGCGACTCGCATACAAGCCCCTACCGTTACTGCGTCAGTAGGCAACAACCTTTCTTATGCACCTAGCCGTTTAGACAATGGTGGCTTGACGGATAAAGTAAATAGCACGACTCAGCAAAGTAGCATTGGCGCCAACTCTATTGAAAGTATAGCCAACGACAGGCTCAATAATAGTACTGCTAATAACGCAAATAGCAATAAAGCTGTCATTGCAGCTGACAAGACACCCTCTCAAGCCATTACTGACAAACAACTAGATATTTTGAATATACAAGTCACTCGCCAGATACAGCCAAGAAGTGAGAAAGAAGTCAGCACTGTTGCTGCCTCTACTCTTGAACCAACTCCCAATACCAATATGGCTAAAGATTTGGCTGTTAAAAACTCAGAGACAAACCTTGATACGAGCGATGCCACTTCTACAATTGCTTCAACTGGCAATATACCGGCTAATATCGCAAACTCTGAAGCCAAAGTTAATAATAATCCTGAGATTGTTGCCAGTGCTAATTCTAGCAATATGACTAATAGCGTGACTGCTCAATATCAAGTACAACGCAACGATAGCTTATGGATGATAGCGCAGCAGATTGCACAAGAAAACAATCTGAATGTGCAAACCGTGATGAAGCAGATTCAATCACAAAACCCTGATGCCTTTATCAATAGAGACGCAGGTCAACTAAAAGCAGATGCGAAGCTAAGCTTACCCAGCTACGATGTAATTCCGTCACAGAAAAAATTAGAAGCCGCTATTAGCGCACAAAGACAATATAGTCGGCGTTCAAACGCCTCTGTCATACCGGAAACCACCAAAAAGCGCTCTCCATCGTCATCTGAGAGGGCCCAAACAACCAAACCACGTGTAGAGCCTGTAACCACTAAGACTCAAACATTGCCAAAGGCCCAGTTTTCAGTACTGGCTCCTGATTACAATGGAAGTGCCGAGGGCACGCAGGCAAAATCAGCAGCGACCAAAGGTAATGGGCTTAGCACAGATATATTAGCGACTCTAAAATCATCAAGACAGAGTACAGCAACACAAGCGCAGCGGTTATCAAAGACCAGTAGTACACTTGATAACTATGCTAAAAAAATTCAATTACAAAATCAAAAACTGGCTGAGCTACAAGCTCGTCTTAAAAAACTACGCAATCAATAATTGCCTGATTGATCAATGCAATACGCCATGATCATAGATAGGCGTTGGAGTAATTATGGACAATATGCTATATATCATCGCCGGATTGGTGCTCATCTTATTGGTAGCTGTTTTAGTATTGCGCAAAAAGAAAGCACAAGAAACGTCAATACCACCAGCTATTCAATCAGGAAAAAAGGCCGCTACTCTAACGCCGACTGCCAAAACCAATGATAATACCCCTGCTCATAGCCGTGAAGATATTGATAAGAAATTTGATCACATTACAATCGCCCAGCGTTTTATTGATCAACAGCGCCATGACAAAGCCATTGAGACACTAACTCGTGGACTTAATGAGAAGCCGAACGATAGTCAATTATTGCTTAAGCTACTGAGCATTTATGCCACGCTAGATCAGCCCGAAAACTTTAATAATGTTTATAACACTATCAAGACTCAGAGCGATCCACAAAGTATCACTCAGGCCAATGAATTAAAAGCTTTGTTCTTTGGAGAGCAAGCGCCTGTTGCTGCAGAAGTAGCGCCAGTAGAAGATCATACTAACTTTGAAAGCATAGATTTTGACTTACCGATCAGTCAAACTGATGATCAAAAAGTACTGTCCGATCAGCCAGCTGTACAAGATAGCAATCCTACTTGGGCAGATGAGCAAACCCATCAAACTGCAACATCAAATGAGTTTGATCATATCAGCTCTACTAATGAGTCAGTAGAAAACGACTTTGATCTTACCCTCAGTGACTTTGACAATGATTTTGAAGATCATGGTTTTGAAGAGCCTGCCACTACCAGTGTAGCGCCTGTAACCTCATTGAACGACACAGAAGAGCAAAGTTTTAATACCGCTACCGTCGATGAGACTACTAGCGAAGACAGCGATATCATTGATTTCGACTTTGAGTTTGATTCATCTGAGGCCGATAAGACTCCAATAAACACACCTGTAGCTTCACGTAATGCTGATAGCGCTAACGAAGATATGACGTTAGATAGCGAAGAGTTCATCTTAGATTTTGATGATTTAGTAAGCGATGCTGAGACCGATACTATTGCTGATAATAAAGAATCAATCGTCGAAGAATTGAGCATTGAGGCTAATCAAAATGAAGATAATTTCGTCTTATCATTAGATGATTTTGATGCATCAAATAATACAGAGACTGTGTCAGAAAGCATTGTACCTGCTCTTGAAGAAACCAATGATATCGATAATTTCATTCTTGAAAATACTGACTTTGAAGACAGCAGTTCTAAAGACAATATTTCTAAAGACCACACTTTTGAAAAAAGTGACTCTAAAAACAGTAGCTTTGAAAGTAGTAGCTTTGAAAGTAGCACCCTTGACAATAATAAATTTGAAGACATCAGTTTTGAAGAGCAACGATTTGACGATAACTCTGTAGAACACGAAGTTACTGAAGTGCCAGAGATTGCCTCTTCTGAGCCGCTATTGTTCGATGACAACACCGTATTAGAGGAAGACTTTGACTTTGAGCCAAATGCTTTAACAAGACCGACGCCATCAGCACCTGTCGAAGCAGATAACAGCGTTATTCTTGAAAATGAAATTGATACCGAATCAACAGAAGATTTTGCATCTCGTTTTTCAGCAGACTTTGATTTTGTAAAATCGCTGGATAGTAATCAAGTGACGTTAGATTTGGCCACTCAGTATGTACAATTGGGTGAATACGATAGCGCCAAACGTTTACTCAATGAAGTTATGGATCAAGGCAACCATGAACAACAAAATCAAGCCAAACTTCTGCTTAAACGCACAGCGTAATTACAGATACCAGTATCACAAATAACTTAGTTTTTCATCAGCAAGTATTCTATGAGTATATGACATAGAATACTTGCTGATTTTTTTGCATTTCGCCTTTATATTATCTATTATTACTGCCTTATCTTCTTTTATCGTACCAATACTATGCCATCCTCTACTATGACAAAAACACTACCCGATCCTATTCAACTGATTTATGCTGGTGGCACCTTTGGTAGCTATGGAAAACCTTTATCATCATTATCAGCAGACGTGTTTCTACCCATCGTGCAGGAGCTATTAGCAGCTCAAGCGCACACAGCACATTTATCAAAAAGTTCATGGTTAGACAACACGTTGTTCAAAGACAGCAGTCAACTTACGCCCAGCGATTTCGCCCATTTTTATCAGCTTCTACTGACTGCTTATGCGCAAGGTGGTAGACGCTTTGTGTTGATTACTGGGACAGACACGCTAAGCTATTTGGGCGCTTTTTTGGCAGAAGCTTTTGCTGGTAGTGATATCTGTATTGTCTTAACTGGGAGTATGCGTCCTTTACTAGACAGTGAAGTGATCCACTCTTATTGTATCGATGAGCATAGCGATGCTTGGGACAATCTTAATCAATCACTACAGTTGGCAGCAGCGGGTGAATCTGGCGTCAAAATTAGTTTTGGTGGTGAGGCATGGCCGGCCCAAACGGTTCAAAAAATTCATAGTCATGATTTGATGGCATTCACAGGTCATTTTAGAGCCGCGTATCCGGCCAACAGTTATGTAAGAAGCCTACCAGATACCCGCCGTCAGCATTGGCTAGATGACCAACAAGAAGTACTAAACAATATTCAAAGTCGTGCGAAAAGCGTGCGCGTTAACGCTTTGTATTGTTTGCCCAATGATGCTGAAGCAATAAACAGTCAATTACAAGCCTTACTATCACAGCCGCCTTCTGGCATTATTTTAATGGGGTTTGGTGCTGGTAATGTTCCTTATTCAGCAGCATTGGCAGAAACCTTAGAGCTTGCTCATAAAAAAGGACATTTGGTGGTAGGTACCAGCCAATGTCCGTTTGGCGGTGTTAGCGATAGCTATGCTGCTGGCAGTTGGCAATACGATCACCATGTCATCTCTGGTGGGCGTTTGACCATTCCCGCGGTTTACGCGCGCTTGTTATGGTTATTGCTGCGTTACGACAGTCCAGCGAGACGCCGACAGCGCTGGTTAAATAATGTGACTCAAACCAGCACAACCATCAAAAAACGTTAACTCCCTTTTTATTTTATAAGCGTTAAAAACACAATGCCCAACACTGAAATACTGCCTGACATAGAAACCAGCAAGCCTGAACCTTTACCAACCTATACCCTAGCAATTGCTATTGAGTTTTTAGGCACGCGTTATCATGGGTGGCAGCGCCAACGCGAAGTGCTGGGTGTACAAGAGGCATTAGAGGTAGCCATCGGTAAGGTCGCCAACGAGCTAGTAGAAGTAGTCGCTGCTGGGCGTACTGATGCCAGTGTGCATGCCAGCAATATGATTGCTCATTTTACCACTCGTGCGCATCGCCCTACACATAACTGGTTGCGCGGTGTAAACAGCCTACTGCCTGATGATATAGCGCTACGCTGGATTCAACCCATGCCAGCCGACTTTCATGCGCGCTTTGGTGCCATTGCGCGTCGCTACCGTTATATCACGCTCAATCAAGCACAGCGTCCTGCGATACTCAATCATCAAGTCACCCATATCTATGAACCTCTTGACTTAAAAGCGATGCAACTAGCGGCAGCCGATATCGTGGGGACACATGACTTTAGCAGTTATCGCGCTGCGGCCTGCCAATCCAATCAACCTGTTCGTCAGGTCAGTCATGCAAACTTGTTTTCTCACGGTCAGTTCATCGTTTTTGATATTCAAGCAGATGGATTTTTACATCACATGGTTCGTAACTTAATGGGCACGTTATATGCTATTGGTAGACACGAACTTGATCCGACAGATTTTTTGAATATTTTAAACAAAAAAGACCGCACTATAGCGCCGCCAACCGCATCTGGTGATGGTTTGTATTTTATTAATGCTTACTATCCTGACCGTTTTCAGAAACTTCTTCCAAAGGCGCCTTTAACGCCACTTTGGCTTAATTTGCCTGACTGATATACATATCACTTACAGACTGTCAAGTCAAAACCAGGTTCTGTATTGCTTTAACCAGCCAACTTACGTATAATATGGGCTTATTTTTAATTGATTGATACAAATTATGGCAAAAGACGATATCATTGAATTTGAAGGCGAAGTCATTGACACCCTTCCAAATACTTTATTCAAAGTGCGTTTAGAAAACGGACACGAAATCATCGCTCACATTTCTGGTAAGATGCGTAAACACTATATCCGTATTTTAACAGGTGATAAGGTTAAGGTAGAAATGACACCTTATGACTTGTCTAAAGGTCGTATTACTTACCGTGGTAAGAACTAAATTCTTATCAATTAAGATGGTTATAAAAGCATTTACATGTACCACCAGTTGTTACGTTGTTTTTTACCGCTGATATGAATGTTTGAGTGGTTTAACTGATAATAATAATGAAAATACTAACCTACTCATTATTGCCTATCAATGTTTTAGTTTTGACTGCAAGCAACTTATTTCATTAAAAAAATACCGCTAATATCAGCGGTATTTTTTTGCCTGCTTTATAGGGCATGAGAATATTGATTTTAAATCATGAACCAGCTTTTATTTGAATTCAACAGTGGCACCGTTTTCGATTACCCCTAAAAGTGCCAGTGCATCCCAGTTGGTTAGACGGATACAACCTGCCGATGCTTGGCGACTGATACGAGCAGGATCTGGCGAACCATGAATACCATACGTGGGTTTGCTGAGTCCAATCCAGACTAGACCAACAGGATTGTTGGGCCCTGGCGGAATAATAGACTTGCTACCATCATCAGCGGTGTACGTGTAATTAGGCTCATGTACCTTCACTTCTACGGTATGCGTGCCTGTTGGTGACGGTGTTGCTGTACTCCCTACCGTAGTAGGATAACTGGCAATCAATTTATTATCACTGTCATAGGCATATAATGTCTCAGTAGCTTTATCTGCAACGACTCTACTGACAGGTTTGGTGTTAGGATTACTGGGGTTATAGACAGTGATGGTCTCACCAGCTGTAAACTTAGCATTAGGATTCAATGCTTTTAAATAATCTTCACTGATATGAAATTTTTCTGCCAGCGCTTCAGTGAGGCTTTCATAATACATGCCGTCGAGCTTGGCCTTTTCTTTTGTGTCAGTAGGTATTTTAGTCGTTTTGACGTTTACATCATCATCACTCAATTGGTAACTCACCAACACAGGCTGGGCGACCAGCTTTTCATTTTTAGTTAATGCTTGCCATGTCTCATTATTCAAATTTTCAGTAACGCTCAGACCGTTTGCTTTCTGAAATGCTTGCATTGCTTTGCGAGTATTCTTACCCCAGTATCCATCTACGGGACCCACACCATTATGATGCCAGTTTAGTAGTGCCTGCAACTTAGTCCCTGTGGTACGGTCTATTTTTGCCCCTGTTTTCCAATTTGCTGCATTTACCTTTGTTGCCATAGGAGACAAGTTATCTGTCGTATAGTTAATAACAGGGAGTAAGTTCTTGAGTGAACTGACCGTTTTGCTATTACCCATCGGCTTTTGACTGACACCATTAGTCACTGGACTGACATCATTCATAGCCATACTGGTTGTGTCATTTGCACTCTGATCAGTATTGGTCGCTGCAACGCTCTGGCTCATAAAAATTGCTGTCGATAAACCTGCCGCTACGAGTGCAGCGCTTACCTTTTTCAATTGATACATGTAATGCTCCTAATTTTTTATTATGCTGTTGTTATTAAGGATTTTGTTATTAATACTTATTACTTCGAATACCCACTTACTCGATACATAACTTTATTAAGCTATTCCGAGCGTTACTTTTTAAGTTTAACAAACAACTCATGTTGACACATTATTCTGTGAGGATGTAACAGCTTTATGTTAAAAGCATCTGAATTGTGCAGCATATCTGTTAACACTGCTGATAAGAAGGTTTTTAATATGGCGTAAATCGTTGCTGTCCGTTTTTATCTTCAATGGATAAGCAATAAAAAAACCCATAAACTGCGAAGCAATTTATGGGTTGATAAAGTATCAGTTGACGCTTTTAACAATCCTAATAAAAGATCGATTTCCTCAAATGGGCTTTAGACCAGTTTGGTCAATACTGCCTGTCCCATCTCTTGACAGCCAACTTGCTTGAGTCCCTCTTCACTACGATCTAAAATGTCGACAGTACGTAAACCATCATCCAAGACATCGCTGACTGCTTGCTCAATGGCTTGCGCCGCCTCTTCTTGTTTGAAGGTATAGCGAAGCATCATCGCTACAGATAAAATGGTTGCCAATGGATTGGCTTTGTCTTGACCAGCAATATCAGGTGCTGAGCCATGACACGGCTCATACATACCTTTACCCGCTTCATCAAGGCTTGCTGATGGTAGCATACCGATAGAACCTGTCAGCATCGCTGCTTCATCAGATAAAATATCGCCGAACATATTGCCTGTGACCATAACATCAAATTGCTTAGGATCTTTGATAAGTTGCATACAAGCATTGTCAGCGTACATGTGCGATAACGCCACATCGCTGTAGTCTGCTTGCTGCATCTCGATCATCGTCTGCTTCCACAATTCAGTCACTTCTAAGACATTTGCCTTATCCACCGAACATACCTTTGGCACTGTACCTGCGGCTTGCGCCCGCGTTTTTGCCAACTCAAAAGCCACTTTACCGATGCGCTGTATCTCACTGGTGCTATACACCATGGTGTTATAGCCTTGCTGCTCGCCATTTTCTAATGTACGAATACCGCGTGGCTCGCCAAAATAGATGCCGCCAGTCAATTCACGAACGATCAATAAATCCAAGCCTGAGATGATCTCAGGCTTGATGCTTGATGCATTAGCAAGCTGCGGATATAGTTTTGCTACTCGAAGGTTAGCAAATAAACCAAGCTCACCGCGGATCTTAAGTAGACCGCGCTCTGGGCGTTTGCTACGTTCGATACTATCCCACTTAGGACCACCAACTGCTCCTAGTAGTACGGCATCTGCAGCACGTGCACGCGTCAGAGTTTCCTCTGGTAAAGGCTCGCCAGTTGCGTCAATGGCTACCCCACCAATAAGTCCTGATTCAAGTGTCAAACCCAATGCAAACTTCTTATTGACGGCTTCGAGCACATCAATGGCTTGAGTCATGATTTCAGGGCCAATACCATCGCCTGCTAATGTTAAAATCGTTGCCATACTGGTCCTTTTAAACGAATAAGTTTTTATTAATTGATAATTTTTATTAATTGACAGTGTTATGACGCATTATTGCTCACTATTATTTGAGCGTTCATACGTGATTGCTAAACACACTTCTATGCTTTGGCTTTTTTAGTGTTCGACACTGCTGATAGTCCTTGCCTTACACTCGCTTCTACAAACTCACCTTGGTGCTCAGTGTCGAGTTGTTTGCAGAATCGGCGCTGTACTTGATTGTCTTGCAGCAGATCGACACATAAAGGTTCAGGTGAAGCAGTCTCTAATAAGCTACCAGAGTTTGTATCAGATTTTTTTTGATAAGCCCGAAGCTTATAAATACCTGTATCAACAAAGTCATGAATCATCGCAAAGCGTTCTACATAACCCTCATTGTTTTCTGGGTAAAAATTGACATGTACCTCGCGTTTTGCAGGCATGACTCGAGCATAATAATTGGTCAAACCCGGCATTGCTGATGCGGATAATGGCACTACTTTGATTGCATATTTATTGGTCAGCGGTGCCATGTCCATATTTATCGGTGCATTTGCCGTTTTTTTAATACCATTACGATTTGGTAAAGTTACCAACATATTAGGATTGACTGGCTCATGAGTGTCAGGTGCGATAATCAACGTTCTGTCTATCTGCACAATTTCACAGTGATAAGTACCCGCACAAGAAATATTTACCTCGCCATCGAGCGGTTGAATGCTGCCTACCAATGATTTAGCACTTTCTGCTTCATCTATCTTTTGATAGCCAGTTAATACTTGACAGCCAGACACCAATAAGGTTGCGGCAAAAATTGTACTGGTCCATAACGCATAACGTTTTTTATTCATAATGGCGGCTACTATTTGTGATAGAGATAATGAAGAACTGTCCTTTATTTTAGCCAGTTCATCACTATAACTCAACGCTGCATTATTACTACTCAGAGCTTTTATGACCTGTCTGCTAGAAACTGACTACTTAGGCTCGCACCTCGTTAAATATCCAAGGTGTTTTCTGCATCATTTTATGCTCGTAATCTTTGATCGCATCGCTTTGCTGTAACGTTAAACCAATGTCATCAAGACCGTTTAACAAGCAATGCTTGCGAAACGCGTCCACTTCAAAAGCGTACTCTTCACCCGTTGGTGTGATCACTACCTGACGCTCAAGATCGGCAGTCAGCTCATAACCTTCATTAGCAAAAGTCGCTTTCATTAAAGTATCGACAATCGCTTCATCTAATACAATGGGTAACATACCGTTTTTAAAGCAGTTATTATAAAAAATATCAGCAAAGCTTGGTGCAATGACTGTACGAAAGCCATACTCAGACAATGCCCAAGGTGCATGCTCACGACTAGAGCCACAGCCAAAGTTTCTACGCGCCAGCAAAATAGTAGCGCCTTGATAGCGTGGTTTATTCAATACAAAGTCTGGATTGATGATTCGTGTGCTGTTGTCTTGACCTGGGTAGCCTTCGTCCAGATAGCGCCAATCATCAAATAAATTCACACCAAAGCCTGTCCGTTTGATAGACTTTAAAAACTGCTTTGCGATAATTTGGTCGGTATCGACGTTTGCACGATCAAGTGGACAAACGATACCTGTTTGAGTGTTATAAGCTTGCATAAAATATCCTATCAATTATGTTGTCGCTAATGCGTGGTAGTCATTAAACCGCTGGAAAACAATCAGTCTTTACTTCTCTTACAATGTACTTTTATCGACACCGACCGATCATCGTACTTTTATCGACACCGACCGATCATCAACCATCAGTATTAAAACGTTCTTACGTCAACAAAGTGACCTGCGAGCGCTGCTGCTGCTGCCATTGCTGGACTGACCAAATGCGTACGTCCGCCATTACCCTGGCGACCTTCAAAGTTACGGTTAGACGTTGAAGCACAATGTTCTTGTGGCTCAAGCTTATCCGCATTCATGGCAAGACACATAGAGCAACCCGGCTCGCGCCACTCAAACCCAGCTTCAGTGAACAAGGCATCAAGACCTTCTGCTTCTGCTTGTAGTTTTACTTGTCCTGAGCCAGCGACAACGATCGCTTCTTTAATATTATTAGCAACTTTACGGCCTTTGATAACTGCCGCAGCATCACGCAAATCTTCAATACGCGAATTGGTGCATGAACCAATAAAAATACGATCAAGCTGAATGTCTGTGATTTTTTGCCCAGCTTCTAATCCCATATAGGTATAGGCACGTAACCAACCCTCTTCTTGCGCTTCATCAACCGCTTGATCAGGTGTTGGTACTGATTGCGTGATATCGACAACCATTTCAGGCGAAGTTCCCCACGATACTTGTGGTGCTATCTGGCTACCGTCAATTTCAACCACGGTGTCAAATACCGCGTCGTCATCTGAATACAAGGTACGCCAGTAAGCTTCAGCTTGCTGCCATTGTGATTCTTTTGGCGCATATGGACGACCTTTAACATAATCAATGGTGACATCATCAACAGCGACCATACCCACACGAGCACCTGCTTCAATCGCCATGTTACAGACAGTCATGCGACCTTCCATACTCATGTCTTCAAACACTTGTCCTGCAAATTCAATCGCATATCCTGTACCACCTGCCGTACCAATTTTAGCAATAATGGCTAATACCACATCTTTTGATGTCACACCAGCACCAAGCGTACCAGTGACGCGAATTTGCATGTTTTTTGATTTCTTTTGAATCAAACACTGCGTGGCTAGCACATGCTCAACTTCTGACGTGCCAATACCATGAGCCAAACAACCAAGTGCGCCATGTGTCGCCGTATGCGAGTCGCCGCACACTACTGTCATACCTGGCAGTACCAAGCCCTGCTCAGGACCCACTACATGTAGGATACCTTGACGAGCATCATTGATAGTAAATTCAGCAATATCAAACTTGGTACAATTGTCATCCAATGTGACCACTTGCAAGCGTGATACTTTGTCTTTAATACCAGACACCCCTTCTAGGCGCTCTTTAGATACTGTTGGCACATTATGATCAGGGCTTGCGATATTGGCAGACAAGCGCCATGGCGCTCTATTTGCCAACTCCAACCCTTCAAATGCTTGCGGGCTTGTCACTTCATGCAGCAAATGGCGGTCAATATAAATCAGGCTTGAACCATCGTCACGTTTGGTGATCTCGTGAGCGCTCCAAAGTTTGTCGTATAACGTTTGACCGGCCATATTCTTATCCTTTATTGTTTACTAATCATTGAATATTTCACTCGCCCATATAATAGTAGCAGGCAAAGTGCGTGTTCAAATATCATGTCTATCTTGTATTTATTACCATATTGGGGCATTGAGACTTGCTTTATAAGCTAAATTTCTGAGTTGCTACAATAAATATGCCACAATACGCCTTGATGTCTTGTGATTATAGCAGGCTAATCCTATAATAATAATTGATGATTTTTAACCAGATGCAAACTTTTATTTCTAATACACTGTGATTAAGTCAGTTAACTTTTATTTATAGTTCGCTACATAGCTAAGGACATTCGCTTGAACACCACAAACTTAACGACATTTGTTACTGTCATGCATACAGGCAGTATCTCGGGCGCAGCAGAAAAGCTGTTCATCACACAGCCTGCTGTCAGTAAGCGTATCAAAAATCTGGAAGACGAATTCAATATTACTTTGTTTGACACAGTTGGACGAGGGATCGTGCCGACCCAAGCTGCTAGTGAAATGCTACCTCATGCCAAGCGCTGGTTAGAAGATTATGAAAATTTTAAAATCAACCTGCAACACTCTCAGCACATTGTCTCTGGTAAATTGGTCATCGGTACCAGTCATCACATTGGTTTGCATCATTTAGCTCCTGTACTTAAGCACTTTATTCAAACCTACCCAGCGGTACAATTAGAAGTACACTTTGTTGATTCAGAGAAAGCTCACAAAGCGGTACTGGATGGCGATTTGTCCCTAGCCTTCGTCACGTTACCTCCTGTTTATGATAAGCGTTTGAGCTATCATACATTATGGTCTGACCCTCTGTACTTTATGACAGGCACACTGTCACCTTTGGCCACCAAATCTAATGTCACTTTGGAGCAATTGGCACGCTATCCTGCTATTTTACCATCGGCCAACACGTTTACCAGTCAGATTACGTTGGCTGAATTTGCAAAGCACAATCTCAAGCCTTATGCCACCATGAGCACCAATCCACTTGAGTCTATTCGCATGTTGGTTTCTGTCGGTCTTGGTTGGTCAGTACTGCCACAAACCATGATTAGCCAAGATTTGGAACGTATTGATATGGCGGATAATATTGAATTACAGCGTTACTTAGGTGTCGTAATCAACCCAAAATTAACGCCATCTAGTAGCGTGACTGCGTTATTAGATTTGCTCGCTCCTATTGAATAGTGAGGCGCATATACTTATTATATTCAATTTATAAAATAAGCTGTTCGCATTTGTGATAGTCATACGTTATAATGCAATTGACGTTGTTTTCCAACAAAAATTTACCATAAGAGCACTGATAGTCATATATTGAATACTTCGAGTAAGATATGATGGTTAACAGTAGGTTTAGTGGTTTTAAATGATTGGTTTTATAGGCGGCTACTATCTACAAATCAATAGTAAAACGAGCAACCAAAGTAAATATAGGGGATACGAAATTCCCGTTGCTCCTTCTTTATGATTTGAATAGTCGCTCTAGAAACTACCAATCATATAAAACTAACAGCAAATACTGAGAGAAGCCATTATGTCCTACTTAATGGCTTTTTTTGTTTTTAAATATTGTTTGAAACATCGCTTTTGAGATCAAATTTGACAGTTATAAATAATTACAGCCAATAATATTGGTTAAGGACAATTTATATGAACGGAGTTTCTAGTGGCGTACTAATATCACTTGGCGCCTATTTTTTAGTGATGATTGGGATTGGCATTTACGCTTATTTTAAGCAAGCCAATGATACGGAAGGTTACCTATTAGGGGGACGTAATTTAGGACCAGCGGTCACTGCACTTTCTGCTGGTGCTTCTGATATGTCAGGTTGGTTATTGCTTGGTCTGCCAGGTTACATGTATGCAGATGGTGTGGTCAGTATATGGATTGCGCTTGGCCTGACGCTGGGTGCCTTTTTAAACTATCTTATCGTGGCACCGCGACTTCGTGTTTATACCGAGGTTGCTGATAATGCTATTACCCTACCAGATTATTTTGCTAATCGTTTCGAAGATAAATCGCACATGCTGCGCGTTATTTCGGCTGTGGTTATCATCTTATTCTTTACCGTTTATACAGCCGCAAGTTTAGTAGGCGGTGGTAAACTATTCGAAAGCTCACTCAATCTATCTTATAGCACAGGTCTATGGGTAACCGCAGGTGTGGTTGTCGCTTACACACTATTTGGTGGCTTCTTAGCGGTTTCTATGACCGACTTTGTACAAGGTATCATCATGCTGTTTGCGATGGTCATTGTACCTGTGGTCGCCTTTACTGATCTTGGTGGTATCTCAGCCACTACGCAAGCGGTAAGAAATATTGATCCAACCATGTTAAATATTACCAATGGCATGAGTATTATTGGTATTGTGTCATTAATGGCATGGGGTTTGGGTTATTTTGGTCAACCACATATTATTGTTCGCTTTATGGCTATTCGTTCAATAAAAGATGTGCCTACTGCACGTAATATCGGTATGAGCTGGATGATTGTCAGTCTTATCGGGGCATTGATGACAGGTTTTGCAGGTCGTGCCTATGTACAAAAAACAGCCATGACTCTAGACGATCCAGAGACTATCTTCTTAGTATTCACACAGTTCTTATTCCATCCATTGGTTTCAGGCTTCTTATTAGCTGCAATCTTGGCAGCGATTATGAGTACTATCTCATCACAGCTACTCGTGGTGTCAAGCTCACTAACTAAAGACGTTTATAAACTGTTTTTTGACCAAGATGCACCTGAAGCTCGCCAAGTATTGGTCGGTCGTATTTCAGTGATTGTCGTCGCTGTTGTGGCCATTTTGTTGGCTTCAAATCCAGATAGCTCAGTATTGAGCTTGGTATCTAACGCTTGGGCAGGATTTGGGGCCGCGTTTGGACCATTGGTAATCTTCAGTCTTACTTGGCGCGGTATGAACCGTAACGGCGCTGTTGCCGGTATGGTTATTGGTGCCTTAACTGTTATCTTATGGATCTATGGTCCTTTCCAAGTAAACGGTATGGCATTAAATAGCTGGTTATATGCTATTGTTCCAGGCTTCATTTTAAGTACCATTGCAATCTTTGCGGTTAGTATCGTGACTGGTGGTCCAAGACCTTCAGTGGCTGCGAAGTATAAAGAAATGGAACTCAATTTGAACAAGTAAATCGATAAAGTACTTTATCACTAAAAAAAACCTCGCCAACATTGGCGAGGTTTTTTTATGAGTAACTGTTCATCCGATAATGTGAGCCATTACAGCTGATGTGATAAAAACTATCTTTGTCTAAAGACTCATGTTTAAGATTAGACTATGGCACTCATAGTTCAAATCAAAAGATTTGTCGTACTATCAATCCTATGATTATTTTTAAAAGCTATTTTTAGTGACTGATTATCTCAGCTCATTGACTGACTCCTATAAATACAGAATCTCTTTATAATCAAACAACCTGTGCAATCATGTGACCCAAATTTTAGAGAATAAACAAGCCATATAGATGTCTAGAAACTTTCTGATTGGCTTTTTCTCAGTCCGTTCTATATAGACAATTTATTAATAATTGTCATAAAAAAAGCGACCCATCACGGATCGCTTTTTTATCTAGTAGTACTGCTAAACATGGGTGTTATTTGATATCTTGATAAGAAAGTTTCAAACCTAAGATATAGCCATCATTATCTTGGAAATCTCCAACAATTTTTCCACTAGGTAGACGACCTTTGGCATCACCGAACCATAAGTATTTACCACCTGCTGATACCGCCCAGTTTTCAGTGACATTATATTTGGCACCAAGACCGACGCTATAATAGCCATCAATAGGTCCTAAAGAAGTCGTTGGATCACCTGCACCGCTGTCCCAACCAACCGTACCACTAATAGCAAGTGCTGGTGCAACACGCTTAGCCAACCCTAGCTCTACCATCCACTGATCGTCTTCATACTCAACTAAGTTCAGACCATCAGGGCCGTAATTACGTTTACTAACATCATTATATAATGGTGGTGTGATGACAAAATCACTCCATGGTACCCAACGCACTTTCGCCGTTGCTAGTGTTGTTGGATTGATACCCGTTTGGAAGTCAAAGTTGATTGATTCAGGGGTTGTAATCTCATAATTGCTGCTTCGGTTGGCAGCCGCAGCACCTATAGCCGCTGCCTGCGCTGGAGTAGCTCCTTGTTGCAAAGCAGCTCCTTGAGCCAAGATACCTGCTATAGGATAATTTTCAGAGATGTCCATATCATGGTCAATCTCAGAACGATAAGTCAAGGCAGCCTTTAAAGCAATTTCTGGTTTGCTATAAGAGATACCTGCGATATAACCGTAATCCATGTCAGGGTTACTGGTTGATGTATAGCCAGTAGCAGGGCCGTAAGCCAACCCACGTAATTTCACATCGGCTCTGATACGTTGGGCAACTGGACCACCGTATACTTGAAACTCTTTGTTAGCACCGAATTTCATACCGAGAATGCCTGTTAAGCTTTCACTACGGACTTCTACGTTGGTATTTTCGCCTGCAGTGGCTGATTCAGCTAATGCTATTGCACCTGCAGTCTGTGGGTCTACACCATCACCTACCAATGCCCCTCCTGAAGCATTCCTGTCTTCATTTGCAACGAAATTACTTTGCGTGTATTCAGCAGCAGCACCAAAAGGCTCATCATATAACACACCCACACTGAATGTATCATTGATATCAGCTTTTACGCCATAGCGAAAGAAGTCATAAGATTCAGCAATGTCACCTGTCTTATTACCACGCTCATAGTCATTTTGGCTAGGGTTAACATTCGCACTATCGTAGCCGCTTACATCAGCATCAATATAAGTATAAACGGCTTCTGCATACGTTCCATCTTGTAAGAATGCGGTGACGTCTTGACCTGAACGATCAAGACCAGCAGCATTGGTCATACTAGCAACAGAAAGTGTGGCAATTGCTACTGCAAGGGTTTTTAAATGAAAGGTAGTGCGCATTGTGTATCTCCAAACGTCCTCGTTGTTTTAATACTTTAATCATCAATACTTAGCATTCCTATGCGTGACATTTTGATGATTAAAGTAGTGTCCTAAGTTGAATACTAATGCCTTTTTGACACTAAGACAACAATTAAAGCACTTTATTTCTTAAATATGACTGAACAGTACAAATAAGATTTAAACAACATACGGATTCTTGGTTTGTAGAAATACACTTTTAATTATTATGATATTAGAGAAACCAGAGTCAGTGCTTTTAGATTGATGATTAAAATAAAGTTTTATATATCAAGGACTCAATAAAAAAGCGACCCATTACGGATCGCTCTTGTCTCATTCATTACTAAAAATTCTAACAGTAAAATTCTTCTATGCGTTATTTTGCTTGATAAGAAAGTTTTGCACCAAGGATGAAACCATCATTGCTTTCAAAATCACTGACGACAGTTTTATTTGGAATCTGTCCTTTGGCATCGCCGAACCACAAGTATTTACCACCAGCTGATACTGCCCAGTTTTCGGTAAGGTTATATTTTGCGCCAAGACCAGCACTATAGTAACCTTCAATAGGACCTAATGAAGTTATTGGGTTGCCAGCACCACTATCCCAACCAACTGTACCACTAATCGCTAGTGCTGGTGCCACACGCTTCGCTAAACCTAGCTCTACCTGCCATTGATCATCGTCATAGTCAACCAGGGGTAACCCTGTATTATCACCAGTCGATAATTTGCTAACATCATTATATAGAGACGGTACAATTGCAAAATCACTCCAAGGCACCCAGCGAACCTTTGCAGTAGCTAATGTCGTTGGATTAATACCTGTCTGAAAGTCAAAATTGACTGATTCCGGTGTTTTGATTTCAATAGTATCGCTTCTATTTGGTGAAAGTCCTAAAGCAGGTGGTAGATTACCAACGAAAGGATATAATTCAGAGGCTGGAGCGTTATGTTCAATCTCAGAGCGATAGGTTAAAGCTGCCTTAAGTGCAATTTCTGGTTTGCTATAAGCCGCACCTGCAATCCAACCATAGTCTTGGTCTGGGCTGACATGAATGCTATAACCGTTCGCTGCACTATAAGCAGTGCCACGCAGTTTTACATCTGCCTTTACACGTTGAGCTACTGGACCGCCATAGACTTGAAAGTTTTTATTTTCACCAAGTTTCGCGCCGATGATACCAGTAATACTTTCAGTACGTACTTCTACGTTAGTGCCTTCACCATTTCTGGGTGAAAGAGGGTTTTGATCGACAAAATTATTGTTACCACTATAGTCAGCTGCAGCGCCAAAGGGTTCATCATATAAAATACCAACGCTAAACGTATCATTAACGTCTGTTTTTACGCCATAACGGAAAAAGTCATAAGACTCTGCAATATCACCAATTTTATCACCTTTCTGGTAAGCATTTTTATCCGAACCAACATACGCATTGTCATGACCTGTAACATCAGCATCGATATAGGTATAGACAGCTTCGGCATAAGTGCCATCTTGTAAGAATGCGGTGATGTCTTGGCCTGAACGATCAAGGCCAGCAGCGTTAGCAACGCTAATAACAGAAAGGGTAGCAACCGCTACTGTAAGAGTTTTTAAGTGAAAATTCGCCCGCATTGTATATCTCCAAACATCCGCATTGTTTTACTACTAAAACCATTTTCATTAGGCAAGCAGTATCCGAGATGAGCGATATTAAAGATATTTGAACATGAAAACAACTATAAAAACACCTTATTTCTCTATTATGACCAAACAGTCACTGGACGTTACATTTGTCTAAAAATAGGCTTATGGTTTTTGTTTATTTTAATGTACATGACTCTTTTATGAATATTAATAATGCGGTGGCTTGTCTGCCATTACATCGAAAGGTGCTATGCCACCTTCTGTATCCTGACTTTCAACTTGTTTATAAATAAGTTGTAGCTGTCTTTGGAGCGTTTGAATATCCTTGTCTTGTCTTGCAATGACTTCGTCAAGCCTCTCTACTGTCAGCTCAAGATGTGCCATGCTCATTTGTAGGTCAATAACTTGCTGTGTTTGCCATTCATGGGGTGCAATAGAGGCGTCATTTTGAGTATTAGATTGGTTCATATTGTTCTCTAAATTGTGATAAATAAGGCAAGATTTATTGGCTAATAACAAGGATTAGCAATCAATGAATAGTGGCACTAAATATTGATTAATGGCCATAACATAATAGCTTGCCGTAAAAGTTATAAATAGTACTTATAAAACCATTTACGCTCACTACAGTCACGTAGTGGCATGTTATACTGCTAGCAATTTTGCAACAACCCCTACTTCTCTATTATATAAGCTTAAGATACTCTATGGCACTGATACATTTAAAAGATATTCACTTAGCATTCGGCGTCGCCCCAGTTCTTGATGGCATTGATTTTGCTATTAATGCAGGTGAGCGTGTGTGTTTGATTGGCCGCAATGGCGAAGGCAAGTCTACGTTATTTAAACTGATTAATGGCTCATTGCAGCCTGATAGCGGTGAGATTATTACCAATAGCAGCATGCGTGTTGCTATGCTAGAACAAGACGTCCCTGAAACGAGTGGACGTATTTTAGATATCGTCATGGGTGGCAGTCGCCGCACCGCTGACTTATTGATTAATTATAATAAACAAGTTGATCTCTGTGCCAATGGTGACATGGATGCTTGTGAGCATATGGCAACGCTACAACATGACATCGATGCGGTGCATGGCTGGGACTTAGAGCGTGATGCTAGACGTCTGATTACAACGATGGGATTGGATCCAGAAGACGACTTGTCATCACTCTCCGGTGGTCGTAAGCGCCGCGTCCTACTCGCCAGATCTTTGGTCACCAAACCTGATGTATTGTTACTGGATGAGCCAACCAACCATTTGGACGTTGAGAGCATTGAGTGGTTAGAGCGTTTCTTGCTTGACTGGCAAGGTTTGACGCTATTGTTTGTAACCCATGATAGAGCCTTCGTTAATAAATTGGCCACTCGTATTGTCGAGCTTGACCGCGGTCAATTGACCAGCTACGACGTCACCCAAGGTGCCAAAGGTTATGCTCGCTATCAAGAGCTAAAAGAGCTGCAATTATTGGCTGAAGAAAAGAACAATGCCAACTTTGACAAAAAACTGGCGCAAGAAGAAGTTTGGATTCGCCAAGGTATCAAAGCGCGCCGCACTCGTAATGAGGGCCGCGTACGCGAACTAAAAGCATTACGTGAAGAGCGCAGTGGTCGACGTGAGCAAGTTGGTAACGTCAATATCACAATGGGTGAAGGCGAGAAAAGCGGTAAGCTGGTTTGTAAAGTTAAAAACCTGCACCTCGAATACGATGGTAATGTCTTGGTTGACAACTTTAGTACGACGGTTATGCGCGGTGATAAAATTGGTATTGTCGGTCCTAACGGTGCGGGTAAAACCACATTAATTAAAGCTCTACTTGATATGTCTGATGCTGAAGTAACCAAAACAGGCAATGTTGAGCTTGGTACCAATTTACAAATTGCATTTTTCGATCAATTGCGTGACCAGCTAGACCTTGAAGCCAGCGTGGCGCAAAACGTTTCAGAAGGTTCTGATTTCGTCGAGGTTGGTGGTCGTAAGACGCATATCATGAGCTACTTACAAGATTTCTTGTTTGCACCAGAGCGCGCTCGTACCCCAGTAAAAGCGCTGTCAGGCGGTGAGCGTAATCGTGTACTATTGGCCAAGCAACTATTAAAGCCTGCTAATATTTTGGTACTAGATGAGCCTACCAACGATTTGGATATGGCCACTCTCGAACTATTAGAAGAATCAGTCAGTAGCTTTAACGGTACTATCTTACTTATCAGTCATGATCGCTCATTCATGGACAATGTCGTCACGTCTACCTGGGTGTTTGATCAGGATGAAGATGGTAAAGGCATTGTTAAAGAATATGTTGGTGGTTATCAAGAGTATCTGATACAAAAAGGCCGCGAAGAAGCTGCTCGTGCTGCTAGAGCACCAGTCAATAATGGTGCTAATACCAAAGTGGCTAATAAATCGACAGTAACAGCAAAACCAGCAAAAGCCATCAAAAAGCTCAACTATAATGAACAACGTGAACTTGATAATTTACCCAAAGAGATTGCGGCTTTAGAAGCAGAACAAAGCCAGTTAGAAGAAAAGCTGGCGGACGGCTCATGGTTTACACAAGATATTGAAGCAGCCACCGCTGCTAGTGAACGCTTACTGGTTATCGAAGAAGAAATGATGAATAAGCTTGAACGCTGGAGTACTCTTGAGAGCTAATAGCAATGTATGGCCTATTATCCCTTTAGAAAGACTGACTACACGTTTCTCATTTTTGCATCAATAAACACTTAAAGGTCATAAATTAATCACCACTTTATGAGATAAAGTGGTGATTACTCGTTTATAGAGCAGTTACAATCTGTTTAGATACTGAAAGTTAGTGAACATTACCGCAATTTCAAGTATCATGCGCTATTACTAAATATCCTTATTAATTATAAGGTCATCACATTTACAATCCCTAGTAAAAAAATAGATGCTAGACATTGATAATGTTAATCATTTTATGCTGGTCATCACATTCAACCTTATAATATGTCCTATAAAGGTTGCTTTATTTTTAACGCAATAATTTATTTTATCACCGAAATAGCTTAGAATAGCAACAATTAGCAAGATTAGGCACAGCTAAAGTGGCTTGATATTGTATATTTTCTAAGCCACAAACCCAGTGTGGGGTAATCCCATTTCATTCACCTGGAGGAAGTATTAATGAGCCAAGCCGAAGGCGTTAATGTACAACGCCGTAGAGTTCTTATTGCCTCGACTGCCGCAATTGGTGCAGCTGGGGTAGCTGCTGTGGCAACCCCTTTTGTCCGCTCTTGGTATCCAAGTGCTAAAGCTGAGGCTGCAGGGGCTGCAGTGACCCAAGATATTGGTTCTATCGAAGCAGGACAAATGATCGTTGTCAAATACCGTGGCAAACCTATTTATGTGGTTAAACGCACCGAAGAGATGGTCGCAGGACTAGAGTCAGTTAAACCTTTACTGTCCGATCCTGAGTCTGATGCGTCTTTACAGCCTGAATACTGCAAAAACCCTACTCGTTCTTTGGATCCAACCGTATTGGTTGTTGAAGGCGTTTGTACGCATTTGGGTTGTGCACCGAACTACCGTCCTGATGTGGGTGCGGTGGATTTAGGTGGTAACGATTGGTATGGTGGATTTTTCTGTCCGTGTCATGGGTCAAAATATGACTTAGCAGGCCGCGTATATAGTGGCGTTCCTGCACCGCTTAATTTACCCGTCCCAGAATATGGTATGGATGGTACCATTTTGACGGTTGGGGAGGCTTAATATGAGTATGGGTAAAAAGTTAATGCACTGGGTGGACGCGCGTTTTCCAGCGACAGAAACCTATGAATACCATATGTCAAAGTACTATGCACCAAAGAACTTTAACTTTTGGTACTTTTTCGGCGTGCTGTCGATGATTGTATTGGTCAACCAATTGGTGACCGGTATATGGCTTACAATGATGTACAACCCAAGTGCCGAAGGAGCATTTGCGTCTGTTGAATACATTATGCGTGATGTAAAAGGCGGCTGGCTAATCCGCTATATGCACTCGACAGGCGCCTCTGCGTTTTTCGTCGTAGTGTATTTGCATATGTTTAGAGCGCTACTATACGGCTCATACCAAAAACCTCGTGAGCTTATTTGGCTCATCGGTATGGGTATTTACTTAGCGCTTATGGCAGAAGGTTTCTTTGGATACCTACTCCCTTGGGGCAACATGTCATTTTGGGGTGCACAGGTTATTTTGAACCTTCCTGCAGCGCTACCAGTCATTGGTGACGGTCTTGCTGAGTGGGTACGTGGTGACTATATTATTTCAGGCATTACCCTAAACCGCTTCTTTGCTCTACATGTGGTTGCTATCCCATTAGTATTGGTGGGCTTGGTGTTTATGCATATTGTGGCGCTACACCATGTGGGTTCAAACAATCCTGATGGTATCGATATCAAGAAGCTAAAAGACAAAAACGGTGTGCCATTAGACGGTATTGAGTTCCATCCGTACTACACTGTGCATGATATGGTTGGTATCGTAGTCTTCTTTATCTGTTTCTTTGCAGTGGTATTCTTCTTCCCAGAAGGCGGCGGCTTCTTCCTTGAGCCACCAAACTTTGAGACGGCCAACTCCCTGAAAACACCAGCGCATATTGCACCAGTATGGTACTACACGCCCTTTTATGCCATCTTGCGTGCGGTTCCAGATAAGCTTGGTGGTGTTATCGCCATGGGTGCTGCTATTGCTGTATTGTTCTTAATGCCATGGCTAGATAGATCGCCTGTACGCTCGATGCGTTATAAAGGTATTTTATCTAAGATTGCACTTACTATCTTTGCCATTAGCTTTGTCGTGTTGGGCTACTTAGGTGCGACGCCTGCAACACCAACGGCAACCATCATGTCTCGTGTATTCACGGTTCTATATTTCTTATTTTTCTTATTGATGCCGTTCTACACTGCCATTGAGAAGTGTAAACAGCCACCAGAACGCGTTACCGGAGGTCACTGATGAGCACGCTAATTAAATCCTTAGCTGGTCTAGGCTTAGGTGCAGCATTAACTTTGACTACTGGTACGGCATTGGCAGCTGGTGGTCACGGATGTGGTACATTCGTGAACGCTGAAGGTGTTGAAGAGCATTTAGCTTGTAGTACTGCCCCTATTGATTTTACCAATAAGGGCTCACTACAAAACGGTGCGAAAACTTTTATGAACTACTGTGCGGGTTGTCACTCAGCCAAGTATGTTCGTCACTCTCGCATTGCTAAAGACTTAGAGATACCGCCAGAGCTGGTCGAGAAATACCTGATGGTAACGACCGACCAAATTGGTGACCATATCGACGCTGAGATTGACCCTGAAGTACAGGCATCATGGTTTGGCGCAGCGCCTCCAGATTTATCATTGGAGACAAGACTGCGTGGTGATGACTGGGTATATACTTACCTACTCTCGTTTTATGAAGATCCAAGCCGTCCTTGGGGCGCTAATAACTTAGTGCTACAAAATGCAGCAATGCCTCATGTATTACACAATATGCAAGAGCAGTTGAGTGCCGAAGAGTTTCAAAGCGAGGTTGGTGACTTAGTTAACTTTATGGCATGGATGGCAGAGCCAGCACGTCATGACCGTCAAGTGATTGGTTTCTTTGTTATTTTATTCTTACTTGTTTTACTAATCCCAGTCTACTTATTGAATAAAGAATTCTGGAAAGACGTAAAATAACTAAATATTAAATATATAGATGTTATAGATAAGATTGGGCACTACATTGGTAGTGCCTTTTTTGTGCCTGAATAACACGTATCTTATAAAAGAAGTAGATAAATAAGGGGCTGACAAGCAATGTTTACGTACGTTACCTTGATAAATAAGGCGACTTTGTTTACGATGACAGGCTTTACTACTAACATTAGGCTTTCATGATTGATGCGAATGACATACCAAGCAGTCAGCTAATTTTATACGCTGATGACGGCTACGACAGTCATGTGGTACGCCTATTACTTGAAGAAAAAAAGCTTGCTTACTATTTATCACGCCTGCACTCTGAGCGTCCTGAAGACTTAACCGAGCTCAATCCTTATCATACTTTGCCTGTCTTGCAGCAGCGCGAAATTGCACTCTACGAAATCAACGTCATTTTTGAGTATCTTGAAGAACGTTACCACACAAATAAGTTATTACCTGAAACACCACAAGAGCGCGCGCAGTTCCGGCAGCTGGCTTGGCGCATTCAGCGTGATTGGCTATCACTTGGTAAACGCTTACTGACGCATCCGGATAGCTTCAATAAAGCGCAGGCAGCGATGGCTAAAAAACAATTAAGTGATTCTTTAATTACCCTATCACCTTTGTTCGCTCATAAATCTTATTTTATGGCGGATGATTTTGGTTGGTGCGATGTTTTGCTAGCCCCTTTATTATGGCGACTCGAAGAGATGGAGATTGAATTGCCACGTGCTATTAGTCGTCCGTTATTTGAGTATCAGAAACGGGTTTTTGAGCGAGATAGTTTTCAAAAAAGTGTGCGCTGATTAGACAGTTAGACATCACTGCCTTAAAATAAAAAACAATAAAGAATATGAATCCTTGGTAGATCAACGCAAAACTGAAACCATTACTTTAACCGTAATCATTTAATGCAATCAATATAGGAAGCCAAACAATGAGCGAAATTACCTCTATTACTCCAACCCGTCCCTATATGGTGCGCGCGCTATATCAATGGATAGAAGATAATGATCTTACCCCGTACTTAATGGTCGATGCCACTGCTGAGAACGTACAGATTCCAACAGAGCATGTGCAAGATGGTCGTATCGTACTAAATATTGCCAGCCGTGCCACTGGTAACATGAGTATGGAAAATGACTATATCAATTTTAGTGCTCGCTTCGGCGGTGTATCACAAGAGATTTGGGTGCCACTCACAGCAGTCATGGGCATTTATGCAAAAGAAAATTCGCAAGGTATGTTTTTTGACCCGAATGAATACGAAAACTATCAGCCTGAAGAAGATTCAGTAACGACTTCTAAAAAGACGACTGCCGCTCCTAAACCTAAGCGTGATAATAAAGCTGGTTTAAAAGTTCTAAAATAATCAGCTCCCTATAAGAAAAAAGCCAGCCATATTTGATATGGCTGGCTTTTTTCTTGTGTCTTTAAACAAATTAAAACCTGTAAATGAATTAAGACATCAATGTATCCATTACGTTCTAGGTAACGTCACACCGCGCTGACCTTGATACTTACCACCACGATCTTTGTAACTCGTCTCGCACACATCGTCAGCATCACTTTGGAAGAACAACATTTGTGCTACGCCTTCCCCCGCATAAATACGCGCTGGTAAATTGGTTGTGTTACTAAACTCTAAGGTGACGTGTCCTTCCCACTCAGGCTCAAGCGGCGTGACGTTGACGATGATACCGCAGCGCGCGTACGTTGATTTGCCGAGACAAATAGTTAATACGTCGCGTGGAATACGGAAATACTCCATCGTACGTGCTAGCGCAAACGAGTTAGGCGGGATAATACACTCGTCACCCACAATATCTATAAAGCTTTTTTCATCAAAGTTTTTAGGGTCAACGACAACTGAATGAACGTTGGTAAATACTTTGAATTCAGGGGCACAGCGCACGTCATAACCATAGCTTGAAGTGCCGTAACTCACCAAACGTTCGCCATCATCATTAAAACGTACTTGACCTGGTTCATATGGCTCAATCATGCCGTGCTCTTCGGCCATTTTACGAATCCAGCGGTCAGATTTGATAGACATTGTTATTCCTTAGCAAATATTTAGTAGCGACGATTATACGGAATTGATGACTCAATTTATAGGGTCGCAATGACTTAAAACCTTACGAGCTTATAAAACAGTTTTCTGTATAAACGTATTTTTTAATTAAGCGTTTCAAACCTCAAAAAATTCGCTTGTCATCAACGGGCTTGGCAAATTTATCAATATTGGTTTCGATATTTTTAGCGATGTTCACATAATATGACGCAAACTCATCGTCAGCCAATACGCTCGGCTCCCCTTTATCCACTTGAGCACGGATACCACTAGCGAGCGGCAACTGACCCAATAAAGGCACCTGATACTGCTCAGCGATTCGTTCGCCACCACCTGTACCAAAGATGGCTTCGGTATGATTGCAGTTGCTACAGGTATGCAATGCCATATTCTCAACCACGCCAAGCACAGGAATATTGGTTTTATTAAACATCTCAATGCCTTTTTGCGCATCGAGTAGCGCAACATGCTGGGGCGTTGTAACAATGACAGCACCCGTCACTGGAATGCGCTGCGCCAATGTCAGTTGAATATCACCTGTTCCTGGCGGCATGTCAATCACCAAGTAGTCTAGCTGCGGCCAATTGGTTTGATTGTATAGCTGCATTAGGGCCCCCGTCGCTTTAGGACCGCGCCAAGCAACAGGCGTATTATCACCATCCAGCAGGCTACCAATCGATAGCATCGCTAAGCCATGCGCATTAACAGGGACGAATTGCTCATTTTCCAACTCAGGTTTTACGCTATCTACACCCAACATCGTTGGCATACTGGGCCCATATATATCTGCATCAAGCACGCCAACACGGTTGCCGAGTTTTTGCAATGCTAGCGCAAGATTGACGGTCGTGGTTGATTTACCGACGCCGCCTTTGCCTGATGCCACGACAATGATATGACGTATGCGTGGATGCGCCGACAATGATGCTTGTGTTGGTGCTGACTTAGTAATTGGTGGTTCAGCATTGGCATTGTTGGTTGCAGATGAATGGCTTTGATCATCCATGGCATTGGTTGTCTTTGGCATGGGTTTTGGTAAGGTCGATCCTGCTCCTTTTTCTGGGGCAGGCAAACGTACATTCATATGTATGGTCTTAATTCCATGCGGTTGAAGAAGTTGTCCCAGTTCCTGTTGAATACTTTCAGGGCGACTGTTTTGAGGTAGGCGCAAATCCAAAGTAAGCTGGTCACCCTTACGTTCAAGACCTGTGACCATGGTCGCGATACTTACCATACCAATTTCATAACCGAGTAGTACTTTATCAACGGCACTATCTCGCTCTGCTTTTTGTTGCGGTGTTTCAGGTTCTGAGTTGGTTTTTTTCTTCATAAAATTAAACATAGCTACCGTTACTACCTATACAAGTGGGTTGGTATGGCAAGACAAATCAAGCACTACTCTAATATTAACAACGATATAGCTGACAAGCCTTTTGTCCAAACCTTTTCTCGTGACAGTGTAGCTCAATTGCAGACATAAAAAAACCACAACGCCAGTAGGAATGACCTTGGGGTTTGACACCAGTAACAGACATTTATTAATAAGGTATCAGTTCATAAACCAACCATGACTGGCAACAATAGATTGTCCAGTGAAGACATTGCTCGGGAACGCTGCTAAAAACAAGGCCAGTTGTGCAATATCATCGACAGTCGTGAATTCCTTATCGACTGTATTTACTAGCATGATGTCGTTAACGACTGATTCTTCACTAATCCCCTTTTCAGCTGCTTGTTGCGGAATTTGCTTCTCAACCAAAGGCGTTTTGACAAATCCTGGACAAATGACATGCGCACGTACATTATACTCAGCCCCTTCTTTTGCAAGTACACGGCACAGTCCAAGCAAACCATGTTTGGCCGTCACATAAGGTGCTTTATATAGTGATGCTTCATGCGAATGTACTGAGCCCATGTAAATAACCGTGCCGCCCTTGTCGTCTTTATACATATGTTGCAAAGCCGCTTTAGTAGTCAAAAAGGCACCATCCAAATGAATATCTAGCATTTTTTTCCAGTCAGTAAAATTCATTTTGTGGATGGGATTAATAATTTGAATACCTGCATTGGAGACCAAAATATCAATACTACCAAAGGTATCAACCAATTTTTGCACCCCATCGTTAACGGCGATTTCCGACGTCACATCCATCGCGATGGCGAATGCTTTGCCACCACGAGCTTTGATAGCATCAACAGCTTGCTGAGCGGCATCAATGTTTATGTCTGCGATGCCAACCGCTGCCCCTGCTTGAGCGTAAGTATCAGCAATATCACGCCCAATACCACTTGCTGCGCCAGTAACTAAAGCTACCTTGCCCGTCAAATCCTGTTTTAATTGAGTCGCCATATATTTTCCTTAATAAAATGGATGAAAGCTTGTTGAATGATAGTATTTGAACCATAAGGTCAAATAGGCAATAGGCAGGTGAATAAGCCACTAAAATCTAGTGGCTATAAAATCAGAATAAGTAACGAGTTTGAACGCTCAATCTCTACTGAGCAATGCTAACAGGGGTTTTTTCTTGCAACTCATCAAAGCTAACACCGTCTGCCAATTCAACCAGCTTTAGGCCGTTTGCTGTGACGTCTAATACTGCAAGCTCAGTGATGATACGGTCCACCACGCCTTTACCCGTCAATGGCAGCTCACAGTTAGCAAGAATCTTTGGCTCGCCGTGTTTATTGACTTGTTCCATCAGTACGATCACTCGCTGTACGCCAGCGACCAGGTCCATAGCGCCGCCCATGCCTTTGACCATTTTTTTAGGAATCATCCAGTTAGCAAGATCGCCTTGCTCTGAGACCTCCATAGCTCCTAGTATTGCAAGATTGACATGACCCCCTCGAATCATCGCAAACGATTCTGAGCTACTAAAATAACTGGCCCCTGATTTTGCAGTGACGGTTTGTTTGCCAGCATTAATCAAATCAGCATCGACGTTCTCTAAGGTTGGAAACTCGCCAATTCCTAGCAGACCATTTTCTGACTGTAACCATACATCCACATCTTCAGGAATATAATTGGCCACAAGCGTTGGTAGACCAATTCCTAAATTGACATAATAACCGTCTTTTAGCTCTTTTGCGGCACGCTGTGCCATCTGCTCTCTTGTCCATGCCATGTTAACTTCCTTATTATTACAATGTTCTATTATTAATTTAGCAATATTTTAATGTACTATCCGATAACTTTAAGAACGCTAAGCGCCTTCGACTGCTTTGGTCGTGGTTTTTTCAATGCGCTTTTCAGGCGTACTGTTCAATACGATACGTTGCACAAATATACCTGGCAAATGAATCTCATCAGGATCAAAGGTACCAACCTCTACGATCTCTTCTACTTCAACAATGGTAATTTTACCTGCCATCGCACAATCTGGATTAAAGTTACGAGCGGTCTTATTAAATATGAGGTTACCCGCTTTGTCTGCTTTTTGCGCTTTGATGAGTGCCACATCCGCACGTAATGAATGCTCAAGAACATAGGTGCGACCATCAAAATCACGCGTCTCTTTACCTTCAGCCACAAGAGTGCCCACGCCAGTTGCCGTATAAAATGCAGGAATACCCGCACCGCCCGAACGAAGTTTTTCAGCCAATGTGCCCTGCGGTGTCAACTCTACCTCAAGTTCCCCTGCTAAGTATTGACGCTCAAATTCTTTATTTTCACCAACATAAGAGGAGATCATTTTTTTGATCTGACGGGTTTGTAATAACAATCCCAAACCAAACTCATCGACACCTGCGTTATTACTGATACAGGTCAAATCCTTTACACCACTATCACGCAGTGCTTCAATCAATACTTCGGGAATACCGCACAGACCAAAGCCGCCAATAGCAAGCGTTTGACCACTACTTACGACATCTTTTAACGCTTCTTTAGCACTGCTATATACTTTTGATTGACTCATGCTTATCTCCTTGCAAGTCTATTCTTTGTTATTGAGGCTGCTCAATCATCATTGATTTTTGCTTTCTTCCGTTACTTCTAATAATTTTATCAATACTCAATTCATAGTTTTATCCATACTTAACATTATATTAATACACTTTATATCGATATATCATGTATTGAATATTTATGATAACTTACCATATTATTCCCGCAGCGACTAGAAAATAAGATTGCAGGTGTCCGAGCTAAAGGAAGTGCTCAGTATATGGTAGGTCAACATCGTATCAGTCTAGATTGCTATTTAGCAATACACAGTGAATCCGTCTGTTATTATCCATTCTGTTGACTTGTGATCATAGGCTTTGC
Source organism: Psychrobacter sp. JB193 (assembly GCF_002285555.1). Taxonomy (NCBI): domain Bacteria; kingdom Pseudomonadati; phylum Pseudomonadota; class Gammaproteobacteria; order Moraxellales; family Moraxellaceae; genus Psychrobacter; species Psychrobacter sp. JB193. The sequence goes on from NZ_NRGY01000001.1 coordinate 590,320, forward strand.
CTTCTCAATGCTTTAACTTTGCCAAGGAGGGCGATTATGTTTAGCACATTTGCTATTATCATTACTTTATTATTATTGATGTTCTTCGCGTACCGCGGTTACTCAGTGTTGATTTTAGCACCGATTATGGCGGTACTAGCGGTATTACTGTCAGGGGATTTTTTAAGTAGTATTCCTGCCTATACCGACGTCTTTATGAGCGCACTGAGTGGATTTTTGCTCAAATTTTTCCCGATTTTCTTGCTGGGAGCGCTATTTGGGCGTTTGATGGCAGACTCTGGCTCAGCCACAGCTATTGCCAATACAGTGGTTGAAAAGCTTGGTGCCAGTAAGGCAATTTTAGCCGTTATTTTAGTTTGTGCGATTTTAACCTACGGCGGTGTGTCATTATTTGTCGTAGCGTTTGCTATCTATCCTATTGCCAAAGATCTATTCAAGGCCGCCGATATACCTAAACGCTTGATTCCAGCAGCCATTGCTTTGGGCTCTTTTACCTTTACCATGACGGCATTGCCCGGCACGCCTGCCATTCAAAACGCTATTCCGATTCCTTACTATAATACCAACGTATTCGCTGCGCCTGTACTGGGCATCATCGGCGGTACTATTATGTTTATTGGCGGCTGGTTATGGTTGCAGACTCGCGCTAGAAAAGCCAATGCGGCAGGTGAAGGCTACGGTCAGCATGATGAGGAAGACACAGGCAGTCTTGGCAGTAGTACAAAAGAAGTTAAAAAAACTGAAGCATTAACTACTCAGCACACGTCATTTATCGTTGCCATGATTCCACTGGTGCTGGTTATCGCCCTAAACGCCTTATTGACGTATGCGGTTTTCCCGTCGATGGATTTTACCCCTCTACAAACCCAGTTCCCAGACTTGAATATCGCAGGTTCACTCGGATTATGGTCGATTATTATCTCCTTGATCGTAGCTTGTGTGGTATTGATTCTGCTACGTATCGGGCATTGGAACAACCTACAAAAAACCATCAACCGTGGTACTTATGATTCCATGCTGCCTATTTTTAATACCGCATCGGAAGTGGGCTATGGTGCCGTCATTGCCTCATTGGCAGGTTTTATTATCATTCGTGATAGTATCCTTAACTTAACGCCTGACAATCCACTTATCTCAGAAGCGGTCGCGATGACTACGCTGGCTGGTATCACAGGATCCTCCTCTGGTGGTTTGAGTATTGCTCTATCCACTTTAGGAGAAGACTACCTCAGAATGGCGGTAAACGCAGGTATTGACCCTGAGCTAATGCACCGTGTGGCCGTCATGGCAGCGGGTGGTTTGGACACGCTCCCTCACAGTGGCGCTGTCATTACCTTACTGGCGATCTGTGGTTTAACACACAAGCAGTCTTATCTAAATCTGGCAATGGTCACCATCATAATCCCATTAGTAGCGGTAACCATTATTATTATCTTAGGAACGATGTTTGGCTCATTTTAAAATTCATGTAAATTTTTCAGCGCTTCTCTGTTATTAAAAATTTATATGCGAACAAAAAAACCCACTTAGCAGCTTGCTAGGTGGGTTTTTTATAGTAATTTTATCGAATATAAAAACGACTAAAGCCCATCAACCCTGCCTAATAAGTAAGAAATAATGCCTATGCTGTATAGCGTCAATTACTGTATTAATTAAAGAGGAACATCACAAAGGTGGTCGAATTACGGTATCATAGGCACACTTTTTAAACTTTCTTCGTTTTTGGAAGTTTTTAGCATTGATAATATCGCGTCTGATAGCCATAAATGGCTAACAACGTTTGATAACCAACCCGTTTATATAAAAATATAGGTGATGAAAGTGCGTGAGATTCTAGTAACCAGTGCGCTGCCCTACGCCAATGGCCATATCCATTTGGGGCATCTTGTAGAATATATTCAGACAGACATTTGGGTACGTGCGATGAAAGCGCAAGGCCATCAAGTCACCTATGTCTGCGCGGATGATGCACACGGTACGGCAATCATGCTCAAGGCAGAAGCTAACGGCGTAACACCAGAGGCGCAAATTGCCTCAGTGAAAGCGTCGCACGAAGCAGATTTCAGTAAATTTTTGATTGATTTTGATAATTACCACTCCACGCATTCTGAAGAAAACAAGCAATTCTCTGAGCTGATTTATCGTCGCCTTAATGATGCTGGCCATATCAGTACAAAAGATGTTGAGCAACTTTTTGATCCAGAAAAGCAGTTGTTTCTAGCAGATCGTTTTGTCAAAGGAACTTGCCCAGAGTGTGATTCACCAGACCAGTACGGCGATAACTGTGAAGTTTGTGGCACCACTTATGATGCGACAGATCTGAAAGATCCGCACTCAACATTGTCTGATGCAACGCCTGTGCTCAAAACGTCTAAGCATTATTTCTTTGATTTGCCTGAGTTTGAGCAGTTCTTAAAAGACTGGACACGCAGTGACAATCGTCTACAAACATCAGTCGCTAATAAACTACAAGAATGGTTTGATGCTGGACTCGCCAGCTGGGATATCTCACGTGATGCGCCCTACTTCGGCTTTCAAATTCCAGATACGCCAAGTGATGAGCCGGACAAATACTTTTATGTCTGGCTCGATGCGCCAGTCGGCTACATGGCAAGCTTTAAAAACCTATGTGATAAACGCCTAGGTACTGAAAACGCGCTGGATTTTGACCGTTACTGGATGCAAGAAAACGAGCACAAAACTGAAGTTTATCACTTCATCGGTAAAGACATCGTTTATTTCCATGCTCTATTTTGGCCAGCCATGCTTGCGGGTAGTGAGTTCCGTACACCAACGGGCGTTTTTGCTCATGGTTTCTTGATGGTCAATGGCGAAAAAATGAGTAAGTCGCGCGGCACCTTTATCAAAGCCGAAACTTACGCTGAGCACTTGCATCCTGAGTACCTGCGTTATTACTTTGCCAGTAAGCTGTCTGACAAAGTCGAGGATATCAACCTTGACTTAGAAGACTTTATGCAAAAGGTCAACTCTGACTTGGTCGGTAAAGTGGTCAATATTGCCAGTCGTAGCGCGGGTTTCTTGGTCAAAAAATACGATGGCATGCTGTCAGAGGTTTGCGTAGAGCCTGAGCTGTTAGAAGACATCACCAAAACTGGCGATGAGATTGCCGCGGCTTATGAAAATCGTGAGTTCTCACGTGCGATGCGTTTAATCATGCAATGTGCGGACAAAGCTAACGAATATATCGATGGTAAAAAACCGTGGTCACTAGCGAAACAGGAAGGCACTGAGCAAGAAGTACAAGACGTTTGCTCGGTCGCTATCAATATTTTCCGTCAATTGATGGTCTATCTTGCGCCAGTACTGCCTGAGCTAACAAATAATGCCAAAGAGTTTTTGAATATTGATGATTTAAGCTTTGCCAGCCGCAACGAGTGGTTGCTTGGACATAAAATTAACAAGTTCAAACCCTTGATGCAGCGTATTGAAGAAAAAGACATCACTGCGATGGTAGAAGATTCAAAAGCGTCGTTGACACAAGCCGCATCACCAGCGACTAGCGAAGACAGTACGCCAGTTAAGCAAAACCAGCAGCCTGCACCCATCGAGACTGAACAGACTGACTATATCGGTATCGAAGACTTTACCAAAGTCGAGATGAAAGTGGCGCACGTCTTAGAATGCAATCACGTAGAAGGTGCTGATAAGCTACTACAGTTCACCTTGGATGTTGGCGAAGAAAAGCCACGTAATGTGTTCAGTGGTATTCGTAAATTTTATGAGCCTGAGCTGCTGCTTGGTAAAAAGGTGATTTGCGTCACCAACCTTGCGCCGCGCAAGATGAAATTTGGTGTCTCAGAAGGCATGGTGCTATCAACTGGCAATCCAAAAACGGGTTTAACAGTCGTCACATTGCCTGATGCTTGTGTCGTTGGTGATGTACTCGCATAGAAACGTTAACTTAAGTAATGATGTAAGTAATAATTAAAGAACGAAAAAAAACGGTCTAAATAGACCGTTTTTTTATGGCTGCTTAACAAGATAAATAAAAATTAAGCCTTATAGCTTTCCACTCAATAGTTATCTACTCAAAACATCAATAATTTCCAACGTGTTGTTAATTACCGTCACAATGTTATTATCTGGCGTGCGGATACGCACGTAACGGTCATCATAACGGTCTAAAATGACAGAGCGATCATAATCCCTTCTATCAATCTTGCCGACTACTTTATAACCGTATTTGTCGAGATCGCGCTTGAATGAGGCATTTGGGCTGGCATTGCTATAAGCGTTAATATTAGGGTGTGCATTGCCATTATTTTGATAATTATTATGGTTGTAATCTTTACTAATGTGAGCAGAGTTACCTTTGCCATTTCCATGATTGTCTTTTGCCATAGCAGGCAGGCAAATCAATGAGCTTGCCGTAATTCCAGCGATGGTTAATAACTTCAAATTAACGGTATTCATAATGTTATCCTTAAAGTATGCGTTTGAATAATAGTAATGAGATATTCGAGTGCATTGTATATTCAACACGTCAACATAATAATGATATGGATTTTGGACACATTCTACTTCTCATATAAAAAACTTTTATATAAATATCAGCTTACGTTAATTATGAAGTGGGTTCGTAATAGATGCGTTGCTAGCTTGTACGCTTTTTGACTATTAGTTTATTGGATGAAACAGCGCTTTTAGAAGCTAATTCCTATGGCCAAATGCTCAAAACCACACTTATGACAGTGGTTACGACAACGCCAAATCGTCTTGCTCAGTACGCCTGTGACGAATACGCTTTAATTTTTTATTGCGATAACTTACATTACTGTCATAATATGAACATAATGATCGATGGAACGATTACCTTATTGTTAGCCTACTATTTTGGCATCAGCTTTGACATCAATATAGTATTGACTCGGCTAACCTGCATTTTCCAATATCATTTGTAAGACGCAAGCCAACAAAGACATGCATAAGCGCAATCATCAGTGCGCTTAGTACGACTAAACCTATTGGCTTGGTTTCCAAAACTGATATAACCGACGAGTTCACCTAATAATGACTATTGCTTCTCCTTTACGCCTAAGCCTATTCGGTGCTGCTATCAGTGTCACTCTTGGACTGATTGGCTGCTCGAACGCAACCGATACTGCTGCTACCAATGAAAGCGCAGCTGCTGATACTGACAAGCCTGCCAAAACGTTAGCCATCACCCAAATTGTCGAGCATCCGTCATTAGATGAGATGCGTCGCGGCATTATTGATGAGCTCGCAGAGAGTGGCTACGTTGAAGGCCAAAATTTAACTGTCAACTTTCAGAGCGCTCAGGGCAATACAGCGACAGCAGGTCAGATTGCAAAACAATTTGCAGGAGACAATCCAGATGCCATCGTCGCAATCTCGACGCCATCGGCTCAATCCATTGTAGCGTCAACCAAGACGATTCCTGTCATTTATACAGCCATCTCAGATCCTGTAGCGGCAAAGCTCATCGATGAAAACGAGGTGCCAATCCAATCTAATGTGACAGGGCTTTCTAGTCAGCTCCCTATCGAGCCACAGCTAGATAATATCCAAAAAATCGTACCCAATGCCAAAACCATTGGTTACGTTTATAGCCCAGGCGAGGTAAATTCGGTCGTCGTGCTCAACCAGCTTAAAAAAGCAGCCACGGCGCGCGGATTGACTATATTGGATGTTACGGCCAATCGACCAACAGACGTTGCCATGGCGACTCGTAGCCTATCTGGCCGTGCTGATGTTATTTACACCTCATTGGACAATAACGTGGTATCCGCTTTTGAAGCGATGGCGGGCGCTGCCAATGAGCTCAAAATTCCAGTCATTGCCTCCGATGAATTTAGTGTTAGACGAGGCGCGACTGCTGCCATGGGTGTCAATGATTATGATTTCGGTCGTACCACAGGTAAGATGGTTTATCGCGTGTTAAATGGTGAGGCCATCAATAGCATTAAGCCTGAAGTAATGAATACCCTAACATTATATGCAAGCCCGAAGCATGCAGCTGAGCAAGGTGTTAGCTTGACAGATGATTTATTAAAAAATGCCATCAATGTCGATAAAAAAGCGCAAAGTGCTGAGAAATAACCTTTAGATAGCGGCTGTCTGTTTAGATGGCTCATATAAACTTTTATTTATTCAATAATGTACGGACACATTATTATTTCAGGAGTGAAACCTATGTTGTATCAAAACCGTTTTGGTCGTTTTAATTTTAGCAAGGCGCTATTATTGGGCGGCGTTTGTACCGCTATCTTGACGGGTTGTAATCAGTCAGCACAAGAGACCAGTACAACGGATGCTGCAGCTACTGGCGCTGCCGCAACAGAGATGAAGACGGTCGCTATTACCGCTATTGTTGAACATCCAGCACTTGACGATGTACGCAAAGGTGTCATAGACGAGTTGAATGAAGCAGGCTTTAAAGACGGTGAAAACTTGACTGTCAACTTCCAAAGCGCCCAAGGCAATACAGCAACTGCTGGACAGATTGCGAAGCAGTTCGTTGCCGATGCGCCAGATGTGATCGTCGCTATCGCAACCCCGTCTGCTCAGTCTGTTGCTGCCTCAACCAGCAGCATCCCTCTGGTATTCTCAGCGGTCACTGATCCAGTCGCTGCCAAATTAGTACCCAAGCTTGATGGCTCTGGTACCAACGTGACAGGCGCATCAGATGCGCTACCGTATGAACCACAGATCGAATTGATGCGTCAAATCATTCCTGATTTGAAAAATGTCGGTTATGTTTATAGCCCAGGTGAGGTGAACTCAACCATCATCTTAAAAAATCTAAAAGAAAAGTTAACGCCACTTGGCATCAATGTGCACGAAGCACCAGCTCAGCGTAGTAATGACATTGCGATGGCAGCACGTAGCCTTGAGGGTAAGGTTGACATGATTTATACCTCAACCGACAATAATGTGGTATCGGCTTACGAGTCGCTCTATCAAATCGCCAAAGAAAGTAAAATCCCACTTATTGCTTCAGACACCAGTTCAGTTGAGCGCGGTGCGGTGGCAGCATTGGGTGTGAATTATTACAATCTCGGTCGCGAAACTGGCAAAATCGTTGTCCGTATCTTGAATGGTGAAAAAGCAGGCGCTATTCCTGTCTATACCCCACAAATGTTAGACCTGTATGTCAGTCCAAAGCATGCTAAAGAAGAAGGCATTACTTTGTCACAAGCGGTTATCGATAAAGCAAAAGAAGTGGTAGAATAACGCACATTCATACTTGGCTTTTCATAGCAAAAAAAGGTAGCTGGTGGTTGTGATCACGTTGTCATCCATTATCTACTCTTACGCTAGAATACCAAGTATTTACTATAAGAAACCCAGCTATGAATCAGTAGGCTGGGCTTCTTTTTGATATGTTTTGGTTTACCCTAACCGCAGATTGCTTAATCTGTTAAATTCACCGCTCAGCCGTTTAGATAACTTGGTTCATGGATAAAATAGCACCGATTTTTTGGTTGCTTTATGCTATGAATAGCGACAACGTTATTTGCTAAACGCTTGGTTATGACTTACTGATCTCTTATGTCCTTAATTGCTTTTTTTGGTGCGCTTGAAAGCGGTCTGATTTATGGCCTAGTAGCACTTGGTGTGCTTATTTCATTTCGTACTCTCGACTTTCCTGACTTGACTGCTGATGGTAGTTTTCCACTTGGCGGTGCAGTCGCTGGTATTTCTATTATCGCTGGTATCAATCCATGGCTTGCCTGTGCGTTTGGTATGCTGGCAGGTTCAGTCGCCGGTATTGTCACTGCATGGTTGCACGTCAAGCTTGGAATTTTGCAATTACTTGCCAGTATCTTGGTGATGGTCGCGCTATATTCTGTCAATCTACGCATAATGGGTGCGCCAAACTTGCCGCTATTGGGCGAAACCACCGTGTTTAGTACGTTAGTGTCCGATGGCAACGGTTATTGGATGCGCTGTCTAATTATCGGCACTGTTGTACTATTAGCCATGTTATTCTTAAACTGGTTTTATAGTACTGAAACTGGCTTATCCATGCGTGCTACTGGCTCAAACCTCAGAATGGCACAGGCTCAAGGTATCAATACGTCGTGGATGACCATTATTGGTATGGCAATCTCTAACGGTTTGATAGCATTGGCTGGCGCGTTATTTGTGCAAACCCAAGGTGGCGCAGACATATCCATCGGTATTGGTACGATTGTCATTGGTTTGGCAGCCGTTATCATTGGTGAGACTATTATTCCTGCTAAGCGGATTTGGTTAATTACTTTTGCGGTGGTAGTCGGTGCGGTGCTATACAAACTCTTTATTCAGGTCGCCCTGTCCAGTCAGACCCTGCGTAGCATCGGTTTTGGTCCACAAGATTTGAACTTGATTACAGCGTTACTCGTGGTCTTGGCTCTGGTATTACCAAAAGCCAAAACTAAATTTTTAAGTCGTAAAGTTCGGGCTTAATGTCAATGTGCAACCATAAGGAATAATTATTATGATGCAAGCTACAGATTTGCGGTTGACCTTTAATCCTGGAACGCCCATTGAAAACCCTGCATTACGTGGTATCGACCTAAATATTGCAGATGGTGAATTTGTGACCGTCATCGGTACCAATGGTGCTGGTAAATCAACTTTTTTGAACGCCGTTAGTGGTACCACACGTGTCGATAGTGGCTCAATCTTATTGAATGGTATTGATGTTACTAAAAAGACGGCACATCAGCGCGCTCATTGGGTGGCTCGTGTATTCCAAGACCCGATGGCGGGGACTTGTGAAGCATTAACCATCGAAGAAAATATGGCACTGGCCTATAAGCGTGGTGGCAAGCGTGGCTTGAGTTTTGCACTCAATCAAAACAATCGTGATTTGTTTAGAGAAAAGTTGTCGGTGCTAAAACTGGGACTGGAAAACCGTCTGACTGATCGCATGGGCTTGTTATCAGGTGGTCAACGTCAAGCCGTCAGCTTACTCATGGCCTCCTTACAGCCCTCTAAAATCCTGTTGCTTGATGAGCATACAGCAGCGCTTGATCCAAAAACAGCGGCTTTTGTTTTGGAGTTAACTGATAAGATTGTGACGGACAACAAACTGACTACTATGATGGTTACACATTCCATGCAGCAGGCATTGGCGCATGGTACTAGAACGGTGATGCTGCACCAAGGTCAAGTCGTACTAGATGTGTCAGGCGATATTCGTAAAGGTATGACAGTACATGATTTACTCGATATGTTTGAGCAAACGCGCGGTGAAAAGGTTGAAGATGACAGTTTGATTTTAAGCTAAGCTATATAAAGATAATCGTTATAAACGTTTATCAGTAAGCTGATGTTTTGCGAGCTTTTATTGACGTACTATCTTTTTTCAATGCATTATTTTTTCAACGCATAAGCACGCTATAAACCTTCAAGAAAACACTTTTTTCTTGAAGGTTTTTTTGTTATCTATAGTTAATAATCGTATAAAACTTTTCCTCATAGGGATATAGTTGTTATATATCGCTATTCATCTGTGAGATCTGTCATGCGTAAAATTCCTGTTTATACCCATCCTGCTGCTGGTTGGCCCGCCCTATTCTCTTCTACTCGTAAATTGATGGACTATAAAACTTTTTTGCGAGGCAGTGTGAGTGTGTTAAAAAGCAATCAGCCCCAAGGTGGGTTTGACTGCCCAGGTTGCGCATGGCCTGATCATAATTCGCATAAAACCCTCGATGTTTGCGAAAATGGCATCAAAGTCATCGCTAGTGAAACCATGACTACCAAAGCAGATGCAGCCTTTTTTGCAAAACAGACGGTCACTGAGTTACAACAATGGTCAGGCTACGAGCTAGAACATATTGGCCGCCTATCGGAACCTGTCTATTATGATGCAACGCAAGATCGCTATGTAGCGATTTCTTGGGAAGCCGCTTATGAACGTATTGCAGCCCAGCTAAAGCAGCTTCATTCGCCAGATGAGGCGTTATTTTATACCTCAGGTCGGGTTACCAATGAACCTGCTTTCATGTATCAGTTATTTGTGCGCTGTTTTGGCACCAATAACTTGCCTGACTGCTCGAACATGTGCCACGAACCAACCTCAGTGATGCTAAGCAAACAATTGGGCGTTGGTAAAGCCACGGTCAAATTAGAAGATTTTGGACAAGCAAAACTGATATTGATGTTTGGTCAAAACCCAGCAACCAATCATCCTCGTATGCTTGAAATGCTTGCTCATGCTCATGAGAAAGGTGCTCGAATTATTTCTATCAATCCTATGCGCGAACAAGGTCTAAGTAAATTTAGAAACCCGCAGAAGCCCACACACATGGCAGCGGGTTCTAGCGACACTATGGTTGACGAGGTTGTTCAAGTTCAAATCGGCGGTGATGCAGCTTTACTGACAGGTCTTGCTAAATGGTTGGTTAAAAACGATAAGATCAATAGTGACTTTATTACGACCCATACTTCGGGTTTTGAGCCGTTAAAACAATGGCTTACTGAGCAATCATGGGTAGATATTGAGCGTGGTTGTGGTATCACTCAGGCAGAAATCATCAATCTTGCCCAGCTGGTGGCTGACAGCCCAGCAACGATTTGCACATGGGGTATGGGTATCACCCAACACGTGCAAGGCGATGATAATGTAGCGATGATTACTAACTTATTACTACTGATGGGTATGATTGGTATTGATGGCGCAGGTGCTTCTCCAGTCCGTGGACATTCCAATGTACAAGGTGACCGTACGATGGGCATCCATGAACGCCCTGCTCAAAAACTACTAGATAGTCTTGAACGGGTGTTTAAACACCCTATGCCGCAAGCGCATGGTTACGATGTCATGACAGGCGCAAAAGCGTTGATTGCTGGTAAGCTTAAAGTATTTATGGCGATGGGTGGTAATTACGCTGTGGCAGCGCCTGATACTAAAGCCATTCAACAAGCTTTGACCACCACTCAGATGAATATTTTTGTGGGAACCAAGCTCAATGAGACAATGTTATACCCTAGTGCAAACAATCTTATCCTGCCTTGCTTGGGTCGTACTGAACGCATCATTACGGCTAAAGGTGAGCAATTTGCCACTATCGAAGATTCTATGTGTCAGATTGTTCGAACTCAAGGCAATTTGAAACCCGTTAGCGAGACCTTGAAGTCTGAAGCGCAGATTGTGGCAGATCTTGCGACTCATGTATTCGAAGATCATTCGAACATTCCGTGGCAAATGATGAGCGAGGATTTTGATGTCATTCGTGATTATATTGCTCAGGCGATTAGTGGGTTTGAGAATTTTAATCAACGTATTCGTGAGATTGAACGTGGCTTTCATTTGTATCACCCTGCACGCCACCGCGTATGGAATACCAGTGACGGTAAAGCACAGTTTGAAGTACCGCAATATCCGATTACTTATGTCGCTGCACAAATGGCAGAGGCAACGTCGTCATTTCAAAATGACACAGATATTACAACCTCAAGCAGTGGCACTCAAGCCAATGAGCAAAAGATTTGGCAGTTGACCAGTGTTCGTAGCCATGACCAATTTAATACCATGATTTTTGGTTATCAAGATCGTTATCGTCACACCGATCGACGTGATGTGCTGTTTATGCATCCTGATGAGATGAACCGTCTAGGATGGCAAAAAGGCGATAAGGTTATGATAACCCGACACCTAAGTAAAGACAGCACAGACCAGGCACGTATTTTAGGACCACTAATATTGACCGAAATGGATATCGCTGCAAACGCCGTAGCGACTTATTACCCTGAGTGTAATGATTTATTTGATTTAGACACCCATGCGCCAGACTCTCATATACCTGCCTACAAATCAACGACTGTGGTTTTACAGCGTGTGAATGCAAATACAGAGATGGCAGACCCTGCTTAGTTTTTGAAAGCCGAGTCTCTCGGTAACGACGATTTACAACAAAAATGGCAAAAGATATTATCGATAATTAAACACTGTGACCACCTATAATGACAGACAAGACCAATGCGACAAATCAAGCGAATGAGCCATTTTTATCAGATAAGCAACCTAATGTTATAGACTTGCCTACAACGCCGCTTGCACGTGTCCATTCGTCACAGAAACACGCTTATTCTTCAGATAGATACGATCACAGTGGCGCAGCTCAACCTTATGTTGATAATCAGCCAGCCAGTTTAGCAGTAGAAGCCGCTGTTGCCATTGTCATCAATGGCATACATTACGCGGTACTGATGGCAAGTCCAAACCAGCTTGAATACTTAGCAGTTGGGTTCTTATTTAGTGAAGGCCTAATTCAACATAGTCATGAGTTATTAGATTGGGAGGTGACGCTGCTTACTGATATTTCAAGTTACCGACAATTTGCTCAAGACTTAGACGATGAAAGTAATGAACCAGCTACTTTTGATCAAATTTCCGAGCAACTGCAAGATTACGACGTTTATGTGGTCGAACTGGTGCTAAGCCAGCGCTGTCATCAACGCATTCAGGCTCAAAGGCGTCAACTAGCAGGACGCACAGGATGCGGCATGTGCGGTATTACTGGATTGACACAAGCACTGCCCGATCTTAGTAGCTATTCACAAAAGCGCTTGCCTCATACACCTCAAATTCATTCAATTAAGAGCGCAGCAATACCAAGTCTTGAGTATCTGTTGGACATGCGACAAAAAGTTGATGCTTTGCAACATACACATCAATTGACTGGCGCAGTACATGCAGCCGCTACGATACATGAACAACAATTGTATCTATTTGAAGATGTAGGGCGTCATAATGCCCTTGATAAACTGATAGGCTGGCAATTGCGTCAGAAAATAGAGGTGGGCTGTGTACTAATGACCTCACGTTTATCAATTGAGCTGGTGCAAAAATCTATTCGTAGTCATATCCCTTGGCTAATCGGTATGTCTGCCCCTACCAGTACAGCGGTTCGCGTCGCTGAACGTTACGGATTGGGCGTAGCTGGATTTTTGCGTCATGATAGAGTGACGTATTATTCAAGTTATCTAAACGCTTAAAAAGCTATATAAGACTTCTCTAATCTATCACGCTATTAAAAAATCAAAACACAATTGATAATGATAGACTGCGATAAATAAGCCTAGTTGATAGTATTAATCTGTATGTTCGCCATCAGATGCCTGCTCAGCACAGAGCCTATAAAGACTTTTTATAGTATAAATAGGTGCAAATAGCATCTAAATATAGGTAAGCGAGCAAATAACCTGTTTTTAATTAAAAAATGACTTGTAATTTAATATATTTTTGCTAATATAGTCCACCTTGATTGGCTGGATGGCAGAGTGGTCATGCAGCGGACTGCAACTCCGTTAACGCCGGTTCGATTCCGACTCCAGCCTCCAATTATTTATTAACTTTACGTTAATTTTAGCTTGCATTATTAGTATAACCACTTATAATAGCCAGCACTTATCTAGCAAGTAGAATGATTACTTTATAGATATTACAAGTTTTGCCCGGGTGGTGAAATTGGTAGACACAAGGGATTTAAAATCCCTCGCTAGTAATAGCGTGCCGGTTCAAGTCCGGCTCCGGGTACCATATAGCAGTACAGATTAGCCCAAACGTCATAAACGTTTGGGCTTTTTTGTGTGCGTCTATATTTATAAATCAATCTAAGCTTATTTTATCCTGACGACACAGCCTGCAAGACCAATTTATCGTGACACTCATTAGATTGCTCATATTCATCCTTTTCAAAGCACTTGATTGTAGGGCTTGCTATACGATAGAAAACATTGCATCATTGTTTTCATTACTGAAAGATACCGTTAGTATTAATAATCCGCTAATATTTACTTGCCTACTTGATAAACCTTAACTGGTTTTCTTAAACATTTTTGTCTTTTTTCAAGCGAACAAATGGACGATTATTGAGTGGACAAACATATCTATTCACGCCTCTACCCAGCATTTTACAGGCTGTATATTAATTAAGTACATAATCATCATTCAATATAACTCAGGGAAGAGGATTTTATATTGTTCATTGTTTTAGACCTACTACAAACGATTCCAAATTGGCATTTAGCAGGCTTGTTTATCGCTGGTATGGTCGCTTTTATCATCTCTGTTATCTCTGGTGGCGGCGGCGCTATACTACTGATACCAGTTACTTCTTGGATGCTAGGGGCAGCAGCAGCGCCACCAGTGATCAATTTGGCTACCTTTATCAGTAATGGCTCTCGGATTTATCTATTCTGGCATCACATTGATTGGTCATTGACGAAATATTATGTACCCAGTGCAATCTTAGGCGCATGGCTAGCCGCACTGATTTTTAGTCGTTTAAATGCCAATTGGATACAGTTATTAGTTGGCATATTTTTAGTATCTACCATTTTCCAATATAAATTTGGCAAGGTGAGCAAAACCTTCAATATGCCCAAAATAGGATTTATACCTTTGGGGTTTATCATAGCTTTTATGAGCACATTGATAGGTGGTCTCGGCCCTATACTCAACCCTTTTTATATGAATGCTGGGCTGGAAAAAGAGAGTCTAATTGCCACCAAAACTGCCAACTCTTTTTTTATGGGTGTGGTGCAAATCGGTAGTTATGCTTTTTTTGGTTTACTCACTGCCAAGATTTGGCTATATGGGCTTGTACTAGGACTGGGTGCAGTTATTGGTAATATTATTGGCAAACGCTTTTTGGCAGGCATGAGTGTGAGTCAGTTTAGGATAATGCTGCTCATACTTATGGTCGTTAGTGGCTTGATAATGATCATAAGAAACATTGATATACTTTTTTAAGATTGTTTTTGGTAGACATTCATTTTGAATAAATGTCAATCTTGGCTGCATGTACTTTATCAATGTGCATTGAACTCTACTATCAATAGTCTATTAAAATATTCAGTGCCGTCGCTACCCTACTGTCTATTTCATCTAAGCAATCACCAGCATCACATACAGTATCGAGCCGATAAACCATGTCGCATTGATCGCAATGCCTGAATACCATTTTTGCTTAACTTTTTGATTTTGGTTAGCAAAAGCCGCTTGACGCTCTGCTGTGACAGGCAAGATATTATAGGGATTGTTTTCCCCATCCCACATAAGCCGACGCTGCACTTCCGGATGCAGGGCAGGATTGGCACTTGATTGATAGATATTGCCTTCAGCAAGGTCTAAGTAGCTAATGGTGCAAGCACGCGACCAACCCATAAAAGTCACCTCATGGCGCAGACCAGTCAAATCTTTGTTTTTCTTCTCTTGAGCAATATCAGCACACGCCAATAATGAGATACTGACATCTGTCGGACAGGCATGAGCATATCTTGGGTCAAGCGGCAACTCGTCTGCAGGACGCTCCATATAGGTTCGAATAAATGTCCACTGGTCATAAGGGTTGAGCTGCATATCCTCAAGATTGATACTTTGAGCCACTTCTTCTGTTTTAGGATCAATCACATGCAGGTTCAAGGCTTCAAAGACGACGCCTTTGTTACGTCTAACTGAGGCGACAAGATCTTTATAATTAATTAAATGAAAAATCGGCTCTTGCTTGCGATTATGCTCGTAATAGGCAATTTGTTGAGTCTGTTTTAACAATAAAATCTTATTGTAATAGGATTTTTTATTTTTAAACTGTTTATATGCTACATACGGTAGTAATCCAAACATTAAAAAGTTTAAAATAATAATAAAAAAAGCTAAGAAATAATAAAATATAGACCCATCTTTAATAATTGCCATAACCATAGCTGTCATCAAAAAGAACGACTGCCCAAATAACCAACTAAAGCAATAGGTCATTAAGAAACCAACCAACTGGTGCGAGTTAATAATCGGGTGAAACAATAAATAATCTGGGTTTACCTCGTGTACATCACGGCTCAGCTTCTCTATGCTGGCTAATTTTTCCCGATACGTAGGTATGCTCCCTTCCCAAGGTCTACTTAGTAGCTTTTCGATAGGATGGGTATTGTTAGGAGGATTGTAAATCATTATTTTTTTTGCAACCTTTCTTTAGTAGCTATTATTATCCAAATAACTTACGTCTTTTAGAGGGTATGGCAGATTGCGACTGGTATCGGGCGTATAAGTGACGATAACTTTTGCTTTATTGATACTATGTGGCTCGAACTTCAATAACTGCGTATCAATGATAAATTGGGGTTCCGATTCTCTTTCAGTCTCTTTTTTTGTCACTACAGGTGATAGTTTCTTAATGGCTAATGACGTAATATTACTAGCAACCGGTTCATTACTAGCAGAGTTATGGAATGTCGCTTTATATAGATTTTGTTCTCTGCCGTTTTTATCAGCGACTACTTCTATAGTCAGTTGACTTGCTTTGTCCCAATTTCCAATGTGAATCTGACTTTCAAATAAGGTCAGATGCTCTTTTACAATCTCAAGAACTGGCGGAAGTCTTATCTCACTGTTTGTGCTTATTTCATGCTCCACAGGTACATTACCTTGAAAGGTTTGCAAACGATTATTGGCTAAGAACAAGGTACAAGCCGTGATAAAGCCGCTAATGTCTTGCTCCAAACTATTGAAAGGCGACTTTGACTGAAACGGATTTATCAGATAGTAATCTTGTCCTCGCATGGCTTTATGACCAAACACGCTGTTGTCTAACCAGTACTCTATTAATGTATTGTTTTTATCATCAAACTTATAGGCTAGGCGCTGAAAAGTATAGCTTAGGGTCATACCGACAAACATAATTGCCAATAGTGGCAGTGCTGGTAGTGCCGTTGGCGATGCTATTGCTAACAATCCTAAGTTTAATCCAGCATAAGCTGATGCTGCGATAGAGAAACCCGCTCCAACTGTAAAAAAGCCAGAACTCTTATTACCATCATTAAACTTACGATGACCATAAATCGCTAAGCTTCCTACCTCAAATGTCGCGCCAACCACACCTAACCATCCTGCGCGATAGACAAGTTTATTTGCAAAACTGGTTCTACCAAACACACTAGCTCCCGATGCTGCCACATCCATACTTGCTGTTACTAATGCAAGTCCAGAACTAATTGTGCCTAGCTGCTCTTGCGTTAACCGTAGTGGGTCGCCTGCGTATTTTAATCTGGCAATCGCTGGTACACTGGCAATCACCGCATTCAGCTGAAAAAATGCAATGAAAGCCGATACTCCTCCTGTCGCACCCGTCGCTATATTCTTGATGCTATTGTGCCACTCAATACCCCTTGCAGCTAATGCGTCAGCATCCAGCTGATCAAGATCAATAGGCTTTTGACCATCATTGAGCTGGCTTAACTCACTTATACCTTCACCTGTTACGCGGGCTTTATCAAAATATGATAAGACCCACTTTTCAGCCTGTTGTAGATTATCGATCTGCGGCGTACGCACAATATTAGTATCAGTAACGGTTTCCAAGATACTGGTTACACCTCTTTGAGCTTGTCTGGCTCTTTCATTAATTCTATTAACGACTGATTTTGGAAGCACTGCACCTAAGGCGAAATTTGCAAAGGCAGCCATAGTATCAGCCGTGGCAGTCACCTTTTTAGGAACAACTACTAATCCTGAATGACCATATACACTAAGCTCTAGTGCTTTATACAAATTTATAAACGCTTTTGAATCATGAAAACTCAATGCTAATAAATTTTGACTTAGTGTCTGAATCAATTTACCTTTATTGATATCAGCGCTTCGATTACTGTTGACTGTTATCTTATTCAACGTCTCAGCACTAACCCTTTCGACCATATAGTTTATTCCAGTACCTACTGCTTCAGAAGCTCTATCTTTCTTGCTAAAGCCATAAATAATCTCGACCAGCTCCTTATCCAAACCGCCAAGTGCTTTGAATAGCCAGTTTTGATTGATTTTGATGCTACTACTGATTTGAGGTAGTAATGCTTTTTTAAACTCCTCTTCAGTGGCCATATCACTTTTGGGTGCAGTAGATTCAAAAGCATCAAGCATGCTTTGTGGGATACCAATATTACTATCATCAATACCGCATCCAGCGATACAAGAAGCAATCATCGCCTCAAAATCTTTAGCAGTCTGTTCATCGTGAACAAGCTCAATGTCAAAGTCATTTTCTATAATAAATTTGAACTCTTCACTGGCGATTGCTTTGATAAAGACTTGACGAGCATTAACAATTTGCTCCTTAAGATCAATTATTTTTTGAGAAGACTGTAAGTAAGATTCATAACTGCTCTTATCGATATGCTTAAATATCAAATCATCTGGATCAGTATCTGAAAAACCTATATTAAGCAACGTTCCTACATAATCATTATCCCCCCAGTTGAATAAGTCTTTTCCTTCAAACTGAGTAGTCTTTATACTTGATTTTTCAAGGTTTTTTATGATTAAAGCATTAATAGTTTTACGAATATAATCATTATCTTCTGATAGTTCACTGAGTTGATTAATCAAATAGTTTCGTTTCTCCGCGGCTGCTATCACCTCTCCTACAGGGTCAGGTAAGGCGACCATCATAAGTGTTACTTTTTTTAAAAATTTTAATTCTTCCTCATCAGCTTTAGTACCATTTCCATTACCAATAATTTCTTCAGTGCCCTCTATCTTTTCACTGACACTTCTTTGCATACTTTGATACAGCGATAACGCAGTTCTTACACTTCCTAATATATCACTGCCGCCATTTCTCTCTAACACATTAGTTTTTTCGTTAATATCTCCACCTTGAGCAAGCTGCTTACGTTGAGAAAAACTTTTTATATACCCAACTTCATTAGTGCTCATATTAATGGTATTTGTATTGCCTATTAGTTCATCAACGATAAACTTTTGCATACGTCTATTACGTAGCGTTTCATCTTCAATGTATCTTTTTAATACGGATTTACTCAGCTTGGCATGACTCACCATTAGCCATGCCTTATCTCCTAGTAGCAAAGTAATATATTTGCTATCTAAGGTACTATGCCCTTTCTTGTTACAGTTAAATGGCTGTACCTCTTCGTCAAAACTGTCACTGCCAGACTCATCGATATTTTGTACGTCTATTTGTCCAGATCGGCTGGCTCTTTCTTTAAAATTTTTGTCAATATATGAGTTAGTACGTTTTAATGCCCCGTCTGCACCTATGTAGTACTCATCAAAATTATATCCTTCAGTATCCTCTATATAACAATATAGATAGGCATGATTTGGTAGGCTCGCAACAGCAGTATGACTGGATGGCATCGAGACAATTTCATGGGGGAAATATCGCTCATCCTGTAGTGTCACTTTATAATCCATCTTACTCAATACCACAGGTAATATCGGAATACCTGTTTTCCCGCATCCATAAGCGCATTTATTGGTAGCCGTTACTACGATGGTAGGTAATGTAGTCGAAGGTTCATCACTATCGAAAGGAGTTACAGGTACAGCCTTACTTACTCTTTGTGGATTCTTATGCTCATTTGTCAATCTATTCATAAAGCTTAAGTCACTACTCATCCTGCTACTCCTTGACTTCTAGGCTGTTCCAAACCCTTAACTATATTCCTAACGGCTTGCTGTTGCGTAATTTGACGCTGAGCAATCAATAGTGCTTGGCTCAGTACAGTCTTATAAGATTGAACATTGATTACCATTTGTTCTTTAAGCTGCCTTACTATCATATTTACCCACTCTGTCTGCTCAAGAAGGTGCCACTGCTGCTGATTAAATCTAAAGGGCAAAGGTCTTAGCTGCTCTAATGCCACTTGAGTATCAGACGGATATACTTCGCTAGGTGTCGGCAACGTTATCTCTGTAAAGGTGTTATTCCAGTCTACACAGTGCATACGAGGTAGACCCAATTGATATACTTGCAACTTTTGCTGACTAGTCCATAAATAGGGCAGTAGCTGTATTACTCTCGGATCCCAATAACGCAGATAACGGCGCTTGTTTGATCCTAGTCCATACGCTTGACCTATCAGATACAGGTTCTGTTTGAGTTTTTCAGTAATCGGTTGCTCAAACAACCACAAGCAAATGCTACGTGAATGCGGACGACCTGCTATATCGTTGGTATTCTCATATATTGCTAGGGCCAATAACTGTTCTAGTAAGCGCTTACCAGTACTGTTACCTAACTGAATATTAACAACGACCAAGTCATCGCTAAAGGTATGGTGAATGCGCTTTATACGCTCAAATGGTAAATCTACACCGCAGTCAAGAACGTTAAAGACTTCAGCCCCATACGCATTTAGATCAATGAGTAGAGTGAGCTGCTGATAGTTATTATCAGCAATTATTTGATATACAGCTTCAAGCTGATTTTGGTACTGTTTCGTGGCTTGAATATCATCAAGGGGCTCTAGTTGTGGAAATAACATATTTAAACAGCTCCGCCTTTTTTGCCAGTGCTACCAGCCTTGGCAGAACAGTCGGCAAGCTCGTCCTGAGGCATGGTAATCGTTGGGCTACTTCCGCCCCCACTACCCCAATCCACCTTACTTGCTTTATAGCCCACTTGGCTTGGCGTGATAAAAGTCACATTACCGCCAGATATCTCAATACCACTGCCAGCAGCTTTTAAGGTCAACGTATCAGGGACAATAATCTCAATACTGTCTCGGCTATGGATGCGCAGTACTTGTTCACTATCGAGGCGCATCTCGCTTTGATGCGCTTGTATGGTCACATCACCATGGGCGGCGGTATGGGTTTGTGTTTTGTTTGAGTAGTAATGCATGTCACCTGCGACCAACTGATTCATCTGCATTTGACTGTGATGATGGGTATCTGCTGCCGCATGACTATGCATACTTTGGGTGCTGGTAAATTGGCTATGTTGTCCACTTAACAGTGCGAGGTGACGCTGGGAGTCGATTAGCAGGTTAGCTTGCTGCCATTGTCCAGACTCGCTCAGCGCAGCATCATTGGTATCTTTGCTAAACTTGGCAAATGGTGTTTGAGCGTCTTCTTGGTTTTGGCTACCTTTTGGTTTGTTATTGGCACCGCTAGCCAATCCAACGGGCTGATGGGTATTGGCGAGTTGCTCATACGCTTGTTGATGCTGATCAGCCGTTTGTAGTTTGCTATGACTGTCATGACTCATATGAGGGTTTGATAAGGGGTCTGCTTGCCGACTACTGATATGCAGTCCTTTGCTACCTTGTACATTAGCGGCTGCCTCAGTTTCTATGCTGATGCCGCGTCCACGTGCAAGGCCGCGCGTGTGGTCAGTATGTTGATATAGATGACCGATGGTCAGGCTGCTTTGGTAGCTTGTACTATAGACATTGATTTGCGGACTCTCAGGATGGGCATCAAACATGAGCTGGTTGTAGCCGTTAGCGAGGCTGTCTTTGGTCGTATCTCCCGTACGGCTTGAGTCGATACTTTGGGTTTTAATACCGTCTATGGGATGGGCATGACTTTGATTAATGAACCATGTCGGACTAGTCGCATCGATAAAGTCTGTATCACTTACTATACTGTTGTGCTGAGCATCACTGTTGCCCTGACCGTTGTGGGTGCTACCGATGATGATAGGGTGATTGATATCACCACCGATAAAGTCGATCAAAACGTGTTGACCATGTCGCAGTGGATGGGTCTGTCCCATGTGGTCGGCAACTAGATGGCTAGCAATAGGTACCCAGTGAGACGTGTCACCATCATTATCTTGTCCGCCTTCATCATTTTGCCAGTGATAGCGAATGTGGGCACGATGATTACGATCAGTATCAATAGCGCTGCCACTAGCAGTATCGACAATACTGGCACTCATCAGACCGGTGAGGCTAGGATGCGGTTGTCCAAGGTTTGCCAGCTGTTCGCCAAAGGGAATATGGTGATGGTGTGGAAATGGTAAGTAGCAAGCAGTGATATGATGGACGTGGTCAGTATCACTATGATCGTTCACATTAGGCTGTAAAGTAATGGGATCAAAGGCTGCTATGCCCAACCAATCTGCGGGGAGGTGGTTGTTGATACGGTGATGAATAGATATGAGACTTATTGGCTCAGTCACATAAGGATTGCCATCGAGATAGTGAGTACTCGGCAAATTGAGATGACGAATGTTACCAGCAAGGCTACCTACATTAGCAAGCTGCTGAGCATTCTTTTGATAGCGAATAGCCAACTCTTCAAGCCCTTCATCATCAAAATGGGTATGGCTGTGTAAGAAGCGGGTATGACTATTTGGACTGTTCGATTCGATAGATTGTTCGCTAGTGCCGCTACAAGTATAAGTACCTGTTAAGCGATTGTCATACCGATATAGGTCGGTTTGCTGGGTATGCTGCGCAACACGAGGTCGAATGGCAGTAACACGATCCTGTCTGTCGGCAAGGTTTGCTGGGTTTTGGCTTAAAGTGCTGCGAATGTCATTTGCGTCTGGACGCAATGCTTCGGCATTATGTGGCAATAAAACCAAAGTATGTTTGTCAGCTTCATGACGGTAGTAGCCTGTAACGCCATACAAAGCAAGATACTGAGTTAAATAAGCCAAATCCGTTTGATTGTATTGCACGCTGTGCTGAATATGATAGTCGCTCAAACGCTCGTCGATCTCGATGTCCATCCCATAGGGGCTTAATATATCAGTGATGAGCTCGCTGAGGCTAAGGTGATGATGGCG
This sequence comes from Psychrobacter sp. JB193, assembly GCF_002285555.1. NCBI lineage: Bacteria > Pseudomonadati > Pseudomonadota > Gammaproteobacteria > Moraxellales > Moraxellaceae > Psychrobacter > Psychrobacter sp. JB193. The sequence continues at coordinate 612,837 of NZ_NRGY01000001.1, forward strand.
ACGATTATGGCTAGCGAGACGTAGCTGGTTTAACGCAGGCTCGCAGACAATACGATAAGCTGCCATACCGCTATTGCTGCCCAGAGCTACTGCTTCCGTAATAATTCCATGGCGAACTTGGCTAGGAATTGTAGCGTCGTCAGTGTTCCAATGAGTCGCCAGACTTTGCCCGAGCCAGTCTTTTATATTGAGTCCTGCCTGCGGATGCAATAAAGTGATGCTCATCCGGTAGCCGCAATATAGCGCAAGCTGGCGCTCTTGATAAGACTGCTGTCGTTGGTCGTGATGATAAGGGCTTGGATAAGCAGTTGGCACCGGCATGAGAGCAGGTGTCTCCCAAACACTATCTGGCAGTGGCATTCCCAGCATGCTTTCAACAGTATCGGCTTGCTGAATAAGACTGGTGGCAATATCAGGGTGGGCACTACTGATTTGTAGATGTCGTTTTGTTTGAGTCCAAACCATGATAAGCCCTTCTCTATCCGTCCAACGGTTGAAATACTAAAATCACAAAGTCAAGATAATAAGATTAAGCGTCTTTTGTACTGCCAACTAACTTACTAAGCTAAGCAATACTGTCCTGAATAATCGCCATCAATACCCATCGTCAGACGACTCTCGTTTGGGCTGAATACCAATCATGTCAGAGAGCGTCGCTAATTGATCTTCATTTTTTATGATATGAGTCAGCCACTGATCCAGCGGCATATCTGCCCAATCAATCGCTCGTCCCAGCAAAAAAGTCACTGGGCTGTGCGGCTCATTGGTCGCAAAGTAATCTTGGATTTGACCCAATAACTTGAGGGCCTGCCGGCGGTTGCTTTGATGATCGCGATTGCTCGGATTAAAGCTGGTTGGCTTAGCGTTTGTAGAATTGCTTGCTTGTCCACCGTTATCCAAAATAGACTCTTCATTTCCTATAACATCGGCTGTATTGTTATTTTCTGTACCAGCACCGTCTACATTGATAGTAGACTCTGGAAGCAATGAGCGCAGATGCTGACTAAGGGCTGCCAATAAATCCGTCACTGGGGCAAACACGGGCGCATCCATACCCATGAGGTCGTTCAGCTGGTCAGTAAGCGCCTGCCATTGCTCAATGATGGTCGTGAGATTGGTCATTAGCGTTTGTTGCCATGACTCACTACTGTTTTTTATGGCATGATTATAGTCACTCAGTATTAATTGGTTGGGCGTTTCACCATCAGGATTTTGTTGACGCTGCTTGTCATGATCGCGAGCGGTTAGATAATAATTGTAATTATAATTGCCAGCTTTGGTATCAGAGAGCGATAACTGCTTAAGGTCATCAGTCAGTGTTTTGACAAACCATGACAGCAGTCCTGCCCTAATATCCATGCTGTCTTCTTCACCATCGAGTGGCGGATACATTGTGAGCCAGTATTCATCATTGAGTGCTTGTAATAGGCTAATGCCATGACTAATACCAGCTAAATGGTCGGTATGACTGAGCGCATCGACATACCAAAGCGCCAGCTTCATGTCTTTACTGGTACGGCTCAATAACTCTGCACATTGCTCTTTGACAAAATCCCAATCAGCAATTTTTAGCTCAGTGACCCAGTTACCTTGTGCTAACAGTGGATCGTCCTCTTGACGAGCAGCAATGATGGCATCCACACGTGGGTCAAATATTAAATCTTCTCCCACGCCATGATGACTGCCATCAATAGGAGCAATCAGCGTGTCAATCGAGGTCATTAAAGAATGATCAGTTTTCATTATAGGGACTCTTCCTTAATCGGTTTTTTACGCTTTGTCTTTTTGGCTGGTGCATCCTTAGTGGCTTTTTTGCTGATCGGTTTTGTGGCTAAAATGGTCTCAGTATTAGAGCTACCCTCTATCTCAGTTTTGGTTTCACTGTATTGCGCCATTTGGTTGAGCGCCACAACAGAATCGCAGTCGAGGCGATAAGCAAAGTTATCATCGGCATCGACGAATACCGTAATCTTTCTTAGCACGCTTTGACTGTCATCATGAGCCAGTAGCTGACTTGCCAGCTGTGGCAATAGCGTATGACTAATGATGGCATCAGCGTTACGTGCACCCGAGTCAACTTCATGACAACGAGATAAAATCAGCTCAATTACTTCAGGGTCAATGACACAAGGCACGTCATAATTGTCACGAATACGATCGGTAATCTTGTTCAGCTTGAGACGAATAATTTCTGCCAGTGCGTCATCGGTCAACGGATAATAAGGAATCACCGTCAGACGACCCAAAAACGCAGGTTTAAAGGCTTTGTATAAATGCGGATTAATCACCTGCTTTAAACTATCGCTGTCTGGCAAGCTAAAATCAGTATTAGCAGGATCTGTATTGATACACTGCTGCATAATCTGCGATGAACCAATATTGCTGGTCAATAAGATAAGGGTATTTTTAAAATCGATTAAGCGGCCTTCGCTATCTTCCATGACCCCTTTATCAAAAACCTGATAAAACAAATCCAACACATCAGGATGCGCCTTTTCTACTTCGTCAAGTAACAGTACGCTATAAGGACGACGACGGATCGCTTCTGTCAACACGCCACCTTCCCCATAGCCAACATATCCTGGTGGCGAGCCTTTCAACGAGGCAACACTATGGGCTTCTTGATATTCTGAGAGGTTAATCGTAATAAGGTTACGCTCACCGCCGTACAGTACTTCAGATAGTGCCAATGCGGTTTCTGTCTTGCCTACGCCACTTGGGCCCACAAGCATAAATACCCCTTGCGGACGATTGGGATCATCTAGACGTGCTTTGGCGGTATGAATACGTTTGACGATGGCGGCAACAGAATGGTCTTGCCCAATGACGCGTGCTTGTAAGGTATCCGCCAAGGTTAATATATGGTTTTTTTCATTGCCTGTCATATCGTTAAGCGGAATACCGGTCCAATCTGAGATAATCTGTTTGATGACTTGGCGATCCAATACGGCATGGATGAGTCGATGTGCTTCTTGTACCTGTTTTAGCGCTTGCTCAATCGCTTGATACTCGGCTTGTTTGTCTAAGCGCTCCTTTGCACTAAGGTTATCAGAGCCCTTAATTTTGCTATTCAACTGTTGATTAAGCACATCAAGTTGATCATTAAGCGTACGCTGCTCTTGCCAACGAGCCGTCATATCAATAATGCTTTTCTGATTGGCTTGGCGCTGCTCATCAAGCACCGCTATCTGCTGGCTGACTTTTTCTTTTTCATCAACACCGCCAATACGCTCAAGCTGCTGACTGAGATTGTTGATATGCTGCTCTAACTGCGTGCCTTTTGCTTTTAATTTGTCGAGCTGATTGGGCATAACAGTCTTTGATAAACTCACACGGGCGGCGGCAGTATCCAATACACTCACCGCTTTATCAGGCAGCTGTCTGTCACTAATATAACGGGCTGATAGCTCAACGGCTGCTTGTAGCGCATCATCATCTATCAAGATACCGAAATGCGCGTGCATTTTGGCGCTTAAGCCACGAATCATCGCCACTGCCGTGTCAATATCAGGCTCCTCGACTTTGACTACTTGAAAGCGACGCGACAATGCCGCATCTTTTTCGAAGTACTTTTTATACTCCGACCAAGTCGTGGCGGCAATCGTTCGTAGCTCACCGCGAGCCAGTGCGGGTTTTAGCAAGTTGGCCGCGTCGTTTTGCCCTGCTTGACCGCCCGCCCCAATCAGGGTGTGCGCTTCGTCAATGAATAAAATGATTGGCTGTACAGACGCTTGTACTTCTTCAATGACTTGCTTCAAACGATTTTCGAACTCGCCTTTGACGCTCGCCCCTGCTTGTAGCAGTCCCATATCGAGACTACGTATCGTCACGTCTTTGAGTTGGTCGGGAACCTGACCTGCCACTATTTTTTGTGCCAAGCCTTCTACTACGGCAGTCTTGCCCACCCCGGCCTCGCCCGTCAAAATCGGGTTGTTTTGGCGACGACGGATTAAAATATCGATCAATTGATGAATCTCAAACTCACGACCAATGACTGGATCTATTTGCTCAGCAGTCGCTTTGGCGGTTAAGTCATACGTGTATTTGTCTAGCGCAGGTGTGGGCTGAGCCGTTTGCGCAATGTCTACATTCTTATTATCGCTGTCACCATCTGTTTTACTTTTGTTGAGATTGGCGGAACTACCGCCCTCAGTGCTACCAAGGCATTGACGCTCATAGTCGTCTTTTAGCGTAAAACGATCAATATACTGAAGCTGCTCAGGCAGCGCATGAAGCAATGGCTGATAACGCTCATGAGTCAAAAGCACCAGCAATATGTGTCCAGAGCGGATTTCTAGTGGACTATTGTTATTCTCACTTTGGCTATATTGGCTACTTGCCAGCTCCCATGCATCTTCGAGCAATGCCATCAAACGCTCACTAAAGACAGGTGTTGAGCCTGTTGCCTGTCCAAACGCACCCAATAAATCTGTGATTTCTGCTAGTAGTAACGGCTGATTAATTTTATTCGCTTTCAATATTTGCGCCACATCATTATGCGCAGTGGCGATGAGTTCATGCAGCAAATGAATGGTATCTACTTCGCGATGTCCTTTATCAATACAAAGCCGAGCTGCCTGCTGCAAACACTGTCGGCAGCTCGGACTCAAGCGGGTAATCACAGCTTTTAACTGACTCATAACTCTCTTCCTTTAGCATTCTTATTGATTTTGAAATTATAGTTATAGGGTTTATATATAGTGTGTACTGATAAACCGCTTCTGAACCCTAGTAGCCATTTACTGAATCGGTAACGCATAGCGGGTGTCATCGTGATGCGCAGTAGCAGGCTGCGATACCAAAAAACCACCTCGTCCCAAGCCGCCAAAATGACTTTCTGATAAAGACAGTGGCGTAATATGTTGCTTATCCAATTCCAGCTGCATTTCAACCGCCAAACATACCCCGCACCATTTACGAATAAAGTCGATGATAACTTGGTACATATCGCCTGCAGGTAACAATCTGAGATAACGTTTGGCGTCTAGCTGATGAAATACAATTCTGATCTTGCTATCAAACTGTACAGCACGCGCGCCACAAAATGCTGATAGCCCAAGCGTGGCATGTTGGCCGCCAAGCGCCGTCTGTTCAGTTGCGGGCAAATCAAACCATTCAGGCACAAACTGCTGCACACTCACGGTGCTGTCTAGAAAATGAGACAATACATGCGCCAATTGATCGGCAGTGAGACGTCCTGGGGCTATCATGCCTGCATAAGCAATCAAGCTATCGATTGCTGTAATCTTTTTAGGCTGGCGTGCCAGTGCCCGCAAGCTAAGCAAATAACTGTCCTTTTTGCGGTTTAATTCATACTGTAATGGCAAGTTATAAAACCAGCTCGCTTGGACATAAAGGTCTGTCAAACGATGATTAAACAAATCTAAAAAGGCTGGTGCCGCCTTATCTTTTACATGTTGTACTCGCGATGCCAAATGATCGGTATACATCGCTGGTAAAGTAGACAACGGCCCCGTCAAGCCGATCACTGCTGGATAGACTTCCACCTGCCTAACGTTTATCTGACTCGCATTGGCGTCCATACTGTCTTGAGCAATTAACGACAGTGACTCAATTTCAGCTTGCGGATAAGCCAGCGACAAGGAGGCACGGTAACGTATCTCAATAGGAGCATTGCCCATGTTGGGCTCATACTGAACCAAACGAAGCGCTTGCAATAGCTCATAAGTTTGAGGCGCTGCAATGAGATCGGTTAAATAAGAGGACTGAGACCACTGCGTGGCTGACATCTGTATATCTCCTCCTTGGTCACAGCATCACTAATGGCAACCTGAACAAAACTGTTGAGGCTGGCGTGATAGCCAAAAACATGAGCCAATAAATGGGCAAACTGGCGAATACTGACACCAGCGAAATTCTTTTTGTTAATTTGAATATCAATCACAGTACCACGCACAAACCCAGGTTGCGGTAAACGCTGGATACGCCGAGCTTCAATACTGGTCGCGACAGAGACAATTCCTTCCACCAATAGTTTGTTAGAAGCCGATTGCGTAATATCATATAGTGACAAATACTCTTTCATGAGTTCTGCGTCTTGCGCGGCAAGCGACAAAAAGTTTAAACTAACCAGAGAAATCAAGCGCCAGCGTTCCTCCCCTGTATATTCAAACCTTGCCGTTCTGGTTGGTTGCTTTAACAACGACAAACTACTAAAACCCGTCATCCCTTCACTAAACAGATCACCGCGGCTTTGACCGAATACCACTTGAGCGGGCAGATCTCTATTGGTACACAATAAAGAAGTACTCATACTTACCGCGCCTGATAGTTCTTCACGGTTTTTTTCTACGAACATAATCTGATATTCAAAACCCTGCTTAAACTCCGCCATATCCTTGTCACGTTTAACGTGGTAATAACGGCCTTCGTCTTGTTGCTCATAGTGATTGAGCGCATAAAACGGATGATACTCACGCTGTATCAAGCGATTATCATTTTGTTTGGACTCTATAACTTTTTGAACCTCATAGATTTCATGCTGAAAGAGCGCACGTGTATCAGGTACTAGATCGTAATAGATAGAACGATGCGTGACTTGAATGGGCTTGGCCGCTGCTTTGAATAAGTTTACGACAGGCGTGCAAAACAACTTGATACTAGAAACGCTTAACTGCTGTAAGTTTTTGAGTAGAATAGTATTTTTTTTATCAAACTTAAAATAGCAACGAACCTCAAAGCCATTATTATCAATTTTTAGATCAGGACAAACATGACCCGGATTGAGGCGTAGAAAATTGAATTTTTCATGAAAGTAAAAGTACTCTTTTAACAAGGCGGACGCAGCATTGCTAACGCGGTGGCTAGGAAGAATTTGCTGCTCAGGATCAAAACCTATAATCTCAAACGGGCTGCCAACTGTCTTATTAACGTGCCTGCCATGGAAATGCGTTTGCCTAATATCGCAGCCTAATAAATCCCACAAACTGGTGCCTTGACTGGCATCTTCGTCAATATACAAATCTAGCGGATGATTCAATAATGATTGGTAATCGAAGCTTGGGTTAAGTCCTTTGAACTTAATACTAATACAGCCATTAAGCAGTCCGTACTGATTGTCGTATACTTCTTGACGTGTCTCAAAGTCAACGCTATCTATTTGTAGCGGTAGCAAGGTCACATCTTGGGTTGACTGAAACTGACAAGGCGTCCCATTTATTTTTTGCGTGGCAAACATACTTTGTTTGGGAACTAAGACTGCCTCACTCATCGCAGCGCCCTGCACGCCTAAATTGAATTGTGCGATAGAAACAGAAGGAAAAGGCTTAAGATAATCGGGATAAACAACTTCTAATAAAGATTCGGTAAAATCAGCATATGAGTCGTCTAGTTTTTTATTAATACGCGCACTAATCAGTGAAAAAGCTTGTATCAATCGCTCAATATGCGGATCATCTACCGTGTCGTGTCCCATCAATAGTCGATTGGCTATTTTTGGATATTTTTTGGCAAACGCTTTTGACTGTTTATTAAACAGGCTAAGCTCATGCTCAAAATAAGGAAGTAGACTGTCCATGACGCCTCAATATGTTTATTGCTAACATAGTTATCGCTGCCGACTAAAGAATGTTGGCGGCACTATCGGTTATTCGATTAAGTAACGCTGTGAGCTTGGTTCAAAGAACGCGTCAAAACTGACTAACTCTTGTGCTGGATAAACTTTCAACAAAGCTTCAATAGAAAAGCACAGTTGGTTGACATCGACAGCCCCAACATCCAAAGAGACTCGAACATTTTTTAATCGCGTGTCTTGCTGCTCAACGGTTTGGGCGATTTGTCGACATATATAGTCACAGTCAGCAGGATTGGCGCTACTGAGTCCCACAAAGTCCAATATGCCAAAATTCAATATGGATGAACGCACTTGTTGGTATGCTTGTAGCTTGTGAGATATCACACAACGCGTATTTAATAGAGACTCTAAATCTTGCGCGACCGACGATTTTAATTCATCAATATTGAGACGGCGAACCACAAGTTCATGCCCCAGTTCACGAGGCTGATCATCAAACAGCTGTTCAAATAAGTTTGGGCGAAATCCAATGTCTTTGGTAACATAATGCATTGATACGATCCCTCTCATTTGCAAAAATGAAAAAGAAAGGTCTAGCTATAAACCTTTCTTTTTTGGCACGATAGGTAAAGAACCTCTGATACTACCGTGCTTAGGCAGTATAAGTGGCAGTGTTATTGGCTAGTGACCACTTCTTAGTGACTGCGCCTTTGGCAGTACCATCGATATCTTGTTGCGTGTAAGTCCACTCAACCGCGGCATACTTGATACCAACTTTTTCAGTTGGGACACCTTCCGAACGTACTGTAGGCTCGACACTAGCAATAAGCGCATGCTTCAGCTTTATCTCAAGATATTTAACACGCTTATCGCCATTCGCACGATAAAAATCAATTTGAATTTCATCAAAAGTATAACCAGCAGAACAAGCTTCCCATAATTTAGGGCTCGTAGAATCCAAATCTTTTATGAAAGTCATATCAGCGTGCTCGCAACGCTCAGAAGTATGACCACCAACACTACTTGCTGTTGCTGATTTTGGCTGACGGATTAAATGATCCCATGTATTTACTTCAAGCCAACCTTTATGCTCGCTATCACGAGATTCCCCATCGATCTTGTATTTACCACGAAACTGAATATAAATATCTTTCATATCACATACCTTGTTTTAGGAGGTTTAGATTTAACATTGAGTTTAAATAAATGATTAGCTGTTGCTAGCCTGCGGCAGTTGAGTGACCAGACGCAAAGAAACAGACAACTCGTCAAGTTGAAAGTGTGGTCTTAAGAAAACCACTGACTTGTAGACACCAGGCTTACCTGGCACTTCTACAACTTGTACAGAAGCTTCGCGCAGAGGATACTGGGCTTTTGCTTCTTGTGAGGCTCCATCGTCTAGCAAGACGTAGCGAGAAATCCAGTCATTCAAGAAAGATTCAACATTGCCAGGTGCCAAAAAGCTACCAACCTTGTCGCGCATCATTGCTTTTAAGTAATGAGCAATACGTGATACGGCCATAATGTATTGCAGCTGAGTTGATAGCACAGCATTGGCATTGGCATCGTCGTTTTGATACGTTTTAGCTTTTTGAACGGACTGTGCACCAAAGAACGCTGCATAATTGGTGTTCTTGCAATGGACTAATGGAATGAAGCCCAAATCGCTTAACTCTTTTTCACGGCGGTCAGTAATAGAGATTTCAGTCGGACATTTAAGCGCCAGATCTCCTTCATCCGTCTTGAAGGTATGCACAGGTAGATTTTCTACCAAGCCGCCACCTTCGACCCCGCGAATAGCGGCACACCAACGATAATCAGAGAAAGCTGAGGTCAAACGTGATGCGAAGGCATAAGCAGCATTGACCCATAGATAATCACTATGGTCATTACCAGAAACCTCTTCAGTAAAGTTAAAGCCTTCAACCACGGTTCCATCTTTAGGGTTGTAGGGCAAACGACCTAAAAAGCTAGGAACAGTGAGCGCAACGTAGCGGGCGTCTTCTGATTGTCTAAACGCACGCCAGCGGATGTACTCCGCAGTCTCAAATATTTTTGATAAATCTCTAGGGCGACCAATATCTGTAAAAGAGTCCAGCCCAAACATTTCAGCAGAGGCCGCTGATACAAAAGGTGCATGAGAAGCCGCAGCAACATGAGATAATTGCTCAAGTAGATACATGTCAGCATTTTGACGAGTAAACTCAAAATCACCAATAATGGCTGCGTATGGCTCGCCACCAAAACTACCAAACTCTTCTTCGTATATTTTCTTGAATAACGTGCTTTGATCAAAATCTATTGAAGACTGAAAGTCTTTAGTAAGTTCACGTTTGTTGGTATTCATCATGCGTATTTTTAGCATTGATTCCGACGGTGTTTGACTACACAAATAATGTAAACCACGCCAACTGGATTCTAATTTTTGAAATTCAGGCGCATGCATCACTGTCGTCAGCTGTTTAGATATCAGTGCGTCAATCTGTGCAATACGAGCATCAATCGATGCTGATAAATTATCAGATAAAGTCACTGTGCCTTGCATAACTTCATTAGCTAGCTCTGCGATTTGCGACTTTGCACGATTCTTTTCTTCATCAGACTTGGCAATGTTACTTTTAATAACGATTTCTTCGAGTAAGTCGTAGCTTTCGTTATTTAACGGGTCGGTTACTATATTCTGCTGGGCCTGAGCATTCATGGTTTAATCCTCACCCTCAGTTGGGTTTTGTTCTGCCATTTTTTTGACCTGCTCTGTATTTTTGAGCACATCATCCAATAAATCTTCCAGCTTTTCATTAGCCGATATTTTATTACGTAAGTCCGCTAGACGATCGCGTGCCTCTACCAATTGTTTTAACGGTTCAATTTGTTTGGCAACGGCTTCTGGGCGAAAGTCATCAATACTATTGAAAGCTAAATCAACCGAGAACTCGCCTCCTTTATCGCTCAAATCATTACTAACACGGAAAGCGGCTCGAGGAGCTAATCCTGACATCACTTCATCAAAGGTATCCAAATCCACTTCGACAAATTTTTTGTCTTTAAAACGGGGTTGCTCAAGTTTGGAATCTCCTGAAAACTCTCCTAATACTCCAACTACGAAGGGGATTTCTTTCGTTTCAAGTGAATCGCCAACTTCGACGTCATAAGTGAGGTGCACTCGAGGAGCACGTACTTTTGCAAGTTTCTTCTGCACACTGTCTTGATTTGCCATAATAAGTTGCCTCAGCAGTTTCTAATTTCAACGTAATATACTGAATGGATCAGTGGATTTGGCATTACTATTTTTTGGAGATGATGGGTTAGCCAATTTATTGACTGGTTTTGTTTTTGGTACTTGGCGTGACGGTCGCTTTATAGCTGCTTTTTGCTTAACAGGTTTTGCTTGTCTTTTTGCCACTGTACGCTTCCGACTTCTTGACTTATTCTTTACTTTAGCTTTTTTAGGTTTGACAAAAGGTGCTGAAGATTTTGGTAAGGATTCATCATAGTTAAAACCATAGATATCACCATAGATCTTACTCAAAGCATACTGATAGGCGGTTAAAAACACCTCATCAACTTCATCCGTCAGGTAGTCTGACTGTAGTTGGTCTTGAGAGACGACAGCACTACTGTTTAACAATATTTTTTTGAGCTTAGCGGTGCTATGACCCAAATCTATTGCCTCACTAGCGGCATAAAGGGCATAAGCATGATAGTCATTGTCATAGTAAGTCTGCGCCAGAATTTCCCATGCTAACGAGTCACTAGGGTTACGAGTCACTCTCTGATTTAATTCTGTGACAAATTGACGTAATTGGGGTGATTTTGCATCAGAGTTTTTGAGCATCTCAAATTGATTCATGATGCTAGCACTTGGATCCTTTTCTTGTATTACTAGCTCACTATGCGACGTATTCATGGTCAACCACATTATTAAAACGCCAGCTGTCATGGTTCTTGTCAGTTTAAAATTGACTTTGGTATTGCTTTTTATACTGATCATCGTAAGTTAGTGCTCGTCATTATTAGTAAAAGGATGTCGCTGTCTACTCAAAATTGATTCAATTAGAAACGTTTACCAAAGTAGTGATATTGGTCAACGTTTCTTTAAATGTCGATTTATCCCTATCTTCCATCACGGCATTATTGTGATAAGCATCGACATTACTTTCCATCATTTTGACTGCTGATAACATAGCAATCTGACGTGCTTCAACCACTTGGTTATTTATACCAAGAGCCTCCTCAGCTGCTCTCAATGCACGTGCATAGTGTTTTTCTTCATAATCTTTTTTGGCAATCGCTACCCACGTTTCAATATTACGTGGGTTGGTGCCATCCATCTCATCGTTATCAAACATATATACCAGTGACGGCTCACTCAACTGTTCAACCACGGGCTGACTGAGTTGACGTGGTTTATTTTCCGTCGTTGTGGTACTACAACCAATCGCTAATAAAGCTGTGCTAAACATGAGCAGTAGCAGATTTGCTGCCTTAAAATTATTACGGTAAATAGAATTCATAAAGACAATATCATCACTAAAAATATAAAGAAAAGGCAGTCAAATTGGATTTATATAGAACTAAAGTTTGCTATAAACAAAAAATCCGTGGTGTTGATTATACATACACTTGACAAAATTTCAATAAACTCTATACTTTTCTCATTAAATAATCGGGTTATCTCTAAAATAATTTCATTTTCTTAATACCAAATAGTAACGATGGTACGCTTAATATGTCTTACAAAACCGCTAGATTACACAGTATTGTCGTTAATTCTAGCTTATTCGAACAAGATATATTTTATCCCCTTGCATTTTCTGAAACGAGCAGTATCAATCAAAACGATAATATTTTTATACTAGTGTTTATTAAAATATTTTTAGATTCGAACGATTGTTTATCATTAATTAACATGCCTGTATACCTGAGTACACTGTCATCCAATCGCATTGCCACTTCTCGTACGGGACTGATAAAAGGTGTCAACTATCAGTATTCAGACGGTGCCATACATTTCTACACTTTAGAAATTGTCAGTCCCGATTGGCAACTGACTCAATCTATGCATACTCGTAGTTTCATCAATCAGTCTACCCTCGATATCGTGACGACTATCCTTAGTGACTATGATATAAAGTGGCAAGTCTCTGAGGTGCTACTGTCATCAGAACGCTTGTCTGAAACGCTATCGATACGCACGCAGTCAGATATTAGTGACTATGACTTTGTCACTGGATTGCTTGCTGATATTGGGGTATCTACCTTGTGGGTATCGAGTGATTCAGTTGATGATATTGGAACATGGTTGTTAGTCGGTGGGTTGGATGAAAGCGAGCTGTTACCACTAAGCTACAGCTATGCTCAATCCTCAGTACAATCCGGTCAAGACAATGTGAATACGCTACAAATGAGTAATCAGCAGCTTGGTAGTCATACGGTGGTGGTCCGAGCAGATGGTTTGGCCAATGATACTACCTATGAAGGGCAAGCGATTGATGACTCGCTTTTAGCAATTGATGACATTACAGTATTACTGGCAGCACCGTCTCGAGTGAGTAGTGATGAATCCGCAAATCAAATGGCTCAGCAATGGATACGGGCAAATCGTTGCCTGCGAGAAACCTATCAAGCCAGTGGCGCGATGCGTGGTCTTTGCATCGGTAGCCCAGTTGATATCAGTGATATACCATCGATTGGCCGCTTAACGACTCGCTGTATAGATACAATGACAATCGGCATTGAACCCGATAACGACAGCACCTCCTACCATCATCAGTCATTTATCAAGGACTGGTTAGCAAGCACTGTACATCAATTGCAACACCATGCGATAAACGCTACCGATGCCTTTATTCCTGAGTATGCCTACGACATCGCCCGTGATACTGGCATTTGGGTAACGACGACCCTCCTGGACGCCACTACTCCTTACTGTCCTTATCCCAGTCATCTGTCGTTGGTCAGTAGTACCTATCAAGGTCTTGCTCAAGCACGTACTGGTGATGATGGCGCCCCAGGCTACGGCTCACAAATCACTGACGATACCCTACACCAAACCATCTCTACTCCTGCTTGGTCAGGGATTAGCCCTCACGATGATGGCACTACTCCGCCCCTACGCTCATTACAATTGTCATCAGGTGCGACACATGGTTGGCAGTTTGCCCCGCGTATGGGACAACCAGTGTTGCTTAGTCATTGGTATGGGGATATTGACAGTCCGGTGATTAGCCGGTCACTGTTTGACGGTATCGGTATGGGCGATACGGATGAGCATGACATCACTACCCGTGATGCTGGCTTATCTAACAGGCACAACGTACAAGGCGGCACCTCCCCTAGATGGCATGGCAATGGTTTGGGTCACTCGCAAATCAGTGAGGACGATATTCACAGCGGCTGGATATCCGGTATTGCGCAGTACGGACTGATGGCTGAGTCTGAGGTGACGTTCAGCTTTGATGATACGCCAAACAAAGTAGGGCTACAGTGGACGGTAAATACTGGGTCAAGTGACAATGTTGAGACGCCAACCATAACAGAGATGGCGACCTTTGCGCCCGATGAACACGTAGTAGAGCTTGGCGTCTTGCGGCATCGTTATAGCAATCATCAATCAAGTGACCGCGGTCAAGGTGTCAATGTCGCAACCGATCACGGACTACAGGTCAGTGGCGATACAGGTGTCCTGCTTACAACCTTTGGGCTCAGACACTCACAATCAGAGCATGAGTCGGCGTGGGTCAATGATGCTGGACAACAGCAACTTAAAATAGGCGCTGAGTTGGGTGAGACGCTAAAAGAGGCCAAACAAGCACATCTACAATCGATACAGACTCTGAGTAATGTGAATCAATCGATAAATGCCTTTAAAACCACGGCACAAGTGATAGATGAGACACTCAATGCGGAAGTCTTAGGTGCACCCGATGTGATGCTGGTCAGTCGTGACAGTATTCTTGCGTCTGCCAATAATACTCTATGGACAGCGAAGACGATTGTCAGACAATCAGGCAGCACACAGTCAGATGTGGTGGCAGGCAATTATACGCTGACGGCAGATACAATTGACTTGCTCTCAGGTATTGGCGGTCAAGCAAATCTATCAGGTCTACATATCAGTGCCAATACCAAACCTGTGGCGATACAAGCGCAAGGTGGTGAGTTGCAGTTGCACTCTCAGCAAAGTATGACAATTGGTAGTGAGTCGGGACCCGTAAATGTGTCGAGTCCGAAGCGCATCAAGCTGCAAACATCAGCAGGGGCTTCGATTACGATTGATGATAGCGGGATTAAGCTGGTTTGTCCGGGGACGATTAAGGTGCAGGCGGTGAAGAAAAAGTTGATGGGTGGTGCGAAAGCCAATTACTCGCTGCCAATGATGCCGGAGACTATTCCGCTCTTTAGTAATAAGCTTGATGTTTATGACTTGTTTTATCATGCTGACTTTAATGAAGTAGATTACGTAGCAATGTTAGATGATGGTCAGATAGTAGAAGGAACATTAGATGAACATGGGCGGACTAATAGATTGATCTCTATGAAGTCTGAAGAAGCTGAAGTATTAGTAGGATATCTGAATAATTGGAGTATAGAAATTGAAGATGATGATGATGATGATGAAAATGAAGAGGTAGAATTCGAATATTCAGAAGAATGCGCTTGCCAAGCGCCAGAAGAAGATATCGATCTTTTAGAGGATGAAGAATAATGTCAAATACTCAAAAAAAGATCACTGCATGGTTCATATTGCTTGATGCGAAAAGCAAACTTCTAAAAAATATTGAATATAAGGTCACAGCAGTTAACAATAATAATGAGGAGGAATACGTAGTTAAAGGTAAAACTAATAGTAAAGGTGCAACTTATGAATTTATCAAACCAGTTAATACTGTGCTTTACCTATATATAAAAACTGGCACTAAAGACTTTGAAAAAGTTGCAAAGATACTACTACCTCAAACTAAGAGAAGCCAACTTAAAATTAGAGCTAGAGTTAGTGCGATTTTGATTGACTCAAAACTGAAGAAATATGGCAACGAAGCAGGTAGTATCAAGCGTAAAGATCATAAAATAGTTAAAGGCGATACATTGGAAAGTATAGCCAAAAAGTATAATACAGATATCACGCAGTTAAAGATTTTGAATCCAAAAATAAAAAACATTCATAAGATATTCGCAGGTGATTGGTTAAAAGTTCCAATGCAAATTGGTGATGGTGGCAAAGAGTCGGAAGATAAGTCCTCTCCATCAGTTTCGAAAAATCCGACTGCGAAAAAAAATAAAGATAATGAATCTAAAGATTCAAAGCAACCTTGGTATAAAAAAACTTGGGATAGTATTAAAGATGTTACTGATAAAGCAGATGCTGCAATTGACAAAACTGAAGAAGTCATTAAACAGAGTCAGCAAAAAATAATAAATGGAACTCTTGATGTGAAGGAACATGTAGCTGATGCAAGCGGAAAGTTACATGGCACCCTATTTGGTGATAATACCAAGCCATTTAAGAACAATGACACGAATAACTCCTCCAAAACCGAGTCATCAGATAGTAAAAGCAAATCTAACGAGCCACAGCTAGATATTAAGAAGGAAGTAGGTAACAACCAAAAAGGCAATCCTGCTGAACAAATTACTTATGATAGTGATACTACGGTTTACCATATTTATCATGATGGGCATATAGAGCGTGCTAACAGGCAAGCCGTTGGGTATGCCGCATTTATCTATCACGATGAAAGTGGTTCTAAGCATTTTCTAGGAAAAACTAAATACTTAAAAATACCACGTTACGGCGGAGGTGGCCATATATACTTGGTAAATATTGGCGGAGATAAAAAGAGCAACGGTATTGATGATAACAACCTATCAAATATAGAAAAAGAAAAAAGGTTGTCTAAATACAGGAAAGGTAATATAGGCTACAGCATATATATGAACTCTCAGCAGTATCAGCGCTATTATCTGTCTGGAGTTGCTATGGCTACATTTTTAGGTGCTCTATGCAAATTGGGCTATGATGACATTTCTTTTAATGGAGCTAGTAAAGTTGACGGAGGCCCTGGTCCTAGTAGCAGTCATACCAATGGCAAATGTATCGATGTGAGATATCTTCGAAAAGACAGAAAAGCGCTAGAAATGATATTGAATAATCACAGCCATGACTCTCAATACGATCACGATAGAAACTTAAAACTTGTTAATACTCTCTATGAGTTTGGATGGGGTAAAAGAAAAAGACCTAACGATTCTATCGTAAAAATGCTTAGCGTATATTTCACTAACTCTCAAGCAGGGATAAATAAAAGTTATATTTTACCTCATTGCGGTCCTTATAAAGGACACGATAATCACCTTCATCTTCAGGGTTTAGTCGCGAATATAAAAGATATCGATGTTATTCACAAGACTTCTAGAAGTGAGACAGGTATATGCTCATGCAATACAGACCTCACGTTAGAACAGTTACGAAAAATATGTACAGTAAGAGATAAATCAACTTTAGAAAGTATTTTACCTCATTTAAATAAGACTTTAAAAAACTATAAAATCACTACATGTTTAAGAAAAGCTCATTTTATAGCTCAATTAGCGCATGAATCTGCTGAATTTAAATATAACGAAGAAATTGGCACTACAGATGCTCATTATGGAGGTTATAAAGGAAGAGGATATATTCAAATATCGCTAAAAGGTGCTTACGAATCTTACGGAAAATACGTAAAGGTTAATTTCTTAGGTTCAAATAACGTTAAAATGGCACAATTGCCTTACTCTATTGATTCGGCTGGATGGTTTTGGACTAAATTTAAGTGGAAAGACCTAAATGAGTTAGCTGACAAGAATGATATTATTTGCATCAGTGCTATCGTAAACGGTGGATTTAACGGATTTGATGATAGGTTAAAATACTTTAAACGTGGTGTCGAGAGTCTTAATTTGAAATCTTGTAAAAACTTAAATTCCATCAACCTTACCCATTTAACTACTTTTAACTTTCCTGATAGCATGGTAACGGAAATGATTGGTGAGAGCTTTGGTTGGGGTTTATGGCATGATCCTGCTAAGAATAAAAGTGGCGTTACAAAAAGTGTAGTAGTTGCAAAAGAAGGATATGTTCACTTTATAAGACTAGCTAATAAAAAAGGTAGCTTCGGAAAAAGTGAAAAACGTTATGGATGGACATATGATGATGCTGTAAATTATGCTAAGCAAAGGGTAGATAAGTTATGATGCTAAATAAAATTTTGTTTATATTAATATCTACTTTATTGGTAGGCACAGGCTGTAATCTATCCACTGACTCTTCAGCTAATGATAGCTCATCTTCTAGTAACAACTTATCTTTTTCAATTAGCAGTCAAAATGTAAAATCAATATCCCATTCTCAAAAACCACCTGAAAAGAAATTACTATGTCTAATGGATAATAGTAAATCAATAAGTACCTACTATGATCAGAACCTTGAAGAATTAAAAATAAATGGTTATAGCACATTCACATTGGAAAGTATTAATGAGATAGAAACAAGTGAGACTCGCCCTCATGAGTTCACTCGTATATATAAGAATAAACAAGGATACATAGCAACATTAATGTCTCAAAGTTTTATTAGACGTTTAGAAATAACGAATAAAAGAAACCAAACTAAATCATATTCATTTGATTCTGGATTAGAATGCAACACTCTGCCAAATAGTAAATATTCAACCTATATAGTTAGTGTGGATAAAGCTTTCATCTATAAACAACCTTATCTTGAAAATAAGACTTCCTCGTATTTCATAGCAGGTGATGAGATTAAGGTGCTATCTACTGAAAAAAATTGGATACAAACATCTTATTTAAAAGGCTCAAAGAAAGGCTGGTTACGTCTCAACGATCTTAAAGCTCTAAAAAACTTAGACTTAACTGATGATAAAATACAAGATAGACCTGAAGAAATCCGAGCAGATAACCCTATCAGTTCCAATCGAGGGAAATATATTATAACTAAAAATGGTATTGGAAATATACCTCTTGGACAAAATTTTGATCCAAATGGATTTGAAAAGTTAGAAAGCCAATTAGAGGGTGTTGATAATTGTTTTTTAACTACTTCAAAAAAATATCCTAAATATCAACACTCTTTGTATTTTCAATTTGTCGATAATATTTTCGTAGGCGCTAGCATCAGTAGTATGGGGGACAATAAAATACCATTTGAGTCATACAATGGCATCAAGATCGGAGATACTACTGAAACTGTAATGAAGTTGCATGATAAGCCACCAGACGAAATTTTTAATAATATACATTCCGATGAGCCCATATTTATCTACTGGACTGATAGCTCTGAAAAGATAGGCCTGCGCTATGATATTTTGAGCGAAAAAGTGGTAAGTATAGGGATTCACTATAGCCCATATATTCGTTACTTTGAAGGTTGCGGTTAGGAGCTAAGTCACCCTACCAATAACCACTCTAACCGAAAAAACCTCACATCTTAACGACATTGGGTTCTTCTGTTTTAAGTATAAAGCTTCCAATTTTAAATAGAAATCTTTCTTACCTAATGAAAAGCTGACTGATTGTCCTTTTCAATCTTCATCACAACTATATCCTCATAACTAAGTCAAAAAAAATCCGACCACCTAAGTGATCGGATTTTTAGTATTTGGTGGAGATGGCGGGAGTTGATATACTGTGCTACATACATTGATATACAAGGCTTCCAGCATGAAATAAGCTCATGGTGTGTCATAGGTGTGTATGATATATTCAATATTTGTTTGCTATTATTCTAAATATTGCAGGATAATAAGGTATCTCTAGATACAAATGTTAGTACTTAGTTATTTCAAAGCAGTTTTAGCTGTTATTTATCTTCTTTAACAAATTGACTATAAAATATTAGGTCTACTAATATTTTATGATTTAAAAGAATAAGTAGTTGATTAGCTTCTCACTATCGATAGATGATATGATTTTACCCGATACTTAATAAATCTTTTTTAAAGCTAAAAACACTATGACTCAAAATTATACTAATGCTGATCAAAACCAAGCAGAATCTCAAGCTATTATGAAGTCTGATAAAAATAGTAATAGCCTTACCCTAAAGGGTAAAGGTAGCTTATTGGCATTAACAAATTCTATCATTAGTTCAGCAATAGCCGCACGTAAGGCTGGTCAATTAGCAGTTGATGATAGCTGGATACAGGAAATATGGGATTGGGCAGATGAATTTGAACTAACTGAAACACAAATACCACGCAATAAAGAAGATTTAATAAAACTAGAGTCTTTAAATATTGAAATGTGTCGCTCTGAGGACCTTGAGAACCTTTTGGAAGAGAAAAAAGAGGCAGAGGAATCTCTGAGAGTGGAAAATGAAAGACTACAAAGAGCGAGGGATATAGGACTACATATTGGTGGGATACCTCCAGAGTTTATAAAAGTACATGACCTGAATAACGAAGTAAGACGTTTGGAAAGGCTCTTATCTACCACTAATAAAATTAATTCTATACCTGTTGAACTGAGCCATCTCCAGAATCTTATAAAGATTGAACTTCAGAGGGTAGATTCTAGTAATTTCTTAAAAAATGCCCAGTCATTTAGTAATTTAAAGACGTTAGTAGCTATGAGATGTAACGTCAGTAATTTTTTCGAGGAAATTTGTCAGCTGAAACAGTTGACTGATATTATTATTCGTGGATCAGAGATAATAAATATACCTCAGAGCATCCGTCAGCTTAGTAACCTGACTAAACTTAGTATCAATAATTGTAAGTCAATAACAATCCATAAAGATATTCATCATCTTAGTAATTTAACCAAACTTAGTATTGATAACTGTAATTCGCTAGAAATTCCTGAAGCTATTTGTAAACTCATAAATTTAACTGAACTTAATATTACTAATTGTAATTTATCAGAAATTCCTGAAGCTATATTCCAACTCAAAAATTTAAATAAGCTTAACATAGCAGGCAATAACATTAGTACATTACCAGAAAATATTAGCAAGTTAAAAGATCTTACTAGCCTCAATATTAGTAATAACTATATTACAACCCTACCCACTAGCATGTGTTTGCTTGAAAGTTTAATTTCATTTCATATAGACGTTGGAATTCTTAAAGATTTACCAAATTATGGTTACAATCAAGCGTTAGAAGGATTTGATATTAAAGTTAATGCAATAAATAACCTTCCTCTAAGTCTTAAATTAATTAAAGAGCATTACTTCCATGGTGAAGAGGACCAGCCTTTCTAATACTACTATAGCGATATATATAGTAAAGAAGTAAACCCCTTTTCTTAACTTTTATAATTCTTAAATTGGATGAGTATGCAAACCGAAGCAATATTTGAAGACATCGCTGAGCGAATTCGCCTTGAGCTGGAGCAAGCGAAGCAAAGCATCTATATTGCTGTCGCTTGGTTTACTAATCGCACTTTATTTAACACGCTTATTGAAAAATCAAAAGAGGGTGTCACCGTTCAGTTGATGCTATCAAACGATCACATCAATCAGCAAAGTTATGTCGACTACGACCAATTAAGTGTTGGCAACTCTGCTGCCTATCTAATCGGTGACGGTAAAACAAACCTTATGCACAATAAGTTTTGTGTGATTGACAGTGATACTGTGATTAATGGCTCTTATAACTGGAGCTATAAGGCTGAGAAAAATCATGAGAATGTACTGATTACTAAAGGCGATACCATTTTAGCTGAACAATTCATTAGTCAATTTAAGAAAATCCGCAATACCTACTTTGATCATCAAGATAGCACCCCAGACTTACCACTCGATAAAATCATCAAACGTCTCGAAATTATCAAAAACTACGTTATCCTAGAGGATATAGATGATATTACGCGCGAAAACACCAAGCTAAAGACATACGCCTTTCAACAAGACATTGCTGCTATCACCCAAGCTTTACAACAGCATAGCTTTGATACTGCAATTACCCTCATTGACCAATTCATCAAAAACCATCATGCCTTGGTCGTCTATAAAGATATTGATGTCAAAGCTTTGAAATTAGAGATCCGCCATCTTGAACACCAACTCAATGCCTACGACAATGAGAAGATTGAATTGGATAAAATGCTTTCAGAATTTCATTACCGTCATACTAATGAGCTCGGAAGCTACATCAGCCGATTACTACAATTACGCAAGTTATCTACCAAAGATAATCCCGAAGAGTATGCAGAAGCCGTGCAAGATGAAGAAGACTACAACGAGCAAATTGAAATTGAATCAGAAAAAATAATTTATGAGCTCGATGAGGAAGAACGCGTAGAGCTAAAGAAGACCTATCGACAAGCCAGTCAAATCTGTCACCCTGATCGTGTTAGTGAAGAGATGAAAGATATTGCACAAGAGGTTTTTATAAAACTCAACGAAGCCTATGAAAAAAATGATGTCATTGAAGTGCAAGAAATACTGGCGGAGCTAAAGCAAGGTATGTTTAAACCTCGCTCAGAAACGGTTAGCAAATCAGAGCAGCTTAAAGCCATTGTTCAGATATTAAAACATAAGATTGAGAAAGTCGAACAAGAGATTTTTGCGATCAAAAACAGTAAAGACTATCAAACCATCAGTAGTATTAACGATTGGAATGCGTATTTTGAAGAAATAAAAGCACAACTGAAGGAAGAAATTGATTACCTTGAGACTAATAATGTATAGGTGATTTTATTGATTAGACGCATCTACGGTGCTAACTGAAAATATGTCTTTTTCACTAAATATTTGGCTATTTCCTGTGTGTAATCCGTGTACGTCAGGTGTGTATTATTACGATATTAATCGTTTTTTTCGTATCTATTGTCCTGAACAAAAACATATTGTAGGTAATAAAAAACCCCTCAAAGCGTTGTGCTATAAGGGGTTTTCGCTTTTAACGTTTGTTACTATTTTATTGCTGGTTTGTTGCTTTTTGTATTGGTGGAGATGGCGGGAGTTGAACCCGATACCATCACATTCTATCACATTCGCTCTTAGTAATATCAATGACTTACGAAAAGTGAATGTGATTACGTTTGATAGTGTTTGATAGTAGGCTGTCAAGAATCCTGTCAAGAATTACGACTATTGTATTTTTGCTAAAGCATTCTTATAATTTTGACGATCTGGCTTTAACTTAATTACAGCTTCGAGCTGTGCAATTGCTTGCGATTTTTTACCAAGAGCTAAGTAAACCATTGCAAGCTCATATTTAGATTGGTATGACTCTGGCCATCTTTTTTGAATTTCTAAATGTGTTTTTACAGCTTCTTCTAACAAACCGACCTGACGGAAGTAATATGCGAGACTAACATGGTGTTCTGGCAGTTCAGGCTCTAAAGCCAATGCAAATAATATATGATCCTTCCCTTTTTCATAGTCTTTTAACCGATATAATGTATTCCCCATCATATACTGACAGTAAGATGAAGCTGGATACTCAGCTAATGCTAACTCAAGAAACTGTCTACATTTCTCATTATCTTTACCTTGATAAGCCAACCAACCATGATAGAAGTTATATGCAAAATTATCATAAGACATGGCACGACCTGTATCTGACAATATTAGCGATTCGCTGCCAGACATGAAGGACCACATCAATGCTAAAAATCTATTGCTAGAAACGAAGGTTCTTAACACAGTATGCTCATCAGCAGGAAAAGTAACTACTCTAACATTTACAAAATCTTTAACTGAGTCAGCACAATACAAGTCAACTGGATCACGTTCACCTGTATATATATGGAAAATTGCACTACTTTTTTTCATCTCTGATCGAATATCGAGGAAGTTGACAGGAGCATCTTTTGGCATCATTTTTGTAGAGCGACTACTAGGAAGTTTGAGTTCAACTTCTGGATTGAACGCAAGTACATTGCAGTTCAATGAAGTACCGTAAAGCAAAGCGCCGTATGCACCCATACTTGACCCGCACGTATACATATCTGTTATTTTATGAGCTTTGGCTAGCGATCTAATTGCTTCAATAGTCCCATCATGAGAATCAGCAAGACCTGGTATACCGCGCTGATACCAGTCATTAGTCGGAACTCGCAAAAACAATATATTATGTGGTATCTGATCTCTCAAGCTCCATAAGTTAAACCGACCAGGCTTTGTACCAGTTGCGCTAAGTACTATTAACAACTTATTTGAGTTAGGCTTCGCGTCAAAGTAGTGTGTATCTGATGACAAAGGGATTATAGTATTTATTTCTGTAGTAGTCATCGGCTGCGAATAATTCCCTGTATCTTCTGATATTTGTAAACCTTCATCTTTTATATTGCCAGATGATAAAAATTCTCCAAAATTTCTTTTTATGATCATAAACTTATGCCTAAGTAAAATAACATTAGTATACCTGCTTAACGATAACTGGCGAAACTTCACCTTAGTCAAGGTGAAGTATAGTGGCATATTTTTTAATTATCCGATGCTGCAAATCGTAAGTTTTTCACTACTTTATTATCGACTTGGTTGTTTTCAGTCGCTTACTATAAGTTGTATTTTTAGGGTCGTATTTAAGCGCATTCTTAAAACAACTAGCCGCACCTTCAAAATTTTCTAATTTAATATAACAAAGACCAAGCCCATAATGTGATGGTGCGTTTTCAGGAAACGCTTTTATTATTTTTAAATACGCTCGCCTTGCTTGAGATATCTCACCCATAAAGCGAAGTGAGTTAGCCATACCTAAATGTGATTGCGCACGAAAACGCAAAGCAGATGCTACAGAAAATTGCTCGAAAGCTTCTAAATGCATTTTCTCGGCATTAAGTGCAACACCAAGAAGCCTTCTAGCTTCATCGCATGCAGGATAGAGCTGAACCGCTGTTTTTAGCTTAGTTATTGCCAAAGGATAGTCTTTATCTCTTATAGCGCACCAACCAAGATAGAAATTCTCAGGAAAATCTTTCTCTTCAAGTGCTCTGCCGAACTCTTCCATTTCAGGAAAGATACTTCCATTAATCCAATCTAAAAGCAATGGCTCTAAACGATCACGCTTTCTCAAGTATCCAGCAGGATCATGCCCGACATATCTCATTGTGTGAACGTTAACAAATGGCACTGACAACATCCTTTGCGCGCAGTAAATATCATTAGCAGCTTCTTCGCCAGCAAGTAGTACGGCATTTAAGCCTGATTTAAAGCTTATTGATAAGTCTTGATGCTGAATAGCAATTAAACGATCTGCTTTCCTAGAATATTGACCGTGTGGTATATCAAGTAAAGTCTCAGCACCAAAAGCTATAATTTTTGCGCCAAGTAAGCCACCAATCAACAATGCTCCATACCCACCCATTGATTGACCAGTGCAAAAAACCTCTTTAACACCCTCTTTTGACATCCAACCATTAATATTTTTTACCGTAGAATCTAAATCAGAACCAATTCCACGAACACCATCTTGATACCAAGAATTACACCAACCCTTCACAAAAAGAATATTCGCATGAGCTGATAACTTATTACCGACTTCCCAAAAATTAAATTGTTTTTGTTTTGTGACTGTATCGCTGAAGAAAATAATCAGTTTTTTAGATCTGTTATTGCTTATTAGTTGATGGTGTTCTCCTGATACTTGCAAATCTCCATTTTCTATAGCGCTAGGAAATAAAGAATCTCTAATGTATTTGGGCTTTCTCATAATTTACACCTTGGCAAAATAAACCCATTATACCCGCTTAATAAAAATTATCATTGGTTAAGGTGGAGTATAGTCGAATTTTTTTCAATTATCTGAAGCTGCAAATCGTAAGTTACCAGCAACTCGTCTTGCCCATCCCTTACCAAAACTGATCCAACCACGAAGACCGGTATAAAACTCGATGCGCTCTGCATTAAATAAAAATACGACATCATTTTTATCCATTGCTGCAACTGCTGCAAGCGTACGTGGACCAATCAAACCATCAGCACTGGCACCGACTGCTCGTTGTAGAAACTTAACAGCTTGTCTATTACCGTGGTTATATGCAGCGTCTGTTAGCTGCCATGCAATTAAGCGGTCTAGTTGATCGCCTTTAACCGCTTTATAGTATGATTTCTCAGTGATCTGCTTTGCAAGGGACTTTGGTAGCTTGCGCATATCTCCCCAGTAGCCGTGTGCATTAGCGACACGCTTAGTCACGCCATACATTGTTTCGCCACCGGGATCGTCCCGGTGATTGACATAACCGCCTTCATGATCCATTAATCTATCAAAAATCATGTCGTAGATACTCATAGTTTTTACCTTGTTTCAGACATTAAAAAAGCCCCAATTTGGGGCTGTATTTAATGTTGATTATTATTTACCAAAGATTGCAAACGCTGCGTCTTTGATCTCTTTGATTACCTCAGCAATCGTTTTACCCTGCCACAATGCTACAGCTTGATAGACAATCCCTATGGCCAACATGCCGAACACCGCCCAAACAAGCATGATTGCGCCCTGTGTCATCACGCTATAATCTTGATAGCCCATAAATTCTATATGCGCGGCCCCACCAAATAGCGAGATTGTGACAGCGATAGTAAACTTGACTATCACAGACATATTGACTTGTATCTTGCCGTCTTTGCCGATGTCACCTGATAGCATCAATCCAAATATTGCACCAATCACTGCTGCAAAAACTTTAGGTAGAAATACCATCAGCTTTAGTATGATTAGCTCTAAAAACGGTGTGTTTTGTGGCATAACGCCCCCTCAAATTTTAGTCGTAAAAAAACCCTCTTAATTGAGGGTTTCAAAAGCTGCTGGGTTTAATTAACGCTCATACCTTTCGATGCGCAATAGTTTTTCGCAAATTCGTATTGTTGCATCACTTCTTCCTGAGTAAAATGCCGCTCATAAAAAGCAGCAAGCGCAATCTGAGCTGACGAACCACTAGCACCACTTTCATTACCTAAGAACATTATATTTTCGTCAACCTCTAACGGCCGCATTGGTGCGGACAAACTTTCAGACCAAATAACGCCAAGTGCAGGTACGTGAAATTCGGCTGTATTTGTCTCAGTATTAACTGTGAGACACGCGAAGTACCACTGACTGAGATTAACTCCCGTTTTTAATAGTTCTGGGGTTGTTGCTGAGTTAAATATTGCACCCGATAACAAGTGAATAACAGGGCGTAATCCTTGAGTGCCACTGCCAATAATTGCCATACCAGCATTATTTTTATATTTTGGATGACTGGCATTATGATAATCACCCGCATAAAACTGTAGACCAGTGGTTGCATCACGTTTAACAACTGCAGCAAGTGTAAAGCTCTTACTACTGTCTCGCTGATAGTTTGTTTTTAGGTAGTCTGTCGTACCTTGCCCTTGTGCATAATCCTTAGTAAAAACAGGACTGCCGATTTTACTAAGTGTTACACCAGTTGGTAGAGTTGTTATTGCACCATTTACAGATGGTACAAATGTCATCGTGGGATTTGGCAAAAACGCAGTGGTAACTACGCCAAGCGGTGACTGGCCAATATTGACGTTTTTTAATCTAATTACTGCGCCCATTGAAAATTCTCCTTTTGTGAAAATAAAATGCACCAGTTGTATAAAGTATAGGGTGTGCCAGTATTATCTAAAACATTTGATACAGTATCGTCAGAATCTCTTAAATTACCTCTTGCGCCAGTCACTGGGCCTGCGTCTGCGCCAGTCGTGCCGAGTGCATAAGTTACTGTGACCGATGATGTTGGGTCAGTAGCTAATATAATGTTAACCCTATCCCCATCTTTGATGCTGACGCTAGATATGGGTAATACCACACCACTTGAATCTTTAACTATAAAGCCGTAATCACCTGGGTTTGTTACCATTGATGTGTCAAAAACCAATGGTCCTACCGGCACATCAAAATAGATAGTCACTACTTTGCCAGTACGTATAATGCTTGCAGGCTGTAGGGGCTTCCAGTCAGTTCTTTTATTAGTCAACATCCAATCCATCACTTTCCCAAAATACGCTCCAAGCCATCTATAAGAGTCTGCAATCATATGTACGCCGTCATAGTAGTGCATAGGGTAAGTAGCACAAGCGACTTTAAAGTAAGGGTTTTCGTTTGCTAGCTGCAACTGAGCGTATGCAATATCAGGACTACTATTAGGTGTACGCTTAGTGTGACTAGATACTTGATATGACAGCATCATCGGCTTTAATGCTGGTTGGTTGATATCACCCTGATAATCGCTTACTAACTTAGTCAGCGCTGTTTTGTATGCAATGGCGCTTAAGCCAGTGCTAATATCTGCTTCGCCTTGCACCCAAAGTACAAACTGGGTTAAACATGATTCGCCGCGCGCGCTTGCGTAATCCCTGTATCGTTTTGATTGAGCGATTCCGACGTCGTAATTTATGGTGCCTTTGGATAAGCCAGCTATCGCGGTTGCACCATACCCATGCGCGGATGCTAATATTTTTGATGAAGACTCTCTTATATCTAGCGATTTTTGTAAGTGTATTGTTGCAGCGTAAATAGGGCTTTCTTTAGGGTTTGGATTGAGCGCAGGGTCAAAGGCTACTAAGCCAGTAGAGCTGAGCGGCAAGCTATCGATACCTTGTTTGGCTGATCCTTGTTGACCATCCTCAATGCCTGCATTGGGTACTAACGCATTAGTAGCCTCATCCGCGGTTGACACTACAGTTGCGCCAAGACCTAAAGATAATGATTGTCCATAAATTGCAACGTGGATAATATCGGTAAAAGGTCTTGTCATTGGTTTTAATAATGAGTTGCTGTTTTTGGATATCGACTGCAACTCTCCATTTAGATCTAGATAGCATAGGATATTACCGCTATCATCTGTAAACGTTAATGGGTTATCAGTTAGGTTTGAGTCGTACCATTGCATTTGCGCTGTTTCTAATCGATCTGTTTTGACGCCATCAAAATTAGCAGTTAGCTCACTATCAATATTTACCAAAATATTATAGTTATCATCGGTAAATGTTAATAGTTTGTCTGCATCAACTGCCTGACTCTCTATAGCAACGTCGCCAAGTGCAGTATCGGTATAAACTTTTGCTTGAACGATTGGGTTCCATTCCAAGAACACCCAATCACCATCAATTTTTTCATAGAAACCATTTTTATCAACATTATTTATAATGGGATCATTAGTAACAACGGCATAACTCTCGTCGGCACTAGCAGCCCCTTCTGTCGTCATCTTTTCGAAAGTGGAGTAAGGCGTTGCGCCAAGCAATGCACTTTCTACAAATAATCGTGAAGCCATCGGTACTGACGCATACTCTTTGCCTAGACGACTCACGATCACTTTATCTTCGTTCACAGCCTCTTTGAGTGTCTGCGTATCCAAACGACCATCAATAGAATCTTGTATCGTTAACAGCTCTGCCATTTTTAAAGCTCCCATAAAAAAGCCCACCGGATTAGGGTGGGCATTGTTTAATTTAATTTTAGGCTATCAGCCCGTTGATGTAGTCTTTATCATTCGGGTAATAACGCCGATCATAGGACATAGCGCTTATTGATGACTCAAACACTCCCTTGCCTGTCTTCTCGTTGATTAGATACGCATCAGCTTCAAGCTCCATTGCTTCAGTAATATCAAATACAGCATGGGCCACACCTGACGTTACTAGCGGCAGCATTGGTATGCGTGCCACCTCGATTTGATAATGACTAACTTGACCAACAATCTCAATCACATCAACGGTGCAGTTTTTAAGCTGCAGATGGATGACATAACTCTTGTCTTCATCCAAATCAACTGGATAATCCAAGGTCAATATCGTGTTTTCTTGCAGCTCAACTTGACCACTGCATAGTATCGGTACCGTCGAATCAACGACAGCGATTCTGTCCATGCGC
Organism: Psychrobacter sp. JB193; assembly: GCF_002285555.1. Lineage (NCBI taxonomy): Bacteria > Pseudomonadati > Pseudomonadota > Gammaproteobacteria > Moraxellales > Moraxellaceae > Psychrobacter > Psychrobacter sp. JB193. Next base: position 642,204 of record NZ_NRGY01000001.1, read on the forward strand.
GTCACTAAGTCGCCTTCGCCGTATGCGGTAAACTCAATCGCTTTACGGTTGTACCTAAGCTTATTCCACACTCTATGTGCTAAAAAGTGAGCCTGTAATTTATTGGTCACACCTTGAGTATCAATCGTCTTGTAGTTAGTCCGTAGGTCATCAGGCAGCCTGATAATTGCTTCACCATAGTTGTCGTCTGGATCGCGCCACTTGAGCTCAACACCATCATAATTATCTTGGATGCCAAAAAACTCAGTAACCGTCATACTTTCTGGCAGACTATTACGATGATTAAATAACAGTAGGCTATTGGGTGTCTCACGCTCAAAATTAAAATAATGCAGACCACCTTCACGGCGCGCTGTACAAAATACAGCTTCAGCGAGTGCAAATATCATTTCTTGATAGCTGCTGTACTTATCATCAAACGTGTAATTAAACTCACAGGCTTTGTCAGTGCCAAAGTAAGTGGCGACCTCATCACTCAAATCATAAAGAGACTCGCTATCAATCTCTTCAGCAGACATACGACCAATCCACGGATCCAGAGCCATTGCTATGGCAATATCAGCAAAGTCGCTTGTAGGAAGAAAACCATCAATCGTATCTAGCTTACGGTGTACGACTGCATTTAACTCACTGGCGTTTGTACCAGAACCGATTGCCATGCGACGCAGACGTGCAACAGTATCGTACTCATAGACTGAGCGCTTAGTCTCGTAACAGCTATAGGCGCTTTCAAATATCACATCGTCAATCAGGTTGTCATCTTTGCCTTTGTAGTCTCGATTGTCGTTAGAGCGCTTGGTTCTAAATCTAAACGGACCAGCACTAGGCAGATCTCTTTTAATAGTCAAACCAATAGGATTGCGGTTGTTCGCAATACCGCGCATAACGTCGCCATGCTTAAATATTGGACCCGTTGGCACGCCATCGACGACCATTTGATATTCCACTTCGACAGCCACTTCTTGTGATGTATTGCCCTGGTATATACCGTTTTGTGCCAAGTAATTTAGGATAAACCCTGTGCTGTCTTTACTGCCAGCATAGTACCAACCAATAAAATTATCTTTTGAGCTGGCAAACGTCACAGTCCGAGAGAGCATATCAACTATTTGCGACTGGTTTAAACTACTGAGTTTATTCCAGTCACTATTCACAGCGGCTGGATTGACGAGTGTAAGACTCGTATCGGTGACACTAGATACTGTGTATTCACCAGACAAGTCGACGTTGTTATCGTTATCTGTTAATACACCAGATGTCACGCCAGTTGTGTTGACTGTCAGCATATAGAAGCTTGGATTGATATCCTTGTAGCCGTCAGCAAGTGTCAGCTCATAGATGTAAGCACCGTTGCCACCAGACTTGATGATGCTCTCAACAGGATATTCACCTGCTAGATTCAAGCTACCCCCATTTTCATCACCCACTAGAAGCGATGTAATGCGGATTTTCTTGTAGTCATCAGGATTGAATATGTCTTGCTTGGCGGCAATGGTCAGTACGCCATCGGTAACATCGATGTTGGTATTTCCAGATATGACACTATCAGTAACGGTACCGTATATCGCGTTTGCAATAATAATCTTCTCGCCAGACTGAAACTCACTGGTGAATTTAGCAATCTTGGGTTTGAGTAAACTAACAAAGCTACCGTTATCCCACTCAATATTTGCGGTCGTTCCTTGGTCTGCTTGAACTTGTATGGTATTTGGCGATGTAAAGACAACGCCTCTATACTCTAAATAACCACTGTTAGGCGAGCGTAGGGTTTGTTTGCCATCGATTGAGGAGACTTGCTTTGTGACCAGTGGCAACTCATCAAATGCAGCACCTATCTGTATTTGTGGATTGGGATCGATGAGCGACTGGTTCGGCTCGTAGATGCTTATTGATGCACCTTCGATGGTGCTGATAGGCGTCTCACCTTCTTTAATACTATTCTCATCTATTGCAAATGAGCCGGTGCCAAAACAGAGTAAGCACTCCTCAACTTGGATTTGATCTTTATAGTAGCGGTAAAAGTACGAGATTCCATCAGGAGTAGATTTAGCCCTGCCATAAACATCTGGTACACGCTCATTAACACGATGCTTATTTTGACGCTGAGCAAGACTGTTGTTGGGTGAGCCAGATGTATCTTGTGGCGTGCTCATATCAGGCATGTTTATATAGGTATAAACTGCTACGCCTACGGATATGACAGCAGCAATGACACCTAATGTCACTGGGTCGCGTGCATGACACAGCACATTATAATCACCGGTCACATCTTTAAGCGCCCAAGCTTCTTTTACAGTCTTTGGCGTGATGTCATTCTGTACACAGATAACACCCTTATATAGTCTTGCTGCTGGATATTTGTCACGCACCTTAATCCATTCAGTTAAAAGACAGTAAAACTCATGGTCAGTGCATTCGCTCGCGTCAAGCTCATTGTGAAAAATCTTTAACGTCATAAAATCGCACCTTTTTATATTGTCGCTTGATGCTTCGTAGGGGTTCAAAGCGTGGACCCGTCTCTGATAAATGAAGTATGCGGTTACAGTACTGCAAGCCCACATGATGTCGATTATCCAGCGTCATCATAAGTACGATTGTGCCATCGTTTGGTTTGTCCACTAATTTCCCTTGCTCCATACCTTGCTTGGTTGGTATTAACGTGTCATTAAGCGAACCAGTCAACCCCAAGAAGCAATGACTAAAATTGTAGTCAAACAAATGCTTGCCAGCATCTATCAGAAAATGGACACAGTGATAATTTGCGCGGTCAAATTTACGACCAAGTAAAGGATCGATGCTTTTCATACTAAACCTTCAAATCAAGATAATAGCTTGGCGTGTAAATGCGACCTGTGGCTACAGTGTTTTTATCAGGTGTCTTAGCATCAAATGTGGTGGCTTGGTGATCGCGGCTCATTTGCTCAACGAACAAGCCTTTGGTGATATCAATCGGCTTGTCTTTGGCAAACGTCATTGAGGCTGCATCAAAAGCGTAAGCGCGGTAAATAACTTGTGGGTATTCATCGCTGTCAGACGCTCTTATCTGCTTAATAAGTGGCGGTACAATCTCGCCCAGGTCACCGAGCGTAATGTTTAAAACCTGATCAAGATCGTCAGAGGTTTTGCCTTTATTGATTAGCAGTGGCGCAAATTCGAAGTTAACTACTTCGCCCGTCTCAAGCATGGCATCAACCCCGTCATCATGATTGGTTACGATGCGGATCGGTTTTGGCCATAGGCTATGTCGGATTTCTAATGTTTCCAGCAAAGCAATACTTGGTGAGCTATCAAGATGTAGGTCTTTGATATCATTAATCGTTACCATCAAATACCTCCTAGTGCATTTGGCAAATCTTCATTGACCAGTTTTTCGAGCAAGTTGAGCAATTTACGTGGGTCGCCAGATTCCCATAGACCAATAATAGTTTCATCAAAATCTTTGCCAGTATTGTTTGGCTTTAAACGCAGACCAAAGGACACGCTATAAACTTTGCCATCGCGTTCACCGGTATTTAACGATCCAGCCACAAACTGACAAACATAGGTGGTCATCTCAACATCATCAACCATTAACCGCCACAAAAACGGACGTGGGTTTTTTTGATGGCTACGCCAAAATGCCCAAAAGTATTGCTGTTTGATTTTCTCATCAAGCATGACCGATGCAGTGACGGTATGCACGTTGTTAATAAACTGCATACGCTGACGGGCAAAGCCACCCATCAACGCTTGTTCTAGTAAATTATTTGCCACATCAGGCGTGTAGCCACGCTGCAATGGGCACAATGCAAAGTTATTCATCGGCGGTTCACCTTAGCGGTCGTGCCGCGCTGTATACTTTTGCTTTCAAGTGAATTGGGGTTTTGGATACGACGAAATCGCTTATCCATCATCTTATCGACCATCTCAATCGTTACCGTGCCATCAGGGTTGTGACTGGCACTGACTTCAGCACGTGAGTTGTTGTTGATTGTGATGTTACCTTGCCTGCCAGCAGTGCCCATAAAGCGCGTGAAGTCTTTATTTTGTTTAGGGGATAGTACTCGCTCACCCTCATCAAGCAGATAGGTAGATTCTTTTGGAACATAATCAAGTCCGCCGTGGGCAATACCAGCTATGCTGGGTGCGGACATTCCTTGGATTCTGCCGGCAGCAGCTACCTGAAGACCAGCTGCAACAGCTGCCCCTGGTCCCGCGATATAAGGACCAATCAGTGGCACGGCTGATAGTGAGTTAAATGTGTTTGAGTAAGTTTCTTCAACATTCATCAAAGCTTTGTTTACGGCATAAGCTTGCTCAACTGCAAACGCAAGTTTATGCATTCTTGAGTTTTCACCGAAGAATACGGATGCAGCATTAGTCATGCCAGCAAATAAGCTTTGATAGATAGCCACACGTTGTGAAGCGTGTTGTTCTGCAAGAGTCTGGTCTTTTAAGGCGTATTCCTGCTCCATTGCCCACATATTGTCTAAATGTTCTTGGCGTGCCAGCTCTAGAAGCTCGTTACGTTCAAGCTCTGGCAATAGATAATCTTCACCACGCTCATCTTTAGCATTGATCTCTTTTTCACGACCAGAGTATTGATTATTAATAGAATCGAAACCTTCTACATAATCTTGAGATAAGCGCCACTGTTGATAATCTTCATCGCCTAATGCGCGCTGCATCATACTGTCTTTGCCAGTACTAAGCGCAAGCTGGCTATTAGCTCTCGCACTATTAGCAATGGACTGGTACATCTTATCTTGCTCACGTGCTTTAGCTTGTGATACAAACCTAAAGTTAGCCAAGTCTTCTTGATATGCTGCATTTTGCAAGTCAACAAGCAATTGTCTATTTGGATCATTTTCAGCAAACTCAGCATTGATACGCTCAATTTTTTTGTTGTGCTCGTATGTCAGCTTTTCCTCATCTGCCATATAGCTTTCAAGTATCGATTTTGCGTTTGCTGTGCGCTTTTGGTCGTACTCAGTTTTTGCTCGATTTAGTAAATCAGTACGTTCAATCGAACCTTCAGCATACAAAGATTCGATCTCAGTGACATTGGTAGCATATTCTCGGTCTAATTTTTCACGGTCAGTGGCGTACTTTGCTTGAATTGAGCTTTGTCGACGTAACGTTTCCTCTTGTAGCTTCTGTGCAGCTTGTGCTTGCTTGGTGACGGTGTCGTAAACTAGCTTGCTTGTATCGGTCGTGGCTGACTTCATGTAAGCGAGAACATTTTTTGTGTACTCTTTGGTCTGCCCGATACCTGTTTTTTTGTTTCTAGCCCAGCGGTCAGACAATATCAAAGACATTGGGTTTTTATCTACATTGCCCTCACCTGTGTTGTAAGCAGCAATAGTCTTGGCAAGGTCGCCATCAAACCGCTTATAAAGATAGCTTAAATACTTAGCCGCGCCCTCAGTGGCTTGCTCCATGTTGTAAGCGTTATCAACCTCAAATCGCTTAGCGGTAGCATCGATAAACTGAAAACCACCCTTAGCTTTGCCATACTTGGTCATAGGACCAGTTGCATTAGGATTGCCGTGTGACTCTTGCATGTGTATGCCGGTCATCAGTCCTTGCGGTAGGCCGTATTGCGCTTCATAGTTTGCAAAACCATAGTTCTCTGCATTGGCCAAAGCTTTAGGATTCACACTCAGTTTTGCAGTCGCTAAACCTTTGAGCGACTTTGCAGTTTTATCATTAGCTTTAGCAAGTTTTTCTTTCGCCTTGGCTTCTTCTTCAGCGGCATCAGCTATGGCTCTTGAGGCTATTATTTCTACGTCTACTGCGCCAGTTCTATAAGGGATGCCGTCGTTTCTATAAGGGAATGCAGCATTGTTACCTTTACCCGTTAATACACTGCCAAACGAAGTATTAACCGCTGGACGTTGAGTATTGACTCTTTCCATTTTGCTAGCAGCACCGTCTAACAATTTATTTATGGTTTCCATATCCTTAGCCCATTGGCTAGATATATCTAACATACTTCCACTAGCTAACGCCCCAGCAGAAAAGAAACCAGTAAATAAAGCCTTGCCCTTCTCCGCCAAAGTATCAGCTGCGTAGTAATTTTGCGCAGTCTGTCCTATATTGCGCATTTGCATACCAACCGCCGAGAAGGAATTAATTAGTAACCCAATTCCTGCTGCTAAACCAACCACTGACGCTGCTGTAATATTAATAGCTTGACCAACACCACTAATTTCATTTTTGAAGCTACCACCTTGCGTTGTACCTTCTTTAAAATATTCTATTAACGTACCCATTGCAGGTAAGGCAGCAGTAACTAATTGGTTAGATACTCCCTCAAATTTAATCTGCAGGCCTTCTACTTCGTTTGCTAGAATCTGAGACTGCTCTATAGACTCTTTCGTTCTAATCACACCAGCTTCATTAAGATCATGCTCATAATTGCGTAGTGCTTCACCATTGTTATCCCAAAGCGGTATGATGTCGCCAAGCCCACTAGCTAATGATTCAGTAACGAATCTGACCTCTTGTGAAGTAGCGCCCGCTTGCTCCATTTCATTAACTACTGCTTGAATAGCATCTACGCTATCCATCGTGGACAAGCTCTTACCAAATATTTCTAGCTCAGCGTCAGTCTTATTGGTAGCGTTCTGCATAAGCTCTAAAGTGTCCACTAGACCGCCACCACCAGTAGCGCTAAACTCTCCTAGCTTCTCTTGTGCATCTGCCAATATATCGCCAACGCTCTCCATTTCTAGTCCATACGCACCAGTTGCGGCTGTCAATACTTGTAGATTCGTAGTAGAAGTCTTCGCTCTTGCTGCCAACCTTGCCAGCTGTTCATCCGTTTCTGCCGTCTGCAATGCCAAAGTCACCAAACCAGCGCCTATAGCAGCTACTGAGCCTATAACAGATGCAGCGCCTACAGCAGCCACACCTGCCAAACCATTGTCACCAAAAGCTTCAGTAATAGAAGATAATTTTTCGTTAAGAGAACCTACGGCATCACCGATAGCCGTGCCATCAAGACCTTCAATTAGCTTTTCTTTAAATTTACCAACAGAGTCGCCCATCTCCTCTGTAGCCTCAGTAGTTGCTCGCTCAGCGCGTGACAGACCATCGGTAAACTCACTTAGACGCACAGCCAAGTCGAGGGTTAGTGTGCCTAGTGAAGTGCTGGCCATAATAGATAGTCCTTATTTTGGATATAAAAAAACCCCAATCATTTCTGATTAGGGTTTTTGTTTTGCAATTATCTTGGCTATTCGTCGTCTAAATATAAATAAACATAATACCCAATAGGTATGGAATTGATGTGTAACCACTGATTATATTCAATCAAGTTGCTTACCCATATTTGCGCCCAGTTTAACTGTTGCGACGGTAGTTTGTATCGTGGTGAGTATTGCATAAGCTATCTACCAAATAATCAACTGCTAACGAACTTTAAAGTTTTTAAGAACCTTGTATTTAATCATTTGATTATTAGCTTCTATAATATCTAAAAGTGCGCCTTTGTAGCCAATTTGCTGAGATTCATTTAAGTCATACTCAACCGCATTACTGAAAGCGGGACGTGCCATATCACCTGAAAACTCACGATAACCAATATTTACTTTTGACCCAACTTTGCCATTATATAAGAGGGTTTGTTGAAAACTATTAGCGTCTGCAGTAGACCAGTTTTGTTTATTAAAATTTAAGCCAGTTTTGCAATCTACATTCATATTATAGATAGTAAACATGCAAATAGCGTTATCGGCTTTTCTTAGAGTCACACTTTGCGTCGGATCTGATAAAGGACCATCTATGATTTTTCCAGCACCAGGTTCGTTTGAAATACCGTATTGAATATATTCAGCATCTTCACCACGCTTTGGATAATACCCTTGCTGAATAGTATGTTGAAAGCTGGTCTTTTGCGTAACAGGAAAATATAAAGCATCGCGCTCAGTGATTGTTCCTTGGCTCAACATTCTATCACCTACATAAGCCTCATTAATGCTGTTGATCGGTGGCTCACTAATTTCTCTCTTTTGTGGTTGATAGTTAGTTAATGGCGTAGCGCAACCTACAACTGCAATCGATGCAGCGACACAGATTAATGTTTTATACACGGCTTAATTCCTTGTTTTTAAATCATAGAATATATGAATATAAAACAATAGTAACATTAGAGCAACTTTAATTAATAAAACAAATATCTAGTCTAAAATCTGACTCTCAAAGCTCTCAATCACATCATCTTCATTGGGCATGAACTCAATTGGCTCTACCCAGTCCTCAGCTTTAAGCCCTTTATTGATGTTCATTGCAATAATATTGGCAGCTGCTTGCTCGACACGCCTGCCAATGTTTAGACTACCCCGCCGTGAACGATACGCTGCCCACTGTCGAATCTCTAATAATGTCAGATTACATTTAACCTGGTGAATGGTATTGCCGCCAATACCTGCTAGCGCAAGCTCATAGAGCAGTTCGTTCTCGCCAGCTATGAAACCTTTTTCTTCTTGGCTGCCTCCTTCTCCACAGCCTTTTTTATATTATCAAGCCCCCATACCTTATCAAATATAGCGCTACCCATGGCTTGCACAAAAGTATCCCTTACTTGCTGCTCAGTAAATAACCGATCACCTTTATCATCAACCAGTGCTTTACTGATCCATTCGAAAGTCACATCCTCTTTGTTATTCATGCGCTTATGCAAATCGTCAGTTACCTCAAATGGCAATTGCTTGATTCGAATATCAACTTCAAATTCCTCGCCATTATGATAAAAGCTCACCGTGTCATCACGAATCTCTGATACCAAACTACCCGCTTTCACATCTAACAATGAAACCTTAGTTGGTTTTGGTACTTCTGGAGTATTTGAATCTTCTTGAGTCGTTGATGCTTTCTGAGTCTCTTTAGACTTTGGAGTCTTCGCCATCTTTGCAATCCTCTAAAAATAGTAAAGCCCCAATCAAGAGGCTTTGGTTTAAATTTGCAATGTGTTATCACACCGAACTTTTTACTAATCAGTAGTCTTCCATGCAGCAATAGCTCGAGACTGACGTTTCATAGAGATAGTGTGCTTCACCAATGAGTCAGGATCTATTACAGGAGCACTATTTCTTAGCCGTGTAGTAAAAGAAACCCAGCTACGGCCTTCTGGCAATGTAACAGTATCACTGGCCAGTTCTGGCGCCATCTTGCCATCTGAAAGACCTACAAACACCTCAACAAGCTCACGGTCATCAGCGAGCTGCAACAATGTAATATGGGTTGCATTTTTAGGGTCTGTATTAATCGAAATAGAGCCTTCGCCTGGCGTATTAAGCCCATATGTTGATGTTGCTGAATCTTCTTCCTCGAGACATGTATCAGTAATATCCGTTGGCGTATCGTCACCAATGACAATGGCAGTAATACATACCATCTTGGTCAGTGTGGGCGTAGCATCGTCGCCATGCTTAATCCAAACGCCGGTTCCCTGCGTAAGAATGCCTTTTTCTTTCTTAGCCATGATCGGCTCCTAGTGTGATTGGTTAATAGTTAACGTGCTAATATCCAGTTGGCATCAAAGCCGCGCCCGTACAGCTTAGCTTTGCTGTCATACTGATGGATGGATGGATTTAATATCCAAGATTGCTGCTCGAGGACTACACGCACTGCGTCGCGTATTGCATAAGCAGATTTGGCATCTGCCGCGTAGACCATGATTTGATACTGTGTATCGTCAAAATTAGCGGGTTCGTCTAAATGATTGTTTGCCTGACCAGATATTGTTTGCCATACGATGTATGGTGGTGCCGTACCGTAGGGAGCTACGTCTTCATAAACTTTCGTTTCTACATCGATTAGCAACGCCAGCGGTGCATCAGCTTTTAAAGCTCGATAGATTGGTAAACTCATAGCTTTGCAATCTCCTTGTCGAGCTCTTCTTTGTACGCTCTAGTAAACTCAGTTTGTACTTCAGGCATATTGTTATTGAGTGCTGCCCGCAACAAAGGTTTTGCAGAGCTCGTTGCAGTCCCAAACTCTACCAGCCTCCAATGCCACGTATCACCACCGGGGTTCGCCTTACTGCCCTGCGTTTGATAAGTACGCCCTATTCGATTTGCACGCCTATTGTCTGCATTAGTGCCGTAATTTTTTGCACCACCCTTAACGCCAACCTTCATCACGACATTATCAACACCCTTGGTTTTACCAGGCTTAGTAATAATATTTTTCCAAATCTTTTCAGGACTATCTTTGTCATCAAGCGCCTTGGCATTGACCACAGCTGCTTTTTTAACGATGTTCATTGCCTTGCGTGATGAGCGTGTAGCAGCGTTCTTGGCCTTGCGTTGATTGCCTAGCTGACGTAGCTTAGCCTGCACTTCATCAAGCCCTGTGATTTCGTTAGCCATGATTAGTCCTTATGCTGCTCAACACCGGCGCTCAAATTGAACGTTGTGTATTCGACGCCAGTGTCGCTATCATCAAGCCCTTGGCTATCTATAGCAAAAACGCGACCCTTCCAAATAATGCGCATAGTTGTATCGATATCTAGTCCAGCGTTATATCGGACTTTCATTCGCGCTGTGATTTCAGAGTCCGCAGCTTGTGCGCTGAGTAAATCTTTAGTAGAGAGTGGCGTGATTTTGGCATACACCTTTTTGTAAAAAATCCACTCTGACGGCAATTCATACCCGTCATCATCACGACCGCCTTTCACATAGCTTTCTATAGTGACGCGATGGTGTAATTCGCCTGCCTTGACTGCCATATCATCACCCATCTAAAAAGGTTGAGCGCGGCTGCTCATCGCCATCTTCTTGCTCGATGAGCTCGCTTAGTATTTCATCGTGCTGATCAAGCAGTCGCAATATGATTTTTTCTTTCTCACTGGACTGCTCGATGAGCACGCTATTTTGTTCGACCAGTTTGGTCACCAGTGTTATTAAGCTTGGCAATAAGTCGCTTTGCGCGATCTCTTGCTTCATCGGCTCTTCGTTTAATCCACTCACGTCTGGCCTCGCATGATTTACAAGTCATTGTTAAATTCCCATGTTGCGATAGGGTTGTAGTAAATGATAAGTACCCATTGGCATCTCTGTCATTGACGACTCAGATACCGCCTCACGATGGGCGTACCAATGGCTAATCAGTAGCAGAGTCGCCTGATCAATGGATGGGTTATCAATAACGCCATCAGGATCATCGTCCGGTACCGCTAATTCATAAATAGTACGATCAAGATGCTTCTGAACATGGTCACGAGCAGCTGCCATATATTCAGCCAGCAGCGCATCTTCATCATCATGCTCGATGCGGCATTGAAATTTTACCTGCTCGAGTGTGACCATAATTAATCTGCCTTATCTTTCGTGACCACTTTGGTTTTTGGCGTTTCCGCTTTTGCTACCGCAACACTAGGCGCATCAACTTCAACAGCGTGACCTTTATCAATCAGCTTTTGACCTTCTGCTTTATCTACTTCGACAGTAGTATTACTCTGCAGAGGGGTTCGGTTGACTATCATGTATCTCAAAGTACGTATAAACATAATTAATTACTCGTCTTTGGTGGTGGATTTTTTGGCAGCTGGTTTTGACTTAGCTGCAGAATCGTCATCATCTTTGACTAATTCCGCATCGCCTCTCTCAATGAGTTGTTGACCACTGATATCACTGACCTCAACATCTTCACCTGCTTTATAGGTCTTGTTACCCATGCACATAACATCTTTAAACTTAACTTTCATGACCTGCTCCTTTTAGTAAGACAAAAACAGCTTGATAAAATGGTTTTGGCTTAATAAAAAATACGCAACTTGATAGACAGGTTGCGTATTTTGTATATTCAACGATAGAGGTTTCGTTATGGCGCGATTGTCAAAGACCCTTTAACAAAGGCTTGCGGACGGTAGACTGCCAGTGCTAAGCGCTCTTCAGCACGGACTGACACCATGTTTTTCTCAAAGTCATCGGCGTTCTCGGTAGAGACGACAACGTTCGCATCCTCACGGTCAAAGATTTGTGCGGCGTCCGCAAAAGAACCTGTCAAGAAGTTACCATGCATGCCTGCCTGATTGGTTTGCGCAACTGGCAGACCCCATAGGCGCGCTTCTAATGTGCCAAATGGATTGCTAAATAAGTAACCCTTTGTATTGGCATCTTTGATCAACTCAATATCAGTCCAATCAATATCGTGCATGACGTGACCAGTTGCTGATAGCTCAGCTAATGTAACTTGCAACATTGCCAAGCGCATTAAATCCAAGCTGTTTGACGGCGTGGTCTTAGTGCTAGGATTAGCAAAAGCAGTAGCTTGCGTATAAATACCGTGAAGGTTATTACCGACACCACTACCAAATAGCAGCTGTGTATCTTCAACACGCTTTAAACCGTTGAGCAAACGACCATTAATGATGCTTCTTAATTGTGGCAAATCATCAAGCGTCTGCTTGGCAATTTTCATCAGGTGAGCAACCGTCTTGACACCAGATAACACTTCTTCAAACTCAATATCCGAATATGGTTTGGTTGTATTTTCAGCGACCGGTGCAGCGTTATTCGTAAATAACGTTTCACGTAAGTAATGAACTGATGGTGATTCAGTATCACCAGGGGCCAATAAATCACGTACTGTCAAACGCTGATTAGGGTTAGTAATGATTTGGGTGCTGCCATCAACTGGATTGACAGTAAACGAAGTCAGCGCGTTACGTGGCATATCAATTGCCAAGCGTCGACCAGCAACTACAGACCGACTAAAATCAATCATAGATTCATTAGCAATAACCAAATCACCTGCGCGGTTACGTGCTGGTGCTTGACCAGAATTATTACCAAGACGGGCGAACATCTGCTCAGCTTCACCCAACTGGGTTGCTAGTTGATTCTGTAGGTCACGCTGATTATTTAAGTTGGTAATCAGTTCATCCACATCTTTTTTGGTTTTCTCTGACAGATCACCAGCTTTCTTTGCTTCTTTCAAAGCATTTTCGGCTGCCGGCAGCGCTTTTTCAGTCAGCTCTTTGACGCTAGCATTGACCAGCTTTAGCTGATTGGCTACTTCATCTTTTTTGATATCTTCAGGATCCATAATTTTTCTCACAAAAAAAGCCGCCATATAGGCAGCGAGGTGAATGGTTGAGTTTGTTTATTTTAGTTTGATTGAATCAATCGCATTTTGCAGATCGACAACCAAGCCCGATAAGTCAACGCCAGCGTTTTGCGTAGCATCTGGTTGAGTAGCGCTAGGCGTACTCTTTAAATCTTTTACAAGACCGCGGCGCTCTTTGCGAGACATGCCCGCTTGCGCCATGATCAAATCTAGTTTGTGCGCAGCAATACGCTCTTTAGCAGTATTATTGGCTTGCTCTGCAATCACATCAGAGTCTAAGAAGCTATCGGCCATACCTGTCTCAACGGCTGTCTTGCCGTTAATCCAAGTCTCTTTATCCATTTGCGATGAAAGCTCTGTCGCCTCCATGCCGCTTTTAACATGGTAGATATCAGCGATGGTCGCATCAATTTGCTCTAAAAAATCAGCGACTTCACGCATATCGTTACGATTGCCGCCTACACCAGTCCAAGCATTGTGAATCATAAAGAAGCCAGCGCGCGCAATCTTAACTTCATCAGCAGCCATAGCGATAAACGAGGCGGCGCTTGCAGCCATACCAACCACCTGCACGGTTACATGGCCAGCATATTCGCGCAGCATATTGTAGATTGCTAGGCCCTCGAACACATCGCCACCAGGGGAATTGATATTAACGACGATATCTGCACCATTAAATCTTTTGAGTTGCGCGCTGATAGATTTGCCGGTGATGCCACCATCGGTCCACCAGTCATAGCCAATAACTTCTAAAATATTAATGACGTTCTCAGAGTCATCATCTAATGCTTTGATGTCTGGATTCCATCGGTCCAAAGCAAGCGGCATTCTTACATCATGCGTTGCTTCAAAATCAGCTTTTGGCATCATTGTTCGCTTGCTCATCTTTGGTAACTCCATTGTAGTTTGTGCCCACTTGATCAAGCGGGATTAATGCGGCTTGGATAGTATATTTATCACCACCTTCAATCGGCGGCATATTCTCTTTGGCACGGACTTCATTGCGATTGAACCAACCATTATTAAGACCGGACGCATAGTATTCTTTGCGTGATGCGCTGTCTGCTCGTAGCAAGCCCTCAACGTTAAACTCAACTTTGTATTTATCACTATCAAGTTTGCCAATCAGACAACGTAGAATTTCTTGCTCAATATTCACCAGCAAGGGTCTAAACGTGTATTTCAAAAAGTGTAAATCTTGCGCTTCAGCAGAAGCTGCCCAGGAGCTTTGCTTGTCAAAATGACCAATCATAATGGGCGATACACGGAACCAACGGCAGATTTCCTCAATCTCAAATGAGCGTGTTTCTAACATTTGCGCCGCTTCTGGATTCATGGTAACGCCGTTGTACTGCATGCCATGCTCAAGCACCATTGTCTTGCCAGCATTGCTACTTCCCATAAACCGCTCAATATGCTTACTAAGTGTAGTGCGTTGCTCCTTGTTAAGCTTTTCTGAAGTAGTTAAAAATCCAGACGTCTGTAAACCGTTCTCAAAAAACTTGCCAGCTGCTTGTTCAGCAGATGCTGCAGTAGCAAATGTTTCACGGCCCTTGTTAATCGTGAATATACCCATCACGCCATCGACACCAAATGCGCGAATATGCATGACGTCTTTGTGATTTATTTCTCGACGCGTACCTTCATCTGTGTAGTGATACTGCAGCAGCTGATTGTTTTTATTGCGAGTTACACTGACATGCTGAGGCAATAGCGGCTCAAGCGATATGATGCGACTGCCTGTGATATTCCGTTTAATCTCAACGTAAGCATTGCCCCAAAGCAGTAGGCTTGCCACTATCATTTGCATGAATCGTGCAGGCGTCATCTCATAATTGGGCGAACGGCACAATAAATCGTATAGAGGGTGCTGTTTGGCCAACACACGACTACCATCGGCTTTAGTTTCATAAACCTTTATAGGCAATGTTGATACTGTCTCAGCGACTAAGCGCACGCACGCGAATACAGTACTAAGCTGTAAGGCGCTATCAACAGTGACGTTTTTGCCACTGGCTGTTCTAGTCGATATATTATCGCTAGGCGTTAGACTCAGATGTCCATCCAAGCCTAAAAAACTGATTGCGGCTTTTGCAGCTTTTGCAAAACGCTTGGGCTTGATTAGATTAAGCACATTGAATCCTTAAATATTAAACGCCGATCATGATTGGATCATCGTAGAAGCCGTTGTCACCGCTACTACCATCACCTGCCAGCACCATTGCGCGACTGATCCCCATTAGCAGGGCAACAGCACCATCGATTTTTTTGTAGTTGGTTTCTTTACGAGGGAATACGTTATTATTTGCATCCTCTCGTGATACGACATTACCAATCATCCAAGATAAGACTGGATGACCGTCGTGATGGAACCGTCCACCTTTCATAGCTGCTTCTAGTTCACGCATAGCAGGAGAGAAAGACTTGACCGTCTTAGGAATCTTTACGGCGTCATATCCTGCGGCTTCAATAGTAGCGGCGACTTGGAAACCACCCCATTCATCGTAGGGTACTTCGGTTAATGGAAAGCTACCTGCATCAGAAACCAAGTCTTCAGCGATGGCATTCAGGTCATTTTCAGCACCGTCATGCACTTCAAGCAAACCTTGATTCATCCACTTCTGGTACCGCTCAACCGCTTGCTTCTCATCACCCTTGTAAACCGTGTCTTCTGGTAAATAAAACCATGGTGCTAAGCAGTAGTAATGAAGTTTGCCATCGTCTTCGTGTCGATAAAACAGATTGATGCGCGCTGCGATATCGATTTTTGACGCCAAATCTATCGGCATCACACAAGGCGTTGTTGAAAAATCATCAAGGCTTAGGCTGTCATCAGCACATGCGCGCCAATGTTCCATATTAAAGAAGGCAGATTTTGCAGACACCCAAACATTAAGATGCTTGGTTTTAAAAGAGTTTTGACGACTGGCGTTGTTGATAGCTTTGGTTTGTTGGGACTCTAAGAAGTCAGCATAGACAGAGACGTCATAATTAGGATTGGCTTTGATCAGTACCTTTGGGTCGGTCCAATCATCGCCTTCGTCAATACTCCAAATCCAGCCAAACAATTCATCATCTGGCACGTTACCTAATAGCATGTCTTGCACACGGCTGCGCAGCTCGTAGCAAGGGCCCTCGATATTATGACCGGCTGTCGTGATAACAAATATCATCGGCTGGCGGCGCGCGCCCATACCTGTTTGCATCGTGTCATAAAGGCGACTATCTGGATGCTCGTGGTACTCATCGACAATAGCGCAATGCGGCGACTGGCCATCTGGCGGGTCACCGATAATAGGCTCAAATAATGAGCCGTCATCAGGACGCTCAAGGCTTGCCGCGTTAATCTGTATGCCGGTGGCCGCTATTAGATCGGGCGAACGCATCACCATTAAGCGCGCTGGTTTAAAAACCTCCCACGCTTGCTTCTCTGTTGTCGCGCCTGAATAAACCTCACTACCAAACTCACCATCGTTGGCAAACATATTAAGAGCGACGCCCGCTGCGATTGCAGACTTACCATTCTTACGCGGTACCTCCCAATACGATTCTCGAAAGCGTCTGAAGCCGTCTTTTTTACGCATCCAACCGAACGTGACTGCGATGCCAAATTTTTGCCATGGCTCAAGCTGAATTTTTAAGCGCTTTAAGGCCCACTCACCTTTCGTATGAGGTAGCAATTCAACGAAAAGTATCTTTTTTTCGGCGGCTTTTGGATCAAATTTATATGGATAGTCACGTTTTTTTGACGCTTTTAAGTCGTCCAAGTGGCGTTGGCAAGCTAGAACAACCCATTTGCACGCTGGAACTTTGCCTTTGACAACTGCTCTTGCCCACTTATTGGCGATATCTACATTAGGATAATCGGCCATAGTATCTCGCTTGAGCATCTACATATTAAGGACACCTGAAAATGGGTTTGTTTGTTCTTTATTACCAACGCCAGTTAAGCGCTGACGCGAAGATGGGTCAAGTCCAAGCAAGCTACCAAAAGTCGCCATTTGTCTTACTGCTTCATTGAGTGCTGTTAATGCTGGATTCTTGATTGTGCTTCCACCTTCAGTGGCTAAGGTTATGCCGTTTAAAGCAATCTCTTTTTGGCACTCACGATAGTTATCATAGGCCATGCAAAAAATCTCGACGTTATGCATGTCGGTAATTTTCAGCAGCTCGTTTTCTAAAAGCTCAGGCACTATCGAGCGCCAAATCATCGGTGCAAATTCTAGGCCGTCCATATAATCAGGCGGGTCAATATCGGTAACATTACTAAATTCTGGAACGTTGATATTTTTGCCTTTAGATTTTTTCGGGTCCGGCTTGCGACCTCGACCTGGTACCGCTGCCAAACCTCCCATATCACAAATTCCTTAGCTTAGTCAATGGGCTAAACTTTTAATTAAACGCGCGTAAAAATGTACTTTAGGGGGCGGTCACTAGGGGCTTCCGGCTGAAGTTTTTACCCACCCTCCCCCTTTATTCATTGGCCGTTTTGGTTCGATGACATTTTTTGCAGAGGGATTGTAGGTTTTCAGGCTCGTCGGTACCGCCATTTGCTTTGTTAATTATGTGGTCGACGTCGGTGGCTGGCACGTATCTACCTGCGCGCTTACAAGCCACGCAAAGATGACCATCACGATCAAGTACCTGCGCACGAAGCTTACGCCAAGCATATCCATAACCTCGCTTTGTTGTGCTGCCCGTTCTATCTGGTCGCTTGGTCCAGTTGCTGCGTTGGTCTGAGTGGTCATCACAGTATCCTTTGTCTTTGCGAGTGGTTAGGTTTGGGCAGCGGTATTGGCGGCAAGGAGTGGACGGCATGGCTTTGACTTCCATTTATTATTATCAGGCTCAATCAAAGCCATATACTTTTTAGCCTCACTATTACCATTATTGGCTCTAGCAGTAAGCAGCTTCAGGTTTGAGTCTCTGTACTGTAACGTTTCGCCAGTTCGGTAGTTGTTGTACAGCGTTTCGCTTGTGCACTCGTATCGCATGACAACAACTCCATGACCAAACGTTAGACATAAAAAAGCCCACGCTATTTCTAACGTGAGCAAAGGAATAATAATGTGGCCCGTTGGGCAGGACTCGAACCTGCGACCTCATACAACAGCGTAATGCGCTCTACCTACTGAGCTACCTTCGGGATAATAAGATGCGTCTAAACAATATTAACGGCTGTCACATGCAACAATCATTAATGTGTATAGACTTCGATGTGTGCAGCGTCACCTGCTAGTGGGTGTCTCGTTGGCATGTGCTGACTGTGACCAAATCAATCAGGCAGTATCTTGGCTGTTTACGTTTAGGCCCATATCAAAGCCTGTGCTTAATCACATAACGACCTCACCAAATTGCAGGCACAAAAAAAGACGAGAGCAATTAAGCCGTCGTCTTTTATGTTCTGCTTTATCTGTTACCATTTAGCAGTATGAGAAATATTACCCTAATCTGGCACGGTGCGTCAAGCGTTATCATCTACTCTATTAAGCTGCATGCGATAGCTACTGACGTACTGATCAGCGGTACTTACCATATCGATGAGATCATCCATCATTTGACGCTGGTACCGCACCCATAATGTAGTATAAGAACTAGCCTTTACCTCTATTCCTGAGAACTGCAACCGGCCTTTGACTGTGTAAACATCCCATAGCTCATACAATTCAAAGTGTAATACCATCCGCGCCATCAGTCGTGCCAGCTCAGGCAAGGTATGAGTACATGCCTGCGGTGCAACACGCTTATCTTTATTACATCTCTCAATCATATTGGTTGCTAAATGCTTCACCACATCATCGAAATGACGTGACCAATTCCAGTTGGTGTCACTACCCCATAGCAATATACTTGCCAGCGCCTTGGCTGGCTCGTCGTCAATCATGGCAATAGCAGCGCAGTGATCTTCCCAATTAACTTCAGGAGGCAACCCACCTGCACCGATGTTAAACTTAACAGTCTTAGCGTGCATGCCCTGCTCTAACCAATCTTGATTTGATAGCTGCAGGTTTGGAGACTGGGCAAAGTTAAGTTGTGATTCACCAGCCCATACAGCTACAAACTGCTGCCCTGGCTTAGCAGATTGTTCTTTTACTGGCACAGGCTTATCCAACACTTCTTGAACTTGATTGGCTGGTACAGCGTAACGGAGGAACTTATCAATAGATATAACCCTTTCTTTTTTACGGTTGGCGTTGTTATGCCAGTTAAATCTAACCTCGCCTTTATCAGTATCAACATGCAGTACCTTAATCACCTCACCTTCTTTATCAACCCAATCAATCTTAGTATCAATACCACACATCGCCATCCCCTCAATATCAATCCCGTTTAAAACCAACTCTTGCAACCATCAGCAGCGCTACAAATCCAAGTAATGCTAACAACGAATCTGACAGCTTATATAGGGACACAACGACCCACGACACAGCTAGCACCAACACAACGTTATAAATCATCGCCATTAGTGCATGAAAACACTCTGGCCAATATTTCCAATCCATAATCACTTACTCCCTTTCTTTTTAATTGGCTTTGGTGCTGGCACGTCGACCACACCTTTATCAATAAGCCTGTGATATTTATAGATCATCATGCCAGCGTCTCGAGCGTGCCCAGATGTACGAGCCGTCCAACCAGTAATCATCTCGAAGTCTTCAGCACTACGCTTGGTATCAATGTTAGATGGCGGTACTAATATATGACGAAGGCCGTTACGCTCACAGAACTCTTGCCAGATGCTACAATCTCTTGTGACTGAGCCAACGCCCTTCAATCGCTCTTTACCAATGCTGTGGTCTACCCATGTGCGCTTGCGAACGTCCTCAATACAAACGACCAGCTTAACGTCTGACTGTGCCGCTTCGTCTCTAATCTCTAAAACTCTATCTTGTGCACTAAGGATAGTCTGTGTTGATACGTCCTGAAGCACACCATCAATGCTATGAGCAAAGCCTGTCTTAACGCCTGTATCGATACCGATTAAAATCATTTCTTACCACCCCTTAAATTAATATCACCATATTCATGATCTTTGGCCTTGCCGTCATCAGACCACTTGGCATAGTCATCATAGAAAGGGTTACCTTCAACTACTCTCACTCGACCAGACCAGCCTTGATAAGAATAAACGTTTGTATCAAACGACTTTTGAAGCCCTGAAACTTTTAGATCCTTTGTGGTCTTCATGCTCACACCATCTTCAAATGGTTTAACGCAAAACAGTCATAACGCAGTTTTCAAAAGGGCCTTGCGTGAATCCAATATTTTTACCACCAAACACTCTCATGGCTGTATGTAACTGCATTACATGCATGCCTTCACTATCTATCTTAGTAGCACTGTAATCGGACAGCATTCTGCATGTAGCTCTAACCTCAGCATTATGATCATCTAGTATCTTTTGACCGTAATTGGTTAGCTTAAATTTTACTTCTTGGTTTATGTTTACTGGCCCTTGGGCGTAACCGTCGAAATAGCTCATACTGCCTCCCTATCAATCGCACTGTCCTGCCAGTCGGTCGTATCACAAGCGATGTAACCTAGTTTTTCGTGACAGTCGTTCTGAATTGGTGGCCAGTCAGCGGCGGTAATCTTACCGATTTCTAACTGCCTACCGTATGTACTCAACCTATTTTTAGTGACGCTAAAATAAGTAAGATGACCATAACCGCTTATGCCTGCGCTCTTAACCCAAGATGGTTGACCGCTGAATATTGCTTGCGTTAGCCGCTTCATACCGCCTCCTTCATTTCTCTTGATAAACGATCGTATGCAGCTACTCGTGGCTCACTAGACTGAACATATCTATCTACATACGCTTCAGTCTCAGCATTTGTCATGCCCGGTAGAGGTAGGCGCTTGCAGCCATTCAAGAATAGTGGTGCATACTCATCAATGGCTTTACCTTTGCTGTGGCTTGGATGGTAAGCAGGTGGTAGATCACTGTCATAATTATCATTAGACGAGTTCTTGGCAGTGGTACCCCAATCTTCGTTATCCGTAGAGAAGCGGCCTTTAGCTTTCTCTACACGTGCTTCGGCAATCTTCTGTTTGTCAAATTCATCTATGATCCACTTACGCAGTTTGAATTTACGCACCGATTCAGTAGTTAATGGTTTACCTTCCATTGCTTTTGCAGAATGAAAAGCTTTGAAGTCTTCTACGTGAAGCGAATACTGGTCATCAGTAAGCTGCATCATCTTGCCAGCTCTGAATAACTGAGCACGCATTTCATCAATGGTTGGTGCTTCCCAACACTCCATATCGACCGCATTAAGGCTACGTATCTGGTCGGCTTTGGTTGCTGGCTGGTTGGCTGATAACTGAGGTGTTACTGGTTGGCTGTCTGATGCTTGATTATTATGAGTAGAGTTATCCACAGAATGATGATTAGACTTATCCACAATCACATCGCCTGTGTTTGTGTGTGCGTCCTCACTAACTGGTTTATGGTTATTGGTTTCTGGTTCATGGTTCGTAGTTATGGTGTCATTTTCCGCGTTAATTTCATTCGTGATTGCATTCGCTGCATTCGTCATTGGATTAGCGTTAGTGTTCGTCATACCATTCGCTTGATGGATAGCGTTAGTAGCATCTGTTTTGCTATCACTGTTAAAGCGCTTGCTATAAAGCTCTCTAAGCGTTGCTATAGAGGTCTTTAGCGTGACTGATTCGCCAACACCTTTTAAGCTATCAACCATAAATTTGCGTTCGTCATTAGAAGTTAGCTTGTATTCGCCCTCATTCGTCATGACATTCGCTTTATCATTCGCCCTATTCGCTTTCACATTCGCTTCATTCGTCATGACATTAGCGTTATTCGTGATTCGTGTTAGCTTGTCGCCACCAAAGCGTTGGATGTATAGCTCTCTAATAGCTGACATGCCAGCATTCGCTTCGACAGTTACGCCAGCTGCTCTAAGTCGCTTAGTCATATCACCAAGTGCAATAGAGATCTGCTGAAACTTATAATCTTTGATTATCTTGTCCCATACTGGATGCTTGAATAGCTTGCCAGCCTTGGTGAACTTGTCTTTTAGTACAAATACCAATGCTTGCTTTTCAGCGTCGTCAGTGACAGATAAGCGGCGCTGTAGCAGGTCCATATCACTGCCATCGATAGGCTTTTCAGTTGATAAGTAGATAGAGCGCAAATCAAGATAGATGGTTTTCTCGATACGGTTCAAATGTTTAGTTTCAAAGTCATGGTCAGTGAAGTTGTGATTAACGAAATGCATTAGGCCACCCCTTCACTAATCAAACGCTCAATGATCCATGCTTCACCGCGCTTGGTGAACATAGCTTGCGAGTAGCCTTGGTCAGTCTGTTTGACTTCGCCCAAGCCTTTATCGATAAACCATTGCTGGAACACACGCGAACGCTTCACCGCCTTGTTATAGACTCCAAGCTCGTCAAGTATCTTGTTCATAGCGACAGCTGATAGACGTAACTTTTGAGCAACCTGGGTAGCATTAAGCAGACCTTTGCGCTCAACCACGTTGTCATAATGCAAAACTTTTGGCGCGTTCTGCTCAATCTGTAGCGCTTGGTTAGCTGCTAACTGTAGAGCCTCAGCAAAGCTTTGTGGGATAACTGGTGCGCTTGCTTGAGTTTCAAGCTCTCTCCATCTATCTATAAGAGCACCAGTAAATTCTGGTGAAAGTTGGGCCACTACCACAAGACTATCGCGTTCACCTTGATCACCTGCAAAAACATAGACCTGCATTGTGCGAGGACGGCCCATAGTATCTTGGCTGTATTCATCCTCAATTTGAGGTTGGACAATCACGCCAGCTTTTACCACTAACTCAATAGTGCGCTTTACATTGTCGTGACGCTTTTTGACCAAATCAGCTATTTGCTGGCTAGTCATGCGTTTTTGATTATTTGTTTGCAAAGTCTGAATATTCATAGTAATATTTCCTTCATCCAGTTTTATGTATTAAAGAAACGCCTAAACCCCATCAGTTACAGCTGATGGGGTTTTTGTTTGTGCGCCTGCTTCGTGTTTAAAATCCCAGTGCTTGTGCTGGCAAGCTTCTATACGGTCAAACTCACGTCTGATATCTGCATCATCGCCAGTCACTTCTGTTGCTTCTCTTAAATTGTTGCAAATATTCGGATTCGCTCCAGTAAGCACCTCTTGAGCTAAGCAAGCCATTGACCAAAATTTCTGACATTCTGGCGTGTTAATATTGCAGAAGTCAGGATTAGGCGTCTTGATATAAAGCCCGTTCATAGCAGCAAATCTTTGCGCTAGCTCATTGGTCTGTTTGATCAATTCGTTATTTGTTCGCATGACTACCCTCACATTTTTCGTTAGCATGCTTACCAAGGGTGCGCAAAGCCACGATCATATTTTGAATGTTAGTCTGTATTGACTCGTTCTCTTTGCAATCAATAATCCCATCCTCAAGTGCTCTATACATCTCAACCATCAATTCGCCTTGGCATGCCGTTGTAGATAAAGCGGTCATAAGCAAGTTTGCCTGCGGTGTATGACCAGCTGAGCTTGTGAACTCACCACCAAGACGCTGAGCCATGGCTTGAATGATGCTTGTGTCACCTGTGTATTCCATAATTGTGACCGCCTCATCTAAGCGCAGATGGTGACTGTCAGTATTTGGATTAACCTTGTTATTCAGAACAGTGGGAGACATACCCATACGCGCGGCAATAGCTGTTGAACCGCCGTGTTTTGGGTTATGTACTGTCTTGTGTGCTGCGTCGATAACGTCCATCGTGTCCTTCCTGTTCATAAAAACGTATTGTTGATTACGGGTTGGTTGTATTATTTACCTAAGAAGCAGACTTCTTGAGTTCAGGAATAAGATCATCCAACTCAATTGATTGATCACAAGCTGAAACGATGGACTGAGCGAGCGTAATTGAGCAGCCACCCCACCCATATGCGATCTGTTGTAAATTGCCAAAAGATGTACCGCATTTAGTCGCGAAAGCTTTGCGTTCTTGCTCTGGCATACCGTTTAACTTTTGCGTTAAAGAGATAACGACAGGACGTCGGCGCTCTTTCTTGTTTAAATTAGTCATAATTTAGCCTCAAGCTATATTTTAACGTTAGTTTATAACTAAATTATAAGCTTTGCAAATTATGTTTAGCACTCATTTACATTACGTCTATGTTTTAGTTAAATACTAAAAACACTAGCAGGAGTTATACCGTGGACATTGGAAGCATAAGACGTGAGAACATGTTGAGTCTTATTGCTAATTTTAGGACTCAATCAGACTTCGCTGAGGCAGTAGACAAGCCAGCGTCGTATATAAGTCAAATTAAGAAAGGAGTAAAAAAGAATGGCGAAAGCGTCAGTATGGGCAGTGAGTTTGCAAGAGATGTAGAAAAAGCCCTAGGATTGCAACGTGGCTGGATGGACTCCTTAGATCATAAAAGCTCAGACGCGCCAGCGGCAGCTTCAGACCCGATTGTTGATCACATTGCTGTGGGAGTTAAATCAGCCTATCCATTAGTACCTATTAAATACTTAGACATAAAGGCCAGCTGTGGCAACGGTTATGTCAATGAAGATTACCCAGCCGTACATACGCAACTATTCACAGTAGAGTTTTTACGTGACAACAATCTACCGATTGACGGTGTAGGTCTGTTGCTTATGCATGCTTGTAGTCACAGCATGGGATACACCATCCCACATGGTACGCTGATGCTTGTTAATACAAATGAAAGAGAATTTGATAACTTCACCAACGATAAAATCTATGTATTTAATGCTGATGGCGAGATGATGTGTAAGCGAGCTATCAAAAACTTAAATGGTACCGTCATCTTAAAGTCTGACAATATGGACAAAGAGACTTATCCTGACCAAGTAATTACGAGAGATACATTTGGGCAATTCAATTTGTTCGGACGTGTTCGATACACGTTTATAAAGCTATAAACTCTAATTAGTACTAAAGCCGCCATTTTTGGCGGTTTTTTTATGTCTGCAATTTGTGTCGCAAGTATTATTTAGTTCAATACAAATATTATTATTTACCTTTAAACTAAATTTATACTTGCGTTTTATTTAGTATTATACTAAATTAGTATTCATCACAACGAAGCAGAGTAATTGTTATGAACTCAATCAAAGACTTTCTAGCCAGCATTGGCGTTATCACTCTATTAGCAATTGGTGCTACTGCAGCAACGGCTGGCGTGCAGCAAATCAATGATGCGTTTAATCGTCAGCAGGCGGGTCAGGACGCGATGATTGCAGAACATAAGGCATATCTAACCAGCGACGATGACAACTATGTCACTGACCCGATGAATGGCTTTGATGCTGAGGTGTACGAAGCGTCTGAGCAAGCCAAGGCAGCGCGTCACGCTAATCTTTTTATATCTAATGCTTACGCTGACAACACAAGGAATAAATAAATGCCTGAATTAATCATCAATCCCGAACTTAACTGGGAGAAGTTCCCGAAAGACGAAGCAGATGTCTTGTCTCGTTTCAATGGCTATCAAACTATTATTCTGGCGAAAATACCGAAAGGCATCGACGAAGACTTCAATCAAAACGGCATCTATTTTGGGATGATTGGAAATCCTGACGAAGATTATAACGGCATATCATTCAATACTTCTTATTGGAATGGCAGCCACGATTGCTACTTTTCAGACGAAATTAATACCGTGGGTTCGACATACGCTAAGAACGTAAAGCCCACTAAGTTTGATCCAATCACTTGGAACGTGACGCTCGAAGATATAACCGAGTTTGTTGTTGTCGAAAGAATGAAAATCTAAATTCAAACCTGTCTTGCCAGCAGGCGAGCCAGTCCAAACCACTTAATAAAAAAGGACAGTCCTATGACTACCCCAACTAATGCAGAAAACTTCGTAGGCGAACTTAATGCCGGTGTATTTGCCAAACAATTTGGTCATGTCTTATCAGATGTTGCAGAAAGTGTTGCTAGCCACGGTAAAAAAGGTGAAGTGACTATCAAGCTGCGTTTTGCACCATCAAAGGCTGACAATCAAGTTGAGATGGAATGCGATCTCTCTTATAAGGCTCCCAAGGCTGGTCGTGGTCATCGTGCAGAGCTAACGCCTAGCGATACACTTATGTACGTCAATAAAGGTGGTCGTCTGAGCTCATATCCTGAGAACCAGCATGACCTGTTCGTCAATCACACTGCTGCCGAATAACGGTAGCAGTTAAACCCCTCAAGCCCACTATTAAGGATTTCAACATGTCAGATGTTAATAACGCGCAAACAGTTGCAAGACTTGCGCAAAGTATCAATATGAACCTCAAAAACTCTAAAGCACCTTCGTTAATAACCATACCTGAAAGTTATGTTTTAAAAAATACTGAAGCCAATCAAGAGCATCGTGATCGTTTCCGTGGCACCTTCAAAACAAAGTCATTGCAAGCGTTTTCTGATTATGTGACTGAGCGCGGCAGTGCTGATAAATGCTTTGTTGACAATAACCATATTAATCAAATGGCATGTCAGGCCATATTCAATCTAGGCAATGAGACTGTAGCTGGTCATGCTGACGACACTGCAAACCTTGTTTTGAACATAACGCATGAGTTTGCTTCGTTGCGCAGTAGTCAGAGACTTAATCAAAAAGGTCTTATCGAGTTTGTACAAGATTATTCTTATTGTCTGTCTTTTTACGAGTCAGTCGATGGTGAAGTTGCTGATGCTATGAGTATGGCAGCCGCTATCAACGCTTTCCGTAGCGTGACTATCAAGACAGCACGTGAAATGACCAGTGATGTACGTGATATGAGCTCAACCAAATCTGCACTGGAACACATCGAAGCGGACTCAGCGGTTAAGTTACCTGGCTTCATTGTTATGCATACACCAGCATATGACGACTTGCCAGCAATAAACATAATTGCTCGTTTATCTGTGCTCACAGATGACGAGAACGTCCGCTTTGGCGTTCGTATCGTAGGTGAACATAAACTCTTAAACGAACAAGCAAAGCAATTTGTTGAAATGATTAAGACGGCTGTACCTGATGATCTACCTGTCTATGCTGGTACGTTCGCGCCGTAGTCTTGGTCAGATTTGAAATCCAAGCAAGGCCGAAACTGTGCTAGGACGTTCGCATCTTAAGTATTGTTTATAGCGTTTATTCAAAGTTTGTCAGTGTCTATATCGATGCTGATAAACACTAAAATCCTTACCAATGATTGAATTTAAGAAGGTGGATAGCTAATGGCTGACGATATAGATCTAGCTGGTGAGCGCATAGACGCTGAGATGAAGGCACGGCTTAGAGTGTTACCGGTATTCGATATCCCATCACTCTCTGAGTGCATGGAATGTGGCGAGGATATACCAGCTATACGCCAAGAAATGGGTAATGTGAAACGCTGTGTTGACTGCCAAAAACATCACGAAAGCTCAGTAAGGGCTTGGAACCATAGTCGTCGTTAGATAATAGGAGCAGCACATGTTAAGACTAAATAACAGCTCAGTAATACGAGAGTCAATCAATGGCATCGATACGGTCCGAATGTCTGCTGTGTTTGATGATGTAACGAAAACTGGCCGTACTAGGCGCAAGTACGCACAGCGTTTTTCTATTAAAGACAAACTTCTTATTCTCGATGGTTCAAAACATCAGCTGTGTGAGCCAGTCGACTTAAATGCTGACCCTGAAGATTTGATTGCATATTTTTTAGCACGGTTTGGAAGCGTGCAGCCAGATATTTTTATAGAACCGCCGTCGTCAAGACGTGGTATTCAAATGCCAAAATCTATAAAGGAGGTACGCTGGGAATATCCTGATAAGCCATGGCGTGCAATAGATAAAGCTGGCACCGTTGCATACTTTGAGCATCGTCCAATTTTAGACAAGGCTGGTTACTGGGTATCAAAAATCGATGGCGTTGTCGCTAGATATGGCAAGTCACTATGTATCGCTGATAACTATCAGTGCAGTATACAAAATCTGCATAAAGGAGAATGACTGTGAGTAAGGTTTATCAGAAACTAGGGTTGTTCGGCAAGACCTATTGGTACGATGACGGCTTGTTTGTTAAAAAAATAACCAAGCAGCAATATGATGAGATAGTGATTAAATCTCAAGTCGCTAAGGAGTTGTCCAGACAACAAGATAGGAGTGCAAGAAATGCCAAATGAATCTCAAGCCATAATCGACCTACTCCACCAAATGGGCCTAACGCCCCTTGATTGGGTAGATGCCAAGCAGTTCGCTACCCTAACTGGTATTGCTGAGCAAAAGCTAACTCACCGTAAGCGAGAGTGGCCAGAAAACGTTGTTTGGATGAAGCAGAGTGGTAACCTGTATTATTCAATAAGAGGATATAACCAGTGGATGACAAAACAAGCAGATATACTTTACCGCAAGGCGTGCGGCTTAGATCGGGCAGCATCCAGATCTACTTTGAACGAAACTGTGAAGAGTATCAAGTCACACTCCCTTATCCAATCAGTGCAGCGGGTATCAGCGCAGCCGCTAAAATTAGACGCGATCTAATTACCAAAGCTGAATGGGGTCTGCTCACTCAAGCAGACCTTGATGCAGCCAAAGGCAAAATGATTGAAGATGATAGTGTGATGGTGAGTGATGGCGTCTTATTTCAAGATGTAGCCAAAAAATACCTGAAACATTGTGAAGCCAACTCTGATTCTAAAAAAGATTATGTCAGTGCGCTAAATAAACACTGGATGCCTCACATAGCGCTGACCCCCATCCAAGAAATAACCTCTGACCTGATACGTGACATCATCTCTGACATTGGCTTCAAATCTGATAAGACATTTAATAACTGCCTAGTACCACTTAGGGGTGTGTTTGAGAAGGCGATTGAATTACGCCTTATCACGCCAGCAGAAAACCCAATGGCGATGATAAAAAATAAAAAGGTGCAATCAGGATTACCTGATCCATTCACCCGTGATGAAATGAACGCGTTACTAAAGTGGTTGGACAAAAATTTGACAGATAAGGACCATTTTTATTATTGGTATTTCGAAGTTGCGTTTTGGACGGGCTGTCGCCCAAGCGAGCTATACGCTTTAAGGTGGAAGGATGTAGACTGGTTTAACGGCTCAGTCATCATTAATAAAAGCCGTGTACGTGGTGTTGAGAAGCAAGTCACTAAGACTCATACCGCTCGTGAAGTCTATTTGAATGACCGGTCGAAGCGTGCACTTGAGGCACTGGACGCTATGAAGCTCAGTAATGACTATGTGATGATATGCCCAGAAACGAATGAGCCTTTTTACAATGAGAAACCTGCCCGCATGAGATTGATTGAAGCAATGAAGTCTACGAGGGTAAGACACCGCCCAGCATATAATGCTAGACACACCTATGCCACGATGTTATTAATGTCAGACGTTAACCCAGTATTTGTCGCCAACCAATTGGGCCATAGTTTGCAGATGCTTATCAAGCGATATGGTAGATGGTTGCATGGTGATCAGAATAAGATTGAAGTATCTAAATTGAATACAGACTAACATGCCAGCAAAACCAAAGCCTGTCAAAAGCCTGTCATAAAAAAAGCCAGCCACCTAAGTGACTGACTTTATTTAATATATTTGGTGGAGATGGCGGGAGTTGAACCCGCGTCCGCCGGCATTACGCTCATGAATCTACATGTTTAGTTTCTGTCTTTAGTTTTAGTCCGCACCGATCCGACAGTCAGGATGGATTGGACGATTCTCTACTTTTGAACCCAAGCGATTGAGACAATTACTTGTGGCGAGCCTACATGCGGACGCTTCAACTTAGTTAACCAACTGTAGGTGATCAGCAACTAAGTAAGCAGGGTTTAAGCTGCTAGAGCGTAAGTTTCGTCGTTTGCGACTATAACAATATATGTTTGATTAACGAGAGGACATACACTCTCGACATGCATCATTGAGTTTCATCACCAGCGTCGAAGCCAGAACATCCCCAATAAGGTCGACTATTATATAGCACTTATCAGCTGACTTTCAACCTATATAACAACTGCATTACATTACGTTACAGCTTAATAATTTAAGCTAATGCGGTATTTAACCATTGACCAATATTTTGAATTTGCGGAATACAAACCTGGTGTGCCATCGGATAAGTCCGATAAGTTACATTGTACCCTTTGTCAGATAGCAACCGCTGCGCCTGCTCACCCAAAATAACGGGAACCACAGGATCATGAGAACCGTGCTCAACGAGAATCGGCATGTCCTTATTGGCAGTACTATAGTCAATATTATCATTGGTTGCCAGATACGTAGAGAGCGTCATCAAACCTGCTAAGCGCTCTGGATAGCCTAGTGCCACATGATACGCCACTGCCCCACCCTGTGAAAATCCTGCAATGACGATATGTTCAGGTGCGACGCCTTGTTCAATTTCACGGCGAATCAAATCTTGTATCTGCTGAGAGGACTCTTCAATTTGAGCCGTATCCACTTTGCGATCTAGGCTCATCTCCAAAATATCATACCATGCCGGCATTATCATACCACCATTGACTGTCACTGGACGCTTCGGCGCATGTGGGAAAATAAAACGCACAGCCATATCATCAGACAAGCCTAATTGCGGAACCACTGGCTCAAAATCATGACCGCTGGCACCCAAGCCATGCAGCCAGATGACGGCTCTATCTATTTTTTTTTGTGCTGGATTATGCTCAACAATGACAGTATCTAAATAATTACTCATACTTTCTGTATTCCTTTAAAAGTGGGACGTAAACACGTTTGTATTTTAAATAAATTGAACCGTTGCCGTATATTATATTCTTCTTTTTAGTGGCGCTGATTATTTTACAGTCTCTATTCAAAACTGACAGTCAAAAGATTAATGATGAGCCGTCTAATTTCCATTAACTTTTCACACGTTTTTAGGACCTGGATTAAAACCTTAAACAGCTTTTATGCTACGATTATTTAGTAAATATATGGTTAACACTCTAGTTACTGTATGACGCCCTACTATTATTTTTCAACACCCATACCTCAACGAGTATTAAAAAATCATTTATTCTAATCCATTTTCTCTTATATAACGATGCAATGCTTATGACACATATTTTATTAGTAGAAGATGACCCTGCCATTGCAATGTCGCTCAAAGTCACATGCAAGCGTGAAGGTTGGGACATAACATGGCTTGATAATGCCAGTAGCGTCTTGCCAATGCTGCGCAGTGATGAGGCAAGAAACCTATCGGCCATTATTTTGGATGTTGGGTTGCCAGATGGTGACGGTTTAAGCTTGTGCCAACAAATACGTCATAGTGCTGGTATCGATGCATTAAAAGATATACCTATTGTGTTTTTGACAGCTCGTAGTGATGAAGTCGATCGTATCTTAGGTCTAGAGATGGGCGGTGATGATTATTGTGCAAAACCCTTTAGTCCTCGAGAGCTTGTCGCTCGCTTAAAGGCTATTTGGCGACGCGAGCAGCTACTTTCTCAGCAGTCCTCTAGTAATATAATAACCGATAATACCGTTAATGATACGCTAATGTCGGGACAAGCTTTAACGTTTAACTGTCAATCTGGGGTTTGGCATTACCAACCACTCAATTATTCTTTAATGTGGCAAGAGCAAAAACTTGAGCTGAGCAACACTGAGCGCAAAATTTTATTAACCTTGTTACAAGCACCGAATCAGGTCTTTAGCCGCGAGCAACTCCTAAGCGCCGTCAGTGATTATCCAGATCATCGCCTAGCTCGGACGATAGACAGTCATATCAAATCTATTCGGAAGCAGCTGGCAACCATTGACGCCAGCACTGATGTTATTCATACACATCGCGGGTTGGGGTATGGTTTATGCCCAGCTTAGTATTATCATCTCACAACTTCAAATTGCTTTGCTTAAATCATGACTCATAAAATCGGCAACACTAGCCAAAGCAATTGGTATGCAAAACTGCATCCTATTGGCACAGCGCAACAAATTGATGAGCCAAAACGCTTACTGAACCTGAGTATTTTTTTTAGGATTTGGTTGGCAGTGGCTTTGGTTTTAGTGATTTGCGGTGTGGTGGCCTTCACTCAGTTGTTTGGCTATGTCAAACCGACTGCCCAGCAAGTCATCGAAGACACCTTGCTCGATACTAGTAAATTTCTTGCGGCAAATTTGCAGTTACCGCTATCTTCAGGGCAACTATATGATGCTACTTATCAAGCCAATTTAGATACGGCATTCGTTGGCCTACCGGCAATTAACAGTGACATAACGCCAGAATATAAGCACGAAGGTTATAGCAGTTTTCGGGTATACGTAACAGATAAGACAGGCGTTGTCATTTATGACTCACTACCTGAGCCTGACAATGATGAGGGACAAGACTATAGCCGTTGGAATGATGTGTATTTGACTTTGAATGGTCAATATGGCGCAAGGAGTACCACCCAAAACCACAATCAGCGTGATGGCACGATCATGTATGTGGCACAGCCTATAGAAAATCCTAGAGGCGCGCTGATTGGTGTGGTGAGTGTTGGTAAGCCAGTCGCTAGTGTGCTGCCTTATTTGGATAACACTCGCAATCGCATGTTTATCACTGCATTACTGATGAGTATTGCAGCTCTTATCTTGGCAGGATTGGTGGCATGGTGGCTCAAGCAAAGCATCACTTTAGTGACTCAGTATACCAGCGCACTGGCTGAAGACACCAAAAAGCCTTACTTCTACCTAGGCCGTGAGCTCAATAGCCTAACAGATACGATTGAGTCTATGAAACATCAGTTAGAAAATCGAGACTACGTCACCGATTATGTTCATACTCTTACCCATGAACTCAAAAGCCCCTTGACCGCAATTCGCGCCAGCAGTGAATTGTTAGAGGACAACGGACTCGATGAAGACGATCGGCAAATGCTTATTCACACCATTGGTGAGCAAAGCATAAAAATGCAGCATCTGATTGATCGCTTACTGTTACTTGCCAAAATTGAACAGCCGACCTTTAAGCTCAATCGCAAATTAACGCCATTATTGCCATTGTTACAAAGTCTGGCAAAAGACAATGCTGCCAAGCTACAACAGCAGCACTTACCACCCATCGAAATCTATATTGATAACGTCTGTTTTACCGAAACAGATCGTTCACAGTCTAATCTAACTGCCAACATAAGCGTTTTTGCTGATCAGTTTTGGCTGGTACAAGTGCTACAGAATGTATTAGACAATGCGATTCATTTTGCCGAAAACACGATCATCATTGATATACGTCAGACAGCAAATACGGTGACGATTGATATATTTAATGATGGAAAATTGCTACCTGAATATGCGGTTGATAAAGCGTTTGATCGTTACTTTAGTTTATCGCATCAAAGTCAAACCACGCATCACTCGACAAGCTACTCTGCCAGCAACATGGCGAACAATGACTCGTCTCAATACCTTGAACAAGAAACACCCAGCATATCTCATAATGTGATCAAGAAAGGAACAGGTCTTGGTTTAACCTTAGTAAAACAAGTCATCGAACATCATGGCGGTCTAGTTGCTATTCACAATATGATGGCAAATGATGGTCAAGATAATATGGCTATGAGCCAGCTTTCTGGCGTGATGGTCAGTATCACCCTACCCTTGGCTAAAGAATAAATTTTTCAAGCAAATCTATACATCTTATTTTAGTAGGCGACTTTAGTATCTTATAAGCTAATGACAGTTCATTAACTTTCCATCATTACTGCATAGATTTTCTATCTCTTTATTTTACGATAGCGTCAGTCACATTCGTCATCACTATTAGAGGTAAAAAATCAATGCAACATCTGACTCAGCAATGCCAAATAATAGAAGATTGCTTAGGGCATAGTCGTCATTCTTGTCTGCTCGCCTTATCACAGGCAGGTGTTAATAGCATAGCTTTTGGGCATTGGCTTGCCGTTCCTAGCCAGCAGCTACTGTTGGTGTTTCGACATCAGCAATGTGTGGCGATAGAGGGTTATCAGTTGGCAGCTTAAGCCATTGCATATTAAAAGACATTACCCATTAAACTGGCGCGTTATTATCTTGATTAAGTACTTTCTATACGGCCACAAACCACACATCCACAAAAAAGCCCTTGGTCATTTCTAATAAACTACTATTAGAAATAACCAAGGACTAATAAGTATCTCTAACGAGCTGTCTAAATAATCGCCTGCACTGGCGGCTCTACATCTGCATTTTGACCGCGATGACGCAGGTAATGATCGAGCAGTACAATCGCTAGCATGGCTTCAGCAATAGGCGTTGCACGTACCCCAACGCAAGGATCATGACGACCCTTGGTCAACATATCAATTGCCTCACCTTGCGTATTGATACTTTTGCCCGCCGTTGTAATACTAGACGTTGGCTTGAGGGCGATACTCACGCGAATATCTTGACCAGACGAGATGCCGCCCAAGATACCGCCTGCATGATTGGCTGTAAATCCATCTGGCGTCATCTCATCACGAGAGCGATGCCCAAACTGTCCGGCTACTGCCATGCCGTCGCCAATTTCAACCCCTTTTACAGCATTGATGCTCATCATGGCATGGGCAATATCTGCATCCAAACGATCAAATACAGGCTCACCAAGTCCAACGGGAACGCCACTGGCAATGACTTCAAGCCGAGCACCACAGCTAGTTCCTTCACGGCGTAAGCTATCTATTAATGTTTCAAAACGGGATACGGCGTCCGTATCCGCACAAAAAAACGGATTACTATTTACAAACTCCCAATCAATTTGGCTGGGGTCGAGCACTTGACTATGTTCATTGCCGATCTGAGTCACATGACCATGAATTTGCACGCCTAAGCGATCTTGCAAATATTTCTTAGCGATAGCACCCGCCGCTACTCGCATTGCTGTCTCGCGTGCTGACGAGCGACCGCCGCCACGGTAATCACGAAAACCATATTTCATACTATATGTATAATCGGCATGACCGGGACGAAACGTGTCTTTGATGTCGCTATAATCTTTTGACTTTTGATTGGTATTACGAATCAGTAAACCGATGGAGGTCCCTGTCGTCTTACCTTCAAAAACACCAGAGATAATCTCGACTTCATCAGACTCACGGCGCTGGGTCGAGTATTTAGAAGTACCGGGTTTGCGGCGATCCAAATCTACTTGTAAATCTTCTTCAGACAGTGCTAGACCTGGTGGTACACCATCGACGATTGCCATAAGACCTGCACCATGTGATTCGCCACAAGTGGTCACAGTAAAAACCTGTCCAATACTATTGCCTGCCATATCTATCCTTAAACAAGTAAATGCGACTGATGATTAGTTGACCAATCCTTTGTAATGTTGCTTATTGAATGCTATCTAATAACTGGACATAAGCCGCAAACAGCTGACGATTTGCCACCAACTCATCATAAGTAATAGCAAAAACCCCATGTCCACCATGGGCAAACTTGAGCCAATCAAACTGGATTTCAGGATAGGCTTGTTTTAAAGCCCATTCACTATCGCCCACTTCACAAATCAGCAACCCTTCTGGACTGAGATAATCTGGCGCTTCAAATAAAATACGATGTACCAAATCTAGTCCATCTTGACCAGCCGCTAACGCATGCTCAGGCTCATATAAAAATTCAGGTGGCAGGTCTGCCATGATAGCGGCATCAACATAAGGAGGATTGGTAACGATTAGCTCGTACTGATTTTCAGTCGGAATCTTAGCAAATAGATCAGACTCGATCACATTAACTTGATGACCAAGATCATGATGATCGACGTTGACCATTGCTACCTCTAACGCCCCTTTATCAATATCTACGGCATCAACTAGGGCATCAACAAAACGCGTTGCAAGGGCAATAGCAATACAGCCTGAACCCGTACACAAGTCTAAAATACGCTCAGGCTGCGACAATTGCTTAACATCTAAGCCATGATCGTAAAAGCTTGCCGTCTGCTCATTCATACCAATTTTGAGTGGTTTGGCCAACTCACTCACTTCAAAGTAAGGATAAAACTGTTGGCGAATCAATTCTGCTATGGGTGAGCGTGGGATTAAAACACGTTCATCAACGTAAAAAGGCAGATCACAAAAATAAGATAAGTTGATTAAATAACTCAGTGGTTTGCGCTCAGCAATACGCTCTTCCAATAAGTCCAGTACCACTTGCTTCTCTGATGTCGTCAAACGGCAATCTAGAATCTGCTCATTGGCCGACCAATCTAACGCTAATGAATGTAAGACAATAGCAGATGCTTCTGCAAATTCATCCGTAGTGCCTTGCGCAACGACCACATCATAGTTACGCAGTTGCGTGACCGAGAAACGAATGAAATCGCGAATACTCACCAGCTGCTCGCGTGCTTCTTCTAGCTCGGCATGTAAGTTGGCAAATTCACCCTGCTCAGCAAGAAGTCCTGTCTCCAAATCATACTCTACCTCATTTTCAAAGTTCTGAGACTCATCATTAAGATATTGATTTTGAAACTCTTCTGCACTCATGGTTTGGTCTTCTGACATATGGCACCTTACTGATTGCATGGTCACTAAACACACGCGAATGGGTTAAATTGCTTTTTACGAAAAGCCAATCTATTAAATAAAAATCTAACCTCACATTATAGACATAAACAAGGAGGAGCGCCAATATTTGCATTTATATTGGTTTCTTACCCTATATCGATTTTTCACCCTAATGGTAAGTAGCTTTCATACTTAGAAAGAGCCGTAAGAGTTGAATGGTATCAAATACACATCTTCGCTAGGTTATTACCCAAATGTAGTGAATACGTCAACAGTTGACGTTTAGCAAGGCTTAAGTGAAAAAAGATGTGTCAAAAGTTTGCGAAGCAGCCAAATTATGCGCATAATAGCCGCATTAGTAGCAACTACAAGTGATTCAATATTATGAAAATAAAGCCCATTATTACTGCCATATCTATCGCTATCGTTGGTGCCAGTGTTAGCGCGCTTGCCGCCCCTACTGAGAATACTCGCACATTGCCAGTACGTACGGCTGACTCACTACCTAGTATCGCTCAGAAAGTTAGCCTTAATGTGCAAGAAAACCGTAGCAATTCATTAGATACTCGTGTGCAGTCTGAATCCGCTGATCGTATGACGCAGCTGATTGATTCAAAGCAAAAGTCTGAAGCGCCTCAAGCGGTCGCAGCAGATAACATGAGTGCGGCTGAGTTGACGCTAAAAGATGAACAATCTGACAATACTGACGATATCAGTGAAGGTCAAGCGGTTGCTGCCCCTAGCAATGTGGCTTCTATTGATTCTTCTGATCCACTCGCTTTTGATCTACCTGAAAGTGAAAAACGTCAAGATTTCAGTGATGATCCGACCATCAAGAATATTGAAGACAAAGATGGCAAAAGATATACCACACTGAATTTGTCAAACTACGCTAAGCAGGTCAATGAGGCCACTTGGTCACCTAACATGAAAGTTAACTCAGCAATGACCATTAAGATGCAAGCATTGCTGGATTGGAACCATGCTTCTCCTGGTCCTGTTGACGGTGGCTGGGGTATGAACAGCAAAAAGGCCCTTATCAACTTTCAGGCCATGAAGGGATTACCAACAACAGGTAAAATGGATCAAAAAACATGGGATGCCTTAGTTAAAAACATTCCTGCTAATAAGCCTGTATTGGTTACTTATACGATTACTGAAGATGACATCAAAACCAATTTTGCATCTACACCTGCTGGCGCAGAGGCAAAATCAAAGATGAAAGGTCTTTATTACCAAGACATTAAAGAGATGTTTGGTGAACGCTTCCATATGGATGTGCGCTATTTAGACAAGTTGAATAAAAACAAAACTTACAAAGCGGGTGAGACCATTACTGTTCTTAATACTCGTGGTCCACTTAATCAGCGCATCAATCGTGTGGTTGCCAATAAAGCAGACAAAACACTATATGCTTACAATGACAACAAACTGGTTGCCACTTATCCGACTACCGTAGGTAGTGATGCTACACCGTCACCAAAAGGTACTTTTAAGATCATTAATAAAGTAAAAATGCCTTGGTATAAAGCTACCGTTGGTGAAGGTGCCCAGAAAAAAGTTCATATGTTGCCACCAGGACCAAACAATCCTGTCGGCGTCGTATGGATGGGTTTATCTAAGCCTTCTTATGGATTACATGGTTCACCACAGCCTGAAGGTATCAGTCGCCAAGGATCAGCGGGCTGTGTTCGCTTGACCAACTGGGATGTGTTAGAGGTTTATGCTAATATTGAGAACGGTGCTACTGTCGAGCTAAAATAACTGTCAGCACTAAATGCATTAGTATGAATATAAAAAAGACCTTGATATCGAGGTCTTTTTTTATGGCCGAATTTATAAGCACTGAAGCGCCTTATGATTAAAGTCTTATGTTTTAAGCTTCATTCCCCGTAATGCTACCCACCTTTTTAGAAAAAAATAGTGCCTCAGGAATAGCAACTATCATTCCTAATATTGCTACTATGAGGATATGTACTATTTCATTAAACCCTGTGACTAAGGCAGCAACTATAAAAACGCCCATCGTGACCGTTACGGCTATCAGATAAACAACACAAAACAATGACCAGTTCATACCTTATTCCTCATTTATATTGTGGGTATAACTACTTTATACACTATACCCACAAAAAAAATAAGGTTTTACTATAACTCTTGAGGTCAACCATACTAAATGACCAATCATAAAAACCATGCTACTATTAAGGTTTTTGTTTTTACTCTGAAAAAATCCTAATTTCTATCTACCTAAGAATAAATAATCATCCACAAAAAACTTCTATGCCTTTATATATTTATCATTACAATAACGACTCTTTTTTATCTTCTAATCAAGTTATTTGCTATGACAAAACCCAAAGACACTTCTTCCGACAAGTTGACAGCTTTTCAGGATTCAACAGAAATAACGGATGCGAAAGATACGGCTGCTCAGTCTGATTTTTTGACGCAGACCGATACTGATATTTCTATGATAGAAGAGACAGAAGATGATGATTTAGACGAAACCGTTGAAGATACGGCTTGTGCGCAGCCACCTGAAGCAAAAGTCAAAAT
This sequence comes from Psychrobacter sp. JB193, assembly GCF_002285555.1. Taxonomy (NCBI): domain Bacteria; kingdom Pseudomonadati; phylum Pseudomonadota; class Gammaproteobacteria; order Moraxellales; family Moraxellaceae; genus Psychrobacter; species Psychrobacter sp. JB193. The sequence goes on from NZ_NRGY01000001.1 coordinate 681,281, forward strand.
AGAATCACTTGCGCCTGATGTCGTAGTGGCCTCGCTTGAAACCTCTGAACCAGAAGAAGATTCAGTTGAAAATGAGTCACAAGCACACTCAGAAGAGGTACCAAAACAAGAAGACATCGAGCTAGAAACGCCTCCAGATGTGGACTTACCAGAACAAGAAAGCGATGAATTGACAACTTATCAATCATCAACAGAGAGTGATGACACACAAGACGAAGTCAATAAAGAAGAAGATCGAGAGGAAGAAGTCAAAGAAAAAAAGGAAGCCAAACTTGAGTCTTATAAGCAATTTGTAGCAGAGCAATTTAGCAATCAAACAGTAGATTATCCAGAAGTCAGAGTCACCATTGAGGCAAATGCGCTACCCAGTAAAATGTATTTCATTATGAATATACTATCTGCCATCATCGCAAGCTATGGACTGGTGACCAACTCGGCAGCGGTAGTCATTGGCGCAATGTTGGTTGCAATGATGCTAGGTCCAATTACAGGGGTTGCATTAGCAATCATTGATCACCGTATGCCATTGCTACGTAAATCAATTCTTACTGTGCTCAGCGGTGTGACGTTAGTGGTATTAGTAGGGTTTATTGTAGGATGGTTGCACAAAGATCAGTCATTGACAGCAGAAATCCTATCGCGTACCCAGCCTACTTCTATGGACTTGATGATTGCTTTAGCAGGTGGTACTGCTGGTGCCTATGCCATGGTATCACCCCATCTTTCAGTTGCTGTGGTTGGAGTTGCTGTTGCCACTGCGTTGGTGCCACCTCTTGCTGCTAGTGGGATTTTATTTGCCCATGGCGAGCCTCAACTGGGCTTGGGTGCACTTTTATTAGCCGCAACAAACATCATTGCCATCCAATTTACCAATGCGCTTGTATTATGGGTCTTGGGGTTTCGTCGTCTGGTCGATGACGACTATCAATCAAATACTTATCTCACGTTTTTGCAACGCAACGCTGTCACTTTATTATTACTGGGTGGATTGGGTACATATTTGACCATCAATTTGCAGACTAATGCCAAACAGCAAGCCTTTGAAAATAATGTTAAAGAGACCATCACTGCGTACTTTACTGATAAAGGCAATGTATTGACCAATACTCAATTTGATGTCACAGATGAGCGCCAAGTCGTGCGTGCAATTATTCGCGGTGAAACCACGCCTAGCGCTTATGATGTACGCCAAATCGAAACCACGATTACTCAGGACATGACAAAAAACTTCCCCAGTTATTTACCAATTAAACTGCAACTGCGCTATTTACCTGTGCAAGTGATTGAATCTGATCCATTAATACAAGATAAGCTCGATGAGACTGATGCGGCAATTTTGACCAATTAATCTCTATTTTGGTCAGCCATTTTTGGTCCACAAAACTGCTGGCTTTATTCACACAATACGTTAGCGGTTGTATATCTTGTACCAAGAGCCTTGGCGTTTGTGCTAAAATCGCATGCAAAATTATTTTACTCAATTCTATCCGTCAGTAAGGAGCCGCTGTGAGCCAGCCATTTCGCTCAGCCGATATTCGCCAAGCCTTTATCGATTTTTTCATAAGCAAGCAGCACACCCAAGTTTCATCGTCCAGCTTGATTCCACATAATGACCCAACATTGTTATTTACCAATGCAGGTATGAATCAGTTTAAAGAGACATTTTTGGGTATGGAGACGCGCGACTATACACGCGCTGTGACCTCACAAAAATGTGTACGTGCTGGCGGTAAACATAACGATTTGGACAATGTCGGCTATACGGCACGTCATCATACGTTTTTTGAGATGCTTGGTAACTTCTCTTTTGGTGACTACTTTAAACAAGCAGGTATTGAATATATCTGGGAGTTTTTGACATCGGCTGAGTGGTTAGCGATTGACAAAGACCGTCTATACGTCACTATTTATGAAACCGATGATGAGGCCTTTGATATTTGGCACAAAACAATCGGTATTCCAAGCGATCGCATCATTCGTATCGGTGATAACAAAGGCGCACCTTACGCATCAGACAATTTTTGGACCATGGGCGACACGGGTCCTTGTGGGCCTTGTACTGAAGTCTTTTATGATCACGGCGCGGATATCGAAGGTGGTCTGCCGGGCACACCAGAAGAAGATGGCGATCGCTATATTGAGATTTGGAATTGCGTATTTATGCAATTCAATCGTCAAAAAGACGGTACGTTACTACCGCTACCAGCGCCAAGTGTGGATACTGGTATGGGGCTTGAGCGTATTAGTGCGATCATGCAAGGCGTTCATGGCAACTATGAGATTGATTTATTCACGCATTTGATGGATGCAGCAGCTGAGATTTTAGCGATTAAAAATGAACAACAATCGTCGTTAAAAGTCATCGCTGATCACATTCGTGCCGTGGCATTTTTGATTGCGGATGGTGTCACGCCAAGCAATGAAGGCCGTGGATATGTACTACGCCGTGTGATACGCCGTGCGGTACGCCATGGTAATAAGCTTGGTGCGGACAGTGATTTCTTTTATAAAATGGTTGCACCACTGGTTGCTGAAATGGGCACTGCCTATCCAGAATTAGTAGACAAGCAAAGCGTCATAGAGAATGCCATTCAAAAAGAAGAAGCGCAGTTTGCCAAGACACTTGCCCAAGGATTACGTTTGCTTGCCAGCGAGCTTGAAGGCTTGCAAGATGGTGACACGCTTTCTGGTGAAGCCGCCTTCAAGCTGTATGATACTTATGGTTTTCCGATTGATTTGACCGCTGACATCACACGTGAACGCGGTATCGCCATTGATGAAGCGGAATTCGATGAACATATGCAGGCACAGCGTGAGCGTGCTCGCGATGCTGGCAAGTTTGACGTCGATTATAGCAGCATTATCCAAGTCGAAACCCCAACGACATTTATCGGTTATGAACAATTAGAAGAAAATGGCGTTACTGTCAATGCGCTTTATCAAGATGGCAATGCCATTGATCGCCTAACTGAAGGCACAGAAGGTGTGGTCGTACTTGACCGCACCCCTTTCTACGCTGAAGGTGGTGGTCAAGCTGGTGAGCTTGGCGAAATTCGCACCGAGTCAGGTGTGTTTGAAGTTCAAGATACCAAAAAATCAGGGCAGGCAATCATTCATTATGGTGTGGTAACCATGGGTGATATCAGCGTTAAGCAAACAGCAGAGGCTCAAGTGCTGTCTAGCATTCGTGCAGCAAGTGCCAAAAACCACTCTGCCACTCACCTTTTGCATGCAGCACTAAGAGAAGTATTAGGCGAAGAGGTTACCCAAAAAGGCTCACTGGTCTCAAGCGAAGTACTGCGTTTTGATTTTTCGTATGATAGACCTGTTAGTGCCGCTGAAATCGCACGCGTAGAGCGTCTTGTCAATGAGCAAATTCAAGCCAACACCCCTGCTCGCATTGAGCATATGGCGATCGATGAAGCGATGAAACAAGGTGCCATGGCGCTGTTTGGCGAAAAATACGGCAGTGACGTTCGCGTCCTTACCATGGGTACAGACAGCATTGTCGATGGTCAGCGTAAACCTTTCTCTATCGAGCTGTGTGGTGGTTTGCATGTACAACGCACTGGTGATATTGGGGTACTCAAAATCACTAGCGAATCAGGCATTGCAGCTGGTATTCGCCGTATCGAAGCCGTCACTGGCATGAATGCGATTAAAAATATTCAGCAAAGCGAAATACAACTAAGTGAATTGGCCAGTCAACTAAAAGTGCAACGTCCTGAAGTAGCACAGCGTGTACGTACCATGGCTGATAAGCAACGCGATCTAGAAAAACAATTAGAGCGCTTGCAACAAAAAATGGCCAGTGCTCAAGCGGCGAATCTACTGGATGACGTTCAGACCATCGCTGGCACACCCGTTCTTATCAGCACCTTAAGTGGTATCGATGGCAAGTCCATCCGTACGCTAATGGATGATATCAAATCCAAACTGCCTGATAGCATTATTGTTTTGATTGGTGATAAAGACGAGCAATTAGCCCTAGCAGCCAGTGTCTCAAAATCTCTCACTGCTAAAATAAAAGCGGGCGATATCATCCGTCATTTAGCAAGTGAGCTTGGCGGTAAAGGCGGCGGTAAGCCAGATTATGCTCAAGGTGGTGCCCCTAAAATTGGTAATAGTGCAGCTGTTATTAATGCCCTACCTGCTTGGGTCGAAACTCAGCTTGGCTAAATGTCAATAAGTGTTATCTGTAGGATATGTGATTGGTTATAACGGTTATAACCAATCGCCATACATCTAAGCCACACGGACACTTAACGTGGTGGCGCAGATATGATATAAAGGTCAACGCTTGAACACATTGTTCACTCATCCAGTCTAAAGCACATATTATTGAATAAATAAAAAGCATAAGACGCAACTCTTATAATACGGCTTTGTCTATGCACGCATTGATCGATTGTCATATTGACTCTCATTGATGATAAAAAGGCCATTAATGAATAATAGGTAGGTTTTTATGGCGTTAATAGTACAAAAATACGGCGGCACCTCGATGGGCAGTATCGACCGCATTAAAAACGTCGCCAAACGAGTCAAACGCTGGCATGACAATGGTCATCAAGTGGTCGTTGTGGTATCTGCCATGAGTGGCGAAACCAACCGTTTAATCGATCTGGCACGCCAAATTAGCAATCAGCCTGATCCGCGTGAATACGACCAAATGGTCTCAACAGGTGAGCAGGTTTCTATCTCACTACTCGCTATGGCAATCAAAGAACTTGGTATTGGTGCCCGCTCATTCACTGGTCGTCAAGTCGCCATCAAAACTGATAACGCCCATAATAAAGCGCGTATCGAAAGCATTGATGATGAAAATATTCGTGAACAGCTGGACGCGGGCAATATCGTTATCGTGGCAGGCTTTCAAGGTATTGATGACGAAGGCAATGCGACCACATTAGGCCGTGGTGGCTCTGACACGACAGGTGTTGCTATTGCTGCTGCTCTGGGTGCTGATGAGTGTCAAATTTATACAGATGTCGATGGCGTCTACACCACTGACCCACGTGTTACCTCAAAGGCCAAAAAGCTTGAAAAAATAACCTTTGAAGAAATGCTCGAAATGGCAAGTCTAGGCTCTAAGATTCTTCAGATTCGCTCAGTCGAGTTCGCTGGTAAATATGGTGTGCCTTTGCGTGTACTCTCTAGCTTTGATGAAAATACCGACGGTAGCTTTGACCAAGAGTTTCAAGATAATGTTGGCACACTAATTACGATAGACGAAGGAGACAATATGGAACAGGCAATCATCTCAGGTATCGCATTCAACCGAGACGAAGCGAAAATTGTAGTGCGCGGTGTACCTGATCATCCTGGTATTGCCTCTGCTATCTTAAGCCCAATCGGTCGTGCCAACATTGAAATCGATATGATCGTACAAAATTTATCGGTCAATGGCACAACAGACTTCACATTTACAGTCAATCGTTCTGACTTAGACAAAACCATGAAAGTACTCAATGATGAAGTCAAAGACGAGATTGGTGCCAAAGAAATATTGGGCAATAGCGAAGTTGTTAAAGTCTCTTTAGTTGGTGTTGGTATGCGTTCACACGCAGGCGTTGCCAGCTTAATGTTTCAGACTTTGGCTGAAAACAATATCAATATCCAAATGATATCTACTAGCGAAATTAAAGTGTCTGTACTGATTCAAGATCAGCACTTGGAAAAAGCCGTCAAATCGCTACATACTGCTTTTGGTCTTGATCGTGAAGAAGGCGAAAGTAAAATCGCTGGACTATAGTATCCGTTGAGAGACCAAATGACGGTTCTATAACACTATTTTTAGTAACTGAGCCATCATATTTGTCAAAGCTTATGAAATGCGGATTTGACTTGCATGGTTTTTCACGGGTTAACTATAAGTTACCGACAATAATACGTAGATAAAATAGGGTCTTTTTAGATCCTATTTTTATTTCTTATTATTGCTCGGGTGAGTATTTACCTAATAGTTTTGTGAAAACCCGTGACAGTATCTGTTATGGCACCTATAATGGGCTTTCATTTGGGCTAAATGAATCTACCTATCATCGCCTCTATTGGCACAACGTTAAGCATTGTAGTTATGATTAATATAATGCGTGTTTAGTGCTTCGGTGATGTCCTGCAATTGAGAATTAATCTAATGAGTAATAATTTGTTGATGCGACATAAGGAGTGTGACGCATGTTAATTTTGACACGCCGCGTGGGCGAAACGCTAATGATTGGCGACGAGGTCAGTGTAACTGTACTAGGCGTCAAAGGTAATCAAGTTCGCATTGGTGTTAATGCACCTAAAGATATCGCTGTACATCGCGAAGAGATCTACCAACGTATTCAGCATGAGCGTTCTGTACAGTCGCAAATGCAGCATCTTGAGCAAGGCAGTTTTGCGCCTTCATTTGATGATGAAGACTATTTTAATCGCTAAGCCAATCTTTGATACCTAGTAATTAACTATTATTGGGTATTATATTTTTAGAATTACTGTGTTTTTGCTTTTTTAATCTGCTCTGAGGTCATTTATTTATGAGTATTCGCCAATCAGATGTATCGGCTCTACTTAATGGTTTGAATAAAAAAGCCATTGGATTCAATGATGTCATCAGCTTTATTGATGATTTTTATCGCTATGCACCTGCCCCATTCGTGAATGGCATGGTACATAATGCAGCTGGTGAAAACGAAGGTAGTGCGAAAATTTTTGGCTTTGCCAAGCACCATGGTCTAAACCAGTTAGACACGCTAAAACTGTTTGGCGAGCATTATACCAAGGTTCAGGCCACTCCTAACGGTACTGATCATGCCAATATTCGTAACTTTCTACATTGGGGCTGGCAAGGGTTTTTGATGCAAAAAAACCCCCTAACCGTGCGCCCAAGCGTTGATACGACTGCACTTTAATTATCTGTTAAGCACAAAAAAGCCACGCTAACTAGCGTGGCTTTTTTGCAGCAGTCTACTATCAATCATTCAATTTATTTATTATGAAACTTAATAGGCTGTACTGCGCCTTTAGGGTTGGGCATATTAGGATAGTGATGCTCGTGCTCCACATCACATTCTGCGCCAACGATATCACCATTGTCTTTGACTGGTTTATGAATAAAGCCTGTACGCTCGGCAGGTGATAAATGTTCATGCTCCCAAATCATCACTGCTTGCATACAGGTCTCGCGTTGCTCAGCGGTCAATTTACGACCATCAGGCCACTTCCCCAGCTCAATCGCCATACGGAACTTGTCGACCAAATCTGGCGTTAAACTTGCTAATATTGTTTGCTTATCCATCTTACCTACTCTCCAACACTATTTTCTATATAACGTATTTTATATCACTGATTCAATTACTCATCGTCCATAATATCATCATCGACATCGAGACTGAATTCTTCTGCATGGACGTTCCAGTGTAGTTTTGTTCGGCAAGCTTCATAAAAGTCGAATCCAGGTGGATGCAATAAAGTAAGTTTATCAGGATGCTTACGAATATAAAGACGTTGTTCTTGTTCAAGCGGTACACTTGGCTTACCATCTGCACTAACCATTGGTTGAGTGCGATTGTCCTCATGAATACGAATGCAAACTTCACTATTACCACTGACCACAATCGGTCGACTAGATAGCGTGTGCGGATGCATAGGAACCAAACAAATGGCATCCATGCTTGGATGAATAATGGGACCACCACCAGACAAAGCATACGCCGTTGATCCTGTTGGTGTGGCCGCTATTAAGCCATCGCTATGCTGCCTGTAAACGTCCTGACCGTCAATTTTCATCTGAAAGTCAATCATATGTACCGACTTACCCGCATGTAAGACCACGTCATTGAGCGCCATATCTTCATGGATGATTTTACGCCCTTCGCGTATTTCCATGGTCAAGAGAAACCGATGATCGAGTTGATAGTCACCCATTAATACTTGACGCAATTTAAATGCAGCCTCGTCCGGTTTGACATCCGCCAAAAAACCCAAGCGGCCACGGTTAACACCTAATACTGGTACGCGATAGCGTGCCAGCGCTTCAGCAGCATGTAAGATTGACCCATCACCGCCAACGACAATGACCAGATCACAAATCTCGCCAATCAGGCCACGCTTCACAATTTTAACTTTTTCAATTTCGGTTAGATTTAATGTGGGCAAGTTTGCCGTTTGCACATCCATAATCAGCGTGAGATTCATCTCATTAATGGTCTGGGCAATCTGTACCAAGCTTTGAGTAACGCTACGCTTACCCGCACGCCCCATCAAACCAATACGTCTAAAAGCTGGGTTTTTAATAGCGTGGAATAGCTCTGATTCATGTAAGTGTGGCAATCTGGCTGACTGCGCTGAGTTTTCCATAAAACGACTCGGTATAACGGTAAATTACAGAGCAATGATAGCGATAAATGAACGCTTAGACTAGCACGTTTATGAATCATCCTTGTTAAGTGTCGTAATCTGGTTCACAAGAGTCGCCTCACTCACTCTTTGAGTAGGTAGATTGAGCGGTGCAGCATTTTTTCAATCAGTACACAATGTAAAGCTATGCTCAAACCCTGACTGTTGTCACGCAAACACAGTTGACAATAATGGCGGTTTTGCTAAAGTAACTGATATTTATATAATTTATTATTAAGGATACATGTATGGCCAATCCTATTGTCAGTCGCGCAGAACTTGCGATCGGCGGTAATCCAATGACGGTCAAGGGTGTGATTCAAAAGACCAGTCTGTTACTTGGCTTATCTGCTATCACTGGTGTGGGCTTTTTCTTTTATGCCCTTATGGCAGGGCTATCGCAGGGTTTTATCACAATGGCAGCTTTTGGTAGCATGATTGCTGCATTTGTTCTCGCCCTTGTGATCACCTTTAAACCACAAAAAGCCAAGACGTTGGCAGTGCCTTATGCATTGCTAGAAGGTATATTTTTGGGCGGTATTTCCCTATTCTTTATGAGAATGTACCCAACAGTACCCGTTACTGCAATGTGCGCAACCTTTGTCACAGCAGCAGTGATGCTAGGACTATATCGTTCAGGCTTGGTTAAAGTCACCGAAAAGTTCCGTTCAATTGTGACCTCAGCCGTTATCGCCATTATGCTTGTTTACGTCGCACAGTGGGTGCTTTCTTTAGCATTTGGCTCAACTTTACCGTTTTTGTTTGAAGGTGGCGCTATTGCCATTGGCTTTAGTCTGTTTGTGATTGTCATTGCTTCTTTTACACTTTTATTAGACTTTGACAACATCGATCGTGGCGTGGCAATGGGTATTTCTGAAGACTACGAATGGTTATTCAGTATTGGTATCCTTGCAACACTGGTATGGATGTACATTGAATTCATGCGTTTGCTTAGCTACCTACAAGACTAATCTAATACTTACCACCAGTCTTTAAAACAAAAAACTATTTTCAATAAAAAACCGTCTTTTACCAAAGGCGGTTTTTTTATGAGCTGAATAAAATAATTACCAATCTAAGCACGCTTTAAACGCAGCGCATTTAGTACGACGAACAATGAGCTTAGTGACATACCAATGGCAGCAAGCCATGGTGGCACATAACCTAATGCCGCTGGTATCAATACGACGCCATTATAGATAAGCGCCCAGCGAAAGTTTTGTTTGATAATGCGTTCAGCTTTATCAGCGATACGCTTGGCAGCAGTAATGGCTTCGATTTGTCCATTTAAAATAATACTATCACTAGATACTTGTGCCAAATCTGCTGCACCTGCAATTGAGGTTGAGACATCGGCGGCGGCCAATACTGGCGCATCATTAATACCATCGCCCACCATGAGCACTACCGCACCTTTCGCTTGCAACTGCTGAATATGGTTGACTTTATCAGTGGGCGATAAGCCATTATAGGCATATTGCATGCCTAAATTTTGGGCCATGACCAGCGCTTGGTGACTTGGGTCGCCTGTCAACATGACTGCTTCAATATTCGATGCTTTGAGCGTATCAAGCATCGCTTTGGCACTATCGCGTACTTTGTCATTAAAATAGAAACAGGCGAGCGCTTGCCAAGATGCTGACTGATTTCGCTGACAAGACAGCACCACCGCTGAGCTGGCTCGATGCATCTCCAAATCAATACTAAGGTCTTGACCGCTTTTAGTGTTATTTATGCCATCCAGAGCAAAGTCTATATGACCAATGCGATAAAGTATCCCATCGATCATTGCTTCCACACCGCCCGCTGGGTAATGCTGTAAGTTTTGTGTTGCTGGCAGATGCAGTTGGTAGGCTGCGGTTAGTAAAGCGTGGGCAATAGGATGACGACTCCCTACTTCCAGCGCAGCAGCAATTGCTAGCACTTCGTCTTTTTGCGCAGACGTTGTGAGATTGCGATCCTTATCTGTACAGTTAAGCACTATTTCATTATGAGAAGCGGTTAACTCAATATTGAGCAAATTGGGTTTGCCATAAGTCAACGTACCTGTTTTGTCAAACGCTACATGGGTAATTTCGGCAAGCGTTTGCAGGGTATGGCCACGCGTGGTCAAAAATCCATAGCTTGCCAGCCGATTGGTAGCCACTGTCAGCGCAATGGGCGTCGCTAAAGAGAGCGCACAAGGACAGGTTGCCACCAAGACTGCGACCGTGGCCCAAATGGCTTGACTTGGCTCAACGATGTACCAGCCTACAAAGACCAAAACGGACAATACCAAAATTCGAGCAACAAACCAACGTGCCAGTTTGTCCGCCTGCTGTGCAAGTTTTGGTTTTTCACTCATGGCTCGGTTCATCAGTCGATCAATCAAGCCAATCTGACTGTCTTCTGGTAGCGCTGTTACCAACATCTCAAAAGGTTGGCTGTCGTTTTGCGCACCGCCAACAATATAATCTCCTTGAGTCTTTAAAATCAAATCACCCTCACCCGTTAGTAGGCTTTGTGACACGGTTGCGGTTGGGCTGAGCAGGATACCATCACTAATAATCTCAGAGCCCGCCTCAATCATAATGATGTCACCCACCTGCAAACTATGGGCAGTCATCATCTGTTTTTCTTCCAGACTGTCCGGCTGTGACATGGCTGATGATTGATGCCTTGTTTGCTGCCAATCTTGTGCAATCTGTGAGGTTATTTGATAGACATTGGCATCCATACTCTGCATAAAATTTGGCATAACGCTGGCAGTGCTTTGCAAATTGGCATCGCTTACGCCCAAGTCATCAACCGGATCACTGGTATCTGTGTTTTTCTTCTCAATACTCACTTGCGTGAGCACATTTTGCTCTAACTGCTGCAAAATTTGCCGCGCTGCTGCCTTATTTTCAGCAATCTTCTGTACCAGCACAGGTTCGACCACCACCAAATCGTTTGCCATTGTGGCCGCTTTTAGGCGTGCATTGTGCTCAATGTAACGCCCTGCTAATAAGAAGAAAACAAACATACTGACTGAGTCATAATAGGTTTCTCCTTGGCCCGTCACAGTGGCATAAAGACTTGCAAAGAAAGTAATGATTAAAGCAACGCTGACGGGCACATCCATATTGACTTGACGCGCGCGAATCGCTGACCATGCAGAGGTAAAAAAAGGAATAGCAGCATAGAAGAAAACAGGCGTACTAACGAACAAGGATACCCAACGCAAAAAGTCCCGTTGAAAAACCAACATGTCACTGTACTCGCCAAAATACAGCGCAACCGCATACATCATAGCTTGCATAGAACCTAGAGCAGCAATGCCTAGGCGCAGTATCATTTGGTTATTGTGACGTGCCAGCATGGCCTCATGAGTATCTTGCCGATAAGGCTTTGCCTCATAGCCAATTTCATTGATAACAGCTAAGATACGACTGATAGGCAGTTTGCTCTCATCCCAAATCACTCGCATACGCTGACTGGTCAAGTTTACCTGACACTGACGAATACCATCTAGCTCGTCTAGCCGCGATTCAATCAACCACGTGCAAGCAGCACAGCGTAAGTTATTGACGGACAGCTCTGCGACTGAAAGCCCATCTTGTGCATAGACAAACTGCGACTTTATTTCATCGTGATCATAAACTTCGAGGCGGTTCAATTGGGTTGGTAGACTTGCAGTGCGATTAATCTCTGAACGGTCTAGATAATACTGTTCAAGCCCCGCTTCCACAATGCTTTGTGAGGCCAGTTGACAGCCCATACAGCACATTTCACGTGACTTGCCTAATATCTCAGCATGAAAGGGTGGCTGCGGCACTGGATCACCGCAGTGAAAACAGTGACCAGCGAGCGGTAGTACCAAGCCTTCGATAATAGAGTTATCTTCATAAGGATGGCTGCTACCCGATGCCGCTTGTGATGGAGTACTAGACATAATCGCACTTACTTCCTTTATATAAGTTTTCTCAAACCCTATTTATTCTTAGTAAAATTGCTATTATTGATAGTGCTGAACACCATCCAATACTGGATCACCGCAGTGAAAACAGTGACCAGCGAGCGGTAGTACCAAGCCTTCGATAATAGAGTTATCTTCATAAGGATGGCTGCTACCCGATGCCGCTTGTGATGGAGTACTAGACATAATCGCACTTACTTCCTTTATATAAGTTTTCTCAAACCCTATTTATTCTTAGTAAAATTGCTATTATTGATAGTGCTGAACACCATCCAATATAGCGGTTTGCAATAGTATCGATGCCAGTTAGTTTACGCAGAATAAAAACTCAATGACGAATTCATAGAAAATACATCGTGATAGCAGTCGTAAATTGCTATCTTAATGCCATTCATAAATCCAATTAAACGCGGCCGACGATTTATTACCAATATGAGTATTTAGAGACAGATTATACTATAAGCCGTCGCTGCAAGTAGCATAACTGCTTGTAGTCTACTAACAATGAATGACTGCATTGACGATGATAGATTGAAAAATTTGTCATTTTACGTCATTATGAGGCAGTTTTTTTATCCAAAAATGGTGCGACATCAGTGCAAAAATCCAATCCCAAGCTATTACCTTCCTCTAAGCCTACTCATCATACGCTGCCCTCACAACAGCGCGGCTTGGTATTTAGTAGTCTTCTATTAATCATCGTCATCGCTGGTATGGTCCTATTGGCACTATATCTAGTGAAACTTGATCGCACCATTACCCATAAGTTTGAGGGTAAGCGCTGGGACATTCCTGCAAAAGTATATTCCCAGCCACTTGAGTTGTATCAAGGTGCGAATGTTGATAGAGATACGATGAAGACGTGGCTTGAGCTTTTAAATTATCAAAGCAATAAGTCCTATGATCGCACGGGTACTTATCATCGCTCAGGCAATACCTATTTTATCCATACGCGTGGCTTTACTTATAGCTCAAGTGATATCGACAAAGAGCAGGTCATTAAAATGACCATTGCTGGTAATAAAATCGAGTCGATTCAAAGCACTTTACCTGCCAAAAGTGGCATCATTCGTTTGGAACCTGTCAATATTGGCGGTATCTATCCAGATAGCAACGAAGATCGCTTGGTCGTCTCGTTAGATGAAGTACCCCAGCCATTGATCGATGCATTGATAGCCACGGAAGACCGTGCATTTTATGAGCATAAAGGGGTTTCGATACGTGGTATTGCACGTGCTGTTCTCAATAACTTTTCAGGTGGCTCTAGACAGGGTGGTTCAACCATTACGCAGCAGCTAATTAAAAATTTCTATCTGAATTCTGACCGCACCCTAAAACGTAAAGCCAACGAAGCCTTAATGGCCGTGCTACTTGAACTGCACTATAGTAAAGATGAGATTCTTCAAACTTATTTGAATGAGATTTATTTGGGCCAGAACGGCAATCGCTCGATCAATGGTTTTGGTTTGGCATCACAATTCTATTTTGACAAACCTTTGAATGAGCTGCGTTTGGATCAACAAGCCATGCTTGTCGGGATGGCAAAAGGTCCAAGTATTTATAATCCTCGTCGCAATCCAAATGATTCAAAAGCGCGCCGTGATATTGTCCTTAGTAATATGCTGGCAGTGGGTTCAATCAGCCAAGAAGACTACGATAAAGCAGTGAAGCAATCACTTGGCATCGTTGATAAGCCTGTTGAGGGCAAGAGTCAATTCCCAGACTTTCTAGATATCGTGAAACGTGAATTAAACACTGTGTACTACTCTGACGATCTCAAAAACGAAGGTCTGATTATCATTAGTACGCTAGATCCTATTGCTCAGTTAGCAGCAGACAAAGCCGTTGATAAAAAGCTTGGGGAGCTGCGCCGCAACAATAGTAAAACCAAAAATCTACAGGGTGCTTTGGTAAGTGCCAATCCTGAAACGGGCGAGCTTGTCTCTGTGGTCGGCAGTGGTAGTGAATTTACAGGCTTTAACCGCGCCGTCGATGCTAAGCGTCAAGTGGGCTCGTTGTTAAAACCTATTATCTATATGACAGCACTTGAAAGCGGTCGTTATAATCTGGCCAGCTCAATAGACGACTCGCCAATTACGGTGAATTTGAATGACGGTACCAAGTGGAATCCTAAAAACTATGACAATCGTGATCATGGTTTTGTGCCACTCACCACTGCTTTATCAAACTCCTATAATCACAGTGCCGTACGTTTAGGTATGGAGTTCGGAGTAGACACCTTTGCCAAGCAGTTACAGCGCATGGGGGTTAAAGAAAAAATACCACCTTATCCTTCTGCTTTATTAGGCTCAGTTAATCTTAGCCCAATGGATATGCTTGGCGTCTACCAAGTGTTTGCAACGGGTGGCTTTCGCACGCCGATTCATAGTATTCGTACTGTGATTGATGATCGTGGTCGCATTTTGCAACGTACTGGTTTAAACACTCAGCGTAGCATCCCACCTGAAACCAATTTCTTGACCAACTATGCGTTACAACAAGTGGTTGCAACGGGTTCTGCTAAACGTGCGCAATCGCTTGGTAGCAATCTAAACTTGGCGGGTAAAACAGGCACTACAAATGATTTCCGCGATGCTTGGTTTGCAGGCTACAGTGGCAACTATGTCAGTGTGGTTTGGGTAGGTCGTGATGACAACAAGCCAATTGGTTTGAGCGGTGGTACAGGTGCCCTGCCAGTTTGGGTTGACTATATGAAACGCTTAAAACTTACCCCTGTGGCGTTGCCTGAGCCTGAAGGTATCGAATGGTTATGGCTTGAAAACAACTCAGGCAAGTTATCAAATGAACGCTGTGCTGACGCTCGCTACTTACCGGTCATGTCTGCGCATTTGCCAGAAGAGGCCAGTAGTTGTGCAATTGGTCTTTATCAACAAGATCGTAATCGTGAACAGATGCAAGGACAGGATCAGGAAAGCGCTATCAACCAGCAACGTCGCCGTGAAGGTTTGGAGATTCCAAATGGCGAAGCGGTTGACTCTGACAATCAAGAAGGTGATGATGCAGAAAGTCGTGCTGATACTTGGTATGACCGTGCCGTTGAGTGGTTTTAGAGTTCAATGACGCTAAAACTGTTTTTAAAACTTATAAAGGGTTTCGACATGATATTATCTCTCAATCAAACTGTCTTAGCTAAGCAGGTGTTTATAATGCCACTCAAAAAGAGCAGCATTGCCAATACCTCATTGACAGTTGGTGTACTGATCGCCATGTTAAGTTTGAGTGCCTGCCAGACTGCACCAAGTATGTCTACTACAGCGCAGAGTACACCTATACAAGCTAGCTTACCATCACAGGAACAAGTGTCAGAAGCCGTTACCACAGTAAAGGTTACGCCTGTCACTCAAGCGCCTATCGTGAGAGCCGATGATGAAAGCGATTATGCGATTGAGTCTGATGGTTCTTCTGAACCATCAAATCCCTTGACGCAAGAGACACCTGTTCTTAATACACCTAGCTCCGCATCGATTCCATCTAATACCATCATCCTCACTCCTTCTCGTGATGATTATATGATCTCAGAACCAATAGTACCCTCACGCAACGAGTTACTAGAGCAAGCAAGAAAAAATTCACAGCAAAGGACTCAGAGAGCAACAAGCAACAACAGTGATCTGCCAGCATTTCGCAATTTGATGCAAACTGGCATCAATCAACTGAAATCTGGCAATCTGACCAATGCTGAAAACAGTTTCACTCGTGCACAGCGCCTAGCGCCTAAGTCTTCTGCCGTATACTTTTATCTGGCGCAAGTGGCATTGAAAAAGAACCAACCTCGCAAAGCAGAGGCGATGGCTAGACGCGGACTTACGGTTTCGCAAGATTCTAGTCGTAGGCGAGCCTTGTGGCAAATTATCTTGCAGTCTGGACAAGCTCAAGGTAATTCGCGTGTCATACGTGAAGCAAAGCAAGCCTTACGCTAATAAAGGCAGTACTTGAGCCATCAAGCACTAGACAAGAAAACCATACTATTATTTTTTAAATTTGGTACGTTCATCATTCATTTAAAACATATCTATATTCATTTTTATTCAAGCTTAAGGTTATCGTTATGGCATGGCAACAACTGCATTTACAATGTGAAAAAGCAAACGTCGATTTGGCTGAGGCACTGCTACTAGAAGCAGGGGCATTATCCATCGCTTTAGACGACGCAGGTGACCAGCCTTTATTTGAGCCATTACCTGGTGAATCACCACTATGGGATGATGTCATCTTAACCGGACTGTTCGATGCCACAACTGACACGGGTAGCCGCCAAGCCGTTGAGCAGCTGAGTCATGAGATTGCCGCGCAAGTACAAGCCACACGTATTTGGCTGAGCGCCGTTGATGACAAAGACTGGGAACGCGAATGGATGAGTAACTATCATCCTATCGAATGTGCCAATAACTTATGGATTGTGCCAAATTGGATAACGCCGCCTAACCCTGAGGCAACCAACATTATTATGGACCCAGGACTTGCTTTTGGGACTGGCTATCATGCCACTACTCGTTTGTGTCTTGATTGGCTAACAGAACAAGATTTAAATGATAAAGTTGTCATCGATTATGGTTGTGGTTCGGGTATTTTGGGCATTGCCGCTTTGTTATTAGGTGCACGTCACGTATTTGCCGTCGATATCGACCCTCAAGCCGTATTGGCCACCAATCAAAATGCAGCGCGCAACCAAGTGGGTGACCGTCTACAAGCATTTTTGCCAGAAGCCTTCACTGATTATTGCTCAGAGCATGATATCTTGCCTGTCAATGTGATCGTTGCCAATATTTTGGCCAAGCCTTTGATTGGCTTAGCGCCTTATTTTTCTACCTTAATCGCACCAAAAGGTCGTATTGTTTTGGCGGGATTGATTGAGTCTCAAACTGAACAGGTCATGGCAGCTTATCAGCCCTATTTCGCACTTGATCCGAAACATGCTTTCACTGCTCAAGAAGAACAGCACTGGCAGCGATTATCTGGTACATTTACAGGCTAGCAACATTTAATTACATCTGTTACGATAGAGGGTAGTCAAATGTTATGTGTTTGATGCCACTCTATCTTTAGCTGTAACTCATCAATTTGTTGTACGTTTGAATGCAAGTATGAGCGTGATAGGCAGTTTTCATAAGTGGCTGAGCGGTATTGATAACCATACTTTTTTGGATTCGACCCTATGACCACTGCCATAAAAACTCAATGCCCCCATTGCAAAGCTTGCTTTGACGTACAGCAGACTCAGTTAAATAAAGTAAATGCCATCGTCAACTGTGAGCAGTGTCAACAAAGTTTTTTGGTCAATCAACATCTTATTGTCACTCATACTAGCTATCGTACTAATACTCGATCAGAAACCAAATCACCCAATCAAAATATGCCGTCTAAGAATAGGCAACTGGTAAAAGAGTTTTCATCTGATGATTTGATTTATGATGATATGGATATCGATGAGGCCTCAGATACCGAGTTAGAGTATGACTCACTAGACAGTATGGATGCATGGTTGACTCAAGCAAGTCATGCATCCACTCCTGTTAATACATCTTCATATAATACCTCTAAAGCAGCAAATAAAAACAGCTACGCCTCTACGAAACCTCTATTAAATGACCATACGTCAATAGCACCCTCTGCAATTAGCTCAGTAGCAGCTAATGATATTCATGCAAGCGTAGATCAAAAAACAGACAATGCATGGCTTGAGGAGCTTCTAAAAGAACAAAACAAGCGTGAAGAGACACTGCAAGACGATACAGATTTATCACAATTATTGCTGAATATGGGTGTGCCTCTTAAGGACGAAAACAACATCCCCGAAAAACATATTAGAAAATCTCAAGCAAAATTTTCACCAACGTCTGAAAAACAGTCAATTGCCTCATTACTATGGGTACTTGGATGCTCAGTACTGGCTTTCTTACTTTTTGCCCAATATGTCATTTTTAATTTAGAAAATCTGGTCAAGAATCCAGTTTATGCTGAACGCCTACAAGCCATCTGTTCTATCGCTGCTTGTAGTTTGCCAAGCGCTGATTTAAATGCATTATCAATTGTTAACACCAATCACCGTTCAAGCCTAGTTAATGATGCCAGCACCTTTAGCGATGTAAGTGCGACGTTAAATAATCAAAGTGCAAAAGCACAGCTTTACCCAAATCTCAAGGTCAGTGTTTATAGTGCGAATAGTATGATTGGCGAATTTATCGCGACACCAGAAGAGTATTTACTGAGTAAACAAAACTATTTGGCTGCTGCTAGTGCTAGGCAGCTTTTGTTTACAATTCCCGTAGCTGATACAAAAATCCGCGAAATCACTATAAATCCTTTGTACTGATTTCGCTGTTGAGCAGCAAAATAGGCGGTCATTTACAGTATAAAACTGTTCTTACTCGATAATCCTACTGAAGATAACAGCCAATCTGTCAGCGCTAGACAAAATTAGTTTGATATAATACCCTACCCTCTCATGGTTTGATTCTCTCTAAAGGACATTATCTTATGGCAACTCATGCACAGCATAACGCCAATCATTTTGCCAAAAGCTCTGATCATCTTGCCGATTATAATGAGAACGACTATCGTCATCCAGCGCATGGTTTTTGCTCTTCTTTAGGTAGTGATACCAATCATGCACAGGAGCCTTTACGTGTACATGTAGAACGTGTGGTAAGACAGTATTTCGCCATGCTGGGTGACGAGACACCTACTGATTTGTATGAATTGATCTTAAAACAAATTGAAGAACCCCTCTTATCTGTCGTGCTCGAAAAAACTCGAGGCAATCAAACCAAATGTGCGCAAATTCTTGGTCTTAATCGCGGTACTTTACGCAAAAAACTCAAAACTTACGACTTAATGTAGCACAGGCTATATGAGCGCTTTTATATTAATTAATCTTCACTATGTATGGCAATTTGACGTTCATGATTTTATCCTCAGCGATATCGTCTACAATAATTGTCATTATCCCCTTGCCAGACGTTTACGTCAGGCTTTTTTTATGGAAGTTTTTTTATGAGTACAACCCCACTTGCACTATTATCGGTCTCTGATAAATCTAATATCGTTGAGTTTGCCGAGGGTCTTATCAAAGCAGGTTTTGGCTTACTATCTACTGGCGGCACTTATCGGTTACTCACAGAAAACAATATTGCTGTCACCGAAGTATCTGACTACACAGGCTTTCCTGAGATGATGGATGGTCGTGTTAAGACCCTGCATCCTAAAATTCATGGCGGCATCCTCGGACGTCGCGGTACAGATGATGCTGTAATGAGTGAGCATGCAATCGAACGTATTGACTTGGTTGTGGTGAATTTATATCCTTTTGCTGAAACCATTGCTCGTGCTGATGTAACCATGAACGATGCCATCGAGAATATTGATATCGGTGGTCCTACTATGGTACGTTCAGCGGCAAAAAACCATGCCCACGTTGGAATCGTCACTGATCCAGGTGACTATGAGCGTATACTTGTTGCATTGGGTGA
Source organism: Psychrobacter sp. JB193 (assembly GCF_002285555.1). NCBI lineage: Bacteria > Pseudomonadati > Pseudomonadota > Gammaproteobacteria > Moraxellales > Moraxellaceae > Psychrobacter > Psychrobacter sp. JB193. The sequence continues at coordinate 701,093 of NZ_NRGY01000001.1, forward strand.
TGGTACTGAACTGACAGCTGCTTTACGTTACGATTTGGCAGTGAAAGCTTTTGAACATACTGCACAATATGACGGTATGATTGCCAACTTCTTAGGTAGCCGTGTCAATGAAGACCAAAGCGCTGAGAATTTTTCGCGTACATTTAATGTGCAACTTGAAAAAGTACAGGACCTACGCTACGGTGAAAACCCACATCAGAATGCCGCTTTTTATGTAGAAAATAACCCATTAAAAAGCCAGCAAGCCTCTATTGCGACCGCTAAGCAATTGCAAGGCAAAGCACTGTCTTATAACAATATCGCCGATACTGATGCAGCGCTTGAATGCGTAAAAGCTTTCAGTACACCTGCTTGCGTTATCGTTAAGCACGCTAATCCTTGCGGTGTCGCTGTTGATGCTGATCAGGTAACGGCTTATCGCACGGCTTTTAGCACAGACCCTGAGTCTTCTTTTGGCGGTATCATCGCTTTCAACCGTCCGTTAACGTTAGCAGCTGCTCATGCCATCATCGACAACCAGTTTGTTGAAGTGATTATCGCCCCTAGCGTTGAAGAAGGTGTACTCAAAGCAACGGCTGCTAAGAAAAACGTGCGCGTATTGGTATGCGGCGAACTACCTGCACCGGATCAGCGTGATACCCAGCTGGACTACAAGCGCGTTAATGGTGGTCTGTTAGTACAAGAGCAAGATCTTGGTTTGATTACTGCTAATGACCTGACCATCGTCACAGATGTGCAGCCAACCGAAGCGCAAATTGCCGATCTACTTTTCAGCTGGAATGTGGCCAAATATGTCAAATCTAATGCCATTGTTTATGCAAAAGGTCAGCGCACGATTGGTGTGGGTGCAGGTCAAATGAGTCGCGTCAATTCAGCCCGTATTGCAGCTATCAAAGCTGAGCACGCGGGATTAGCTACTGAAGGTGCTGTCATGGCATCAGATGCCTTCTTCCCATTCCGTGATGGTATTGATAATGCTGCCCAAGTTGGCATTTCTGCCATTATTCAGCCAGGTGGCTCTATGCGTGATGATGAGACCATTGCTGCAGCAAATGAGCATGGTATAGCGATGGTATTTACAGGTATGCGCCATTTCCGCCATTAATAAGTCGAAGCTGTAGATAATAAAAAAGCCACTGTCAAAATACAGTGGCTTTTTTATGTTCCATTTTCATAATTGGTCAGTTTCAATAATCAGTCAACCGATTAACGCCCCTGTGCGTTTTTCATGTTGGCTTCATTGATTTCAACTTTATATACCAAGCGCAGATAATCTAGATAGTCCTGTAGTTGATCTTGTCCCAAATTATCACGAATGATAGTAGCGGTTTGCGCTCTTTGCATCTCAGACAATGGTGACTGTTGTTCTGTCTTAATACGATCACCCACCAATAACGTGGCACCTGTCTCAGTTTCACTAGCGACAGCAACGACACCATTATCAGCAGCTTGCTGACTGAATGCCAATCCACGCTCTTTTTCTGTCAATCGAGTTGTCTGACGGTTGACACTGCCTAGTGATTGAAGACGTACTGGTTGTTTACCGATATCAGCTGGCGTCTTAATACCAGCAGCCAACGTTTTGGCTTGCTTCAATGCCAATGCTGTGGCTTTTTGCTGGCGTAATATTTGAGTAATTTTCGGGGTTGCCGCTGCTAAAGTAAGGGTCTTAGTAGGACGATAGTTACTTGGTTGCACCCAAACATTACCATTTCCAACTTCGATACCAGCTGTTACTGCCTGATCTTGAATAGTGAATTCATCAAAGGCCTGTTTGATAACCGCTGGCTGAGACAGTACCGATTGATTATTTTCTTTAGTATAGTCTTTAATACGTTTGAGCGTTACATTCTCTTGCTGAGCAATATCTTCAATACTAAACCCATCTGCTGCCAAGTCATTAATTGCGGTCACTTTATCGGCATACATCTCTTGGCGTTTGTATTCTTTTGCTTTAGCGGTTAACTCGTCACGCATGCTCTCTAGCGTTGGCATCTTACTGCCATTGTCTTCTGTTACAGTAAATATCTGATAGCCAAAGCTGGTCTTAACTGGTGCGGTCACGCCACCAACACTCAGCCCTTCTAAAGCTTTTTCAACTGCTTCTGCGTCATTACCGAAGACCGTTGGGTTAAATCGACCGATATCGCCACCTGTCTCTCCTGATGGATCATCAGATTCTGCTTTTGCCAATGCTGCAAAAGACTCACCTTTATTTAGACGAGCTTTTATCTTATCTGCTCGTGCTTTGGCATCATTACCTGTCAATAAGATTTGACTAATTTGACGCTCATCATTGATTGCCTGACTTTGCTTATAAGCGTCATATTGCTGCTGCAAGTCTTCTTTAGTGACATCATTAACTTGAATAGATTGAGGGGTCAGTTGCAAATAAGCCAAATCCACCATCGCTGCACTTTTTAGTGTGTTTTTATTGGCATCGTAATAAGCTTGTATGTCGCTTTTACTTACTTTGACCTGCTCTGCATAATCTTGCCATTTGAAACGATACAGCCAGATATTACGTGACTCAAGCTGCAAATCAATCAGTTGACTAACGGCTTTCATTGGATACACTGCCGTACCTACGATACTGGCATTAAGCTGATCGAGACTAAGCTGATTGCGAAATTCTGCAAATAACTGGTTTTTAGTCATACCACGCTGACGCAAAAAGTTTGCAAATTGATCGTTAGAGAAATTACCCTCTGCATCCTTGAATATTTCTTCTTCACGCAATAAACGATTAATGGTGTCGTCAGAGACTGTCATGCCAAGCTTGCCAGCTTGCTGCTCTAACAACGTACGATCAACAAGACCTTTTAGTACCTGCTCATGCAATACATCTTCATTCAATAGACTGGCATCATCAACTTGCTCTAATATCTCAGTGCGACGGTTATTTACGGCAGTCTGATACTCTGACAATCCTACGCTAGCATCACCCACCTGAGCGATCTGGTTGGGATCAACCCCGCCGCCAAAATAGCTTTCGACACCCAGTAGAGCGAGCGGCGATAGGCATAAAATCAATAAAATGCGACCTGGCCAGCTCTTTAAAAAATCGCGCAATTTATCCATAATTATCTCTGCTTTATTAACCTATATTGATGAAAAACCATTGTAATATTATTATTAATATCAATGCTATCTAAGCAGGCAATGGTAAGAATAAGAACATATGCATTTACTGAAAAATAATAAGGCCGTACAAAGCAGCCTTGTTTAAACAACGCATCTATCGCGCGCCCTATGATACGTGATTTTTGATATATACTCAAAATATTCACGTTGTCTGATACAAACTATCCCAATAAAAAAAGCACCCAGTTATTAGGTGCTTTTTTTCGTTCAAATCTTTACTTAGAGTAAAACCCAAGTCATGAACGATGATATATCTGTATCACGGTCAGCAAGCGCTGTCTTTATTTATCTGCTTTCATCATACAGCGCATGCAGCTTATCGCTTAAAAGAACGGCTTAGTTTAAGCGCTCTTTTAGGTTTTTACCAGCTTTAAAGCTTGGTACCTTACTTGCTGGAATGCTAAGCTCTTCACCAGTCTTAGGGTTACGACCAGTGCGTGCTTTACGGTCCTTTACGCTAAAAGTACCAAAGCCAACTAGTGAAATGCTATCGCCAGCTTCTAATGCTTCGCCAACACTTTCCATAACAGCGTTTAAGGCATCACCAGCTTGAGTTTTGTTTAGACCACTTTTGTCTGCGATGCTATCAATTAATTCTGACTTATTCATAAAATTTCCTTCAAGTTTAAGGGGGATAATAAACGCTCACGCCAAGCATTGTAACGTTCTCATAGCATTTAAGCAATAAGAACTGCCTGACTGGCATATTAACAGGTGTCGCTTTGTTATCGTCTTTATATCAAGGCAGCATAAGGAGCGCAAGTGATTTTACATATTTTTGTTCTCTGAACTACGTATTTGACACTCAATGTTACGCAAAGCCTTTGCAACTCTCCACATAGATGTTTATTTTAGCTAAAATATCGATAGTTCTGTTAGCAAAACGATATGTGTTACCTTCTACTACATTGATAATTATGAGTACCAGCTTTTTTATTGACTGCCAAGTAATCAGGTAATAATTTATTAACCAGCAGAAACTAACGTTACTTTTTATTATAAAGACGTTACTATAAGAAAATAACATTGCATCTATTGAGGCAGAATTTAAACCTTGTTTATCTTCTGCCTCAGATTTGTCAAATAAAAAACGGATTATTTACATGAAGCGTTCTACGTTGTCCCACTCTCTTCTTAATATTATTTTGGTATTCATCGAGTCGGCGCTAACACTATTGTTACGTTTGGATCCCGAACTGCGTAAAGCCGCTTATCCGCTAGCCAAACAAGGTACTGTTGTAGCACTACGTTTGTATTTACCTCATGTCGAGGTTTTTGCTACTTTTAGCACTAAGGGTGTATTGCTAGATGCTGAACTACCAATTGGTCGTAGTGAGCCTGATGTCATCATTAATGCTTATAGTGTTCAAATTATCAACGCTATCAGCACTCACGATAGCGAGGCAACTGAGAAGCTACAAATGCGCGGTGAGTCTGTCCAAGTACAACTGGTCAAGCAATTTATTATGCAGCTTGGTGTTGGTAATTTGATTCGAGGCGTGATTCAGAAGTTTAAGGGTGGAAAGGATAAAAGCCATCCTACTGACGCTGAAATGGCGGATAAAAAAGAGAGCTATCAGCTCCGTATTAAAGAGCAGCAAACCCAAATCAATACCTTAACCATTAAAAATCGCGAACTTGAAACGACGCTAAAAGAGTTACAAAGTAAGCAAAAAACCCTGATGATCGTAACGGTCATTGCCATCGTTGTTATGATTGGCTCTATCATAGCGCTATTGATGAATTAGTTTTGATTAAGTATTAACAGACAGCGCGGTGCCGTCTATATAAGCGTTTGATGCCTGCTATCTGATGGGCATTAAACGCTTTTTTGTTTTTATGTACTTGTTAATGTTGTGCATAGATTTTTATTTTTAAAACAAAAGCTTGACGTCCTCCCTTCATCTATGTGGTTCCCTCTCTTTTTAATGTCATTGTTTTTATCAATCATCATGATGAGCTAGATTAACCATTCAACCATACTTTAATCTTGACTAAATTACTCAGGATTAAGTATAATGGGTTCAATCGTTGCACACATCGGGTCGATCATCTGTTGTTTAATAACGATAAGACAAATCTTAGCCAGTATCACATTTTACAAGTAGTGCTCATATTATGGGCTACTGTCATGCTCATCTCGCTAAGACCGTTGTTAAATAAAAATGACATAAAAGTTTGGAGATAACATATGCGTTTGACTACTCGAGGCAGGTACGCCGTTACTGCATTACTAGATTTGGCATTACAAACCAGTCAGCAGGATACTGCAGTTTCTTTATCAGACATTGCCAAAAGACAATCGATTTCTATCTCTTATCTTGAACAGCTATTTTCAAAGCTTCGCAAACGTGGTCTTGTTACTAGTATTCGCGGTGCCGCTGGTGGTTATCTTTTAGCCAAACCATTACATGAAATAGATGTGATGACCATCATATCGGCGGTTGACGAATCAGTGAATGCGATGCAATGTGAAGGACGCGGCGACTGTCAAGATGGTACAATGTGTTTAACTCACGACTTATGGTCTGCGTTATCCAACCATATCGAACAGTACTTGAAAAATATAACTTTAGCGCAATTATTAGACATGGAAAACGTGCAATCGGTTTCAGAGCGTCAGCACATATCTACTAAAGGTATTTCCATAAAAGACATCAACACTATTACTTTATCGAACAGCGAGGCAAACCCAGCATGAGCCAACATAACAACCTTATATACTTAGATTATGCCGCCACCACACCAGTTGCTAAATCAGTAGCTGCTAAGATGAGCGAGTATCTGACTGTAGATGGCATCTTTGGTAACCCAGCCTCGCGTTCGCACGGTTATGGCTGGCAAGCAGAAGAAGCGGTAGAAACCGCTCGTCAGCAAGTTGCTGAAGTCATTAACGCTGACCCACGCGAAATTGTTTTCACTTCTGGTGCAACTGAATCTGATAATTTAGCTATTAAAGGTGCGGCCCATTTTTATCAGTCTCGTGGTAAGCACATTATTACCAGTAAAATTGAACATAAAGCCGTACTTGATACCTGCCGTGAGCTTGAGCAAGAAGGCTTTGAGATTACTTATCTTGAGCCGCAACCAAGCACTGGTCTTATTTTGCCTGAGCAAGTTAAAGAAGCGCTACGTGATGATACGATTTTAGTATCACTAATGATGGTAAATAATGAGCTTGGTACAGTGACTGATGTTGCTGCTATTGGTGAGTTGACTCGTGAAGCTGGCGTTGTGTTCCATGTTGATGGCGCCCAGTCTGTTGGTAAAGTACGCATTAATCTTGAAGAGGTGAAAATTGACTTGATGAGTTTCTCAGGTCACAAAGCATACGGTCCTAAAGGTATCGGTGCATTATTTGTTCGTCGTAAACCTCGTATTCGTCTAAAAGCAGAACAGCACGGCGGTGGTCATGAGCGTGGTATGCGTTCAGGTACATTGCCAACACATCAAATCGTTGGTTTGGGTGCAGCATTTGCTCTAGCTAATGAGCGTTATGAAGAAGACCATGCTCATGCAGCGAAATTGCGTCAAAAATTATGGAACGGTCTACAAGATATTGAAGAGATTTATCTCAATGGTGATCTTGAGCACAGCGTACCTAACATTGTGAATATCAGCTTTAACTTTGTTGAAGGTGAATCACTCATGATGTCTTTAAAAGATCTAGCTGTCTCATCAGGTTCAGCCTGTACGTCAGCGACACTTGAGCCATCATATGTATTACGCGCTATTGGTCGCCCAGACGAATTGGCTCATAGCTCAATCCGTTTTAGCTTTGGACGTTATACCACCGAAGAAGACATCGATACGGTTATTAAACAAATGCATGAGGCAGTTGATAAATTGCGTGCCCTATCACCACTTTGGGACATGTATCAAGAAGGTGTTGATTTAAACTCAGTCGAATGGTCTGAGCATTAAAAATTTGTACCAAAATACTAATATGGTTATAAAATATAACCATTAAATAATTAATCAGACAATTATAAATTCAGTTTCTACAAATACTGTTTCTATAAATGACCAGTTTGACCCCAATTATCGATGAGTTAGTAGCGTTTTAAACACTTAAGCTACTGCTCATCATCTAACTAGGAGAAAACCCCATGGCCTATAGTGACCAAGTTATTGATCATTACGAAAACCCACGCAACGTTGGCAATCTTGATAAAAATGCCAAAAACGTTGGTACTGGTATGGTTGGTGCCCCAGCTTGTGGCGATGTAATGCGCCTACAAATTCAAGTTGATGACAATGGCATCATCGAAGACGCACGCTTTAAAACGTATGGCTGTGGTTCAGCGATTGCATCAAGCTCGCTTGTTACTGAGTGGCTTAAAGGCAAAAGCTTGGATCAAGCTAGCGAAATCAAAAACAACGATATCGCACAAGAACTGGCATTACCACCAGTAAAAGTGCATTGCTCTGTTCTTGCTGAAGATGCCATTAAAGCCGCTATTAGCGACTATAAAGGTAAGCACAACGCAGTAGAAGAAGCAGCCAGCTAACTTGTTCGTGCATAAGTTGTTATTTTATTAGCAATGCTTTAGTAGCAGTACGTTGAACAGCAACTAACGCTAAAGAGGTGACAATAACGCTTACGCAATTGTCACCTTTTATTTTCTAAACGTTGTTGGCACATTACTTTGGCGAACTCGTCATTTTGGTTGCCAGTTTGTATAATGTTTTATAGATATTTCTTATTGATAGTCAATGGGAGTTGGCATGATTGAAATGACAGAACGCGCCGCTCAGCATGTTCGAGATTTTTTGGACAATCGCGGTAAAGGTGAAGGCATTAGAGTCGGCATACGTACAGCAGGTTGCTCGGGTTTGGCTTATGTTTTAGAGTTTGTTGATACACCTGACGAAAATGACACGCGCTATGAAAGCCGTGGCGTCAGTATTTTTATTGATCCTAAAAGCTTGGTTTATTTGGATGGCTTGTTAATGGACTATGAAAAAGAAGGTTTGAACGAAGGCTTTAAATTTACCAATCCCAATCAAAAAGGTGAATGTGGTTGCGGTGAGTCATTTACCGTCTAAGTTTTTGTAATTCAATTGCTGATAAAAACGTTAAAAACAAATAAAAAAAGTAAGGCGTATGACATGACCGATATGACTCCAGAAGCTCAGTTTGATAACTTCTTTGCTCTATTTGAGCAACCAGTACAATTTGAGATCCATCAAGAACGTCTCGATCAACATCTACGTCTGCTTCAAAAGCAGTATCATCCTGACAATGTTGCAAAAAATCTAGCTGATACCGCACAAGCTCAGCAGCATTCTGAGAAAGCATCCGCACTGATCAATCAAGCGTATCAGACATTAAGCGCACCTGATAGCCGTGCTAGCTACCTTTTAGAAATAGCAGGTCAAGCGCAGAATGTAGAGCACTCAATTGCAGATTTGGAGTTTTTAGAAGATGCGATGCAAATGCGCATGGATTTGGATGATGCTATCACCGATAAAGACCGTCTGGTATTACAGCAACTGCATCCGCAGATCGTAGAACGCTTGACCAAACAATCTGACCGCTTCAGCAATGCGTATAAAAGTAAAGATTGGCAAACAGCCATCGATGCCACGCAAAAACTAAAGTTTTTAGTGAAGTTGAATGCTGATGTTACCACAGGTCTTGATGAAGTCGCGACCGCTCATCAATCAGATGATGACGATCTATATGTCTAACGTTTTGATAGTCCTGATATCCGATTGTTAAATTTGTACGAACTATTTGGTTTATTGATTCTTGTGCAGCCTATTGGCTTTTGCACAGAAATACTTTGAACTTATGGTGCTTATTTGGACATTATGGTTAAAGTAATATCCGCTATATCGTATAATCTATTTTTTTATTTTCAGCACGCCTGATTGCTTCGCTTCGCTGCATTGAGAGCAAAATAGACGCCTTTAATGTATCACCGTGCGTGTGTTGTATTTGCTTCATTTCACTTATTTATTTTATCTCTGAGTTATCTTATGTCTTTATTGCAAATTGCCGAACCCAATCAAAGCGCTCAACCTCATCAGCATCGTTTTGGCCTAGGAATTGACCTTGGTACCACACGCTCATTGGTCGCTGTAGTACGGTCAGGCAAGGCGCAAGTCTTAGAAGCTGACTCAAGCAATGACACTTTATTGCCGTCCATTGTCTATTATCCAAGCTCAGGTAATCCTTTGGTTGGTAACGACGCCCTCTCTCACTTGGCAGATGATCCAAAAAATACCATTGTCTCAGCCAAGCGCTTTATGGGCCGTAGTCAATCGGATATCAAATTTTCTCATCCTTATGAGCTAAGCGGTAATAAAGATGATATGCCGACATTTGTGACTGCTCAAGGTGAGGTATCGCCAGTTGAAGTCTCAGCACGAATTTTAGCAACGCTCAAGCAGCGAGCAGTGAGTGCGTTACCTGCTGACAGTATTGAAGGCGCCGTGATTACGGTTCCTGCTTATTTTGATGAAGCACAGCGCCAAGCAACAAAAGATGCCGCCCAAGCCGCTGGTATAAATGTCTTGCGTTTATTAAACGAACCAACTGCTGCGGCAGTAGCCTATGGTTTGGATCAACCAACTCAGGCCGATGCTAAAGAAAGCTATTATTTGATTTATGATCTTGGTGGCGGCACCTTTGACGTCTCTATTTTAAAGCTGACAGATGGGGTCTTTGAAGTATTGGCAACGGGTGGCAATAGTGCACTTGGTGGTGACGACATTGATCGCTTGCTGACCAATTGGCTCATCAAACAGTTGGATATCGACCCAAAAGATGTAAGTCGTCATGATAAATCAATCCTCGCCCAGCAAGCCAAAACTTATAAGCAAGCATTGACCGATGCTGAACAAGTGAATATTGATATCACTGTGAACAATCAGTTTTATCAAGGTGTATTAAGCCGTGAAGACTTACTTGTTATTATAGAACCCGTAAGCCGCCGCACGTTGAGCGTCTGTGAGCAAGTGCTGCGTGATGCTAAATTATCGAGTGCAGATTTGGATGAAGTCATCTTAGTCGGTGGTTCTACCCGTATGCCTGCAATACAGAAAGTAGTTACTAACTTTTTTGAAAAACAACCTCTTTGTCGTCTGAATCCAGATGAAGTCGTTGCCTTAGGCGCGGCGCAAACGGCCCATCAACTTGTCAATGGCGATGCTAATAATAATCTATTATTGTTGGATGTAACACCCTTGTCGCTTGGTCTTGAGACTATGGGTGGTCTGGTGGAAGTGCTTATTCCTCGTAATACGCCAATTCCCGTTAAAAAACGTCAAATATTTACCACTTATCAAGACGGTCAGACAGGTATGGTGATTCATGTCGTACAAGGTGAGCGCGAAACCGTAGAAAACTGCCGTTCGCTAGGTCGTTTTGAGTTGTATGGCATTCCATCAATGAAAGCAGGATTTGCTCGAATTGAGGTCACGTTTAGTGTTGACGCTAATGGACAGTTAACTGTGAGTGCACAAGAAACCACCACTAAAACCGAAAGTAAGATTGAGATTGTGCCTTCTTACGGTTTATCAGATGAACAAAAAGAGCAGTTACTTGTTTCAGGCTTTAAGTACGCAGAAGAAGATAAAAACACACGCTCTTTGATTGAAACCAAAGTGGAAGCTGAGCGAGAAGTATTGGCTCTACAGTCGGCTTTGAAGGAGTTTGCCCCATTATTGACCTCTGAGGAGCAGCATGCTTTAGCTGAGCAGATACAAGCATTACAGACAGCGCTTAGCACTGATGACTTGTCTGTAATCGAAACCAAGCAAGCTCAGCTCAAACCGCACAGTGATGCTTTTGCTGCCCGTATCATGAATCAGAGCGTCAAAGCCAGTATGGCTGGAACCAGTGCACAAGATTGGTAGTAGATACCTCTAGCATTGTGACTTAGAAGCTGTCTTAAGTTTACCTCCTATATTTTTTAAATTGATTAGCATTGGAAAGACAATTTATGCCAAAAATTACTGTACTACCCCATCATGAGATTTGCCCTGAAGGCACTGAAGTCGAACTAGAAGCTGGCAAAAACCTATGTAAAGCACTTTTAGAAAAAGGTATTAAAATTGAGCATGCTTGTGAGATGTCGAAAGCTTGTACTACTTGTCATGTGGTCGTTCGTAAAGGTTTTAATAGTTTAGATGAGATGGACGATGTCGAAGCTGACTTACTAGACCGTGCTTGGGGACTAGAGCCTGATTCGCGTTTATCTTGTCAAGTGATGCTTGAAGAAACCGATCTGACTATTGAGATTCCAAAATATACGCTCAATCATGCAAAAGAGAATCATTGATTAACTATAGTGAATTAGATTTATAGATAATAAAAAAGCCAGCTATCTTTATCATAGCTGGCTTTTTTATATTTAAGGGTATAAGGATTTACTCTTCAGATTTTTATTTACGAGAGGTGGTATTACGATTATCTTCCACCTCAATATTTGTGACTACTTTTTCTTTTTCCTGCTCGATACGTTCAAGTGCAAAATTCAAACGAGTCATGATGTCTTGATAATCATAATCTTTTATATCTTTAAAATTCAGATGCAAATTAAAACCGGGTAAGGTGTGATCCACCCATTTTGATTGGTGAGTCACATTAGAATCAGGGTCCAATACTTGCCATGCATTTACTTTATTGTCAAAACCCTTTAGTTGAAACGCTCCAGCATGCTCGCACTCGTAATTATGACAAATATAATCATATGTGCTCTCACTAACCAGTATCATGCCTTTGCCAGCGCTAGACTCAAGTCTAGCTGCCAGATTGGCCTCTTTACCAATCAAAGTATAGCTCAATCGATTATTACTACCAAAGTTACCCACGTGGCAATATCCTGTCGTGATACCGATACGAATGTATAATCCTTCAAAACCCATCAGTCGCCACTTTTGCCTTAAAGTACGCATTTCACGGCGCATGTCTATCGCCATGGCCACACAGTCCAAAGCATCTTGTCGCGGACCACGGCTGTTTGGCTCACCAAAGAAACACACCATACCATCGCCAATGAACTTATCGAGTACTGCCCCATGTTTATTGGCAATTAAGGTCATACGCTCCATGTAAGTATTCAAAATATCAGCCAAATTATCAGCACTTAGGCTATCAGACAGCTCAGTGAAACCTACGATGTCTGAGAACATAATGGTCAGCTTTGCTCGTTTGTTGGATACGCTAACAGGACTGTCTGCTCTGACAATTGGCTCCCAAATTTGCGGCGGTACAAACCGGGTCAGCTTATTTATGACAGACACCATGGTATTGAGTCGTCCTGCTGCTTGGTCAGCACGTACCTTATAACCTGTATACTCCTGATAGATGCGTCGAAATTGACATAGGATAACCATCATAGTAGCTAATAGCACAACAGATGGCACCCAACCCTCAATACAGGCCGTTTCGACACCCTCTAAAATCGTACTGACATAATAAAAAATAACGGTCGTGACCAAAGCTACCGTAATTAGCTTTAGATGATCTTTAGGCTCGATGATCATGCGTACGCCAATTAAAGCTGCCAAACTCAGTGACATAACTGAACAAAACTGTAGAGATCCAATGACTGCGGACAATAAAATAATGACAATATTGGACGTCCAAAAACTTGTCTGACGTCGATAGTTATAAATAAGAATCATCAGACCAGGTAAGGCGGTAGTAACCAACAATGCCATTGAAGTGGGGCGAAACTCAAAATAAAAAGCAATCAACGCTACAGTAAGAATCAATACAAAAACTTCTGGGTAATCAAATCGGCAAATCTCTTTGTCCTTCGACGGAGACTTTAATTTTAGTATGTCTAAGAAAGCCATAAAAATGATCACTTTATCTAACAGGCAACGAGAAAATTAAGTGTTATAAAAATATCTACATACTGTTAATTTTCATAATAGCTTATTTATGAGTTTACCCAACAATATATTATACTTTCTAACTGTAATAAAGCCTATGCCACCGATAACTAAAGAAACTCCCTTCGTCCGTTAATGACTTACTTATTCTATCGTTTTATTGATCGATATATTTTAGATATAACATCATAAAGAAAGCCAGATAATACAATTATCTGGCTTTCTTTTATGATCAATAATGGTCAGCCAATTATTGGCAGTATTACCCTACATCTGCCAATCAAACGGCATTTGATGATGTCCACGTAGTGCCATCATTAAGGTCTGCTGCATCTGCGCCAATACATCTTTGGTATAAGGAACAGCGGCCACGCCCCATACTGGATTCGGCCACTGCATGTCGTTTTGATACCGAACAATATGATGAAAATGCAGCTGAGGTACTTGATTGCCAAGTGCTGCTACATTCATTTTATCTGCTTGAAAAGTCTTAGCCAGCTGGCTTGATAGCCAACTTGATTCACGCAAAAACTGCGCTTGGTCTGACTCAGACAATTCGTACAACTCTTTAATGCCCGATACACGCGGCACTAAGATCAACCACGGAAACTGGCAGTCATTGATTAAACGACAAGTCGATAGTGGAAAATCACCCACTAAAAAGCTGTCAGCAGCAAGTTTATGATGAAGTTGGAACATAATGACGGTTCTCTTGTTATGGCACTTAAATAAACGAAGATAAAAATAGGTAAAAATACAAAATAATCCCGTTATTTTATCAGGTATCTAACCGATAAAATAGCACCATTACTTATTGACTGCGTTTTTTGAACTGGTGCTACCCATCGCAATACTCTAACACGCCTATCGCCATCCTCCAATTAGACTAGTTGGACTCATCAACCATATGTTCACTAAAATAGCGAAGCAAGTCTTGGATGACAGTAACTCGCTGTTGCGGCGTTGCCAATTTATCAGCATCCTGATAACGAATACCAGAGGCACCATTCATTCGATATCGCTGCCCATCGGTTTGAATCAGTTTGATAATTGCCAATGCTTCGACTGGGGTATCTGGGGCAAACTCAAGCGTCATACTACTGTTATTGGCATCAATTTTATTAATCTTGAGTGGCTCGGCCTGTAAACGCAATCCATGAACCGCAAAAAGTTGCTTCGTCTGATCTGGTAATGTACCAAAACGGTCAATCATTTCGGTACGGATGTCTGTGAGCGCTTCTTTATCATCGGCATTGCTAATGCGCTTATAAAATAGCAAACGCTGATGCACATCATGCAAATATTCTTCTGGTATCAAAGCAGAGCTATGCAAATTAATCTCACTGGTCAGCGACAATGGTGTACTCAAGTCAGGCTCTTTACCTGCTTTAATGGCTTTGGTGGCACGTTCCAGCATATCCATATATAAGCTAAAACCAATCGCCTGCATATTACCACTTTGCTGTTTTCCTAATATCTCGCCAGCACCGCGAATTTCCAAATCCTCACTGGCCAGCATAAAGCCTGCGCCTAAGGTATTGGCATGTTCAATCGCATGCAGACGACGCTTAGCATCACCTTTAAGTCCTTTGATAGAGGGTACCAGTAAATAACAATAGGCTTGATGATGGCTACGACCTACGCGACCACGTAATTGATGTAGCTGCGCAAGACCAAACTTATCAGCACGCTCAATGATAATGGTATTGGCGTTGGGGACATCAATACCCGTTTCGATAATGGTCGAACAGATCAATACGTTAAACTTTTTATGATAAAACTGCTGCATCACTTGTTCAAGTTGACGTTCTTGCATTTGACCATGAGCGACACCCACGCGAGCTTCAGGAACAAGCTCACGGATGGTCTCCGCCATACGCTCGATACTTGCCACATCATTGTGCAGTAAATAGACCTGTCCACCGCGCAATAGCTCACGTAAGATGGCTTCTTTTAGCAATGCCTCTGTCTTTTGCATCACAAAGGTTTTAATCGCCAGACGACGTGCTGGCGGGGTGGCGATGATTGACATATCTCGCATACCTGACAGTGCCATGTTAAGCGTTCTAGGAATTGGCGTAGCAGTCATTGACATACTATCAACGTCCGTTTGAATAGCCTTGATACGCTCCTTGTGACGCACACCAAAACGATGCTCTTCATCGACAATCATGAGGCCCAGATTGGAAAACTTCACATCCGGTTGTAGCAGTTTATGAGTACCAATGACGATATCGACTTTACCAGCCGCCAAATCAGCCAATACGGTATCTTGATGTTTTTTACCACCAAAGCGCGATAACGTTTCAATTCTTACTGGCCAATCAGCAAAACGATCGCGGAAGTTGTCTTCATGCTGACCTGCCAGCAGCGTGGTTGGCACCAAAACGGCAACTTGGTAGCCTGCACTAACCGCAATAAAGGCAGCACGCATGGCAACCTCAGTTTTACCAAAACCCACATCTCCACAAATGAGACGATCCATTGGCTGATTTTGTCTCATATCTTCCATCACAGCATGAATGGCATTCGCTTGGTCGGGCGTTTCTTCAAAAGCAAACTGGCTAGCAAACAGCTCATATTGTGAGCTGTCTATTTTAAAATGAATACCGACCTTGGCTTCGCGCCGCGCTTGCATGTTTAAGAGCTCAGCGGCCACGTCATGAATTTGTTCTAGCGCTTTTTGTTTTGCTTTATCCCATTTACCGCTACCAATTTTGTGCAACGGAGCTAACGCCGGATCTCCACCACTATAGCGATTAATCATTTGTAGATTAGCGACTGGGACATAAATACTGGCGTCATCGGCATACTTTAAATGAATAAATTCTTGCTCACCGTCACCAACGTCCAAAGTAATCAGACCATTATAACGACCAATCCCATGCTCGATGTGAACAACTGGGCTGCCTTCCGTTATTTCCGTAACGCTCTTTACCAAAAACTCTTCTGACACGCCGCTTTGACGATGGCGACGTGTTTGCAGCACCTGCCGACCAAATAATTGTGTCTCACTAATCAGTACCAAACGCTCAGGCACATAAACGCCGCGCTCAATGGGTGCAACCGTCAAGCCGACTTGTGGTAAGTTATTATCAGCGATTCCCCTTGTTTTATCCGCCGCTAAAAACGCTTCAAAGCTGTCATACGCCTTAACATTGATTTTACCCTTGAACAGCTCAATCAAAATCTCACGACGTCCTGCGGTTTCAGCAACCACTAACACAGGTGTCGAGGTTTGCGCTTGTATACTCAAAAAGTCCAATAATTCGCTTAAAGGTTCAGCTTTTTGATGATTTACCGCCAGTTGTGGTGGCTCTTGAGCGCTTAGCGTGACTAGCCCTTGTTTTTGAGTCGAGGCCTTAGACGCTAATGATCCATTCTCTTTGTCTATAACGTCACCATCATTCATGGTAATCAGCTCATCACGTGCGCTCAATATCACACGGGGATAATGATTCAGATGCTCATTAAAGGTATTTGATAATAGATATAACAACTCAGGGGCGACAATGGGCTTGTCAATATCGTGGCGGCGCTCTTCATAGCGGCGCTGGATTTGTGACCAGTAATCTGCCTGTTTTTCATGAATCAATTCATCAGTAATGAATAGTGCGTCGCTTGGCAAATAGGCAAACAAACTACTCTCTGCTTCCCAGTCTTTTGCATCAAAAAATAAAGGCTGATAATACTCAAGACCGCTACTGGCAATACCTGCCATCACATCTTTATGTAGTTCAAATTTACGGCTACTAGTGTTCGGAAACATCGCGGCAAAATTTGTACGGAAAGTTTCGCGCCCTTCATCGAGTGGAAACTCTTTTGCTGGTAGGATTTGAAATTGTTTAATAGGTTTTGAGATATCAGGTAATTTATGCAATAGAGACAGTGATTCTTTGGCCATACTGCTGTCATTGCCCGTCATCATGGCATTGAGATCTTCAGTGGTCAACGTACGCTGGGTTTGAGGATTGAAGAATCGAATCGTCTCAATCTCGTCATCAAACAAATCAAGACGCAGCGGAAATGGTTGACCCATCGCAAAGATATCAATGATACTACCACGCACAGCAAATTCGCCTGGCTCGAAAACATTTTCAACCGCTCGATAACCTGCTTTTGCCAGCAACTCACGCTGCGTATTGATATCAAACCGATCACCAACGCTCAAATCAAAGTGCTGACCAATCAACCAGCTTGGCGGTGCCACACGGTGCATCAATGCCTGTACGGAGATTAAAAGTATGCCTGAGGTTGGCATATCTGTCAGCAGATTAATACGCTCACTGACAATGTCTTGATGCGGTGATAGCTCATCGTACGTCAGCGTTTCCCAATCAGGAAACACATAAGCATCGACTCCACAAAATGCCAATTCTGTCTCTATCTGATTGAGCTGGTTTTGATCACGTGTCACCACGATCTTGAGACGGTCAGCAACCTCCCATATTGGCACTTGTACCAAACTTGCCAGCCACAAACTACTGACAGCACCATGCACAGGCGCAAGCCAACGTCGCTCGGTATTTTGGATAGGAAAAAGCTGCTGATTAATAGGGTCAAATGCGTCAGTCAAAGCAGTGATAGGCATAAAAGATAGGATCGAAGTTAAGAGTCAGATAGCTATTATACGAATATTTAAGCAATTGCCAAAACTTATGCCGTAACGGTTTGTCACTTAGCCATTTTGCTCAGTATTATCCAAATATGCCGCCTCTAAATTATTACTCTGCATTTTTTAGAAGAAATCAAAGAGTGAAGAAACAATTTATATCGGTCCAAAAACAGTATCACGCACATTAAAAGACCTCAGTTCGTATACGAGCTGAGGTCTTTATGACTGACTACTGGTTGATTGCTGATTAAATATTGCTATTTAAATGAGGCGCTTATCACTCGCAATAATACCGTTATTGTCAGCGTAAACAAACATACCTGAATTAAGTGTTAAATCACCAAAGCTGATTTCGATATCAGTCTGGCCTTCATCGCGGCGGGTCGATTTGCGCGGGATACAGCCAAGTGCCATCACACCGATGTCCATTTTCGACATATCATCGACATCACGGACACATCCATACACAATCACTCCGGCCCAGCGGTTATCGACTGCCGCTTGGGCAATCATGTCACCTAAGAGTGCACAACGCATAGAGCCGCCGCCATCAACAACCAACACCTTTCCATTACCGTCTTTATCTTTCCCATTACTGTTCAACAATGATTTAACATAGCTGTTGTCTTCAAAGCACTTCACCGTCACAATTTCACCGCAAAACCTGTCCTTGCCGCCAAATGTATGAAACGATTTGCCTTCAATATTGGGCAGACAGACTTGTGATTCGGGATTGGCATCTAATAGATCACAAGTCACAAAGTTTTCGTCACTCATCTTCGCTGATTCTGACACGATCAAACTCCTTTTTAACGCTCAAACAAAAATATTGATTTTGTTAAATCTTAGATTATTTACGTTCACTTAGGCTATTTAACACATTAAAGCTACTTACATGCCGATAGTGATTGATGACCTATTGTTTCACTCTTGTCATCGACAACATCTGCTTATTTTCAATAATACGGGTTGTATTCGTCCTAGGCTCTGAGCGATATTTACTGCGCTCATAAATATCATGCGCACTCATTGCCATGGCACTAGCAACGCGCTTAGCGGAGATAGGATGCAATGGCATAGATTCTGATACTAAAGGTGAAATGAGCTTAAAAGCTTTTTGACCCATGCTTTCAAGAGGACGACCTTTATGTTTGCCAAGCAACAACGAGGGACGGAAAATGACAATTTGCGCAAAATCCAATGCCATAATGGACTGTTCGGTCTCAGCCTTTACTCGGTTATATAAAAAACGACTGTTAATATCTGCATTCATTGAAGACAGTAAAAAAAAGTTTTCAACACCTCTATCTTGACAAAGTTTGGCGAAATTCACATTGTAATCATGATCAATTTTTCGAAAAGCCTCACTGCTACCAGCTTGTTTCTTTGTCGTACCAAGGCAGCTAAACGCATCTGTTTTCTTATCTACACCAACGCTTGAAAATATTTCAGCCAAATTATCAAAATCATTGACCTGATAAAAACGCATACTGACATTAATATAGCGTGGCGGACGCCTTGCAATCACAATCAATGTGTCATAAAGCTCACTCAGTTGCTTAACAAGATGTTGACCTACCAATCCTGTCGCACCAATTACAATTGCTTTTCGCTGCATATCCTATCCACTTATATACGGTTGGAAAATTTCTTATAATGAAAAGCGCAATTTTTAAAAGCGCTTCTTTTTAGTATCATACCTAAATTACGCAACCATTGACGTTATTCTGTAGAGTTTATTGTAAGAGATTTTGTCTGCTATAGCTGATTCACTCATCAAACCCTTAGCGATTTTGAGTCATTTTGTGCCATCTATGTACAGCATACTCTTCAACAAATAAAAATTACTCTTACTAACAGCCTAAATGGATAGTACTTATCCTTCTATCTTAATCAATGATAATTCTTTTAGATGGATAAACTTCCTATATCCATTCATAGGAACGTGAAAAAGCCGGCAGTCCAAGTGTTATCGCAACTTCTTTGAGCATTAATCATCAAATATATTGTCCTAAGCACAATAATTTGATAAGATAACCGGCTTTACACGTCAACGCTGTTTAATTATTCCAAACAGTTCTGGCGCTTGCGATGATCTATTGATATTAGATACTTTGATATCAGACATCGACATCATGTTTGACGAGACGGCTGCTCGTCACCAATGATTGTTAAACCCATTATTGCAATCAACATTCATATTTTATCTGTCTTTATCAAGGAGATACGCGTGGCTAATACTGCACAAGCTCGTAAACGCGCCCGTCAAAACACCAAACGTCGTCAGAACTCTGCGTCACAACGCTCTATGGTTCGTACTTACTTAAAACGTGTTGATGCGGCTATCGCAGCTAAAGATTATGACGCGGCTACCGAAGCTTACAAAAAAGCGGTACCAGTTCTTGATCGTATGGCTGACAAAGGTATTATTCATAAGAATAAAGCTGCTCGTCGTAAGAGCCGCCTAAACAAAACAATCAAAGGCCTACAAGCTTAAGATTTGTACTGTTTAGACCGCATCATGCATCGATAGCGTGATGACTAAAACCTTGTTACTGGTTCTAATACTGGGGCAAGGTTTTTTTATGTCTGTGTAAAATACGACTTTAGTATCGAAAGTTTTATCTTCGAAAGTAGGATTACTTTAATTTTGCAATTGGCGGTAACAACAAGGTACTGGCATGGAAACCCGCTGCACGGTAACTGTCCAA
Organism: Psychrobacter sp. JB193; assembly: GCF_002285555.1. Lineage (NCBI taxonomy): Bacteria > Pseudomonadati > Pseudomonadota > Gammaproteobacteria > Moraxellales > Moraxellaceae > Psychrobacter > Psychrobacter sp. JB193. The sequence continues at coordinate 721,415 of NZ_NRGY01000001.1, forward strand.
CAAAGAGCTTATCGGACGAACGTATACCTCACCTCGCCAGACAAAATGAGCATTTGCTTGTTCAAAAGGCTGATCATCAAACCACAAAAACACCCCTTCCATCATCTTTGGCCAATCATTCCAGTCAATCTCAACCACATCAAACATAACCGCTAAAAACGCCGACAGCAAAGTATCATGACTGACTGCCAACATTAAATGACCATGTTGCGGCTGATTTTGATAAAAAAGCGATAGAATATCAAGACCGCCTTGATAGGCATTTTTGGTGCCTTCAAGATTTCCTTGCAAGAATCGGTTGATAAAATTAAGAACGCCAATTTCTTTAAATATGGGCGTGGCAATATCAGGTTCAGTGACCAAGCTACCCGGCTCTACCAGTAAGGACTGATGCGCAATATCACGTCTAAGCCCTGCCCCTTCTTGCATTAACTGCGCAGTATCAATACAACGACCGATCGGACTTGAAATACTGTCGACATCAAGTGAATACGGCAAATGCCCTGACAACCATCGCCCCCAAGACTTTGCTAGTACGCGCCCTTTCGGGGTCAGTGGCAATTGATAACTGGCAAAACCATTACCATCAGAGCGCTCTCGTAGCGAATGTCTAGTAAATAAAATTAAGCGCTCACCTTCAGGCAACAGACGGACGGATGAGATCATGCTATCAGGCAGATGCGAAGGTGCCGGCGCACTTGGAGTGTGATTCGCAAGCGTCTCAGCAGATAGTTTGGATAAGAGATTATTCTGATTTTTACTCATATTAATAAGCGTAGCAGATTTTTGGATAAGAATGAATGAAATATACGATCAGTTGCAATATAAGCAATCCCTGTAAGAATAAAGCCTTCTAATAAGAAGAAAAATTTTATTGTATTGTTAGTCAAGATATTTAAAACTCATGAATTCAAACTAATCAATATGGATCACTTTATCCCACGAAAATGCCAAAGTCGTACTGCTGACTTCGTTGGGATAGGCACGCGGATTGACGATCACACGCGTATTACCGATACGGTAGTCAAATGCTTCGTGAGTATGACCATGTACCCAAAGTGTTGGTGCCCAATCCTCGTGCATCCACTCAGAAAAATCACTAACAAAAGCAGCATTACTCGGCAAGCTAGCGTATTTCTCTGAGACTGATAGCGGACTCACACTATGATGGCTCATCACAATGGTCTTTTTACCCAGCTCTTTTGCTGTGATCAAAGCTTGCTGAAGCCATTGGCGCTGCTTAGCATGAATTTGTATCGACACCTCAGGTGAAAATAGCTCATTGCCTGCATATATTTGCTTGTAATCACGCATAAAATGTTTAGCCGCTGCCATGGTCTCATCATTGGCTTTGTACTGATAATCGGTCCACAACGTACATCCTAGAATTCGTACATCACCAATATCAATGTGTTGGCACTGCAATATTTTTACACCTTGCATTGACTCATTATTATAGTTGTCCCAAGTGGCCAGTTTCTTATCAAAACCTAGCACATCCTCATTAAAGTATTCATGATTACCTGCAATGGTAATCAAAGGTACTTGTAGACGCGCTGCCTGCTCTTGTAGCCAAGGCATTCCGCTGTCACTATTGGCAGTATCTCCTGCTACTAGTACCACGTCTGCATCTGTCTTAGGGATATGTCCTATAGGGTGCGACTGGCGGGCATAACTATCGATATGTAAGTCGCTTAGTATCTGTAATTTCATATTTTCCAATATTATTTTATGATGCTATTTTATGATGCTATTTTATGATGCTATTTTAAAAACTCGAGTGATAAGCAAAATCAAACTTGCTGGAAACAAATTGAGTCATTGTCATACGCTCAAACACAATTTTAGGTATGATATGAGCACAGTCTCAAACAGTGTAGCACCTTTTCTAATACCTACAAAAAGTAAAAAAGACAGCATATTAGGCTGTCTTTTTTATGATTTTCTCGAGAAGCAATTTTAGATATATTCGTTTCTAATTGTTTCGTTAGAATTTCAGGCACGGTCTTAGATACTTTGTAGTATCTTTTGTAGCTTAGCAGTAGGGTCTAATGCCTGCGTGATTGAACGACCAATAACCAAATAATCAGAACCATCATCGAATGCTTGTTTTGGCGTACAAATACGTTTTTGATCATCAGAACTGTCTTCTGGCAAACGAATACCAGGAGTCACTAATTTAAAATCATGGCCGCATAGCGTTTTGAGTACCTTAGCTTCCTGTGCTGAACAAACCACACCGTCAAGACCCGCTTGTTTAGTCAGTTGTGCTAATCGACTGACCTGTTCATCCAATGCCACAGTGATGCCTGTCTGTGCCAGCGCTGCTTTGTCCATTGATGTTAGAACCGTAACGGCAATGAGTAATGTCTCAAAATTACCGTCAAGCAAGCGCTGTTTGGATAACGACATTGCCTCTAGCCCTGCACTTGCATGTACATTCACCATCCAGACACCAAGATCGGCAGCAGCTAGGACAGCCTGTGCTGTCGTATTTGGAATATCATGAAATTTTAAATCTAAAAACACATCAAAGTCACGCTGATGTAATGCCTGGACGATGGTGGGACCACAGCGAGTAAAAAGCTCTTTACCTACTTTTAATCGACACAATGCTGGATCTAACTGGTCAGCTAACGTTAAAGATGCCTCCATACTCATGTTGTCTAAAGCGACTATGATAGGAGACTTAGTTACATTATTCATGGTTTTGCCATATTTATATCAAATTATTAAAACACCACACATAGGGTTTAATCGCAAACCTCTTACTTGCCAAGCTAATCTCGTTTATGCTTGGTAAGAATAGGCTCTCTAGATGCATTTATTGTTGTAGTGTCTTGCATGCCAGTCGTAGTAGAACCATATACAGCATCTTCTACCGTTGGTGAATTTGCTTGACGATCAATCACAATATTCGCTTGGGTCAATTGCTCTTGTAAATTAGTATTTGCTTTCTGCAAACGTGAGATCTCCCACTTGTTTTGTAATACACGGAAGATAAGTAAGGCCAGCAATATACCTATAAAAACACCAAGTATGAGGCAAAGGATTAGTAACAACCCTAGATTCATTGTAGGCGCTTGCGAAAATAGTAAGTTTACGCCAATTTCGGTATTATTTGCCAATACCAAACCAAGTGCATAAGCAAAGCTTAAAAATAATAGGACAAAAAGTAAAAATCGCATGAGACATGTACCTCGATTTGGAATATCGTTAATATTCTGAAAATAATATACTAGTAAAAATTCCTAGCATACTATCTCCTTAAGAATTTTCATCCAATCAGACTTTATAATAATTAACCATTTGCAACTTTATCATTGACTGCTTCACGTAATGCTTTGCCTGGCTTAAAGTGTGGAATAGCTTTGGCTGGTACTGGTACACTTTCTCCTGTCTTAGGATTACGACCCATACGAGCGCGACGATGATGAAGACAAAAACTGCCAAATCCACGAACTTCTACCCGACCGTCATTTGACAAAGTATGGGTCATCAGATTCAATATTTCGCGTACTGCGTCATCGACCACTGTATCAGTCATCGTGTCACAGTTTGCACTCAAATTACTAATAAATTCGGACTTGTTGATTGCTTGCTGCATTATTACGCTTGCCTTGTTAATTAATGGATAAGATGATTTTAGGTTAGACCGCTGCTTTCGAGTAGTATTTTATAACAACCATGTTGAAAATATCACTCTTATAATCGCATCGATTACGGTAAAAATCTCTCGATCATGTCAATATTACGATCCAAAATAAGCCATGATTTTAATATCGTTATTCAATATTGCAAATGATAGCGGATATTATAGTAAATGAAAACAAGAGTTTGCCTCTTTGAGCAAAAACCTTATTAAGAGCTAGTAAACCCAAAGTTTACTTATAAAAAAAAGCGACCGGAGTCGCTTTTTTATCATACTTTTATATTAGCAATTTGCAGTTTACTGCATTTGCTCTTTGATCAAATCACCAATAGTTTTTGGTTGTGCTTCAGAACCTGGAGCAGCAGCTGTGCTAGTGCTACCAAGATCTTTGATCGCTTGACGCTCTTCAGCTTCATCTTTCGCTTTGATAGACAAGTTGATATTGCGTGTTTTACGATCAACACTGATGATTTTCGCTTCAACGTCATCACCAACGCTCAAATGCTTAGTCGCATCTTCAACGCGGTCACGCTGGATTTCAGAAGCACGTAAGTAAGCTTCAACTTCATCAGCAAGCTCAATAGTTGCGCCTTTAGCATCTACTTCTTTTACTTTACCATTAACGATAGCACCACGGTCATTGTTGACTAGGTATTCGTTGAATGGATCAGAGCTTAACTGCTTCACACCTAGGCTGATACGGTTCGCTTCTGCATCTACAGACAATACCATCGCTTCTACAGTGTCGCCTTTGTTGTAGTTACGGATAGCGTCTTCGCCAGTTTCGTTCCAAGAGATATCAGATAGATGAACAAGACCATCAATACCACCGTCTAGACCGATAAAGATACCGAAATCAGTGATTGATTTGATCGTACCAGTGATTTTATCACCGCGCTCATGTTTCTTATCAAACTCATCCCATGGGTTGGCTAGAGTTTGTTTGATACCTAGGCTGATACGACGACGTTCTTCATCGATATCAAGAATCATTACTTCAACTTCATCGCCCACTTGTACTACTTTAGATGGGTGGATGTTTTTGTTGGTATGATCCATTTCTGATACGTGTACTAGACCTTCAATACCTTCAGAAATCTCAGCAAAACAACCATAATCAGTCAAGTTGGTTACGCGAGCTTTTACAACACTACCAACTGGGTATGTGCCGCCAACGTTATCCCAAGGATCAGTACCAAGTTGCTTTAGACCTAGGCTTACGCGATTGCGCTCACGGTCAAACTTCAATACTTTAACTTTTAGGTCTTGACCAACTTCTACAACTTCAGATGGATGCTTGATACGGCGCCATGCCATATCAGTGATGTGCAATAGACCATCGATACCACCAAGATCAACGAATGCACCATAATCAGTTAGGTTCTTAACGATACCTTCGATCTCAATACCTTCTTCAAGCTTGTTCAATAGCTCTTCACGCTCAGCTGAATTCTCAGCTTCCATAACTGCGCGACGGCTAACAACAACGTTGTTGCGTTTTTGATCAAGTTTGATAACTTTAAATTCTAGCTCTTTGCCTTCAAGATGCGTCGTATCACGAATAGGACGTACATCTACTAATGAGCCTGGTAAGAACGCGCGTACTGAACCCACGTCTACAGTAAAACCGCCTTTTACTTTGCTAGAAATGATACCTTTTACGATCTCATCGTTGTCATAGATTTTTTCAAGGACATTCCACGTTTCAACGCGTTTGGCTTTTTCGCGTGACAGTAAGGTTTGACCCATACCGTTATCAACCGCTTCAACCACAACATCAACGCTATCGCCAACTTCAACTTCAAGTTCGCCTTCTTCGCTTAAAAACTCTTCACGAGCGACGATACCTTCAGACTTAAGACCAGTATCTACTGTGATCCAATCACTGTCGATGGCCACAACAGTACCTGTAATAACCGAGCCACGCTCGATATCCAGACCCTGTTCTTCAATGCTCGCTTCAAATAGTTCAGCAAATGATTCCATTATTTCTACCTTTGTATAGCCGTATCCTGTCCAGCACAGTACGGATCAAATTTATGACTGCATAAAACGAGAATACTGGTTTTATATCTTATATAGTCATATAAAAAAACGTTTGTTGATAATAAGCAAATAGCTTAAAGTACTCATTAACAACAACTGTCTTAAATACTTACGCTTTCGAGCTTACTCAGCAGTCCGATAGTTTAGTCAATCTGCCAAGATTAGTGTTCATACAATTTTATACTAAAGTTAAAGCTTATAGTGAAATTTTTAGTACTTAATATGTTGTTTTTATTAACTATTAAAACAAATACCCTTATCTCGACAATGTTGTTTCACTTGCTCATACACAGCATTGGCATCTAAGGTTGAGCTATCAAGTAACAAGGCATCTTCTGCAGGCTTAGACGGTGCAGTTGCACGATTTTCATCACGGTCATCACGGGCTTTAATCGTCGCTAAAATGGCTTCAAAATCCGCTTCCTGACCAGCTGTCAATAGCTGCGTCACACGGCGATTAGCACGCGCTTCAGCACTTGCAGTCAAAAACACTTTTACATCAGCGTCTGGGAATACCACTGTTCCCATGTCGCGACCATCAGCAACCAATCCTGAACGGGTTGCCATGTCTTTTTGGAGTTTAAGCAATGCTTGTCGAACTTCTGGAAATACTGCTATCTGTGAGGCGTAGCCGCCAATTGTTTCGTTACGAACTTGTTCACCAACTGCCTCACCATTCACAATAATATCGACACGGCCTGAGTCATTGTTCGGTACAAAAGATATCTCTAAATTTTGTGTTAACGCTAATACCGCCTGCTCATCAATCGCATTGCTGGTATCTTCGGTAATCAAACCTGCCTCAAATGCTTTAAGACCTACAATACGATATAAAGCACCTGAATCGAGCAACTGATAATTCAAAGCTTGAGCCAAACGCCACGTTACTGTACCTTTACCTGCACCACTTGGCCCGTCAATACAAATGACCGGAAAACGCAATGGTTGCGCTGAACCATTTTCTTTATTACTGGGCATGGGGCTATCAGGTGTAGAAACAGTCATAATACTCACTCAGTGATAGATGATACCTGTATGATCTTTTGCAATCTCGCCGTACTTACTTGTTTATCAAATTTTTGACTGCGCTTTTATGATTCCGCAGTCAAATAGGGCAATATTATAGCAAAGAAAGCCAACTATCACTAGCGGAAAGACTAATATCTTTTTAATTGCTTACATTGTCTTCGATTTTCGCGGCTTTACGACGGGCACGAAAAAATGCCTTTAGCATTTGACTGCTATGATGGCTACATAGCCCACTGCTTACTTGCATACGATGATTATAAAAAGGCTGGTTGGGCAAGTCCATCTGACTACCAACCATGCCTGCTCTTGGCTCATTTGCTGCATATATCACTCTACTGACACGTGCATGAATCATGGCACCAACGCACATAGTACAAGGCTCTAGCGTCACATACAGAGTCGTCTGCAATGGCAAGCGGTAATTTTTTAGACGGGCACAGGCATCTCTCAACGCCACAATCTCAGCGTGAGCAGTTGCATCATGACGCCCAATTGGTTCATTGAACCCTTGACCAATAATCTGTTGATTATGTACCAGTATGGCTCCTACTGGTACTTCTCCAAGCACTGCACCTTGTTTGGCAAGCGTTAGTGCTTTTTGCATCCACTGGACGTCTTGAATCTGCCAAAACATATAGGTTTTGAGATCTATACTTGCCAGCTGAGTCGCTAATAATACAGATTGTTGAAAATCAAAATTATTCATCATTTACTGTGGTAACTGCCAATCGATTGGTGTTTGACCATACTGTTTTAAATAGTCATTGGTCTTAGAAAATGGCTTAGTTCCAAAAAATCCCCCACGATTCGCAGCAAGGGGCGAAGGGTGGACAGCCGTTAAAATCAGGTGTTTGTCTGTGTTAATATATTTGCCCTTTTTTTGAGCTTTACTACCCCATAATATAAAGACAGTGTGTTCGGTTTGCTCATTAATCACATCAATAACGGCATCTGTAAACTGCTCCCAACCCTGATTTTGGTGGCTATTCGGCTCACTTTCTTTCACAGTCAATGAGCTATTCAAAAGCAGCACACCTTGCTCCGCCCAATAGGTCAAATCCCCGTGATTCGAGGGACGAATACCAATATCATCTGCCATCTCTTTTAACAAGTTATTCAGTGAAGGTGGCTTTGGTATGGCTTTAGGTACCGAAAAAGACAACCCCATTGCTTGACCTGGACCATGATAGGGATCTTGCCCCAAAATCACGACTTTTACTTGTGACAAAGGTGTCAAATTAAAAGCATTAAATATCAAAGGAGCTGGTGGGTAAATACTTTCGTTTGATTGATAGGCACTCTTTAAAAAGGCTCGTAAATTATCCATATTATCAGACGTGAGTTCTTCTGCTAATGCCTTTTTCCAATCTTCTGGCAAACGCACATTGTCTAAAATGGCTTGCTTTTGTTCGGCTGTTTTTGTCTTCGGCTCATCAAACAGTTCCATAATATATCCTTTATATTTGTTATAAATAGAGAAAAGAAGCACGTGAATACTTTTTAAGATATAGCCAAAAAATAATCTATTGGCGTAATCATAAATTATAACAATAAAAAAACGGCTACCCCACTAACATGGTAACCGTTCTTATAATATTGGTACGAATGATTTAACTGGCTAGTGATTCAGAGTCTGGATGTGGCTCATGAGTCTCTACGACTGTTAAGACAATACGACTACTTGCTGAACCCTTATCTGAATTTTTACTCAACTTCACTGCTGCCTCATCTTTTGAATCTGTCGCTTCAGGTTCTAAAGTAAGATGTACTACCCCGCCGTTGACCAAATCACCAAACAAAATCATACTGGCCAATGGCTTTTTGATCTCGTCTTGAATCAAGCGCTGCATTGGACGGGCACCCATCAAGCGATCATAACCTTTGTTCGCCAAATAGTCGCGTACCTCATCATCAATCTCTAGCGTTACTTGTTTATCATCAAGCTGTACTTGTAGCTCAACTAAGAACTTATCAACCACTGACACCACGACTGAGGTATTCAATGGATTAAATTGAATAATCGCATCCAATCGGTTGCGGAACTCAGGTGTGAAGACACGTTTAAGAGCTTCGGTATTATCGCGACTATGATCTTGCTGGGTAAAGCCCATAGAAGAGCGGCTAATACTATCGGCGCCAACGTTTGTGGTCATAATCACAATGACTTGCTTAAAGATGGCAACACGACCATTGTTATCCGTCAACGTACCATGATCCATAACCTGCAATAGTAAGTTGAAGACATCAGGGTGCGCCTTTTCAATCTCATCAAGCAACAATACGCAATGTGGATACTGATTGATTTTTTCGGTCAGCAAACCACCTTGATCATAACCGACATAACCTGGAGGCGCACCAATCAAGCGTGACGCTGTGTGGGCTTCCATATACTCTGACATATCAAAGCGTACTAGCTCTACCCCTAATAAGCTTGCCAATTGACGTGACACTTCTGTCTTACCAACCCCAGTTGGGCCAGCGAACATAAACGAACCAATAGGCTTGTCTGGCGCTTTAAGACCAGCGCGTGATAACTTAATCGCGTCAGCCAAGGTCTCGATGGCTTCATCTTGACCAAATACCAAATGTTTAAGATCACGATCTAAGTGCTCAAGAATACTCTTGTCATCGCTCGACACGGATTTGGGTGGAATACGCGCAAGTTTTGCGATAATGGCCTCAATGTCTGCCACATCGATCTTTATTGGTGGCTTCTTCTTGCTTTTAGACGTTTTAATTTTATCAGACGATTGAGCACGATCATTGGCTTTCGCCGTATCGGCCTCACTCTTCATTTCGTTGTCAACACCCTCGTTATCGGTGTCAAAACCTTCATCACTATCTATTTGCGAGTCAAAGTCTTGCTCTATATCAGCAATGAAGCTTTCTTCGGCATCGATATCAGCAGCATCAGGAATCACACCCAAACGCTTATAAGCACCTGCCTCATCAATCACATCAATCGCTTTATCCGGTAAAAAACGCTCATGAATATGCTTAGCAGATAACTGTACCGCAGACACTAAGGCTTCATCCGTATACTCAACATTGTGAAATTCTTCATAACGCGGTTTGAGACCTCGCAAAATGTCGATACTGTCATCAACACTTGGTTCTTTCACATCAATTTTTTGGAAACGACGTGACAATGCATGATCTTTTTCAAACACTTGACGATATTCGGTAAAGGTTGTTGAACCAATACAACGCAGCTCACCATTTGCAAGTGCTGGTTTGATCAGATTTGACACATCCATATTACTGCTCATTGACGACCCTGCGCCAATAATCATATGGATCTCATCAATGAACAAGATGGCATTTGGTTTTTTCTTAAGTGCATCAAGCAGCGATTTCATACGTTTTTCAAAATCACCACGATATTTAGTACCAGCGATTAAAGAACCAATATCTAAACTATAAATGACACAACCATTAAGTGGTTTTGGTGCTCTGTCATTGATAATTAACCACGCCAAACCTTCAGCAATGGAGGTTTTACCAACGCCTGGTTCACCAACTAGCAATGGGTTGTTTTTACGGCGACGGCATAGGACTTGGGCGGCACGCTCAATTTCAGAAGCACGACCAATCAATGGATCTGTTTTACCTTCAGCAGCACGCTGGTTCAGATTGGTAGCAAACTCAACCAACGGATCTTTACTGGTTTTTTCAGAGGCACTTCGGCGCTCACCCGTCATAGAGGCACGTGGCTCAGATGGCTCATCTTTGTCTTGACCGTGTGAGAGATATTGAGTCAGCTCAAGACGACTGATGCCCTGCTTTTTAAGCAAATAAACTGCATAGGTATCATGCTCTGAGAACATAGACACCAAGATATCCGAACCTTCAACAAGACGGCCACCACCGATAGACTGCACATGAAAAATGGCACGTTGTAAGATACGATCAAAGCTTTGTGTTGGTTGTGGTGACTGTTCAGTATCTACATCAACAGTTGGCGTGTGCTTGTTAATATAAGCTTCAAGCTCAGTACGCAGCGTTGAAACGTTAGCATTACATGCCGTCAATGTATTGGCAGCATGAGTATTTTCTAATAACGCTAATAGTAAATGTTCAACAGTAAGATACTCATGCGATTTTTGGCGCGCAAGTGTCATTGCTAAACGCAAAGAAACTTCAAGATGACGACTTAACATAACGGCTTCCTACGGTTATACCTATCTTTATAATTGATAGCTTTATTAATGAGTTAGTAAGTAAATCAGGGCAATAGATGGATTGTTCAAGGGCAATATATATATTATTAAATAGGTAGCGATAAATAAGATGACTCATCCCTCATTTTGATATTTTCTGATTACCTATCATAGATAATGCTTCTTGATAATTGCTATCCGCTTTGTCTTTATCTCAACACGATACTCAAGCAGAGTCAATCTATTAACGCAGACTAAAATGTATCGAAGCATACGGCTCGTTACGCCTGTCAGTATAGGTAAGTAAATAAAACGTTAGATGACTTAAAAAGCTTAAAAAATGACAGAAATACAAAATGAGAATATAGAAAATTTGAAGGAGCTTTGTTTAAGCAAAATGCTTAATAAATATAGAGAGACTCTAGATACTGTTAAAAAACAATGAGAATGAAATCATGACTATATAAACCATTATTTGGTGGTTCAATAGATTATATGAGGTTATATCAAAGAAAAATCAAGACAATGATGAGATAAGCATTAACAGAAAAATTTTTATAAGAAAGAATTTTTGAAGACAAAAGCTTGCTTCAAAGCCCCTATCACACTTATCAATAATGTCAGCTATTTAAAGAGCTTTGAGGATCATATGATATTGAAAGTAACACGAGAGATGAAGCAGTTTGTAGTGACGTAAAAAATCTCGTAGAAGAGGATTTCAAAACAATAGTTATTCGCCTTGATGTGGCTCTATTTGAGTTAATAAAGGATAGCCTTCACGGTGGGCAAGACTGTTGACCTTTTTAGCCTTGGTCTCGGCAATGTCCTTAGGATAAATACCAGCAATTCCTTTACTACTATTGTGTATCGTCAGCATAATTTCAACTGCTGAATCCATACTATGACGGAATTCCGACTGTAAAACATAGACCACAAACTCCATAGGAGTATAGTTGTCATTGTACATTACGACTGCATACATTGGTGGCTTAGCCACCTCTGGCTCCGCGACGAGTACATCAGCTTGCGGTGAGGTTTCGTTATCTGTATCGCCTTCTTGCGCACGATGAGCTGGCATATTGGGAAAGTGCCAATCTAAAACAGTGGGCGTTGCTTCAAGTATCATTTGTTTCATAATAGTAGCAATAAAATTATATGGTAAGTTTGGGTAAAAAATTAGAGAGTCGCATACCATATCTGCCCATCAAAGAGCTAATAAAGTACCTGTTATATTCACTTATCAAGTATACAGATTTTGCCCGCATCAATCTTATCAAGAGTGAGATAGAAAACAACTTAAAGTCATTTTATATAACCCCTATCTTTACTGAGGTTTGTAGCGTCGTTTAACTGATGCTTTCATCAATCAATATACAATCAAGGCTCAATAGGGCTTTCATCGACTTCTGATAAGTCGAGAAGTGAGAGAGGCATGTTATCAACGCTGGCTCCTAGCGACCAGTTGTATAATTGCTCTACCTTTTGTCCATCTGCTTGCAGATTGAGTTTAACCTGTAAAGGTCTAAAGCCTGTTGGCATCGTAAAACGACCACGAATACGAGTAATACCGTCAATGGTATAAACAGCTGGATCTAATGGCACTTCAACTAAAGAGTTATCATTAAGCAGTGTCAATGTTGGCTGTAAGCGTTTGGCTTGACCATCACTACTCAGCATCCCAACATCAAAACCATACTCAAACGAGTTCTCAGGTAGGGGTTTGATTTTTGCACCAAGTATCTTCAATGGCATACCGCCTTGATCAACAACAATCTCGGCATATGCTTCATTGAGTTGTGCAAGTTGTCTATTTTCGACCGTTAATTCTTTTTGGTTTTCACGCAACTCTTTGATATTGGCCAAACTTATTGCCAATTCTTGCTTAGCAGTAGCTGATTGCTTGGTCGCTATTTTGTTACTCAGGCGCAGTTTTTCAAGCTCTTTGGTCGCTTCACTGCTGTTAATCATCGCCTGCTTGGTTTCCGTCTGCATAGAATGAAAACCGCGTTGATAGCCCAGTTTGTGTCCAAATAACAATCCAACCGTAGCCGTTACCAAAACCACTACCACGAATAACGCCAATAACAATGTGGACGCCCCTCGCTGCCCTTTACCTGCCGCAATTATTGGTCCATTGCTCATGTCAAGAGAATATAACCTATGTTCTCCATAACGCAAAGCAGAGTTTTGGCACGATAAACGTGTTGGTTGTGAGCAAAAGCGTTGTACGAACTTAACACGCATTTAGACAATATCTCTTAACAGAAAAGGCAAGCCATTATAGCGGAATTTATAATCAATACCTAGCATCATAAATATGAACAACGTGCGAGTAACATGTCTTTATTAAGGGACAATAGGCGCAAAATTTAACCCCATAGACTCATCAAAACCGAACATAACATTCATATTTTGCACCGCTTGCCCGGCCGCACCTTTCACTAAATTATCTTGTACTACGATAATGGTCAGCTCATCACGTTCATTGTCTTGATGTACAGCAATACGTAAGCGATTACTAGCGCGGACGCTACGCGTGTCAGGATAAATACCCTTTGGCATAACGTCGACAAACGGCTCTGATGCATAGGTATTTTCAAATGCTTGCTGCCAATCAATAGCCGCACCTGCCTCAGTTAACTCCATATGAATAGAGCTCAGCATGCCACGAATCATTGGTACAAGGTGAGGCAAAAAGCGGATACGATGCGTAAACTGACTGTCTAGTAATTGTGCAACGCCTTGCTCGATCTCTGGCAGATGACGATGCCCTTCAACACTATATGCCTTAAAATTATCTGTCGTTTCAGCATAGTTTAAAGCAAGCTTTGCCTGACGACCGGCGCCTGAAACTCCAGATTTTGCATCAATAACAATACGTGACTCAACCAACCTTTCTACTTGCTGATTTTGAGTTTCAATTATCGGCTTCAAACCCAAAATAGCAGTTGTCGGATAACAACCTGGATTGCCCACTACCAAAGCGCTCGCAAGCTTTTCTCGATTGACTTCAGGTAAGCCGTATACCGCTGTTTTCAATAACTCAGGACAAGCATGCGATTGCTGATACCAGTGTTCAAAATCTGCCAATGACTGCAAACGAAAATCAGCAGCCAAATCAATCACCTTGACACCAGCTTGTGTCAACGCTTCCGCCTGCTGCATTGCCACGCCATGAGGTGTTGCAAAGAACACCACATCACACTGCTGTAGTGTTGCAAGTGTATTGTCTCCTAAGTCACTAAAGACAATGTCTGACACACCGCGCAAACTTGGAAATATCTCGTCAGCTCTTGTACCTGCTTCACTACGTGAGGTAAGCAGATCAATAGACACTTCAGGATGTGCAGATAATAAACGAATCAGTTCAATACCTGTATAACCTGTACCACCAACAATCGCTGCCGAAATCATAAGATGTCCTTTTTCTATTACGCAGTAAATACTAGAGTGTAACCTCTATTTTTGAGCTTAACATTAACTTTGTGCTCACAAAAACGATAATCACTAGAGCTATAATATGGCTACTAGTATTCAGATTCTTTAAATTTGATACTCATGTACAGCATCGATAAATACTTTGGCATTATCTGGGTTGACCCACTGGGTAATACCATGGCCTAAGTTTGCTATATACCCTGTTTTTTCGCCGCTAGCATAAGCACTATCTAGCATCGCTTTTACTTCGCTGCGGATAGTTGTAGGTGAACCATACAATGTGGCTGGGTCTAAATTACCTTGAATGGCTTTGCTACTTTGTAGTTTTTTATGCTGCTTGGTTAACTGGCGCTGACTTTCAGTCAATACCTGTCTTGCACGATCAATTGGCATCGTCCAGTCTAAACCTAATGCATCAGCCTCGCTGTCTGCTTGGACATCAAGCCACAATCCGCCACCTTTGGTAAATAAAACCACAGGAATTTGTGGGTGACGTACTTTTAATTCAGCGACAATGCGTTTGTTGTATGCATGAGAAAACTCGATAAACTGACGATGACCAAGTGCTCCGCCCCAACTATCGAATATTTGTAATACTTGCGCACCAGCAACAACCTGTGCATCCAAATAATCAATAACTGCTGTCGCTAACTTATCTAATAACTGATGTAAAAATTCAGGATTACTATATAAGAAACCTTTGGTATAGCGATAATCCTTTGAGCTCCCGCCTTCAATCATATAAGTGGCTAATGTCCAAGGACTACCAGAAAAACCAAACAAAGGCACTTGACCATTAAGCGCTTTACGAATACTTGTCACAGCGCGCATGACGTAATCTAAAGAGTCATTAGCATTCAATACTGGCAATCTATCAAGATCTGCCTGCTGGCGGATAGGGTATTTGAATTTAGGACCTTCTCCAGTCTCAAAATATAGCCCCAGTCCCATAGCATCAGGAATAGTCAAGATATCACTAAACAAAATAGCCGCGTCCAAATCATAACGGCGTAACGGTTGTAAAGTCACTTCAGTAGCGCGAGCAGTATCCTTGCACAAACTCATAAAATCACCCGCTTCTGCACGAGTGGCTTTATATTCAGGCAGATACCGACCCGCTTGACGCATCATCCAAACTGGTGTGGTATCTATCGACTCAAAACGTAGCGCTCGTAACAGTCTGTCGTTTTTTAAAGGTGCAAACTCTTGCTGGATCGAGCTACTATTGTCTGAAGCACTCATGTACAAATCCCCAAAGCATCACTGCATTCATCATAAATAAAGAATACAGTGATGAATAAAAAAGTTAGATAAAAGAATTATAGACGATCATTACATATAGATTAGATTGGCCAATCTAGAATCACTTGGTAATACGTACAGCGTGATTTTCTAAACTTTTTAAAATTGACCAAATAAAAAACGCAACATTAACGACTAGCAATGACTCACCAACGAAACGTACCACATAGTAAATGCTATGTACTTCTAATACGCTACACTGTCAACGCCAAATTATCACGATGCACCATAACGACCCGTTCTTCGCTACTGCCAAAAATCTTGTCAAATTGCTCAGTACGTTCACGAGCCACACGGCGTGCATCATGTGATGAAAAGTTGACCTGCCCAACTGCAATACGTTCGCCCGTATCCTGATGGACAATTTCTACGACATCGCCTTCATCAAAACCACCACGAACTTCTACAACACCAACCGGTAGCAAGCTTCTATTGTGTTCAGTTAATGCTCTTGCAGCACCAGCATCAACAACCAAGCTGCCTGACATACGTAGATGCGCTGCAAGCCATTGTTTGCGAGCAATGATTTTGTCCTCTTCGTTAGTCGTCAGTAATGTACCAACTGCTTCGCCTGAGACCACACGAGTAATGACATCGTCAATAGCACCGCTCACAATAACTGTTGGGCAACCACCCATCGCTGCAAGGCGACCGGCACGAATTTTGGTCAACATACCACCGCGTCCAAGCTTACCGCCGTCACCTGCGATATCAAATAAATAATCAGCCATTGCACGCTCTTGACGAATCATTTTAGCATCAGGATTGTCACGCGGGTTATCTGTGAAGACACCTTCTTGATCAGTTAAAATAATATATAAATCGGCATTAACCATGGCAGCCGCCATCGCACCCAATGTATCATTATCGCCAAATTTAATCTCATCAATCGTGATGGTATCATTCTCATTAATAACAGGTAATACGCGCCAGTCCAATAACTGCGTCAGCGCCCCTGTTGTATTAAGATAACGGCTACGATTAGACAAATCATCATGAGTCAATAATAATTGCGAGCTTTGAATACCATGCTGGATCAATGCTGACCACCACGTTTCAATCAATCCCATCTGTCCAATAGAAGCACAGGCTTGTAGCGCTGCTAGTTTTTTGGGTCGTTCCTCAAGGTTCATACGTACCACGCCTTCGGCAACCGCACCCGAAGATACCAGTAATACTTCCACCCCTTGTTTATGCAGTTTTGCGATTTGCTTTGCCCATTCATATATGGCAGTACGATCTAGCCCTCGACCATTATTTGTCAATAATGATGAGCCAATCTTGACAATAACGCGCTGAATGTCGAAGTTACGATTTTGCTTAATAAATCTTGCTTCTTCGGTCGTATTTGCTATGTCAACTGCCATATAAACTCCTATTTATTATACGAATTGATTACGGGGGTTATTTAAAAAATTCAAATATACTTACTCAAGCGTATTGGTTTAAGGAACGTACACCACCTCAACTCCATCGTCGTCATCGCCATCAAAATCAGACAAGTCTAAACCTTCGCGCGCCGCCCTGCGTGCTGCACGATACGCTTCACGCTGTGCTTCGGTATTTAAGCGTACTTCAGCTTCTAAACGCTCGAAACGTTCTTTTTGTGCTTCAGCAAAGATAGGATCTTCTATCTCACGCTCGCGCTCAAGCTCAATCTCATTCATTAGATGATATTTGACGGCATCAACACCTTCACCAGTCAATGTGGCAGTGCGAAATACAATACCTGTCCAGCCAAGTTCGGCCACGATATGAGTGCACAGCTCGTTCAAGTCTTCTTCGTTGACCTGATCGATTTTATTCAATACCAAAATTTGAGGTAAATTGGCCAACTCAGGAGAGAAACGCTCAAGCTCATTGAGAATAACGCGAGCATTTTGTACTGGATCACTGCCATCAACTGGCTTAACATCAACCAAGTGTAGCAAACGACGAGTACGAGCGACATGCTTTAAGAAGCGAATACCAAGTCCTGCACCTTCTGACGCGCCTTCAATCAGACCAGGAATATCTGCCATCACAAACGAGCGATGACGACCAATATCGACCACGCCTAAATTCGGCACTAATGTGGTAAAAGGATAGTCTGCCACCTTCGGTCTTGCAGCAGAAACCTGTCGAATAAAAGTAGATTTTCCTGCATTGGGCAAACCAATTAGACCAACGTCAGCCACCACTTTTAGCTCAAACTTAAGGACTTTTAACTCACCTTCAAAACCAGACGTCGCTTTACGCGGTGCTTGGTTAGTAGAGCTTTTAAAATGAGTATTACCCAAACCACCATCGCCGCCTTTTGCGATCAGTAAGGTTTGACCAATTTCAATCAAATCACCTAACACTTCATCAGTTTCAGTATCAACCACAGTTGTACCCACTGGTACGGGTAAATAAAGATCATCTGATCCTTTGCCTGAACAATTTCTACTATGGCCATTTTCAGCGCGCATCGCATCGTGACGACGTGTATAACGATAGTCAACTAGCGTGTTTGTGTTGTCTTCTGCAATGACATAAACATCTCCGCCTTTGCCGCCATCACCACCATCAGGTCCACCGCGCGGCACATATTTTTCTCGGCGAAAACTGGCGATTCCATTACCACCGTCACCTGCTTTTACCGTTACGACGGCTTCATCAATAAATCGCATCTTACGTTCCTTAATTCACAATCCAGTTTATATACTGGTACAACCCACGGCTGTATTTTTAGGTTTTCACTATATTCTATATTGCTCTAAATGAATGCTGTCACTTTCACATACTATCGACAACATACATTAAATTTGTATATGCCTTCCGTTATGACAATAACACCCGATAATCAGTCGGACTATCGGGTGTTTGGGTATGACATTTCAGATGCTGCCTCACATTACTGCTAACAATAATAGTAAGTGCAGCTTTAGCGTTACGCCTACTATATCATTTTACCGCATCTGAATTTTAACATATTGACAAATTATGCTGGAATCTGAGTATAACTGATGCCTGCCATTTGCGTTGCCAAACGTAGTACTTGGGTGCTATACCCTACTTCGTTATCATACCAGATATAAACGATAGCATGATTGTCCGTCAAGATAGTGGCTTGTGCATCAACAATACCTACATGAGTATCACCAACAAAGTCAGTCGAAACAGCTTCTGTAGAATCTGTATAAGCAATCTGAGTCTGCCAAGTGCTGCTATTAGAAATATTGCGTAAGAACTCATTTAACGCTTCTACGCTTTTTGGTGCAGTTTTTAGATTTAGGTTCAAAATTGCTAAGCTAACGTTTGGCGTTGGCACACGAATCGCATTGCCTGTTAATTTACCGCTCAACTCTGGTAGTGCTTTGCCAACCGCTTTTGCTGCGCCTGTACTGGTAATAACCATATTAAGTACAGCACTGCGACCACGTCGGTCAGCCTTATGATAATTATCGATTAGGTTTTGATCGTTAGTAAATGAATGAATCGTTTCAACATGACCATTTTCGATACCATACTTATCATTCAATACTTTTAGCGTAGGTGTAATCGCATTAGTGGTACAGCTAGCAGCACTGACAATCGTATCTTCGCCAACCGTGTCATTATTGACATTGTAAACGACGTTTTTGATATTACCACCAGCAGGGGCAGTTAGCAGAACCTTTTTCACACCAGTAGACTGTAGGTGCTTACCAAGACCTGCTTCATCTTTCCAAATACCTGTATTGTCGATAACTAAGGCATTGTCGATACCGTATGCCGTATAGTCGATATCACTTGGGTCATTGGCATAAATAACTTGTACAAAACGGCCATTAATGATTAAACCATTGTTTTGCTCATCAACCACAACACCGCCAGCAAAGCTACCATGAATCGAATCACGCTCTAACAATGACGCGCGTTTTGCCAAATCACCAGCAGCAGCAGGACGTACAACAATGGCTTTTAACTGTAGACCTTTGGCGCTTGACGCTTGTGACAATAATAAGCGCGTCAGGATACGTCCAATACGGCCAAAACCATATAATACAGTATCAGCTGCAGCATTGACGGTATTACTATCGGTGTTTACTGCTTGAAGCGCAGTCTGTAGATCGCTGTCATTAGCAATCAATTGACCAACATCCACTTGTGCTGACTGAAGACTATCATTATCAGCTAATGCCTTTACCATTGCTAAAGTATCAGCAATATCGATAGCCTTAGCGGTCTGATTACGTAACGCTGTTTTTTGATGCAATGCCAATATCTGACCAGTTGAAGTCGTATTAAGCGTATCACCGAACAAGGTCACTTGCACATCTTGCTCGTTATAGAGTTTATTCAGTAACCCCATAAGCTCAATTGCTTTTTGTTCTTGATTATTATAGTTGCTTAAATGGTCTTGATGTAGTTGGCGTAAGGTATCAGCGTTGCTCACGAGAAACATCCTTATGGTCAGTAGTATGTGATCAATAATGTATGAAGAAAAATATAAGAAGTAATAATAGATAGTCTAAGCAATCACTCTAATCCATCAAGCAAACATAATGAATGTAAGTTATTGACAATAGAGTATTTAGATCGCGTAGATTTTAGCCTAAAACGCCTTATTTTGCCAGTGATAACCGATCTACTAGTGTTATAAGGCGTTTTATTACGATTCATTGGTCACAAAAAAATAAAATAGAAATCAATTGCGTCAATTCTTTACGTGTACTCTACTAACCAATGAAAACCTCTTAACATTAAAAAGCTATCTCAGTTTTATATTTAAACTATTACGGCACCAATCGAGTGGTTTGGTTTGTCTGCGGTGTTAATTTGAATTCTTTCAAATCATACCCTTGTTGCTGCGCAATTTGACGATACTTGGCATAGGTTTCTTGACTGATATTTGGCGAACGAGCCAACAGCCACAAATAGTCTTTATCAGGTGTCCCAACCAATGCGGTCTTATAATCAGGATCACGTGCTAACACCCAATAGTCTGCACGGCCAACTGGTAACCAACGAATCCAAGATGGCAAAAAGGTCACTTTTAATTTACTACCAGTATCATCTGCTGGTTTGGCTAAACCTTCAGCTGTGATCTTAGAGCCATCTTCACCCATACATTTATTAGTAACTACAATGCCTGAGCCATCTGTCTTTTCGGTATAGTTCGCTGTAACGTCACCAGCACACTTACGCTGGAAATACATAGGCAAGCGACCTATTTCATACCAAGTACCTGAGTATTTTTTTAGATCCACACTATCGACTGTGGTTGGCGTACTAGCAGACTTGTGTATGATCGCATCAGGCTTAATTGATATATTCTCTTTCGCCATTGTATTTGCCGCTACATTTGCTTTAGTAGCATTATTTGTTGGCGGTGTTGCAGCATAAGCTGAAAACGCAGCTAAAGGTATGATAATCGCTAAAGCAATACCTGTGTGCTTGATCAATCCATTCATGAATACGCGCTCCGGTATTTCTTTATATGAAGTAATTTTTGGGGATAATGAATCAACATCTTGTCCCAGATCCTCTGTTAAGTTGTTCTCTTGTTCTTCTACAAACTTTGACATTAATGGTTCTTTTTTACTTAACTTCTGCGGCTGCTTGTAGTTATTGAGCATCTCGAAATCTCCATTGATCTTATCATTCGTTATACTGCCACGATTAGTCGCAATGGGGTCTTTCGTCTGCTTAGCACTTTTATATCCAAAATAGCCGTCTTGCTCAGATACATTGTCAGCTAAAGGATGAGAATAATCATCGTTCGAACTAGCATGGTTATAGCTAGAATCGTTGCTCGCATAGCTGGTCTGAGTGTTATTATCTTTTTGATAATAGCGGCTCGACTGGCTAGCCTGCGGAGACTGAGAACCAGCTTCCTGTGAATCAGGCCATGCTGATTTAGGTAACTTATTGGTTTTCATATGGGTACCATTGTTAATAATGTTAGTTAAAGTTTCTTATACGTCATTAATTATATTTAGTATCTTATTTGTCGCTCATATTGGAAAATATATCCAGTAAGCGTATGAATATTATAAAAATTACAAGTCATCAAAATAGTAATAAAACTTTTGTGTGAACATTTGACTTAGTAGAAGTACTACAAAGGCGCTTTGTTTAGGTAGTTTATATTAAGGACAGATGAGCAGTTAAAACAGTGTCGCAATGTAGGAAAAAGCAACGGTTTGTAAGTAACTATGTGTTTATGCTATGGAATAAACACATAGTTACTTAGCAGATAAATATGTTAAAAATCCGTTATTTAAAATAGGATTTTCTAATAAGCAACAGTCTTAAACAACGTTATATTGAGATCTGAATAGTTAATTAAAAATGAGAAGTTAGTATTATGAAATATTTTTTAGACTTTGAAATTAGTAGAACTGCCGGATGCCAGCCACACTGATACCACCATACGTTAAAGCTTGATCAATCATTGCAGGTGATAAACCGCCTAGACCGATGATAGGCATATCAGCCAATTGTGCCAAACTTGACCATGTCTCCCAACCGAGCGGCTCAGCATGAGGGTGTGTTTGAGTCATCAATATAGGTGATAAAAAAGCGCCAATTACTGGTGGTAATTGTTGCTGTAGACGGGTGCTGGCAAGGTGATTGGCTGCATTAATACTGGCAGCATCATGACAGCTGACGAACAATGGATGCGTATGCGAAATAAGCTGAGTAGATGCACTACTGTCTTGAATACTGTCGAACCATTGCATTAATGTAGTATGCGTTAAGTGATGAGCAACTATTTGCTCAGAAGTATGTTTATTTTCAACGACCAAATCTTTACTCATCAGAAATGAATAATCAGCATCATGAGAGACAATGACTGAGATATCTGGACGTTGACGCATCAAGCGCCCGACTATATCCTCCGACATCGCGTCTTTTACTCGCATATATACCCAGCTCTTTGAGGCTAGGTTTTCTTGATGATATTGTAGCCAAGCTGATCTTGGATCAGAATGCATCTTGAAATGTGTTAACGGATAGGTAATTGCGATGGTTGTTGGTACGCTTAACCATTCAAGAATGGTCTTATTGGCGGCTGGTAAAGGATATTGCTCTGTTAACAAATCACGTTTATTTACCCATACCAGTGCCTGACCTTCTAATCCATATTGACAATGCTTGTGCTGCTCATACTGCGCCGTAGTTAATTCAATCTTATAAACCTGCAAGCTCACTTGCTTATCGCCATAGTCGTGATGCAGCCGGCCAAGTTTGACGATAGTGTTATCTTGGATGGCGATACCAGTCTCTTCAGCAACCTCTCGAATGACTGCTTGCTCTCCGCTTTCATTGTTGTCTATCTTGCCACCTACAAACTCATAACGGTTGCCTTGGTGTTGAGCTGCATCTCTAAATCCTAGTAAATACTGGTCTTTGTAATGAATGACTGCCACTGCTACGTTTACGATGGCTTTTTGACTTTCTCGGTTTTTATTTGCTTTACTTGACATAGTATTCCATTTCTACTGTTATCGTGACTTTTGCGCTTTCTGACTAAGCTGAGTAAAAACTGTTTCTTTAGTCGTTAAACTATTGATTATGATAATTATTTTTATAAAAAATGCTTGATAAAAATACTTTATGTGTATCGGTTAAGATAAGTTTACATAATAACTGCATTTTATTTTATAAATTGACTTGCAAAATAAACAAATGTAAATGATAATTATTATCGTTAAAAGGCAGTCACACTATTATTGATTTATTCAGCTATTAATTTATTCAGCCACTTTTTATCAAAAGGAATTTGCCATGAGTATGGTCATCTCTCGTTATTTAAATTGCCGTGAAAACCGTCTACCAACGCTACAATCACAACACCTTTTTGCCTTAACCAAAGAAGTAAGAATCGAGCATGAAGGTGAAGAGTATCGTTTGCGCCTAACACGCAACAACCGCCTTATTTTAACCAAATAAATTTATTGGTTTCAACGTCGGATTAATTATAAAAAAACGCCTTCATTAAAAGGCGTTTTTTGTTGGTTCTAAATTATATCGTCATCATTACAGTCTTTTAAACCCAGACTCTAAAACTGCCAGCTATACACCACATCGACTACGTTTTCTACCGCTGAAGTCGCTTCGACATAGATACGACGAGTCAGCTGGTAACGAACCGACAGGCTATTTTGTGCATTGAACACACCGACACCATAGCGAATATATAGATCGGGAGACACATAACCTGTTACGTTGACATTGGTATCCTCACTGCTACCTGAGGCATCGACTGTCAGGCTTTGGAAACCAAAAGCTTGTCCAATTTGATTGGTTAAGTTACGCGTACCACCCAAACCAAAATTCAATCCAGCGGCTGCCAAATTGTTGGTAACTTGCGACTTAAATCCTTGCTCACTGATCTGTGTGGCGCTTCTATTATCAATTCGACCAGTTACTAGCGCATTCATCGCTTGCTGCTGGGTTAAACCTGCATTATTAAAGACAACAATATTTGGACTTTCAGTACTGCCTTTGACACGTACACCCACAGTCTTACCACTGATCTCTTTAACGGCTTCAATACTAAGATTGGGCTTCATGACATCGCCATTGAAACGTACTTGGCCATAGTTAAGGTCCAAATTCTGACCAAAGATACCAACACTAGTACGACGTGATACTTGCACCACACCCCTTGCACGCATGACACCCGTACCAGACTGAGTGATATTAATCGCGCCTGCCAATGGAATAACGGCACCAAAACCACGGAAGTTGATATCATCGCCCAAATCAACACCAACATCAGCATTGATAGACCAAGGTTTTGAGACAGCCAATACGTCATTAATATTACCAATCAGACGACGATCAAGTACAACCGCATCTTCGGTTTGTGTAATGATATCCTCGCTGGCTTCTGGTGGACGAATAGTCGCTGAAGGCACAGTGACAGCACCCTTAATATCGACATAACGATCAGTTGGACGCACGATAATATCAATATCAGGATTAATCTCAGCGACCAGTAACGGCGGCTGCGTGATTACCAAACGCTCCCCAACGATACTCAATTTGGCTTGTAGCTTTTGTTGCCAATTCACTGTTCCTGTTAAGGTGCCATTACCAGTACCACTTTTAAATGAACCATCAATGGTTGCCTGTGTGCCACGAATTTTGGCTTCAGTATTTATATTAGTCAAATTCACTGGCAAATCGAGCATCGCGATACGACCATTAGCAAGCTTTACATCACCGTAAAACTGCGGTGTATCTAATGTACCGCCAAGCCCACCTGCCATCGTGATATTACCCTCAAGTACTCGCATACCTGGTAAGAAAGGCTTAAATACCGCTAAGTTAAGCTCATTTAACACCAGTGCACCAGAGATTGGCTTAGGCGCTTTATAAGGATCAACCACGACTTCAGCATAGCCGCGAGCGCCGCGACCCGTATTGATGTCAGTACGTAGCTTGATACCCTCAGGGACTGATAAAGCAATAAGTGACACACGCTTGTAAGGTAAGGAGACAGGTGTACTATCGCCATCTTGGGTTAAGCCGATTTTGCCATTATCCGAGTATAATGTCGTATTGATAGTTGGCGGGCGACCTTTTTGCCAGCCGACAATAGCCTTACCGTTAATCTTGGCTTGCCATTCAATATCTTTAGGTAAAAAGACTGAGAACAATGACGTATCTAAATTTTGCAAAGCGACATTGACTTCACCTTTATCTGGCGATGCCACTAAGTTTTCGCGTAAGCACAGCTTACCCGTTTGGTCAGAAGCTTGCCAACAATGGGCTGCCAGCTGCACTCTTAGGTCATTATTTTTACCGTTCTGGTTATTAGGTAAATTCACAATCAGTTGTGCTGGCTGTAACTGGTTTAATGTTGCGTATTTGGACTTGATACGGCCTCGACCAATCACACCAGACCAGCTAAGGTTATTACGATCAAAACCGCCTTTAAGCCGTGCGCTAACATCCAGCTGATCATTGATAACCCCAAGATCGACCACGTGTGCCTGCTCAGTGCCGTTAAAGGTCACATTAAGGCTCTTAAAGCTTTGACCAGCCGCATCCAAACCCTCCGCCGTCACAATCAGCTGGCTTGGGCTATTTGCCAAGTTGACCAACTTGCCGCGCACGCGTCCTTGACGTAAGACAAAACCTGGCAGTGCAAGACGCTCACCCACCAAATCAATATAGATGGTTGGTAACGCTTGTCCTGCTGGCTGTGCTAAAGTCGCACCGCCTGTAACTTTGCCTGTCAGCTTATCTGAAAGCTGATCCAAACTGGTAATATTGATTTTTGCTTGTAATTGCTTGGCATTACCATTTGCAGTAATGTAGTTATCACCCCAACGCAGTACCAAATTGTCCGCATTCAAACTATCAATCAAGGCATTAACTTGTCTATATTGTGCTTGCGCGTCTTGTGTTTGGAGACGTTTGAAATAGCTCGCTAAGTCTTTTGGCAGACGCATTTTTGCTGCTAAGCTGCCTTTGGCACTTAGCGTCTGACCTTTTAGCATACCTCTAAGATCAATCTGATCAACATTGATGGTTTGCTGTATATCACTCCAACGACCATCCGTATTGATGGTACCGGTGATAAGACTTGGGGTGTCTTTAAGGAAGTAACCTAGGTTAAAGCGATCCATTACCGCATTGATATCCCAAGCAATCCCTTGACGAACATCTATGGTGCCTTTGGCATCAATACTGCCTGCTGCACCCACATGACGCAGACGTTTGATACGAATCAGTTGCGCATCGCCACTAGCATCAATGGTCAACTTACCTGCTGGCAGTTGCTCTGCATCTAGTATGCCATCGAAATTGACGGCGAAACGTTGCAACTTGCCTGCCGCATTTGCTTGGTTTTTGGGCGCAGTTTGCCATTCACCACTGGTTTTTAGATCACCCGTAATGATTGCTGGGTTATTAGGTAAGAAATAGCCCAAGTTAAACTGATCAAAACGGCCATCAATAGTCCAGCCAATATTTTTGCGCAAATCGATAACGCCTTTGGCATTTACTGCGCCTGCTTCACCATTGTAATTAACTTTGCGGATGCTGATAAGATTTGGCGTGCCTGCCGCATCGATGACAAGGCGTCCTTTTGGTACATCTGCCGTATCAATCTGTCCATTAAATCTTGCATCAAAGACAGACAGCTCACCACCAACGATATCGACACTGGCGTCACCGCCACCTGTGATGCCAATAGTACGGCTATCTTGCGTGGCATCAAGCTGTGCCTGCAAATCTGTGTTGTTTAAAGTAATGATATGACGCTGACCACTCACGCCACCTTTAGTGATATTTAATAGACGACCACGCGCACTGATATTACCAGTCAAACGCTCAAGCGGTAAGTCACTGCGATACTGCTTGAGAAGCAAACCATTGGTACGCGCATCGACTTGCCATGATAATGGACGGCGATTGTTTGCCAGCTGAATCTGTCCAGTACCTGATAAATCACCCACGATGCCTTTATAGTTAAGACGGTTAATATCAATGACGTCACCCGCTTTACGTATGCGCACATCATAGTTACCTTTGGGCGCAGCATTTAACTCATTGATAACGGCATTGGCATCGACGGATAGTCGTGATCCCTGAATAATGACATTCGCTTGTCCACTTGGACTGTCAATATTACCAATATCGGGTACATTTCGACGGATTAGGTTTTCCCATCTTGCATCAATATACCAAGGCGCTGCTTGCTTAGACTTCGCTGACGTCTTACCAGCGACCATATTGGCATTGAGGTGCTCACCATCTCGTTGACGCAAATCTGCATCAATCTGTGTATTACCAGATGTATTCTGAAGCTGATAATGCAATGACAGTCTACCGTTAAGCTTTTGCGGTGCATACGCTTTAAAGTCGGCATATTCATTTGGAATGGCTTTACGGATATCAAAATTGCTACCAGTTGCTCGCAGTTTTGCATCAAAGCTTTCTTGCCAATCCAAAATACCTTGCAATATCAAATGACCAGCAGGAACTTCGGCATCCAAGCGATCGATACGTAACTGACTGTTTGCGATAATACCGCGACCTTGATAGTGACCTGAAGGAATATCTTTTGCTGTAAGCTCAGTATTGATTCGCAAGCGTATTTCTGAGACAACCCCCGTGGCAGTTGCTCTACCACTTTTTAGACGAATGTTCTGATCTTCGGCATAAGGAATTAAAATATCATCCCATTGCAGTTTTGCTTGGAACGGCGCATCAGTATCCAATCCCTGCACAACAAAATCACCACTAACATCACTATCGTTATAGCGGCTACGTACTTTACCGACTGTACGCTTAAGCGTTCCTGTTGCGGTAATATTGAGCGGGTCAATATAAGCTTTGTCTAAGGCACTGACTTCTGCAATGGCGCTCAAGTCCAGTGGATAATCCCCTTGCAAATCAATATTACCTTGCAACGCACTGACTTTAACTATGTCGGCATAGCGCAGATCACCACGCCCAACCGTCACAGTACTGCCTACCCATGTCAAATCACGGGCAGCAATATCATGAACAATAATGGGATCTTTAGTCACTTGCTTATAGATAACTTTTTTAATGTTAGCTTGATCAAAACGCAAATTCACTGGCAACTGCAAGGTCTTATAGTCGAACGGCTCACCTGTTGGCGGCTTATTATTGAGAATCTCAATAGTTTGTATGTCTGCATCACGCAAATGCACTTCTTTGGCAAACACGGCACGCCAACCAATCTTGACATAGGCTTTATCGATCAGTACTTCAAGATCTTCAGTCGCGTCGATATCGATGTCCGTAATCCAAATACCATCACGTAAGTTACCGCGCCCGTACTTAAACTTGATTCCTGTCTCGGCACTGATTTTGTCTAATACAAATTTGGTACCTGAATCGGTGCCTACCGCATAGAAGAAGACCGCAAACATAATCACTAATACGATTAAGATCAGCACCAGTAGCTTGAGTAAAAAAGACAGCGGATACCAACGTTTGACTGCACGAGCATCGCGCTGTGCTGGATCTTCATCTGGTGAGTTATTAGGCGGGGTATTATTTGTCAGCATGACACTCAACTACGTTAAAGAATGATTACCAGCAATTGGCACGATAAATAAAAAAACCACTAAATCCAATTATAAAGGCGAGCCAATAAAGAAATGCAGCCTGACTGGGATGCTATCTTCTGTCACCCCAGCTGCCACATCGACTCTGACCACGCCAATGGGTGATGCCCAGCGAACCCCAACACCAACACCAACTTTTGTCTCAGTATCAAAATTCTTGTCATAGGCATTACCTACATCAGTGAAAAATGCACCACGAAAGCCAGGTCTGAATTCATAATTGTACTCTGCACTACCCACTGCGAGAATCTGTCCACCCGTTAGATAGCCTTTATCAATCGGAGATAAACTTTCATAGTCGTAGCCTCGGATACTCTGATCGCCACCTGCAAAGAAGCGAAGTTTATAAGGCACATCATAAAAATCATCCGCCCAAATGTAGCCTGTGTTTAGACTACCTAGTACCTGATGCTTTTTGTCTTCGCCAAAGCTATAGATACCACTGACCCCTGCACGCGCGATTGCCAAATCAGTATCACTAAAGGCGCTCTCTGTTCCAGCTTCAAGTGAGTAATACTGGCGTATACCACGCGTTGGATTGGTCGCATTATCAACACTGGTTTTATTAATACCATAGCCAAATAGCAATGCTTTTTGCTTAGGGTTAGAAGAAGTAAAACGTATGGGAAGATCGTCCAACTTAGTATCATCAACGCCTGTTTCAAGCTCATCCAAACGATAACGCACAGAGTAGCTACTATTCCAGCCTTCTTCACGACGGATATTGCGATTCAATGCTGCTTTTAGTGTGCGAGTAGACAGATCAAAGTTACCTTCGCCTTGATCGATTACCTCTTCTTCATACGTGAGGCGTCCTTCCAATTTGTCATTGAGTGGATGCTTCCAAGGTCGACTGGCGTAAACGCCTATATTTTTATTAATTCTTGAGACTTCAGTTTCTGCTCCCGCCTGATAACCTTGACGGTTCAATAAGTTGTAATCTATTTTTGCCGTTGCTCGTACACCTGTATCTGTGCCATAACCAAGACCAACTTGAGCATCCCGAGGCTTACTGGAAGATACGAAAACATACAGCGGTACTTTTTTGCTTTCTACGACATCTTGCGGAGTTTTGCGTCCTGCTAGTGTTGGTGGCACAAAATTTTCATCTGCAAGAATGCTTTTTTCATCAGGGAATATTTTTTGAGCCACATTACTAATTGAATCACTGATTTTGCCTAACAGATTCTGCGCTTCTTGATCTTTTTCATCTAATACACGATCATCTGGTAAGTTGCTCAAGCGTTCTGCTTTTCGTCTAATGGCTTGCAGTTTGTCTAGTGTTTCTTCATCCGCCTCAAACTCGAGGGTAGCAATATCAGCTGGGTTCACTGTATCGCCACTGTTGGCACTAGTATCGCTTTGGCTTGCTGTGCCAACCTCATCCGAATCAACAGAAGTGCTGGCATTGTCTTGACTGATATTACGCGAATTATTGGCTGCTGCTAAGGTTTCTGTACTATTGGTATTATCAGCATTTATAGCGACAGCGCTTGTTGTCCCATCACTATTGATATCACCATCTAGTGTTTCATTATCGGTGTTTGGCGCATTGCTAAATGCCAATGTGCTGGCTTCACTGCGTTCATTTGGCGGCAGTATTGATTCGACGTTGACCGTATTAAAGTAACGTGTGGCTGACAAATCGTTGCTGAACTTAGTCACATCTGGACGATAAAACGGATCGCCAGGCTTGAATTCAAACAGCTGCTGTAATAATGACAATTCGACAGGCAGCTTATCTGGATCTTGAGTCAGCGTGTTCGTTTCTGCATCATAGGTAAAGAACACCACATCATCAAACTCATAACGATCGCCAGTATTGTAGATTAAAGAGATATCTGCTGTATTATCAGGCAAGATAATATCGACAGACTTGTTTAACCAATATTGATCAAAATACCCATAGGTATTGCTCAGCGACTCAAGCGCAGCTTTGCTGTTTTGATACACACGGTGATTGAAAATATCGCCTTCTTGTGGGGGCAGCTCTTTTTCAAACTCAATAAACTCTTTTTGTTCACGGCCTTCACCGCGAATCTCAACAATGCGACTATCCACGCGCACAGGTTCGCCCAATTCATCGATAATGACATCTATCGTATCGGCATTGGGCTGGCGTAAACGCAAGGTAACATCATAATATCCAACAGCTTTGGCAGCATCTAACGCTGTTTCACGTAACCGAGGCAAGGCGGCTGTAAAGTCGACCACTGATTGTACTGTTGTATCATCAAGCGCTGCTTTGATGTTTTTCATAGGCTGAATATCATTATCTGCCTTGACTACTTTCGATGTGTTATCCACCGTACCATCAGGCGCTGCTTGACTCATATAAATCGTGGTGTCTACGTGTGGTAATGTTATGGCACCACTATTAAACAAACGGTTATAAAGGCGTTTGACGATATTTCCTCTGTTACGAGCTAAAGGCTTGGGTTTGTCCGCTTGCTCGATGCTTTGGCTAATCGCCTGATCTTCTGTTTGATAATCTGGCAAGTAATCATCAGGATTTATAATATCTGATGATGATGTGCTCTCTGCACCAGTGACATCACCTGCTGCAACGATACCTTCACTCGTTCCTTCCTCATCTCTACTACTGACAGCATCGCTTACATCGATCGGGCGCGACATAACCTCAGACGTTTCGGCTTGCTCAGCTGCTGTCTCATTTCGACCTAAAGTATCGAGGTTATTAGGTATGGGCAGACTGTTCGCATCCAGTTCCGCATCTAAGCCAATTGGCGGAGTAGTATCTGCCAATGTTGCAATTGGTCCATCAAAATCACTGTCATTGCTGCTGATAGTATTGCTGTTATTGTTAAGGCTATTACTATTGTTTATATCATCAATGTCTTGTGTATTTTGTAGATCCATCGCAGCCAGCTCACGATCAATCTGCTCAGGAGTCATCATCTGATAACCCTGTTGTTGTATCGTTGCGGCTTGTTGTGCTAAATCGTCATTGGCATTGTCAGACAGATCAAGATTGCTATCCGCATTTTCTGCATAATTCATATTCGTCTGAGAGTTAGACGTGTTTGGAGACTGAGTATTTGGGTTTTGCGTGGTTTCAGTTTTTGAATCTGATTTTTTGGCACCGAGACTTTGTTCGGCATAATCATCCAATACAGATTGCTCGATGATGCCCTGTTCTACTGCCTTCTTTAGGCGTAATGCATCTAAAGCCATATTAAGCTGATCATCCTCTTGCTCAGTGTTGCCTTCTACTAAGCTGGATGCTTTATCAGCCATGGCTTGATCAGTAATAGATTGATTATCAATTGTTGTACTATCTGTGGTATCAGCAAATGCTATAGGCACAATTCCAAAACCGACTAGGCTGGTTGCTAATGCTGTAAAAAGTGCGGAACGTCTAAAATAAATACGTGGGACATTATTATGCGTATCGTTCATCGTCTTTTGAAAATTCTCTTGATGGCTGTGGTTACTAATATCATCCTGTGTGTTGACAGTAACACGCTGCATGATTGATACGTTGCGCGATGGCGTTGAAGGCTGATGTTTCATGTTCGGTTCCTATCACCTCACGCGGCACAATATTATTAGCGACAATAATCGCCAAGTCTTACCGGTGGATAAACGTCAAGCAGTTGATGAAAATGATGGTGACTATCTTACCTAACTTGGATAATGATAGCCTAACAGACAGACTTTAGTCTTGTTTTGTACTTACTAAGAGTTAAAATTGGGTAATAGTGAACCTTTAGCATCACTCACACTTTATAATGCAACGATGCGAAATTTACAAATCATAACTTAGTTAATTATGAAATCATAGCATAGGCTGCATGTATTTTTTCTAAAGCCTTGCTATTATACTTCCTAATATTGACAAAACCTATGCTACATTCAAATAAGTTTTTGATAATATTGATAATTAACTTTATCTCAAAAATTATGTTTGACGTTTTTTCACTCAATCAGCCGCGACCTATCTGCAGGAACCTCCATGGCAAATCAGTTTCAACTGTTTAAGCATCGCCGTTTTAACGCTATGTTTTTTACCCAATTTTTGGGCGCGTTTAATGACAACATTTTTAAACAAGCACTCATACTGGTTCTGACCTATACCGCTGCTAGTCAGTTAGGAATGGAAGTAAGCATTTTAAATAACTTGGCCGCTATGTTATTTATTTTGCCCTATTTTTTATTTTCAGCACTGGCGGGACAAATTGCCGATAAGTTCGAAAAGTCAAAACTCACGCAATTTATTAAATTGTTGGAGTTAGTGATTATGGCAATTGCTGCGGTTGGCTTCGTTTTTGAGTGGTATGCGCTGTTATTTGTGGCGCTGTTTTTAATGGGTACACATTCGACTTTTTTTGGACCAATTAAGTACGCCTATTTGCCACAAGCGATGAAAGAAGATGAGTTAGTTGGCGCCAATGGGCTGTTTCAAATGGGTACATCGCTTGCCATTCTTTTGGGCATGATTATCGCGGGTGTGTTAACTCAGCTATCACAATCGCTATACTGGATTAGCGTCACTGTATTGATTGTCGCTGTTCTGGGTTATTTGGCTGCGCGATATATTCCTACCATGCCTGCGATGCAGCCCAATCTAAAAATTAACTGGAACATCATCACCACCAGCTTATCAACGATTCGCTATTTATACTCATTGCCTTTTTTATTCTTTGTCATCCTTGGTAATAGCTGGTTTTGGTTTTATGGGGCCACATTTTTGACGCAAACCCCAGAGTTTAGCAAGGTCATTTTGCAAGGCGATGAGTCAGTGGTTATTTTCTTATTAACCCTGTTTTCTGTCGGCGTTTCAATTGGTTCACTATTGTGTAAATCATTGACCAAAAATCAGGTCAGTCTACGTCTACTGCCTTTTGGCATTGCAGGTCTCAGTATTTTCGCCATTGATTTGTATTTTTCGCTTTCAAGCCTGAATATTGATGTTAATAATAGCGCTTTACTCAGTATTCGCGATTTATTTGGACTCAATGGTAGCTGGCGTGTGTTTGCAGACCTGTTCTTTTTAGGGTTTAGTGGTGGTTTGTATATCGTGCCTTTGTACGCCTCTATGCAAGCATATGCCCCTAAAAGCCATCGTGCTCGTATTGTAGGTGCAAATAACATATTTAATGCCATCTTTATGGTGACCTCAGCCATTTTTGCGATTGTTATTTTGAACGCCTTGGGCTTAACATTACCACAGCTCTTCTTAGTGACAGGCTTACTGAACATTGCCTTTGGTGCGTTTTTGTATGTCAAGCTCAACAAACACATCAAAGATGCCGTTATTCAAACAAATGATGTGGTCAGCTCATAATATTAAAGTGAGAGATGAAAAGCTTGTATCCCTGAGACATACAAATAAGCATCATTTCTGTTGCATGAGTAAATTGTGAAGGCACTAATATTTGTGCTGATAATTTGGATTATTTGCTATAGTAAAAAACATGCCATCATGATTAGAATCATCCCAAAAAAGAAGCAGATAATTCTATTTTATTGGTGACACCTTATCGATAGAATGTATTTATACTACCTTAAGCCTTACCGTACTTTAAGCCATCAGGAGTGAATTATGGCCCCGCGTCCCTTATCCAAAATCGATCATTTATTACTTGGGGTCGACAAGGCATTACGAGCTGTCGTGCCCAATTCCAATCCTAGTACCCGTCCGTTACCTGTAAGCAGTGATGATATTCCTGAGCTTACGATCACAGAAGCACGCCATGTCGCAGGTTTGATGCGTATCAATCATACAGGCGAAGTCTGTGCGCAAGGGCTATATCATGGGCAAGCGTTTACTGCTAAAGACGAAGGCGTCAAACAAGCCATGCAACACTCAGCCGAAGAAGAAGTCGATCATCTGGTTTGGTGTGAGACTCGTCTAAATGAATTGGGCAGTCATCCCAGTGTCTTTACGCCATTATGGTATGGCATGTCCTTTGGCCTTGGAGCGGTGGCAGGCGCCATCTCTAATGAGTTCAGTTTGGGGTTTGTCGCTGAAACGGAAGCACAAGTGAGTGAACACCTGCAAGATCATATCAAGCAGTTGCCTGAACACGATCAGCGCTCAAAAGAGATACTGGCCCAGATGGATCTTGAAGAGTTGCACCATCGTGAGTTAGCACTGACAAGTGGCGGTGCAGCATTACCACCACCAGTTCGTCAGACCATGCGCTGGATGGCGAATCGCATGAAAGCCACTGCTTATCATTTGTAACGTTTAGATAGCTTTTATCGTCGTTAATACAGTAAGCACGATTAGCGATGTACAGTGTTAGCGATAAACCCCAACTTGGTTAATTCTCACCATTAACAATCCTACTACTGATAGCGTTGAGTTTAATTTGGTAGGGTATTAAAAATTTGTACGATTTTGCCTCACAGACATAACCCAATTGCCATCCATTTGCTCAACCATGAATAATTAAGGTAACGATTTTTATGAAAGCCAACCACCAATCGACTCTCTCTAGCCGCTTGCCAGCCAAGTCACCTAAGCTTGCTACCTTGACAGCACTAGCGGCTGCTTGTGCAATGATGCTATCAGCACCTGTTAATGCTGCTGAAACGGATACCGCTGCTGCGTCTGCGACCAGTACCTCTGTACCTAGTGCTATGGACTCAAGCAAACGAGTCATTCGTCTTGCACGGCCCAACGCTACTGTCAGTGCCACGGCACCTAACACACAAACAGCCCCTCAACCAGACACATCAATGGACGCTGTAGCTACTACCATGCCGCTGAATACTGCTCAGCAAAATAGTAATCAACAAAATACCGTCCAACAGAACAGTGTCCAACAAAATAATGCACCAATGAGTAGCGGCACTACACCAAAACCAGCGACGGCTGCAGGAGTTGACGACTCTGAATTGACAGGCAATACTACTACTCGCGTATACACGCCAAGTCCAATGGTCGCAGCAGGCATTGACCTTCGTGGCGGTCAGCTTCCTAATATTCCAACACCGCAAGTACAACTGTCTGACGTCAGCTTTGTCACTACTGTACTGATTCCTCAACAAAAGGGGCTTGGTACAGATAAACTAGATGTGAGTCTGCTTGATGCTTTCATCGCAGAAGCGTCACCCAATGCGCGTCATTACCCACCAAACTTTCCTAATCGCACCCAGCGCTATAATACTCGTGAAAAAATTAAAGTATTGACTGAATGGATCGAGCCTTATGCCCAATCGCCAAATGCTTCTTACGATGTCTTGCTTCGTGCTGCCAAACTAAACGGTATGGGACGTAACCTAGATTTAGGCTCGGATTACACCATACGTGGCGGGAAATATGTTGATCGCGCTATCAAAATTCAACCTGATAGTGGCGAAGCTAACTTTTTATACGGCATGATGTTGTCAGAAGGCGGTGGATTCAAAGAAGGTCAAAAGTATCTGGATAAAGCGGTGTCTTTGGGGTACACAGAAGCAGAGCAAAGCTTGGCACAGTCAGATGTACTAAGTGATCGTCGTGATAATGCATTGCAGCGTTTGCGTCGTCTTGCTGGAGAAAATCCAAACAATACCATCATTCCTCAACAAATTAAGCTGGTAGAGGAAGGTAAGTTCTATATTTGGGATATTCCTGCTCCTGACATCAATGTTAAACCAAATGTCTGATAATCCTATATAATCTAGGCTTGATATTGAGCGCCATTATTTTATGTCGATAGTAAGTTGATATAAAACGATGGTGCTTTTTTATGACTGTAAAATCCCCTTTTGTCTATATTTTCTTTACTTATTCCTTTATTTTTATACATATTATCTTTAAGTCTCCAACTTCAAATAATAACAATAATTTGAGTGTCTACTCTAAAAAATAGAATTAAGTTATCAAGCTTAAATAAAATAGTTTAATTCTAGAAGTTACGCTACACTCATTCTTATCATTATCTTGTGAAGTAATCGCATCCTCATGACTGACGTTTATTGGACTGACCTATGACTTTCGTTCGCTCTATCAAAAATATGGTGGCGCACACTAATAAGCAGCCTTTACCCATCACGTCAGTCGCTTTGATAGCCGTGATCGCGCTTTTGCCTGCCTGTAGCACGGTGTCAGTGAATAAACAAACATCAGCGAAGACCATCACCGCACAGCGCGGCAATATCGTCACAGGTAAAAACCTAAGCAGTGACACAGCCTCAGCATTATTATCAGCAGGTCTTAATGAACAAGCCTGTATGCAGCAATTTGACTTATGCCTGACTCAGCTGACCGATAGCATCCTAAATCAACACTACCGCTCTGCTCTAGCGATTTTTGCAGAACTACATTATGCAAAAGCACGTCAGCTTGCTGACTCTCAGGATTGTCGCAATGCGCTTGCTCGTCCGCCACTCGACCCTTATTATGCCAATGCCCCTTTGAGCGAAGCGGATACTAAGACCCAAGAACAAAATACCAGTCGCTGTGTGGTCGATTATCAAGCTCGTCTATTTGACGCCATTAAGTCAAGTTATACCTATTTGTTTTATGACAGTTTGGCACATGACTTTGAAGGCGCTGACCAAGAAAAGAATGCCTATACGCCAAACCGTATTCCAAGTGATATCGACATTCAAACCCAAGATATCTATAACGCTGCCAGTAACGATGTTATTACCCAGCTTTATCGATCGACCAACGGCTCAGAGAAGCGAATGGGTGATGTTAAGGTAGACTACCTACCAACAACCGCCACCAATCTTATTGATGATAAGCAAGCCGCTATCGCCAATCCTTCTCCGCTAAAAGGAAAGACGGTTGATCAAGTCAAAGTCATGAAAGTGCAAGTTGATGACTATGATCTTGGTATCTATTTGCCAAACGAAAATAACTATCTACAGAATGCACACAAGCAAACCTCTGCTTTAGCAGACCTAGTATCCACTTATGAGTTACGCCTCTCAGGCCTTAACTCCATTAGCAAGCGTCCAGGATTGGGTATCAGCTTAGTGGCGTCATTAGACGATCGCTATACCACGACGATCCGTCAGCTATTGGTATCCTCATTATCAGGTCGATTGGCGAATGAAAAGAGTGATAGCAACGTAGACAACGCTGATCCAAGCACACGCATCTATCCTACAGGACACTTATTATTGACTGGATTGATTCAGCCAAGTGGTGATAGCGTGCTGGAGGTGTTAAGCAGTCGCAAGCTTGATATTCACTTATATAACCCGTACCGAAGTGAAAGCGTTAACCTTTTAAATAACGATTATCCTCTAGCGGCTAACTTCTCTGCTGGTTATGGCTTGTGGCTGTCTGAAAATCAGCTGGATGGCGTCGGCTATTTAAACTTGATAACGCGTCAACCCGAAGAAAGGCTGCCCAAACTCTTCATGCTTGAGCCTTATGATCCTGACAAGCGCGTGTTAATTATGCTACATGGATTGGCCTCTAGTCCGGCGACATGGGTGAACCTGACCAACGATATTCTGAATGATGACAAACTGCGTGATAACTACCAAGTTTGGCAGATATTTTATCCAACCAATCTGCCCATTTTGGAAAATCGTTATCAAATTCAGCGTTTGATTGAAACTACTTATCAGCAAACTGACCCTAAAAGCCAAAATCGTGCCAGCAAAAATAGCGTCATCATCAGTCATAGTATGGGTGCTCTTATCGCTCGTATGATGCTCTCCGATGACAACTTAGCCAACAACTTAGATAAGTTGGATGACGAAGACTTATTGTCTGGTAGCGAAAAACGTAGGGTTCGCGATGCTCTCAAAGCGTCCTTTACAGAAAACAAGCTACAAGAGCGGTTTGAGCTTAAAGCATTACCGCAAGTGGATACAGCTGTCTTTTTATCCGCGCCTTTTCGCGGCACCGATTATGCCGATCGTTGGTTTACACGGGCGCTACGTCGCATTGTCTATCTACCCGTCGGCTTGGTAAAAACGGTCACGGATAACTTGGCCACGATTGCGACTCAGGGTGAATTGGCACAAAACCCACTGGGTGCTTTGTACTTACAAAATGGTGCCAGCCAGCTGAGCGATAAGTCATCCTTTATACAATTGACTAAAGACATTGCTATCAACGATCGCGTCACCTATCATTCCATTATTGCCAATAATGATGTCGATATCACTCAAGGCTTGGCGCAAATGCAGCCAAACGGTGCAAAAGTAGATCTGTCACAAGCGGTAGAAGAAGATCCAACCGATGATACAAATAATGCTGCCAATACCTCAGCAATACCTGCTGAGCCTCTTGTGGCTGCCGTCACGGTCAATAGCGATATAAGCCAGGCATTGACTGAACGCTTGTCAGACGGCATTGTCCCTTATACCAGTGCGCATCTAGAAGGGGCAACTTCTGAGACTATTATTAGTGGTGGCCATAGTATTCAAACCAATCCACAAACCATTTTGACCTTGAGACGCATTTTGCATAAGCAATTACAAGAATAGCGGCAATCTGTATTACATCGTCGATTATTCACAATGATTTAACTCTAGCAACTTATTAAAAAATAAGAGAGCCAGACTATAAAGCATGTCATGTGAATATTATTTTAAAGAATTGTTCTAGCGAAACCGTATTTTATCTAAGAAAAAATCGTTATAAATATTAAAAGAGTTGGTGATGATGTACGAATATCACTTCGTGATCAGTTATAGACATTTTTGACCATACTATCTATTTAGTAACCCCTTGTTATTGAATGGTATTTATTCAAGTTTTTGAGGATGATTTTAGTATTTTTAGATGACTGTTAGGTATGTAACCATGACATAGCTTAGCTTGCGTGTATATCTAGGTAAGCGCATAATATATCTCTAACATACGACAGCAAGATATTAATCCGTACGACAATACATTAATTTATAAGGATGTAAGTTATTCAATCCAACTAAACAGTTGTTAGCCTAGCTGCACTTTGTCTCTAATGTTGCTCGCTAGCCGACACTGAGCTACTGCCGTAATACTTGTCATTTTAGTCTACAGACAGTTACGGACAGTTACTTAAGCGTTTTATGGAAGCTAGCGCTGTTCAGGTAACAGATAAGGGTAACCATTTATGTTCGCTACGTTTATGATTGACCAGCTTGATGCGCTCTTACTCGCACGCATCCAGTTCGCTTTCGTTATCTCATTCCATATCGTCTTTCCCGCTTTTTCCATCGGACTTGCCAGCTGGCTTACGGTGCTTGAATACCGTTGGTTGAAAACTGGCGATCCTATTTATGCTGAAGTCTATAAACACTGGGTAAAAATATTTGCCGTGGTGTTTGGTTTAGGTGTGGTATCGGGCGTGGTCATGTCATACCAGTTTGGCACCAACTGGGCTGTGTTTTCTGATAAAGCAGGGAACGTCTT
This sequence comes from Psychrobacter sp. JB193, assembly GCF_002285555.1. Taxonomy (NCBI): domain Bacteria; kingdom Pseudomonadati; phylum Pseudomonadota; class Gammaproteobacteria; order Moraxellales; family Moraxellaceae; genus Psychrobacter; species Psychrobacter sp. JB193. Next base: position 761,429 of record NZ_NRGY01000001.1, read on the forward strand.
AGGTCCACTACTTGCCTATGAAGTGTTGACTGCGTTTTTCTTGGAAGCTTCTTTCCTCGGCATTATGCTATTCGGTTGGGGCCGCGTTAGTAAGCGCATGCATTTTGCCTCAACTGCCATTGTCGCTGTTGGTACGCTGATTTCAGGATTTTGGATTTTGGCTGCCAATAGCTTTATGCAAACACCGCAAGGTTTCATGATGGGCGCAGATGGGTTGCTATATCCTACTGACTGGCTTGAAATCATATTTAACCCGTCATTTCCTTACCGCTACGCTCATATGATGACAGCCGCATTCTTAACGACCGCCTTTGTCGTTGGTGGTATCGGTGCTTACTATCTTCAATCTAAAAAACACACTGAGCACCGTCGTCATGGTCGTATCATGCTAGGTATGGCGATGATTATGGCAATTTTTGTGGCACCGGCTCAAGTACTCATCGGCGATGAGCATGGTCTAAATACATTAGAGCATCAACCTGCCAAAGTGGCAGCAATGGAAGGTATTTGGGAGGATGAGCGCGGAGCTGCTTTGCGTGTATTCGCTATTCCTGATCAGGGAAACCAAACCAATAAATATGAAGTAAAAATTCCTTATGTGACCGGCTTGATTCTTACCCATTCACTAGATGGCGAAGTTAAAGGCCTAAAAAACTGGGCACCTGAAGATCAACCTGTCGTTATTGTTGTCTTTTGGGCATTTCGTATCATGGTTGCTATTGGTATGTTAATGGTACTTGTCGGCTTATTTAGTCTTTATAAATACTTTAAGAAGCAGCAATTTAGTCCTGAGAGTGTATGGTTCCACCGTGCATGGATGATGATGACGCCGCTTGGGTTTGTCGCTATATTGGCAGGCTGGTTTGTGACTGAAACAGGTCGTCAACCGTGGACAGTATATGGCGTTATTCGTACCGCTGAAAGTATGTCGCCAGTCGCTGCACAGCAAGTGGCGACGACGCTCATTGGCTTTATCATATTGTATATTTTTGTATTTGGCGCTGGCAGCTTTTATATTTTGCGACTGATTGCGCAAGGGCCTAAGCCTTATGAAGATCCATCAGAAGATAACTTCTATGAGCATTCTGTCACAGAAGCGCAAGGTCGGGCTTTGAGCGGTGATAAAAATGCAGGCGAAAATACCAAAGACAATGACGAAGACATGAGTAAGCCTGCTGATGATGTCGATGATGGAGGGTTACGCTAATGTTTAACTTCGGTGATGTATTAGACTTACCCTTAATTTGGGGCGGACTTATCGTCCTTGCTGTTTTTATTTATGTACTGCTCGATGGCTTTGATTTGGGCTGCGGTATTTTGTTTCCATTTGCAGGTTCTGATAAAAACCGCAGCCGCATGATGAACTCAATCGCTCCATTTTGGGATGGTAATGAAACGTGGTTGGTATTGGGCGGGGGTGGTTTATTTGCCGCCTTCCCAGTTGCTTACGGTATCATCATGACGGGGCTTTACTTGCCCGTGACTGCTATGCTGTTTGGACTCATTATGCGCGGCGTCGCGTTTGAGTTCCGGTTTAAATCATCAGCACGTCGTCATGTGTGGGATACTTTCTTTTTTGTCGGTTCGGTCATTGCGACGTTCTCTCAAGGGATTATGCTTGGAGCGCTAGTACAAGGATTAGAAGCCAGTAACCGTCTCTATACAGGTGGTCCATTTGACTGGTTGACACCTTTCTCTATCGTTTGTGGGTTTGCGATGATTATCGGCTATGCGCTGCTTGGCTCGACATGGCTCATCATAAAAACTGAGCATACATTGCAAGTTTGGGCACGTAAAGTATCAGGTTGGCTGCTTTCTGCCTTAGTAGTAGCCATGATTGTCGTGACTGCGTTCATGTATTTTTCAGACATTGATGCACTCGAAGGCTGGTTTATGTTGCCAAGTATTTTATATCTTGCTCCGATGCCTGTTATTGCGTTGTTATTATTTTTCCTAATGCGTAAAGACTTAAAAACGGAACGTGAGTATCGTCCTTTCTTATTGACTGTGGCATTATTTTTGATGGGCTATATTGGGGTTTGTTTTGCCATATTCCCTTATATCGTACCGTATCAAATGACCATTTATGATGCGGCGGCGGCTGATACATCGTTGTCCTTTATGTTAATTGGCGCGGTCATTATGCTACCGATTATTTTGAGTTATACCGCATTTGCTTATTATACGTTTAAGGGTAAAACAGATCACAACCCAATGTATTAATCGTAAATAGCAACTTATGACAGGTCAGACTGATACTGTGGTTATTACTACTGATGTAGGGTAACCACAGTTCATGAGCTAATCAGGAGTTTTTATGAAAAAGCTTAGTAAAAAACAGTCACAATGGTTATGGTTTTTTGGTTTATATGTGGCAGGGTTTTTGGTTGTTTTTATATTTGCCCAAATAATCAAGTTAGCAATGGGCGTTTGATGCCAATTGCTAAAACCATAAAAAAGCAGCGTCGAGAAATCAACGCTGCTTTTTTTATGGGTCTATTTTTATTTGATAGTGGGTTTATGCGCCCAAATGATTGTCAGCGCCTTTACTGTCAATGAACTCATTTACCTGTGTCAGGCGTTCGGGCGTACCGACATCGATCCAATTATCAGTAATGACTTCAGCAGTGATTTGGAATTTTATCATTGCCTGTTTTAATAAAGGCCCTAATGCTGCTGGCTGTCCTGACACCAAACCATCTATCAATCTGGGAGAGATGATACTGATACCAGCAAATGTATATTTGTCTGCGTCACCAATTGCTTGTTCGCTGGCCAGACCGTTGTTAATTGCAAAATCGCCACCATTATTGTGCTCAGGATTGTCAATCAACAATAAATGCGCTTGTTGGTCAGCACTCAATGCATAATCTCGTAACTGGCCAAAATCATACGTCGTCCAAATGTCAGAATTGACTAAGATAAAGGGCTCATCTCTTAACTGACCTGCTTGCAATGCTTGAAAAATACCACCTGCTGTCTCAAGCGGTTCATCTTCTTCAACGGACCAATGTAGGTTGACGCCATATTGAGAGCCATCCCCCAATGTATCCATTAACTTATCAGCAAGCCATGACGCATTGATAGTAATATCAGTGATGCCTGCAGCATGCAACGCTTTGATATGCCAAACAATAAGCGGCTGCCCACCCACTTCAACCAGTGGCTTTGGGGTTTCAAGCGTTAATGGACGTAGGCGTGTCCCCTTACCCGCAGCCAAAATCATTGCTTGGGTAATCTTAGAGGTAGATGACATTGACATGCATATTCCTTTTCATCGTATTATGTAAATTCTTGATCTAAATATTCAGCCACAGCTCATGAGTAGTCTGTATTTATCAGTGTCGATTTATCAATACTTATATTGCCGCACTCATATCGCAGAAAATGTGTCTTGATAAGCAGGCAAGACAACACTTTCTAGCCATTGGTTAAAAGGGACAACGGCTTGCTGAATGTCAGCGTTGCCATGCTCAGCCAACCAGTTTAACTCGGTGATCAAATCACGCATGACTTTAGGAATGTCAGATAGATAGCGATCTTTGCCATCACGCTCAGACAAGCGGATAAATATCCCCAGCACTTTTAGATGACGCTGCACACCCATGATATTCACATCACTTTCAAACTGCTCAACACTATCTGCCGTGGTGAGCGCTGCTTGTTTTTGTAATTGCCAAAAATCGCTAATCCATTCAGATATTTGAGGCTCTGACCACTCAACATAAGCATCTCGTATCAATGACACCAAATCATAAGTATAAGCACCTATGACCGCATCTTGAAAATCGATCACACCCAAGCGTGAGTGATCCGCTTGGTCTTGCATAAGATTGCGACTGTGATAATCACGGTGGACGATAACTTGAGGCTGGCGCAAAATTTGTTTTATCAGTGCCGCTTTTAGATTGTCCCACAATGTTTTATCAAGGGCTACACCAATGTAAGGTATAAACCAATCACTAAATAGATCCATCTCGCGATTTAGTAGTTCCTCATCATAATCTGGCAATTGATGTTGAGCCTTTGCAGTCTCAACCGGAACAGTTTGAAGCGCGACCAATGTCTGCATTGCCAGCCGATAATGCTTATCAATCTGAGCAGGCACTGCACCGACAAGTAAATGGGCAAACTCTACCGCGCCAAAATCTTGTAATACTAAAAAGCCTCTTTCTACATCTTGTGCGATGAGCGTGGGTACATTGATCGCTGGGGACATCAATTTGGCAACATTGATGAACTGGCGCATGGCGTCTTGTTCATCAGCAGAATCCATAACAATATAACGCGATGCTGTCGTATCACTGCCCTCTAACAGCTGAAGACGATGATACTGACGCGCGCTAGCATCACCTGGCAAACTGTCAAGATTGAATGTTTTGCCAGCAAATACTTGCTGCAACCAGTGCTCTAAATGCTGAAGGCGATTGTTTGTAATTGTCATAGTCATGTTAGGCTCTAAAATTATTGGGTCAGTCATAAAAGGTATTAAAAGTTAAATATGCGTCGTAAACAATTAAAGTAGTGATAAGTCGCACCAATACTTGCTAAAATAGTAACGTCTTGAGCCACAACAGATGCTGTAACAGTCATATTGATATATCATTCAGTATCTAGCGCTGAGCATTCTCTCAGTGACCATTTAAAAAATAGCCAGTCTATACGATAAATTTTGGTAAATAGTGTAGCTGATTTGGTTTTTTTTGACTATGATTAGTCGTCATTATATGTAAAACGTCTAAATTCTTGAGATTACATTACCCATTAGGAATTTAGTAGCTGCTCATTCGCTATCGTATTGTTTGTACCATATAGAATATATCAGCAGTTATTAAACTCAGTATCGCAATCCAATAGGCTCTGCAATCATAGGTGTGCCCTTGTTATATTCTCCGCTTTACCAAAGCATTCGCTTGATTTTATTTGGTGCCCTAGGCTTATCCAGCCTCACTGTCAGTGCTGCGCTGAACGATGTCAATACATCGCAAACAGAGCTACCAATCACTGATAATAGTGCCACTCATAGCCCCGATAATAGTGATTTTGCTGACAGTCGCTTAGATACCACTAATCTAAATGACAACAGTTTAAATAGTAGTGCTTTAAATAACAGCGATTTAAATAGCAATACTTTAGACAGCAATGCTTTGGATATCACTGATATTGAGGAAAACAGTGACCCTCAAATAAATACTGATGTACCAGTCAGCGAGACAGCCGTGTCGGATACTATAACAGACGCGACTCAAAGTGAGACCAGTGAAGAGAGCATCCAAGACAGTCTGATGCGTTTGGCAGAGTTTTATGAGCTGACACCAGACACTGATAGTAGTGCTAATACACCAGCTTTGGACAGTGCAGATAAAACAGCAAATATTGAAACTGAAACTGACGACAATCAAAATGCTTTGACACCTAACTCACAAACCATTCCGAAGGTGGGTAGAGACTTGCGGCTGTTGCCAAGCTCAATCGATAGTGCTCAACGCTGTGAAGGTCAATGGGTATATCCAAAGGGGAACCCAAACTATCAGCGTGCCGTGAATGAGGCTGGAGCAGCAAATGGTCAACCAGCGCCGAACCTTGATGGTCTTCCAAACAATCAAGCACCTTTGTTTACAGAGTCAGACTACGGTTACTACAATAACGTCGATTATGCCGAGCTTTCAGGCAACGTTATTGTCAATCAGGGTACGCAGTACATAGAAGCAGAAAAGGTCTTGGTCGATTTAAACACAGGCGTTGCTGCTGCTCAAGGCAAAGTCATGTTTACGGATCAAGCAACTGGACAACAAATGCCATCTAGTAATGCTACGAGTAACTCTCTTAAGACATCGCAGGGCAACTTTGGCAATAAAGCCTCTCAAGGAGGCCTCATCGGTGTTGCAGACAGCTTGGCTTACAACACTGAAACTGGACAATCAACCGCTAATGATGTGGCGTTTGCCAGTGTGGCACTACAAGCACATGGCTATGCTAAGCGTCTAAACAAGCCCAATGAGAGTCAGTACGAATTAGATGAGGTAATGTTTAGCACCTGCCCGCCGACCAATCGTAAATGGCAGTTCGATGCAAAAAGCATTGATTTAGATACAGACACAGGTCGCGGTGAAGCTTACAACACCACTTTCCGTATTGCTGATGTGCCAGTATTTTATCTGCCTTATTTTAACTTTCCAATTGATAGTCGTCGCAGCAGTGGCTTCTTATTGCCAAGCGCGAGTATCGGTAGTGAAAGTGGCGTTGAACTTGATGTGCCGTATTATTTCAATCTTGCACCCAACTATGATGCCACGCTTAATACCCACATTTATACTGATCGTAATCCCATGGTCTCAGGTGAATTTCGTTATTTAACCGAAAACTATGGCGAAGGGATTTTCAACGGCTCATACCTACCCAACGATAAAGAATATAATGATGAAGATCGTACCAGCTTCTTCTATGATCATTACTGGACGTCTAAAGATATCCCTCGTTTGAGCGGTGATGCCAAATACAGCTATGTGTCAGATGCTGATTATCTCAACGATTTTGATACGTTGGGTTTATCAGACAGTACCATCAATTTACCACGCCGTGCTCGCGTCAATTATTACAATGACTACGTTGATGGCGAATTAAAAGTAGAAACGTTTCAGACTTTGGATGCTTTTACGGATAGTGGACAGCCATTACAAGACAAAGACAAGCCCTACTCACGATTACCGCAGCTCAAACTCAATTATCGCCTGCCTTGGTTTGAAAATTTCGACATAACAGGTGTACAAGACTCTGCTTACTTTAAAAAGTCGATCGATGATGGTTCTGAGAATGAAAAAAGTGGCGCCCGTATTTATAATAAGCTAAGCGCAGCTTATCCAATAGAAAAATCTTGGGGTTACATTAGACCCAAACTAAGCTTGCAGCATCTTTACACCTCTTATGATGAAGACAGTTTGGCAGACAACGATTTGAGTGAGGAAGACGGTAGTCAATCTGTGTTTGTACCACAGGCTAGTATTGATGCTGGATTGAACTTTTATCAAGCAGGTTCACCGTTTGGCGCTTTTGATGACACTATGGGTGGCTATCGCTTGCTCAGTCCGCGATTAAAATATACGTACTCACCTTATAAAAACCAAAACGAGCTTCCCAACTTTAACACGCGTATTGCTTCTATTAACTACGAGCAGTTATTTTCGGACAGTTGGTTCTTAGGCCATGATCGCTTGCAAGATTTGCATTCGATTACTCCTGGGGTCAATTATCGTTACATCGACGCAACGGGTGTGACACGTTTTGATGGTAGCATAGCGGAACAATTCTATATCGATGATGGACGTGTCACACTTGAAAATGAACAACCCGTCTTTACGTCTTCTTCTTCAGGGATGGTTTGGGATACGAGTACACAGCCCTATAATAATTTTTGGGTGGATGTCAGTGGCGCACTTACCAATGACTATGACTTAAATTACATCACGACTGAACTGCGTTATCAGCCATCGGAAAATAGCTTATTTAACGTCGGTTATGTCAAACGTCAACGTGACGAAAACACGAATCAGCTACCGCTCGCTGCATTTACAGCATCAGCCGTCTTCCCTATCAATAATAGCTGGCGAATATTGGCTCAGGGTCAATACGATCATAATCGTGATAAGATGCTTGATTCGTTAGTAGGTGTTGACTATGAGGATTGTTGTTTTGGTTTTGCGGTTTATGGTCGTCGTTACTATAATGACCTAAATGTTAAAGACAAACCAACGCAAGCGATTATGGCAGAGATCAGATTAAATGGGCTTGGCAGTGGCAGCAGTCGCTTGACACGCTTACTGTCTGACAAGGTTTTGGGCTTTGAACCTGTCCAAACTGCATGGAAAGACTGATAAATTATTCTTTGTCAGGTTAAAAGATCGTTTGTATAAATATTCATAAAGCATTTTGTATTACCCAGTCTGCAACCCTATTATGGACTATCCTATCTGATACTTATCTATTGAGAGTATCAGATAGCGTTAACCGACTACCATCCGATGTGATGACATTGATGAGGAGCATCATGAGAGTTTTTTCTTTACGTCAGACCAGCCGCGCTGTATTGCTGTCTATGAGTGCCAGTCTTGCACTGACATTGAGTGCCCACGCTGCCACCGTCAAGCCTCCTGTAGGGCAAACAGCGAGCACTGCTGAGCAAAACAGTAGCAATCGTTTGACTCCAGGCAATAGCACAGATGGCATTATTGCTTTGGTCAATGAAAATGCGATTTTAAAAAGTGAATTGGTTGACGCTATCGTGCAAACCCAAGCACGCGCTCAAGCTGCTGGAGAAAACCTTCCAAATTCGGCACAGTTGCAGTCGGACGTGCTAAACGCTCTTATCTTGCGCGAATTGCAATTGTCTATGATTAAGCGTGTTGGCTTGAATCCTGATGAATCAGCCATCAATCAGCGCCTTGGTCAAATCGCACAATCAGAAGGTCTAAATAGTCTATCAGAATTGCAGCAAAGTTTAGACGCAGCAAGACCTGGTAGCTATGCTGCCCTGCGTGCACAATTGATTGAAGAAGCTTCTATTCAGGCTTTACAACAACGTCAAATCAGCAGTCGTGTTCGTATTAGCGAACAAGACATTGATGCGTTTTTGGCCTCACCTGAAGCCAAGCGTTTGAATCAAAGCGAGTATCAAACGATTCATGTACGCGTGCCTTATATAGATGATTATAGCCGCCTATCAGAAGCTCAACGCGGAGAGGCGCTAAAAGTCGCAGAGGACTTACGCACTCGTTTACTTGCACCAAACGTTAATGTTGCTGAGGCCGTTGCTGCTACTCAAGGCAGTTATCCTATCCCGTTACAAGGCGGCGATATGGGCTTTCATAAAGCTGCTTCATTACCCACAGAGTTATCAACTGAAATTACCAAACTGGAAGTTGGCGCTGTCAGTGCACCATTAGTGACGCCTGAAGGTATTGACATCATTAAGCTTGCTGACAAAAAAGAAAGCGATAAGATGCTCATACCGCAGTGGCATACTCGTCATATCTTAGTCAAAGTTGATGAGCTACAGACAGACGCACTTGCTGAACAAAAGATCAATGATCTATATGGTCAATTACGTAGTGGTGCTGACTTCGCTGACCTAGCCTCTACTTATTCAGATGATCCAGGTTCAGCTGGTCGCGGCGGTGATCTTGATTGGGTAAGTGCAGAAGATATGGTCGGTCCATTTGAGGCTGTGATGAAAAACACGACTGTCGGTGATTATTCAGCGCCTTTCAAGACTCAGTTTGGCTGGCATATCTTAAAAGTAGAAGGTAAGCGTGAGCAGGACGTCAGTACGCAATATCGTCGCAACATGGCACGTCAAGCTCTTTATCAACGTTTGGCACCACAAGCCAAAGAAGATTGGCTACAAGAGCTGCGTGCAGGTGCTTATATCCAGATACTTGGTTAGTAGATAGACAAATCCATGATACTTGATTAAAAATAATTGATTAAAAAAAGGATACTTGTCGATGCAAGTATCCTTTTTTTGTACGCTAATCATTGTAAGTGAAGAACTGTCTACAAACTAAAGCCATTATACAAAGAATAGCCCCGAACCTAGGGCGATTGGTTCAGGGCTATGACGCTTCATATTGTTATTATTATCTACTCCATTTTGACTTATCCTAAGTCACAAACAGTACACTAAAAGAACAGCGGGCTGGTCTGAACGTTTAGGGTACTGTCTCAACAATGCATCCTTGCATGTCCTTTTGTTGATGGTTTTATTGTAGTGCAATCACTATAAGGCCACTAGAGGCTAAAGACCTTATTTAACGTAAGCATATGCTTACATTTTTATGATGAACTTTATCTTCATTTCGCTCACTGCATTTATCACTTATAAAGCTGGACTTACATGCTCTTCTATATTCTCATTTGAGATTTTTTTACCCTCTTTTTTGCCTTCTTCTATTTTATGGTCAGTTTCTTTAATATCATCTGCTTCCGCAGTAGGCGCATTTTGCTTTTGCTTTTGCTCTTTTTCTGGCTCATATTGTAGTGTGGTCATCACAGGAAAGTGATCGGAGCCAACCGAGGGCAGACGCCTAATATCCACCACCGTAAAGCAAGCACTATGGAAAAGGTGATCCAATGCCCAACGTAAAAACGGATACTTGACATGAAAGGTATTGATAAAGTGTCGTCCGATACGCGGGTCCAATAAGCCTGAGATGCGCTGAAAGCGTCTGGTCGTCTTTGACCATGCAACGTCATTGAGATCACCTGCCAATATCGCGGTTTGCTCATTTTCTTTTATATGCTTGCCAACCATTAACAGCTCAGCATCACGAGTGGTCGACTTATCCGCCTCTGTCGGACTTGGCGGCATAGGGTGTAAGCAATATAGCCAGATCACGCGGCCATTATGAAGCCGCAGCTGCGTGTGTATAGAAGGTATGTCATCAATCATCAAATATTTGACTTCAGGGTCAATCAATTCAAGTTTAGAATATAGATGCATACCATACAAATTATCCAAAGGTACTTTCACGGTATAAGGATAATCTGCTTCGACTTGATGCAGGGCTTGCTCCCATTTTTTATCACTTTCTAAAGTAATAAGAATGTCAGGCTGCTTTTGCTTAACGAGATCAACCAGCTTTTGCGTTTCATCATTTGGTGTCAGTACATTTGAAACCATGATTTTAAGATGATGCGAGGTTCCCTCTGCATCACTTTTTGCATGTTCAACTTCTTTTTTCCACAGTTTGGTATAAGGCAATACCATTCTAAACTGGAATGCTAAAGTGACACATAAAGCTGCAAACAATACCCATTGCCCTAGTTGCCACTCTGACCAAAATGCGATCATACCAATCCAAGCGATAACGCCAAGCACCATAATCTGTATGCGTGGAAAATCCACACCGCGCACCCACCAATTATCGAGCGGTATCCAACCCCAAACTGTTATAAATGCGATGAATCCTGCTAACCACTGTGCGCCATAATATAATAGTGAGAGATCCATAATGTGTATTAACCGTTGATTAAAATAATAGGTGAGCCAATAATGATAGTCATTATTGGCTCACTGACAAGCGCTTTTCTGTTCTTAATTGAACCCGCATTAGGGCTTACTTTATCATCTCACAAGATTAACGCCTACTCATTGCGTATTAATTATACGACAACAGTCAGAAAATATAAAAATCATGTCTGCCCTACCTGATATTCCGTAAGCTAATGTATAAGGATTTTTCATATGATAAAAGGGAGAAGAAGAGCAGATATCGGTATGGCGTTAATAACTTAAAGTTATAGCAAACACAGTTAATAGTGCATGAAAAACGCGTAAAAATCGTCAAAACGCCTTGCTTTTTGTGACTATTCACGGCATTGTTATCGGCTGGTAATGCAATAATTAATTGTAAATAGGATTAGATTTCATGGGTAATTTGACAGTAGGCTTGGTAGGCTGGCGCGGTATGGTTGGGTCAGTATTGATACAACGTATGATTGAAGAAAAAGACTTCGACGGTATTACGCCTGTGTTTTTTTCAACCAGCAATGCCGGTGGTGATGCACCAAAATTTGATGGTATTCAAACTGGCCAATTAAAAGATGCTCATGATATTGATGCACTAGCTGCCTGTGATGTGATTATTACGTGTCAAGGTGGAGATTACACCTCAAAAGTCCATCAACCATTACGAGACAGCGGTTGGAGTGGCTACTGGATTGATGCAGCAAGTACGTTACGCATGGAAAACGATAGCATCATCATCCTTGATCCTGTCAATCGCACCGTGATCGATGATGCGTTGGCTGAAGGCAAAAAAGATTTTATCGGTGGTAACTGTACCGTATCCTTGATGCTAATGGCAATCGGTGAGCTGTTCAATAGAGGCTGGGTAGAATGGGTCAGTGCAATGACTTACCAAGCGGCAAGCGGCTCTGGTGCAAATAACATGCGTGAGCTGATCAGTGGCATGGGTGTGTTGCATGATGCCGTCAAGGACGAGTTGGCTGATCCTGCTAGTGCCATCTTAGATATCGATAAAAAAATCGCTCAAACTCAGCGCTCAGACAGCTTTCCTAAGCAATACTTTGGGGTTCCATTGGCAGGCAGCTTGATCCCTTATATTGATGCTCAGCTAGAAAACAAACAGTCGCGTGAAGAATGGAAAGGCGGTGTTGAAACCAATAAGATCCTTGGCAACTCAGAAGACAATACCATTCCTATCGATGGTATGTGTGTGCGTATTGGTGCGATGCGTTGTCATGCTCAAGGCCTGACCATTAAGTTGAAAAAAGACATTTCCTTAGAAGAGATTGAGGCCGCCCTAAAAAATAGCGGTAACGAATGGCTAGATTTGGTTGAAGATGACAAAGAAGCGACCATAAACCGTTTAACACCTGTAGCAGTGACAGGCACCTTGACCGTTGCCTTAGGTCGTCTGCGTAAACTAAACATGGGACCTGAATACTTAGGTGCCTTCACGGTTGGTGACCAATTATTATGGGGCGCCGCTGAACCGTTACGTCGTATGCTTAATATTATTCGTGAACAAAATAGCTAATCTTATGGCATTTAAGTTTTATACGAAAAAAGACAGCGGTGGCTGTCTTTTTTTATGTCGCCTATCTCAGTTAAAAATATCGAAAAAAAGTCAATTATGTATACATAAATTTAGCAAATACCAAAAATACTAACGTGTACTATTTGGGCTGATAAGCCATCATCACTTCATTGCGACGCATGAAAGGCAATGTCCAAGGTGGGTTATAGCGTGCCAACTCCGGTGTCCCTGTTATCACTAGCTTTTGAGTTTGCATCCAAGATTTTAACATTTCTGTTTTTTTCGCCACTTTTTTGCTACCTGCCAACCCTGAAAACTTAATCACACCGTATGTCTGAGCTGGCACTTGTACAATTTTGACGTCTGGATTGTTCGGCTTTGGCAATGTTTGCATCGTATACTGGCTAGGCATTGTGAATTGTACACGCCACTTCCCATTATTTTGTTGCATACTAACTGGCGCAGTCATGGCAATTTTTTGTGATGCTTGCCCATTTAGATTGTCGGACTGCATCGTAACAGGTGCGGTCATGCTTATTTTGCTGCTCTCTCCACTTGGTGCTGTATTATTACCAAAAATATAATCTGCCAGAATTTTAAAGCCCTGACGACTGGCAGTATCTTGGTCACCACTCACCCATGTCTGAGCTACAAGCTGCTCATCATAACGACGCAACTCAAAATCCTCCACTTGTGACAACACCGTATAGCTTGGCTCTTCAATAGCCATAGTCTCTCCTGATATCAATAATAAACCGCTCAGCAATAAGTAAGGTGCCCTATTCATATTATGTCTCCAGCGTACAGCAGTACATTTTAACGATTGTTAACCCCTCACCCATTTTTTACTTTACCAACGACTCTATAGTAGTGTCTGTATCTTTTGGTTATAGCGAAGCTATAGCTGCGACTAAAGTACAGTAGATATCTAATACAACTAATACTACGATGCATCATTTTAGGAAATTTGTGGCTTTCGGCATCTATGCAAACAGCGTCTATTAAGTTTTACTATAGTTCCGCCTTATTTTCTGTCAACCTGACCGTCAGTATCTCGCATACCCCTAAATATCCATGTCCAAAAAAATAGCCAGTAGTGCTATAATTGGCGCTATTTTCATAGCTTAGATAGCGGTTATCATATGCAATTTGTCTTACACAAAACGGCCAGCGGCGAAACGCGTGCACGCCGTGGTACGGTTCATCTCAATCATGGCGACGTGCAAACGCCTGCTTTTATGCCTGTTGGTACTTATGGTACGGTCAAAGGCATGCTGCCACGTGATATCGAAGCGATTGGCGCCGATATCATTTTAGGTAATACCTTTCATTTATGGTTGCGTCCAGGCACGGAAGTGATCGACAAATTTGGCGGTCTTCACAAGTTTATGCATTGGGATAAGCCTATTTTGACAGATTCAGGCGGTTTCCAAGTATTTAGTCTTGGCGCAATGCGCAAAATCACTGAAGAAGGGGTCAATTTTAAATCCCCTATCGATGGTGCCAAGGTATTTCTCTCTCCAGAAAAATCTATGCAAATTCAGTACAGCTTAAACTCTGATATTGTGATGCAATTTGACGAGTGTACGCCATATCCAGCCACTCACGATGAAGCCAAAAAATCTCTAGAGCTATCACTACGCTGGGGACAGCGCTGTATTGATGAGCATAAAAGACTGGGCAGTACTAACGCACTATTTGGTATCGTCCAAGGCAGTATGTATCCTGATTTGCGTCAGCAATCACTTGAAGGGCTGCTCGATATTGGCTTTGATGGTTATGCCATCGGTGGTTTGTCCGTTGGTGAGCCTAAAGAGGAGATGATAGATGTCCTAGATTATCTTCCTGATGATATGCCAGCAGATAAGCCGCGTTATCTGATGGGTGTTGGTAAGCCTGAAGATTTGGTTGAAGGCGTACGTCGAGGCGTCGATATGTTTGATTGTGTCATGCCAACTCGTAATGCGCGTAATGGTCACTATTTTGTCACAGGCGACACGGACAACGCGGGCGTCGTACGTATTCGTAACAGCCAATACCGTAACGACGAAGGCCCATTAGACCCTGAATGTGATTGTTATACCTGCCAGAACTTTAGCCGCGCTTATCTTTACCACCTGAATAAATGTAAAGAGATGCTTGGTGCACAGTTAGCGACTATTCACAATTTGCGCTACTATCAACGCCTAATGCAAGGTATTAGAGACGCCATCGAACAAGATAACTTTGATACATTCGTCAGTGAGTTCTATAGCAAACGTGGTCAAACCGTTCCTGAATTAAACCTTCGTTGATATGAATAGAGCTACATAACTGCTTAATTTAGACTATTTAATAAGAAAAATGCCAGTCAGCTTTCACTGATTGGCATTTTTTATAATATGCAAAACCTTAAAGACATCAAAGTCTTTAGTAGACTAAACTTTAAAAGTTATCATCTGGTACTTGATCCATTGGAATATCAGGATTGTTGCGCAGGTGTATGATGGCAGAAATCAAGCCACCCCATATCAGTACCATTGAGATAATCATAAAAATAATAGCTGAAGTGCTCATAATAAATTCCTATTGAAATGTTAATCTATCTGCTAACTATCTAGCGCGCATCATCAATGGCACGAGCTTTATCATCTTCTTCATCATGGATACCTTTCATACGACTTAATATGAAGGCACCTAGGCCAAAGAATACGACTACGCCCCAACCAAACAGCAATAGAATCGTTGAAGAGTAACCTTCATAAGGTGTTTTGACTAAGTCAATAAACTTGAGACCTAAAGCAATAGTCAGTACAGCTGGAGTAATAATGGTCAACATAAATATCCAAGCGCCGCCTAACTTGACACTAGAAATACGGTTGCTATGTGCCAATAAACCTGGAATTTTCTTACGGTGAAACCAAGTGACTAAAACAATTGACATCAAACCACCAGCAACGATACCAATGTTATTTGCAAAATGATCTATCACATCTACTAGCACTAGTGAGCTACCTGTAGAGAAAGCAGAAATAGATATCAGTGCACATGCTCCGCATATGATAGCAACTGCTTTTTTGCGTGACCAATCAAACTTACCTTGAAAAGCAGAGATAGGTACTTCAAGAATACTGATTAATGAGCTAATACCCGCCACTACTAAAGAGCCAAAGAATAAGAAACCAACAAAATCACCACTGGCACCCATAGTAGAGATGATTTTAGGGAAGACGAAGAATGCCAATCCAACACCGCCACTAGCCACTTCAGACACGTCTTGACCTGTCGACATCGCCATAAAACCAATTGCAGCAAAAATACCAATACCCGCCATGAGCTCAAATGAAGAGTTAGCAAAACCAACCACTAGCCCTGCACCTGTTAGGTTTGTGTTTTTCTGTAGGTATGAGGCGTAAGTGACCATGATACCAAAACCTACTGATAATGAGAAAAACACATGACCATAAGCTGCTAACCAAACATTAGGATCACTCATTCTCGCCCAATTTGGCTCAAAGAAGGCATTTAAACCAATGACCGCACCTGGCAGAGTAATTGCCTTAAATACCATAACACCAAATAATACCAGTAATAATGGCAAACAAATTTTGTTCGCAAGTTCAACACCCTTACGAATGCCACCAAACATAATCAATATGGCTAAAGCCCAAACAATGACTAAGCCTACAAACATTTGGGGTACAAATACTGAGGTTAAGTCGCCAGTATGCTTGACAAAGTCACTGACGAAAAAGTTTGTGGTATCTTCACCCCACTTTTGGCCAAACGAGAAAAACATATAACTGCCAGCCCATACAATGACAGCTGCGTAATAAACCGCAATCACAAAAGAGACCAGCGTTTGCCACCAGCCCACAAACTGACCAGAAGGCGCCAGTTTCTTATAAGCACGAGGTGCTGCAGCGCGATACTTATGTCCTATAATATAATCTAAAAATAACAATGGAATACCTGCGGTTAATAACGCAATGAGGTATGGCACCATAAATGCCCCACCACCATTATCATAAGCAACATATGGAAAACGCCATATGTTACCTAATCCCACAGCTGAACCGACAGCGGCTATAATAAATCCAGTTCGACTGGACCAATTTTCCCTTTGCTCTGCCATATGACACTCCTAAAATTTAATAGTAATTCCCTTTAAGTTATCAAACTCAGCTAAAGACAGATACTTAAAGAGACTACACAAGCTATTGGTTAAAATACGTTACTAGAATCTAACTGTATATGATTAGGAAGTTTCTGCTAAGCGACTAAAAAAGTCAAGTAATTATAAACATAAAAAGCCATAACGTTTGGTTATGGCTTTTTGATATTTTAGCTGCGATTGATAATATTTTGGCTGATTAGAACCGTAATACGCTCTAGATTTCTGAATAAAAAGCCATCACCTGTTTAACGTACGACACCGCGGCGGCTTTTTTCTAATGAGTTGATCAGTAATTGAATTTTTGGCTCTTTTGGTAGTAGTTCGTTGCTCAAAACTTCAAGTGCTTGAACGGTTGTCAAGCCTGATCTAAAGATTGTGCGGTATGCTTGACGCAACACGTCGATGGTATCCTGTGACCAATCTTTACGACGCATTCCTTCGACATTAAGACCGTGTGCTTTTGCAGGATTCCCTGATACCATTGTAAAGGCTGCAACATCTTTCAGAATCAAACTGGCGCCCCCAATCAAGCTATAATCATCAACCGTACAGAACTGATGAATACCTGAATTACCACCAATAATGGTATGGTCGCCAATGGTCACATGCCCTGCCACCCCAACGTTATTAGCCAGCACATTATGATCGCCAATCACACAGTCGTGAGCCACGTGCGTATTTACCATCAACAGATTATGACTGCCGATTTTGGTAAGCTCACTGTCTTGCGCTGTACCACGGTGTAAGCTACAAGCCTCGCGAATAGTATTGTGATCGCCAATCTCAAGCCATGTGCGCTCACCTGCATATTTCAGGTCTTGTGGGTCTTCACCAATACTTGCAAATTGATAAAACTGATTGTGCTGGCCAATACGAGTTAGCTTGGTCACAACCACATGCCGATGCAAAACTGTATGGGCACCAATCGTTACCTCATCACCGACGATACAATACGGACCAATGATAGCAGTCTCATCGATTTGAGCGGATGGTGAGATGAGTGCTGTTGGATGAATCTGACTCATAATGTGGCCCTTTGTATCATTTTATGCGAATAAATAGTAAAGCGAATATAACAAGTCTGGCTTGGTGCGCCAAAACAAAAGTATCATGACTATAAAACATCATAGTAAATAACGATGCCTATTATCTATTTTGATGTGGTTTTTTAGACACTGTTGCCAATTGTAGATAGATAGCAATAAGTGCTATTGCTCTTGACGTGCAATCATTATCTGCGCGCTAGCCGCCAGCTCATCTTCAACATGAACGGTACAATCGAACTTATAAATACCACGCTTTTGCATCACTGATGTGGCACGAATGGTCAGCTGATCACCAGGGATCACTCGACGTTTAAAACGAACCTTATCCACGCCTGCAAACAGATACAAATACCCATCTTCTGATGTCAGCCCTGCACTGATAAATCCAAGCACGCCCGATACCTGAGCCATCGACTCAACCATCAATACGCCTGGCATAATTGGCTCATCAGGGAAGTGGCCATTAAAAAACTCTTCGTTGATCGTCACATTCTTAATACCAGTAATGCTTTCTCCAGGGGTACAATCAATAATTCTGTCCACCAATAAAAAAGGATAACGATGCGGCAAGTAATGCTTTAGAGTGTGATAAGTTAATGGCAGCGTGAGACCTTGCTCAGCCAAACTTTTCACATTATTATCAATTGAACTATCTGTATCAGTGCTGCTCATAATGGCATTTCCTTGCAGTGTTTTAAATCTTTAAGACATATTTGTGTTTTTGCTAATCACGACCAAGCTTGCGGAAACGTACTGCGGCACGTCGCCACTCAGCCGTCGGCATTGCGACCGTTCCAGAAGAATATGAACCGGACTTTTTAATCGATTTGGTGACCATTGTCATGCCAGATAAAATAACATCATCTACAATCTCAATATGACCAGTAATACCAACATCCCCACCAATAATACAACGTTTGCCTATAATAACACTGCCAGCAATACCCGTTTTGGCAGCGATAGCGGTACCATCCCCAATACGAACGTTATGACCAACTTGCACCAAATTATCGATAACCACATAACTGCCAACGATTGTATCGTCGATAGCTCCGCGGTCGATACAAGTTTGGCTACCAATACGCACATGGTCGCCAATTACTACTCGCCCTAGCTGAGCGATACGCTCCCAGCCCGTAGTACTAGGATTTCTAGTAGGTGCAAAGCCAAACCCTTCGGATCCGATACTTGCGTTCGCGTGTATCCTTACATGATTTCCAATAATGCTATCGTGCCCAATGACCACGTGAGACTTAATAACACAATTGTGACCGATCTCAGTATTGGCTTCAACCACCACATGAGCATCAATTGAGCTGTGTGCACCAATGTGTACATTGTCGCCAATCACGCAAAAAGCGCCAATATTGACTTGCTCACCAATCACTGCACTTTCAGAAATCACCGCACTCGGGTGAATACCTTTAAACAGTGACTCACGAGCAAATAGCTGACTGGCACCAGCATAGGCTAAATATGGATTCGCCACGACCAGCGCTACTGCTGTCTGTGGCACTTGGTCAAAATATTCGGCAGTAATTAATACTGCACCGGCTTGACTACTCGCTAAACTCGAAATGTAGTTAGGATCTGCTAAAAAACTCAATTGTTTATGAGTTGCAGTGGTTAAACTACCAACACTATCAAATTCTTGATGTAATTGCTCAGCATCAATGTCAGCTTTATTAATAATAGGCTGACGCTGCTCAATTCGAGTGATAAGTTGCTCAATCGTTATCATAGTTGCTATTAATATTATTATGAATATGGCAATCGCCAAGCTGAAAAATCATCTTGGCGATCTATTTATATTTAACTGAGGCTTCGCTCTTTTAAATTTTCTATATTGTTTATCAAACCAGCATAGACAAGGATAGCAAATTAGAAAGTATTACCAATTTGGAACTGAACTTTTTCAGTCTCATCGCCGTCTTTATCACCGATAGGCACTGCATAGCTGAGTGAAATCGGGCCAATTGGCGTATACCAAGTCACCCCTGCACCAGCACTAAAGCGCATGCTATTGTCTTGTGTCAATAGCGGTACTTCGGTATCAACCCCTGTATTAGGATTAACAAAAGTACGATCTTCTTTATCAGTGGTATCAAATACCTGACCACCTTCAGCAAACAGTACTGGACGTACTTGGTCTGCCCAGTCGCCTTTGAACGGCATCGGTAAAATCAGCTCACTACCGAAGCTAACCAATGCGTTACCCCCAACTTCTTCTGCTGAAAAAGTTTGGTTGGCGGGGTCATTAATGGCATCAAAATACGTTTGTGATTTTGGCCCAAGCGTTGAGGCTTCATAACCACGTACTGAGCCATAGCCCCCAGCATAGAAGTTTTCGTAGAATGGCAAATCATTACCATAACCTAACTTGGTATAACCGCGAGCAACCCAATCTTTGTAAATTGGATAGTACACATTACCTTGATAAATAAGCTTTTGATAACTGGAGTCACCCAAGCCAACCGTTGCATCTACCGTATGACTCATCCCTTTAGTCGGGAAAACAGGGCGATCTAAAGTACTGTAATCCCACCCTAGTAACAAGTTGTAGGTCTGGTAATCATTTTTGAAGCCAGTACGTCCCTCAAAATCCCCTGTGAAATCTTCAAATGAACCGCCATCATCGATGATTTGCTGTACGTTTGATACACCAAGGAAACGACCACCACGTATTGAGGTATTATCGACATTGATACCTGCGCTCACACGCTTGGTCTCGTCAACAGGATAGCTATAATTCAAGGTAGCGCCGTAAGAATCAGTCACATAATTACTGACGTTTCTATCATCGAATTTAGTCTCACGATAATAAGCACTTAAACCTTGTGATACACCATTTTCGGTGAAATATGGGTCGGTATAGCCCAAGCTATAAGAGTCACGCGTCTCTGAACGTGATAGTGCGGCTTTAACACGGTTACCTGTACCCATAAAGTTATTCTGGGTCAAATCCAACTGGAATGTAACACCACCACTTTGTGAGTAACCAGCTGCAATCGTCGAGCTGCCAGAAGGTTGTTCTTCAACAGTGTAGCTAACATCAACTTGATCTGGCTGGTTAGGTACTGGTTTTACATCAACATTGACAGCTTTAAAGAAACCTGTGCGCATCAAACGAGTACGTGACAATTGTATTTTGTCATTAGACGCCAACGCGCCTTCTAATTGACGCATCTCACGGCGCAGCACTTCATCTTGAGTTTTGATATTGCCTGTAAAATTAATACGGCGAACATAAATCGGACGCGCAGGATCGATAAAGTAATCGACATCAACCACTTTAGTATCATCATTGATACGTGGCACAGGTCTGACCTGAGCTAAGTAATAGCCTTCGTTACCGTAACGACTCTTAAGTGCTGCGGTCGTCTCATCCAACTTGGCTTGTGAGTACTTCTCATTAGGGGCAAAAGTAACCAAATCTTTTAGCTCATTTGTATCAAATGTTGGTTTGCCTAAGAAGTTTGTTTCACCAAATTGGTACTGCTCGCCTTCACTCAAACTGACTTCGATGAAGACATTTTTTTTGTCTTCACTGATATTGAGGACAGCATTGTCTACTGCAAAACGTACGTAACCGTCATTTTGATACAGCGCCTTTAGATTTTCTAAACTGGCTGCCAGTTTTTCTTTCGCATAACGATCAGATTTAGACAGCAGACGTGTCCAAGAAGACTCTTTTACGGCGAAGACATCTTTGATTTCTTCGTCACTAAAATGCTTGTTACCAATAACGTTGATATCGACCACTTTAGCAGGCTTGCCTTCAATGAAGCGCACATCAAGCTTTACTCGATTGCCATCAAGTAGGGTTTGGTCAACCTCGATATTACTGTTGTAATAACCTTGGCTTATATACTGCTGCTGCAGCTCATTAGCAACGCCTTGCAAAGTGGCTTGTTTTAGCACTTTACCAGTAGCCAAGCCAGCATTGTCTAGACCTTGCTGAAGTCCTTCTTTTGGAATGAGCTTATTACCTTCAAAATTTACCTCAGCAATGGTTGGACGCTCAACAACGTCAAATCGTAGCTGTCCCCCTTCCACACGGCTTTGAATATCGGCAAAGTTTTCGGTCGCATATAGCGCCTTAATACTCGCCGCCAAACTACTGTCATTAACCGTATCCCCTACCGAAATGGGTAGGACCGGATAGAGGCTATCTGGGGTTAAGCGTTGCAGACCATTAAAACCGATGTCAGTTACTACAAACTCGGCAGCCTGTGCAGGCATGCTCATCATCGCTACAACTAACGGCAACCCTGCCGCGCTCATAAATAAAGGCGTACGCATAAACACTATCCGTCAATAAAAAACTTGCTTAAGTTAAGTTAAAAAGCGCCTGTTGTCCAGTCCATCACATGTCAAATTCGAACGATACATGGGAGACTCAGAACACTTTATATAAAATGCATCACAAAATAAACTAAAAATTACGATTAGTACAGAGGTCCTGATATAAAGCCACTTACCTGTCACATGAATAATGACAACACAATTGAGGTAAAGCCATTATTATATCTCCTCTGATCAAGGGTATAGAAGAATAATTGTTTAAAACAGACGACTGATATCATTACCAATTGCTAACACCATGAAACCTGCCAGCAAGAGTAAGCCAATATTTAATCCTACCATTTGTACCCCTTCTGAAAGTGGCTTACCGCGTATCAGCTCAATAAAATGATAGACGATATGACCGCCATCTAACACCGGAATGGGTAAAAGATTCAATACAGCAAGGCTCAAACTGATCAAGGCTGCAGTGGATAACACCATCTCCCAACTAATATCAAAGCTTTGTTTGGCGACTTTGGCAATGGTAATTGGGCCTGATAAGTTGTCTAACCCAATCATACCTGACAGCATTTTACCCATCGAGCTTACTGTCATGACAGCCAATTGCTCAGTCTTTTCAAAAGACTTGATCAGTGACTCACCAGGACCATATACCACGGTCGTCTTATAAGCATCAGGAATAACAATCTCAGATTGCTCCACCATAGCACCAATCTGCCCATAATCGTTACCTAAATTGTCTTTTTTACCTTGCGGCATAATCTGTAATTGAACCGACTTATCATCACGCAATACCGTGAAATTAAGCAACTTCTCTGGACTATCACGAATAATACGAGTCGCACTAATCCAGTCTTTGATTGGTTCATCATTGATAGCTGTAATGCGATCACCTTTTTGCAAACCTTGACGACTGGCAGCGCCGTCGGGCGTCAAGTTACCAACGATTGGTGCGATATTGGGTTGCCACGGTAACATACCAAAGCTGCTCAAGGCATCTTTACCTTGTGCCGCCCCTTGCATAAACTTTTGTACGGGCGCTTGATATGTTTTGGTTGGGCTATCGACTTGTGCGTCTGACTGCAAAGTAACACTCACCTTGTCTGTCTCACCCATACGATCTGCGAGACGATAGTTAATACCTTCCCATGTCTGCACTTCATGGCCATCAATGGCGACAATTTTATCACCAACGGGAAGCTGTGCGATGGCAGCGGGTGTATCAGGTAAGACTTGTCCAATTCTCGTCGCAAGCTGCTCTGATGGCGTCATAAATAACACCCAAAAAAGCGCGATTGCAATGATAAAGTTCATGAGAGGACCCGCTGCAGTAATCGCAATTTTTTTTAGCGGATGCTGGCGATTAAAAGCCAAATGCTGCTCATGTTCTGCGACATTCCCTTCACGCTCATCAAGCATTTTGACATAGCCACCAAGTGGTAGTGCTGAGATACGATAATCAATACCACTTTTCTTACTGGTCCAACCAAAGAGCTTGGGTCCAAAGCCGATAGAATACGTCAGCACCTTTACACCGCAAAGACGCGCCACGATATAGTGACCCCACTCATGTAAAGCAATAAGTGGGCCCAAGACAAATATTGCCGCTAGTAGCGTTAATAAAAATGTCATGCTCTTTTCTCTGTTAAATGGCTCATGAGATGATTATGTCAGACTCTTGATAAGTCTATCGGTATGATGACGCGTTATTTTATCAATTGCCAATATGTCTTCTATGTCAGCACTATCATTTAATAATGGCACTTGAGTGTTAGTTAGGGCTTGCTCATTGATATCAGCAATATCTGTTAAGCGAATCTGTCCATTCAAAAATGCAGCCACTGCTATCTCATTGGCCGCATTCAGTACAATCGTTGCGTGTGTTCCTGCTTGCATGGCTTGGCGTGCAAGGCGCAAACAGGCGAATTTTTGTAAGTCAGGTTCAATAAATTCTAATCCGCTTAGTGCGTACAAATCCAAGGGCTGCGAGCCACTATCCATCCGCTTGGGATAGCTGAGCGCATGCGCGATTGGTGTCTTCATGTCTGGACTGCCAAGCTGGGCTAAGAAGCTGCCATCGCTGTATTCTACCATTGAGTGAATGATACTTTGTGGATGAATCACCACATTTATCTTATCTTCAGGCAGATTAAATAGATGACACGCCTCAATCAACTCCAAGCCTTTGTTCATCATCGTGGCAGAATCAACCGATATCTTTTGACCCATTGACCAGTTTGGGTGTTTGACAGCTTCAGCAACGCTTGCCTGTTGCATTTGCTCAAATGATTGCTGCAAAAATGGCCCACCAGATGCCGTTAACCAAAGCTTGCGCACCCCGTGGTCTTTTTGGTGGATTTGGGTATTGTCTTGTTGAATAGCAAGCGGCAAACATTGGAAAATAGCATTGTGTTCAGAATCGAGTGGTAGCAAAGTCGCATTGTTTGCTTTGACCGCGTCGATCATCAATTGACCTGCCATAACCAAAGCTTCTTTGTTGGCCAGCAAGATACGTTTGCCTGCACGGGCAGCAGCTAAGGTAGAAGGAAGGCCTGCTGCGCCCACAATGGCTGCTACCACTGTATCGGTCTGGGAGTCTTTAGCAATATCTACCAGCCCCGCCTCGCCGCCTACCACATCGATGTTTAAGCCTGCCATACTGAGACGATTGGCAAAATCATCCACCGCTGTCAGAGGTACACTGACACGCTTTGGTAAAAACTGCTGGCAGAGCGTAAATAATTTGTCTAAACGGTGATGACCTGATAACGCATAGACCTCATAATGCTGTGGCTGCGCGGCTAAGATTGCTAGCGTACTATCGCCAATCGAACCTGTCGCGCCTAATACGGCGATGCGTTGCGTCATAACCAATGGTGCCTATATATATAAAGTAAAGAATATAAAGAGTACGAATGTAAGTGATACAGTAAAAATAAAACAGACTAATATAAGGACTTTTTAACGTTACACAACCATCAAACCGAAATATTGTATCACCCAAAAACCAAGCGCAAATATTGGGGTAGCAGACAATAACGAATCGATGCGATCAAGCACACCGCCATGCCCAGGTAGTATGGTTCCTGAATCTTTTACTTTCGCACGACGCTTAAGCATTGACTCAAACAGATCGCCAAGCACTGAGGCCAAAATGGTTAGCGCCGACAGTAGCACAAAAGCAACCAAAGGCACACCTGTCAGATGCAGCTTAAAAATACTAATGACGACAACGACTAACAAACCCGTCACTAAACCGCCTGCAAGGCCTTCCATACTTTTATTGGGTGAGACATTTGGGGCCATTTTTCGGCGGCCAAACTTACGGCCAACAAAATACGCACCACTATCAGCACACCATACCAATAAAAACACGTATAACAGCCACCATGCTGACAGCTGCCATAAATAAAACATGGCTGTGATGGATGCCGTCAATATTACAGCGCCCATTAATGCCAGCTTTTTGCCATACCAGTTGGTATGTGTGGGAAAGGCATTTACCCAAGACAGGGCCATTAGCCATATCGCGATGGCAGCAATCCACCAAAACAACCAAGTCACTTTAAAAAGCAAAGATACCGATGTCAGTATCAGTACCAACAATACAAAAACTGGCGGTTGACGCCATGCTGGCATCAGCTTTGTCCACTCGTGAGCGGCGATAATGACGCCAATGGCTAATAGCGGTGCAAATAAAATAGGAGTTTGGCTCGCAAACATTGCAATACCAACGATAATAACGAGAATAATTGCCGTTTTAATTCGTTGCCACATACTTATTGAGCCTTATAATAATAAAAAACGCATGAACAAAAAGTGCTTTATATAGCTGTCAATCTATAATCATCTTTTAATAGCAATTGACCCTAATGAGAGTATTGATTATTTCACAAACACAGCTTATTAACTACTAGTAGCATATTGGCTTTGTAAAAGACTTATTTATAAGATGCTTATTTATAAAAGTACTTACTTATAAAAGCACTTAGAAACCCTCAAAACCGTCACCACATTAACGAGACTGCTGCTCTATCACTATTTGTTCGCTGGTTTTACCAAAGCGGCGTTGACGCTGAGCGAATTCGGTTACCATAGTAGACAACTCCTCCGCACCAAAATTTGGCCACAACGTTTGAGTAAAAAATAGCTCTGCATAAGCAGATTGCCACAATAAAAAATTGGAGATTCGATACTCACCGCCTGTACGTATCAACATGTCTACTGCTGGCGCATCTGCCAACTGCACGTACTCACCCAGCAGCTCTTTGCTCACTTCTTCCGCCTGTAATTGTCCTGTTTGGACTTGCTTAGCTAGCTGTTTTGCAGCATTTGCAATATCCCACTGTCCACCATAACTGATGGCAATGACCAAGGTCATGGCTTCAAAATCTGCTGTTTTTTCTTCCGCATCTGCCATCAATGCTTGCAAACTGTCGCTGAGCTGGCTGCGATCACCAATAAAACGCAAGCGAATACGGTACTCATTCATACGCGGTATTTGCTCATAGATGGTTGATGATAAGAGCTGCATGAGTAACGCCACCTCGCTAGGCGGGCGTTGCCAGTTTTCACTAGAAAAGGCAAATACGGTCAATACCTCAATACCTGTTTCGACACAATACTCAACAATAGGATCTAAGGCATCTTTGCCAGCCACATGTCCTTGCCCCTTTGCCAAGTCATTGGCTTTTCCATAACGATTATTACCATCCATGATAATGGCGATATGGCGTGGAAGAATGTCAGGAGCCAAAAAAACTGAAGTGGACATAAGAAAACTTGCTTATTGTTAAGGTGAGATAATAATAACGTGGACTTGCGCAGTTCAAAAGCGTCATACAGACAATTCATGAACTTATCATAAATACATTATCAGACCATATACATTTATTATCGATAAGATATGATGGGCCAAATATTCAAAAACACATATGCTCATGCGCTGAGTAAGACCAAAAAACCATATTGCTATAAAAACATCCTGCCAATCGACATAATAATAAGCAGCCAATAGCACTCGCACATTGGCTGCTTAAACTGTCAAAATATAATTCAACTGGTTATGCCATAAATAATAGGCTGACCAGTTTTAGACTTCCATCAAATCACTTTCTTTTTTGCTCAGACGGCTATCGATAGTGTCGATATACTTGTCAGTAATTTTCTGAATATCATCACTGGCGCGGCGCTCGTCGTCTTCTGAGATTTCTTTTTCTTTCGCCAATTCTTTGATGTCATTCATCATATCACGGCGAATATTACGAATAGAAACGCGGCTGCTCTCAGCTTCCCCGCGGGCAAGTTTTTGCATGTCGCGGCGCGTGTCTTCTGTCAACGCTGGCATTGGCACACGAATCACATCAGCTGTCATTGGATTCAAACCCAGATCTGCTTCACGAATGGCTTTGTCTACCGCTTGTACCATAGTACGGTCAAATGGCTGAACCAATAGCGTGCGCGAATCTTCTACGTTTACGCTAGCAACTTGGTTCAATGGCGTAGGTGAGCCATAGTAACTGACCATCACACCAGACAACATACCTGGATGTGCACGGCCAGTACGCACTTTACTAAAGGTACTCTCAAGCGCTTCTAGCGTTTTTTGCATGCGCGCTTCGCCGTCTTGCTTAATCTCTTTAATCATTATGTATCCTTATTTATCGCTACCGACAAATCATTCATTATTGTTAGTTATAAAAAGTTATTAGGGTATTTACTACAACAAGAGTCATCACTCGTATTAATGATAAACGCGCGTGCCTTCATTTTCGCCCATAATGACATTCAATAAAGCATTGGGCTTATTCATATCAAAAACTTGTAGAGGTACATTGTGCTCACGGCATAATGCAATGGCAGTTAAATCCATCACACCCAGTTTTTGCTCTAACACTTCATCGAACGTTAAGCCATCGTATTTTTTGGCATCGGCATGTAGGCTTGGGTCTTTGTCATAAACGCCGTCCACTTTGGTGGCTTTTAAAATAAGACCCGCTTCAATTTCGATGCCGCGCAAGCAAGCGGCGGTATCAGTGGTAAAAAACGGGTTGCCTGTGCCTGCCACAAAAATGCAAACTTCGCCGTTTTTGAGGTAGCGAATCGCATTACGACTGCTATAGCTTTCTGTCACCTCACCAATTGGCAGTGCTGACATCAAACGCGTCTTGATATTGCGACGCTCAAGCGCATCACGCATGGCAAGTCCGTTCATGACTGTCGCCAGCATACCCATCTGATCACCTGTGACACGGCCAACCAAGCCTTCTTTTTGCAACTGTGCGCCGCGATATAAGTTACCACCACCAACGACGATACCGACTTGCACGCCAAGGCCGCGCAAGTGGGCAATAGACAAACTCATTTTATCAAGTACTTCGGTATCAATACCCATGTCTTTACTGCCGGCCAAAGCTTCACCAGAGAGTTTCAACAAGATACGGGAGTAACGTGGATTTTTGTCAGACATGAGGTCACCTTGTTAGTATTAAATTATAATTACAATCATGGGTAAAATACAAATAGCGTATGCCTGCAGCGCCATACAGGCTGGCGGCGTATGAAGCAGGCTAAATTGCGCTAATTGTAGCAAAAACTGCCCGCTCTTGGGCAATTTTCACTCGCATATTATCGTCAGTGTTCACCTTGATAACTGGCAAATAAGTCATATTCGCTTGCATCATCAATAGTGACCGTTAAGAATTGACCCACTTTTACCTGATCGGTAATTTCGTCAACATAGACATGACCATCAATCTCTGGCGCATCAGCGTAACTGCGACAAATCGCGATATTTTCGTCGCTATCAATCTCGTCAACCAATACCATCAAGGTCTTGCCAACTTTTTCTTGTAGCTTTTGTGCCGATATCTCTTGCTGTAGTGCCATCAAGCGCTCATAACGAGATTGCTTAACCGCTTCAGGTACATGATTTGGCAAATCGTTGGCGACCGCGCCTTCAACTTCTGAGTAAGTAAATGCCCCAACGCGATCAAGGCGCGCTTCAACTAGCCAATCGAGCAAACACTGAAAATCTTCTTCTGTTTCACCAGGGAAGCCGACGACAAAGGTTGAACGAATCACGATATCTGGGCAAATCTCACGCCATGCTTTGATGCGTGCCAACGTGTTTTCGCTATGTGCAGGGCGCTTCATGGCTTTTAGGATACTGTGGCTGGCATGCTGGAAAGGAATATCCAAATACGGCAACAGCTTTTTTTCGCCCATCAGCTCGACGACTTTGTCTACGTGGGGATAAGGATAGACGTAATGCAGGCGCACCCAAATCCCTAAGTCGTTTAATGCTTGGCACAAGTCATAAAACTTAGATTTTAGGGGCATACCATTCCAAAAGCTGGTCTTATACTTTAAGTCAAGACCATAGGCAGAGGTATCTTGCGAAATAATCAACAATTCTTTCACGCCCGCCTTTTTCAGTGCCATCGCCTCATTCATGACATTGTCAATCGGACGCGAGACCAAATCACCGCGTAAGCTTGGAATGATACAGAAGGTACAACGGTGGTTACATCCTTCAGAGATTTTTAGGTAGGCGTAATGACTTGGCGTCAATTTTATGCCTGCCTCATTGATCAAATCTATTTTTGGATCGTAGTTGGCATCCATATTACGATTGGGTCTAGGCACGTGCTGCGCCACCGCGGTAATGACTTCATCATAAGCATGAGCACCCGTCACAGCGAGCACGGCTGGATGCATTTCACGGATTTTTTCTGCTTCTTTGCCAAGACAACCTGTAACGATGACTTTACCGTTTTTGCTAATGGCTTCACCAATGGCGTCAAGTGATTCTTGTACTGCTGATTCGATAAAGCCACAAG
The DNA here is from genome assembly GCF_002285555.1 of Psychrobacter sp. JB193. Classification (NCBI taxonomy): domain Bacteria; kingdom Pseudomonadati; phylum Pseudomonadota; class Gammaproteobacteria; order Moraxellales; family Moraxellaceae; genus Psychrobacter; species Psychrobacter sp. JB193. Next base: position 791,337 of record NZ_NRGY01000001.1, read on the forward strand.
TATTGACCACGACTAAATCTGCACCGTCATAGTCGCTTGCGACTTGGTAACCATCGCGGCTAAGTTCCGTAATAATGCGCTCACTGTCTACCAGTGCCTTTGGACAACCTAGCGATACAAACCCAATCTTTGGTGCTGTGCTCACTGGCGCAGTAGAAGTTGCTGCCGTTGAAGCAGCATCACTGCTTTGCACGATACTACGGTTTTGATTGTGATTGGCTTTATGGTGGTAAGGCTGGCTACTGTCTGACGACCCTTGCTCTTTTACCATTGCAGGCTTAGCAGGATTAAATATAGTGGCTGTATTATTAGGAGCAGTAGACGCTGACGGTGAGGTGATCGTAGTCGTATTTACCGACTCGGTAGAAGTTTTGGACATGGCTGACCTTGCTAGAGATAATTGGCTGTGCGCATTGTACGTTTTTTTTACAAAAACCGCCAGTTTTGCCGCTCTATACTGTTGATTTGTGGTTAAATATTATATCAAGCACTTTTTCACTTATGCATCATTTTATTAGGCATTATCTATGACAAGTCATTTGACCCCGACAAAACTGACACCTGACTTAGCGTTTTTATCACAGCATTTGTTTACGTCTATTTTATGGGTCAATGATGCGATGTCTATTATTTGGTTGAATGCGCAAGCTGAACAGTTGCTTGCGATCAGTAGTGGCAGATTGCTCAATCAGTCCATATTGACATTACTGGTCACAGAGAAATCAACGTCAAAAGATCATACGTCAATTGAAGATAAAGAAGCTGAACCCACTTGCTCTTTGACCGAGCGTTTTACGCAGGCCAAGCACTATCAGCAACCCTTTATCGATCACGATCACATTATCAATACTTCTTTAAATGGTAATTTTCCGTTGTCAGTCGACTATAGCGTGACGCCTGTGATTTATGAACAACAGCATTATTTTATCATTGAGATGTGGGGCAAGGATCGTCAAAGCCGTATCTCAGAAGAACAACGCCAGCAGCAACAATATAGCGTCGCTCGAAATATGCTACGCTCGGTTGCACATGAAATCAAAAATCCCCTTGCTGGTATTCGCGGTGCGGCGCAATTACTCCAGCGAAAATTCATCACCTTTAGTGACACCGCCACCTTCGATTCTCAATCATCTGATACTGCTGATCAGTCGATGCCCGTATTGACCCCCAATCTCAATCTACAAAAAACTGCGGAAAAACTCCGTAATTATACTGATATCATCATTTCGGAAACGGATCGTTTGACCCATCTTATTGGGCAATTTCTTGGCTCGAATCAGCTGCCCAATTGGCAAGTGCTGAATATTCATGAGCCATTGGAACACGTCATAACCTTGGTGCTTAATCAATATCCAGAAGTCACATTACAGCGTGATTACGACTTATCATTACCAGAGTTGCAGGCTGATAAAGACCAGCTGATTCAAGTATTCTTAAATCTGATCAATAATGCTTGCGAATCTATGACAGAGTTTGCCCAAACATTGCAACAAAAAGAGTTGTCCGATGCTCAATCTGCGACTTCACAGGCGCATAAAGATAGCAATGGTGACTACCAACCGACGTTGCATATTCAAACCCGCGTGGCGTTTCAACACACCATCAGTGGGCAGCAGCATAAACAAGTACTGCAAGTTAACATCACCGATAATGGCTCAGGGATTGATCCTGCGCTCATCGGACAAATATTTTTTCCAATGGTGACCAGCCGGGCAGCAGGAACTGGACTTGGATTGTCCATTGTGCAAGATATTATCAGCCATCATCATGGTATGATTGATGTCAGCTCCACACAAGCAAAAAATTCTCATGGCCGTCTCAATAATAGCCAAGGCCAAACCCGCTTTACGCTTTATCTACCGTTTAATCGACCAATCGTTGAGACGTAAATAATGTTAAAGTTTAAGTGGCGTTAAACCTTAAATCATTGTCTCACCACTCAATCATAAACCTGAATCAACTCATTGCTCATTAGGCCTGATACATGACTGACTATAACAACACGCGTAACCCTAAAAGCGATAACGACTCATCAAGCGATCAGACTTTTGATCGGCAAGCTCAAGACAGTCAAGCGTTAAATACTCAACAGGTCAATGACCAAACCGCAAAAGTCACCGTCAACAACCATGCAGACAATCACTCTGCCACTTTATGGCTTATTGACGATGATGCTGCCCTACGTTTGATATTGGCGGATACTTTTGAAGACGCAGGATTGACGGTTATTAGCTTTACACAGGCGCAAGCAGCGTGGACACGCCTTAATGATATCTTGCAGCAGCCAGAGTCAGCCGAGCCATTGCCAGACGTGATATTGACAGATATCCGCATGCCGATGATGGATGGCTTGTCATTTAGTGATTGGGTACACCGGAACTTTCCCAAGCTTCCCATCGTCATTATGACAGCGCATTCAGACCTAACTTCTGCAATCAACAGCTATCAGACAGGCGCATTTGAATACCTTCCTAAGCCATTTGACTTAGATGATGCAGTCGCAACGATTTATAAAGCCATCAACTATCAGCCTAACAGGGCGACGAATCCCAATGTCACTGGATCTGATATCGATGCCACTCCTGATAATGCATCCAATAAAGCAGCCGTATCAGAGGCAACAACGAAACCTATTAGCACCACTCGTCCTGTGAGTAAAACGCATCCATCTGCACATAGTGAACCTGAGATAAAAACTGATACTCAACTCGCACCCCAAGCCCAACCTCAGGCACAGAGCAACCCCAGCGGAATCATTGGGCAATCACAAGCCATGCAAACCGTGTTTCGTGCCATTGGTAGACTGGCGCACTCACCCATTACCGTTTTAATTACAGGAGAGTCAGGGACAGGTAAAGAATTGGTTGCCAGTGCCTTGCATCAGCATTCACCTCGTAAACAACAACCTTTTATCGCTCTTAATATGGCAGCCATTCCGCATGATCTGATTGAGTCAGAGTTATTCGGTCATGAAAAAGGGGCGTTTACAGGAGCCACCACAACGCGCCAAGGTCGTTTTGAGCAAGCAAATGGAGGGACGTTGTTTTTAGATGAAATTGGAGATATGCCGTTTAGCACGCAAACGCGTCTACTACGAGTATTGGCAAACGGAGAGTTTTATCGAGTGGGCGGACAGCAGCCGGTCAAAGTAGATGTGCGCATCATCGCTGCTACCCATCAAAATCTAGAAGAATTGGTCAAACTGGGTCGATTCCGTGAGGATCTGTTTTATCGCCTAAACGTCATTCGCCTGCCACTACCGCCTCTGCGCACACGGCGCGAAGACATCCCTGCCCTAGCCACCTATTTTATGCAGCGCGCGGCTGAGCAGATGAATACGACTCCAAAGCAACTGCATCCTGCAACGATGCAGATAATGCAGTCTTTTGAATGGCGCGGCAATGTGCGCCAACTTGAAAACGTTTGCTTGTGGCTCACCGTCATGGCAACTGGTGACACAGTCATGGTTGATGATTTGCCGCCAGAACTGCTTGAGCATAACCCAGTGAAGCCTCAACTAAGGCAACTGTCTGCCTCTGCACAAGAAACCATACAAGACCAGCACCACCATGCTGGAGCTGATATTCTGCATGAGGGATTTGAGAGCCAGAACTGGCAGGAAGCCTTGGCTATTTGGGCTGAGCAATCACTACAAGAAGGCGAAACTGATATTTTGCAAACGGCAACGCCTGAATTTGAACGCATCCTACTGACGGCAGCTCTTAAACATAGTGGCGGTAAAAAGATAGCCGCTGCTAACCTACTTGGCTGGGGACGTAATACGCTGACACGCAAATTACAGCAATTAGATATTCCGTCATAGCAGAAACCAAATAGATAGATATTTAAGCAGCAAAACCTTCAAATAAAAATGTTTTTATTATCAATTATTTATAAAATCTTTGAAAAATATTCGTCAAATAATTAAAAATAATCGAAAATAGGGGTTGACCAAAAATTCAAACTCTATATAATAGCCAACCACTGAGACGCACTACCGAATCAGTTAACTGTCTAGATAGCGTTTGAATTTAACCGCTTTTGATGATAGAGTAACGAAAATGGGGCTGTGGCGGAATTGGTAGACGCACCAGATTTAGGTTCTGGCGCCGCAAGGTGTGAGAGTTCGAGTCTCTCCAGCCCCACCATTTTCGGATAGTACATCTTAGACCAAATATTAAAGCCTGCTTTTTAGCAGGTTTTTTTGTGTCTGAGTTTTAATCGTAGGTTCACACTTTCTCTAAATCTAACAGTATTTCGCCCATACTCTGGTACCGCTTCTCTATCCGCTTTGCTAATACCCTGTCTATTATAAATTGATAACCACTATATGATAACGGCAATCTTGGAATGGGGGTTTGGCAATGCTGAGTCGCCCAATCAATCATAGGATCATGACTTTCAGCAGCAATCTTAAACGGTCGCTCGCCCGTTAATATCTCAACCATCATAATGCCAAACGCGTAAATATCACTTTGTATCGTTGCTCTCTGTCCCTGCCAGCGCTCAGGTGCCAGATAGGCAGGCGTCCCAGCAGAATTTGAGTTAATAGATTGATGCATCGTCTCTGCTAACGCAAAATCAATCATGACTAGATCAAGCATTTTGCTACGATTATGACCACCATTTTCTACAGCGGCATTAAGCAAAATATTACTGGGTTTAATATCATTGTGTAGCCAGCCAGCATGATGTAACTTGGCTACAAGATAAGCGGCTTGTTTAATGAAATGATGCTTGTGATTATCTGTTAATAAAGGACCGTTTTGACTAGTAAGCTGCTTTGCTAAATTACCATTTGAATAATAAGGCATGACAAGTGCCATTAATTGCTGACTCTGCCCCATTGCCTGAATGCTCATTTTTTCACAAGTAAGTACAGAAGGAACAAAAGCTTTTTGGGCACTCTGATTTTGTAATAATGCGTTCAAAGACTTCAGCACATCATACTCATGAGTCAAACCGGATAAATCATGATTTTCAAAAGCATTTAGCTGCCACTTAATCATAACGCTACCAAATTGCGGGTGCTTTGCGCGTGTCAAACCTTGATAACAACTTGTTGCTGTGGTTTTTGTTTCAGCACCTCGTGTTTTCAGAGCGTTTTGCTGAGCAATACGCTGATGCACTATTTCGCTATATTGTAGTGCAGACAGTGCTTGAGTAATAAGCGGCAATAGCTGCTGAGCTTGCGTTTGCAAAGCTTGTATAATCAGCCGATTACTGGCACTATTTTGCATGGTCTGGTTTTTCATGGCAAACTCTTATCATACAGTGACGTCCTGAAAAAACCACGATGACACCTCTCAAATCCCACCTCAACAGTTAGAGCTATTATGTCGCAACCTACCCACTCGTCTAAACCTACTACTCATTATGCCTTACCCACGCCAATACTGGATTTGCTGACTCAATACTTACAAGAGCAGGTCACGCCAACGATCAAAATTGATCCTGAGCAGCTGGCCTATCGCTGGATCGGCGGTGAAAATGGTCATCTATCACCCTTGGCAGTCAATCTGTTTTTGAGTTTAGACGACTTGCAAGGTATCGAGAGACAAAAGTCAAAGCTCATACAAAACACACGTCAGTTCTTAAAAGGCTATCCCGCCAATCATGTGTTGATGACAGGGACACGCGGTGCAGGTAAATCTTCATTGATTCGGGCTTTATTACAAGCTTATCATAGTGAAGGGCTGCGCATTATTGAGATTGCGCGTGATGATTTGCAAGTATTAGACAAAATACGCGCGGCCATTAAGGCGTTACCCGTAGACTGCGGTTGCCGTTACATAGTGTACTGCGATGATTTGGCATTCAATGGTCAAGATGAAAGTTATCGCGCTCTAAAAAGCGTACTCGATGGTGCGCTGGATTCTGAACAAGACAAGCTACTGGTCTACGCCACTAGTAATCGCCGTCGTCTATTACCGCAGATGATGAAAGACAATCTTGATATTTACAATGGTCAGACAGATGAAGTCAATCCTTATGAGACCATTGATGAAACTGTGTCTTTATCCGATCGATTCGGTTTGTCGCTCACCTTTCACCCCATGGATCAGCAAACCTATCTACAAATTATTCAGCATTATCTGATTTTAGAGCAACAGAAAATCTTGGCTAATACCGATACGACTCTTGAAGTTAGCTCAGAAGATGGCAGTTTGCCTGACGCAATTAGAACAGATTCGCTACGTTGGGCATCCGAACGCGGCGGGCGCTCAGGACGAGTGGCTTATCAATTCAGTCGCTATTGGAGTGGTAAGACACAGCTGGCTATCGAAGACAGTAAGCGTTAAATCATTTTTCATGATCGCGTGCAGAGCCTAGATACTGTACGCGATCGTGTTTTTGATTATTGGTCAAATCACTGGCACCATTGACTATATACTGAGCAAAATCGGCTGCCAGCCAAAGATTACCTTGATAACCACTTTGCGCATCCGCTCGGATGTGTGCCATATTTGGTGTGCTACTATTCGGATTTTCAAAGCTCTGATAACGGGCGCTAAAATGTGTCAAAATTAGGTTTTGGATACCGCTATTGTGCGCAAACTCACCCACTAGCCGCGCACTACTATGCATCGGATCGAAGTCTGGATTTTTGGCTTGGATTTTAGTTAACACATCGGTGGTGTAAGTGGCTTCATGGACCAATAAATCTGTATCGACCACCGCTGCACTTAGGCACTCTGGCGTGTCGTTATCTCCAGCCACTATGATACGTGTGCGCTGCGTCTCATGATTGACATAGTCTGTCGAATTCAGTTGCTGACCTTCGTCAGTCACCACATCTTGACCTTGCTGTAAGCTGCCCCACAAATGACTGGCAGGTATGCCGGCTGCGATGAGTTTAGCGGTATTCAATGTATGGCGACTAATATTCTGTGTGATACCAAAACCATGCGAAGACACTCGATGCGAGAGAGGTGTGATGTCGATCGTTAGCTGATGCTGCTCATTTAAGGCAATGTCCACTTTGCCCACTTGCCCCTCTACTATGTCTTCAACTGCTATAAAGTCAATCGTAAAAGGCAAATATAGCTCAGTGGTCAATACGATGGCATCTAAAAGTGTGGCAACGGCTTTTGGTGCAATCAAAGTTAATGGCTGGCGACGTCCAGACATGGCCGCACTGGCGAGCAATCCAGGCAACCCATAGCAATGATCCCCATGCACATGGGTGATGCAAATAGCAGTCAACTGATGCAAAGACAGCTTAGTATGTAACAGTTGCTGCTGTGTGCCCTCGCCGCAATCGATCAACAGCCATGGGTGCGACTTACTATTTTGTTGATTTGCACTTAATGCGTAGGGATTCAAGCATTCAATCGCAAGCGCCGTCACATTACGCTGCTTGGTAGGCACACCAGCTGATGTGCCAAGAAAGGTCAACTTGAGCATTGGTAGCTTCTCTGACTGATAGCAATCATCTATTTAGCCATTCACTACGACAATTGACATAGCATGGTTTTTTGATTTTCTACCATCTGCCCACCACTGGCTCGGCACTCGCTGACCATATTGGACTCATAAGACTTCCAGCCGCCATAAAAGCTGGCAAGACACAGCAGCACAACCAATATCTTTTGCGTCCATGATTTAATGGAGACTTGCTGCTCACGAATTTCTTGACGACGAATATCACTCTCATCGGCATTTACTGTATCTTTAGCCAGTTTATTCTGGTCGCTCATGGTACTACCTTCTTTATATGCTATGGTTAAATAAGAATCAAAAACGCTCACAATAGCATATTATATCTTTAAAACTTCGGTGTGCCGCCTTTTTCTTCAGCACGCTTGAAGGCTGGACGTTCTTGGCAACGCTTAAGCCAGTTTAGTAGATTGGCAAATCTGACTCTGTCCATCCCTGCGCGCGCGTTAGACGCTGCAACGACGATATACATTTGAATATCAGCGGCACTAAACGCTTCACCAGCAAACCAATGGTTGTTTTGTAGATGCTGCTCCATCAAGTTTAAGTTGTTCATGATGTTGTTATCGATCATGCCATCTTCTACCTGTTTGCGAATACCTTTACTGATTGGTTTGATGAGCATTGGTGATCTCTCAACCACTTTGCTAAATACCAAACGCATGACCAAAGGCGGCATCGCAGAAGCTTCAGCAAAGTGTAGCCAAAAAGTATAGTTTTCCCACGCCGTTTCATTGTCATCAGTAGGTTTGAACTGATGGTCGGTGTCATAATGTCTGAGCAGATATTCAATGATAAAACCTGACTCAGCCAGCGCGCGACCATCCACTTCAAGGACTGGAGTATGACCAAGCGGATGAACTTTTTTTAAGCTTTCAGGTGCCAGATAAGATTTGGTGCGCTCATAGCTGGTTAATTTATAATCAAGCTCAAGCTCTTCTAATAACCATAAAATACGAAATGAGCGCGAGTTGTTTAAATGATGCAGATTTAACATAGACCGTCCTAGTTGTAGTATAAGTAAATAACAAGATCCATAGATGGTGCCACATATTCTATTACGCATGACAACATTGATATCGATAATAGCGTAATTGATTCACCTTTAACATAGGCGCTATGTAGACCCATCACGAAAAATTATGTCTACTAAGTCAACTTTATGACGCTATCTACTCCGTATTATTCTAAATGTAACGCTTCAATTTTACGGGTCATTTTGTCTATTTTTTGCTGATATTTTTTTATTTTGCGGAATCGGTGCGCGATTAGCACGCCTTTGATACGGCGGTTTTTGAGACGACGACGCGGCGGAAAGCTGCCCACTTGTGGCTCATTGTAACCATGTAAGCGGTCATCACGTTTGCGCGCCAGATAGCCAAGGGCGCTATCAGCAATCATAATAAGCAGTGCAATAAAGATCATGCTATACATCAGCATAGATCCACCATCATGTAAATTACGATCCAAAATCGCAATCGAAAATATAAATAAAAATATCGGTTCAAGGTAGCACAAAGTCCCAAATAGTGAGACTGGTAACTTTTGGCTTGCCACCATGGTTAAGGACATCGCAGCGGTACTGATAATGCCCAATAATGGCAGTAGATACCAAAGCTTGTCGCTTGCGATCGCAACTTCGAAACCACCATTAAAATACAGCGCAATCAAGACAACGGGTAATAGCAACACAAGATCAGAAATCAAGCCTGTGATTGGCGGCACTGCCAGCTTGCGACGCAGTAGATAGTAAGGCGGATAACCCAGACAGACAAATAAAGTCGCCCAAGAGATCGCGCCATATTGGAAAATATCATAAGCAATACCGAAACCTGCACATATAATAGCCGCCCATTGAAGTAAGCTCATATCTTCATTATAAAAAAACCGACCAACGACGATCATGATCATCGGATATAAAAAGTAACCCAGTGTCACCTCAAGCCCCAAGCCATTGACGGGTGCCCACATAAATATCCAAATTTGTGCGCCCAAAATTGGGGTTGGTAATATAAATAACAACCACTCTTTTGTGCCCTTCAATGTTTTTAAATAATCAAAAATATGCTGCCACTGTTTGAGCACACTGACTAGTAGTACCAAACTAGAAAACATCGTCAGTACGCGCCAAGAAGCCACTTGCGTACCTGATAACGGTTGCAGCAGCAAACCAAATAGGAACAGCAAAGAGTATAAAAAGTTTGCAGCCACAGCAGTGATTGTACCCTGCGAGGTTTGGTTAGTAGTCAGCATCACAACAGCCTTTAGAGATTGGGGCACATCCTTGGCAATTTAAAAAAAAACAAAAGCCTCAGACGAGAACGTCTGAGGCTTTTGCATATAAGGTCGTCGCGCCATCTAAAATCAACGCTTGTAATGTATTGTGCTTACATCATGGGCGGCATTATGTCAAAGTCAGCATAGATAAGCAATGCCCCTGTTCATCTAGTGTGTTAACTTCTACCTTGAGTAAATTTAATACACCTAAGTACTTATTTTAAAAAGAATTATCCAGTTTTTGCTGTATCTTATTTATCTTCTTTCGATAACGACGAATTTTGCGAAAACGATGCGCTTTTAGTGCACCATCGATACGCTGATTGATATAGTGACGACGCGGCGGAAATCCGCCTACTTGTGGCTCTCTATAGCCATGTAAATGGTTGTCACGGCGACGAACCAGATATCCTATCACACTATCAATTATCATCACCAAAAGCGCGAGCGTAATCATGCCATACATAAAGAGCGATCCACCTTCATCAAGACTTTGACTCAGGATAGTAATAGAGAACACAAATAGCAGCATCGGCTCTATGTAGCTTAGCGCCCCAAATAATGAAACAGGCAGCTTATTACTCGCCATCATTGTCAGAGACATGGCAAGCGCACTAAAAGCGCCAAGCAGTGGTAGTAGGTACCAAAACTTCATGTTTTGTGCCGCCACACTAAAACCACCACTCATATAAAGCATAACCAGTACCACTGGCGTCAGTAATGTCAAATCAAACAGCAGACCAGTAATGGGTGGTACAGAAAGTGTGCGCCGCAAGAGATAATAAGGCGGATACCCCAAGCACACAAACAATGTTACCCAAGATACCGATCCATATTGAATAATATCGTAACCAATGCCTAATGCTGCACAGAGCGCCGCTATCCACTGCAGCGCGCTCATATACTCTTGATAAAAAAAGCGACCGATCACTATCATCATGAGTGGCAACAGAAAATATCCCAAAGTGACATCAAGACCAAAGCCATTCACGGGTGCCCACATAAATAACCAAATTTGCCCACCTAAAATTGGTGCAGGTAACATGAATATGAGCCATTCTTTTGCTGTCTTTAGCGTTTTTATATAATCAAAAACATGCTGCCACTGTTTGGTTAAGCTAAGCAATATGACCAAACTGAGCAGCATCATCAGCACGCGCCATGACGCCACCTGCGTACCTGTTAAGGGCAGCATAAACAGTCCAAACAAAAACATCATCGAAAACAAAACGCTCGATGAGACCGAGGCGACAGTTCCTTGAAAGGTTTGATTGGTTGTGAGCATAGCTATGGCCTTTAAAATACAACGTGATGGACATTTTTTTCAATTATTAGCGCTTCCAAAAATTAAAAGCAGACAATAAAAGAAATAAAATGCTAAAAAAACAAAAGCCTCCAACGATAGCGTTAGAGGCTTTTTTAGAGCAGTGTGAAAAACTAAACTAAAAAACTAACTGCCAAGACGTTTATTTGTCATCGTCTGCCAAGTCATCATCCAATGAATAGTCATTGGCTATATCAATCGCATCATTGACATCCGTAGTTGCTGAGTCTCCAGCAACCGTATCAATGTCTTGCTGCTCTTGACCATCAACTTCAAACGTACCATCTTCTCTCATGGCATCGATTAATTCATCAGCGTTTTCTTCATTTTCAACTCGCGCCATGGCAACCAGTTTCTCATCTTTTGATAAGCGAATCAGTGTCACACCTTGAGTGTTGCGTCCAGAACTGGCCACATGCTCAACTGGCGTACGTACTAACGTGCCTTTGTCTGAGATTAAGATAATGTCATCTTCAGGCTCGACTTTGGTCGCACGAACTAATGCGCCATTTCGCTCACTGGTTTTGATCGCGATAACACCGCCACCGCCACGGTTTTGGGTATTGAACTCGTCGATGAAGGTACGCTTACCAAAGCCATTTTCACAAGCAATCAATATCTCACGCACATCATCTTCGATGACAACCAATGATTTGATAAATTCATCATCTGCCAAACGCATACCACGTACGCCTTTTGCGGTACGACCCATTGCACGAGCATCATTTTCATCAAATCGAATGGCTTTACCGCTTGAGGCAAACAGCATGACTTCTTGGCTACCATTGGTGATTCGAGCACTGACCAATTTATCACCGTCTTCTAAACCAACAGCAATCAGACCGTTCGAGCGAATATTGGCAAACTGCTTAAGCTCGACCCGCTTGACTGTACCATTCGCCGTTGCAAAAAAGACAAAAGGAGGCTCTGCTTCATTCGTGTCTTCTAATGATTCATCATCCGTTAAAGAAATATCACCTTTGGCAGAAACATCTTCTACTATTTTTGGAATTGGTAGTATGGTCGTCACCGTCTCATCACCATTTAACCCAATCAGGTTAACCAATGGACGACCACGAGCGCCGCGACTGGCAATGGGTACTTCAAAGCCGCGCAAACTAAAGACGCGTCCACTATCTGTAAAGCACAATACCGTCGCATGCGTGGAGGTCACAACCAAATGATCGATGACATCATCTTCTTTCATGGCGGTTGCAGACTTACCTTTACCGCCACGTTTTTGTGCCACATAATCATCAATCGGCTGAGTTTTTGCATAGCCAGTACGAGAAACAGTCATGACCACGGTTTGTTCAGGAATGAGATCCTCACGGTTGAAATCAGTACGTGAGTCGATAATGTCCGTACGACGCTCATCGCCAAAATTGTCACGAATCTCAATCATCTCATTAGAGATAATGGTCATCAGCTTATCAAAATCTCCAAGAATAGACTCTAAATGCGCAATTTCGCGCAGCAAGTCTTGATATTCTTCGGTCAACTTATCTTGCTCAAGACCTGTTAGGCGATGCAGTTGCATGTCTAAAATTGCATTGACCTGCTCAAGTGATAAGCGATAACGCTGCTCACCATCGCTTTCACCATCGATCAAACCGAATGGCGCTTTAGGATCTTCGCCTTCAATAAAATCAGGACGCACTGACTGACTACCGGCAGCGGTTAGCATCGCAACGACGCTACCTGAGCCCCACGTGTTATTCAATAAGCTTTCGCGCGCCAATCCACGGTTTGCAGACGCTTTGATGGTTGCAATAATCTCATCGATATTCGCAAGTGCAACCGTCAACCCTTCTAATAAATGCCCACGTACACGTGCTTTGTTTAACTCGTAAATGGTACGACGTGTCACGACTTCTTGACGATGACGCACAAACGCAGCAATCAGCTGACGCAAGGTCAATACTTTTGGCTGGCCATTATCCAATGCCACCATATTGATGCTGAAGCTAGATTCAAGCGGGGTTTGTAAAAACAAGTTATTAACGATAACTTCTGCTGTCTCACCACGGCGTAAGTCGATGGCGATACGCATGCCGTCTTTATCAGACTCATCACGAATCTCACTGATGCCTTCGATTTTTTTATCACGGACAAGCTCTGCAATACGCTCAATCAGCTTGGCTTTGTTGGCTTGGTAAGGCACTTCGGTGAATACAATACGCTCACGGTCACGGTTGACACCCGTATCACTCATAGGTTCAATATGATAACGACCCCGTATGTGCAAGCGGCCTTTACCGGTACGATAAGCATCTAAAATACCTGCGCGGCCATAGATAATGCCGCCTGTAGGGAAATCAGGACCTGAGATATGGGACATCAGCTCTTCGGCTGAAACCTGCGGGTTTTGAGCATAGGCCAAACACGCATTGATGACTTCGGTCAAGTTATGCGGTGCCATGTTGGTGGCCATACCGACAGCAATACCCGTCGCACCATTCACCAATAGGTTGGGAATACGTGCTGGCATCACGCTTGGCATGCGCTCAGATCCATCGTAGTTGTCTTCCCAATCGACCGTGTCTTTGTCCAAATCAGCCAGCATTTGGTGGGTCAGCTTGGTCATACGTACTTCGGTATAACGCATCGCTGCCGGTGGATCATCATCGATCGAACCAAAGTTACCTTGACCATCGACCATCGGATAACGCAAGCTAAAGTCCTGTGCCATACGTACGATGGCATCATATACCGCGCTATCGCCATGTGGGTGGTATTTACCAATAACATCACCAACCACACGTGCAGATTTTTTATAAGGTTTGTTGTAATCGTTAGATAGCACATGCATAGCGTACATGACGCGGCGATGTACAGGTTTGAACCCATCACGCACATCAGGTAGTGCACGCGAGACGATCACGCTCATCGCATAATCCAAATAGGATTGTTTTAGTTCATCTACAATGCCAATAGGACTGACCGATTCGCTCATATACACTCCTTCACTCTCGTTTTTTCTAATGTAGACACTTTTTAAAATACTGATGCACTCTAAAAAATATAGCTGCATCAATACGCAGCTACTCGTAAAATAGTGATCAGAAAAACGCTATTAAACGTGCAAAACAATAAGAAAACGACGATCGTTTTAATGTTTAATAAAAGAAGCTATTTTAGCACAAAATTGCTGATTTAGGGGGTTCTGACTGTCATTAAAATCAAGGAAAACAGCTTATTAGCGATGATATTTTAACGACTAAACCCCCTCTTGATTTATATTAACGACAAGTTTTTTTAGATTGGCTAATTTTGCCATTATTACACACAAATTTACCATCTGCTGAGCAGTGAGATACCCCGCCCATCTTACCCGAACATGGGGTGTTTTTTGCTTGTGCTTGGCCGATAGGCGCAACCACAAAGATAATTGTGAATAGTGACAATAGTATTGATTTCATATTTTTCTCTCTTCAATTATTGGCATACATTCATCAAAAAACTGCATCCAGTAGATACAGTTTTTGATGGTAAAACAGTGGTTATGAGAAAGTCTGAATGCGCTTAACTTGCTGTGAATTCCTGATCAAAGAATTCGCGTGTCGCTTGGGTACAGGCCGCACTGACTAATCCGCCGTGGTAGCTAGCCAATACAGCAGCGCCTGCTGCTTGCGCCAATACCGTCGGATCAGTTACTCCTGCCGCTTGAGCATCTGCGATAGCTTTGTTTTGAACAGCTGTCAAAGTTGCAGAAAATCTGCCTTGAATGTTGTCAATGATGGACGTGGACATCCATGGGTTGCTCATAGCACTACCAATTGGTGTTACTGCGCCGCGATTGCCTCTGGTATCGACATCCAATACTGTGACATTCAGATTGGCGCCTGACGCTGCTCCTGCTTGTTGTATGATGGCCGTCATTGATCCTGTGTTTATATCATAAAAAACGGTTGGGTCTTGGTTACCACCGCACAATAGGGCTGGCATTTTAGGCACATAGCCGCGAAGGTCATTGTCTTTTAGCGCTTTGCGCAAATTGTTTTGTGGATTAGCGGCTGGCAATACTCCTGTACTAGCTATTAGGCTGTCTGGATTTTGCAAGGCATCGCCAACGTAAGCGGCACGGAAGTCTGTTTTTATCAGATATTTATCATCGTCGAACCCTAAGAAAGCAAAAGGCAAATTGCTGGTTGGGAGTTGATCGAGAATCGTATTATTGGTAGGTTTTGATTGAAAAAGCGCGTTATCAGGTAACTTGCCAGCGTTTACCAACTCGCCAAACGTTTGCATACTTGGTAGCTTAGTATTGGCATACTGCGCCGAGAAAATATCTAATGTATTGCTATAGATATTTTTATACTTTTTATCCAAACCTACTGCCAATAACGGTGCAAAACGGGTGGCACCCACATTCACATTTCCTCTAAATATAAAATCACCAAATGCGGCCAATGCGTAAGGTCCTGATGAAGGTGCAATTGCCGTCACTGGCTCGTTTTGTTGTTCTAGAAGACGGGCGGTTGCCATGGCAACGTGCCCACCTTGTGAGTATCCGCTGATAAACAGTTTGCCAGAGTCATCAATACTGGTGTAATCCGTATCATTGACGCGTTGTTGTCTATCAATAATCGTACGCGCGCCCTCTAACGCATCCGCCATGTCAGTGGCTTGCTGCTCTGCCACCAGATACGGATGATAATCTAGATTAGAATCATCGTAACCGGCATAGTTTGGTGCCACCACAATATAACCTTGTGCAGCAAAATTCGCGGCTATCAATGTGGCTTCAGCCACCGCTGGGTTTTGGGTATTCGCCACTTGACTGAAGTCATAGTCTTTATCGGTGGTGGTGCCATGTGCATAAAGCAGTATGGGTCGATCACCTTGGCAGTCCGCGCTATCACCACTTGGTAGCATCAGTGCGGCAGTTGCATTGGTACGCTCGCCCGCTGCACCTACCGTTGGATAATTGATTTTTTCAATTTTAATGTCGCATTTGGCATCAGGCGTTGCGGTATTTCCTAGACCAAATCCATTATCAATTTGATCGGTACTAAATGCATTGATGGTTTCAACTGTCGTGTCATAGGAGACAACTCTGTCGTTGTCATCATCTCCGCAGCCTACCAGCAGTAAACTACTGGTGATGGCGACAGACAACAAGCAGCGTGACATTTTTGGTTGTTTCGTAATAATAGAAGTTGAGAGCTGAGTATTGGCAGCTGGTGCGAGGCGAGTGGCAGATTTAGATTTTATCATCGTTACTATCCTTAGTAGTGATGGCCTTCAGAGGCAAGTAATAGATTGCCGATAGTCCATGGCAGTAGATAATGTTAGTTTGAAAGAGATTCTTAATCATTGCTTGGTCTTAAGCATTTTCTTCAAAATCTGCATGATCAGAATTGTTTCTTAAACCTTACTATTTATACCGTAAAATATTATCAAAAGCTACTGCAAAGCATGACCTTAGACCCTTTTTTGACACTAATAAACAATATTCTGAGCCATCAAACCAATCCTAGCATCGCTCTCTTCTTTATTGTACGATGTTGCAAAATCTCACCTCGATACAGACCTACCCTTTATGCAAACAATACCTCAAGACACAAAAAATGCTGATAATCCATTATTAGAATCAGCAACTATATCGCCGCAGCAAGCGTTAGAGCAACAAGACGCACGTACAGATCGCAATTTTGATGCGATTGCTGATCATTTTGAAAAAAAAGTCTACGGTGGTCTAAAGGGCGAGATTCGATTGGCTGTGTTGCGTCGTGATATTTTTGAATATAGTGCAAAGATGAGCGAAAAGCTTGGACGGCCTTTGCGTATTCTCGATGTGGGCGCAGGACTGGCACAGATTTCGATCGAGCTTGCCACGCAAGGCCATAGCCTAGTCATCAATGACATCTCAGCCAATATGCTTGAAAAGGCGAAAGTGAGCGCGGCGCAAATAGATAAAGCGTTGGATATAACGTGGTATGTTTGCCCGTATCAAGACCTTGAAGACAAGCTAAATAAGGATAAAAGCTCAAATGGCGCTAAGTTTGATTTGATCCTGTCACACGCGTTATTAGAATGGTTGGCAGAACCTGCGATGGTTATGAATTTCTTTGATCGACAATTAGCCAATCATGGGGCGATATCTTTATGCTTCTATAATCTCGCCAGCTTCGATTATCGTAACCTCATCATGGGTAACTTTAACTTACTCGATAACACGGACTATAAGGCCGACAACAAAAAAAGCTTAACGCCCAATCATCCCGTTGCCAAAGAAGAAGTCGATGCTTGGCTGGCAGCCCATCATTATCAAACCGTACTGACCAGTGGCTTGCGCGTGTTTCATGATTATGCGCCCCTCAAACGCGGTGGTCATAATCACCCAGATGCCGTCGTACGGATGGAGCTGCGTTACTCACAACTAGAACCTTATAAATGGCTAGGACGCTACTTACATGTCATGGCAACTCGGTAAATTTGCCCATCATGATAGCCAGTCTAAAGTTACAGGCAAAGCAAACCGTTTTGTTTTATCTAATCTCTTCCACTCTTTTTGATTTATCAGATTCTGACCACGTCGTGGCATTGATCTCTTTTTCATCAAATACCACGACATGCTCTAACAAGGGTAAAATACCAATGTGCGAGCCTATCGCATGATTATGGTGACTGGCGACCAAAGATAACACTGTCTGCCCATCATCAAGCTGTAAGCGATACAAATAGTTGGCACCGCGAAACACGCGCCCAATCACCAATGCTGTTCGCGTACTCTCATCATCATGAATGATATCATCAGGACGCACCAGCACTTTAATCGGCGTGCCGTTGGGATAATCATACGCGCAGTATTGCGGCTGCCCTAATTCGTCATAAACTTCCATGCGTCGATAAATATTCCCCAAGGCGGTTTCGATGCGGCCGTCTTTTATGATGCCATCTATCATTGCGCCTTCGCCTACAAACTCGGCAACAAAAGGACTGATTGGCTCATGGTACAACTCGCTTGGGGTTGCCCATTGCACAAGCTTACCCTTATCCATCACCCCAACTTTATCTGCCAGCGCAAAAGCTTCGTTTTGATCATGAGTCACCAAGATAGCAGTAGTATTGGTGCGTTTGAGAATGTCACGGACACTCATTGCTAACGACTCACGCAATACCACATCCAAATTCGAAAATGGCTCATCCAGCAATAACAACTTAGGCTTAGGTGCCAATGCTCGTGCTAATGCTACGCGCTGTTGCTGTCCACCTGAAAGCTCATGAGGACGTTTGTCAGCATGTTCGATCAATTCGACTAAGCTTAGCATCTCAATCACACGGGATTTTTTGTCGGCCGCAGACCATTTATTCAGCCCAAAAGCGATGTTTTTTGCGACGCTTAGATGACCGAAAAGCGCATAGTCTTGAAACACCATACCCATGCCACGTTTGGCTGGCGCTACGGTTAATGCGTTACGAGCCGTCTGGTCAGTTAAGCACTGATTGCTTAGATGAATGCTACCGCCGCGACTCGGCTCCAATCCTGCAATGGCGCGTAATGCCGTGGTTTTACCGCATCCACTGTATCCCAAAAAACAACCAATCTCGCCTTGTTGCAGAATGAAAGACAATCCATTGACGACTATCGTATCGTCATAGCCAACCACCAAATCTTGCACGCTAAAATAAGGCTTAGTGTCACTCACTGAGCTGGTATTTATTGATTTGAGATCTATTGAATCTTTCATCGAATCAGTGTGCATGGAAGATACTCGTTAAATAATATTAAATAAAAACTCACGGATAAAACAGTACAACCATCATAACGACAAAAAGGCTATCGCTTGCTTTTAATCTATTTTAGCGCCCGCCTTTAATGCTGCTTGTCGCTTTGACGCAATAATATCCAAACAGGCAACAGTCCAACCAGTACAATCAATAGGCTGGGCAATGCCGCGCGTCCCCACATGCCTTCACTGGTCATCTCAAATACCCGTACTGCAAGCGTATCCCAACCTTGTCGCCGTGTCATTAACGTAATTGGCATCTCTTTCATGACTTCGACAAAACCCATCAATAATGCTGTCAACACTCCTGGGCTCAGCACCGGTAACACCACTTGTCGCCAGCGCTGATATGCGCTATCACTAAGTAACTTGGCCGCCGCCTCTTGATTGACTGTCAAGCGTTGTAATTGCCGATCCACTGGCTGAAAGCTGACTGTCATAAAGCGTGTAGATAAAGCAAGTAGCATTACAATCACACTACCTGATAGCACTTGTTTTGAGATTATTCCAGAAGCAATCATTTGATTGTCTAACCAAGCAATCGGAATAAATATACCCACTGCCAATACCGTACCGGGCACCACGTAACCTAAATTGGCCAGCGTAGTCATCAGCTTGGTCAATTTATCAGGATACTGCCGCTTAATCCACGCCATAATAATCGCCAAAACAGCAATGAAGAGCGTGGTCATGCTAGCAATCATAAAGCTATTGGTCACAAAATCGATATAACGCGCATCAAAGTCTTGCCTGAAGTTCAATGCCGTCCAATAGATCAGCTGTAAAAATGGGATAAAAAATGCCACTGCAAATACGAGCATACATAGCAGCGTCATGCCCCATTTGGCAGGCGTAGTGGTTTCAAAACGTTGACTATTGCCTTGAGTCACCGAACGTCCGCGCTTTGCTTGCCAGTACTGCTCAAACAAAACCACGATAAAGACTACCCCAATTAGCAACGCCGCTAACTGTGCTGCCGTCGTTAAACTAAAAAACCCAAACCACGCTTTATAAATTGCGGTCGTAAAGGTATCGACATTAAATATTGATACTGCACCGAAATCTGCCAAGGTTTCCATACTTGCCAGCAATAATCCACCAACGATCCATGGCAGTGCTTGTGGCAATGCCAGTTTAAAAAACACCTGCCCTCGGCCTAAACCAAGCATCTGTCCTGCTTCAATCGCACGCCGACCTTGCGATAAAAAAGCTTGGCGCGCCAACAAATAAACATAAGGATAGAATGCTAATGATAGGACTAGACCTGCGCCCCAGACATTGCGTACTGATGGAATCGCTGTATCAATGCCAAAATCCCGCAAACTGGTCTGCAATGGCCCACTAAAATCAACAATACCGATCGTCACAAACGCCAATACATAAGCAGGAATGGCCAACGGCAACATCAATGCCCACGAAAAAAACCGCTGTCCAGGGAAGCGGTACATGCTAGTAATCCAAGCAAGCGTGGTACCAATGATGCCAGAAATGGCGATTACCATCGACAATAAAATTGCCGTATTTTTGAGTACTTGTGGCAGCACATACTCTGCCATGTGCGACCAAATATCAGCGACTGGCTGCGTCCATGACAGCAATACGATTAAAATTGGGATCAGCATAAACAACGAAATCAGCCCTAAGACTGATTTGGAGAGAAAACGGTTAAAGAGTGTATGGTCTTGACTGGCAAGCTGCTGCTGACTAAGACGTTTATCCACTGCACCAGGCTGACGAACAGACGCGTTTGGCGTTGTGCTCATATCGTTATTACCATGCTTCAATGTCCTGTCATACGTATAACGGCTTTATACCAATCCCAAGCTTATAAGCAATTTTTAAAGATTGGTATAAAGACCATTATCAACCGTAGTGACTAAAAGTCGTTATTTGTAACCTGCTTTATCCATTATTTGAATCGCTTGAGTCTGTAGCTCACCAAATTTTTGAACGTTGATATCGTCTTTCTTGAACTGACCCCACGATCTGAGCATTTCCGACTCATCAACCCCTTCTTTTACTGGGAATTCTTTGTCTGAGCTGGCATAAATGCCTTGTGCTTCATCAGATGACAACCATTCTATAAGTTTAAGCGTGTCGTCTGCATTGTCTGAGCTTGCCACCACACCCGCGCCTGAGATATTTGTGTGCGTACCAGTTGTGCCTTGGTTTGCCCAAAATAGCTTAACAGGAAAGTTAGGCTTTTCATCGAGCAAACGACCATAATAGTAGCTATTGGCGATACCGACTTCACACTGTCCAGCAGCAATCGCTTCTAACAACGCTGTGTCATCACTGAATATATCAGTGGCCAAATTATCGACCCAACCACGGATGATGGTCTCAGTTTTTTCTGGGCCTAAGTGCTCAATCATACTCGCTACAAGTGATTGATTATAAACTTTCTTAGAACTACGTAGACACAGCTTGCCCTTCCACTTTGGATCGGCCAAATCTGCATACGTCGATAATTGGTCAGCGTTGACTTTGCTTGGGTCATAAAAGATAGTACGCGCGCGTAATGACAGGCCTGTCCACTGACCTTTTGGGTCACGGTATTTTGCAGGAACATTCGCTTCTAAAATATCAGAAGCTACTGGCTGGAGCAATCCTTCCTGCGAAGCTTGCCATAAATTACCTGCATCAACGGTCAAGAGCATATCAGCTGGCGTATTCTGCCCTTCTGCTTTTAAACGTGCAAGCAATGGTCCAATACTATCTGTGACCAACTCAACCTTCACACCTGTCTTTTCAGTATAACGGTCAAGCAATGGCTTAATAAGCTGCTCGTTACGTGATGAGTAGATAGTAACAGTATGATTCTCAGTATCAGCCTTAGCGGCATCAGCATCACTGGTCGCAACGTCTGCTTCTGTACTAGCAGGTGCTTCTGTATCTTCGCTACCGTCTGTCGTAGAAGAATCGCTACAAGCCGTAAGCCCCAGCATCATGCCAAATACAGCAACAGGTAAGGTCAGCTTATTAAAACTCGCAATGGTAGTGATGGCATTCAGTGACATGGTTTCTCCACAATGGTGTTATAAAAGAAAGATAGTATTATCAAACGTTGAAAAGGCTGGTGAAAAAATCTGTGCGACCATTTATTGCGTCAACCACTGATTAAAATGGTCAAGACTGTAATATCTAGAAACGACATACTAATGTAAATGAGAGTAATTATCAATGCATTTTTTTCTCACAAATCCTTTGATAACTTGCCCTCCAGCCGTATGTAAATCGCCAACCTGAACTCAATAACGTTAATTTCTGTACAGTCAATGGAGCAAAAAAATTACCACTACAAAAGCTCAGCGGGTATAAATATTTCTAAATTACCACCATCAATAAACCACTTCTTTTTACAGCAGCCACTGTCCTAATAGCGCGTTAACCGCAGCTTCAGTGCGCAAAATCCGCGGCCCTATATGCACAGGCTCGCAACCTTGAGTGGCCAACAACGCTATCTCGTAATCAATCCAGCCACCTTCAGCACCGATGCATACCAAACTTGGCAAGCCAGAAACCGGCGGCTTTTTTGAATCTGGGTGATCTAGATAGGGCTTGTCTAAAGGCTGCTTTTTTATATACTGAGCAAATGACTGTGTGCTATAAGGATGTGCCACAATAGCACCATTAGTGATCAGATTCGCCAGTTCATCTTCCACGAAGGGTTTAAAGCGCTTTTTTAGATCAATACTTGGCGCTATCGTATCCACACTTTGTTGCAGCCCTTCTAACACGAACTCATCTAAGCGCTCCAGCATTGGGCTTTGCCAATAGCTTTTTTGAGTACGGTAACTGTTGATAAGAATGATATGTCGTACGCCAAGCGCCGTCATATCCATAATCAGGCGTCGTAGCACTTTTGGTCGGGGTAGCGCCAGTATCACTGTCAGATCTAGTTTAGGTGGTGGTGCAATCGTGAGCTGAACATCACGTAGCTGAATACAGTCTTGTGTTATAGACTCAATGATTGCTGTGCCTAGCTTTCCGCCGATCTGCCCTATCTTTAGTGACTCACCAACCTTAGCATCTAATATTTGAGTCACATGACGCACTTGCAACAAAGTATTAATCTGAGCAGTCTCATGTACGATGTTTTCGGCTGGAAGTAATATACAGTTCATAACGTTTTTAAACCCGCATGCTTCTCTATAATATCCGTAATCATTGTAAGTTGACGAGGCAATACCGCTTGTTGCTTCGTTGTCATACGCGACCCAGCCTGTCCAGCCAGTTTTGCCAATGCCAAATTGTCCAACCAAGACACCAACTGTTGGTAAATCAGTGTTGTCTCATCCTCATTATTAGACGCTTTGTGCGCGGGTTTTTGAGTTATATTTGCGGCATTTTGTAGGGTGGTTTGCTCATATTTACCAGCGTCATTCGGCGCCACTTGTTCTCTAGTAGCGGGACGATAAAACGCATTATTCGGCTGATACAAAGCTCCTACTTCAGACAGTGCATCGACTACGCTTTGACAAGACTGCGTGTAGCGTCCCATAATCACAGGCGTTGCCACACTCGCAGGCTCCACTGGATTATGCCCACCAATATCAACCAACGAGCCGCCCACTAGTGCGACATCTGCTAGCGTATACCACGTCATCAGCTCACCCATACTATCAGCTAAATATACTTGTGTGCCTGCTTCTATTGCCTCTTCGTTACTACGCCGTGCCATCTTTAATGCTGTGTTTTGAATCAGCTCTGCGACTTCGTCAAAACGTTCGGGATGTCTGGGCACCACAATTAATAGCGCATTAGCCAGCGCTGAATTGGACAGTAATTGCTGGTGTAGTGACAGTGCCGTTTGTTCTTCATCGCTATGTGTGCTTGCCGCCACCCAAATCGGTCGACCGGCGACGCCCAACGCTTCTGCCAGCTTGCTTTTTTGTGTTTGTAAACTATTAGAGTCATGGGTACTTTCTGTATGAGCGGCACTGTCCATCACTTTGGGTGTATTGATCACCCACTTTAGCGAGCCTGCCACGCGAATTTGCGCACTGTGTGCCCCCAATTGCCGAAAGCGTTTTGCCGACTCATTGTCTTGCGCGATGATGAGTGTCAGATTTTTCATCATACTGGTACTGACGGCACCAATTTTTTGATAGCTTTTAAAAGAGGACGCCGATAAACGTCCATTGACCAAGATACTAGGAATCTGGTGCTCAGAGAGTTTGGTTAAAATGTTTGCCCATAGCTCAGTCTCTACAAACAAAGCTGCCATAGGGTTTACATGTGCCAAAAACGTCTCAATGATTGCCGGACTGTCGACCGGCACATAGCTATGACTCACATGACCTTGAGCAATTTCGTCGGCAAAACGGCTGGCACCGCGAGCAAACCCTGTCTGAGTGGTATTGGTCAGCCATACCTTATAACCTTCAGCCAGCAATGCATCTAATAAAGGCGCAACCGTGTTGGTCTCACCCAATGAGACCGCATGACACCAAATCACGCCTTTATTTGCGTGGGGTTCGTTTTTATTAGTAGCAGACTCTATTATTGGACGAGCGGGATAGTGTTTACCAAACCGTTGTGCCACTTCACGTTGATAATTTTCGCGCTTATGTGAGCGTCGCCATACCTGCATTCGATATAACGGCTTGAGTAATCCAATACCAAATTGATAATAAAAAGGTGGCGTGTGCACAGAACGACTGGGTAAAGAAGCACTATCAGACGACTTCGAAGGACAAGCAGGAGTTGTATGGGGAGATGACATGAAGCAGCCCAGATGAGTAATGGATTGATAAACAAAAAGCTAGTAGTAAAAAATGCGCCAATTCTACCTGAATTTGGCACGTAACAATACGCTTTTAAGCACGGTCTACCACAAAAGAGCTTAGAGAAGAATGAGAATCAACATCGCTATCACCGCCACCGCTCCAAGCAAGATTTGATACCGCTTGATACTATGCTGCTCTCGCTTTTGTGTACTCATCAAGTCTTGGGTCTGCTGCCAATGGGCGACCAAGTCAGCAGCTTCAGCATGACCATGTTTAGCAGCTTGAGTGAGCCAATACTGACCATTTTCTATGTCTTGCGTGACCCCTATGCCTTGGTAATACATTTTACTAAGGAGGCGCTGAGCCCGACTGTCGTTTTTGCTGGCGGCTTGTTTGACCCACTCTGCCCCTGTCGCCGTTCCCGCAGAATTATCCACCGCCAAACCCTCACCCAATAATTCATACATTGCCAAACGTAACATGGCCGCCGTACTGCCAGCATTAGCAGCCTCTTGTAGCTTCAATAATGCTTGTTTTTTTGCTTTTAGATGATTTTGTGAAAAAGAAACTTGCGCACGGGGTTTGTTTTGTTTGGCAATGTGTTCCTCAAACTGATCCAACACACGACAAGCTTGTTGGTAAGCCATATTGTCAGCGCTTTGTACCACTTCAATCTCATTTAACTCTATAAGAAGCTGCGTAAACATCTCTGGCGTTGGAGGTGTTTTTGAGACGGGAGCAGGTTTGGATGATATAAGCGTGTCTGATGCCGTATCAACTGATGGTGCCTCAGCGCTGCTTAAATCTGGCGATGGTTGGTAGTCTGTTGTAGACGAGGGATTATTGACTGGTGTCGAACTGGTCTCTATTTTATCTGACGGACCAGCTAACACTTGATTAGAATTTTGAGGCAGTTCTGGGACAGTGTCTAAATAAGGCTCAACCGTTTTATGTGTATCAACATTCTGAATGATATCGGGTACAGCCGCTTTAATAACGGATGGCTCGCTGACACCTGGTAATCGTAAGCTGACCGCTTGATATAAACCGCTTGCTACTTGACCACCTTGTACTGCCTCAAATGGTCGATCAATATGCCCAAACAAACGCAGCCCTATTGGCTCTAAGGCAAAAAAGGCAGATGTACTGCCATTATGTGAGGTACTGTGTTCCGTATCCTCACGATAGACAACCGCCATATGCTGATAAAAATCATCACCTGTTAATGATAAATTAGGATAGCGTTTGCGTAGCTCAAATTGACCATACCAATGCGGCGTATGTTGCCACTGCTGGGCTAAGACTTGTCCTGCATAAAACGCCAGAAACACTATAAAATTACTATAACGCTCATCAATCAGTAACGTTTCTTCATGCCATTGACCCGCTTTAATCATATCACGGCGTATTTGCGTCAATAACGTATCTATACGCTGCAAACTTGCCAGTGACTCATCCAATACACAGTCGCGCAGCTCGGTTTCATAAACAATACCGCCAGCAATGGGACGCGCAGCTAAAAAGTCTTGCCAATATCCTGCTGCGGTATAGTCAAGTGGTGTCAAAAGCAATGCAGACATAAACAATCGCGTCCTTTTTACCAATAAGTGGAATGTGGTATGGCTAAAACAGTGAGCATCATTAATAGCGATAGGTTACCTTAACCTAAAAGTAAAAACGCTACAATAAAGGACTAAACAGGCGAACCACATTATCAAACAAACGCGCAGCACCATGACGCTGTTGCCATTCCTCTAAGCCTAAAAATCGGCAATGTTGCAAGTAGACTTCTTGGCAACTTGCTACTTGAGCTACCATTTCTGGCGTATAAATTGCCAAGCTGACTTCCATATTTAGGTAAAAACTGCGCATATCAATATTTACCGTACCAAATAAACAATAGTCATCATCGACGACCACTGTTTTGGCATGCAATAAACCGCCTTTGAATAGAGCAATAATGACGCCAGCTTCAAGTAATTCCTGATAATACGCTTGAGATGCGTGCTGTACAAGGAAGGAGTCGACCTTTTCAGGGACAATCAGCGTGACCTTCACACCACGCTTCGCTGCTGTTGTAAGCGCCCCTGATAACGCTTCATCCGGCACAAAATACGGGGTAGTAATGCAAATACTTTTATTAGCACGATGAATCACTGTGACTAACGTATTATAAATCACATGAGCTGTCACTCGAGGTGCTGATGGTATCAGCTGCGCTAAAACACCTTCTACAACAGGCATTCGGGGTATGGCAATTAATTTTGAGCCATCCTCTGCTTGCTCATGATGCGCCACATTATTGCCCAGCACTTTTACCCGACTGTTCAAATCATTAATAGTCGGATCCATCACATATAGCTTGCGCGTATAATTGTTTACCCGATAATGTAGTGCATCTAAATTATCCTTATTTTCAGCACCGATATCTGTTGCCACCAGTTTTGCCATCGCGGTCGTAATGCTCATAGATTGACGACTGGTCGTACGTATTGCCACATCAATCCATTGCCCGACTTTTTTATTTTGTTTAAAAAATCTGGGATCAACCAAATTAAAACTACCGATATAACCGATGTATTCATCAATGACCACGATTTTGCGGTGATTGCGCAAATCAGAACGCTTAAAGAGCGTCTTAAACAAACCCACTGGCAGCGATTGATGGACGAAGACGCCTGCTTTTTCTAGCATACGATGTTCTTTGCTATTGAAAAAACTAAAACTTCCCACGCTGTCAGCCAATATATGGCATTCCACGCCGCGTTGTGCAGCGGCTGATAACGCCGCTATCACGTCTAATGTCTGTCCTTTAGGATAAACGATATAGAACTCCATCAGAATAATACGCTGCGCGGCATTAATATCCTCAATCAATCCTTGAAAAATAGAGTTGGGATCAGTCAATAATTGCATTTTGTGTTCAGGAAAAACACCAAGCCCTGTCCAACGTGTGCCTATTTGACTCACACCGCGATAATTGGCTGGTAGCAACTCCTGCCCTTGATCAAACACCAGATGTTCACGCTTTGCCATATCGTTCATCATCATCCCTGCTTGATCCACTCGATCACGATAACGCCGCCCAATCATCGGCTCACCCAACAAGAGATAAGCAATAAAGCCAAAAAGAGGCAGGGTATAAAGCACAGCGACCCAAGCAATTGACACACCAATATTGCGCTGCACCGTCACAATTCTTAGCGTCATTACTATCATCAGAATGATATGCAATACCAGACCTAGTCCAGCCACGTCTCCCAACGACCATGTAGTAAAAGTGTCTATGCTTGCCTCCGCTTAACAAGATAAAAGTACAGTGTGAATAATAAAGCATCAATAGTATAGTAGCTTTTGGCTACCGAACAACAGATGACATTTATAAACGTCATGGTAACCACCCTATCCATCGCAAACTTAAGTTATTGTAAATATTACCATTAGGTAAATATCTTCAATTATTTGCGAAAATATTTAAAATAGTGTTTGACAGCCATGCGTAAATCTATATAATACACACCCACAGCAAGGGGACTTAAACAACCCTAGCTGATTAAGTTAACTTAAGTGTGACAGCTTATATTAACGAAGCAATACAGAAATTCTATTTAAAGAATTTCTATTGCAGTAGAAGTTATACCTTATATTGGGTACTGAGCTTCTAGAATTTACGAAAATGTAAATTCTCTTGCGCTCGGACGAAGCAGTGCTTCGTTTGCTCCTCGCTCAGGGTGATTAGCTCAGTTGGTAGAGCGTCTGCCTTACACGCAGAATGTCGGCGGTTCGAATCCGTCATCACCCACCACTTATTAGCAAGTGGTTAAAGAAGCTAAAACGACCTAAGCAGCGGTAGTTCAGTTGGTTAGAATACCGGCCTGTCACGCCGGGGGTCGCGGGTTCGAGTCCCGTCCGCTGCGCCATATTTAAAACGAATTTAAACTGTAAAGTTTAAGCAAGTTTCGCCTCAAGTATTAGTTTACTTGAGGTTTTTTTGTGTCTGCTATATCATATTGGTTTTTAATATCTCTCTATTTATTATTTTTACTTCACAAAAGAGGCAATCCACTTTCTCTTTTCTTATCTTTGAAATCAACTGTTATCTAAGCACTCTGCCTTTTAAATTGGTTGCAATGTTCTAACCAAAATTGGTAGAAGTTAATTGCACTATCCCACTCTCTTTACACAAACCATTACCAATAAGCTTCAGCAACACGCTGAGAACAGATTTATTAGATAATATATCCATTAAATATTTATAACGCCTTTCCACAAATAATAGAAAATAAGGAATAACGATGATTAACGCCTATGCAGCAACAGAAAAAGGTGGCAAGTTTGCGCCCTACCAATACGAACCTAGCGCTTTAGGTGATCACGAAGTAGAAATCGAAGTACATAGCTGTGGTATTTGTCACAGTGATCTGTCTATGTGGCAAAACGAATGGGGTATGACTCAATACCCCTTTGTCGGTGGACATGAAGTGGCAGGAAAAGTGCTGGCAAAAGGTAAGCATATAAAGCATCTTGAGCTGGGCGATAAGGTTGGCCTTGGCTGGCATAAAGGCTATTGTAACGTCTGCGACCTATGTATCGGTGGAGACCAAAATTTATGCCCTGAACAAGAAGGCACTATCATTGGTAATCATGGCGGATTTGCGGACAAAGTACGCGCAAAGGACACCAGCGTTATAAAAATCCCTGAAGGCCTTGATTTTAATTCTGTAGGACCGTTACTGTGTGGCGGTGTCACTGTGTTTAACCCGCTTATGCAATACGATATCAAACCAACCTCTAAAGTGGCGGTTATTGGTATCGGTGGCTTAGGTCACTTGGCGCTGCAGTTTGCTAATGCTTGGGGATGTGAAGTCACTGCTTTTACCAGCAGCTCAAAGATGGAAGAAGCAAAAGAGTTGGGTGCTCACCACTCTTTAAATTCAAGAGAAGATAGCGAAATCGAAAAAGCAGCGGGCTCTTTTGATTTAATCATATCAACCGTGAACGTCGATATGAACTGGGATCTGGTGATCAAAACCTTGAAGCCAAAGGGTAAGCTACACTTCGTTGGTATACTAGAAGCACCGCTAGAGATAGCAACGGCACCCATGATTATGGCTCAAAAAAGTCTATCAGGTTCGCCAGTTGGTTCACCATCAACCTTGCGGAAAATGCTGGATTTTGCCGCTCGACATAATATTCAACCAGTCACTGAAACCTATAAAATGTCTGAGATAAATGAAGCATTTGAAAGACTAGAAAGTGGCAACGCTCGCTATAGAGTGGTGTTAGAAAAAGACTAGCGTTGGCTGATATTTGCCAATCTTAATCAAAGTAGTGATAACTCATCTGATGGATGGCGTATCACTACTTTTTTTATGCGTCATAAATACAGTTAATTGACGTTAAAAACAAGACTGTGCGACTGGGATGAGTTTTTCGTAGCATCTGTTTCAACAGCACGCAAGAAAAATTGATACTAATGTCACGTAGCGTTCACTGTAGCGCCAACCTAAGCGAAAAATAGCAATAGCTACACTGCAAACAAGGCATTTAAATGTTCTTGATATCTTGCAATATCACTATCAATAGTTGGGTTTTTGATGACATCATTATTCATAAAGGTGGTCAGCGGCTGCATACCCAAAAACTGATACGCTTTATGAGTAGCAAGATATACCCCATCTACTCCAACACCTTCAAAAAACTGGTTTGGATCAGTAAAGGCTGCCTCAGGTGCATTCCACGTTACTGACAGCATATACTGCTTACCTTGTAACAAACCACCAGAGCCATACTTATTTTCTGAATTATGACGAGAACGTCCATCACTTTCATAGAGACGACCATGTCCAATCGTAAAAATCTCATCAATATATTTTTTAACGATCCATGGCACGCCCATCCACCAAGCAGGTGTCTGCTGGATAACCACATCTGCCCATAGCCATTTTGTAATCTCCTCTTCTACATCATAACCTGCATCAATATTGGTTACTTTTACGTTATGGCTCAATTCAAGTAGTTGCTGCTCAGCGACTGTCGTCATGGTGTCATTAAGCTCGCCTGTTGAATGGGCGAAACGCTTACTTCCGTTTAATATTAATATATTCTTCATTATAAATTGCCTTTTACAAATTTTCCGATGAAAGCGAATGGGTTTATCAATTGTGATTGGCAGAAATTATATATAAGCTGATACTTGATAAGAAGGCACAAATATTCAAAATACTTTTGCGTAGGAGTCAATAATGAAAGTCACGATTAATGAGCTGGTCACTTTCATTAGTATTGTCGATGAAGGCACTATCAGTCAGGCAGCTGAGCACTTAGATGTCACGGTTTCGGCCGTCAGTAGAGCATTATCACGATTAGAAAAAAAGCTAAATACGGCTCTTTTTAGGCGTACTACAAGGCGCTTGGAGTTGACGCAAGAGGGTGAAAAGTATCTCGTGCGAGTACGCAGCATTCTAGAAGAGTTAGAAGCGGCCGAAAATATGCTGATCATGAATAAAGAAGTCCCCTCTGGCAAACTACGAATTGATGCGGCAACCCCTTTTATGCTACACGTCATTGCACCATTAATTGATAAGTACAGCAGCGCTTACCCACAAATTGACATTGAGCTGATAAGCAATGAAAACTTAGTCGATTTGTTAGAACAGCGAACAGACATCGCTGTGCGCATCGGTGAGTTAAAAGATTCTACATTGAGCGCAACCCCGCTAGGGTTAAGCCAGATTCGAATACTGGCCAGCCCTGCCTATCTAAAAAAACACGGTACACCTCAGAATCTAGAAGAGTTAACACAACACCAGCTATTGGGTTTTAGCTCGTTAGAAAAACTAAACGACTGGCCTATTTATGATGCTTTCAACAATTTATTTCATGTTGATACAAACATAAAAACCGATAGTGGTGAGA
This sequence comes from Psychrobacter sp. JB193, assembly GCF_002285555.1. Lineage (NCBI taxonomy): Bacteria > Pseudomonadati > Pseudomonadota > Gammaproteobacteria > Moraxellales > Moraxellaceae > Psychrobacter > Psychrobacter sp. JB193. The sequence goes on from NZ_NRGY01000001.1 coordinate 822,764, forward strand.
CGCTAAGACAGCTTGCGTTATGTGGGACAGGTATCGTTTGTTTGTCAGACTTTATGACACAGCAAGACATTCGAGAAGGGCGTCTGGTGCAAATCTTGATTTCTAGTACGATAAAAATGCAGCAACCCATCAACCTTGTTTATTACAAAAATAGGAAATTATCAGAACGGGTTAGCTCATTCATTGAGTTTTTGAAGGCAGAAATGCCCTCTCACAAATAAGTTGGCTTTAAACATAAAGAAACCTATTCACCTTAACGTCTTCTTAACAGGCAACTTGTTACCGTAAGGACCTACATTCCTTATCACTCTGTTGAGAAGACCGTTTATGTCACTATCTCACGTGTTTATCACTCATACTGCGAAAGTTAAAGCCCCGACCAATAAAGGCGACATAAACAAATTCTATAATCGACCAGTCAACCTCAATCATTTGATTATAGTCGTTGCCCTCTACTTAGTAGCGACTGCAAATATTAGCTTTTTTAAGCATATGCTAACGATTTACCCTTTGAGTAATAACTTTGGTTTTCTGATTTCTACCGCAAGTTTACTATTTGCTTTGATATGGCTCGTCTGCCAGCTACTGTGTTACCGCCCAATAGCAAAAATAGTATTGATTGCCTTAGTATTGATTGCGTCTGTATGTAGCTATTTTACGGATGGCTATGGGACTATATTTGATCGCATTATGTTAATTAACAGCCTACAAACCGATCAAGCCGAAGTGATGGGACTGATGGCACCGAGTTTTTTTGTGCATTTGCTATTGTTAGGTGTCTTACCTGCTTTTGTGATCAGTCAAATTCGTATCAAACACCCTACTTGGCGTCGAGCCATACTACAAAAAACTGCCAGTTTGGTAATGGCAATTGCACTGATAGGTCTTTGCCTGCTTCCCTTTGGTGACCAATATGCCAGCTTTTTTCGGCAGCATAAAATGGTTCGAAGTTATGCCAACCCTATTATGCCCATTTATTCTGTTGTGAAGCTCGGTCTCGACTATGCCAATGAGCTGCGCCGTCCTGATACGTTGATACTGCATGCGACAGATGCGAAGCGAGTAACGCCCGTTGTTACCAGCAGTAAAGGTAAACCCAAACCCAAACTTATGGTGTTTGTCGTGGGTGAGACAGCGCGTGCCGACCACATTAGTTTCAATGGTTATAAGCGCAACACCATGCCATTACTTGCTCAGCAATCAAATATTTATAGCTTCACAAAGGCGACGTCTTGCGGCACCTCGACCGCTTACTCCGTACCTTGCATGTTCAGTTATGCCAATAGAGAAAACTATGACACTGATAACGCTGCCTATAACGAAAATGTCCTCGACACCTTACACAAGCAAGGCGTCAATGTGATTTGGCGAGACAATAATTCAAGCGCCAAAGGCGTCGCCGATCGAGTGACTTTTGAGGATTACAAAACGCCTGATAACAATCCTATTTGCAATGTTGAATGCCGAGATATTGGTATGCTTGATGGTTTTGATACACTGGTTAAGTCAGGCAGCTCAGAGAAAGATACGCCTAAAGACACGCTTATTTTGTTACATCAAATGGGTAATCATGGCCCCGCTTATTACCAGCGCTATCCCAAAGCATTTGAGACCTTTAAACCTGTATGTAAGACCAATGAGCTGTCCAAATGCGATGCTCAGTCAGTTATCAATGGTTATGACAATGCTCTGCGCTATACTGATTATTTTTTGAATGGTGTGATTGAGACACTAAAGCCTTACGAGCAGACATATGATGTGGTGATGGTCTATATGAGCGATCATGGTGAAAGCTTGGGCGAAAATAATATTTATTTGCATGGTTTGCCTTATAGTATTGCACCCGATGCCCAAAAGCAGGTACCTTTGATTATCTGGTCACCTAGTGATAATGGTATTGATGCTAAGAGTAACGATAAGAGCAGCCTGACCAATATGATTAATCAGCCCGTCTCTCATGATTTTATTACCCCAACGTTGCTCAGTTTTTTTAATATTACAACGGACGAGGTAGCAGCAGCACCTACCTTTTTTAAGCCTACCACTTAAGCTTTTTTATCATCGCATTGCTAACACTGATGCACGAGACATTTATGTACAAGATACTCGTTATTGAAGATAACCCCGATATCGTAGCCAATATTTATGCTTTTTTTGAACCAAAAGGTTTTGAGTTAGACAATGCTCACAACGGTTATAGTGGACTAACACTGGCCTCGAACAATCGTTACGATGTCATATTGTTGGACGTGATGCTGCCTGGTATGAACGGCACGCAATTGTGCAAAAAACTTCGAGAAGAATTACACGATAAAACCCCCGTATTGATGCTGACAGCGCGTGATACTATTTTGGATAAAGTAGCAGGGTTTGATAGTGGCGCTGACGATTATCTTGTAAAACCCTTCTCTTTAGTTGAATTGGAGTCGCGTATTAAAGCTCTAATACGCCGACATCAAGACAGTCACTGTGAGCAAAGTCTCAATGTGGGTGGATTGTGTTTAAATATTGAAGAGCATACGGTGGTGCGCGAAGGTAAATCGCTTAAATTGACCCCCACTGGATTTAAGATATTACAGATACTGATGAGTGCATCGCCTAGGATGGTCAGTAAAAATGAGCTAGAAGAAAAGGTATGGGCTGATGATATCCCTAGTAGTGATGCGCTACGAACCCACGTGCACAGCGTACGAGCACAAGTCGATAAGCCATTTGCCAAACCCATGGTAATGACCGTGTCGGGCGTTGGTTATCAGCTTATTGATCCAGATAAAGCCTAAAATAGCAAATAGCAAATAGCAAATAGCAAATAGCAAATAGCAAATAGCAAATAGCAAATAGCAAATAGCAAAATGCTATCTTATCTCCTACCTCTCACTATGAAGTAAATACCATGTTCAGTATCGACTCCATTGCCAATAAGTTTCGACTGTCGTATTTTTTATTTGCCATACTGCTTTGCGCCACTTTCGTCAGTATTTTTATGTATGCTGAGGTTAGAATGGAGCAAGAGCTGGTCAAAGGTCGCTTGCTGCAACAATTAGAACTCAGTCAAGAAAAACAAGGTGAGCAGCCTATTTATATTGCTGATCCAGGTATTAAAATCTACAACTACGATAATGCCCCAGCGCATTTAAAAGCCGAGGCTACTGAAACGGTTCAAGAAATTCCTGTCACTGTGAATACTGACACAGGTAAAACGTCAACCAACCTGCATTTTTTTGTCTACCATCAAGACAACCAAAGCTACATTTTAACCTACTTAGAAGACACAAAAATGGTGATGGCCAACTACCCCGTTTTGGCAATCTTTGAGCAGTTAGAAGATATCTTTGCCAATGCGTTAAGAGTTGCTGTCATTTTAAGCCTACTCATCGCTGCTATTTTTTCTCAATTATCCTCTAGGCAAATCACCAAGCCTTTATTAGACTTAAAAAATGCTGTCGAAACAGATCATCAAAATCTCACTCAGTTAACGCATTTGCCCTCTGAAGTTGGCGTCTTGGCACGAGCCGTCGATGAAAAAAACCATAAACTTGAGCAATACTTAAGACGTGAGCAACTCTTTACAGGAGATGTTAGTCACGAATTACGCACGCCCTTAACCATTATTATGGGCGCATCAGAAGTGCTGGCATCACAATTACAAGATAACGAGCGTTTGAGCGAATTTGCCAACCGCATCAGTAACACTGCAAAAGAAACCTCTGAGATTATCACCGCTTTATTGTTGCTTTCTCGCTCACCTGAAAAGCTGGACGCGCCGCCAACGTCTATCAACAACGTGGCTATCAGCGAGGTGAACCGCTTAACATACTTGCTTCGCCACAAAGCCGTAACATGCACCGTACTGGCTGATAAAGACTATGTGGCCAATGTCCGACCTGAGCTACTAAAAATGGCATTGGGCAATTTGATAAAAAACGCGTTTCAGTATACCGATGAAGGCGAAGTCACTGTTTGTATTGACGCAGAAAACATCACCGTCACCGATACGGGTCTTGGGATTCCTGAGGACATGATGCTGCTATTGTATGAGAGATTTGAACGTTTAGAGCCGCAAAATACTGACACAATTTTGCATACCAATGTATTACTAAGCGATAGCGCAGGCTATAAGATTGAAGGATCGGGTTTAGGGCTCAGTATTGTACAACGTATTATGGCTCATATGGATTGGCAATTAACCCATCAAACCAATGCATCAGGCGGTAGCACCTTTAGTATCTATTACAATAGCCGCTTGTCATAAGATAAGCCAAATACCCCTAAGTCTTAACACTTATCACCCCACCCTACAGCTCCAGTCATCCCTCCTGCCTTAACGCTTTCTTAATGCACGCCGTTTTATACTCAAAGTCTGGTAATCCCATTAGAGCCTTTTTAAATAGCTCGAAACTCTTGCCTACTTTGATATTAAGCAGTCACTATGAAAAAAATCCATTCTATTACGCTTAAAACCAAACCATATCAGGGTGATCCTCTACGCTCAGCTGCTCATAAAGACTCACTGTCAGCTGACAGTTTTGTGAGTCAAGCCAAAGGTAAAACAGGAATGTCTCGTATTATAAAAGCGGCGGGGTATTCACTAGACGGGTTTCGAGCTGCTTATCAGTTTGAGGCTGCGTTTAGACAAGTCCTTTGGCTCAACCTCATTTTATTATTGACACTGATATTCATGCCTTTTGCTATCAGTATAAAAATGCTGCTGATTATTGCCTCTTTTTTATCTTTGATTGTTGAGCTGCTAAATACTGGCATCGAAGCGTGTGTTGACCATACCTCAATGACAAAACATCCATTGGCAAAAATAGCGAAAGATGTGGGTTCTGCAGCACAGTTTTTGTCTTTGCTACTTCTATTTTCTTTGTGGACGATGGCGCTTTCAAGCCTTTTACGTTGAGCCATTTTTAGATTTTCACAAATAAATGCCGTTTATGGGATGCTTCAATGAACACCAACCATCATGTGACTGACTGGACTTGGCTCAAACTACTGTGTCTAACTATTATTGCGACAGTAGCATTGGAGCACAGTCAAATAGACCTACTTATCAGTAAGCTTTTTTACCTAAACGGTCAATGGCTTTTGGAGAAAGGCGCACAACCTTATGCATTTGTCTTTTATGACGCACCCAAAGCGCTATTAATTTTATTTGCGATTTACTTGATGACCGTTTTAGCGATTAAATACAGAACGCCTTTGAATGCTGACTTTTCATTAAATCATTCAAAACGCAGCAGATATATTTTGCCTTTATCTGTCCGCGAGATAAGCTACTTGCTAATTGTTAGCATAATCGTCCCTACGACTATTGCTACCCTCAAAAGCGTCACTCACGTCAGCTGCCCCAACCATTTGATGCTATTTGGTGGTGATATGCCTTACCTAACCCTTTGGCAAAGCATGGTAGAACATACATCGGCTAAATGCTTTCCAGCAGCACATGCCAGCGCAGGATTTTCCTTATATGGCTTAGCGTTCCTCCCCACATGGCGCAAATATCGCTATAAAATTTTTGAAGCAGTGACCGCTTTGGGATGGACGATGGGACTATATAAAATGCTCTTCGGTGATCACTTTTTTAGTCACACCTTTATATCAATGTTGCTGTCATTGACCATTGCTTGCGCATTGGCACATATTTTTTTTAAACGTTTTGATGAAAATAAAAACAGCCAATTTCACCCGACCAAACCTACCTTATCAAATACTCAAAAACGCTAATCCTCCTCCATCTTTATACTTTCTTTATACCTCGCCTTGTTATCTTGACAACACTTTTATACCTCGCTTGGCATACTGTTTCCATTAATAAACGATTAGTCAATGAACGATCAGTCAATGAATGCGTTGTCAGTGATATAAAGCGAGATGCAACCAAGCGATGATCGACACCTCCTACCAGTGAAGGTCATGCTAAGCCCTCCATTTATACCCTATCTTTACTGCTGACCAACGACTCATAGCCGATCTTCACTATTATTTTTGGAGCGTATTATGGACGTTTTTGCAGGGTTTCTTGCCTTCGGCTTATTCCTCTATTTGTTATATGTCCTGATTAAGCCGGAGGCCTTCTGATGACCATGTATGCATTATCACAGCTGGTTATATACCTGCTTATTCTGTTTGTTTTAGGATACTTCCTATCAGGCTACATGCTCAAGCGCATGCAAGCCCCTGTCTCTGCCCTTGAGTCACGCTTTTTTAGTGTGCTTGGTATGATCGGTCAAGACAGCAAGGGCAATCGTGCTTTTGGTATGAATTGGAAGCAATATGCGTTAGCCATTGTTCTGTTTAACTTTATTGGGTTTTTAGCGTTGTTCATTTTGCAATTGGCGCAAGGACGCTTACCGCTCAATCCAGCAAACATGTCAGGTATTACGTGGGACTTGGCGATGAATACCGCCATCAGCTTTATGACCAATACCAACTGGCAAGCCTATGGCGGCGAGAGTAGCATGAGCTACCTGACGCAAATGATGGGTTTATCTCTACAAAACTTCTTATCTGCTGCCACCGGTATCGTGGTGGCTTTTGCGTTGATGCGGGGTTTGGTACTCAAGCAAAGCGCTCATCTAGGCAATGCGTGGATAGATTTATGGCGATGTAATATTTATATCCTACTGCCCATTGCTGCGATCATCGCTGTGCTATTGATGAGTCAAGGGGTTATCCAAACGCTATCGACGTATATGGATGTACAAACCTTACAAGGCGACACGCAGACCATCGCTTTGGGTCCTGTGGCCTCACAAGAAGCCATCAAAATGCTAGGCACCAATGGCGGCGGATTCTTTAATACCAACTCCGCTCACCCGTTTGAGAACCCCACGCCTCTTTCTAACTTTATTCAAATGTTGGCCATCTTTTTGATTCCAACCGCGCTTTGTTTTTGTCTTGGCAAGATAAGTGGCAACCTAAAACAAGGCTTGGCTATTTTGGGCGCGATGACTGTCCTGTTCGTGGGCATGTACTCATTGACGGTAAGTAGTGAGCTTGCTGGTAATCCTTGGTTGGCAGCGCAGGTTCAAGGACTAACTGATGCAAGTGTGAGCGGCAACATGGAAGGCAAAGAGATACGCTTTGGTATTGTGGCTTCGTCGCTGTTTGCCACTATCACGACGGCGGCATCATGCGGCGCAGTAAATGCAATGCATGATTCCTTCACGCCCCTCGGTGGTCTTAGCACCATGCTACAGATGCAATTGGGTGAAGTGGTGTTTGGTGGTGTGGGCGCAGGCCTTTACGGTATGTTGCTCTTTGCTATTTTAGCTGTGTTTGTTTCAGGCCTTATGATTGGCCGTACGCCTGAATATCTTGGCAAAAAAATCGAACCTTTTGAGATGAAAATGGTGGTATTAGCCTTATTAGCTGCGCCCCTTATGGTGTTGCTCGGCACTGCGATTAGTGTGATGACGCCTTCTGGTCAAGCAGGTATTTTTAATCCAAGTGCTCATGGTTTTAGTGAAGTGCTCTATGCCTTTAGTTCGGCTGCCAACAACAATGGTTCCGCGTTTGCAGGCTTGGGCGCGAACTCCCTGTTTTATAACTTTATGCTTGGTCTTTCTATGTTGGTTGGACGCTTTGGTGTGATTATTCCTGTATTGGCTTTGGCAGGATCGTTGGTGCAAAAGCCTAGACTCGAAGTCAATAGCGGGACCCTACCCACCACCACGCCTTTGTTTGTCGGGCTTTTGGTCGGCACTGTCCTTATGATTGGCGCCTTAACCTTTGTCCCCGCTTTAGCACTTGGGCCCATCATAGAGCAGATTTGGATGCTGGGCGGCTAGCCGCTTTATATCGGCCAGCACCGAGTCATCTTATCCATCATAGATCGGCTCTATACCCAGCAGCGAATCGCCCCATTTTTATGATTATGTGAGGAATACCAACATGAAGGTTATATCAGATCCTAACGAGCAGTCCACCAATTTACAGTCCCAACAAGATCCCAATCAGTCGGGTACGCCCAAAAACCCCGTACAAGGACTACTTGATCCTGCTTTGATCAAGCCAGCTTTAAAAGAGGCTTTATTCAAGCTTAATCCTAGAGTCCAATGGCGCAATCCCGTGATGTTCGTGGTTTATATCGGCTCATTGCTGACCAGTATTTTAGCCATCACCATGCTGACTCAGTCCCAATCAGGTGTTGGTTTTACTTTAGCCATTACTTTTTGGCTGTGGTTTACGCTGTTGTTTGCAAACTTCGCTGAGGCCTTGGCAGAAGGTCGCAGCAAAGCCCAAGCCGCCAGTCTCAAACAAGCACGCCAAGATGTGCAAGCTCGCAAACTGACGAATGCTGATAGACACTCAGACCCATTGATGATTCAAGCCACAGCGCTAAATCAAGATGACATCGTGTTAGTCAATGCTGGCGAAATCATTCCTGCTGATGGCGAGGTCATAGAAGGCCTAGCCTCAGTAGATGAGTCAGCGATTACTGGTGAGTCAGCCCCTGTCATTCGTGAAAGTGGTGGTGATTTTAATGCAGTGACGGGCGGCACCAAGGTATTGTCCGATTGGCTAATGATTCGTATCACGCAAGCCCCGGGACAAGGGTTTTTGGATCGTATGATTTCGTTGGTAGAAGGTGCAAAACGTACCAAGACCCCCAATGAGATCGCCTTGACCATTTTATTAGTCGCACTGACCCTGATATTTTTGATGGTGTGTGTTACGTTATTGCCTTTTTCGCAATTTGCCGTACTGTCTTCAGGCACTGGCGAGCCGATATCTATCGTAGTTTTGGTCGCATTATTGGTCTGTTTGATACCGACCACCATTGGCGGTTTATTATCAGCCATTGGCGTTGCCGGTATGAGCCGCATGATGCAAGCCAACGTCATCGCAACTTCTGGACGCGCGGTAGAAGCAGCAGGTGATGTTGACGTCTTACTACTCGACAAAACGGGCACCATTACTTATGGCAATCGCCAAGCGGCGTTATTTGTTCATGCCCAAGGCGTAACAGAAAGCCAGCTTGCCGAGGTGGCTCTCATCAGCTCTTTAACCGATGAGACACCAGAAGGTCGAAGTATCGTCAAACTTACGCAAAGTCGTTTTGATATCGATGATGAGGTATGGAAAGCGCGTTCGTTTGACACGATTGAATTTACCGCTCAAACGCGTATGAGTGGCACAGATATCGATGGTCGCCGTATTCGTAAAGGCGCTTTTGATGCAATCATAAAGTGGGTTGAATCTCAAGGCGGCAAACTTCCCAACAATCTAGATCAACAAGTCGCAGAAGTTGCTCGCCGCGGTAGTACACCACTGCTTGTGGCCGACAGCGGACAAATACTTGGCATCATAGAACTAAAAGACGTGGTCAAATCGGGCATAAAAGAGCGCTTTGCCGAACTGCGTAAGATGGGGATTACCACCGTTATGATCACTGGTGACAATCCCTTGACCGCTGCCGCTATTGCGGCCGAAGCGGGCGTGGATGACTTTATGGCAGAAGCCACGCCAGAACAAAAACTGGAGAGAATACGCAGTTATCAACGTCAAGGCAAACTGGTCGCTATGACTGGTGATGGTACCAATGACGCGCCTGCTTTGGCTCAAGCTGATGTAGCAGTCGCTATGAATAGCGGGACTCAAGCCGCTAAAGAAGCGGCCAATATGGTTGATTTGGACTCAAATCCGACCAAGCTCATTGAAGTGGTACAAACTGGTAAGCAGATGCTGATGACTCGCGGTGCCTTGACGACGTTCAGTCTTGCAAACGATATCGCCAAGTATTTTGCTATTATCCCAGCCGCCTTTGCCAGTACCTACCCAGCGCTTGGTGTGCTCGACATTATGCAATTGGGCAGTCCCAAAAGCGCCATTTTGTCCGCCATTATTTTTAACGCGTTAATCATTGTGTTTCTTATTCCCTTAGCGCTGCGCGGCGTCACTTATAGACTTGACTCTGCCATCAATCTATTACGTCGTAATTTAATGATATACGGCTTGGGCGGGCTGCTTTTACCTTTCGTCGGCATCAAACTGATTGACCTTATTATTAACGCACTGCACTTGGTATAACCACAATACGGATGATAACGACTATGCAACCTAACCACTCCATACCTTCTAGTAACGCGACGCAACCTACGGCTTCTATGAACGCTGAACACTCATATATTGACGATAATCACAACGATAGTGACAATGGTAAAGACAACGAAAGCACCGAGATTGATCAGGCGGCCACTCGTATGCCCATGCTCAAACCTGCGTTGTCGTTATTTATCGTCTTAGCCATCACTTTAGGTTTATGCTATCCCTTATTAATGACAGGCGTCGCGCACGTGACAATGCCGAACAAAGCCAACGGCAGCATGATAGAGCAAAATGGCAGCTTGGTTGGCTCTACGCTCATTGGTCAGACATTTGATCAACCAGAATATCTTTGGACTCGCCCATCAGCCGCTAGAGATGGCTACGATGCGGCGCAATCATCGGGCAGTAACTTAGGTCCACTGAATCCTGAATTGGTCACCAATGTAGAGACGCAAGTACAAAAACTTAAAGCAGCCGATCCACAAAACACCGCGCCCATTCCTCTTGACTTGGTCACCATGTCAGGTAGTGGATTAGATCCACATATCTCCCCTGCCGCTGCCGAGTGGCAAGTGAATAGAGTGGCACGTATACGAGGCATCAGTAGCGAGCAAGTACAAAAAGTGATTGATGCTCATACAGAAGGTCGCCAGCTTCATTGGCTGGGTGAGCCGCGCGTGAACGTATTGGCTGTCAACTTAGCATTAGATGAGATGTCTGGTGCCAATTGATTTACACTAAGCAATAAGCAACAGGCAGTGCGCGCGGTGATAAGTGGGCGCGATAATAAATGAGCGCCATGATAAGTGTGTGCCTTAATGACGAACATAGACATGAGTGATCAGCGACCCAATCCAGAAGATTTATTGCAGCAAATAAAGCAGCAAGAAGACACGCTGAGTAGAGGCAAACTAAAAATCTTCTTTGGGTCTTCGGCAGGTGTGGGAAAAACTTATGACATGCTCTCTGCGGCTCAAAGGGATCAAGCGCATGGACTCGATGTCTTAGTCGGTATCGTAGAAACGCATGGTCGTAGTGAAACAGCGGCGCTGCTAAAGGGACTACCGATACTGCCATTACGCCAGATTGAGTATCGAGCGCAAACCTTGCTAGAGTTCGATATTGATGAGGCGTTGGCGCGTGCGCCCGATATTTTATTGGTGGATGAACTGGCCCATAGCAATGTGCTAGGATCTCGGCACCCAAAACGTTGGCATGATGTCAATGAGCTCTTAAAAGCCGGTATCAGTGTTTATACCACGGTTAATGTCCAACATTTAGAGAGCCTAAACGATGTCGTGAATCAAATCACAGGCGTCGTTGTGCAAGAAACCATCCCCGACTGGTTCTTTGATCAAGCAAACGAAGTGGTATTGGTCGACTTGCCAGCCGATGAGCTACTAGCACGGCTGCACGAAGGCAAGGTATATATTCCCAGCCAAGCAAAACACGCCATAAAAAACTTCTTTAGAAAAGGCAATCTGATTGCCCTTCGAGAGCTGGCCTTGCGTCGAACGGCTGATCTAGTCGATGCTGATATGCGTGACTATCGCAATCAATCTCGCATATCCTCTATTTGGAATACGACCGATCAGCTCTTGGTCGGTATCAGTACGCGCGAGCATAGCGAACGCCTTATTCGACATGCGGCAAGACTTGCCAGCAGCTTACATTCTCAGTGGTATGTCATTTATGTAGAGACGCCTAGAAGCCCTTATAAACGCGCTAAAGATAAACAAAACGTGTTAAATGCCCTACGCTTAGCAGATGAGTTAGGCGCAAAGACAGAGATCATCAGCGCTATTACCGTGGCTGAGGGCTTGGTCAGTTATGCACATCAATTTAATATTGGACGTATTATCATCGGACAAAACCAAGGTGCTTCTTATTTTAACGGCTCATTGGTTAAGCAAATCTCAGAGCAAGATTTGAATTTAGACTTAATACTGGTTAATCAAACCAAAAAGAAAAATAAGCTGACAGCCGAGCGCCAACCACCTTTTTGGAACATCTCCGACTTATCTTCCACAGACAACCGTACGGGTTATTTGATGGCGATGTCGGGCTGTACGCTTGTCACCGTTAGCTTAGTCGCCCTGACGCGTTGGTTTGATTTGGCCAATGTGGTGATGCTCTATTTATTGGTTATTGTATTTATCTCCGTGCGCTTTGGCCGCGCCCCTGGAATATTTGCTGCGCTTTTGAGTGTGCTAAGTTTTGATTTATTTTTTGTGGAACCGAAACTTTCTTTTAGCGTGAGCGATGTGCAGTATCTTGTGACTTTTGCCGTCATGCTCATTGTCTCTTTAATCATTAATAACCTAGCAGTAGGCTTACGTTTTCAAGCGCAAAATGCGCGTAAACGTGAGCAACAAGCCATCTCGATGAGTCACTTGGCACAAAACTTAAGTGCTGCTCGTAAAAATGACGAAATCATCAGTCAATCCATCGTGTGGCTGAACAAGCATATCGCCAGCAAAGCCCTCATAGTGATGCCAAATGCCGATGGTAAGCTGCTTCTTGTTTCAGAGCCAAACGCCCCAGCGGACTTTAATTGGACGGTAGCGCAGTGGGTGTTCGATCACAATGAAAGCGCGGGGCTGGCAACAAATACCCTACCTGCCAACACCATGCATTATCGAGCGCTTGCGACCTCAAGTCGTGTACTGGCGGTATTGGCATTGAAACCGACAGATAACGATAATTTTAATCAGCCCGAGCAGCAGCGAACGCTCGATGTGGCACTTGCGCAAATTACGCTCGCATTAGAGCGCGTGCATTACGCAAAAGTTGCCCAAAACGCTCTTATCAGAGTGGAATCAGAGCGCCTGCGTGGCTCACTCCTATCAGCCTTATCTCATGACATTCGTACGCCCATTACCGTACTATCAGGACTTGCCACTTCGCTTGCCACCCAACCTTTAGCACTCGATGAACAAAAGCAGTTGGCAATCGACATCGAACAGCAAGCTCGTGTCATTCAGCGTTTGGTCATCAATATTCTAGATTACGTGGCACTCCAATCTGGCGGGATGAAACTGAACAAGCAGTGGGTCAGTTTGGAGGAAATCATCGGCAGCAATATTCGTCAACTCGACCCCTATCTACAAAATCGACAGATTAAAATAGACATTCCTCATGCGGTAGATTTTATCTATACGGATGAGCTTATTTTGTCGCGAATTCTGAATAACTTGTTAACCAATGCGATTAACTACACCCCAGACAGTGCGACTATTGAAATTCAAGCCACACTTGATCAACCATCACATATTCAAAGAAACCAAAACTCGCAACATCACCAAAGCCCTCCACATAACCAAAACCTGTCCCACTATCAAATAACGGTAACAGATAGTGGCCAAGGCTTACCGATAGGTATGGAGGAAAAAATATTTGAACGCTTTACGCGCGGTGATACGGAAAGTAGTACAACAGGACTGGGATTGGGTCTGGCATTGAGTCGAGATTTGGTTAAACATTTAGGCGGCACGCTAAGCGCACACAATATCCAGCCGCATGGCGCACAATTTGTTATAGTGCTACCGTGGGAACCTTTATCAGAAAAAGATATGTTCGATGACAAGTTTGTACTCGACGCGTCAGAGTGACAACACATTTAGAAAATAAGGCATTATGAAGACCATTCTAATTATCGAAGACGAAGCGCATATTACCCGATTTATAAAATCTGCTATGGAGCAAGAAGGCTATCAAGTCTTTACAGCAGATAGCTCAAACAGAGGGTTGATAGAAGCGGCCTCTCGGCGTCCGAACTTGCTTATCTTAGATTTGGGCTTACCGGATGCCGATGGTTGCGATGTAATCTTGGATATTCGAACTTGGTCATCGCTTCCTATCTTGGTATTGTCGGCGCGCAGTGATGAGCAAGATAAAATCAAAGCGCTAAATCTAGGCGCAGATGATTATCTGGTAAAACCCTTTAGCATGGGCGAGCTCATCGCTAGAGTAAACGCTCACATGCGGCGCTGGCAAGTGGGATATGAGACGCCCGTTGAGTTGACACTCGGCAACGTCAGTATTGATTTGGCGCAAAGACAAGTCAGTAAAAATGGTGACAACATTCATCTCACCCCAATCGAATATCGGCTACTGACGGTATTGATCAAAAACGCTGAAAAAGTCATGACACATCAGCAGCTACTCACAGAAGTATGGGGCAAAGGTCACAATCACCAAGAGCACTATGTTCGGATATTTATGTCCAACTTACGGCAAAAACTTGAAGACAACCCCTCTAGGCCAAATTATTTTTTAACCGAAATTGGTGTGGGTTATAAGCTTCATATTCCAAAGCCTTAATTTCTTGATACTTTGATATCTTGATGACGTGATATCACAAAAACTATGGTCTTAATGACTTCTAAAATAAAAGGATTGCCGTCCCTATTTCTCATCACGTTATCTTAACGAACGCTGACTCATGCGGCTGACACTCGCAATCAAAACCACCATAATAATGCCAACGATTATAAGAACACCTGACATCATGTGCGCGGCTTCATAATTAAGCGCCTCGACTTGCTCATATATCGCAATCGATACCACTTTGGTCTCCCCTGAGATACTGCCGCCGATCATCAACACCACACCAAACTCACCAATCGTATGAGCAAAGCTAATCAAGCTCCCAAGCACAATACCTGTGCGTGCCTGTGGTAAAACCACTCTGATAAAACGCTTTAGAGCGCTAGGTTCGAGTAAATGAGCCACGTCCATGACATTGCGTGGAATACGCAAAAACTGAGCGTATACAGGTTGAATATAAAAAGGCAGTGAGTAAATAATGGAGCCGATGACAAGACCTTCAAAAGTAAAGATCAATGAGCTGATGTTATGTTCGCTTAACCACTGACCAATACCCATATTCGGGCTGAGTAATAGTAAAAGATAAAACCCGATGACAGTCGGCGGCAATACGAGTGGCATAGCAATGACACCCATGAGTAGAACTTTAAAACGTGCCACTCCTTGATTACGACTGGGTTTAGCCAGCCAATACGCCACAGGGGTCGCAAACAGCAATAAACACAGAGTAGTAATGCTGGCAAGCTTAATGCTTACCCAAAATGGACTCAGCATGTCTGACATAAGCGACTGATCTATCATAATGTCACTGCTCGTCTCATTGGTAGAGGTATTATTATAGGTGAGGGTTTGTCTTAGAAAACGGATCGTACCAGATGCAGCGGCTACTTAAACTGCCGTCATAAACCGTAAATGCAGCTCATTTCTGCTTACTCTGCTTAGCCGTGATTACTTAGCCATTGTTACTGAGCCATTTAAAAGAGTCTCCCTCATAATACTCTTGTTTCCAAACGGGGATATCTGCCTTGATGGTATCCAATATCCAGCGGCAAGCATCAAATGCCGGATAACGATGCGCAGAAACCACCCCAACCCATACTGCCACATCACCAATCTCTAAAGCACCGATACGGTGTATCGCAATGGCATGCGTAATCTCAAAACGCTTCTTGGCTTCCTCTATGATCGCGCGACCTTGATTGAGTGCCAAATCTTCATAACCATAGTAAGTCAAACGCTCAACACTCTCAGCATTATTGTGATTGCGAACGCGACCCTCAAAGCACACAAACGCGCCGCAGCTATCATCATCAAGGGTGTTTTTGAGGCGATTTTCGTCAATAGCCGTGTCTAATAGCGCAAAACCATCGCGTTCAGCAATCTGATAAGCCTCATCCACACTGCGCTTGATGGTCATGGAATGGCTATGAACGTTGTCTGTCATCTCTTATCTCTACTTGCCGTTATATTAAACATAAAGCGTTTGAACTAGGAACACGCCCTACCCACCAGCCACTGGGGTAATAAATACCACACTATCCCCATCAGAGATAGCATCTGTCCATTTTGCAAAATAATCATTGATGGCAACTCGCAGCTCTGACTGCGGACGACTAAAGCGATGCTTCTGACAAAGCTGATCATACAATTCAATCAGTGACGTCGATTGCTGTACAGTGACCGTTTCTTGTTGGCAATTGGCTTCATCCGCTAGGCTCGCGAAATATAGAACGTTAATATCCATTGTCGCATCAACAGAACTTGCCACGGCAGTATTACCCATAAATCCTTCCCTTCTAAATATCTATAGTCGATTCTAAATGACGACAGCATTAGGCTTTAAGTCTTACAGTTTTAAGTACGGTTGCTTTAAGCGTGGTTGTAATCTGATTTGCCGCCTGTCTTATTGATAAGGCGAACATTATCGATCACAATATCGTGCGACAAGGCTTTGGTCATATCATAAATGGTCAAACAAGCAACGCTGACAGCCGTCAACGCTTCCATCTCAACCCCTGTCTTATGCGTGACCTTGACAACGCCGCTGACCATAATACTACTCAATGCATCATCATAATCAAAGGTTAAGCCAATCTTATCGAGTGGCAATGGGTGGCAAAGCGGTATCAAGTCATGCGTACGCTTAGCAGCCATAATTCCCGCAATGTGCGCGGTTTGAGTGATACTTCCTTTTTTGGTCATCCCATCAGCCGCTTTTATTTGCTGATATATCACACGTGGAAATCGCACTTGACCGATAGCAGTGGCCTCTCGCGTCGTGGCAGTTTTACCACTGACATCGACCATAGTGATGTCACCATCACTGTCTAAATGCGATAAAGTCGATTGCTTGGTGTCTTGGCGATTGTCTTTTTGACTGTCCATATTCATTTATATTTCTCTTGATAACGCTGTATTTATATTTCTCAAAGCCTCGCAAGCATGCACAAACTCTGCGGGCGTATTAAAATTGGTTAAAGGCTGCCACTGTTTCAAAAATTGCACTGTCTGGACAACAGGATTAATAAATGACATGACTCTACGCTCACCACTATCAACATAGGCCTTTAAGTCAGGCTCAATACTGACTCGGTAAATGCCCAACAATGGGTACAAATGATTCTCATCCGCTAAGCAAATGACTTTTTTATCCCTAGCATTATCTATCAAGGACTGTAAATTCTGCCATAACTCCGTCGCGGGTATTAAGCTATCACAGCTGATCACCAGCAACCACGACGATTGCAATAGTAACTTGTTTTCTAAGGCGGCTGAGCTATTTAAAGTGATCAGTGTTTGCAATGCCGATTCAATCGCAACCAGTGCCCCGCCCGTCTTACTTTTTTTATTGTTCTTAACAACTTCATAATCAGCAATATGGATAATAGGCGGCTGTGATTCATTGTCCATTAGTACTGAGTCGACCTCAAAACCACGTTCATTGTCTGCAATCATTACAGGCACATGTAAATTTAGCGAATGGCGAACATGATAATCGAGCAGCTGCTCATCCGTTGGTAATGTCAAAGTCGCTTTGGGTGTGCCCATTCGTCTAGATGCACCGCCTGCTAAAACAACTACGCCTGCCAAGTTATATTGAAAGTTTGAATAGTTAGTTATGGTCATGACTGGGGTTTTGTGCCATGAAGTGCGGTACAAAATTACAAGGACGCGTGCGGCTGTCGAACTGCTCTTTTAGGATATTTTCCCAGCCAGTACGGCAAGCACCAGACGAACCTGGTAAACAAAAAATACCCGTGCCATTTGCCATACCAGCCACTGCACGCGATTGTACAGTTGACATACCAATTTCATCTTTTGAGATTAAACGAAACATTTCGCCAAAGCCATCAATGGATTTATCAAACAGCACTTGCACCGCTTCTGGCATGCTGTCTCTAATAAAAAATCCTGTGCCACCCGTGGTTATCACTGCATGAACGTTTGGATCGGCAATCCAGCCGCTAATAACGGCTCGTATTTGATAAATATCATCCGTAATCAGCTGACGGTCTGCTAAATGGTGCCCCGCTTCGTTCAAGCTATCTGCCAAATACTGTCCCGATGTATCCTCCGCGAGTGTGCGACTGTCAGATACGGTCAACACAGCGATATTTAATGGCGTAAATTGTGCAGCGGGCTTGCTCATAGAGTTTCCTTTATAAAGTGCTTGTTCAGTAAAATTTAAAATCCATTACTTTTTATTATTCAAGCGTGTTGTTATTAAAGCGCGTCATCAAGGCACTAACCACCGATAATCGATAGATTGTGCATAATTCCACTATTAGCGTCATGTAAGTGGTGATGCTCAGGTTTAATCGGCATAAAGCTGTGCAAAGTATTGACCAATCCTGCGACATCATCCTGCTGTAGATGCGGGCGAATATCATAATTGCCTTGGTCAAATAAGCACAAATGCACCTTGCCTTGGCTACTCACCCGCAAACGGTTACAAGTGTCGCAAAAATGCGCAGCATAGGGCGCAATCATACCAATACGACCAACATAATCTGGATGACTATATTCGACTGCTGGCCCATCGGCATGGCCTCGCTCATTTGGCTGCCAGCCATGCGCCAATAAATAATCGATAATGGTGTCAGACTGAGCGTGCTGCGCAAAGAACAAATCACTATTATCGCTTGTCTGCATAAATTCGATAAAACGATAAGTGACCGCTCTGTCTTTGACATAATCAATGGCTTGCAGTAGATTTTCAAAGGCTGTTTCCGCCATCAAAATACTATTGATTTTAAGTTTGATATCTGTGGTTTCTAACAGCTCATCCATGTCTGCAAGGAGTTGTGGCAACGTATTAAAACCCGTCATCTTATGAAAGGTCGCCGCATCAAAACTGTCCATGCTGATGTTTAGCTGATCCAATCCCGCGGCTTGCCAACTGGCCAAATGCTTACCAAGCTTATAACCATTGCTCGTCATAGCAACGGTTTCTATACCTTTGGTTTGTTTGACCGTTTTAATAATATCAACAATGTCACGGCGGATAGAAGGTTCACCACCCGTAATTCTGACCTTTTTGGTGCCGACTTGGGCAAATCCGCGAATTAATGTGGCAATCTCCGGCACACTCAACTCATCATCAGGACGTTTGCCTTGATAACCATTTGGCAAGCAGTACTCACAGCGAAAGTTACAAAAGTCCGTGATGGATAACCGCAAATAAGTCAAACGACGAGAAAACCCATCAGTTAGGGGTTGATAGGATTCAACTGTATTATCAGTAGGTGCCATTATAGACAACGATTGATAAGTCTCAACCGTATCTACAGCAGACACTGAGGTAGGCGAATACCATTGGGTACTGTCTAATTTGACGCTATTATCACTCATATTTTATTGCCATTAGCAGTGCTGATTGGCAACACTGCTTTATTATTCGCGTTTAGCTTACCATTGTAAGGCTGATTTTCTATTTTTCCTCAGTTTTTCTGTAGTCATCTTATAGCAAATTAGCAACCGATGAATTAGCGATACAGCCATGGAAAAGGTTGTACAGTCACCATATTATTTGCTGAAACACTGCCACTGTCTTTATCTAAAACAACAAAACAATTGGCACGGCTGAGCTGCTTGATTCTATGAGATTGTTGACCCGAAAAACACTCAACTTGATAATCGCCTGCTTCATTTTGAGACAAAAAACCGCGCTGAAAGTCTTTGCGGCCAGGCGATTTTTTGACATCATTGGTCAGCGTCGCTTTTACATTCAGTACCATAGGCTGCTCTGCCACGCCTGCTCCTGACATCTGCCACAGTGCCGGTATGACAAACTGTAGTGCGCCAACGACCGTAGACAAAGGATTACCTGGTAATCCAAAATACAGTACAGGTTTATCAAGCCCTTGATTCAATTCGCCAAATACAAACGGCTTACCTGGTTTCATTGCTACTTTATAGTGATTGATTTGGCCCAGTGCTTCAATGACATTGGTCAAAAAATCATAGTCGCCAACCGATACCCCAGCTGTGGATATCAAGACATCACAGTCTTGCATGGCTGTATTTACAGCAGCCGTTGTCTGCGCCAAATCATCAGGAATAATGCCGTAATCGCGAATACTGATAGGTATATCTGACAGTAAGCTCTTAAGAGTTGGGGTGTTAGAGTTGTATATTTGTGCCAAGCTTGTCAGCTCTTTGCCAATAGCAACGAGCTCATCACCAGTCGCCAAAACACCTACTACCAGTGGCTGAAAAACACGGACTTCACTGACACCCAAGTTGGCAAGTAAGCTGATATCAGCAGGATTGATACGTTTGCCTACCGCTAACACGGCTTCACCCGACTCAATCTCTTCGCCCTGTTTACGAATATTGCTATCAGTCTGAGCCGTTTGTTTGAGTGTTATGGCATAAGGTTGTGACTTATCGATTGTGTCTCTGATTTCTGCAAAGTTGGTATTCTCTTGCATAATCACGGTATCACAACTGTCTGGTACAACAGCGCCCGTAAAAATACGAACCCCTTGACCCGCTGTGAGATGACCGGTGTACGCACAGCCCGCTTGTGATTCGCCAATAATGTCGATCGAGCTGTCTTGAGTAAGCTCGCTACCTTGACTAATCGCATAACCATCCATGGCAGACACATTTTGTCTTGGTACATCAAACGGCGAGACAATATCTTGAGCCAGCACTTGATTACAGCTGTTCAATAGCTCGCAGGTGTTGGTCGCTCTAACGTGTAACGGAAAGTCATTATTATTATAGTTCTCTATGCGCTGCTTTATCGCAGATTGTAATGCTTCCATGGTAATCATAAAGGTATACTCTTCTAGTTATTCTCATTATCAATTTATCAAAATCATCTTGTTTAGAGTGTAGCATTCACAGATCAAACTTTCTTGTACCAATACTGTCTTTAGCGTTTGACAGGGATAATCGTCTTTTGAAATTGGCATAACCATTCACGCATCTACTTTTACTCTAATCAGTTTAAGCACATTTCTAGTTTAAGCACATCTCAACACGGTTATTTTGGCAATTTTAATAAATGCCCAAAAAGTGGTTATAGAGTAAAGCAAAAAAGCACCCGAATAAGGTGCTTTTTTGTTGTCGCTACGAGGCCACAATTTTTATAGTAATCATCGAGCCTTGATGACAATTCTAACTTTTAAAAACAAAGCTGTTCAACCAGCCATGATATCAATCTACTTCACCATGAGGCTAATGAAGAGGCACTACGCTGCGTGATAAAACCGTCTGGCGTTTGACCATTGTCTGCCTGCCAGCGCTGGAATGCCTTACGAGTATTTGTACCAACAATCCCATCAGCGCCTTTGGTATCATAGCCTGAGCTGGTCAAACGCTGCTGTAAATTGCGCACTTGAGCAGTCGATAATGGACGCTCATAACGCGGCCAAGCGGTTCGCAATCCACTTTGTCCAGCAAGCGCTTTACCAAGCAAGCTAACTCCTAACGCATAACTTGAAGAATTGTTATAGACCTTAATCACATCGAAGTTCGGGCTGAGTAGTAATACTGGGCCATCCTTGCCAGCTGGTAGCCACAACTCCATCTGTGTGTTGGCATCCAAATAGACATCCGCTATGGTGTCCACACCCATGGCCGCCCATCTTGCTGCTGGCTGTTTAGTGCCCACCACTGAGTAATCAAATGAGGCAGGAACCGTAACTTCATAAAATGGCGCTAAGCCACGAACCCATCCTGAATTACTAAGATAGTTTGCGGTAGACGCTAAAGCATCTGATGTTGCCCAAGGGTTACGATGTCCATTGTTATCGCCATCTACGCCCTGCTTGAGCCATGTATCAGGAATAAACTGTGTTTGCCCCATACCGCCTGCCCAAGAACCATCAAGCTGCGACCAAGATACATCGCCACGCTGTAACAAGGTTGCCAGTGATAATAATTGAGTTTCGGCAAACTCTTGACGACGACCATCATAGGCAAGACTGGCAAGAGAGCTTGGTATACTGCTGTTACCCGTCACTGCTCCATAAGAGGACTCCATACCCCATATTGCCGCGACAATTTCTGCATTGACGCCATACTGTGACTCTAACTGCGACAAAAACGCACGTTGCTCAGCAAATTTTCGTTTACCTGTACTTACTCGACCGTCTGATACAGCAGAGTCCACATATTCCCAAGGCATTTTAGAGAATTCTGGCTGTCCTGAGTCCAACGAAATAACCTGTTGATTCAAATACGCAGAATCTAAAAGACGACGAACTGTCGCAGCATCATGGCCTGACGAAATTGCGCGCATTGAGAAGTCTGACTTCCAATCAGAAAAGCTGTTGTAGCTTGGCTTGGCAACGGGCTGAGGCTTGACAACGACTGGACGCGGCGTTGGTTTTACCTGAATGGTTTGAGTCTGTGTGATCTCAACATTGCCTTGGCGTACAGGTTTGCTTTGTTTCTGCATGGCCTGTTGGCTCGTACACCCGACCATCACTAGGGCAGGAAAAAGAGCGACATAATGCTTTTTTATAATCATAAAAATTCTCAGGTGTGAATAAGTAAACTGACTCAAATAAAGCAACATCATCAAAAACGTTAACATCAACCCGTTTTAAATACGTTGCCAAATCAACCAAGCCATTCAAAATATCAGGTTGAACTTAACGCCCTAATACTGCACGTGGGTCAATAGGATTGCCATTTAAGCGTACTTGAAACTCCAATCCTACTTGATTGGTTTGACCACTGTTACCCATGTTGGCAATACGCTGACCTTGTTGTACCGTATCCCCTTCTTTAACCAATAGTTGGCTGTTATGAGCATACGCCGTGATATAATTATCGCTATGGCGAATCATAATGAGATTGCCATATTCTGGCAGACCATTACCTGAGTAAAGTACAGTGCCAGCTTGACTGGCAAGCACAGGATCACCAACATTACCAGCAAACCACATACCCATATTGCCAGCTGCTGCATCAAAGTTGCTAGTCACCTGATTGCGACTTGGATACTCATAACCTGAGGTTGAGTTCGCAGTTACCTCATAGGCAGGACTTGATGAATTATTTGTAGGCACGTTCGTAGCGGGTGGCGTATAGGTATAAGCTGGTTGTGAGACAGTTGGCGTAGCGGTATTGTAGCTATTATTGTTGCGAGGGTTGTTACCTGCTGCTTGATTTCCTTCCCACAGCTTGAGCCATTGCCCACTATAAATCGTATACTTACTGTCTAGACCATTCATTGCGCCAATTTGACGATAACTGAGGCGATAACGCTCGGCAATCTGACTGACCGTATCACCACGTTGTACGCGATGATAATTGGGAACGCCTTGAGCATTGGTGATGATTTTAGGCCCAGCTTGGTTGGCTGCTTGGTAAGTAGGTTTTGTAGCACAGCCCACCATCGCAAGCGTCGCCACTGTCATCGTACCAATCAATGCCGCTGTTGCAAAGCGCGATCCCGCCATAAGCTTTTTCATACAAAATTTCCTATTCTTTGTGTTGCTCACAAATGCCTTGTGTGACTCAAAAAGCATTTGTTAACTGTTATACCGTTTAGTATTGAGTAAGTACCACCATGATAATTTTATAGCCAGCACCCTTTCTCAGCGTTCGCTATTAATAAGGCTGTACATATCTGATATCGTCCATCTACAGAGCCAATGCCGAAAATCTATCCAAAGCGGCACCTGGCGTATGATGTAGGCGTACGGGCGACAAACTAATATAACCTGCTGCCACCGCTTCATCATCTGTCAATGGTATAGCAAATGACTGATCTTTTTGGTCTAGCTCATCTTTAGCAGATAGTGGTACTTTTTCACTGTCTGCGAGCACTTCAGGTGGGGCTTTACGTAAAGACAACCAATAAGCATCTCGCCCGCGTGGGTCAATCAAGGGATGTACAGGACGTGCAACTTTCCTGTGACCCAAAGACGTTATTTTTCGGCCTTTGATATCATCGACGCGCCCAACATCAGGAATATTAACGTTTAATACGTGATAGGGCAAATTTTTACACTCACTCAATATCGAGGTTTCTACCAACAACTTAACAATTTCATCGGCAGCTATTCGATAATGACTGGCTTCTTCTTGCTGACTTCCTTTACTACCACCGCCCACTAGTGAAGTTGCAATTGCTGGTATCCCAAAAAGCTGCGCTGTTGACGCTGCGCCAAACGTACCAGAAAATAATACATCTTGACCAAGATTGGCCCCTGAATTGATACCTGTAATCACACAATCAAATGGTGTATCACGATATAACTCATGCAATGCTAAATAAATACAATCGGCAGGTGAACCATTAATAGCAATAAATCCTGAATCTAGCTGATGCGTATGTAATGGCATTGAAATACTCAATGCACTAGCACAACCACTATGCTCCGTCATTGGCGCGACCACCACGACCTCTCCGATAGTAGACAGTGCCTGATATAAGGCCAATAAACCTGGAGCGTACACTCCATCATCATTACTGATTAAAAATTTCATTTGTACTCAATATATTTATAGTTGACCGCTCGTCCACTTCTGAGTTTTATCATCATAGAATTGCTATAATCTGACCTGCAAGCAGCCGTAGTAGACTTCTACGGATTTTAATAAATAATCATTAACCCGATTTGTCAAAACAGCTACTACCAGTAAAGTTAGCTCAAAATCTAAGAAAAAACAATTGCACAAACCTTGTAATATAGCCTTCTATTTGCTCGAAAAGGTCATTTCAAAACCCCTATTAGAGCGGATTATACCTGAATAGTCGGTTCACACGAACCCTGTCTGCATTTAGCGTTTTTTTGATATTTTGAGTCTCAACAATGCTTTTTTGGTGACCATAGTGTGCTGATAGCAGGGAAATGACGAGGTATAACGTTACAATAGGCAATAACCTACAACAATGTGGACAGTTGCTTTTATACTGAAGTAACGTAGACATATATGCTACTGGTATGTTGCTAAAATAGGGCTCTGGCTCACAAGATATCTACACATAAATCAATATTTTATGTGACTTTTGTTTTTTTACCCATTAACATATGACCATTAAATAAAGATAAGTGAGTGTAATACTGAATGAAAAATCAATCGATATTATCTATAGCTTCTGTAATAGCAAAGACCGCATCAAAAGTTGGTTTTGCAGGACTGATAACGTCTGTTGCCATGTTTTCTCAAGCTTCTCTTGCCGCAAATAATCCTGCGACAACTATCCCCTTAGACATGTCTGGTATCAACATAACCAAACATGAAATTGCGGTTATGCAAGTGCTCTCAGAGATATGTCCACAGATGCTCAACGGTAAGCAGAAGCAGCGTTTTTACAAATCTTACAATGTTCAGCTTCATGAATTGATGCCCTCTTTAGAAGACCCAAAAGCGGCTATCCAATATCTGTCAACTCAGCAAGATTACCGTCAAATTCTACAAGGTATTCGTGGCTGGACAATGGGATTCTCAAAGCAAGAGAATAAAGCATTGTGTGAAGACCTAGCGGATGCTCAATATCAATAACCACAAGTAACAAGTAAGCTTTATCAAGAATATGTTTTGATGGGCTTACCTGTATCGCTCTTAAGATGTCTTCTTAGAATGCATCATGACCCGCTTCTAAAGAATAATGCCTACTAGAATCAACGACAATAAAACAATGGCATTATGAATTTTTAAGCGCTAAGTGATACGATAGATCAAATAAACTCGATACTGGTTTGTTGAGTTTACTGAATCAAGAGCTTGCTGTATGTTCGTTTTCAATAATGGACAACACAGCAGGCTTTTTTGTGGTTGTCAGGTTTTGCGTATTAAAATACGGTAAACTCTTAGTAAGAGTAAACGTTTGATAATTATTAGACTTTGTTTTTAATTTGGTTCTTTTTTTTGCATTAACTGATTCCCCATCGGTTGGCATTTTGCTAAGATAAGGCGTTAATTTTATGTCTATCGCTTAATCATCACTACTCTCTCTCATAATTTATTTTGCAACAGAATTATTGATTCTTGTTGTCTGAAATGATGGCTGAGCGTCAATGTTATGCATAAGCGATAGATACATTTGGTTTCATGATGCGGTGTAACGATATATGACAGTAAAGCGTGTAAAAAACCAGTTCATACAACTGGTAGTTGGTGTAAGTATCTCTATGAGCGCAGTGATGGCAAACGCAGCCATTCAGCCACCTGAGATGGATAATACCGCTTATGTATTAATGGACTTCAATACTGGCGAGATTTTGGCACAGAAAAATGCCAATGAGTCACTTCCGCCAGCGTCTTTAACAAAAATGATGACCAGTTATATCATTGAGCAACGCTTAGCATCAGGTGATCTCAAAGAAGACGATCAAGTATTAATGAGTAAAAATGCTTGGTGCCGTGGTAGTAGCAGTCAGTCTTGCATGTACGTACCGGTAAATAAAACGGCCAGTGTCATCGATATGCTACGCGGCATTATCATTCAATCTGGTAATGATGCTTCAAAAGCAATGGCAGAACATATCGCTGGTAGTGAAGCCTCATTTGCTATATTAATGAATGAGCAAGCAGAAAAGATTGGTATGACCAACTCGCATTTTGTCAATTCGACAGGCATGCCTGATGAAGGCCACGAAGCATCTGCCTTAGATTTGGCAAAGCTTTCTCGCGCTATCATTAAAAACAGCGGTGAATATTACAGCATTTATTCTGAAAAAGAATTCACTTATAACGGTATCACGCAAGGCAACCGTAACGCTCTACTAGCCACTGACTCTACGGTTGATGGTCTAAAAACAGGCCATACTGATGCTGCAGGCTACTGCCTAGCTGCCTCAAGTAAGCGTGACGGTATGCGCCTCATTTCTGTCATTATGGGCACAGAAAGCCAACAAGCTCGCGCCGATCAGTCACGTGAGCTACTTAACTGGGGTTTTGGTCATTTTACAACAGTCACCAAAGCGCCTGCTGGACAATTCGTTAGCAAGATTCCAGTATGGTTTGGTGAAGCAGACGAAATGGAATTGGCAACTGGTGACAGCTTGCAAATTCTAACCACCAAAACACAAAAGAATAAAATCACCACTGTGGTTGATATTCCTGAAAGCTTGGAAGCACCAATCAAAAAAGGTCAAGAAATTGGCAAGATGATGGCGGTTATTGATGGCAAAGCAGTGGCGTCAGTGCCTATCGTAGCGACGAGTGATATCGAGCAATCAGGCTTTATGAGCCGCACGTGGGAGCACGTAGTACGCTGGATAAAAAATCTGCTTTAAGCGAATGCTTATTCATTTAAAAGCTGTCTAGCAAATTACTCATTTGATAAAACAGTTTATCTCATAAAAAAGACGCCCAACATAGGGGCGTCTTTTTTATGTCCATACCAACCAGCGCTTAAGCAAGTCACTCAATGCTCTATCCTTATAAGTCGAGCTTTGACAATAATCGACGCCCGCTGCTTTTAAGAAGCGCTCAAAACTGTCTAATTGTCTTGCTTGGTGCTGAGGGTACCAATATATCAATAACGCACGATGCTCACTTTCAGATTGACGGATTTTTTTTGCCAATAACTCAGCTTTACTGGGAGCGACCCCTTCGGCAAACATGACCATATCAACCTTTCTCATATTAATATCCTCTAGCACCAGTTGTTCGTGCTGACGATAAATAACCGTAGCTCCCAAACGTTCTAGCTCTTTGCCTAAAGAGCCAACCTCATGAGAGTAGTAGTAAATAATGGTCTTTTTAGCCAAAAAATGCTTCTGTCGAGACTGATTCTGACTGGGCATTGCTACAGTCAGTACAAACTCCGTACCTACCCCTAATGTACTCTCTACTTCTATCGTAGCGTCCATAAGTTGTGCCATTTGCTTAACGACTGGTAAGCCCACCCCTGACCCTTCATATTGACGAGTCTTTGAAGAATCCACCTGAAAAAATGGATTAAAAATATCATCAATATAATTGCTATCGATACCAATACCTGTGTCTTTGACACTGATTTGCCAACGATTACTTTTATCAAAGTGGGTCAATTGTGAGGTAATGGTCACTTGTCCCGCTGGCGTAAATTTAATTGCATTACTAAGAAGGATGGCTAGTATCTGTTGTATTTTCTCAGCGTCACCTTCTAAATTATAGTCTATGTGATGGATATGACTGATTAATGTAAGCCCTCTTTTTTGAGCAATAGGTTCAAATGTCGCCAATAGATCCGCTAGCAACTGTAGAGGTTTGAACTCACTAAAAGTGACATTCATTTGACCTCTTTGTATTTGATTCAGCTGAATAATATGATCAAGCGATAGTACTAGCTTGTCGCTACCATTTCTAATAATTTGGACAGCATCTTTTTGCTCTATATTTAGAGTTTCATGGTCTAACAGTTGTAAGCCACCCACAATGGCATTCAGTGAGGTTTTTAACTCATGTGTGATCATGCTTTGAAAGTTATGAAGCTGCACATCGAGAGAGATATCTTTTTTATGTAGTTGCTGCTCAAAAACCGCAATCTCCTCATACTCTTGTCGCGATTTTTGTAAGCGACTAAACAACTTAATAAATGTCTGTTTGATCTGTAGCAATTCTTGGAAATCGAACTGTTGAGAAATGGTGGGTAGTTGTTTAAGATCTGAGGTCTTCAAAACAATGTCACATGCGTCGGTCAGTGTCTCTATGTCTCTAATCGGCCAATTGAGTTTGCGCAGGATATAAAAGGCACCAAGCACAGTCAATATAGTAGCAATCAGCCAATATAGTATTATATTTTGGAACCAATATAAGCGCATTTTATCTACATCCAATGTGATGTTGATGTAACCCACTAAGGCACTGTTATCGGCGGCTGATGAGATACCTCGATTTGATAAAGCCACATCTAACTGCTGACTGGCGTCTGACACTCGAGGCGCTCTATCGTTACTGATGTAGTTACTAACCACTGGGTAGTTGAAGCTGACTGTGTCTGCAAATAAAGCATTTTTCCAATCGCCACTGGATTGATTAAGCCCATCAATTGGCTGAGGCGTTGAATAAAATAAAATGCTTTTGATGCTGGGTTCACTGTTTAGCAAAAACGTCACTTGCTGCGCCACAATATCTGCGCTATCAGCTGTTGAAGCGCTTATGGTTAATAAAGTAGCAAACTGCTGGATATTGTGGCGCTTCTCTTTATAGTGATGCAATAAACCATAAATAAAAGAGAACAAAAAGCCTGCCAGCACCGCAAACATGATGGCTTTGATGACAGAGCGCCAGATAAGTATAGAGATAGTTTTGGAAGGACGGTTGTTCATATCACTCAACTGAGTCAAGACAACTTTTATGTATATTACAGGTATTTTTGAGATGTGATAAGAAAAACTTGTAGATATTTGCCTAGTTTATCTCATGACAGACAAAACTATGGTAGTAAAGGGGCGTCTTATTTACTTTACCGTACTCTTTGGCACGATAAAGTAAATAAACCGTTAAAAAATCTACTAATTAGCGTGGTTTTTTATCTTTGGTAGTGAATTTTTTCGCTCGATTGCGCTCACGTTGACGCAGCTGCTGCGTTTTGGCCTTGGTTGGCGTATCGCTTTTGGTTGCGTAAGGGTTATCATTTTGCTTAAAGATAACGTTAAGCGGTGTACCTTCCAGCTTAAATACTTGACGGAACTGGTTCTCAAGATAGCGCTGATAGCTCTTAGGAAGTGCACTGGTTTGATTACCATGGATCACAATCACAGGTGGATTATGACCACCAATATGAGCGTAGCGCAGTTTGATGCGACGACCTGCTACCGTGGGTGGCGGATTTGCTGTAACGGCATCTTGTAAAATTTGGGTCAAGCGATTGGTTGATACTTCAAACATTGAAGATTTATAAGCGCGTAAGATAGACGGATATAAGTTGCCAACGCCTGTACCGTGTAGCGCTGATATTAGATGCACTTTCACATAAGGTATAAAGTTGAAGCGGCGATCCATCTCAATTTTAATATAGTCTCTTTGATCCTGCGTCAGACCATCCCACTTATTGATCGCAACTACCAAGGCACGACCAGCATCCAGTGCGTAACCAATCATATGCAAATCTTGATCGACAATACCCTCATGAGCATCAATCACAATAACGGTCACGTTTGAGTCTTCAATCGCTTGTAATGTTTTAATAACCGAGAACTTTTCTACTTTTTCATCGATTTTTCCGCGGCGACGTACGCCAGCTGTATCGATCAGTACGTAGTCTTTACCATCGCGCTGATAAGGAATATAGATACTGTCACGCGTGGTACCAGGCATGTCAAAAACCACCACTCGGTCTTCGCCCAATAGACGGTTGACCAATGTCGACTTTCCAACGTTTGGACGACCAATGATGGCAAGCTTGAGACCTCTAGGTTCTACGATATTCTCTTGCGCAGGCATATCTGCGGTCAACACTTCAAGCAAGTTCCCAACACCGCGTCCATGACTGGCAGCCATTGGATACGGTTCGCCCAATCCTAACGCATAGAACTCAGCAGGTGCGGCATCATGTACGCCATCAACTTTGTTGGCAACGACGTAAACGGGTTTACCAAGGGTATGTAAGAACTTACCGATTTCGGCATCGGCACCAATCATACCAGCACGGGCATCCACGACAAACACGATAATATCGGCTTCATGAATGGCTGTATGTGATTGCTCAGACATGTAATCGTCAATGTTACCACTACCGTCATCTGCTTCACCAATACCACCAGTGTCAACCACGATGAAGGATTTGTCTTCATAAGTAGCATCGCCGTATTGACGGTCACGAGTCAGTCCTGACAAATCAGCAACCAATGCCTGCCGACTTTTTGTGAACTGATTAAATAAGGTAGATTTACCGACGTTTGGACGACCAATTAAGGCGACCACAGGCTTGATACTCATGGGTTACTCTCAGTGAAGGGCACAATGACGGACGGTACAGTGGCTCTGATAACAGTAGCGACAATGCTGTACTTGACCGTAAATTAAAATGAATGATAAAAATAAAACAATAGCAAAAATGATAGTGGGTTATATTGCGATTAGCAAATAGTATATAGGCCGTCTATATTATATATAAACACGTTACTTAGTCCAAAACAAAAGGCCTACCCTTAAGGTGGCGTTGTTTTAAAATGAATCGACTACCGTATATGAATCACGCCTACGGCGTATCGGTCGCATAGAGTACGCGAAAGCCTGCGTTTAAACAAGCAGTTTACACAAAGCACTAAACGCTGACCAAGCAGCGTTTATATCTACATTTCACAATATTATCATCAATCAATTGGCTTTCTAAGGGTAGTAAAACAAACTTATTGATTCACTGCCGGCCAAAAAATTTAGCGCGCCAACTGCCAAATAGCCACTTGACCTGAAGTACTTTGTGTCATCAAACGACTGCCTTGTACTTGCAAGCTACTCAAAGCGCCTTTGGTCTCTACGCGGCTAACGATTTTTCCACTGGCTGGGTCAAATAGATGCACAACCCCATCCAAATCACCAACGGCAATATAGTTTCCAATCATCACAGGGTTGGTTAGATGACGGTACGCCAACTCTTCACTTTCCCAAAGCATCTCGCCCGTGTTTCTATCATAGGCCGCGACTTTACCATCTAAACTTGTCGCGATGACTTGTTGGTTGTTTACCGCAAGCGCTTTTAAGCTCGCCATGTCTTTAACGAACATTACTTGACGCGAGGCCAAATCAATACCGAGCAACTGGCCACTGTAGCTGACAGCAAATAACTGGTTTTTATCCACGATAGGCGTACCATCGACATCGCTCATACGCTCGACTTCGCTACTACCTGTGCCAACGCCGACGCGTCTTGACCACTGCGGCAGACCACTATCCGTCGTTACCGCATGCAATCGACCATCAGCAGTCGCCAATAGTGCCGTTTTATTGTCTAATAACGTTGGGGCCGCACTACCACGTACACTGATAGCAGGTACTTGTGTAGCAAACTGCCATACAGGTTGGCCAGTTTGTAACGACAATCCATGTAAAAAGCCATCATTTGCAGAGAGGATCACACGGTTATTGGTGATAAGTGCTGACGTTAACACTGTGCCTGACAACTGCTGCTGCCAGCGTTTAGCACCAGTCGTGCTGTCAAACGCCATGATCTGACCATTACGCGTACTTACAATTGCTGTCTGACTCAATGCGTCTAGCGCCACACCACCCGTGATTTGGTCACCTGCTTGGACTGACCATACACGTTCGCCTGCACTATTAAAGCCTGTTAAATCACCGCCACGTGAAGCAGTAACGATCTGTCCATTGGCATAACCCACTTGCAAGTCTAGCGGATCTTTTTTGCTGGCTTTTTTATTACCAACATCAGTGCTAAACACAGATTGTAGAACACTGATAGGTTGCGCAATTTGCACCAATTTTACTGGCTCATTGACCACTGGCTTGATGCCACGATTACACCCAATCACTGCAGTGCTCATTACTGCCAGTACTGCTACATGCATAGCCGTCGTTCTGAGGGTTTTGGCTTTAAATATTTTGCTAGAGCGAATAGATTGAGTCATTATAGGTTCTCACTACAAATAAATTATTGATAATTAAGTAAAGCGCCAATGCTATTATTAGTCAATAGCGCTCATTACTATACAATTACGGTGTAACCTCGGCAGCAGCATTTTGTGCAGCGTCATCTTGTACCAATGGCTGTTCTGGTGCCGCTGACTCTTGAATGAGGCTTGCTTGCTCATCGATAGGCTCAGGCACAATCCCCAAACTCTCCATCTTTAACGCCAATACTGCCCGCGTTTCCTGACGATTGCGTAACAGCTCCCAAGCATTGTTGTACGATTTAACGGCTGAGTCTTTGTTGGCTTGCGCCAAATAGATATCACCCAGTAATTCTTGTTGACTCGGCTCAAACGAGCTTGGCATGTCTTTACTGGCTTCTGTCAATGCACCGTCTGCATCACCTGCGGCCAACAACGTCGCTGCATAGCGCAAACGCGTGATTGCTTCTAAACCTGCATCACCCAAGTCGATTGTCAGTGCTTTTTTGAGTGTCTTGCCTGCTTCTGCAAACTCATCATTATCGACTTGCTGGCGAGCTTTAATCATTAGCGCCTGCCAAGCATAGACAGAATCTCCATGCTTACTCACGAGCGCATCGATATCTTTATTAAGTTGCGTGCGACTCTGTGTCAGTGCATCTTGTACCTCTGCTTCTAAATCTGGGTTTTGCGAGGCCAAACTGACCTCTTCGTTCAGTCGCTGTATGTCTGCATAGTGATCCGCTGCCACGGTATCTACCCGCGCATGGTTATTCTGCCAATAGGTCCAGCCAAAATAAGCGGCCAGTGCCAATAGAATCGCAGTGACAATATAGCTGCCATATTGCTTTAACGCTTGCATTGAATTGTCTGCATTTGGCGAATTAGGTGTCAGAGCCATACATATTTACCTGATAAAATTGATATTAAGTTGCTGCTGCGAGCGTCAACGCCAATAGTGTATTGGCATTGACGGTTGACGCGATGAATGAACACTCAGTTGCGAGAAAAATTGTCTTTGTTTACAAGCCAATCTTGTGCAACTGTTTTTTGCTCACCTGTCTGCATGTCTTTAATGCTGATGGTATTATCATCGAGCTCTTGTTGCGCGATAATAACCGTCAATGCAGCGCCTGACTTATCGGCTTTTTTCATTTGCGCTTTTAGACTCGTTGCACTTGCCATTTTGACTCGTATGTCTGGACGGCTATAACGCAGGCCTTGCGCATAACCAATACCAGCGCTATACACTTCTGGATGAGCAACTACGAAAACATCACAGGCTGGTACGTCAGTAATTGGTGCCACGGCTTCCATCAGCAGTAATAAACGCTCAAGTCCCATGGCGAAGCCAACCGCTGGCTCAGATTTAACAGGCTTGCTGCCATCCGTACCTATAGACTTTAATTGTCCTACCAGACCATCATAACGACCGCCTGCACATACAGTGGCTTGGCTACCAAGTTTGTCCGTGACCCACTCAAAAACTGTTTTGTTGTAATAATCTAGTCCGCGTACCAAGTGTGGGTTGATATCAAACTCAATACCAAGCGCACTTAGGTAGCTTTGTACTTGCTCAAAATGTGCCAAACTTTCTGCCCCTAAGAACTCAGCAAGCTTTGGCGCATCTGCCAAGATTGTCTGCGTACTCGCCTCTTTACTGTCTAAAATACGGAGTGGATTGGTGGTTAAGCGGCGTTGACTGTCTTCATCAAGTTGATCTTTTTTATCTGTCAAATAAGTAACCAGCGCTTCACGGTATGCATGACGCTCATCCAGCTCACCTAAGCTGTTGAGTTGCAAACGCATCTCATCTCGTAGACCCAGCTCTTGCCACATCAAATGCGTCATCGCAATCAGCTCAGCATCAGCGTCGGGCAATGCACTACCGAAACTCTCTACACCCAGCTGGTGAAATTGACGATAACGCCCTTTTTGTGGACGCTCGTAACGGAACATTGGACCGATATACCACAATTTAGGTGTATCACCACGCAATAAGTTGTGCTCGATGACAGCGCGTACTGCCCCTGCCGTTCCTTCAGGACGCAACGCCAATGGCGTTGGTGGCTCAGACTTGTCAGTAAAGCTATACATCTCTTTTTCAACAATGTCTGTTGCGCCGCCAATAGCACGGGCAAATAAGTCTGTCTGCTCAACGATCGGCAAACGAATATGTTCATAACCGTATCTGCCAAGCACATTCGCCAATATCGCCTCTAAATGCAACCACTTTGCAGACTGTTCTGGCAAAATATCATTAAACCCTTTAATCGCTTTAATCATGGTACGGTCATATCCTTAAAATTTCGAACAAGTGTCTCTATTATTGTTGTTTTTGCTCACAGCTGAGCATCATTTTTCATGGAGCATTGAGTCAATACTACGGCGCTATCATCAGCCACCATACGGTATCTCGACCTATTTGACTCGTATAATCTCATTCTCGCGCTTTTTGGCCAAATCTTCTGCATGAGCTCGCACCATGCCTTCTATCTCATCAACCAAGTTATTGGTATCGATCAAATGGCTTTTATTGCCCATGCGATATACCAATGATTTTGGCGCGGCTCCCACGATACCAATATCAGCTTCTTTGGCTTCGCCTGGACCATTAACCTTACAGCCAATCACAGACAGATTCAGCGGCTCACGAATGTCTTCTAAGCGCGACTCCAATGCAGTCATGACTTTGATCACATCAAACTCTTGACGTGAGCAGCTTGGACAAGCGATGAAATTGACACCGTTAGAGCGAATGTTTAGTGATTTTAAAATATCAAAGCCAATTTTGATTTCTTCTTCAGGCTCAGCGGCAAGCGAGATACGAATGGTATCACCAATCCCATCTAACAATAAACCGCCAAGAGCAATCGCAGACTTTACAGCGCCTGTACGATATACGCCTGCTTCTGTGACGCCCAAGTGTAGTGGATTATCAATTTCTGCAGATATCAGGCGATACGCATCCATAGTCAAAAACACATTGCTGGCTTTGACAGATACTTTGTATTGGTCAAAATTCAAACGTTCTAATATATCAATATGACGCATCGCTGACTCAAGCATCGCTTTGCCAGTTGGCTCAGTGTATTTACGCTGAATATCTTTTTCGAGCGAGCCTGCATTGACGCCAATACGAATAGGAATATTGTAATGCTTGGCACACGCAACCACTTCACGTACTTTGGCATCGCTACCGATATTGCCTGGATTGATACGTAAACAATCCGCCCCTGCTTCTGCAACAGCCAATGCAATTTTATGATCGAAATGCACATCGGCGATTAGTGGTACGCTGACCAATTTACGAATTTCACCAAAAGCTCTGACAGAATCCATGGTTGGCGTCGATACACGCATCAAATCAGCACCTGCTTCAACGCAGCGCTCAATTTGTGCGACCGTTGCTGCCACATCACAGGTATCTGTATTGGTCATGCTTTGTACACTAATCGGCGCATCACCACCAATCGCGACATCACCGACATATATTTTTTTGGTAAGACGACGGTTAATAGGCGCTGACGTTGACATAGACAAACCCTTTATTTGGAGCGAAAAAAACAAAGAAAAAACACACTCATAGTAGCTTTTAATAACAGTAGCTTTTAATAGCTGGCAAGCACAGCGCTACCGTTAAGGCGCAAGCTCAAAGCTGGCTTTTTTATCAGTTGCGTAAGTGTCCAAAGCAACTGTTTCTTGATTGAGCATTAAGCTGACATTATCGATATTGTCAATTTGCACATTAAACGGTGGCATACCTGATAAGTTGTAATTACCAGAGGTTTGGGCACCTGTCATAAGATCATTACCAGCGGCATCCGTAATCGTCACGTTGGCCGTATCAGTCACGGTGACGGCTAAAGCAGCCTCACTTACATTGGCATCACCCAAATTGAGTGCCGAGCCCGACGAGCCTATACCACTAGTATTGCTGATCGCCGCACCTTGCGCTTGTTCGCTGGCTGAAATGTCTTCGACTGTAGATACAGGCTCTTCATTGTGTTCTTTACTTGCATTACTGACCATACGGAATAAGAATACGGCTAATACAATAACCCCAATAACCGCTAAAATCAGTAAAGGATTGAAACGAATACGATTGTGCGTGTCACGCTGTAATGTACCCATTGGACGCAGCGGTGTGTCTGTACTATTTGACGCTTGCACCTTCAGTTCATTAGGATAAGCAGCATCGAAGCTACTGGCGATCTTTATCGGATCCAAGCCCAGATATTTGGCATAATTGATGGCAAAACCACGCGCAAACGCTGGTTGTGGCAAATCAGAGAAATTCTCATTCTCTAAAGCTTGCAAATGACGCTTCAAGATAAATAGCTCAGCCGCTGCCTC
The DNA here is from genome assembly GCF_002285555.1 of Psychrobacter sp. JB193. NCBI lineage: Bacteria > Pseudomonadati > Pseudomonadota > Gammaproteobacteria > Moraxellales > Moraxellaceae > Psychrobacter > Psychrobacter sp. JB193. The sequence goes on from NZ_NRGY01000001.1 coordinate 859,474, forward strand.
ATCTATACTGACTTTTTTATTTTTACGGGCTTGCTGCAACGTAGCACCAAATGATCCCTGAGCGTTAGATTGAGTGTTTGATGATGGGGTGGTCATTTCCATGGTGCCTCTGGATTATTAAGCCAAATCTTAAGTTGTTTTGCTTCATCACTTAGTGGATAAGCGGATAAAAGTTGCTGTGCCAATTGCTGGCGGGTTTTTATGTTATTTTGCGCAGCAGCCAGTTTGATGCCTTGCATTAGCAAGCGCGGGCTAATACCTTGCCCCTGTACCAATATCAATGTTTCATCATAAAGCCTTTGTGCTTGTGGGACACGCTGTTGCTCCAGCAACAAATCTACCAGCTCGATATGAGCAATGATACTATTTCGATTGCCATCGAGCGCACGTAAAAAAGCTTTAGCAGCAGCATCGCGCTCACCCAGTTGAAGGTAGGTACGCCCTAAGTTTTCCAAAGCGCCAATACGACCTTCATATCCTAATGCCGCACCTGCAATCTCAAACTGCGAAGCAGCCTCACGATAGCGTTTGGTCTGTGACAAATAAACGCCGTAATTATTGTTGGCTTGCACAAACTCTTTATCAAGCATAATCGCTTTTTTAAAATATTGATCGGCTTTTTGAAGATTGATGCTGCTGCCCTCTTGTTGCAGCAAAACGCCCATCATATCATAGGCTGGCGCGTAACGGCTATCAGCAGCAAAGGCTTTTTCAAGCTGCTGCTGTGCCGTGTCAAGCTCGTTTTTCCGGATATATTGCGCAGCAAGTGAGGTACGTACGCGGGCAATTTCTTGTTTGTCTAAGTTACGATTGTCGTTGGGACGCGTCGACGTTTGATAGGAAGTACTACCAGTCAAATCGTTGGTAGGCGTACTTTGGCAACCAGCCATTAGCAGTCCTGCTAGGGTTGTCGCCAGTACCATACGCTTTGGCAACGCTCTTTGAACTGTCACTATATGTGACGCTTTATAATCTTGAGAAAATGGTTTTTGATATTTGAACTGACAAGAATTTTTAGAAGTCATCATAGCCGCCATCATAAAACTGTGATTCAGTGCGTTCGATCCTCGAGGCATCAGTTTAATAGATTTAACCCCTATAAGTACAATTTAGTTGTGATTAATTGCTGTACTCTGCATTACTTGTCATTATTGATACATTTTTATTACCGTTGTGATAGATAGAAGACAACTAATATCCTATATCGGTTATTTATCAGTGAATATGGGTACACAAAGTACCCTTCTAGATTATGTAGTGCACAAACACGTCTTAAACACTTTCACGGTCTTTGATACTTTGTTGCCAAGCCGCCGAGCGGCGAGTACGATCAGCGACCTGCCCTACTAATTGGCCACAAGCGGCATCGATATCATCACCACGAGTTTGGCGAATGGTACAAACAAAACCGGCTTCACTCAAGATATTGCTAAACGCATGAATACGGTTGTTGCTTGACTTGTCATACGGCGCGTGCGGGAAAGGATTGAATGGAATCAGATTAATTTTGCTTGGCAACCCTTCCAACAAGGCAACCAGCTGCTTTGCATGCTCATTGCTATCATTGACGCCATCCAGCATGACATACTCAATCGTCACATGTTTTTTGTGGCGCGGATTGACGTCATAGACGTAGTTTTTTGCAGCAGCGATCAGCTCATCTAACGGATATTTTTTATTAATAGGCACTAATTCATTACGCAACTCATCATTGGGTGCATGTAATGAGATAGCCAAAGCCACATCAATGTCTTGTGACAACTGATACATTTTTGGTACGACGCCTGACGTCGATAACGTCACACGGCGTTTTGACAAGCCATAAGCATGATCGCTCAGCATGATTTCCATTGAACCAACCACTGGCTTATAGTTCAATAACGGCTCACCCATACCCATCATTACAACATTGGTCACGTTATTTTCCCATAAACTGTGGTCAACGTTTTCTAAGCTGTCATTTCCATCTGTCATATAAGAGGCATTGGCAACCCAAAGCTGACCGATAATTTCAGCCGCACTCAAGTCACGCTCAAACCCTTGTTTACCCGTACTGCAAAAACTACAGTCTAGTGCACAGCCCACTTGTGAGGAGATACACAATGTCTTGCGGCCGTTCAACTTACTATCATCTGCTGGAATCAATACGGTCTCAACCAACGAGCCGCCCGTCACTTCAAACACCCACTTACGCGTGCCATCATCACTGTACTGACGGTGAATCACTTTAGGTGGAACGACACACGCATTGAGTGATAATTTGTCACGCAATGATTTGCTCAAATTGGTCATTTGCTCAAAATCTGTCACGCCATGCTGGTATATCCACTTGATCACCTGAGTAGCACGAAATGGCTTCTCGCCGATACTCTTGAAGTAGTCAGCAAGTTGCGCTTGGGTCATGCCGAGTAGATTGGTTTTTGCCAGCGTCTCATCTACCAATTTGATGCTGTCTGTAAGCTTCGCAGGAATATGCTGGGTCGGTGTTTGTACAGTTGACATAATAGGTAACCTTTTTGCATGAGCGTGAATGATCGATGCAATTATTAATATAAACGTTGCTGTATGTGATGCATGAGCAATCCGTTATCAGCGCAGGCTTTATTGATTCGCATCCTAGATGATAAAAACTCAATAAAGTTATACTGCTAAGGGATTGATAACGCTAGTGAAACACAATAATGAGGGAGAAAAGCACTAATTTCAATGAAACCAGTCATTATTATAATCGTTAAAACGGCTTATACCCATAAGATATAAGCCGTTTTGCGAAACTAATTATTAATAAGGACTAAATCAAACAATAGCCATATCAATAATTGCCGCTATTAACGCGTACGTGCACATACTTCATCATCATTGAAGAAGTAGCTGATTTCACGTTTGGCTGATTCAGCTGAATCTGAACCATGAACAGCGTTTTCATCGATGCTGTTAGCGAAGTCCGCACGGATAGTGCCTTCAGCGGCTTCTTTAGGGTTGGTTGCACCCATGATTTCACGATGTTTAGCGATGGCGTTTTCGCTTTCTAATACTGATACCAATACTGGGCCTGACATCATGAACGATTTTAGATCATTGTAAAACGGACGCTCTGCGTGCTCTGCGTAAAAACCGCCTGCTTTTTCATCATCAAGTTGTAGCATTTTTGCTGCAACGATTTTTAGACCAGCTTCTTCAAAACGGCTGTAGATAGCGCCGATGTGGTTGCCAGCAACAGCGTCAGGCTTGATGATAGATAGAGTACGTTCGTTAGCCATGAAAAGCTCCTAATAAATAATAAACTTAATAATAAATGAAATAGTTACTGCTTTGTTTTGTCTGTAGCCACTATATTGGCATGTGTCGATTCAATCGACTTATGGCTTGGCAATCAAAAAAATGAGCGCCAACTTGGCCAATATAGGATTGCTGCCTATTATAATGATTAAGGCTATAAATGATAGGGTTAATTTATGATTGTATCTTGCATAAAAGTAAACTCAGTAGGCACCAATTATTTATAAAGTCATGATATCTCACACAAACGAAAACCCCAGTGCTGAGCACTGGGGTTTTAGGAGTCCATACATACTGATCTCAACGCAAATATTATTACGCGTCGTACGGGTCACGTAATACGATTGTCTCAGAACGATCAGGACCGGTCGAGATAATATCAACAGGACAACCGATCAAATCTTCGATACGCTTGATGTATGTCTTGGCATTTTCTGGCAGATCATCATAGTTAGTGATGCCAACCGTTGACTCACTCCAGCCTTGCAGCGTCTCATATTTTGGCGTGACTGACTCATAAAATTCTGCATCGTGAGCACCTGCACACTCAGTTTCTGGTAGGTTATAGCCCACACCGATTAGCAACTCTTCTAAACCATCCAATACGTCAAGTTTGGTTAAGCAGATACCAGACAGTGAATTCAGTACTACGGCACGGCGTAATGCTTCGGCATCAAACCAACCACAGCGACGCGCACGACCAGTCGTTGCACCAAACTCATGACCAACTTTGGCCAAATGCGCGCCAACGTCATCGAACAATTCGGTTGGGAACGGACCACTACCAACACGGGTGGTATAGGCTTTGGTAATGCCAAGTACGTAATCTAAATATAATGGACCAATACCTGTACCCGTTGATACGCCGCCAGCGGTTACGCTTGAGCTGGTGACAAACGGATAAGTACCATGATCGATATCTAGTAGCGTGCCCTGAGCACCTTCAAACATCAAGTTTTTACCAGCAAGACGTAACTGATTCAAATCTTCAGTAACATCAGTGACCATACCAGTGATTTCAGCTTTCCACTCTTGGCAAAGCTTAAACGTTTCATCAAAATCAATTGCGTCGACTTTGTAGTATTCAGTCAATTGAAAGTTATGGTATTCGATTAGGTTACGTAGCTTTTCTTCTAAATCTTCACGGAACAAGTCAGCAAGCTTAATAGCACGACGAGCCACTTTGTCTTCGTATGCAGGCCCAATACCGCGACCTGTGGTACCGATTTTGCCAGTACCACGCTTGGCTTCACGTGCTTGGTCAAGCGCGACGTGATACGGCATGATAAGTGGGCAATTAGGTGAAATACGTAGACGCTCACGGACTGGCACATTGTTGTCTTCAAGCTCTTTCATTTCTTTCAATAATGCGTCAGGTGCTAACACCACGCCATTACCGATAAAACAAGTGACGCCTTCACGCAAAATGCCCGATGGGATTAAATGTAGGACAGTGGTTTTGCCATCGACAACCAAAGTATGGCCTGCGTTGTGACCGCCTTGAAAGCGAGCAACTGCTGATGCTTTTTCGGTAAGTAAATCAACGATTTTACCCTTACCTTCATCGCCCCATTGGCTACCCAAAACTACGACATTCTTACCCATGATCAATCCTTACCTTTATGTATTGAGGTGTGCAATAATGGTTTAAAAACCACGATAATTTTAATAACAGTAACGTTTATAACGTCAAAAACTCATAATAACTTCAAAATCAATGAATCATATTTGGTGTATATTTGGTCAATCAATGACTCAACCAGACCTTAAGCACCCACCTATTTTGTGCTTACAAGGTCTGTAGTTGCCATTGATCATTCACAAGATTGAGCTGATGCGTCACATTGGTGGGACGGTCTTCTGCATTTAATGGCACAGTGACGCGATAACCTTGCTGACGCAAACTCTCAACTTGTTGCAATAGTAGCTGTTTTTGCTCATCGTCAATGGTCTGTGATGCCTCATAATCCACCAATACAATGGTTGGCGCATTAAGCTGAGTATGAGCCAGTAAACGACTGACATCCATACTAAAACCAGTTGCGTCACGTGGCTGATGTCCTGCTAATTGACTGCCACTTTGCATACCATCAAAACGACCACCACGAACCAGTGGCTGGGTCTCACTATTAATATAACCGTTGAAGATGATGCCTGTGTGATAATGATAGCCTGACAACTCTGTCACATCGATACTCACTGCGCACTGCCACTGTTCTTGTAAATGAGTCTTTAGTCGTTGTAACTCGTCAATTGCCGTTACAATTTGGCTGTCTTGTTGAGCAGTTGCAGACAGCTTAGTCAATAGGTTGTCAATATCATGACCAAAGCGTGCTAAGACGTAAAAATCATCACCCATTGGCAAGTTCTGACAGACTTTTTTGAGCTCTGGTAGATTCTTATTGGCATATAAATGCATCAACTGTTCGGTATCAACGTCTTGCAATTGCGCTAACTGAGACAAGCGCTTAAAGATTGCTACATGACCCAAATCAATATGTAGAGCAGCTCTCATATTCAGCGTATTCACCATAGTGAATAACACATCGACAAGCTCGATATCTGCAGCAAGTGACGCGCAGCCAAATATCTCAGCACCAAGCTGTAATGGTGTACGCGAGCCAAAAAGTCCAGAAGGCAAGGTATGAATCACATCACCAGCATAACAGTATCTGGCAATACCAGTACCGCCCCAATGCGCATCAATACGCAAAATTTGCGGCGTGATATCAGCGCGTACACCCATCAAGCGACCAGTAAGCTGATCGATAATCTTAAAAGTTTGACGCTTCAAATCTTCTGAGGCGTCACTTAACAAAGACTCAGTAAACTCAATCATTGGCGGATTTACCAGCTGATAGCCATGTGTAATGAGCTGCTGAGTCAATCGATGTCTAAGCACTTCTTGCTTATGAGCATCTTCAAACAACACGTCCACCACCCCATCAGGCAGTAACCAACTATTGGCAACGTCATTGGCAAAGTTGCTAAAAGAGCGGTTTTGATTGGATATAGCATCACTTGTAGCAGGATGCGTTACCGTTTGATTGGTCGTATTTGACTGGGTGAGTTTCGCAGAATCAGAACTGACAGACACAATAAATCCTTGTTTGGCGTAGCGCTTACCAAAAAACGCGATGCTAATGCGGTACTAAAAATTTGTCTTTATAATGGCAATAATGCGTAGTACGTTTTATTTTTTAACACGCAACATCATTGACCCAATTATTTATAAACAAACTAGGTAGCCGCAAAAGGGTGAGTAATAAGTATAATTTAGAATGATAAGACGAGTATTTTTATACGCCGATAAATAGCGATAAGCTAATAGAGCTTGATAAACCGCCAAGGCACTTTACGCTTTAGTTTAGCATAGCAGTTTGGGTTCGCCTAGTGACAATTGCCACAATCACTATCTAATTGATTCTCTTCAATGTTACAGACCAGATGATTCAAATGCCTCATATTGCATGAGTTTGATCGAGACTAGCAATGCTCAACCTTGGCTCAATCTTGCTTATAAAGAACATCATCAAAGTGTTTAGAACAGCGCCTTCAACGCAGACTCATGTTACACTAACGCATATTTTTATCTCGGAAGCCTCATGTCGTCTGATTATCACCCAAACCCAGCCAACAACCAAACCAATGTATTAGGGACAGCGCTTGCCAGCTGCTGCTTTGACCCGCTTACTGGCTATTATCGCAACGGCTTTTGTCACACTGGCAACCATGATGTCGGTCAGCATACGGTGTGTGCCAAAATGACCAGTGAGTTTTTAAACTTTTCTGCCAGTCGCGGCAATGATCTGATTACACCTTTGCCAGAATATGGCTTCGCTGGTCTTAAGCCTGGAGATTACTGGTGTATTTGTGCCCTACGCTGGGTTGAAGCGCTAGATTTCGATATTGCACCGCAAATAAAGCTCGAAGCTTGTCATGAAAGCTTGTTAAGTTTAGTCGATATTGAAACATTGAAAAGCTATGCACTTTAGTAGCTCAAATTATAAGTTTTGATTATTACAGACCTTTTACTTTATTAAGGGAGGGTGTATGGAAAACAATAACGATCCGTTGATTAAAGAAACAGCGCGTATTGCACCTAACTCCAATGTCACTCGTATTCACGCCAATATGAATGACAAACATCTTTATTTGGATAATGACGACAGTTATATCTATGGCGATGCAGATGCCACAAATGAGGAAACGATCGAGACGATGACTGTCTATGATCCAGACTCAGAGCGTTATGAAGATATTGACTTATCAAGCTCTGGAGAAGTCGTTAACTGCTACTCTTATTCGCGTAAAACGGGTCAAAAACTGGATCAAGTTGCGCTCACTGATGTCAGTCGTGCTTTGAGCAATAACGGTCAGTTTATTTGGTTGGGTCTTTATGACCCAAGCTTAGAAACCATGGTCAAAGTTAAAGAAGCATTTGAGTTGCATGAGTTGGCTATCGAAGATGCCTTCGCCGACCATCAGCGCGCCAAAGTTGAAAACTATGACAATGACATGGTGTTTGTCGTGCTGCGTACGGCGAAGCTTGAAAACAACATTATTCGCTATGGCACCACAGCGATATTTATGGGTAAAAATTACCTGATTACTATTCGTAACGGTCCATCGAACTCTTACGCACCTGTCCGCGAGCATTGCCACCGTCGTCCTGAAAAGCTGCGCATGGGTCCAATCTTTGTGCTACATGCTATTCTCGATTTTATCGTGGATAACTATATGCCGATCACGGATCGCTTGGGTCGCTATTTGCGTGAGCAAGAACGCTATGTATTTACCTACGAGTTTGATAAAGGCACGTTAAAAAACCTTTATGAGTTGAAATCGCAACTGGTCCACATGCGCGCTATTATTTTGCCCGTACAAGACATCTGTAGCTTTTTTATCAATCATAAAAAAAGCGAGCTGTTTTCTGGTTTTTCTCAGGCGGCCAAACCTTATTTTCGCGATGTCAATGACCATCTTTTGCATTCGTTAGATGCGATTAATGGTCTTAATGAGATGCTGAGCGTGGTGATGAATACCTATATGGCCATGGTCAATATGGGACAAAACGAGGTGGTACGTAAGCTTGCTGCGTGGGCAGGTATCTTGGCAGTACCAACGGCTATCGCTGGTATTTATGGCATGAACTTTGACTTTATGCCTGAATTACACTGGAAGTATTCCTATTTGGTTATTATGATCTTTATCGGTTCGTTGTGTGGCTATCTGTATTATAATTTTAAGCGATTAAAATGGTTATAACTTATGCTCAAACACAAGTTATAACCATTTTGACAGAAAACAGTCTCGTCAAAGAAGCTGTTTTTAATTGATAATGATTCTTACTTATAATATGATTCATCGCTATTATTAATGGCTTGCTATCACTCACATCCTATCATGTCAAAAACTAGGCATCAGACTTACTTTTGCCTTACTTGCCCCTCTAGTTTTTGACATGATAGTGCTTCACCTCTATTAAGGTTTTTATGCGTTCATCCTCTCTCATGCAGGCAATGGCCATGGTTGTCATAGCCTTGCTTTTGACTGCTTGTGGCCATGACTCTGATACTGTTGCCGCCATAACGGTTATTGATAGGACACCGCCGTTGCTAACGACTGACAGTGGGTTTGTGGATGGCTATACTGCTGTGGCCGCCGTTTTTGTCTCAGGACAAGTACAGGATAGCAGTGGTATAAAGTCTTTAACTTACACACTGAATGAAGCCCCCGCGCAAACATTAACAGTCGATGCTAAAGGGTATTTTGACGATCGAATTTTGTTGTCCTTAGGCAATAACAAGTTAACGTTAGAGGCCACCGACAATGCAGGCAATATCATGCGCTCAACCAAAACCCTGTATCTTGGTAACACGGTCGCTGCAGGAGGCTCGCATACTGGAGCGCTACGCGATGGGCAACTCTATGCTTGGGGACGCAACAATTATGGTCAAATTGGTCTTGGGTTGACGACCAAAACGACCGATGTGATTGGTCATCCAGACACCCCCATGATCGTAAACCATGCGCCAAAAAATTTGATTTCTATCAATTATAATCAAAACCATTCACTGGCAATCGATCAAGAGGGTCAGGTTTATAGCTGGGGTGCTGATAAGTACGGTCAATTGGGTCGCGGGGAAATAGGTCGCGATGACTGTAGAGAAATCGAAGATTGCCGCCTCGATATCAGTCCTATTGCAGGTATTGATGATGCAGTCATGGTAGCGGCAGGTTATAAGCACAACTTGGTACTTACCAAAGATGGTAGTGTTTGGTCGTTTGGTGCCAATACTCAAGGACAACTGGGTACGGGCTCAAGTGCTTCTAGCAGCACCCCTATTCGTGTAGATTTTTCTAACGCAAATGATGTCGGGCACATTGTACAAGTGGTCGCTAGTGCTAATAGTTCTTATGCCTTGGATGATAAAGGTCAGGTCTGGGGTTGGGGCAGCGATGCTTACGCCAATCTTGGAGACGGCAAAACCTGTACCGCAACCAACTCTTGTCTCAATATTCATGCCATACCTACACGCATACAGGTTCTCGATAACAATCCTACCAAATCCAATGCGACTCACTATAAAGAAAAAATCATTCAGCTTGCTGCTGGTCGCGACCACGTCCTTGCCTTGACTAATACAGAATCCGTTTACGGTTGGGGATTAAATGATACCAGTCAATTGGGCTATAACGGCCAAGCATCCAAAGATACCAAAGATGCGTGGACAGATATTATTGTCACACCGACCAAACTGCCTTGGTTTATTAACAAGGAAGTTCGCCGCATTTATGCCAATGGTCATGCCAGCTATGCATTATTAGACAACGTATCGATGGGTACTGACTCAAAAGCCAATGGCATTGTCTACGCTTGGGGCGCATTTGGTGAGACCGATAGCACTGGCAAAACTGTCTATAACAATTTAGATGAGCCTACCAATAAACTGCTTCATTTAAAAAATATCGACACCATGGCCGTGGGTATCATGCACCTGATTGCTCATGAAAAACCGCGCTCTCAAAACGGCATTAGTGATTCCAAAATCGGTTCTTTCTTGACTTGGGGCTGGAGCTTTGAAGGTGCATTGGGTAATAAAAACACCTCTCATATTTGGATGTACAACACCCCCACACCCGTACATTTACCGAGCCAAATCTGACAGGCAGCCTATTTTTCTTACGCTAATCCAATTAAGAAAAACGACCTTAGGTTCTTTGCTTGCCATATCAATTCGAGTAACGAACCATAACATTTAAGCTTCCACAAAAAAAGGCTACCAACCGTAGCCTTTTTTCGTATTAATAAACTAGCCTTATTAATAACTGGCTAGGCTACTCATCGTTGCTCAGACCTGCTGATTTTTCAGCCGCATCAACCGTTTGGCGAATGAGTGTATTAATAGTCATTGGACCCACACCGCCTGGTACAGGGGTATAAGCGCTGGCGATGTTTTCCATACCCTGCATTTCGATATCGCCGACACCGCCGTTATCTGTTGGGTGAAAACCTGCATCGATAACGACTGCCCCTGCTTTGATCCACTCTGCTTTAATCAACTCTGGCACGCCAACTGCCCCAACTACAATATCTGCGCGCTTAATATGCGCGGCTAAGTCTTCAGTTCTTGAATGACAGATAGTAACGGTACAATTGGCATTCAATAGCATCATTGCCATCGGCTTACCCAAGATGGCACTGCGTCCAACGACAACCGCTTCTTTGCCTGATAGCTCGATGTCGTAATGCGCCAATAGGTGCATGATACCCTGAGGCGTGCATGAGCCATACGCTGACTGCTGCATCGCCATACGACCAAAGCCCAAACAAGTCACGCCATCGACATCTTTTGCTAAGTCAATCTGCTCAAAGCAGGCGCGCTCATCAATTTGCTCAGGTACTGGATGCTGAAGCAAAATGCCATGTACATCAGGGTTATTATTTAGCTCATCTATCTTTGCCATCAGCTGTTCGGTCGTCGTTTCGCTCGGCATCTCGACCCGAATAGAATCCATACCAACTCGTTTACAGGCATTACCTTTCATACGGACATAAGTTGCAGACGCTGGATCGTCACCGACCAATACCGTCGCCAAGCTCGGTGTACGTCCAGTTTTATCCTTAATGGCATCTACGCGTGTACGTAGTTGCTCTTCTATTTGTTTGGCAAGTGCTTTGCCGTCCAAAACGATGGCTGACTCTTGGGCAGTAGACATAATAACTCCAATATAGGAAGCATAAAAAAAGTAAAGACAGCGCTCGCAATTGATTTGCATGCCTGTCTTGTGCTTGAGTGATGTATGAATGAACTGAACGTTTATTTACTAGGAGTATTGTACCTGTCTGAGCCAAATAATCCTAGCGCAGGATAAGATTTACAGGCGGATAAATGGCAGTCATTGACTCGTTAAAGGCAGAGGTTTGGCTAAAAAATCTCATTGAGTATAAATGTAATACCATAATTATTCGTAAAGGGTTTACGTGCTAAAAGGTTAAAAATAGCGTAGAATAGCGGCTGCAAATTACTTTGCTAAAATTTTATACATTGAGAAATGTAAACCCACCGACTCAAGGACATCACTATGAAAGATGAAAAACTACAAAAAGCCCTCGCCCGTATGGGTCTAGGTTCGCGCCGTCAAATGGAAGAAGTGATCAAAGCGGGTCGCGTCTCTGTCAATAATGGCCCAGCAACGATTGGTGATCGCGTCACCCAAGGCGATGAAATTCGCGTTGATGGTCGCCAGATCAAATACACTGCTGAAAACGAGAAGCGTCGCCGCGTGTTGGCATACTATAAGCCTGAAGGTGAAGTTTGTTCGGCCAAGGATCCAGAAGGTCGTCCAACCGTCTTTGAGCGCTTGCCAAAATTGACTCATGATCGCTGGGTCATGGTTGGACGTTTGGATATTAACTCCACTGGTCTGCTCTTGTTCACCAATGATGGCGAAATGGCGCATCGTTTGATGCATCCATCAAGCGAAGTGACTCGCGAATACGCTGTACGTGTATTGGGCGAAGTGACACCTGATATTGCTCGAAACTTGACGGCTGGTGTGATGCTAGAAGACGGCATGGCACAGTTTGAAGACATCAAAGAAGGCGGCGGTGAAGGCGTCAATAAATGGTATCACGTTAAGCTAAAAGAAGGACGTAACCGTGAAGTGCGTCGTCTATTTGAGTCGCAAGGCCTTAAAGTGAGTCGTCTATTGCGTACGCGTTACGGTACAATTGCCTTACCAAAAGAGCTGCGCACAGGTCGTTTCTTAGAGCTGGACAAAAAAGACATCAATACATTGACAGACCTAGTCAGCTTACGCCCACGTTATGGCACGGGCCTACATGGTGCGGCAAAAGAGAAGCAAGAGCGTATCCGCAACAAGCCACTAAAAGCACGTCGTGCAGACAGCCGTGGCGAGAGTAGCAATGCAAAACCTAAGAGCAGCGCAAGCCCTGCCAGCCGCGGTTCACGCAATACTCGTGACCGTAATGACAAACGTTAATCTGTATCTACTTTAAATCTGTTAAAGCGTTAAGGTAAATTCAAAAAAGCTGCCCATGATGATGAGTCATGGGCAGCTTTTTTATGTGGTGTTCTTGGGTCTTTATAGACATACCGTCAGCTCAAGCATTATGACTATTGAAGTCTTAAGATTGTTTAACTCTTATACCCATTCAATAACTTTAACTACTCAATGATCATGGCTATCGAGATACTGATTCATGACTCGTAAATCCTGCAAATGCTGCCTCTCCATTTGCTCTAATAACGTATCCAGACGTTGTTCAATATTGTCTAATACCTTTTGTAGTAACTCACCTGCCTCCGCCCTTTTCTCACCATTCACAGTTTTTGCATTCTTATGCATATGTGTGAGCTGGTAGTAACTGGCCAACACTTCTGGCAATCGAGTATGTAACATCTTGTGCAGCACAAATTGAGACTCATTAACCGCAGGTGTTTTATGCTGCGCTTGTAACTCTTGTTGGTATGCTTGGTAGTGATGTACTTTTTCGTCAATACGCTGTAGTTGGCGCAACTGCTGCTCTGATAGACTCTCCAAATGTTTTTTATTCAGATTTAGCTGCTGCCAGTTTAGGGTCGTTAGAGACAATGGCGCATGGTAATCTTGATACGTGAGTACACCTGGAGAGATGCCGACCGCTTTATGAAATGCATGCCAGCACTTTTTTCCCAAATATAAAGTAGTAATTGTCGTCACAACGCCAATGCCTATTATGATACTCATATACACTCGCTATTTGTTTTTCACTCACACATGTCATCAGATGCTATTTCGCGTTCATTTGTCTTTGGCTAATCGTTTAATCGCTGAGTACTTTTTTCTTGAGTACTTGCTTCTTGAATGTTTTCTTCTTGAGGATTTAGCTCATTAGGGTCACTATTTTTATCCATATTAGGGACTGTATTAGGATTACTAATGTTGCTCAGAGAAGGCGCCTCTACCGTGGTTGTTGGGTCATCAAAGCGACTTTGTAGATATCTATTGGCGACCAGCAGTTTTTGTCCATCTTGATGATAAGAAGCGTTTAATAAATCGTCAAACTGAGTATTGATTGTCTTTAGTATGTCTAATAATGCTTCTTTGCCAGTGACGTTAGAGTGCTTAATTTTTGTCGTATTAACAAGCGCGCCATCCGCCACATCTAAGTCATGCAAGCGGCGATAGTCAGTCACTGCTTGTGGTATATGTGTGTCCATCAGGTTCTGAATCATAATATAAGTTTCGTTGACAGTATCCTTGTCATCAATTTTTCCATCATTATTGGTATCACCATAAATTAGACGCAGCTTTTTGCCTTTTTGGTTGATTTGGTCAAGCGCTGTTTTGACATCGCTAGGCAAGCTTTTTTCGGGAATATAGCCCAATTGCGGCATGGCCGTGTATTCAAGCATTTTGGGCGCTGTGAATTTTTTGATACCGCGATACCCCAAATATAACCCAGCTGCTGGTAACAGCCCGTATAAAACAAACATCACGAACATCGCTGTCATTTGGGTCATCATAGCGTCCTTATGGAATTGGTCTTATATAAACTAGCTTTGGGTGCGACTTTTGACATAACGATGGGTCGATGCCAGACGGTTCATCACGGTTTGATGCAACTCATCTAATAACTCATCAAGCTCATAGTCAATTTCTAAAAACAAATCGGTCAGCATGTCACCTGCCGTCATTTTACCTTGAACCGTACTATTCTTGGTTCGATGTGGACTAAAGCGCTGTAGCTGTTCATAATGATGTAACGCTTCTGGAATACTCTCTGACACCAGCTTATCGATGACAAACTGGCGCTCATTGTGCTGCTGCTGTTGCTGTTCGTTGAGCTCATTGCTCCACTCACGATAGCGCTTTAACTTACCATTGATTCGATCTAATATGGCAACCGCTTCAATCGGCATAGCATTTAAGGTGGCCTCATCAACCACATCAATCAGTTCAGTCATAATCGGACAGCGTCCATATCTTAGATACCATAACGTATCTGGGTCAAAAGGAGGTCTATTTGTGGGGCGCATTTGAGCGCGATTGGACAAATAACGATCCGTCAAAGGCGTGGGTGTTCCAATATCAGTGACTTGTGCTAAAGCATCACAGATACGATCCGCCCGTTCAGGTGGAGTCAGCGTGGAGAGTTGCTGATCTACTTGATTACTTTTTTCAGTCGCTCCAGCCTCTTTAACTTCGGCGTCCTGACTGATACTCGCTCTTTGAGCATTTTCAGCCGCTAGCGTTGGCAAGTCATTCTGCGCTTGTCCAAACGACTGTAGCATTCTTGCCAAACTTACCACCATGGCCCACTTCGCCTCTCATTCATTGTGCTTGTATTGCATACGTAGATTCAATAGCGTATCTTAACAGCTTTTTTTGGCGCTGCCAGTAAGCAAACTGTCAACGTTATTACTCTAAAAACAATAAGCCTACTACTATGAATGCCCCTGATTATTTTTCTGGTTTCTTTCTTGGGCTATCGCTCATTATTGCCATTGGTTCACAAAACGCCTTTGTACTCAAACAAGGGCTCAAACGTGAGCACATATTTTTTGTCTGTCTTTTTTGCGCGGTGAGTGATGCGCTTTTAATCTCAGCAGGCGTGGGTGGTTTTGGCGCAGTCACCGCACGCTACCCTCAAGTGGTCAATATTGCAAAGATAGCTGGCGTCTTGTTCTTACTATGCTACGGCTTACAAAGCTTGTATGCCAGCGTGCGAGTGTCACATGCGATGACCGTCGAGGGACAGGTAGTCACCAGTCTTAAAAAGGCCTTGTTATTATGCTTTGGCTTTACTTGGCTAAACCCACACGTCTATCTAGATACATTGGTGCTCGTTGGCATGGTTTCAACATGCGCCAGTAGCAAGCTCGTGTTTGCAGCGGGTGCCATCACGGCGTCCTTCTTTTTCTTTTTTGCGTTGGGTTATGGCGCGCGCCTGCTGAGACCGCTGTTTGCCAAACCAAAAGCTTGGAACATCCTTGATGCCTTAGTCGGCATATTGATGCTATACCTTGCTTGGCACCTGTATCGCAGTTAATACTACTGAGATATTGTGACGTACTGCACCAAAATCGCTCTTAAATGGTTTAATAGCACCAAATTAGAACGTATCCGAACGTTTGAACATAGATTTTATGGCTGAATGAGTGTTTCTTTACAATGGTATAGAACTTGCCTTAATCAAAGCGCAGTTAAGAAACTTTTGCTCTTAAAAACCATTGCTCTTAAAAACTAAGGATATGCTCTATGTTGAAAAAAACGGCTTTGTCACTATTTGTTTTAAGCACGCTCACTCTATCCCTAGCTCATGCACAAGACTTTCAGGTTCTAAAAGAAATCACAAATAAACCCACTCAACTAAAAGAAGGACCATATAAAGGCAACTACTACGTGCCGTCTACCTTACAAACCATCAGCTGGGGTTATTTGCCAAATAGAGACGCCAAACCGGTGTTAAGTGTGCCATCTGGAAGTACAGTGACGTTTGACACGGTGTCTCATGAAGGCTTACTTGAAGATCAAGGACGCGATGCAGAAAAATACTTTCAATCAAAAGGTGTCACAGCAGATTACGTCTTGGATGAAGCAAAAAAGATAACTGGTTCTGACTTAGCACATGATTTTCATAAAGATGGCCCGCATATTGTGACAGGACCACTTGAAATACGCGGCGCCATGCCAGGCGATATTTTGAAAGTAGAAGTGATTAAAATTGAGCCTCGTGTGCCTTATGGGGTTATCTCTAATCGTCATGGCAAAGGCACCTTGGTGGGAGAGTTTCCAAAAACACTGCAGCAAAAAAACGCCTCGACCGCTCATCCTGAACGCTTCGGTAATGTCTCCGTCTTTACGCCGATAGAAAAAAACGCCAACGGCAATTATGAAGGCGTCATCAAAACCGAGTCTGGTCCCTCTATCCGCTTTCCACTCAATCCATTTATGGGATTGATGGGCGTGGCCTCAAACACCTCAGAGCCTGTACACTCTGTACCACCAGCAAAACATGGCGGCAATATGGACATCAATGACTTGGGTGATGGCTCAACGGTCTATTATCCTGTACAAGTACCAGGCGCACTCTTCTACACAGGTGACAGTCATTTCGCTCAGGGAGATGGTGAAGTCGCTCTGACCGCACTCGAAGCATCAGCGCGTGCAACCTTTAAGTTCACATTGTTAAAAGCGGGTAAAGACAAAATCCCTGGTCAGTCGATGTCACAACCTTTGGGCGAAAATGCTGAGTTTTGGATGACGCCGGGGTTGGATGAAGACTTAGACGAAGCCATGAAAAAATCGACTCGTGAAGCCATTGGTTTTTTAAATAGAGAGTATGGTATTGATGAAGCATTAGCGTATGCTTATTTGAGTGCCGCCACTGACTTTGAAGTATCACAGGTGGTCGATAAAACAAAAGGCATTCATGCAAAAATTCGTAAGGCAGATTTTAGAGAGTTTAGTCAAGACTAAGTCAAACAAGTCCTTTGTATAAAACAGTAGCAAGCACTTAGCACAGGTATATGATTTAGAGTCTATGCTAAGCGCTTGCTCACAAAACGGCTGTTATATTAAAACCCTTATTACATCATGCTTGGAAACAATGTACGCAATGCATTGACGATGATTTCGACAGAAACGGCCGCCAGTAACATACCCATGATTCGGCTCATAATGTTTAGCCCCGTATCGCCCAATAAACGGCTGATACGACCAGCTGCCATCAATGCCAAATAACAAAACAAGCTGATGAACAATCCAGCGATCAATATAGCAGAGACTTGCAACACGCCCGAGACTTGTGAGGAGTAGATAATTACGGTTGAGATACCACCGGGTCCAATCATCATCGGAATCGCAAGTGGAACAACGGCAGAAGCCATCGTTGGCGGCGCGTCTTGTACATGATCGACATCAAAATTTTCTTGATCAGGCTTAACTGGGTTACCCTCACCATTCATCATGTTCAGCGCAATCAAAAATACCAATATTCCGCCTGCCAGCTGGAACGAGCCTATCGATATACCCAGTATTTTTAGTAGCCCCTCGCCCGCTAACGTAAAAAAGCTAATGGTAATAAAAATCGTCACACAAGCAACGCGCGCCACTTTGCGCCGGTTATTCATCGAATAACCACGGGTCAAATCCAAAAATAACGTCAGAGCGCTAAATGGATTAATCAATACCATAAAGGCTAAGATTATTTTGATAATTTCAGTATTCACTGAGCGCTCGCTTGTCTATTGAGATAACTTGTACAAAAAGTAAGGTCATCGTGCGAGTGCAAAGATGACCCAATACGCATCGAAAAATGGCATTGTAACATAGGCAGATAAGCCAATAAAATCATTAACTTTGTCGATTTTTTTACATCACTAATATCAGACTGTTAGCAAATGCTTTATTCAGACGCTAAGTATGGTGAGCTCAATATAAAAACGAGTAAGCCTGACTGGAATGCTTATCTTTAAACGAGATGTTTTGCAGCCTCTTTCTGCGAAGGTACAGCAAGCAAGAAAAATTCATTCCAGCTCAGCGTTGGCACATAATGGTTCTGTTTTATTTAGAATCGACTAAATTAAAAAACTAAGCTATCAAGCAATCTTATCAAACCTCAACAAACCAGACTACACACTAAAATCCAAACCAATATCTAAGGCCATGGTACTGTGTGTGAGGTACCCCATCGCAATAAAATCAACACCTGTCTTTGCCACTGCTTGTACGGTGGTAGGAGTAATCCCGCCTGACGCTTCTGTTTTGGCGCGGCCCTGACACATGGCCACTGCTTGCGATAGGACGTCAGGCGACATATTGTCTAATAAGACCAAGCTCACGCCAGCCTCCAACGCCTGCTCTAGCTGCTCTAGTGTATCAACTTCCACTTCGATTGGAATCAGGTGACCTGCAAACTCTTGTGCATGCCGGATGGCTGTCTTGATATCACCTGCTATGGCAATATGATTGTCTTTAATCAAGATGGCATCATCCAGACCCAAGCGATGATTGCGCCCGCCGCCGCAGCGTACGGCATATTTTTGTACCACACGCAAACCTGGAATGGTCTTGCGCGTGCAGGTAATTTGCGCGGGATATGCAGCGACACTATCGACGATTATTTTTGTCGCTGACGCAATACCACTCAGATGCGTCATAAAATTGAGTGCGGTGCGCTCTGCTGTTAGCAGATGACGAGCATTGCCATGAACGGTTGCCAAAACTGTACCAGCAGCCACCGATTCACCGTCGTTGACGTAAGCGCTAAATTCAATCTGCGCATCAACCAAAGCAAACGACAAACGCGCCAAATCCATACCACATATCACGCCTGCTTGCCGCGTCTTAATTTCTAGTTGCGCTTGCAGATCAGCTGGGATGGTTGCTTGCGACGTCACATCACCGCGTCTACCCAAATCCTCGATTAAAGCAGCTTCAACCAAGGGTTTAAGCAATACCTCATCCAATGCTGGCTCTTTTTTGACTGTCATCTTTAACCCTTATATGCGTACACTAGTAATATGAGCTTGATTTAATTAAACTCAAAATGAGCATAAATATAGCGTAAAGTGAACACTCTCGCAAGCCAAGCACCTATTTTCGTGCTTAACCAAGTGGACATCATCGACTGCAAAAATGGCTTCTTATTTACGTTTGGGTAATTTGCTATCCATCAATAAGCTTTGTAGTTCAATATCATGACGAAAGCTATAGAGCTTTGCAGGGCGACCTCGTTGAGCGCTACTACTGTCTCCTGTCTCTGTTACGAGGTGCTGTGCATCGAGCAGGCGACGAAAGTTTTGTTTGTGCAAACGCACGCCTGATAATGCTTCTACGCTTTGCTGTAACTGCGACAACGTAAACACCTCAGGCATTAAGCCAAAGATAAGGGGTCGATATTCGATTTTTGCACGCAGCCTTGAGATAGCAGTGGCAATCACACGGCGATGATCATAGTACATCGGCACACCTATGAGTTGTGAGCATTGTTCAGGCAGTATTTTTGTCTGATAAGTGGGCGGATAAGTAGGCGCTTCAGGTATCAGCCCTGCTTCATAGAGCATTTCATAACGCAGCAACACATGCTCGGCTACCCATTCTTTACTCTCGTATACAGGCTCTTTATCTGACTCACTTGCCAATTCTATATTGTGAGCGTCATCATCTGCAAAAACTGGCTGATTTACACCCCAGCACAAGCCAATGCGTTGTATTCGGCGTTGTTGACCGACGTCATCCTCTGCGGTATTCGCCCAATCTAATAATGCAGGCACGATAAATTCTACAATCATACTTGGCATACCATCCAAGTGATTCTCCCAAGGAAAATAGTCGTACCAATCTTGCCATGAAGCTTGGCTTTGTAGCTGCGCTTGCGTCTCTTGCACCAATCCTAGATAACTCACATAAACCAATGCGTGACCATCGATGTTGCGCCTATTGGTATCGACAAAGGTATACAACTGCTCTAAATATCCAAGTGGCTGCTGTGTTTGCTCTTCGACCCATTGACGAACGCCTGTTTGTAAAGAGCGATGCAACGGCATGAGTGGTCCATTGGGCAACAATTTCCCTTGATCGACCGTTAAGACGCGAGCGGTATGATCTGTGATGGCCACAAGTACTGCGACCACTTCGGTTGTGCCACTACCTTGTTGATGGGCGTGCGAGTAAGACAATGTCATAACGTTAAAGGTCATCCTTTATTTTTTAGAGTCAAAAGGTAATAAAACGAATGGCTGATAGTATGGCTTAGTATAGCGTGAATGTCGCATTATCATAGACTGCGGTTGTAACGATAAAAAGTTAAAAACAATGTGGAAAACAGTATCGAAAGCAATGTCAAAAACGATAATTAGCAGAGGATAGTTGGTTCAAATTACACAATTTACAGCACCATTTATCTACCCTCTTTCCCATTACACGCGAATCTCTCTAAAAAACCAAAGCCTTTTTCCTATCATCTCGACGCTTTATCACTCAAGTTCTTATCACTCAAGTTCTTATCACTCAAGTACAAAAACGCAGTTTATGTAAATCGCATCCTTTAATCAGCGACATCTAAAAAGCACTTGTATTTATACTCAAAATGAGCATAATTAAATAATGTTTTGTCAGCAGTACTTGATTGATCCATTTTAGCGGCACACCAATTGTCGTTACCCCATAAAAGGTTGTCATTATGAAAATCTACCCATACGATGCGCCAATAATGAGCACTGATGCTCGCATTGCTACTCAAATGAATATCGACTATGCCCGAGCCAAAATCCCAAAGGATCTGCCACGTGCAGAGCGCATCGCGGTCGAAGCAAACATCAAGCAGTTGTTAAAGGATAAAAATGCGGTATTGGTCGCCCATTATTATGTCGATCCCTTTATCCAAGATTTGGCATTGGCAACGGGTGGCTGTGTTGGAGACTCGCTTGAGATGGCGCGCTTTGGTCAAGCACATAGTGCGCAGACCTTGGTGGTTGCGGGCGTACGTTTCATGGGTGAATCAGCAAAAATACTAAGCATGGAAAAAACCATCCTCATGCCAGATTTAGAGGCGGAATGTTCGCTTGATTTGGGCTGCCCTGCCGATGCCTTTGCTGAATTTTGTGATGCTCATCCTGAGCGTACCGTGGTGGTTTATGCCAATACCAGCGCTGCCGTAAAAGCGCGGGCAGACTGGGTGGTGACCTCCTCCGTTGGTATCGATATCGTTCGTCATCTGCACGCAAAAGGCGAGCCCATCATTTGGGGGCCTGATCGTCACTTGGGTAAATATATCGCGCGTGAGACTGGTGCAGATATGCTGCTGTGGCAAGGCTCATGCTTGGTACACAACGAGTTTAAAGCCACTGAGCTAATACAGTTGAAAGAAGCCTATCCAGAGGCAAAAGTATTGGTACACCCTGAATCTCCTGATAGCGTCGTGGCGCTCGCCGATGTGGTTGGTTCAACCAGTAAACTGCTGCAATCGACATATGAGATGGACGCCGATACGTTTATTGTTGCCACCGATTTGGGTATCTTGCATGAGATGCAAAAACGCTCACCAACCAAGCGATTTTTGGCCGCGCCCACCGCTGGTGAAAGCGCCAGTTGCAAAAGCTGTGCTTTTTGTCCATGGATGGCAATGAATGGCTTGCAGGGTATTGAACACTGCTTGACTCATCAAAGCGGTGAAATACTTATGACACCTGAGTTGGCCGCCGCGGCTAGAAAACCTTTGCAACGCATGCTTGATTTTGCTGAGTCACAAAAACAACGTGTGGCGAGCAGTGGCGATATCACAAAAGACCGCTCTTTATTTGCCAATGTAGGAGCGGCTTAACATGAGCCAGGCTATCAACCTAGGTAGCGCCATTGGTGATGCACATAGCGAAGACGATATAAGACAAACGGATGTGTTAATCATTGGCGCAGGACTTGCGGGTTTGAGCACGGCTTTGTCTTTGCCAACGTCGCTTTCGGTCACGGTGCTGAGCAAAGCTGCACTTGAGGTTTGCTCGAGTCATTATGCGCAAGGCGGTATCGCTGCAAGCTTAGACAAAGAGGATACTGTTGCCGACCATATCGCTGATACGTTGGTTGCTGGCGCAGGATTGTGTGAGGTTGATAATACCGCCCGCATCTTAAGCGCTGGAAAACAAGCGGTTGAATGGCTGTGCCAACAAGGCGTGCCTTTTACCCAAATATCTCATTCAGATACTCAGCAAAAAACCATCGCCACTCTGCGTACCAGCGACTTACACTTAACCAAAGAAGGCGGTCATGGTTGTCGCCGAGTCGCCCATGCGGACGATGCGACTGGTCGGCATATTATGGAAGCATTACTTCTCAAAGCGCAGGCGGCGAGTAATATTACTATCCTTCCCTATCATGAAGCGTTGGAATTGTTGACAGCACCATTCAGCCGTCATCTGGATAACGCAGCTATTAATCACTGTCACGGTGCACGTGTTTTTGATCATATCAATCGGCGTCAATTTACTTTTCATAGTAGTGCTGTCGTATTGGCCAGTGGCGGCTTAGGGCAACTGTTTAAACGCGCCAGTGCGCCCAACGTTTGTGTTGGTGATGGGGTGATGATGGCATGGCAAGCAGGCTGCCGCTTGGCCAATCTAGAGTTTGTTCAATTTCATCCGACAGGTTTGGTGCTTGGCGATAGTCATTTTTTGATATCGGAGGCGTTACGCGGTGAAGGTGGACGATTATATTGTCCGCAGAGCGGTACGCGCTTTATGCTAGATATCGACGCGCGCGCTGAGCTCGCACCACGCGATATCGTTGCCCGTGCCATTGCCGAGCAAATTGAGAGCAATGGTCTTGGTTACGTGCATCTTGATGTCAGTCACTTGCCAGCGGCATTCTTAAAGGCGCATTTCCCGCAGATTTATCAAACATTGCAAACGCTCGGTATTGACATCACTGCTGAGCCTATTCCTGTAGCGCCGATTGCCCATTATAGCTGTGGCGGCGTGGTGACATCTGCTGACGGTTTGACCGATGTGGTAGGACTTTATGCGGCTGGTGAAGTTGCCTATACCGGATTGCATGGCGCCAATCGTCTGGCCAGTAACTCATTATTAGAATGCGTGGTCGTTGGTCGGTACATTGCCGCACATGTGCCCCAGTATTTGAAGGCCATTACGAAACCAAACCGCCCTTTATATGACAATAATTCAGTGCAAGCAGCATTTACTGCTTGGACGCTACCACTTCTTAAAGAGACTCAGGCTGTTGCCTTGTCACCTTCTAGCTCTCATTTATATGTTCATAGTGATATAAAAGACAATACACATTTTGACGTTGATGCTGTCAAAATAACCGCCGCATTAAAACTGCTGATGACCAATAATATGGGTATCGTGCGTCATGCTGATAAGTTAGAGCAAGCGCTCCTGCAAGTACAGCAGTGGCAACAAGCATTGGACGCACTGTCTGATGAAAAAGCTTTTATCCTTTTAAAAGATGGAACCGAGAGTTATAGCACTAGTGGGACCGACTTAAATTTATCAAATTGTGTTGATGAATCTGCTATACTCCATTCTTTGGCATCTTTTCAGTTAAAGCAGCAACTATCTTTAGCCTCTCTTATTATTCACGCGGCGTATCAACGCTGTGAAAGTCGTGGTGGTCACGCGCGCCTAGACTATCCTGACACAGACAGCGAACCGCGAACCAGTGTCGTTTATCCAATCGTTGAGTTGGATATTCACAGCCTTGATAAGCCAAGCAGATATCATGGTACATTGCCTATAAATACCTCTGTTGTAGCAGCTAAAACAACTGCCACAGGATAATGCACCTGCTTTGACCAGCAAATATAGGGTAAAAGAGTGAATCAGATGCAACAAACTATACTTTCTCAATTTAGCAGCAGGTACCCTATTTATACTGAGTATAATATGCTGGACTCACTTTTACCTTTTATTCGTAATGTATGACTAAGACGATGGACGATGACTGCTGATACTTGGTTTGTGGTTGGTCTGATGTTAACCGTAAGCACAGTTTGGGGTGCACTGGCCTATCCAGGCATCCGCCTCCGCTTACCTAAAATTTATTTTATCGCCCGCTCATGGTGGTGGATGCTAGCCACATTATGCAGCTGCTATGTGATTGCAAAAATAGACCTCAATAATCAGCATCCTTATGCATGGCTATTGACGGTCTTTTTTTTATTAGTGGGCTTACGCGCCTTATACGAAATCATTCGTTTGTGGCGACCAAGCAGCAAAGCACATTTGATTTATAAGCTACAACAGCGTGGATTACATCCTTCTACACCAACTGATCACAAACCTGCATTCCTTAATGCTATTCCTCACTCATCTCCGCTTACTCCAACAATAAATGGTATTGATATCGCTCTAGTACTTGCTACTATTAGTTTGACCATCAGTCTCATTGTTCTTCAACATGTGGCATGGCAACGTGGCGAGTATGGCGTAGTATTATTTGTATTATTTTCGAGTCAATTTAACGATATTGCTCAATATTTATGTGGCAAATGGCTCAAGAACAAGCTATTTAAACGTAATCTTGCACCCACCATTAGCCCTAACAAAAGTATTGAAGGTGCCCTATTTGGTGGATTCGCTGCTGCCGTACTTGCTACGATATTTGGGATTTGGTTGACGCCATTTGATGGCTGGTTATGCTTTATTATTGCTTATGGGCTAGTTGTGAGTGGCATTGCAGGGGATTTGCTAGAGTCAGCCTTCAAGCGTCAACATGGGATCAAAGATATTGGTACGTTACTGGCAGGACATGGCGGTATTCTTGATAGGATTGATAGTCTACTGATTGGTGTGCCACTGTTTACCTTGGTTTATTGGTTTTACTAAAATTGAAGATCTCCCATTACTTGTCTAATTTACTACGTAGTAGTCGATGTAATACAGGCTTTGGCAGTCGATTCAATATTCTAGTGATGTAACGCATAGGCCATGGAAATATAGCTAGCTCAGTATCTTCGCTAATTGCTTGCATTATGTTATCGACTGCATGCTCAGTGGACATGATAAAAGGCTTATGACTGGCATCCCCTTTATTTAAATCGCGCAAAGCTTGCGTGTCAATATAGCCTGATGCAATACAAGTAACTTGTATATTAAAAGGCTGCATAGCACAGCGATAAGCACTGGCAGTGGCAATCATGGCGCTCTTACTTTTGGCATATAGACTGGCATAAGGATAATCCAACACTCCTGCTATCGACGCAATACAAATGAGACCGAGTTTAGGATCAGATACAGTATGAGTAGCAGGACAAGTGACTGGTTGCTCCTCTATTTGCCGCTTTAATTGCGTACTTGCCCAATAAAATACATGCTCAAACGCTTGCAAGTTAATCGCCAGCATTTGGTCACTCTGCACGCGGTCAAGTGTGTGTATTCTCTCATTGAAATAACTGCCTGCGCTATAGATCAAACGCTGAAAATCAACCTCTGATAGTTGTTGCAATAATCTTCGACGTTCAATGTCATGGGCTAAATCACAAGAATAAGTAATCATATCAGGATGACTCTGATTTAACGTTTTTATCTTCTCTTGATTATGACCAACCACACTCACTCGCCAGCCCTGCAGCTGGTGGCGGCGTGCTAGTGCCAAGCCAATTCCGCTTGTACCACCCACCACAATCAGATGCGGTATGCTACTGGTATTAGTATAGGAAGGATTAATAACATCTGTCATAGTGCCTGCCGATAAGTCATTGTAATAAAGTAGCGGTATTAAAGATGCTGTTGAATATAGCTCACTGTACGCTTATACCCGTAGTCCCACTGCGCCTGCATTTGACGGACAAACGTATCGTGAGAGCTGTGTACCAGCTCAATCATTGCCGTCTTCATATTCAAGCGTTTTCTTACTTGCTGCCCTACTAACTGCGCTGCATTGTCAGAAAAAGGCAGCCAATGTATTTGACTGGTAAAACCGCTTGCCCCATCTCTATGCTGATACTGATGCACCTGTGCCAAGCGCACATTTGGGTCAAACCCAAAAACATGGCGAATAGCAGGCGCGGCAAGCCAACGATCATATCCTGCCTTAGTTTCGGCAAAGACTGTGTGACCAGTAGCAGCTGCCAGCTCAATGGGGGTTAAATTAATCACACCGCCCAAGCACCAACCCAACTCTCGAATATGGATGGGCGGTAAATAATACATGTCTGACATCGAAGCACGAACTGCAGTGGCTATTTCCCATTCTTGTAGTACGGCCACGTTCTGATGAATGCGTGTACGTGCTAGTGTATTGACAGGAGAAATAAGCTTATCGAACGTAGTACATGCTGTTGGTTCGGTAGTAGAATTCGGTATTAACTGGGTCCGATACCGATGAGCCAAAGGTAGCGGAGCAAATAAAACTTCTTGTAGCTGCGGCTGGCCAAGCGCTGTTTGTGCTGCTTGCCCTTGATAAAGTCGACTGGCAATAATCGCAATATCAGGTGTCATTGGATCAATTACCGTCTGTTTATTAGTATTTGCCAAGTGTATCAATTCATCAAGCCATTGATCGTCATTTGTGATACGAAACATAGCCAAATGTTGTAGTTCATCCAAAAGATCAGCATGCATATTGGCAGACTGGCGCATACTTAGATGAGAAGTACGCCAACGGTTGAATGCCTGACTGGCATAACGCCATTTATGCCGCATGCTAACCTCATCAGGAGCGACATGGGTGATATTGCCAATTACCTTATATAGCGCATGACTCTCAATAAGCTGTTTGAGGGCAACAGGATCAGGCGCAAGCTGTACCAGAAGAGCGGACAAACTACCACCGCAAGTCCCAATGATTAAACCCGGCTTGAGATCATGCTCAACCAGCGCGGCATAACTGCCCAAATAATACCCAAAGCGCGAACCGCCACCAGAAAAAAGCTGAACACGCTCATAAGGGTACGCAGTTTTCATTACCGGCTCTCATGATGTTTGGTAGACTCAGTTTTACTGTCTTTTAGGGGTGCCTCACTATCTTTGTCAGCATTAAGTGGTTTTTTTGCCAATGATACCGTAAAAATACCAAACTTATCGATACGCATAGATACTTTTTCAAAACCTGCACGCTCAACCAGTTGATCCATTTCTGCCTGTGAGCGGCAACGCATCACCCAACTACTGCCGCGATGATTATTCAAGGTTTTGCTGATAAATTCTTGCTCAGGATGCCAAGGTTGATTGGTATAAATAAGATATCCACCCGCCTGAAGACTGGCGTACATCCCTGCCAACGCTGTCGCAAGTAATGTGTTATCAGAAAACAGCTCAAACACCCCTGAAGCAATAGCAATATCAAATGCAGGCGTAACAGCATTATTGTTATGATAACTACTGCTATCAAACGCATCTTTTTGATAAGTTACCACGCGATTGCCCATACCCAAATGCTCTGCTTTAGCTTGTAGAGCCTGTGCATTATAGGTCTCGTAATCACGCAGCTCAGCATGTAAATTGTCGAACTTTTCTAGCAAATCAAATACATAAGCGCCATGACCACTCGCAATATCTAATAGTTTTGGAGTGTATGATCTTGGGACGTGGTTTGGCTGTTCAGAGATAGAGGCATGCTGACTGTCTTGAGCCTCTTTTTGCATTTGTATGTGCGTAATCGCCTCACCTGCTAATTCTAACAAATGCTCACGTCGTACCCGGATGCCTTGCCAACCAATATTGTTTAAATAGAACTTATCTATAGCACGCCCAACTGCCCCACGTCCGCTTGGAGTATTATCGTACACTTTATCCAACGAGCTACCTGAGTCAAAGCCGTGCTCAAGTCCTGCCGAGATGGCTTGACTGACATGACCAAATTTTTGCATGGCAAAGCGCGTGATAGCAAAACTTGGATTAAATGGCTTAATTGCTAAACGATCGACTTTATCCTTGCTGGCACTGGCAAGATGCGCATTATTTAGATCTGGCATTTGTACTGACGTTGCGAATACCTGCTCAGCAAAATCAAGACAATCTGCAAACACATCCGCTTTGTTGGTCTCATGAAAAATCGCGTGATAACTGTCTGGATATAGCTGCCAGCGCTTAATAGGCGTATTAATGGCTTCATAAAAATCACGCTCAGCTTGTTTATCTACCACGTAATCTTTGCCGGCACACAACACAAAAACAGGCGCGGTGATAGCAGCAGCATCGTCGAGCAAACGCTGCCCTGTGGCGTGAGTGTCAATCAATAAATCCGTTGAGATACTACTCGATATCAGTGGATCGGCATTATATGCTTCCTGCGCGGCCTTATCATGAGTGAGCACTTGCGCCTTCACATAACTGCTCACGCGAGACATCATCCCAAGAGTTCGTGCCACTTTTAGCGTCGGAATGGCAAACGGCATATACAAGCGAATATTGAGCGCAGGTGTGCCTAATATCATCCCGCGGATATTGGGCGCATAATCATGTACCCATGCGGCTGCTAACACAGCCCCTATACTGCTGGCCACAATCAACGTATCTTCGATAGCTATGCCCGTCTGCGCTCTGATCAACTGTACAAAACCATTCAAATCTCGTTCAAGCTCTGTGACACTATCAGCATGATCTTTGATGCCACCTGAGCGTCCATTACCACGCGCATCCCATGCAAATACCTGATAACCTGCCTTTGCAAACTGTACACCAAGCTCTGCCAGTCGTCCCGAATGTTCATGCCCACGGTGTAACAAAATTACTTGGCGTAATAACTGATTGGCTGCTTGTGATTTTATGTCAGCTATCGGCATGGTCAACCAATAACGGTAATAGATCGCCGTGCCATCGTAAGCATTAAAACAGCTTTCGCCACTGATGGGCAGTGTCTGATCACATGCCGATTGATGAAAATAATGAGGTGATGAAGGCTTAGCCATGGTTTGAATATCCAAATGATGGGGAGTCGATGCGTGAGTTATCTCTGAGAGATTATCTAATTTTGAAGAAGTATGCTTTAAAGGTAACTGTATTTTCTTAGTAAGCAATTGCTCGAATGTATTGTCATCGGCATGACTCAAAAAAACTGCGCGGTTTGACCGAAGTTGGGGTGGATTACTTCGCAGATAAAGCTCAGCGATAAACCGTAAGCGGTTTAGACACGTTTTTATGAGTAATGCTTCTGAGATGATGAACAATGGTGACAGACAAACACTTAAACTCGTGAGCGGTAACTTCATACCCATCACCGTACCAAGCACCCCAAGCAATAACGCACGATCGCTTTTTCCTAATGGCCCTTGATTGGCTCGCTCTTGGAAACCAATACTGCTACCAATTGCCAACAGCTCTGTACCGATGCTTAATAAGGACAAACTGGCAATATGCTGCTGATAAGAGCCATGATTATGAGCGCCCGATATTGTCGTCTGATTCAAATGCGGCAAAATGCTGATAAAAAATACCGTATCTGCTACCAGATCGCCTGCTTCATTGAGTACGGCACCCATTGTCGATGCCTGTCCATGCTCACGTGCCATCATGCCGTCGATTGCATTTAGCGCCATACGCATGAACAAAGACAAAGGCAATGATAACCATAAACGTGGGCTCTCTCCTGCCCGCGTCGCAATCACATAAGCCGTACCCATGCTTAACACGACCGCGCTGATAGTCACTTGATTTGCAGTACAATGATGCTTAACCAGCATATCGCTAACAGGGCGCAGCTGATCTTGAAATTGAGACTTGAGTTGGTAAAGTGACATAATAAAGATCAGCTATCTGAATACTCTAATGTAACAACAAATGTTTATCAGGTAAATGCTTGTCATTATTATATTCTTTTTTCATCAATCAACTGGGGCGTATGCATCACCCTTTGACGCACGTGCCACCATTATGACCCAGTGTGCTACAATCATCGGCTTGTCCAAAATGCCCTATTAAAAATGCTGCGAGCCTACCACCATGCACAGCCTAATCACTCTTGTTTTGGTATTGATGCCAATGTTCATTGGTTTTGCCATTCCTTCTAACCCAACCATGACCAAGTTTGCAGACAAAGGCCTGTCTTATTTGGTGTTTGTCATCTTGGGACTCATTGGTATTGAGCTGTCACAAGTGGAAGGCTTAGGCAGTCAGATTGGCGAGATCGCTTTATACGTGACGGTCTTATCGATACTCACGGTTGGGACAGGTTTATTCGCTCTTATGTTGTTTGACCACATGCGTCCATGGCATGCTAAAAAACCCAGCGTAAAGTCAAAAGCGCATCGCGTCAGTATTCGTGGCAGCTTAGCGCAAGTATTTTGTGTGGCGATTGGCATGATAATCGGCTATTTATTACCCGCTGACTACATGCCACCTGAAAACACCATGACCGTGCTGCTAATGATATTAATTTTGTTAGTGGGTATTGGGTTGAAGGGTTCAGGCATTACCTTAAAAGAAGTATTACTGAATAGACGCGGCGTAGAGATGAGCATTATCTTTACGCTGTCAGTATTGGTCGGCGGACTGATTTTTGCATTGATGTTCACAGATGTTTCATGGACGAAAGGCTTAGCGTTAGCCTCAGGATTTGGCTGGTATTCGCTCTCGGCGATTGTGATGACGGATGCTTATGGCGCAGTTTGGGGCAGTGTCGCGCTATTTAATGATTTGGTACGCGAGTTTTTTGCGTTACTCTTTATTCCTGTTTTTATGCGTAAATACCCGTCTGCTGCTGTTGGGCTTGGTGGCGCGACCAGCTTGGATTTTACTTTGCCGATTATCCAGCAATCAGGTGGTCTCAAAGTTGTGCCGCTGGCGATCAGTTTTGGCTTTATTATTAACATCGTCTCGCCAGTACTGATGGTGTTCTTTTCGGCGCTTGGGTAAATTAATCATATTTTATAGCTCAGCTTGTTAGTATTTGATACTACGATAACTTTATTATTAACCATCTGTTTAACAAGCTTATCAATTACTTTAGGGTCTTCATTACGTAGATGGCTTTTGAGATAGTTTATTAAACTTGATTTCTTGGATGGTCGAGTGCCTGCAGGTCTATTTTTTATTAATGCAACTGCAGTTTGATATATCGTAATAGAAGGTTTGCTCTTTTCAATATTGGCTTGTGAATTTTTACTTAAATTGACTCTTACATCACCGAAGGATGAATAATAGATAGCTTTATTATCTTGTCTTATCAAGCCTTTCTTTTTAAGGTATATCACAATTAAATCAACTTGTTGCTTATCGTTTAATTGGCGATAACTTGCAAGTTTTTGCTTTATGATATTATTTAATCCATCAATTTCTTTAGCTTTGCTTAGCAAAACTTGATGAGTTACTAAACCCAATATTCCTTCACTATCTACCTTATAACTTAATTTTTCTTCATTTTCATCAGGTATGATGAGCCCTGCTTTGACAAATTTTTTGAAAACCTCTTCAAAAATATAATCTTGCTGAGTACTATTAAATCTCTCTAATACTGTCACTGGGATATACTTCTTCATTGAATATAATAGGTTAGATTTGTAGCTTGGTAAGAACACTTTTCGTTTGACTATACTATCAAACACGGAAATATAAAACTCGTTTATAACCGTTGCTTTAGGTATATCATTCGCAACAGTTTGAATTAAAGATTCTTTCTCCTCCGTTGATACGCTATTAACGTTATCGC
Source organism: Psychrobacter sp. JB193 (assembly GCF_002285555.1). Lineage (NCBI taxonomy): Bacteria > Pseudomonadati > Pseudomonadota > Gammaproteobacteria > Moraxellales > Moraxellaceae > Psychrobacter > Psychrobacter sp. JB193. Next base: position 891,370 of record NZ_NRGY01000001.1, read on the forward strand.
ACAAAAAATTTTGATTATCTTCGACAGTGATTTGGCTTTTTTCTATATCTAACGCATTTTTTCCATTTGATTCATAAACTATATTGAGTTGATTAGTACTTGCTGATCGCAAAATTTTCATACCGTGATAGGCACTATTAAGATGCTCAACTAAGACATCATAGCCACTGTCTCTTGCTAAAATAAAGACATCAGCATTAGAATCAATTTCAGAGATTTTGCCGAGATAAAAAGATAAATAAAAATCTAAGGCATTTTTTCCCACATGCTGCATCTTAATAATATGGGTTTTTTCATTATCAAACCTGAGCAAGGTTTCAACCAATTCAAGTGGTAGGCTTTTCTGCTGATTGACACCCAAAAACAACCATATATGACAATCTTTTGTCTCTATATTATCAAAGCTTTTGGGTTGAACATTTTCATAATCAATTAAAATATGCTTCATCGAAGTATTCTTATCATCTAGTAAAAATTACAGTTACTTACACCCCACTCGCCTGCTTTGCAAACAAGCGCATCAATGGCTTGATTTTACCGACGCGGTACATGCCTTCATTACGGATCTGCTGCACAGGACGAGCTTGAGCAAGCGATCCTGCAAACAACCAGTTAAGTGCAGAAAAACTGTGCATCATCAAGCTATTGTGCGGACGGCGCGAGCGCTCATATGCACGTAAGGTCTGATTGCTGCCCCAAATCTTGCTGCCACTACGAGCAAAGTCATGGGTTAACTGCTTGCTCAATACTTGCACATCGAGCATGCCTAGATTTAATCCCTGACCTGCCAGCGGATGGACGCCATGCGCTGCATCACCAATTAAGACTAAGTTATCAGCGACGTAACTTTGCGCTTGTTGCGCCATTAATGGAAAACTGGCGATAGATTCAATTTGTCGGATAGCACCAAGCTCATAGTTCGTCGCAGCCGCAAGCTTATCCGCGATAAAGTGATCCTCTTCCTCTAGTAGTGACAACGCTTGATTGCGCGGCAATGTCCAAACGACTGACTGCCAGTAGTGTGGATTGGCTTTGTCCGTATCTGTAATATCAGCCAAAGGCAATAAGGCTAAAGTCCCCGTAGGCAGCATGGCTTGGCGCGCCGTCGCTTGATGCGGCTTTTCTGTTTGAATGGCACAGCAAATCGCAGTTTGATGATAATCTAAGGTATCAAGCCCAATGCCCGCTTGCTGACGCACAAAGGAGTTTCGACCATCTGCGCCAACCACTAGCGCGGCCTCAATGATTGTGCCGTCATCTAAAGTCACACGATATCCTTTATCAGCGCCCAGCCAATCTATGTTTACCACTTTTTGACCTGCGACAACGGTGAGATAGTCACTGACTGTCTCGTCATTGACGCGCTGCCACAGTGCATGCTCAATGACGGTAGGCTCAACCATACTACCCAGTATGTCAGATGCGACGTTTTGGCTATCGCTATCACCGAACAGCAACTCGCCCATACCATTCAATTGCCATACTTGCATTTGCGAATAGTCTGCTTTGCGTTTGGAGGCCGCAATTTTTTGCCACGCCCCTACGTCTTCTAGAAGATGGATACTGGCTAAGCTTAGCGCATAGACACGGGCATCGCGCTTATTCAATACCGCTTGCCACATTGATTCATCACGTGCAGGACGAGCATCAATCAAAGTCACTGGCATTTTTGCTTGCGCCAGCTTTAATGCAAGCGTGGCACCAACGATACCGCTACCTATAATCAATGTATGGTTGTTTTTCATGGAATATCCTTTATTAAGCGGTGGTTTGCTCATAGTATTTATCGCTTCATTATTTAACACGATGGTAATACGCTTTTAAGATTTTAAATTGAAGACTTCAAATTTAAGATTTTAAGCCCATCGCATAAGTCGCCACTAACGGTTTAATATTCGGTAGTTTGTCAAATGCAACCAAAGCCACGTTTCGCGCTAGCTTCACGGCTGGATTGGTATGTGTAAAGCCATGCACCACGGCATCACAGAAGCGGATGACTCGTTTTTGATCCGCTTTTCTGGCTTTCTCATACCGTTGGAGCAATTGCGTGTTTCCAATGTCGTCGCCTCTTAACACTTGTGCATTCATCATTTGCGCCAAGACATGAGCGTCTCTCATACAAAGGTTAAAACCTTGCCCTGCCACAGGGTGTAGAGTATGAGCAGCATTACCCATGATGACGCAGCGACCCACCACCTGCCTGTCTGCCAACACTCGGGTTAATGGATATGCGCCGCGTCGACCAGCAGCCATAAACGTGCCTGCCCGTTGTCCAAATCCTTGCTGTAACATCGTCAGAAAATGCGCGTCATCTTCTAGGTACTGCGTCTCTTCCCCTTTTGGACATATCCAAACGACTGAGCGTCTATAACCTTCTTGATGCTCATTGTTGCCATCGCCCTCTGGATCTGTCAGTGGTAGGACCGCTAATGGGCCTGCTGGACTAAAGCGTTCAATGGCGGTATGGAGATGAGGTTTGTCTGTCTCAACCACGCCCACAATCGCACTTTGTCCATAATCATAAGTCGTCGTATCGATATCTAACAGTTGACGCACCGTAGAGTCACGTCCATCACAAGCAACCAAAACACTGGCTTGCAATTGCTGCTCATTTTTCTCATCGCCGTCATGGTTAAAGCTGAGTATGACACTGTTGACATGCTGTTCAACCGCTATCACATTGGCACCATCAATCAGCGTAATCAATGGCTCTTGTTGAGCCGCTAATAATAGCTTACGTCCAAGCCACGCATTTTCGATCACTTGCCCAAACGATTCGACCTTTTCTTCCGCTTTATTCAATTGAGCACGCCCAAAGCTACCCTGCTCACTAATCTGCACCGTATCGATGCGACACGCATGGCTTTGTAGCTCATCCCACAGACCAATCTCTTGATAAATCTGTACTGTACGGCGTGATAGTGCCGTATTGCGACTGTCTAAGTAATGACTGCGGGTTCTATCATCGGTAGGACTAATGTCTGGATAACGGTTTTTTTCTAATAAGGTGCTAGCGATGCCATGATGCGCCAATAGCAATGCAAAAGACAAGCCTACATGGCCCCCTCCAGCGATAAGTACCTGCTGCTCAGTGACTGCTTCTTTCGTTGTAGCCTGCGATAAATTTGAATCCGTTTTTTGCATCATGGTTGTTCCTAATTGTTATGCCTATTGCTATTGATTGAGTCTGCGTGCCAAATACGCTCATCTATAGTCGATTTACTTTAAAACCGATACAGTGCTACGGAGATAAATGTTGCGCCGTCTCTGTTTCGCAGCGCGCAAGAAACATTTATACCAGTAGCATGTGGCTATTCAAGTCTCTGTTTTATATCGACCCAACTATATTATTGTTCTCTCATTATTCTATTATTGTACGCCAGCTTTATGTCCAATTATAAAAGGGGTGATATGACTCGTAGATTACCATAAATTGCCTTTTCCTTTGTGCTCTTAACCGTACATAAAACGTGTATCAATCGCATGTCAAGTTTAGGATATTTGAGATATCCTCTCTTGAGTCATACAAAACAAAAACCACTTGAGGTAGTTGCAATCGTCATACAAAAACAGGGCTATCTGGCGGATGTACTGCTTGAAATTTAAAAACTATCTACCATAATAAAGACAAGGCATTTATTTCTCTTCATAACCAATAACCAATAACCAATAACCAATAACCAATAACCAATAATAACTTTTAAAACATTGCCGTTATTTTTATCTCTACGATCTAAAATTAATAACTATTTTCCGTTTAAACCCGTCACTTTATTAAAAATACATCCTAGTATCGGGTACACAACATAAGGATAATCGCTTGACTGATTCCATGAGCCGCCGTATAAAGTTTGAATCATTGACACCAGCCCAGCTAAAAACTGTACTTGGTGAATACAACAATCACATGAAATATATCCAAGAACGCCTCGACATCAAAATCAGCCAACGTCAAGGCGATTTTTGCCTCAGTGGCGATGTGACTGGTGTCGAGCGCGGTGAGCGCATTATATATAAAATGGTAGACGAAGCCCAAAACTCAAAAGACATCAGCGCAGAAGAGTTGCACCTCATTATCCAATCGAGCATCTCTCGTGATGAAGACATGGAAGCCGATGAACAAGAAGACGACGATGCAGAGTACGAAAACGAGCTAGAAGCCAGTGAATTTACGCCTATTAGTTTACGCACACGTAAAGGCCGCATCGTCCCTCGTGGCGGCAATCAGCAACGTTATGTACAAAATGTACTAAGCTCTGATGTATCGTTCGGTATTGGCCCTGCTGGTACAGGTAAGACGTATTTAGCGGTTGCCTGTGCAGTCGACATGCTTGAGCGTAATGAGATTGAACGTATTTTATTGGTACGCCCAGCCGTAGAAGCGGGTGAAAAACTGGGCTTCTTACCAGGTGATTTGACCCAAAAAATCGATCCGTATTTGCGTCCATTGTACGATGCGTTGTATGAGATGCTTGGCTTTGAAAAAGTGGGCAAAATGATTGAACGTCAAATCATTGAAGTTGCGCCACTTGCTTATATGCGTGGTCGGACACTAAACAACTCGTTTGTCATTTTAGACGAAGCCCAGAACACCACCCCTGAACAGATGAAAATGTTTTTGACGCGCTTGGGCTTTGGCTCACGTGCCGTGATTACGGGTGACATCACTCAGGTCGATTTGCCACGTGGCCACAAATCAGGCTTGGCACAAGCGATGGAGATTCTAAGCGGTATTGAAGAGATTCATATCACTAAGTTTGACTCAAAAGACGTGGTACGCCATCAGTTGGTACAAAAAATCGTCGAAGCTTACGATGTGTTTGATGAAGAGCAATTGATACTAGAAGAAAAACGCAAGTTTGAGCGCATTAAAGAGCAAGAACGTAGACAAGTGATTGCTAACGCAGCAGCTAAATTATAAACTGGCATGTTTAAGCAGTCATTCTAAAATACAAAACCGGATTACTTCTAGAGTAGTCCGGTTTTTTGCTAAAAAAATATAACGTTGGCAGCACTATATTTATTTTATATTGGATTGATTATGCAGTCAGGCAACACTGAAATGTTTGAGATAATAATATTTAGAGACATTGTCTCATCAACCGATAAAAGGATAATGACATGAGTCAGTCTAACGATGACCAAGATCACGTAAATGATGACATGACTAATAACGATGCAGACTTAGTAGCACTCGATATCAATGCGACTGAAAGTATTGATGATGAGATACTGGATACCTTTTATCAGCGAGATAAACTACGCACGATTATGATGGCAACGTTAGATTATGTGAATGAGCGTATGCCTCAAGGTTTGACGCTGCCTTACTTTGAGGATATTGATCCTGAGCGCTGGCAGTCAAAAACAAAAGCGCTGGACATATATATTACTGATGAGATTGAAGGACAGGCATTAAATCTGGAAGCACGTGATAAAGATTATGCAACCAACATTCTATCTTACCCAAGCGATTTGCCCATTGCTATCATTGAGCTAATGCCCACATTACCGCTCGGTGAGCTCGTTATCTGTCATGACGTTATGGTGCGTGAAGCCGAAGAGCAGAACAAAGCAGTAGATCAGCACATCAGCCATCTGTTGATACATGGGGTACTGCATCTACTGGGCTTCGATCATGAGCTTGGACAGGCCGAACAAGATGAAATGGAAAGGTTTGAGATCGATATTTTAGCAAATCTGGATTTGCCAAATCCATATGTCTAGATTAGGGACTTTTTACGGTCCCATTTTTAATTGAGGACATGCTTTAGTCTTTTTTCATCGGTAGTTTTTGTGATTCACCCATTTGGTTAATCATTTGATCCAGGCCTTTGACATGGACACTACGCTGCGGGAATGGAATCTCAATTTTCTCATCGTCTAGTGCCACTTTGAATTGTTCTAACAACTCACACTGCATTGACCACCAGTCAGCATTGGTGGTCCAAACATTCAAAGTCAAATCCACCGAATTATCGCCCAAGTTGGTAACACGCACGATGGGCTCAGGATCAGTAAAGGCCAATGGGTTATTTCGTGCCAAGTTAAGCATGACGGTTTTAGCCGCTTTAATATCTGCGTCGTAACCAATACCGACTGTGATATCAACACGGCGATTGGGCAACGATGAATAATTGGTGATTGCTGAAGTTGTGATATTACCGTTTGGAATGATGATATCGTGGTTATTGGTCGTCGTTAAATGCGTATTGACCAAAGTAATTTCGCCCACTGTACCAGTGAAACCATTGATTTGGACATAGTCGCCACTGACAAATGGGCGGAAAGTCACAATCATGATGCCAGCTGCAAAGTTTGATAACTGATCTTTTAATGACAAACCAATGGCGACCGCTGCACCACCCAAGATCGCAACGACAGATGTCGTCTGCACGCCTACCTTACTTAAAGCCGCTAGGGTAACCACGACGAGTAAAACGCCATACAATAAGCGACCTAAAAAGCTGGCGACCGTGTCATCCAAGCGACTTTTTAGCATGACTTTATGAGCGATACTTACTGCCTTTTTGGCCAACCACAGTCCGATGACGAATATTAGAATGGCCAACACTAGCTTGGTTGTTAACACTACTGCACTAGCGGTTAGCGTGGCGATATCGATGGTAAAACCTAAAAATTCCATACTGACTCTTTATTCTATAAATGTTTTGATAAACTCATGTTAATATTTTTTGATGTCTGTCTGTGTAGTACTTAACCACAAATGTTAATAAGTGACATCGACTTTGTCACTATAGCGATACGTCCGTATCAGGCGCAACTCTACAATATTTTTCATATCTTTGGTAAATTGACCAAAAGGCGCCGCTTGACGCACTGATTGTTTTGCCGCTTCGTCTAGTATTGTCGAGTTCGAGCTCTCTAGCAGACGAATGGCTTTAATATTGCCATCGTTATTAATGATGACCATCAAGCGCACATCACCTGTAATGCCTTGGGCACGAGCTTGTACTGGATAGTGCAAGTTACCAACACGCTCAACATGCTCACGAAAGGTATTGATATAATCTGCTGCGACACCGCGCGTGGTCGAATTGCTATCCATCGTCACGACTTTTGATTTGGTCGTATAGACTTGCTGACGCTGGGAGAGCTGTGCTTCTAACGTGGCAATTTTTTTGCGTAGCCGCTCTTCTTGTTCCATGGCATCGTCTTGTGCTTGTTTGCTATCATTATCAGACTCAACCGCTGCTTGACGCCAGCTCAAAGTGGTGCGTAGATAACTTTCTTGATAGCGCTGCTGACGAACTTGCCGCTGTAAATTGATGACGTCTTGCGTCTCACTCATTTGTTCAGCGGACAAAGGACTGGTTTGATCAGTCTCTTGCCGCAGCGTCTCCTCTATTGTGCCACCACCTTCTTGTGACGCATTGGCAATAAAATGCGCGTCTTCATTTGGTTGCATGTTGTCCGTGAGGGCTTTTGCGACGTCTTGCATCATTGCAGCGGGATCTTTACCCATCGAAAAGCTGATACCAAAGATAATCCCGACATGTATCGCAACAGCGATCACAATCGCGATAGGCAAACCCAAATCACGCTTGGGCGCTTGAGCAGAAAAATGGTAACTTTGTGAATCTTTGATATAGGCCACAATAGGTCTCAGCGGATAAAAATCAAGTCAAACAAATAAAAAGCACTATTGCTACAGAGCCTAAAACAATGCCAGTGCTATCATAACATGACATAGAATTATACTGCCAGTATAACTGTGATGCCGTATTTTCACTCACTTTTGCTATGCCAGCAGCTCTGATCGGCTGATTAATAGGCCCAGTAGCTTCAAATAAAATAGATCGGTGGCAATGATGTTTTTGTTATGACAATGTTTGTTTTACTTTAGCAGCAGGCGTCATCAAATGAATTACTACAAAGTGTAGGTGTTTATTTTGAAGCCATCACATTTACTATATACTGTTTTATAAGTATTAAATAATGACCCCTATTATAAGGATAATAAGTTTGAGTGGCTTTGATAACATAAATGACAACGTGAATGATTCAGACAATTTCGATGAGTTTTTCGAAAATATGGGTGACCGTTTTGACGAGTCATTTAGCGGAGGCTGGGAGCGCCTTACTCAGTCTATTAAGCAAATATATAATAAAACGACTGACAAGCTAGAAGACGAAATCGCTCTGCCCGTTGCCCAAAAATATGTCAACGACGCCTTGCAAAAATTCGTCACTGATAACGTAAAAGCCATTTTAGAATTGCGTGTTGAGATGCATGACGACTGGTTTCGATTATTCTGTACAGTCAATACCAGTGGCATTTATGCTGAGGTGGCCAGTAATTTTAGCTTGGTCCATGTGCAGCTTGATCGTAATGTTCAGCGCTTTGTTTTTGGGCAGCAGACCTATACCGATGTACTCAACCTACGTTGTGAGTCGTTTCTCAAACGTCAAGGGGTTAAGCTTTTCATCTGGTTTTATCATAGTATCCTCAAAAAAGATCCTTTAGGATTTATTCTGTCTTATATCAATATTGCTCGTACAAAAGATGAAGTCATTTATCTTGATATCAATCGTTGGCTCAAGAGCAACAAAAAAATCATTAGCACGCTGCATAAGGTTCAAGTGAACTATGGCGAGCTTGAAGAAGAACAGATGATTTTGAAAACACAAATCAACTATCGGGATTTACTGGCTGCCAGTAGCAATGAAGATATCATTAGCGATGATGATGAACCGCAGCTGATGCAAGGTCCCATCAGACCGATAGAGGATGCCACCGAACCCAGCCAAGTTTAAAGTATATTTGCTTTTTTATACCATAACGCGGTCTCTGAAAGCCTATTTACTTTTAGAGACCGCGTTATGGTATAAAAAATAGCTTACAGATGGTCAATATCAACCCTGTGTCTGCTCACAGCTGATACTTACCAATAGTTTTCTACTGCAATATTACCCTCACCGCGTCGGTTCATGACCAACCCTAACGATTTTAATGTCTCTTTGGTATCTTCTACCATGTCTGGATTACCACATAGCATGACATGCGTACTATCGATATCCAGCTCGATACCTGCTCGCGCTTGTAAAGTACCCTCTAACAACAGCTTTGGCAAACGTTCTGTCAATGCCCCTTCGACAGACTCACGAGTAACAATAGGAATAAAGGTCAACGTCGCCGGGTTATCTACCAACGAACCAAAGTCTTCTTGCAAGCTTTCAATCTTCTCCAGATAAGCAAGCTCCTCCGTTGAGCGTGCGCTGTAGGCAAGAATAATATGCTCATAATCTTCCCATGTCTTTAAATCTTGTAGCATGGATAAGAAAGGAGCCAAACCAGTACCAGTCGCTAGTAGCCATAGATCTTTTGGCAAGGGTTTTTGATAACGGGCTAAGGTTAGAAAACCAAATGGCATTGTATTGAGTAGCAATTCATCGCCTACTTGCAAGTGTTGTAACTGCGAGGTAAATGCACCATCTGGAATCACGATAGAGAAGAATTCTAGCACTTCGTCAAAAGGGGACGACACTATTGAATAGGCACGAAAGATATCTTCATTCAATGCTGTATTCGCTGCTTCATCAACGCCATCATCAGATACGTCGCTTTGCTGCTTATAATACTGTAATTGGCTAGGATTGACGCCCAAACGTACAAATTGACCTGCGGTAAACTTAAAACTGTCAGGACGGCTCACCGTAAAGCTAAATAGATTTGGTGTCCATGTGGTTTTGCTGAGCACCGTTACCTTTTGAATATTGTCACTCATAATAATTGTTCACCCACCTAGTATTTATACTTATTGAATTGTTAGACGCTACAAACGAAAAGATGCGCCAAGCTTATCACAAAGCAGGCGCATCTTGGTTTTCTAACCGTAACAACAGACAAGCCACCGTATACGGTGGCTTACCTTTTCTCTATGATAACAACTTACCACATCTAACATCTACCAGATACGTGCCAGACTTGCCCACTCAATCATACTATTGGGTAAGACACCGAAGAAGACGATAATGGCAGTTACCGCAATCACCATTATACCGCCCATACGAATACCCCATTGTCCAGATACATCAAATTCAATAAATTGCTTAGGACGTTTGAACAACGTGAGCATAACGCGCAAATAATAGAACAAACCGATGGCACTACCGAGAATAATCATTGCCGCTAAGAACCAATGAGTACCTTGTACCGCAGACAATATCGCAAATAGCTTAGTGATAAAACCTGCCGTCAACGGAATACCTGCCAATGACAACATCATAATCGTCATAACAGCGGTCAATACAGGACGACGCCAAAACAGTCCTTGATAATGCGTCAACTCATCCGCTTCACCAGATAAGCGATATGGACTCGACATCAAGGTCACAACCCCAAAGGCACCAATAGAGGTAAATGCATAAATTGCCATATACATACTAGAGATACTATCAGCTGCTGCACCAATGCTAACAATGACGATCAGCACATAACCCATATGGGCAATCGAAGAGTAACCAAGTAGACGTTTTAGGCTGGTTTGGCGTATGGCCAATAAGTTACCCACCAAAATTGACAAGGTTGCCATCACCATCAGCAACATCTGTACCGAGGGCAATGCCAACAAAGACGTATCAATCAAAAAGCGAACCGCGAGCGCCATCATCGCCACTTTTGAAACTGACGCTAAAAAGGTTGCGATAGGTGCTGGTGCGCCTTCATAAACATCGGGCGTCCACATATGAAATGGTGCCGCAGACAGTTTAAAGGCAATACCGAACATCATCATTGCCGCACCAAGAATCAATAGTGGCGATTCAAATAGATTGGTCAGCATCATACTGATGGGCTTGAAAGCCAACGAGCCAACTTCTGCGTAAATAAAGGCCATGCCCATGAGCAACGTCGCCGATGCAGTCGCAGACAATACCAAATACTTCAACCCCGACTCAAGCGAGCGATTACGCATATACGTATAAGCTAGCAATCCATAGAGCGGCACTGATAGCATCTCTAAACTCATAAAGAACGATGCCATGTGCTGAGCGCTTACCATGAGTAAGGCACCAATTGTCGATAGCAACATGAGCAAATATAGCTCGTCTTTATTGTCTTTTAAATTCGCAAGATACGCATACGATAGCGTACAGCAGGCCAATGCACAGATGAAAATAACCACCATATTAAACTGAGCGAAGTTATCAATGACAAATAACTGCTCAGCGTTTGGCATCATATTGCCACTATTAACAATACCCAGCATTTGACCAATTAAGGTAAACAAACCGATATTCAAACCGGCAACCGTGATTGCCGCAGTGACCATATGTGAGCGCTTGATTGCAATGGCAATCATAACTGCCAATACCGTAATGACTACGATAATAATTGGCGCGTAAGGCAACAATCCCATCAAATCATTCATTGTAATATTATTCATGACTTAACGTGCCTCCATTGCATCAAGCAACTGCGATGCATCTACCTGTGTCACTTGACTGTATATATACGCATTGTTGATCCACTGCATCGCGTGACTCGACGTATCGAGGAACGGCTGCGGATAAAGTCCAAGCCATACCAGTCCAGCGGCTAATACCAGTAACAATGACAGCTCACGTTTACCCAAATCTTTGAGTCGGCGTGTGGGCAACCCATGTGATTTGGTCTCTTCGAGCGCCAGTTCGGCAATATTGTTTGTTCCAAATAATGCACGGTGGATCAGTATCAGCGAGTACAATCCTGCTAGTACCAAGCTAAACGTTGCAAATACCACGAATACAGGATATTGAGCAAATGAGCCAAATAAAATCATGAACTCACCGATAAAGTTACCTGTACCAGGGATACCAAGCAGCGCGGCACAGAAGAACATCAATATTGGTGCATAGTAACGGAACTGACCCCACATACCGCCCATCAAAGTCAAATCGCGCGTATGCAAACGTTCATATAACTGCCCTGCCATGATAAAGAGTGCCGCTGAGCTTAAACCATGCGCCAGCATCTGAATCATCAGACCTTGTAGACTGAGTAACGTTCCTGCATAAATAGCCAATACCACAAATCCCATGTGCGAGATACTGGTATAAGCCAGTAAACGCTTCATATCGGTTTGCATAAAGGCCAGCCAAGCGCCGTAAAAGATACCAATCGTACCCAACGTCATTGCAATCGGCGCAAACTCTTGAGATGCCACAGGAAATAACGGCAAAACAAATCGAATCAAACCATAAGCCGCAGTCTTAATCAAAACCCCTGCCAAATCCACCGAACCTGCTGTTGGTGCCTGCGCATGCGCGTCTGGCAACCAGCCATGGAACGGGATAATCGGCAACTTAACCGCAAAGCCAATAAAGAAGCACAGCATGATTGGATATTCCCAGCCGCCAAGTGACGTACCGAGTAAATCATTATAGTTAAAGCTCACTACGCCTTTTTGTGCGTAGCTGATAATAACCAATATCAAAATACCAATCAGCATGATAAGACCAGAGGCTTGGGTATAGATAAAGAACTTGGTGGCCGCATACTCTTTGGTTTTACCGACCACATCATGACCCCAAATAGCGATCAAGAAATAGATAGGAACCAGCATCATCTCCCAGAAGAAGAAGAATAAGAACAAATCAATGGCTAAGAAAACACCAATGACGCCGCCCAGACTCCACAGCAAGTTTAGATGGAAGAAACCAACGCGGCGTTGAATCTCATTCCATGAACAGGCCACAGCAGCAATACCGAGCAGACCTGTCAAAGCCACCATTAATAGTGATAGACCATCTAGCGCCAAATGAAAACTGATACCAAAACTTGGTATCCACGGCACACTAAATTCAGCAACCCAAGGCACTGCTGAGTCTGGTGCAATGACTTGCTTGCTCATACCGCTAAAATTGCCGTACTGCCAGAGCACCAGTGATAGTGCAAAGGTCAATATCATACCGACCAACGCAATCCAGCGCGGCAGACGCTTATTAAATCGCTCTACCAGCCAACATAGCAACCCTGCAATAAAAGGAATTGCAATCAATGCTGGTAGCATCCACGTTTGTTGTAACTCAATCATCTTATACCACCGTCATCATTACCAGCACCAACAGCACAGCCATGCCCAAGCCAAAGCTTGTCGCATAACCTCGAAGTGACCCTGTTTGCGTCGCAGACAATATCTTATTACCTGCTGAAGCCAGCTTGGGTAATACATACCACGTTTTATCAATAGGGTCGGCTTTAAATAAGCGGCCGATGAATAAAAAGGGTTTTACAAAAATTAGATCATATAGCGCATCGAAGCCTAAACCATGATAGCACCAGTGATATAGCCCGCCACCAATGCGTGAACGTTTGAAGCTGGTTAGTATGCGGCCTTTATTGACCACATAAAGTAGCGCAGCGATGATCAAACCAGCGGCCATCGCACCCATCGCAATATACTCTGCTGTGTGCTTAGCATGATCTTGACCCGCCACTTCTAATAGATGCCCAACGCTCTCTGGTAACACGCCTTGTAATGGCGGCGTAATCCATGCACCAACCGCTGTTGATAGCACCAGCAGTACAGTAAGCGGTAACCAATACGATACCCCTGACAATTTGTGTGCATGGGTTTTCTCTTCACCAAAGAAGATAATCCAAATCATACGGAAGGTATAAATGGCCGTTAAGAATGCCCCAAACACACCCATATAGAACAAGACGAGATGACCTGTCGCATAGGTTTCCCAAAGAATCGCTTCTTTAGAGTAAAAACCAACGGTTACCCAAGGTATGGCAGCCAATGCACCACCACCGACGATATAACACCAAAATACCAATGGTATCTTTTTACGTAAGCCGCCCATCTTGAAGATATCCTGCTCATGATGTACCGCAAGAATAACCGCACCTGATGATAAAAACAGCAATGCTTTGAAGAAAGCATGCGTCATCAGATGGAAGATAGCCCCTTGCCATGCACCCACACCCAACGCTAAGAACATATAACCAATCTGACTCATGGTTGAATACGCAAGAATACGTTTGATGTCTGTTTGCGCCAATGCACAAAAACCAGCAACGACCAGCGTTAATGCCCCTACACCGCCAACCCAGTACAATAAAATACCTGGCGTCAGCTCAAATAATGGGTGCAGACGAGCGATTAAATACACCCCTGCTGTCACCATCGTTGCAGCGTGAATCAGCGCTGATACGGGCGTCGGACCTGCCATCGCATCGGCAAGCCACGTATGTAGTGGCAACTGGGCTGATTTACCCATTGCACCGCCCACAAGCATCATAGTGGTTAACATCATGATTGGATTATTGATGTCAAAAACTTCTGGCGCGCGCGTGATAATCTCTTGAATATTGAGCGTACCAAACTCGCGGAATAATAAAAATAGACCAAAAGCTAAGAACACATCACCCACACGCGTAACCGTAAAGGCTTTTATCGCCGCGCGACCATTGGCTCTATCGTGATAATAGTAACCGATGAGCAAGTACGAACAGATACCCACACCTTCCCAGCCCAGATAGAGTAAGAATAAGTTATCTGCCAATACCAGCAATAACATGCTGGCGACGAACAAATTCATATAGCTAAAGAAGCGCGCAAATCCTGTATCGCCTTTCATGTACCAAGCAGCAAACAAATGGATTAAAAAGCCAATACCAGTAATGACGCCAGTCATGGTCAATGCCAAGCCATCAAAGCTGAGTCCAAAATTTGGCGCAAAGTCACCAACTTGGAACCATGTCCACATCGGTATCTCTATCACCGTTCCTGCTGGACTGGTGCTCAAAAAGGTATAACTGACAACCAGTGTGCACAATGCTGATAACAGCATACTGCCAACACCGACAATCGCTGCCACCTGCTCCGTTAACTTGTCGCGCATAAAGGCTAAAATCAAAAAGCCAACGAGCGGGAATATAAAGGTTAATGGTAATAAACTCATGACATCATCCTTTCATCTCATTGGCGGTATCGACATCTAGATGCCCACGCTTATGATAAAACCGCAATAATATTGCCAAACCAATGGCGGCCTCGGCTGCTGCCAACGTCAAAATAAAGATAAACATAATCTGTCCATCTGGATCGACCCAGCGACTACCTGCTATGACAAATGCCAGTGCTGTCGCATTCATCATAATCTCAAGGCTCATTAGCATAAATAAGAAATTACGTCGTACCATGACGCCGCACAAACCAATGGCAAATAAAATACCTGCCAAAATCAATCCATGGCTCATCGGTATCATTCCCAATAAGTTTTGTGCCTCAGCAGCAGGCTGTACTAAGCCTGCCACTTCATGGGCAAACGGCACATTCGATACGTCTTGTGCCACGCTCGCTGCTAGTACCATCAGTCTGACTCCTTGCGCGTGACTCGTTTTACACCCACGACTCGTTTTGCACCCACATAGTCACGTGGATCAACATCTTTATATTCATAAGGTTCAGCCGTTTCTGCTGCATTGTTTTCTACATGAGAGCTATCGTGATTGTAAGACTTGGTGCGAGCCACACTCGGCTGCCCTTTATGACTGTCGTCACTGACAATCTCGTCATCATTGGCTTCTTTACCCAAATGATAAGCGGCCACTAAAGCTGCCAACAGCAATAAGGCTGCTACTTCTATTAGCATCACGTATTTGGTAAACAACACCGTGCCAACTACTTTGGCAGATACGGTGGTACCACCAATCATCGCTGTGCCGTCGTCATTAAGACCAATCAGCGCATAAAGAATCACAGCAATGATGATTGTCAAACCTGTCGGTATCGCCCAACTGCCAGCATCTAGCCATTTCTCTTCGCGCTCATCATTACTCATACCGAGATTCAACATCATGATGACAAAGACAAACAGCACCATGATAGCGCCTGCGTAGACCACGATTTCAAGCGCGCCTGCGAATGGCGCACCAAGCACAAAAAATATCCCAGCAATCGCTAGCAATGACACAATCATTGATAAAATAGCATGTACGGGGTTGGCTTGAGTGACCACTCGCAGGCTGGCAAAAATAGCCACGGCTGCAAGCGAGTAAAACCCTGCCAATTCAGGATGATTCAAGATATTCATCATGGCAGCAAGCTCCTTAGATCAATAGGTGCAGATTCATTTTGAGCTGCTCCTTTTGGTTTGTCCGCGACCGCCATACCCGTCACACGATAATAGTTATAATCAGGATATTTACCCGGTCCTGAAATGAGCAAATGCTCTTTTTCGTAAACCAAGTCCTGACGCTTATATTCACCAAGCTCAAAATCTGGTGTCATTTGAATAGCAGTTGTCGGACAGGCTTCTTCACACATTCCACAAAAGATACATCGTGAAAAATTGATCCGAAAAAACTCTGGATACCAGCGGCCATCTTCACGTTCCGCTTTTTGTAGCGAAATACAACCGACTGGGCATGCAACAGCACATAAGTTACAGGCAACGCAGCGCTCATCTCCATCAGGGTCACGCGTTAGGACAATACGTCCACGAAAACGTGGCGGTACAGGTACCGGCTCTTCAGGATAAAGAATGGTATCACGTGGCCTGAGCGCATGACTATTGACCATCCACATGCTGCGGACAATGGTAAATATACCAATGACGGTCTTTTTTATAGTAGTAAACATGGGATTATTATCCTTATCAGCTTTACCCTAGTTCATCAGTGATGGCTAGTAATGATTACAACGTTGGGGAAAAGATCAAAATGACTGCAGCCGTAATCAATAAATTAATCAACGTTACTGGCAGACAAACTTTCCAGCCAAAGTTCATCACCTGATCATAGCGCGGACGCATGAGTGAGCCTCGAGCCAAAACAAACATGGTCATAAAGAACAGTGTCTTAATCATGAACCAAAAAGCTGGTGGAATAAATGGAATATCTAGGTTAAAAGGTGCAAGCCAGCCACCAAAGAACAAACACGTCATTAGCGCAGAAATCAAAACAACGTTGACGTATTCGCCAATAAAGAACATACCAAATTTCATGCCAGAATATTCGACATGATAGCCTTCAGCGAGCTCTTGCTCAGCTTCTGGTTGGTCAAATGGATGTCTATGGGTAACGGCCACACCAGCGACCACAAAAGTCAAAAATCCAAAAAATTGCGGAATGATATACCAGCCGTCAATTTGTGACTCGACAATCTCACGCAAGTTAAATGAGCCGGTTAATGCAACCACACCCATCAATGACAATCCCAAAAACACTTCGTAACTGATCGTCTGTGCAGCTGAACGTAAGCCACCCAAAAGAGAAAACTTATTCGCTGATGCCCAACCACCGAACATCACTGCATAGACAGCGATACCCGCCATGGCAAAGAAGAACAAAATGCCAATATCCCAATCAGCGACACCAAGCGTCGGTGAGATAGGAATAATGGCAAATGAAGCCAATGCCGTAAACATTGCAACTGCAGGTGCCAAAGTGAACATGAACTTATCAGTAAAGTTTGGCGTCCAATCTTCTTTAAAGAAGATTTTTAGCATATCCGCGACTAACTGCAATGAGCCAAAAGGCCCGACTCGGTTTGGACCATAACGGTCTTGCCATAATGCCAGCATGCGGCGCTCATAGATGATCATCATGGCAGCAACCAGTACCACAACTAAGAAGATAACCAGTGATTGGCCCACCAAAAATAGAATGGACCACGCATCGAAACTCATGCTATTGGCCAAAAAGCTTGGCACATCAGGAATAATACGAGTGACTTGCATATCACACCTCCTGTGTGGTGGTTGGCGCTACAGTTGCTTGCATGGCGCGGTTATCATCAAAGCTGTTACCAGCATTTTTGTTTGTCAAAAGGCGATCATCAGCCATATCGCCCATCATCGTAACGGGCGCGTCAACTTTACGTACCGACGCTGGCAGTGACGGATGAACGATGCTGACCTGACCGACTGGATAACCAATACAGCCTTCCGCTAAGTAACCGACAAGCTGGACTGGCAAGGTGATTTGTTGCTTATCAATCTCAATCGCTAAATAATCACCAGCACCAATATTCCAGTTTTTAGCATCATCAATACCAATGCGCCATGCTGCAACAGGCAGTTGCTCTGCAACGATGGGACTGCGTGATACCATCATTGAGCTGGCATAAATATTATAGATAGGTACTAACTTGGCTTGTCCTTGCTGCATATCCGTCATGGTCGACGCAGTAGCTTCTGGTGCCACATACTGACGAGTGGTTAGACGTTCTAACTGATCAAACAGGCGCACACCTGGATCACCATTTTTTAGATGACCACCCACTTTGTCTTGATATTTGTTCCACGCTTGCGGTGAGTTCCAACCTGCCGCATTGGCAAAAGGAATCATAGAGCTTGGGGTTTGTTTGCCACTATAACCTTCCATTGAGAAAGTTAAGCCTGTATCCAAATCTTTTGGCTGCATTGGCTCATGGACGGAGATCGGTGCGCGCATGGCAGTACGACCTGAATAGCGACGCGGTTGACGTGCAATTTTAAGACCAGTAATGCGGTAATCTGCTTCTGGCGCTGCGCCTTTGATACCTGCAAGCTTAGGATGCGTGGCTATTAACGCATTGATCACATCATCCAATTGCGTCCAATCGACCTCTCTGCCTTCTAAGCTGCTATGCACAGCATGCAGCCAGCGCCAGCCTTCTTTGATACTGCTCATTGGATGATAATAGTTATTGTCATAGACTTGGAAAAAACGCTGAGCGCGGCCTTCAGCCGAGATCAATGTACCATCAGCTTCCGCAAAGCTTGCTGCTGGTAATACGATATCAACATCTTTGTGCCAATCAAGCAACTGATGATCAAGCGCAATCACGGTTTTATCAGCCAATAGCTGTGTTAACTTATTGGCATCTATTGCATCAGTTAGCTGATTTTCTGCAACGATGACCACATCAAAGTCACTCGCTAGTAGCTCTTCGACTGATTGACCACCAAGCATACAAACGCCCATGCTATTGGCATCAGGAACCGTCAGATAAATACCGGCTTGTGCATGATAGCTGTCATTCACTTCTTTTAGCTCAAGCTTCTCAGCTGGCTTACGCTCAACATCGTCTTGCGCTTCTTTATTTGTACCAGTGTCAGGTTTTTCTGGTTTGGCTGATAGCTCTTGATCTTCGTCAGGCTGATCAGTTTGCGCTTGCTGCTCTGCCGCTCTCACTTTTTCATTATGAACATCAACTTGGTGCTGCTCTGTCGCTTGAATGGCAGCACGTTTTTGGGTTAATGCTTGCGTGATTTGCGCGGCTGCTTCTATTAAGGCAACAGACGACAGACCCGTGCCTGAGATGACTAATGGTTTATCCGCTTGAATCAAGTCATAAGCAATTTGCTGGGCAAGCGATTGCATACCGTCGATGTTGGCATCAGCACTGGCATCTTGTTGCTTACTGTCCTGAGGATGAGCAATTTTGGCTAAATCATCAGAAAAATAAGCAATCTCTTCGGCCACTTTAAAGCCAAGTTTGGTAATATCTTCAGGCGTTGCTACCACACTCACTTTGCTGATGTCTTCTAGCTTAGTTTGGGTCACATCAATGACATAAACGGGACTTAAAGCATCTTGGGCAATACGCTTGACAGGTTCAGCAAGCCAAGGCTGAGTCTGCAACGCGGCTGCCATTTTCAGACCTTCATTTTTAGCCGCTTGGCGTACTGATAGTGCAACTCTTGATGACGTTTGCGTGATGTCTTCACCCAATACCAATACGGCATCATAGCTTTCGATATCAGTCATGCTTGGGTTATAGATGCCCTCAGTGCTAAGCACTTCGATACATTTATTGACCAAAGCTTGCTGCTGGTGATTAAGGCCAGTTGAAAAGTTATTAAAGCCAACTAAGTTTTTTAGGGCAAAGTTGGTTTCTAGGCTGGCACGTGGTGAGCCAATACCAATAACCTTTTTGTCTTTGATACGTTTGATGGTTTCATCTAGCGCATAGTCGATATTGATTTTGACATGCTTATCATTAATACGCTCAAGCGCTTGGGTTGGGCGATCATCACGGTTGACATAACCGTAACCAAAGCGACCGCGGTCACACAAAAAGTAACGGTTGACTTCGCCATTGTAACGGTTTTCAATACGGCGCAATTCACCATAACGCTCACCTGGCGAGGTATTACAGCCCGCTGAGCAACCATGACAAATGCTTGGCGCATACTGCATGTCCCACTTACGATTGTAGCGCTCAGAATGCGTCTTATCCGTAAAGACACCCGTTGGGCATACTTCAGTTAAGTTGCCTGAAAACTCGCTTTCAAACTGACCATCTTTATCACGACCAAAATAGACACGGTTGTTTGAGCCATAAACGCCCAAATCCTCACCACCTGCATAATCCTTATAAAAGCGAACACAGCGATAGCAAGCGATACAACGGTTCATTTCATGAGCAATAAACGGCCCAAGCTCTTGGTTGTGATGCGTACGTTTGGTAAAACGATAGCGACGACGGCTATGACCTGACATGTAAGTCATGTCCTGCAAGTGACAATGCCCCCCTTCTTCACAGGTAGGACAGTCATGCGGGTGGTTGGTCATGAGTAACTCAACCATCGACTTACGGAAGGCTTTGGCTTCATCATCGGTGACCGAAATATACATATCATCACCAGGTGCCACCATACATGACATCACTAGGCGACCACGACCTGCTTCCATATCTTCTTTATTTTGGTATTGTTTAACCGCACACTGGCGGCATGATCCTACTGAGCCGAGGGCAGGATGATAACAAAAATATGGCACATCAATGCCAAGAGACAAACACGCTTGTAGCAAGTTATCGCTACTATCTACTTCGACAGTGGTTCCATCAATATGTATGACTGCCATGCCGCTCTCCTTATTTCGCTACTGGCTGTTGATTGGCTGCAGCATCAATGACATCTACACCAACCGCCTGAGCAATTTTTTGATCAAATTCAGGACGGAAATATTTAATCGCACTCATGAGTGGTTCCATCGCACCTGGAGCATGGGCACAGAATGTTTTACCAATCCACAAATCACGCGTCAGACCTTCTAGTTTTTCTACGTCGCCCAACTGCCCTTCACCATCATTAATAGCAGTCAGCAATTTGACGCCCCACGGCAAACCATCACGGCATGGTGTACACCAACCACAAGATTCGCGTTGAAAGAAAATCTCAAGATTACGCAGTAATGGCACCATGTCTTGCGCTTCATCGATGACCATAATAAGACCCGTACCCATACGGCTACCTGCTTCTTGAATCGAGTCAAAATCGACGACTACGTCTAAATGATCTGCTGTCAAGAAATCTGTTGATGCGCCGCCTGGTAGCCAAGCTTTAAGCGTTTTGCCGTCTTTCATACCACCAGCCAACTCTTCAATGATCTCGCGAGCGGTATAACCAAAAGGCAACTCCCACAGACCAGGATCATTGACCAAGCCTGAACAACCAAATAGTTTAGTGCCTGGTGTTTTACTGGTACCTTTGATGTTGGCCAATGACTGATACCAATCAACCCCATGATTCAAAATGGCTGGCATATTGCATAAGGTCTCAACGTTGTTGACAACCGTTGGACGACCCCATGCGCCAGAGATTTGTGGAAATGGCGGTTTGGTACGTGGATTAGCGCGACGGCCTTCTAGACAATTAATCAGTGCCGTCTCTTCACCGCAGATATAGCGTCCAGCGCCTGTATGCACATGAAGATTAAAGCTAAAGTCAGAGCCTAAAATGTTATTGCCCATCAGGTTGTTAGCTAAGCATTCATTAATCGCGGCAACCAAACGCTCCGCGGCTAAAATGTACTCGCCACGAATAAAGATATAGCCGTCAGTCGCACCGATTGCATGCGCCGTAATCAACATACCTTCGATTAATTGAAATGGCAGGCGCTCCATGAGCAAACGGTCTTTAAAAGTGCCCGGCTCCATCTCATCAGCATTACAAATAAGATAGCGCGGCAAACCATCAGGAGGCGACATAAACGTCCACTTCAAACCTGCGTTAAAACCAGCACCACCACGTCCGCGGACATTAGCAGCTTTAATCATGTTGCCAACGTCTTTAGGTGATTTAGATAGTGCTTCTTTTAAACCAGTAAAGCCTTTTAGAGATTCATAAGTAGCCAAATCAAGCACGGCATCATGATGTGCCAAACGCCAGGTTAAGGGTCTGGTCTCGCTAGTCGCGGTTGCTTTATCACCATAAATTGGAACGCGCTGTTCGTTAAGCTGACTGGGTGCTTTGCCTTGACCGCGACGAGCAATCTGCTCTGAAATCGTTAAACTCATGCGTATAGCTCCAATAATTGCGCGACCTCGGTGGGCTGAACAGGGCCATAAGTATCTTCATCAATCAAGACGGCAGGACCTTTGTCACAATTACCCAGACAGCAAATCGGCAATAGCGTAAAACGACCATCAGTGGTCGTCTGTCCATACTCGATACCTAGCTGCGCTCTTATTTCAGCCGATAGCGCCTCATAGCCAGTCAGATAACAAGCGACTGAATCACAGATAAGAATCACGTGACGACCGACAGGCTGACGATAAATACGGTTAAAGAAAGTTGCGACTCCATCCATATCTGACATCGGAATATCTAGGATATTGGCAATGGCATTGACTTGTGCATCATCCACCCAGCCATTGCGCTTTTGTACTATTTTTAGCGCGTCCAATGAGGCTGCACGCGCCTGCGGATAATGGTGCATAAATTCATGAATAGCAGCAATCTCCTCAGCGGTGAGGATACTTGCCACATCTACTTTTGGCATTTTGTCGGAAACAATTTTCATAATCTTCTATCTTTCCTCACTCATCATGCTCCATCTCTTAACCAAGACAGTGTTATGAATTCTGTCACTGTCTTGAAATATGACTGCATTTTGGTGTGCAATTCGGCGGCAATATATGGATTAACGTATCTTTTTGATAATGATAGACTTTATTTATTAACTACAATACTTAGCAAGCTGTGTCAGATAACTACGATTTCAATGAAATATATTAGCGATCACAATCTGCCATCACGATATCAATCGATGCCAAATACATAATGGCGTCAGATACCAGCGAGCCATTAATCACCGATGGCATCTGCTGCAAATGTGCAAATGTCGGCGTACGAATACGGGTACGGTAGCTCATGGTGGCTTTGTCTGATGTGATGTAATAGCTGTTTAGACCTTTGGTCGCCTCTACAATCGTTGCGCACTCGCCCGCTGGCATCACAGGACCCCACGATACCGAGATAAAGTGATTGATTAATGTTTCAATGTCGTTCAGTGTACGGTCTTTTGGTGGTGGCACAGCGAGTGGATGGTCGGCTTTATAAGGACCTTGTGGCATATTATCCATACATTGGCGAATGATGCGCAGTGACTGACGCATCTCCTCGACTTTTACCATACAGCGGTCATAAGCATCACCGTTATAGCCTACTGGTATTTCAAAGTCGTAATTCTCGTAGCCCATATATGGACGTGCTTTACGCAGATCAAAATCCAAACCCGTTGCACGCAAGCCAGCACCCGTCACGCCCCACGCCAATGCTTGTTTGGCATTGTATTGCGCCACGCCTTGGGTACGACCTTTTAATACACTGTTTTGTAGAGCGGCTTTGACATACTCATCCAAACGTTTTGGCATCCAGTCCAAAAACTCACGAACCAATCGCTGCCAGCCGCGTGGCAAGTCAGCTGCTGTACCACCGATGCGGAACCATGCTGGATGCATACGATAGCCCGTCACAGCTTCGATGACGTCATACGCTTTTTGACGATCGGTAAACATATAGAATACTGGCGTCATACCGCCAGCATCCTGAATGAACGTACCGACATAGAGTAAGTTATTAGTGATTCGGAAAAACTCGCTCATCATCACACGTATGGTTTCAGCGCGAGGCGGAATCGTGATACCTGCTAGCTTTTCGACCGACATGATGTACGGTAGCTCATTCATCACGCCGCCGAGATAATCAATTCGATCGGTATAAGGAATAAATGAGTGCCAGGTTTGACGCTCAGCCATTTTCTCTGCACCGCGATGGTGATAGCCGATATCAGGAATACAATCAACCACTTCTTCGCCATCAAGCTGTAGTACCAAACGAAAAGCACCGTGAGCCGAGGGATGGTTGGGGCCGATGTTCAAGAACATAAAGTCTTCATCACGACCTGAGCGCTTCATGCCCCATTCTTCTGGCACAAAACGTAGGTTTTCTTGCTCGTATTGTTGCTTGGCTGTGTTCAGGAAGTATGGGGTAAATTCAGTCGCGCGCGCATGGTACTCTTTACGCAAAGGATGACCTTCCCAATATTTTGGTAATAAAATACGCGTCAAATGCGGATGACCCGTAAAGACGATACCGAACATATCCCATACTTCGCGCTCGTACCAGTTGGCATTGGGCCAAATCTGGGTAGCACTAGGCACATTGAGATCTTCTTCACTCAATGCTACTTTGATGCGTACGTCACTATTGCGCTCAAGTGACATCAGGTGATAAAACACCGTAAAGTCACTGTCCGGCATGCCTCCGCGATGCTGGCGCAGGCGCTCATCTATCGCTGATAAATCAAACAGCATGACGTAAGGCTTAGGAAGCTTGCGCAAGAATAAAAGCACATCGAGCAAATCAGCGCGAGCCACCCAAACCGTTGGAATCTCATCCACAGTGTGCTGTATCACAAACTTGCCAGCATACTTCTGCTCCAGCTCTGTGATAACGGCTGGGACAGGCTTAATCTTAGGATCTATGTTTTCGACTACCGTGACCATGAATGATATATTCCTTCATTAATCATAACTGAACTATGTTAATCATAACCGAACTATGATGAGCGTAAGCATACTAGCCCTTCTAGTGATTGTTTATTATTGAGGCAATTTGCTTGCTCAATACCAGATGACTAAATACTGTCTGGGCTGCGTAAGTTTTTGACCGCGATACGATCTGCTTGCTTACGGTCACGTTCAGGCGTCATTTGAGGCTGATAAATACCTTGTTCATTGACATGAATACCCAACGGACGACGCTCTTTGGTGATGGACTCTTGTAGCAACATTAGACCTTGAATCAAGGCCTCTGGACGCGGTGGACAGCCTGGCACATAAACATCCACTGGAATAATCTTATCAACGCCTTGCACGACAGAATAAATATCATACATACCGCCTGAGTTGGCACAAGCACCCATAGAAATCACCCATTTTGGCTCAAGCATTTGCTCATATAAGCGCTGAATCACGGGCGCCATTTTTACAAAGCAAGTACCAGCCACAATCATGACGTCTGCCTGACGGGGCGAGGCACGAATAACTTCTGCCCCAAAGCGGGATAAATCGTGAACGGCCGTTAAAGTGGTGGCGTATTCGACATAACAGCAAGATGTACCAAAGTTGAATGGCCATAATGAGTGCTTACGCCCCCAATTTGCTGTCGAATGAACGAGGTCTTCTAGACGACCCATAAAGACGTTTTTATTGACTTCGTCTTCGATAGGATCATTGACCGTTTGACTGGTCTGTGCAGGATAGACATCTGCATCAGGGTTGGCTTTTGTTAATGTGTATTTCATAACATACAACCTTTTTATTAGGCCTAGCGTGACAAGCATCTTGCCATCACCACTGCCTTAACTTCTATTATGAATAAATGGTCATCAATACAAATGTAGTATACAAACAGGATTTTTTGATCATACCCTCACCGTCCATCTGTCCAAGCTACTAGAAGCTTAGACAAAGACAGGCAAAAGTAGTTAGCGTCCAACGTGATCTTGGGGCACAGACGATACAAAATCCACGGAAGTAACATTACCTGTGGTATTAATATGATCGATATTTTTTAAGTGAAGACGATTGGTCTCAATGTTATTTGAGACATTAATCTGTCCAGAAGACTGTGCTGGTATCTTGCCTGTCGGATCAACAACCAATTCATCAACGCCATCAAAGCCTGTGATATCTGCCAAATTGAAGCCAGCAGGCGCTGCATATAGACGTGCTTTTTTGCGACGCTTATCAGCAGGTGCCCAGTTCATCGCCCCCAAACTCAACTCGTATATCAAACCGATGATTAAGATGGTAATAAACACAGTGGCAGCGGCGAAGCCAAGCCAGCCTGCTTCTCGTACCGAAACGGCATAAGCATAAAGATAGAGAGCTTCTAGATCGAAGATGACAAAGAAAATCGCCACCAAATAGAATTTGGCAGACAAACGAATACGGGCGTTGCCAGCTCCGACAACACCCGCTTCAAATATCTCTTCTTTTTGTGAGCCCTGAGAACGTCCGCCAAGTAAGCGCGGAACGACCAGCATAAAGACAACTAACCCAATGGCGGCTAGAATAAAAGCAACTGCTGACCAATTAAAAGCAGACATGATAATACGTGCTCCTCACCCAATAGAGTGTTAAGCGCAGCGCAAGTACTGACCTATTCAAGGTCGTCTAGCGACACGCATAACGCAGACGAAAACACAAAGCGACTGTCATTGAGCCACTGTATTTAAGTAACTATTTTAGGTACTGTGCTGGTAATAACCAATTATCAGACTTATCAACGACGATGTCAGACGTGACCAACTAGACATATTCCGGTACGCACACGGATAAATGGCTGGTCGTCTAACGCATCTCATAACAACGTAAGATCAACGTATTAAATCAATATCATATCCGATAGTTTATTTAATTGATTTAATAGCTCATTACACGTGGTTAATAATGACGTGACAACTGGCATAAATTATTTACGTACTATACGCATTTTGGCACTTAAAAGCTAGTTTTTAACTGTATTGAACGGTCACTTTATATGCAAAAAAACTGTATTTTTTTGCATATAGATTATGATATAGACGTTACCTTATATTAACCCCAAATCCATGCTTTTAACTCGTCGCTCATATCATCGCTTCATAAGACCTTGATCTATTGTCCAATCTCCTGATATCCGTACGCAACTGGTGCCCTAAAGTTATGGTTTTTGCTTTATAATAGCCCACCTAAATTCAATATCTTATGACTATAAAAATATTATTGAGCAAAAATTTCTGCTGCTTTTACTATAAGATTTTTTATTAATCTGTCATCCCAATGCCAATTTTAATGAGATGCGCGATATTTATCTTTACATTTTGAAACGATGCTCTCCGCTCCATCCTTTTTAGTCTTTGTCTTACAGGTCACGTTATGAGTCAACTGAATCCCAAACAACAAGAAGCCATGCTCTACGTCTCCGGTCCATTGCTGGTATTAGCAGGGGCAGGCTCCGGTAAGACGTCTGTTATTACGCGCAAGATTGCCTACCTTATCGAAGAATGCAACATGCCAGCTGAGCGCATCACGGCGGTGACTTTTACCAATAAAGCAGCACGTGAGATGAAAGCCCGTGTCAGCAAATTGTTGCCAAGCGAAAAGATGCGCGGTTTGACGGTCTCTACTTTTCACCAATTTGGTCTACAGTTCTTACGCTACGAGCTTATTCATACCCCGCTAAAGGGCAACTTCTCTATCATGGACAGCGATGACAGTAAGCGTTTGCTGATGGAGCTGATGATGCGCGACAACTTAAGTGGCGCTGAAAGTCGTGAGTTAGTTGGTAAAGCGATCAAGATGATTTCTGATTGGAAAAACGATTTGATTGAACCAGATAAGGCGATGGAAACGTTAGACGACCCAGAAGATATGATTTTTGCGACGCTATATGCTTTATATGAGCGTAATCTGCGCGCTTACAATGCGGTCGATTTTGATGACTTGATTGTATTACCAACAAAAATCCTACGAGAAAATAGAGAGCTGCGAGACAAATGGCAAAATCGCATCCGCTATCTGCTGGTCGATGAGTATCAAGATACCAATACTGCTCAGTATGAAATGATTAAATACTTGGTGGGGCCACAAGGTCGGTTTACGGTTGTGGGCGATGACGACCAATCTATCTATGCGTGGCGCGGTGCCAAACCTGAAAATATGGCATTGCTAAAAGAAGACTTTCCTAAACTAAAAATCGTCATGCTTGAGCAGAACTATCGCTCAACCACGCGTATTTTGACCTCTGCAAATGCGGTCATTCTTAATAATGAGCATTTATTTGAGAAAAAGCTGTGGTCAGACAAAGGACAAGGCGAAAAAATCCGCATCATTAACTGCCGCAATGACGATGATGAATCTGAGCGCGTTGCCAAAGAAATCGTCACTCACAAACTGCGTTTTGGCAACGAATGGGAGCAATATGCCGTTCTTTATCGTAGCAACTTTCAAGCGCGTATGCTAGAGGCACAATTGCGCCAACTCCAAGTGCCTTATAAATTATCGGGTGGTCAGTCGTTCTTTGCGCGTAGTGAAATCAAAGATATCATGGGTTACTTGCGTCTAATTTTGAATCCCGAAGATGACAGTGCGTTTTTGCGTATTATCAATACTCCCAAGCGTGGTATGGGCCCAGCAACGCTAGAAAAGCTTGGCTTGTTTTCGCAAGAGCATAGTATATCGCTACTGGCTTCTTGTACCCATGCTGGTTTGGCACATGTGTTGCCATCAAAAGCGTATGGCACAATCAAAGAGTTTGGTGAGTTTATCGAGCACTATACGCGTGAGCTTGATCAACATCCTGACCCCGTCCCTATCGTCCGTCAAATGATCGATGAGACAGGTTATATTGATTTTGTCCGTAGCGATGCAAAAACGCCGCAGCAAGAAAAAAACCGTATTGATAATATCGATATGCTGTACACCAGTATTCAGTCATTGATCAATCGTGCAGAAGAGGACGAAGACCGAACGATTGACACCATCATTCGTAAGCTGGTCTTGCTGGATATGCTAGAGCAGCAACAAGAAGAAGAGAATACCAATAAAGTCAATCTGATGACGTTGCATGCGGCAAAAGGTTTGGAGTTTGATTACGTTTACATCATGGGACTTGAAGAAGAGATGCTGCCACACCGTAACTCTATTTTGAGCGAGACGATCGAAGAAGAGCGTCGTCTTATGTATGTCGGTATCACCCGTGCTCGCCGCGAGCTAACCCTGACTTTAGCCACTCAGCGCCGAGCTGGTGGTCAGATGCGTGTCACCTCAGAGTCACGATTTTTAGAGGAGCTGCCAGAAGATCATATCGACTGGCCTGCCAAAGCCAAAAAGAAACAAGCGACCAAAGATCCAGCAAAAGTAGCCGATGAATATTTGGCCAATATTCGAGCACTACTTGGCAAACGCTAGTCCAAGCTTTATCAAATACGCACTATTTAATAGAAAAATCAGTAGCGAATTTTTTCAATACTGATTTTTATTTTTGTACTTATTTTCATTTTCTAAAAATACGGGAACCCTTATGTCTACCCCTATGCCTGATCAGGAACGCCCCTCGACGCTACAAGGAGATTACAATCCGGCAGAATACAGTGCTGAATATAAGCTCCTCTACTTGCA
The DNA here is from genome assembly GCF_002285555.1 of Psychrobacter sp. JB193. Taxonomy (NCBI): domain Bacteria; kingdom Pseudomonadati; phylum Pseudomonadota; class Gammaproteobacteria; order Moraxellales; family Moraxellaceae; genus Psychrobacter; species Psychrobacter sp. JB193. Next base: position 920,769 of record NZ_NRGY01000001.1, read on the forward strand.
GGGTTTGGTTGCTGACAAGGCCTACGATGCCATTACTGAGTTTTTAGAAAAGCAGTCAGAATATGAAATCGCTAGCTTATTAGAATCTTTCCCTCCCCAAAACCGCCTACTGATTTGGGCGCAAGTACCTGAGCATCTTAAAGGTGAAGTACTGGCTGAGCTGGATTTTGATACACGCCAGCCATTGATGGAAAATATTTCATCAAAAGAGATCTCCTTATTTACTCAAGACCTTGATGCACAAGACATCTCCGAGATTTTAGATACGGTCACTGAGAGCGTTCGTACCTCGGTCATGGCCACCTTAGACGAAGACATCCGTATACAGGTCAACAAGCTCGACACTTATGAAGACTGGGAAGTGGGTAGCTATATGGACCCTGACCTGATTCAGGTCAGAGAAGATGTGAGTTTGTTTGAAGTACAAAATTGGCTACGAGAAAACGATGAGTTGCTCGACGATGAAAGCCAAGAGCTGTTGGTGGTCGATCAAAGCCAACAGTTACTTGGACTGCTCAGTTTGGTCGATCTGATTAAACACGATCAAAACACTTTGGTTTCAGAGCTGATTGATCCTGCCATCACGATTAATGATCGCTTAGACATTCAGGATGCCGCCGCGATTTTTCGTTCAGAAGACATTCGTTTTGCCCCTGTCATTAACAGTCATGGTGAGCTGGTTGGTCAATTGAATGGTGAAGACATCATGGAGATTATCCAAGATGATGTCGATAGCACCATGAAAAATCTTGCTGGTGTTAGTCAAGACGAAGAGCTGTTTGCGCCGATTTTGACTAGCGCAAAAAGTCGTAGCATTTGGCTGGGTATTAACTTGGGGACGGCATTACTGGCCGCAGCAGTGATTGGTCAGTTTGAGGCCGTACTAGCAGAGGTGGTCGCGCTTGCCATTCTTATGCCTGTGGTTGCCAGCATGGGCGGTATCGCAGGCTCACAGACGCTTACTGTCGTGATTCGCGGTATGGCCATGGGTCAAATAGGTGGGTCTAACCGTTTATGGCTACTCAACAAAGAGCTGTGGGTTGGCGCGATAAACGGTATCATATGGGCGATAATCATGGCATTTATTGCACAATTATGGTTCCATGATGCTAAAATTAGTGCGGTGATCGGTTTTGCTATTGCAATTAATATGACAGTTGCTAATGTCTCAGGCATCAGTATTCCGTTGTTATTAAAACGTATGAATATCGACCCTGCCCTATCTGCTTCCGTTATCTTGACGACGGTTACCGATATTATTGGCTTTATGTCATTTTTGGGCTTAGCCAGTGTACTGATACTTTAATAAAAATTTGAAACGTCAAGATCCTTATTTTATTTTATTTTATTTTATTTTATTTATAAAACCATTAAATCGTTAAGAGAGTGCGTTATGCAAGCTGTCCAAGTTAAAGTGGTAAATCCTAAAGTCATTGAAGATGAGGCCTTTTCTCTACCCACTCGCGCCACTGATGGTAGTGCCGGTATTGATTTGCGTGCTTGCATTGATGAGCCTTTAACCATTAAGGCAGGTGCCACGCACTTAATAGGAACAGGTCTTGCTGTTTATATCCAAGATCCTAACTATGCAGGCATGATTTTACCGCGCTCAGGTTTGGGTCATAAACATGGTATCGTCTTAGGCAATCTGGTTGGGCTGATTGATGCCGATTATCAAGGCGAACTGATGGTCAGTATTTGGAATCGCAGTCAAGAAGACTTTATTCTCAATCCAGCAGAACGTATGGCGCAGTATGTGGTCGTACCCGTTGCCCGTCCTGAGTTTGAGGTGGTCACAGAATTTAGTGACGAGAGCGCACGCGGTGCAGGTGGTTTCGGTCATTCTGGTCGTCAGTAATTGTCAGTCGTCATCAATGATATTAGCCTGACAATTTACCAGATTAAACAGTGATGACTCATCGTAAAGTGCTAATATTCACGTCGACTCAGTAGTATCACTGAGGTCTTTACCATTATCGCTGGCAGACCTATTGGCTCACAATGATGATTTACAATAATCCGCTACAACAATACAGATTACGCCGATAAGGAGAGTAAGCAATGTCATCTTTTGCTGCGCAGCAATCCTTATTTCGTGCGTACGATATTCGCGGATCATACAAGCTTTTTACGCCTCATTTCATAGAAGCGTTAGGCAGGGCTTTTGCTACTCTCTATACAACTACCTTTAACGACCAAAAAAACACGCACTCTAAACACACTATTATCGTGATGGGCTATGATGTGCGCTGTGGTAGCGACCGTATTGCTCAAGGACTGTCGGACATCTTGACTCAACATGGCATACAAGTTATTCAGCTTGGATTGATCACCACCCCCATGATGGCTTTTTGGGCGCAGCAATATCAGGGTCATGGGATTGTTGTGACAGCCAGTCATTCTGCCAAAGACATTTTAGGTATTAAATGGCTAGTAGACCATAAATCTCCTGATAGCAGACAAATTCAATCTCTTTATCAGCAGCTCATTATCAACGAAACAAAAAGTCGCCTCCGTATTCAAGCAGACCGTCCAGATCAATACGTACCGTTACAGACAATAGATTCAGCCATCAGTCAGAAACCCCTCGATTTGACCAGCGAGCATGTTGCTACAGCTTACATGACCGCCATTACTCAAGTCTTTGCAAAGATTTATCCCTCTGATAAACAAACTGACCACCGCTTGTCTAATAAACTTGATTTGGTGGTTGTGATTGACTGTATGCATGGCGCAACCAGCACGATTGCGCAGCGCTTATTTGAGCGATTTTGCCGACAAGTCATCATGCTCAATGACACACCAGATGGCAGGTTCCCTACTGGCAATCCTGACCCGACTGAGCCTTATCGTCTGCTACAGTTACAGCAGAACGTAATTGTCCATCACGCGGACTTAGGTATGGCGTTCGATGGCGATGGCGACCGCCTGATGATGGTCGATAATAACGGTAACGTTGTCAGCTCTGACCATCTGCTCTATTTATTGGCACAGGTTGCACTGGCTGAACGCCCAAAATCGCTAATAGACTCACTATCCACACCGCAAATCTTATTTGATATCAAGTGCTCTCATCATCTACCGACCTTATTATCCAAGCTTGGCTCGACACCTGTACTCAGCAAAACAGGCAGTAGTTTTATGCGTCAACGCATGCAATCTGCCAATAGCCCCATTATTTTTGCAGGTGAGTTGTCCGGTCACTTTATATTTAACGACAGCCATTTTATTATTTATGATGACGCCATGTACGCCGCTTTACGTTTACTGCATTGGTTATCAGCCATTGATAGCAAACATGCTTTGACCAACATCACTCAATGCTTGCCAGCCATAGTCAGTACAGCAGATCATTACTTGCCAATGCCCAACACTGCTGACCAAGAATGCCCTGTTGTAGAGCAGTTGGCGAGACTTTGTCATTATTTACGCAAACTTGTGGCGACCACGACCGAGAGCGATTTTGGTCATTACCAGTTAGATACGTGTCCGTCGTCACTGTGTGAATGTTCAACAGACAAGCATCACGTAACGCTTGAACAAGCGCGGCATTTACTACCAGTAGGCACAAAGCTGAGCTGCATCGATGGCGTACGTTTAGATTTTGCACACGGTTTTGGCGTACTGCGCCAATCAAATACCAGTCATAATTTGACGGCACGCTTCGCTGGCAATACGTTGGCTGATTTGAAAGACATTCAGGCAAAATTTGCGGCACTGTGTCGCCCATTTGATCAAAATCTGGCAGAGCAGATTTCTGCTATGCCAGCCGAGTAGAGATGCTTTGCACCGTATACAGTGGATTTGCTAGAAAATAAGCACATCTTTTTTATGTTGAACTGACTATATCGTCAATCCAATATAAAATACATACAATTTAGAATTAACGATATAACAGCCAAGATAAAAGAATAACGCTGACAATATCCCCCATTAAAACCCTTCTTGAGGAGCTTGTAATGACGCTTAATTTAGATGATGCCAAAAACACTGCAGAGGTGTTAACCACAGCACTACCTTATATTCAGCGCTTTGTTGATAAACTCATCGTGGTCAAATACGGTGGCAATGCCATGACTGACCCTGAACTTGAAAGCTCATTTGCCCGTGATATCGTCTTGCTAAAAACGGTTGGTATACATCCTGTCGTCGTGCATGGTGGTGGTCCACAAGTTGACAACTTATTAAAAGAGCTGGGACGTCAGTCTGACCGTATCGATGGCATGCGTGTTACAGATAAGAGCACTATGGATATCGTTGAGATGGTGTTGGGCGGTAGTGTCAACAAGTCTATCGTCAGCTTAATCAACAAACATGGTGGTCGTGCCATTGGTTTGACCGGCAAAGATGCGAATTTGATTCAAGCAAAAAAACTTATGATGGAAAAAATCGGTAACGACGGTATTGCCGTACCAATAGATTTAGGGTTTGTCGGTGACGTTGTGAGTGTCAATAAAGACGTGATCAATATGCTCATTGCTTCTGACTTTATCCCCGTTATCGCCCCGCTTGGCGTTGATAAAGAAGGCAATACTTACAATATCAATGCTGATTTGGTCGCAGGTAAAGTGGCTGAGTTTCTACAAGCAGAGAAGCTGATGCTCCTCACCAATATTAAAGGCGTACTCGGCCGTGATGGCGAAGTAGTGACTGGACTCACACCCAAAAAAGTCGATGCTTTAATCGAAGATGGTACGATTTCAGGTGGCATGATTCCTAAGATTCAATGTGCGCTTGATGCCGTACGCAGTGGTGTCAAAAGTGCAGTTATCGTTGATGGTCGCGTGCCACATGCTACCTTGCTTGAGATTTTCACCAATGAGGGTGTGGGTACGCTCATCAGTCGTGAGATAGAGACCTCACAGAGTTAGGAAGTTTTTGCAATAATTGATATGAAAAAGCCCAAGCTTGAATGTCCCGCTTGGGCCTTTTTTGTTTGCTAAAATGGACTTATCAAAAATCACTCAATAAGCACAGAACTCAACAGCACTATGGCTGCTGTTGCCATATACTTTCATATGATGATTGCCTTTACGCTGAATAAAATAAGAGTTTTCCTTATCATAGCGATCACCACTCAAGCGCCCATTGGGCCCTGTCACATAAGCGACATTGATTTGATCGTCGCCCACATTACGAATGATTAAGTTCTGATCTGGCATGAGCCACAAACGAAACACTTTCCCATCCCTGATATTGCCAGTAAAGCTACCGCAATAACTGTCTTTTGCAAAAGTTATCTTAGTGGATGAATCAGCTGCCTGCACACTAGTCACCATTAAAGGTGCGACTGCCAAAGCCGCTACTATTAACAATTTTTTCATCGTCTTATCCTCGTCATTGAACACACTTAACTACTGAACATAATTCTATTAAAAGTAGCATAAGTTATAATGAGCAAAAGGCATAGCTTATTTATGAAAATTTTATTAACGAAAACTGGTATCGAATACTGCTTCATCATAACCGCATAAAAGTATTGGCTCATTTTTATCCTCGAGCGAACCTTCTACTATGGGACGCTTAATCATACTGGTGTTTTCAACCAGTAGCTCAATGGCATTGTCTACGCTGGTGTCAGCCGCTTGCTTTTGATGGTCATCCAGTTTACGCCACGTCGTACCGCGCTTATTCAGTACTTTATCAATACCAAGCTCATTAACCCAGCGCTGTACCGTTTCTTTATCGATACCTTGTTTTTTATAGTCATGAAACTCATAGCTGACGCCTAGTTCATCCAGCTTTTTAAATGCTTTTTTCATCGTGCTACAAGACTTTATACCGTAAATGGTGATGGTCATATTTACTCCAAATCAATACTATTATTTATAAGAATGCCTCTTCATTATACCTAAGACTGACCACAGGTAGACATAAGGTCTCTGCTATCGCATGTTTAGCTGTGAACCTGATAAGCAAATACATCATATCGTCGCAATTTTTGCCAAATTACGCTATGCTATGGCATTGTCAAATTCCACCTATTTTTATCAGTATTAACCAATTCCGAGCCGACTATGAGCAATGCCGTGACAGCAGACCAATCTAATACTAACAACAGCCCTATCAGCGCAAATGACACTTCTAATAACAGCACCCAGTATCAGCCACAACTGATCGAAGCCGCGCAGCAGGCTAAATGGGCAAATGATAAGCGCTATGAAGTGGGCAATGAGCCAAGCGATAAGCCAAGTCGTTACATGCTGTCGATGTTCCCGTACCCAAGCGGCAAGCTGCACATGGGCCACGTACGTAACTATACCATCTCTGATGTGTTAAGCCGTTATTACCGCCTCAAAGGCTATGAAGTCATGCAGCCAATGGGTTGGGATGGTTTTGGTTTGCCAGCAGAAAACGCGGCGATTGCCAATCAGACCCCGCCTGCGGCATGGACGTTTGCCAATATTGATAACATGCGCGCGCAGCTAAAATTACTCGGCTTATCGATCGACTGGTCACGTGAATTTGCTACCTGTAGCCCTGAGTATTATCAGTGGGAGCAGTGGTTGTTTTTACAGTTGTACAAAAAAGGCTTGGTCTATAAAAAGCTTTCTACTGTTAACTGGGATCCGGTTGATAATACCGTGTTAGCAAACGAGCAAGTCATTGATGGTAAAGGCTGGCGTAGTGGTGCGCCAGTCGAAAAACGCGACATTCCTATGTATTATTTCAATATCACCGATTATGCTGATGAGCTGTTGGATGATTTGGATCAACTAGAGGGTCATTGGCCGTCTGAAGTATTGACCATGCAGCGTAACTGGATTGGTCGTAGTTCAGGTATGGAAGTACACTTCCCTTATGAGCTTGCTGGCCAAGAAAACACATTAGACGTCTTCACCACTCGTCCTGATACTTTGATGGGTGTGACTTATGTGGCCGTCGCAGCAGAGCATCCGCTTGCACAGTACGCTTCTGAAAAAGATGACACAATCGCGCAGTTCTGTGCCTTATGCAAAAAAGGTTCAGTGGCTGAAGCGGATCTTGCCAAAGCCGAGAAAATCGGTATGGATACAGGTCTTACGGTCACGCATCCTTTGACTGGTGAAGAAGTGCCAGTTTGGGTGGCCAACTATGTGTTGATGAGTTATGGCTCAGGCGCGGTTATGGCGGTACCTGCTCATGACGAACGTGATTATGAGTTTGCAACCAAATACAACTTACCTATTAAACAAGTGATCGATATTCCAAACGGTTATTTTGATGAGATAGAAGCCGAGGCAAAGGCAGATGATACTGCGGCCAATCTTGCTTATACTGAACGTAATACCTTGGTTAACTCAGGTGAATTCGACGGGTTAGATTTTGAGCAGGCGTTCGACGCAATGCTAGCCAAACTTGAACCACAAGACTTGGCTAAGAAAAAAATCCAATATCGTCTGCGTGATTGGGGCGTATCGCGCCAGCGTTATTGGGGCTGCCCTATCCCAATGGTCAACTGTGAGCATTGTGGTACAGTTCCTGTCGAAGAGCAAGATTTGCCCGTTGTATTGCCAACGGATGTCGTTCCTGATGGCCGTGGTAACCCGCTCAAAAATATCCCAGAGTTTGTAAACACGACTTGCCCAAAATGTGGCAACCCTGCTGAGCGCGAAACCGATACCTTTGATACCTTTGTCGAGTCAAGCTGGTACTATGCCCGCTTTGCCAGTCCGAACGACGCGCAAAACATGGTCAACAAATCTGCCGCCAACAAATGGCTGCCTGTCGATCAATATATCGGCGGCGTAGAACATGCCGTCATGCACCTGCTTTATGCGCGTTTCTTTCACAAGCTAATGCGTGATGAAAACTTAGTATCAGGCAATGAGCCGTTTGCAAACTTGATGACCCAAGGTATGGTGCTCGCTGGTACGTTCTATCGTGTCAATGCGGATGGTAGTACGACGTACTATTTTGCAGAAGACATCGACATTGAATTCGATGAGCGCGGACAACCCATTAAAGCGTTATTAAAAGCAGATGGACAGCCTGTGACGATTGGCAAAATTGAGAAAATGTCTAAATCAAAAAACAACGGTGTTGATCCACAGCTTACCATCGATAAATATGGCGCTGACACAGTACGCTTGTACACGTTATTTACCGCACCTGCTGACCAAACGCTTGAATGGTCAGATGACGCGTTAAAAGGCCCTTACAACTTTGTGAAAAAAATGTGGCGCATTGCAACTGAACACATGCAAGCACTTGCTGATGCAAACTTAAGCCTTGATGCGCTAAACAATAACGCCTTGAATACAGACGATTTGAGCAAAGAAGCCAAAAACTTGCGCCGTAAAACACATGAGACCATTGCCAAGATTGATAATGATTTGGGCGATCGTTTGGCATTGAATACGCCAGTGTCTAGCTTGATGGAGCTTTCTAATGAGCTTGCAAGTTTCAAGGCCAGTAGTGAGCAAGACTTGCGAGTACAACACGAAGCCTTGGTTGATTTGCTAACTATGTTATCTGTCTATGCGCCGCACGTGGGCGAGCATTTACTTGAAGCGCTTGGTCTTGAGAGTAGCGCCCTAACTTACCCAGCTGTTGATGAAAGTGCGCTCGTACAAGATACAATTACGATGGTGGTACAGGTCAATGGTAAGATGCGCGGTAAGATGGATGTGGCACCGAACAGCGATCCTGAGCAACTAAAAGTACAAGCACGTACAATGGAAAGTGTGGCAAAATTCATTACGGGCGACATCAAAAAAGAAATCGTCGTTCCTAATAAATTGGTAAATATCGTGGTTGCAGGCTAAGTACTCTAATTGAGAAGTACTTTGATTAATAAGTACTTTAAAATAAGTGCATTGAGCTGAGTATTTTAGTCTTGGCTCTCTAAGCCTTCTTAACATTTAAGGATAGCGATTATGTGGTATAAGCAGAGAGCTGGGCAGTCACCTCATATCAAATTGAGCAAACCCGCCAATCTTGCCAAATCATCAAGCAGACAGAAACTAGCAGCCGCTCTATTTGCTGCCTTGCCTATGTTTACTGTCGTTGGTGCAACCGCAGGGCTTAGTGGCTGCGGTTTTCAGCTTCGTGGGTATGATTCTCCGATGTTGTTTGATGCAGCCAAAACAGCAGTGATTATTGAGGATAACAGAATCTCGTTTCCTCTCAAATTACCTTTAACAAGCCGTCTAGAAACATTAGGTGTCGATGTTATCGATAACATGACTGTCTCTGATGTGGCGGCGAATAATAAGAACATCAGTGCTGATCCAATTGCTGCCATCAATATCAGTAACGTCCGTTTTAAACGTTATGAGCTGGTGGGTGTTTTGACAGAAATACGCTTGGTATTGTCAGCCAATGTGACTTACCAAACGACTGAAAATGGCAAACCCGTCACCTTAACCAACCCGATTCAAGTCGAACGTAGCTATCAGTATAATGAAGCCTCGGTCAGTACAGACGATCTACAGGGTGATCAGATTCGTGATTGGCTCTATGATAGTTTAGCGCGCCGCATCACGGATCAGTATGTCGCTATCTCCTTACCCAAAGTGACTTCGAACGGTGCTAGCAAACCGATACCCGTTAGTGATAACGTAGGTTCGACAACTGTTGTAATACCAGATTCTTAATGTTTCACGTTTATTTTTATCAACCTGCGTCTCTCTAATTAATGTTTCACGTTTATTTTTATCAACCTGCGTCTCTCTAATTTATGCAAGATACCTTTATACAAGCCTATCCAAAACTACTGCAATCTTCTGTTGTGGTAGCAGGCTTGTGGCTGGCTCATGGAGATGAGCCGCTGTTGAGTCAATGGCTTATTGATGCATTACGTCCACACTGGCGAGCGCAAAACTACGCCGTCAAACGTATCGAGCTGATATCAGTCAAGAGTTGGCAAGAGGTATTATCAGAGCTTGGCAGTCAATCTCTATTTGATGATGCCAGCGCATTAATCGTGACCGGCAATCATAAACCAGACAAAGGTGTGATTGAGGCGTTAGAACGTTTTGCCCAAGAAGCACAAACAGGCGCACATACTCATAGCGTGTTATGGCTAACGCCAAAGCAAGACAAGCGCAGTCAGAGTAGCAAGTGGTTTGCGCCATTTGCTCAATATGGTCACGTGATTGACTGTAATTTATACAACGAGCAGCAACGACAACAGTTATTACAAATACAAGCCCAGCAATTTGGATTACGCTTGTCACAAGAAGCGTGGCAGCTACTTATGTCCCATACTGAGCATCATCTGTTGAGCGCTTATCAAACCTTATGGCGACTGTCCTATTTATTTGCGCCGCAACTTGTCAGTCAAAATAAAGATGCTTTGCAAACAAGTCGTACATTGAACCAGCCTGATAATAGTGTGGCGCTGGACATTAATGACTTGCAAGCAGCCTTGGTCAGTGATGCCCAATTTAGCGTGTTTGATTTATCAGACGCCATGCTGATGGGCAACAGCGCCCAAGTGGCAAAGATTATGTTTCAGCTTAGAGCCACAGATGAGCCAACGACCTTGGTATTATGGGCAATCAGTAAAGACATGCGTCAAGTCATACAATTGATGGATGGACAAGACCCGCAAGCGCTTGGCATTTGGCGTAGCAAACAAGGATTGTATCAACAAGCTTGTCGCAGGCAGTCAAAAGTACAAACTGCCGAGTGGCCCGCCCTACTTTATCGTTGTGACCAAGCCATCAAAGGGCTTATTCGCCAGCCTGCATGGGAGTTACTATTGCAAGCTGCACTTGAGCTGGCAGGAAAGCGTTTGTTTATAAAACGATAACTGCCATTTTACTCCTCTCGCTATCTTTGAATTTCTACTGACTCTCTTGTACAACCACTCCCTTAGCAACCCCGCCTATACTAATATTATTTTCTTAATGCTTACGGTAATTGGCTTATTAAAATCTAGTGCGACGCCTGTTTTGCTGCTGCATCCTTACTTTGTCTCACGCTACCTTAACCTTTCTTAAACTAATTCCCATTCCCTTTTGCTGATGAAGCCTCTACTATAGCTACATTTGATTTAATTGTGATTGGACTGTTGTTATGCGCAAAATGAGCAAAAAATCTGCTATTAAATGGGGGGTTATCGCCTTAGTTGTCATAGCACTCGCGGCCTTGGCTTATCATTTCTTAAAACCAAAAGAAACCACGCCTAATTATTTAACAGCGACAGCTGAGATCGGTGACATTGAAAACAATGTCATGGCGTCTGGTAAAGTCAAAGCCCTGAACACGGTTGATGTTGGTGCTCAGGTTTCAGGTGAAGTAAAACGCCTTTATGTTGACGTTGGTGATGAGGTACAGCAAGGCGATTTGATTGCCCAAATCGATCAAGTCACGCAAAAGAACAATCTAAGTAACGAGCAAGCCAGTCTTGAACAAAGTGTGGCCGCGATACAAAGCGCCAAAGCCGAATCTTTGAGCAGACAAGCCAGCCTAAAAAGTGCTTATGCCGATCTTGCCAGCCGTCAGTCTGAGCTCAAGCAAGCGCAGTCAGATTTTACCCGTTTAAAATCGTTGGTCGCCATTAACGCGATTTCTCAGCAAGAGTATGACACTCAAGCAACCAGCGTAGAGACAGCCAAGGCTGCGGTAGCCAATGCCCTTGCTGCCATCGACACTGCCAAAGCTGCGATTGCAACGACTGAGGCCAATATCAACAGCCAAGAAGCGGCATTGCGCAAATCACAGACCAACGTCAATACGGCTGAAGAAGATCTTAGCTATACCACCATCCGTGCGCCTATGTCAGGAACCGTCGTATCGATTACCACAGAGCAAGGCACGACCGTTAACGCTAACCAAACTGCACCCACTATCGTGACATTGGCTGATTTGTCTACAGTGCGAATCAATGCTCAAATATCAGAAGCTGACGTCATCAACGTCAATGCCAGTATGCCTGTTTATTTTAATATCATTGGTAATCCGGATCAAAAATTCGACTCTGTCCTAAAGGCTGTCGAACCTGCTCCTGAAGTCATCAGTGACACCAGTTCAACCGACTCTGCTATTTATTATGTTGGTTATATCGAAGTGCCAAATACTGAACGACGTTTTCGTATTGATATGACAGCACAGGTTTATATTGTCATCGATCAAGCAAAAGACGCCCTTCTTATACCAGCAGCTGCCCTACAACCTGTCAGTAAAACCAATAAATCTCGTGACGCCAATACAGATCCAAATGCAAAAACGGCGATGGTACGCGTACTCAAAGCCGATGGTCAAGTAGTCGAGCAAACCGTAACAACAGGTATTAACAACCGCGTTAGCGTACAGATTTTAAGCGGTTTAAATCAAGGTGATGAAGTGATATTGGGCGAAGAAGGACAAAAAAAGGAACAAGGCGGTAGAGGCATGAGAGGGTTTTAATACTTAGACAAGCATTTGGTACCAATCTTCATCGCCAAGCATTTTATTGCTTTCGATAAGAGCAATTATATAAGCAGCATTGATATAGGCAGCATCGCAAATGAATACCAGAGAGTCCAGCCCTACTACCGCAGCAGATAACCCATTGATGCAGGTCAAAGGATTAATCAGAGAGTTCAAAGCTGGTGAACAAACCATTCGTGTGCTCCATGATATCGATCTGACCATCAACCAAGGTGAAATGGTTGCTATCATCGGTCAGTCGGGTTCAGGTAAGTCAACCCTGATGAATATCCTAGGCTGCTTAGATCAAGCGACTGCTGGTGAATATAAAATTTATGGTCAATCAGTCAGTCGCTTAGACGCTGATGAGTTGGCTAAGCTACGCCGCGAGCATTTTGGTTTTATTTTTCAGCGTTATCATTTGCTTGGCGATATCAGTGCTCGAGACAACGTATCTGTCCCTGCGGTATATGCTGGTATGGATGGACAAGCCCGTAGCGAGCGCGCTGAAAAATTATTAGCAGATTTGGGTTTGGGCGCAAAAGTGAATAACCGCCCTAACCAGCTCTCAGGTGGGCAGCAGCAACGTGTGTCGATCGCACGGGCGCTCATGAATGGCGGCGATATCATCTTAGCCGATGAGCCTACAGGCGCGCTTGATAGCAAGTCTGGCGAAGATGTGATGAAAATCTTATATGACCTAAACGCTCAAGGTCATACCATCATCATGGTAACTCATGACCCAGGCCTCGCTGCACAAGCTGAGCGTGTGATTGAGCTAAAAGATGGTTACGTGATTGCGGACTATAAAAACGATCACTATAAATCAACGACCACTCAACCCGCGCCTATATTAGACAACAACCGTAAGAGCGTTTTTAGCAGCTTTATCGATCGGCTGCTCGAAGCATTCAAAATGTCGCTGTTGGCCATGCGTGCCCATAAAATGCGTACCTTGCTCACCATGCTAGGTATTATTATTGGTATTGCTTCAGTGGTCTCTGTCGTGGGCTTAGGTAAAGGCTCACAAGAACAAATCCTGACCAATATTAGCTCGCTTGGTACCAATACGATCACTGTCCGTGATGGGTATCCTTATGGTGACCCAAGGCGACAATACAACGATGAGAATTTGACCCCGCAAGATGCTCAGGCCGTCGAAGATCAGCCCTACGTCATTAGTGTCAGCCCTCAGCTTGACGCCAATATGAACGTACGCTATCGCAACATACAGGAAGCTGCCAGCATCAGCGGTGTTGGACAAGATTATCTGAGCGTCAGTGGTGAGACATTGGCGCAAGGTCAGGGTTTTGATGGCCAAAGCATTCTACGTCGCACGCAAGACATCATTATTGACAATAATGCCAAAAATACTTTTTTCCCCAATGATGCGGATCCTATTGGTGAAGTGGTATTGATTGGTAGCGTACCAGGACGAGTGATTGGCGTGCTTGAACCCAACAACAGCGGGTTCGGCGGCGAGGTCGACACACCGACATTGTATATGCCTTATACCACCATGATGTCACGTATCAAAGGTAGCGATAATATTGAAAGTTTCGTCGCACTCATCGATGACAAGATATCTTCTTCGGCCGCTGAGTCTGCCATTTATCAGTTGATGGAAAGTCGCCACGGTACGGATGATTTTCGCATACGCAATTCAGACTCTATTCGCCAAACCATTGAGTCTACCACGACAGCCATGACGCTCTTGATATCCTCCATTGCCATTATCTCATTAGTGGTCGGCGGTATCGGCGTCATGAATATCATGCTGGTATCAGTGACCGAGCGTACCAATGAGATTGGTGTACGTATGGCCGTTGGCGCACGCCAAAGCGATATCATGCAGCAATTTCTGATCGAAGCCGTTTTGGTCTGTGTCTTAGGAGGACTGATTGGTATTGGAATGGCCTTTGCTATTGGCGAATTGATCAACCGTGTGGGTGGCGATAGTTTCAAAGTGATTTATTCAATGACCTCCATCATTGCGGCTTTTGTTTGCTCAACGCTCATTGGCGTGGTTTTTGGCTTCTTACCAGCACGTAATGCGGCAAAATTAGATCCTGTTGAAGCATTATCTAGAGATTAATGGTTAATCAAGAGCGTACTTTTTCTCAAAATGACAATCAGAACAGGCATTTTTATAAGTATTCCAGAAAAATAGCCCTTTTTACGCAAGAATTGCACTTTTTTTACGATGTGGGGTTGTAATTGTCAGAATTATATATATAATGTGCTCTCACGTTTAGGGATACAAATTCTCAAAACGGTGAAAGAAACTTAATGCCTCTTTTATTATTGACAGCTCAATACATAAAGAATTAAGTTTTGAGACATTTTTTAGATGTCTTGTTTTAATAAATTTGCCTCTAAGGAAATTTATCTTGCGAAGCTAAATTTTTAATGCTTCTCAGGGCCGATAGCTCAGTTGGTAGAGCAGTTGACTTTTAATCAATTGGTCCCGCGTTCGAGTCGCGGTCGGCCCACCATATTTAGTTTGATACTTATTAATTGTTCTGCCCTATCCGGTAGTTGATTAACGAGTTTAAGTTTAAAAGATATCGCTAAGATATCCAGTTTTAATAAATTTGCCTCTAAGGAAATTTATCTTGCGAAGCTAAATTTTTAATGCTTCTCAGGGCCGATAGCTCAGTTGGTAGAGCAGTTGACTTTTAATCAATTGGTCCCGCGTTCGAGTCGCGGTCGGCCCACCATATTTAGAGAGCCCTATGACTATATCGTCATGGGGCTTTTTTTTGACTTCATTTTTTATTACCTACGATTTTGTTTAAAAATATGACGGTCTCTATCTCTTCGCCATAGTAGTTTGTGCTTGATCGTGTCTTTGATCGTACGAGGATGTTTGGGCGCGCCAGCAATAAGCTTATCAAAAGTATCCTCATCTATCGCCATCTCACACCCATGTGCCATCATCACCATGGAAGGTTTTAAATCTTTGACTCTGGTCAATGACTGAATATAGACTTTAGGATCATAAATAGGAAACGGTGCCACAAATTTGTGACGCAGCTTAATAATCAAATCAGCGGTATATATTTGCCGACTTGGCATATGGAACAAAGACAAATCTCTATCTGTGTGCCCTGGCGTCTCTAGTACTTGCCATTCCTCAAACCTTGGCACGCAATCTTCATCTTTCACAGTGATGTCTGGTTTTAGGCTTGCTGGGTAATATAAGTTTTTAAATGAGCGCCCTTGACGCTTAGCCACATAATACGCAAGATTTATATCTATAAAGTGCATGGCACGTCCACCAATGCCGCCATACCACTGATGCTTTTTGTTAGAGGAAACAATGAGGCAACCCGTTTTTTCTCGGTACTTATTTGCCCCACCAGCATGATCAGGATGCATGTGTGTGACGACGACGACTTTTAAATCCGTGATCGGTCGTTTCAATGTCAATTTAATATAATCGAGAACCATTGGCACATCAGCACGGCAGCCACCGTCCAGCAGCATTATCTTGTCTGGATATATCGCAAGGTAGGTACTTTGAATATATCCTTCTAAACGTACAATCTTGCATAAACTCATTGCTATCCCTCACCTCCTTTATAATTATCATTATGAGGTTTTATTCAGTTTTATAGACGATCTTTAGTATAACGTCCGTCAACTCAAAAAAAACGACTTTGAGTGAACGCTTGTGACTATAGATATCCATCAGTAAAAGAGACGACCGTAAATAAAAACTTATAAAAACTAAACTTTCCATCTAATAACGGATTGATCTCTGCTCGTATAAAAGCAAAAACCCAGCACATAGGCTGGGTTTTTATATCAAAAGTATGTTTTATATATTCAAAGCTTATGCCTTCAATTATGCAAGGTCACGTACCTTTGGCTCACGCTCCCACAGACGAGTTTTAGCATTTTCGATAAAACCGTCAACATTGTCGAGCGGCGTTACAAACGCATCTTTTTCGATAGGCAGTTTGCTCAAAATGTGCTCTTCAGTCGCAGGGCAGTATGCAATCGCTTTGCAATGCGCATAAGCATCATTAAACCAGTCTAGTGCTGCGCTGTCTTTAGCCAGCTTTTTAGCGGGTGGATGCATGATGATACTTACTATCGCATCAAAGATGACTGACGGCGCGCCAGCCAAACGCTCATCCGTTTGAATGCGTGTACCGTTATCTAACGTCACTTCCTTATTAGGAGCAACGATTTTGACATTAGCACCAGCTGCACGGGCGGCTTTTTCAAACTTTTCAACTTCACTATGGCTAGAACCTTCAGCAACTAAAATACCGACCAAACGACCTTCCAAACTCTTAGGCGTGATACCAATGGTTTGAACGGCTTTAGACGTCTCTAAATCCTGTACAGGAGCGGCGGCATTAGCAGGCTCTGGAAGTTCCATACCAAGTGCTGTGGCCACACGATTGGCCAAATCTTCATCGATATGACGTAGATGGCTTAGCGTACGAGTGCGTACATGCGCAGTATCCACTTTACCTAGCTCAAACGCATAGGCAGAAGCAATGTGTGCCTGTCCTGTCGCCGTCTGGCTGCGATAGAACATACGTGGCTGGCTATAGTGATCAGCAAAGCTTTCTGCTCTGATGCGACCTTTTACGCCATCATCCAAGCGTTCTTGGAATGAAGCAAATCCGCGTTTGGCGCTTTCACGTGGACGCGTTGGATCAAGACTTTGTGGCTCATACATCACGCGCGTTTTAGGCACTTGCATTTGCATATGACCATCTTGCTGATTGTTCGCAAATGGGCATTTTGGTGCATTAATTGGGATTTGGGCAAAGTTTGGTGAGCCTAAACGTGACAATTGCGTGTCTAGATAACTAAATAGACGCCCTTGTAGTAAAGGATCGTTACTATAATCGATACCAGGTACGACGTGCGATGGACAGAACGCCACTTGCTCAGTTTCTGCAAAGAAATTATCTACATTGCGATTCAAGACCATTTTACCAATGATTTTTACTGGTACTAGCTCTTCTGGAATAAGCTTGGTCGCATCTAAGTGATCGAATGGAAAGTTATCTGCTTCTTCTTCCGTAAATAACTGAACACCAAATTCCCATTCAGGATACATCTCGTTATCAATGGACTCAAACAAGTCGCGGCGATGATAATCAGGATCCGCGCCAGAGATTTTTACTGCTTCATCCCATGTGGTCGATTGTACACCCAGTACTGGTTTCCAATGAAAACGGACGAACGTGCTCTTGCCGTCTTTATCAATCAAACGATAGCTGTGAATACCAAAACCTTCCATCATGCGTAGGCTACGTGGCAGACCACGATCACTCATGAGCCAAATCAGGTTGTGCATGGTTTCAGGGCTTAAAGACACAAAATCCCAAAAAGTATCATGGGCAGACGCCGCTTGCGGAAATCCGCGATCTGGCTCAGGCTTAACCGCATGAATCAAATCTGGAAATTTAATCGCATCTTGAATAAAGAAGATTGGCATGTTGTTACCAACGATGTCCCAGTTACCTTCTTCGGTATATACTTTGACAGAAAATCCACGTACATCGCGTGGTGTATCTTTTGAGCCTTTATTACCCGCAACGGTCGAGAAGCGCGTAAAAAGTGGCGTCTGTTTACCAGTTTCAGTCAAAATTTTGGCTGTCGTATACGCTTCTAACGATTCGGTCAGCTCAAAATAACCATGCGCCGCACTACCGCGAGCATGAACAATACGCTCAGGGATACGCTCGTGGTCAAAATGATTGATTTTTTCGCGTAGTACAAAATCTTCTAACAACGTAGGTCCACGTGAACCTGCTTTTAGAGAATTTTGATTGTCAGAGATAGGCACGCCTTGCTGCGTTGTCAATACCTTAGTATCGTCGCCTGCGCGCTGATGGGTTTCACCACCGTTACCACGTTCAGAATTCATGTCTTTGGCTGGGTCGGTATGATCGATATTATTATTCATAAAACATCCTAGCTAATGAGTAAAATAGTCTTTTTTAGACCATTAAAAGTGTGCTTACACAGGTTTAGTATCCATTGAGATAATGCTGACTTCATCTGTCGATTATTTATCTGTGTGTTTGTATAACCGATTATCAAATAATATAAAGAAATAAAAAATATAAAGGAATAAAAGGCATACGGGTTATCTTACCCAAAAACTAAGTTGCGTATATGGTGAACCTTGTTGATGTTTGGTTAAAGTATGCGTTCAGAAAGTTCTACAAACCCCATATTTAATACGAGCAGTAACGTTAACAATCCAATCTTGTAATGTAGTTATTCTTTAAGGTATGCTTTTATGACGTTCCAAAATTATCGATAAATGATAGTGGCATGGTGTTTAGCCATCTCTTTATCGCCTTCTCATACAACTATAAGGCTATCTACTATGCTACCAACATCAAATATCTTATCCAAAAAACCTTATCGCTCATTGCTAGTAGGTGCGTCAATGTGCGTCATGGCATTGACATTTAGTCAGACGGCAGCTGCCATCACGACCAAGAACGTTACTTATACCGTCGATGACCAAGCCTATGAAGGCTATTACGCCAAAGCCGACAAGCCCAATGCCCCTTTTATCTTACTGATTCATGATTGGGACGGCCTCACAGACTATGAGCGTAAGCGCGCTGATATGTTAGCGAATGAGGGCTATAACGTCCTCGCCGCAGATATGTTTGGGCAAGGCATTCGCCCTACGTCCGTTGAAGAAAATAAGCGCCTAACGGGTGCCCTATATGATGATCGCAGTAAAATGCGCCGCATACTAGAAGGTGCGTTGAATGCAGGTCGCTTGCAAGGAAATGATGTGCGTGAAGGCGTTACCATGGGATACTGTTTTGGGGGTACGGTTGCTTTAGAGTTAGCTCGTTCAGGCTTCCCGCAGAAAGCCTTCGTGCCTTTCCACGGTGCTTTTGATATCCCAACGGGACAGAACTATGATAAAACCACAGGAGAAATCTTAGTATTCCACGGCTCTGCCGATGAGTCCGTTTCGCTAGAGAGTTTTGCTACTTTGGGCAAAACGTTAGAAGCGGCCAAAGTACCTCATGAGATGGTGACCTACAGCGGCGCGCCACACGCCTTTAGCGTGTTTGGAAGTGATCGTTACGATGCGCGTGCTGATGAACGTTCTTGGAAACGTTATTTAGATTTTTTAGCCAACGAATATAAATAGCGCAAATCATCTATACGAAGACCTTATGCATAAAACCATCGTATTCAAAAGGCTGTAGTTGTCGTATAAAAAGCACTGTATAAAGAACCAAGATAGATCACCTTATTCTGTCTTGGTCTTTATTTTTTAGAAGCGTGAATGGCTTCAATCTGCTTTGGTAAAGACCAATATTTGGTTGTTGGCAGGCAATGCATAAGTATTGCTTAGCTTCAGATCATGCTGGCTTGCTAACGTGACAATATCTTCTTTATGACGAATACCGCTTTTTGGATCGCGTTGACGCAGGCTTATATCAAATTGTTGATTGCTAGCACTCGTATAATGACCATTTTCGTTAAATGGGCCATAGACAATGAGTTTGCCACCTAAAGGTAAGGTATCACCTGCCAATGCAAATAAGCGCTCTACCAATGGCCACGCAATGATATGCAAAGTGTTAGCCGTAAAGAAGGCATCATATGGTGCGTTATTATCTGTATTGATAGGTACTGAATCACGAGACAGATCAAACGCCAATGGCGCATATAAATTGTTCGCAGGATACGCGGCATGCCATGCATGAATAGCAGTATGATTGACTAGAACATCACTGGTCTGCCATGTTAAGTGCGCGAGTCTTGGGGCAAAATACACGCTATGCTGACCCGTTCCAGAACCGACTTCCAACACGTGAGCCGTTTCTATCAACTCTTTTTGTAAAACAGATAAGATAGGTTGTTTGTTGTTTTCACAAGCTTGAGAAAACGGTAACGCCTCAGAGGGCATAAAATCAGTATTGCTATATATCATCGTATTTTCACTTCTTATATGACAAGTAGCACCATATGGATAATAAGGCTCATGATGCTAATAAATCCCAGCTTCTAGTCCCGCCGCAAGTGTCATCGCTAGCGTCTCTACTTGTTCAGTAAAGTCGTCCTGCCACTCGCCTTGTAGTATCAGCGCCTCTTGTATCCATGACCAGCGCAAACCTGTCGTAATCGTCTTCATCGCACGTTCAGTACCCGTGCCATCTTGCCCTGCTCGAATATATAAGGCAAACGGCAACCCTTGCTTCTCCTCTAACACAGGATAATAACAACGATCAAAAAAGTCTTTGGTCAATCCTGCCATATACGCAAGGTTCTCAGTCGTGCCCAGTAATAGCGCATCGGCAGCCAACACGTCTTCTGGCTGCGTATCTTGCGGCGACTTGATAATAACCTTGATGTCTATATCAGGATAATTGGCACCCTTGTAAGCAGCTTGCGCTAACTTTTCAGTATTGGGCGATGGTGCATGCGCGACGATTAATAAGGTTTTGGCAGCCATAGTTAGCCCTTAATCAAGCGGTTTTGCACATCTAAAAACGATATTTTGCGTGATATCAGGGTGTATACTGTTGGCGACTGGGCAAGTCAATGCGGTGTTATAAAAGATCGTTTGCGTTCTATCATCAAGCTCTCTGTTAAACGTCACGATGACATGTATTTCGCTCACGCGCCTTGGGTCGGCCGCCATGATTTTGGTCACTTCAGCCGTTGTTCCTGCGAGATCGATATCCATGTCGCGGGCTTTGATACCGATAATGGTCAGCATACAACTGGCCAAACTGGTCGCTAGCAAGTCAGTCGGTGAAAATGCCTCGCCCTTGCCTTGATTGTCGGTTGGCGCATCGGTGATGATTTCATTGTTTGATTGCAAATGAATGGCGGTGGTGCGCAAATCGCCTTGGTAGGTTACTTTTGAGGTGGTCATAGGGTTCTCTTTAATGGTTATTATATTTACTGAATAAATATTTTGGCTTAGTCACTTTAAAAGATATTAATGTATAAACTTATCTTAGGAGCAAAAAATATACCCAAAATAGCCAATAATCTTTTATTATATTTAAAATAATTTATTACCCAGCCGTAATTGTGAAAATATTTTTAAAATAGCTCGTGACTTTCAACATATCTAAAATAAATAAAACTTCAAAAAGCATCATCGAAGTGGGAATCACATAAGGTATTAGATACATAGAATAAGACTTAATATACATTGAAAGCCTTTTTAGCCCAGTTATATCGAAATCAGTAGATGTATCTAATACGGCAAAAAGATGGTCAACCCTAGTATGGTTCTCTGGTTCAGAGGATATAATATGATACCTCTTATGATATTCTTCTAAATTAATAACTTGTCCACTTATCTTTGTGTCTGATATCACATTTCGGAGTTCGCGGATCAACTCTTTAATACTTATACCACAATCGTCTAAGGACTGGGCACGTAAGTCATATTTAGCTGTCGCATTAACAACTGAATACACAAGTACCGCAACAGCTAAGAATATTTGCAACATGCTTAGCACTTCTGTGCTGTAGGGAATAGGAAGACCCGAGTACTGATATAGTGGTATGAATATTAATCCTAACGATAGAATCGTAGTGGTCAAAAAAGAGTATTTGCTTATTCTTGTTAGTCTTACTGATGCATTAAATCGACATTTTGCGGTTATTCTCATACTATTCAATAATTTTTTAGCGGGATCTTCTTCTTCCTTTTCTTCTAGCTGAGTGGAAAATATCCATTGAAAAATTTTATTCCAATTTGAAGAAGATATGTCATCTCGTTTAGATAAATTGTTATCAGTTTTCAGTTCAGACATTTAGTCTTCCTAATGTCGATAATGGTATAGAAGCTAATTAAGGGAAAGAAAATTATTGGCTATAGTCGTTAAACGAGCCATAATTTTTCGCTCAACTTATGGTAGTTTTAAAGTTTATTCTACAGCTCAAGCATACAAGATAAACTAAAATTTTTCATAGTCTGCTTTCCATTTACAGCGAGTGATTTGCCTTGCTCCCACTCATCAATCTCATACCCTTTTAATTTAAAATACTCTTTTTGCTTTGAAGTTAGAATAAATTCGTCTTTACTGACATAGCTAAACAGCATCGTTGAATCTGTATGGGTATACTTAAACTTCATTTTATTTTTTGATAACGAAAGTATATCCTTCTTATATCTCTCTGAATTTCTGTAATAGTTAATAAGCGTGTCATAAGTCATAATATCGATACCAGTCTCTTTTCGAAGACGATTTAATATTTTAATTCTTTCAGGTGACTCGTTCTTTTCCTCAGATCGTCCAATTATTAACTGATAATTAAATTCAACTGGATTTCTTCTCATTACAATTGGATAGAAAATAGGGTTAAGCCTACGCATAACTTCACATTTATTTTCTTCTATAAAAACCTGCCATGACCTAACTTGAGCGATAGCTTTATTGAAATCAGAAGAGGTATCCACCTGCTTCTTATTATTTGTGAACATCTTTTTGTCAGGGGCTTCTAATTCGACAAAGGTCACTCTCCATGTATCAGAACTTTTTGTTAGGTAAACATAATCGGTTTCTAAAGATGTATCTAAAGGAAATTTTGATACTACTAATCCAAAATGAAGATGATGGTTTAACAAGTTAGGTGTAGGGATTAATTCTGGATTCCTTTCCATGAACTCATGTACTACTAACTCTTTCTTTTTTCCTTCAGAAGCAGGAGACTCTAAAATAGTGATGAACGCTTGTTCTAACTTTTTATCGAACTCTAATTTCATATAGAAACTTCCCTCAAAGCAACCAATGTATAATTTAACTTTTAGAAATTAAAATACTTAAACCAATAAAATCTCAAAAATGTATTCTTTTAAATCTATATATCTTTTGATAGCTAACATGCATTAAATATCTGAAAAACTTACAAAATCTTCGCTCCTGTACGTTAATACAGAGAGGAGCACTTATAATAGAAAGCTTACAACGATCTATTCTCACACAGACTAGACAAAAAGCACTATATATTTAAGATTTACTTTCAAACCATTTACTCCACCTACAAACCACCTGTGATATCTAAGAAATTCCCAGTCGAAAAGGAAGATTTATCTGACGCCAGCCAATATATGGCTTCAGCAACTTCCTCAGGTTGCCCGCCTTTTTGCAGTGGAATCACCGTCTGTAATCGCTCTACTCACTCTATCCACCATCAGCAGTGGTCATCTCAGCCAGTTTGTTGGCTGCTTCCGAATTAGATTTATAATTGATAGCGACCGCATAACCTTGCTTGGTAAACAGCTTCGCTGTGGCAGCACCAATACCTCGACCACCACCTGTGATGAGTGCCACTCTTTGAATACTCATACATCTATCCTTGATATACACATCTAAAATAATACCTACAAAGAGAGCTAGCTTGGAGCACTGCTCAAAACCTATCTTCGCAGAACTTATTATTAACGATCAAACTCAGTAATATGTAGCAGCTCACCCGCGGGTCCCCATAAGTAAAATACCTTACCCCACGCCTCTTGCTGAACAGGCATGATTCTTGTCTTATGTTCTGAGCTTGAGCACACATCGAATGCTTCTTCGATATCTGAGACGCAAATCTGTATCATAAAATTATCTGCCAGTTCTTGATTATAAAAACGTTGCAAATATAAAGAATACGATCCACTTTGAAAAAGGGTTAAATCATTGGTTACGAACTCAGGCTTAAAGCCAATTTCCGAATAAAACGATTTTGAGATTTCATAGTCCTTACTTGGCACAAACACTTTTATATCAGTTACATTCATAATCATTTCCAAAAGTAGTTAAAGCGGTATTAAAACTCTTACTAATAGTAGCGCTAAATATGAAATAAACCCGACTAAACTTACTGCTATAGATTTAACTCATCTATAAATTTCTTAGCCATTTTTGGACTTGTCAATCTTACAAATTCTATATAATTATATTTAGGATCATTGAACATCTCAGTATAACGGACACGGTTGCGCTTATATGTTTTTAACGTCCAAATGATGATTGAATCACGACTAAAAAATGATTTACGGAACGTTTCAATATTTCCAGTGTCATCCCAAAGCTCAGTTTTCGTTATTGAGCGAATAAAGGCACGTTTGATTGCTTGATAGACCGTACGAGGAAACGAATAATCTATCCATATAACCTGATCAATATCTGCCCGTTTTATATCAACCGTCCTATTATAATTGCCATCGAGAACCCATCTTTCTTGCGACAAAGCACTGTCAAGCTTGGCAAAGAATTCTACATCGCTAGACTCTTGCCAATTGGGCTTCCAGAACATCGCATCCATTTCAAGATACGGATAGTCCAATCTTGTCGCTAACATACGGCTAAAAGTAGATTTTCCACTGCCACTCGTTCCAACCACATTAATCTTCTTCATAGCTTTGTGCCTAAGATATTACCTAAATCTATAATAATAAGCTAAATAAGGGTCTACTCAAACTTTATGCAGAAGAAACCAAACGAACGATACGTTATCTATTTTTTAAACCTTCTTACCTTCATGCATAAACCATACCAAATAACAAAAACCCAGCCCCAACATATTGGTTGTAACAGGGTTAAAGGCCTCAACTAAATACTCTGGGCTGACAAAACCTACAAAGAGTAGTAGCAGCAGTAAAACGACCACTGCCATATAAAGTGGAATAATAGATTTCCGAAAAAATAGGATTGAGCTACCTAAGAGTACCTCACCAATACCAGATAATAGAGAAACTACATTGGCAGGAATATCGAGACCACTTAAAGAAACCAAATGGGTTTCAACCGGACTTAACCAAAGTATCTTGGGCACTAAGCCATGATAAATAAATAAGAAGCCGAATGATAATCTGCTGATAAATGAGACATGAGTAAGCTTAGAGCTTTGCATTTAAAAAGCGCGTCTTATGTTCTGGTGATGGTAGAGTGCAGTAGTCATACTTACCAAAAAGACTGTAACGGTTTAGGGCAACACGGTCATACATCCAATCACGTACTGGTCTTGGAATAATGCTAAAAATACAAGTCGTTTTCCATGGGTAGCCCAGCTTCGCCATTACTTGAAAAAAAGCATCACTTTTTTGGAATGACTGATTACCTTCTACGTAAAGCATCGTCTCATAAGAATCGATAGGTAGGCCAAAATGAAGCAGTATTGCTTGACCCTCTTCCGACTGTACGCTACATAACTTAAAGAGACGGTGCTTGTCATGTTTGATAATAAAGTTACTCCATGCATTGCACAACTTGCAAACACCATCGAAGAGTATGACTTTATCTGAAGCGCTGATATAAGGAGGGAGTTTGTCTGTATTCATGGTTTGGCTCTTTGAAATGATAATATATCATTAATCAAAGTTAGCACTAATCTCCCAGAGCAACAATATAAATATAATCTTTGAATCAACTTTATTCAATTAATAACTGAATATCTGAAAGACTGATAATAAACAAAGCATAAGATAAAGACATGCTAAATATCAGCATAATGAAAGCAACCATATGAAATATGAATAGTAAGTAGAACGAATATAATTGGCAGCAAGTGTAAAGCGCAGAATTATCAGAATTACAGTCAAAGAAAAGCCCCCTTCGCGTTAGCGAAGGGGGCTTTATCTAGAATAGAGAGCTGACGATGACCTACTCTCACATGGGCGAACCACACTACCATTGGCGCTACGATGTTTCACTTCTGAGTTCGAGAAGGGATCAGGTGGTTCCATCGTGCTATTGTCGTCAGCAAAGGGGGTTAGATATGAGTCTGTTTGTGTGACTTTGATAAGTACCACATAACCTAACTGAATCAAGGTTAACGGTGATATCGAAATGTTCTTTCTTATTCTAAAGCTTTCGCTTTACAAGATAGATTAATTAGACTTGATACAAACCACTTGGGTGTTGTATGGTCAAGCCAAACGAGCAATTAGTACAGGTTAGCTACACGCATCGCTGCGCTTCCACACCCTGCCTATCAACGTCCTAGTCTTGAACGGCTCTTTAGGGAAATCTAATCTTGAGGTGGGCTTCCCGCTTAGATGCTTTCAGCGGTTATCCCATCCGAACGTAGCTACCGGGCAATGCCACTGGCGTGACAACCCGAACACCAGAGGTTCGTCCACTCTGGTCCTCTCGTACTAGGAGCAGATCCTCTCAAATTTCCAACGCCCACGGTAGATAGGGACCGAACTGTCTCACGACGTTCTAAACCCAGCTCGCGTACCTCTTTAAATGGCGAACAGCCATACCCTTAGGACCTGCTTCAGCCCTAGGATGAGATGAGCCGACATCGAGGTGCCAAACACCGCCGTCGATATGAACTCTTGGGCGGTATCAGCCTGTTATCCCCAGAGTACCTTTTATCCGTTGAGCGATGGCCCTTCCATACAGAACCACCGGATCACTAAGACCTACTTTCGTACCTGCTCGACTTGTGGGTCTCGCAGTTAAGCGCGCTTTTGCCTTTATACTCTACGACCGATTTCCGACCGGTCTGAGCGCACCTTCGTACTCCTCCGTTACTCTTTAGGAGGAGACCGCCCCAGTCAAACTACCCACCATACATTGTCCTCGGTATTGTTATACCTGAGTTAGAACCCCAACATGACCAGGGTGGTATTTCAAGATTGGCTCCACCAAGACTAGCGTCTCGGCTTCAAAGCCTCCCACCTATCCTGCACAAGTCAGGTCAAAGTTCAATGTAAAGCTGTAGTAAAGGTTCACGGGGTCTTTCCGTCTAGCCGCGGGTACACAGCATCTTCACTGCGATTTCGATTTCACTGAGTCTCTGCTGGAGACAGCGCTGCCATCATTATGTCATTCGTGCAGGTCGGAACTTACCCGACAAGGAATTTCGCTACCTTAGGACCGTTATAGTTACGGCCGCCGTTTACTGGGGCTTCGATCAAGAGCTTCGCTTACGCTAACCCCATCAATTAACCTTCCAGCACCGGGCAGACATCACACCCTATACGTCCACTTTCGTGTTTGCAGAGTGCTGTGTTTTTAATAAACAGTTGCAGCAGCCTGGTATCTGCGACTGCCAATAGCTTACGGAGCAAGTCCTTCACCATCAGCAGCGTACCTTCTCCCGAAGTTACGGTACCATTTTGCCTAGTTCCTTCAGCAGAGTTCTCTCAAGCGCCTTGGTATTCTCTACCTGATCACCTGTGTCGGTTTAGGGTACGATTCGTTTATGACTATCGCTTAGAAGCTTTTCCTGGAAGCATGGTATTTGCCACTTCGCTGTACAAGTACAGCTTGCTATCAGATCTCGGTATAAAATAGCCCGGATTTACCTAAGCTATAAACCTACATCCTTCCACCTGGACAACCATCGCCAGGCTGGCATAACCTTCTCCGTCCCTCCATCGCATCATAAACAAGTATCGGAATATTAACCGATTTCCCATCGACTACGCCTTTCGGCCTCGCCTTAGGGGTCGACTCACCCAGCCCCGATTAACGTTGGACTGGAACCCTTGATCTTCCGGCGTGCGAGCTTTTCACTCGCATTATCGTTACTCACGTCAGCATTCGCTCTTGTGATACCTCCAGCATGCTTTACAACACACCTTCACAGGCTTACACAACGCTCCCCTACCACTTGAAAACAAATTCAAATCCGCAGCTTCGGCTCCTAGTTTGAGCCCCGTTACATCTTCCGCGCGGGCCGACTCGACTAGTGAGCTATTACGCTTTCTTTAAAGGATGGCTGCTTCTAAGCCAACCTCCTAGCTGTCTATGCCTTCCCACCTCGTTTCCCACTTAACTAGGAATTTGGGGCCTTAGCTGGCGGTCTGGGTTGTTTCCCTCTCCACAATGGACGTTAGCACCCACTGTGTGTCTCCCGGATATCACTCATCGGTATTCGGAGTTTGCATCGGTTTGGTAAGTCGGTATGACCCCCTAGCCGAAACAGTGCTCTACCCCCAATGGTGTTCGTCCGAGGCGCTACCTAAATAGCTTTCGGGGAGAACCAGCTATCACCGAGTTTGATTAGCCTTTCACCCCTATCCACAAGTCATCCCCTGGCTTTTCAACGACAGTGGGTTCGGTCCTCCGGTGCCTGTTACGGCACTTTCAACCTGCTCATGGATAGATCACTCGGTTTCGGGTCTATACCCTGCAACTAGACGCCCTATTAAGACTCGGTTTCCCTACGGCTCCCCTAAACGGTTAACCTTGCTACAGAATATAAGTCGCTGACCCATTATACAAAAGGTACGCGGTCACCCAACAAGTGGGCTCCCACTGCTTGTACGCACACGGTTTCAGGTTCTATTTCACTCCCCTCACAGGGGTTCTTTTCGCCTTTCCCTCACGGTACTGGTTCACTATCGGTCAGTCAGGAGTATTTAGCCTTGGAGGATGGTCCCCCCATCTTCAAACAGGATTTCTCGTGCCCCGCTCTACTTAATATGTTAATGCTAATGTTTCGAATACAGGACTATCACCTACTACGGTCAGCTTTCCCACGCTGTTCTTCTACATTAGTACTAATCGGCTTCTCCCCGTTCGCTCGCCGCTACTAGGGGAATCTCAATTGATGTCTATTCCTAAGGGTACTGAGATGTTTCACTTCCCCTCGTTCGCTTCCTAATAAATTAGGATACCTAGCTTATGCTAGGTGGGTTTCCCCATTCAGAAATCTCCGGATCACAGGATATTGCCGCCTCCCCGAAGCTTATCGCAGGCTGTCACGTCTTTCATCGCCTCTGACTGCCAAGGCATCCACCATGTGCGCTTCATTACTTGACCATACAACCCCAAGTAGTCTTTCGACTAAGTAGTGTCATACACTCTAATTAATGATAACGATATCACCTATGTTTACGCTTGATTCAGTTCTCTTATTTCTTTTTAGCAATCAACCCCTGGGATAACAACTGATGTCGTTAAAGAGCTGATTGCTAAGGTTAAGATGTGCGCGTGAACACGCTCATCCTAACCCAGACTCATATCTATGTTTTTAAATAGTCTCTATGCTCTCGTCGAGTCATAGATTTCCGTATAAAACAGAAAGAAGTAATCTTATTAAAATCACTTATTTCTATTTAATACCTATTTTATTTATTCGCACTCTAAGCTTAACTAAAGTAGTGGTGGAGCCAAACGGAGTCGAACCGTTGACCTCCTGCGTGCAAGGCAGGCGCTCTACCAACTGAGCTATGGCCCCATATAAATGGTGGGTCTAAGTGGACTTGAACCACTGACCCCCGCGTTATCAACACGGTGCTCTAACCAGCTGAGCTACAGACCCAATACGTTCGCTAAAACGTAAGCTTAAACTAAAGAACAACTTGTTGTGAATTCTTGCTGACCGAATGCTGTCTATAAGGAGGTGATCCAGCCGCAGGTTCCCCTACGGCTACCTTGTTACGACTTCACCCCAGTCATCAACCACACCGTGGTGATCGCCTTCCTTACGGTTAGGCTAACCACTTCTGGTGCAATCAACTCCCATGGTGTGACGGGCGGTGTGTACAAGGCCCGGGAACGTATTCACCGCGGCATTCTGATCCGCGATTACTAGCGATTCCTACTTCATGGAGTCGAGTTGCAGACTCCAATCTGGACTACGATAGGCTTTTTGAGATTCGCATCACATCGCTGTGTAGCTGCCCTCTGTACCTACCATTGTAGCACGTGTGTAGCCCTGGTCGTAAGGGCCATGATGACTTGACGTCGTCCCCGCCTTCCTCCAGTTTGTCACTGGCAGTATCCTTAGAGTTCCCGGCTTAACCCGCTGGTAACTAAGGACAAGGGTTGCGCTCGTTGCGGGACTTAACCCAACATCTCACGACACGAGCTGACGACAGCCATGCAGCACCTGTATTCTAATTCCCGAAGGCACTCCCGCATCTCTGCAGGATTCTAGATATGTCAAGACCAGGTAAGGTTCTTCGCGTTGCATCGAATTAAACCACATGCTCCACCGCTTGTGCGGGCCCCCGTCAATTCATTTGAGTTTTAACCTTGCGGCCGTACTCCCCAGGCGGTCTACTTATTGCGTTAGCTGCGTCACTAAGTCCTCAAGGGACCCAACGACTAGTAGACATCGTTTACGGCGTGGACTACCAGGGTATCTAATCCTGTTTGCTACCCACGCTTTCGAGCCTCAGTGTCAGTATGATGCCAGAAGGCTGCCTTCGCCATCGGTATTCCTCCAGATCTCTACGCATTTCACCGCTACACCTGGAATTCTACCTTCCTCTCACCTACTCTAGCCTGACAGTATCAGATGCAGTTCCCAGGTTAAGCCCGGGGATTTCACATCTGACTTATCAAGCCACCTACGCTCGCTTTACGCCCAGTAATTCCGATTAACGCTTGCACCCTCTGTATTACCGCGGCTGCTGGCACAGAGTTAGCCGGTGCTTATTCTGCAGCTAATGTCATCGTCTCCGGGTATTAACCGAAGAGTCTTCTTCACTGCTTAAAGTGCTTTACAACCAAAAGGCCTTCTTCACACACGCGGCATGGCTGGATCAGGGTTTCCCCCATTGTCCAATATTCCCCACTGCTGCCTCCCGTAGGAGTCCGGGCCGTGTCTCAGTCCCGGTGTGGCTGATCATCCTCTCAGACCAGCTACAGATCGTCGCCATGGTAGGCCTTTACCCCACCATCTAGCTAATCCGACTTAGGCTCATCTAATAGCGAGAGCAACAAGTTGCCCCCTTTCTCCCGTAGGTCGTATGCGGTATTAATTCGAGTTTCCCCGAGCTATCCCCCACTACTAGGTAGATTCCTAAGTATTACTCACCCGTCCGCCGCTCGTCATCTTCTAGCAAGCTAGAAATGTTACCGCTCGACTTGCATGTGTTAAGCCTGCCGCCAGCGTTCAATCTGAGCCATGATCAAACTCTTCAGTTTAATCTATCTGAAGCCTTTACCTATAAATAGGAAGATGACTTCTAATCTTGGCTCATTTATCTAGCAAATCGCTTAAAATTATGTTCGTAATGAATTAACTTTGAGTTTTTCTGCTGAGTAAATGATAATTTTTATAGTTAGAATTAACTCCCGAAAAGAAATCAAAACCAACTTTATTTTTTAGCATTCTATGTCAGCAAAAATCCACACAAGTTGTTCTTTAGTTGTGCTTTTAAATAGTGTCTCTTCACTGTCGTCCAGTTAAAGAGTGATATAACTAATAACTAAGCAATGTGCTTATCGTTATTAGCGAGCCGACTATCATATCATGTTTTAATAGACTGTCAAGCTTCTTTTTTAATTCGTTTCAATAAGTTAGCTCGCTAATTTTAGTGATTACTCACTCAGTTATTAACTGCTTTGCCTTAATGAGGTGCGTATTATAGACGCTTTATTCTTAGTGTCAAGGGTTTATTTTAAGTTTGTTTGAATGACCTGAATCAATCAGATATCCAACTAACCTTCCCTTTCGACTGGGTGGCATTATACGGGGTTTTATCTTGTTAGCAAGCGCTTATTCGAGTTAATTGTTGATTTATCCTACCTCATTTTGAATACTAGATATTTTTCAATGAGTTATAGATTTTAATAGGTTGGCTTATTTATAAGAAAGCGGGTTTAATAGGTAAATATCTCTTATAAGATCAATGGACATAAAAAAAGCCACTATACATGCTAGTGGCTTTTTGATGGTATTCATTAACAATATTTAAGATTGGAGCTACAATGGTTCCAGCTTTTGGAATCATGACTGCTGAACTGTCTACAACCAATCAACTCTATACGTAATCAATCGCCATCATCAAACATAATGCCATCATGATGATAATGGATAGTCCAAAGATTTTATACGCCCATTTTATCTGTTGTTGAACTTGGTCTTGTTCGCTATCGAACTTAATCGGTTTCATGGCGATAAACAGCCAATAGCCTGATAACAATAGATGAACTCCCAAATACCAATAGCCAGTTGCATTTAACGCTGTGAGCAAACTACCCACAATTAAGAAAAGAGCAATAGTGATGGCAATATGCCACTGGGTTGTTCTAAACGAGTGCTTGACTGGTAGTACAGGAATACTGGCTGCGCTGTAGTCCTTTTTGCGAAACACAGCAATGGCATACGCATGCGGCATCTGCCAAATGGCAAACATCGCAAATAGCACCCAATACACACCATCAATAGAAGGCGTCAGCGCGGCATAACCAATCACTGGAGGAATAGCACCAGAGAAGCTGCCAATAAACGTACCCCAAACGGATTGACGTTTGAAATACAGACTATAAAATCCGACATAAACGACATAGCCGAACAAAGCCGAATATAGAGCCAATGGCGTGGTCGCTGCTAGACATAATACACCAATGCCCAGTAGCACAATCGCATAAAGTATCGCATGCGCAATAGAGAGCTCGCCTGTGACCAAAACGCGATCACAAGTTCGCTCCATCTTTGAGTCGATATCACGGTCGATGATGTTATTAATCACACAACCAGAAGCTATGACGGTTAAGGTCCCGATCAAGACCTGAAGCAATACCAGCCAATCGGGGTTGCCTTTAGCGGCTAAAAAATAGCCACCCAACACGGTGATAGCATTACCAAAGACGATGCCAGGTTTTATCACCTGAACAAGCGGTTGTTTGGCAACATCGAGTTTTAACTGTGCAAGTTTATTCATGATTATCCATCAGTTAATATCGTCAAATACCTTAATTACATCGGTAAAATATTACCATCTAGAACAATGATGAGTCCTCAACCAGCGACCCATCATTGGGGCATTTGCGATAGCTTACATACGCCAAATTAATAGCGCAGATAATAACGGCAGTGACTGCCCTACTGTTGCATTCCAGGCATGTCTGAATGATCAGACATATCTGAGTGATCTTCTTGCGTGGTAGCAGGATTACCCTGCGTATGAGGTTGATACGTATCTGGTAGATTTAACCTATCCTCAAAACCTTCAAGCTCACGGTCTAATCGAGGTGTACCATCTGCATTGGTAGGCATTTGCATAGGCATCTCTTCGTCCATACCCATACCCATGTCCATATTCATATCTTGACCCATGCCAGGCATCATGTGTTCGTTAGCGTTGTGCATGATCCATAAAGAACCGACCATGACAATCGCAACCACAAACAACGTGAACAAAAAGCTATAAAGCGTATTGCGCTGCTCAGGGCTAAAGTCCATATGCAAAAAGAAGTAAACTTGTACAAAAACCTGTACAGCTGCAAAGATACCAATCATCCAAATTGCACTGGTCCCTGACATTGTACCGCTCATTATTAGCCAAAACGGAATGACCGTTAAGACTGCCGATAGTACAAAGCCGGTAAGGTAACTCTTTTTACTACCATGACTGCTCTGACCGTGGCTGACATCCCCATGTGCATGAGCCTGCTGAGCTGCATGCAAATTCTCATTTTTCATAATGCCACTCCTACTAGATACACTAGTGAAAAGACGCAAATCCACACGATATCCAAAAAGTGCCAGAACAGACTTAGACATCTTAAACGCGTCATCATACGCTCAGAAAGACCAAATTTGTTTAACTGGAACAGCGTAAAGAATAACCAGCAGATACCGACTGTTACGTGGATACCATGCAAACCGACTAAGCTAAAGAAGCTCGATAAGAAAGCACTGCGATCAGGTCCAAAGCCTTCGACAATCAGGTGATGGAATTCATAGATCTCCATCCCAATGAAACCCATGCCGAATAATGCAGTAATAATCAGCCAAGTCTTAAGCTTTGCCATGTTGTTCTGATAAGCACCAAGCATAGCAAAACCAAAAGTAATACTACTGATTAGTAGCAAGAAGGTCTCAACTAAAACAAACTTAAGGTCGAAAATATCTTTAGGACCTGGACCATCTGCCACACCAACATTCAACACTGCATAAGTGGCAAAAAACGTCGCAAACAAAATCAAGTCGGTCATTAAATAAATAAAGAAACCCAAGACTTTATTGCCCTGTGCGTCCAAATGGTCTGGATGGTGCGGGTCACTATGGTTAAAGTAATCTATATTGCCTTTATTATGATCATCAGACGGCAACAACTCCTCACCGTTGTCGTCTGGCAAATTACTATTTACTTCTTGTTTATTCATACTTTCGGTACCACTCATAATCCGTCTCCTGCGTGTGCCGTACGAAGACGCTCATAGTAAGCATTTTCAACTTTTTCAATTTCATGAACCGGTACGATATAATCGATATCACGTTTATTGGCTTCACGAATAACAAAGAAAATCATGACGAAGAAAGACACTATTACTAACCACCAGATATGCCAAACAAAAGCAAAACCAAAGACAAAGGTCAGCAGACCAATAATCACACCAGAATCTGTATTTTTAGGCATATGTATTGGGCTGTAGTAATTAGGCGCTTTGTCTGACGTCCAACCACTGTCTTTCAGATAAGCTAAGGCATCAAGATCGTTAATGACCGGCAACTGAGCAAAGTTATAAAACGGTGCAGGTGACGGTGTGCTCCACTCCAAAGTACGACCATTCCAAGGATCACCACTAACATCAGCAAGACGTTTACGGTCGCGATAGCTGACATAGAACATCATCAACTGGCTGAAAATACCGAACATGATAATAAAAGCACCAACAGCAGCAATGATTAACCAGAACTGCCATGAATCATTAGCATAATGGTTGGTACGGCGTGTCATACCTAAGAAACCTAGAACATATAGCGGCATGAAGGCTGTGAAGAAACCAATGATCCAGCCCCAAAAAGCGCGTTTGCCCCATTTTTCGTCCAAACGATAGCCAAACATCTTCGGCCACCAGAATGCAATGCCTGCAAAATAACCAAATACCGCACCACCAATGATGGTGTTATGGAAATGCGCAATCAAGAACAGACTGTTATGCAACACATAATCAATACCAGGAACCGCTAGCATAACGCCTGTCATACCACCAACCGTAAAGGTAATGATAAAACCAATGGTCCACATAATCGGGGTACCAAAAATAATCTTGCCGCGATACATGGTAAACAGCCAGTTAAAGACCTTAACCCCTGTAGGAATGGCAATAATCATGGTGGTAATACCAAAGAAGGCATTAACATTGGCGCCTGAGCCCATCGTGAAGAAGTGATGCAACCAAACGATGAAACTTAAAACAGCAATGACGAGAATGGCATAAACCATACTGACGTAGCCAAACAGTTTTTTCTGCGAGAAAGTCGATATGACTTCTGAGAAAATACCAAAAGCTGGTAATACCAAGATATAAACTTCTGGGTGACCCCAAATCCAAATCAGGTTGATATACATCATGACGTTGCCGCCAGCATCATTGGTAAAGAAGTGCATACCAAAGTAGCGATCAAGCGTCAGCATAATTAACGTTGCGGTTAATACTGGGAAAGCGGCAACGATCAAGATATTGGTACAAAGTGCTGACCAAGTAAAAATAGGCATATGCATCAGATTCATGCCAGGGGCACGCATCTTTAAGATAGTTACTAAGAAGTTGACACCCGTCAGCAACGTTCCTAATCCTGATAACTGCAAGGCCCAGATATAATAATCCACCCCCACTGTCGGACTGAAGTTTAGCTCTGATAATGGTGGATAAGCCAACCAGCCTGTCGCGGCAAAGTCGCCAACTACTAGCGAGACGTTGACCAATAGAGCACCGGTAACGAATAGCCAAAATGACAATGAGTTTAGGAACGGAAAGGCCACATCACGTGCGCCAATCTGTAAAGGTACAATCGCATTCATTAGTCCTACAACCAATGGCATAGCGACGAAGAAAATCATGATCACGCCGTGGGCCGTGAAAATCTGATCATAGTGATGCGGAGGCAAATATCCTGTCTCAGGATAGTTGGCCAGCATCTGATGGGTACGCATCATAATGGCATCACTGAAACCGCGTAGTAACATAACGATGGCTACAACGATATACATGATACCAATTTTTTTATGGTCAACTGAGGTTAGCCAGTCATGCCAAAGTGTACCCCAAAGCTTCTTTTTGGTTAGAAAAACTAAAACCGCTAGCCCAGCCAAGGCCATCATACCACCAGCCATCATAATGATAGGCTCATGGTAAGGTATTGCCTCGAGGGACAATCTACCGAGTATTGCTTCCATAGTCGCCTCTCCTATTAGTGAGCGTCATCTTCTTGCGCATCATCTTTATTTGATGGCGCTGCTGGGTTGATACTACCTTCACCATCCTCCTTCAAATCAGACTCTATACCTTCTACCACAGCGACTTCATTATCACGCTGGTTGACTTCATTTGGCGCTACAAACTGATTTTGTTGTTTGGTATCTGAACCATACTGATTCACAATATAATCAAACATATTAGGTTGCGTCGATTTGAAGTATTCGATGGCATGGTTCTCTGATGGTTTCGCTAATTCTTCATAGACAGCGGTATCAAGAACTTTATTGTCCTCAGCTTTAACTTTGGCTACCCAATTATCAAAACCTTGATTGTCAACAGCATGAACCAAGAACTTCATATCTGAAAAACCAGGACCACTATAGTTAGAAGATAGCCCATTATAGATACCTGGTTCATTGGCAACTAAATGTAGCTGCGTTACCATGCTTGACATGGCATAAATTTGGCCACCAAGTCTCGGAATGAAGAATGAGTTCATGACTGAATCAGAGGTAATCTTAAAGCTAACTGGTCGATCTACAGGCATATAAAGCTCATTGACGACGGCAATATCTTGCTCTGGGTAGATAAACAACCATTTCCAGTTTTGCGCCACAACTTGAATCACAAGCGGTGGATTTTCGCTTGTCGTCTCTAGCGGCTTATAAGGATCGAGTGCGTGGGTACTTTTCCACGTAATCACAGCCAAGATAGCAATAATAATAATGGGGATAGTCCACATTACTATTTCAATCCAAGTGTTGTGTGACCACTGCGGATCGAAGTCTTTATCAGCATCTGGTCTATCCGCACGATAGCGGTAGGTAAACCAGACTGTCATGACGATGACTGGTATAACCACAATCAACATCAAGATAGTAGTAACAATGAGAAGCTCTTTAGTTTGCACGCCAACTTCGCCTTTGGGATCTAATATCCCTGTATCACAGGCGGTCAGGAGCAAGCTGCTTATCAAGACTACTAAGTTGGCTTTGAGCCAGATTGGTAATTTGAAAAACGTCATGCCTTGTTAACCTTATATTCGGTTAGTCTTATTAACATTTGCCAAGTTTTAGAGACACCCAGTAACTGTTACAATCTCATAGCGGACATCAGAGAAATGACACTGGACTTTGACCTTATTCATACTCTTAACTTAGCAAAGAAAATATACGGCAATTCTAACGCTGTAAAGAGTGCAAACAAGGTCAATAGATTGCAACAATAACCGATAATGTAAATCTCAACGTTCATCTACCTAATCAAATAAGTAACACAGGATTAAAAAACAGTAGCAGTTATGCTCTGTTTTTTAATCCTGTGAGATTGGGAATTGGTAAATCGATTTACTAAGAGGGTATCAATAATTCAGAAAAGCTTACTCCAATGTTAAATTTTGTCTGAATGCCAGAACAATATTACACACAATATACAAGGTATAAAACCTTCAGAAGCAAGCTCATCTAATTCACACACACTATACGCCTCTTTTTTTAAAAAGCACTACCTGCAACAAAATAGAAATAAAAAAACATGTTTTCACTATTCAAAAGCTATAAATTGAGCTTGAAATTTTTTTATTTTTGAGTATGAGAGGGAATGAAGATAGCGTAGAGAGGTTTTATGAGTCAATGGAGATTGGGATAGTATATATAAAACGAGGGGGATAAGTTTAGCTGTTCGGCTCACGAAAGCGACGAACAACTGAGGCTAGCAGAAAGTAAAATGAAGGATGTTTATATTCAATAAGAGGGATATAAAGCTTATATAGACAAGGGTTATAAACATACAAAACTTCGTGTCTTACATCTTTATGAGACATATTGCACTCAATAGGCAATATGTCTCATTATAAAATTATTCATTTAGTATCAACTATAGATATTAAAGAATATATCTGTATAAGCATTAAGCCAGGTTAGAGACGCATACGTAAAGTGGTGACAATACCTGACAACGCATAAATAACCCCAATGGCTAAGATACCTACTGGTATATCATATAGCACGATACTCATTACCAGCACACCGACGATCAGAACCACAAAAGGAACTTTCTTTTTGTCGAATTCTTTAAAACTGTAGTACTTAACATTGCTGACCATTAACAAACCACAAGTCACTACCCAAGCGGCAAACAACAACATGATTGCCGTATCATATTGCCCTATCCATTCATTATGATCAATGGCAACCATCACTGCAGACGTGACTAAAATAGCAGCAAGCGGGCTGGCCAAACCAACAAAATATTTTTTATCAACGATACCAACCTGCACATTGAACCGTGCCAAACGGAATGCCGCGCAAGCAGTAAAGACAAAGGCACAACCGATACCGATACGACCTAATGACTGCAGGGCAAAACTATAAATCAAGATAGCGGGTGCCACACCGAATGCTAACATATCCGCCAGTGAATCATATTGCTCGCCAAAAGGACTTTGTGCATTCAGCATCCGCGCAACGCGACCATCTGCACCATCCAAAATGGCAGACAAAAAGATGGCTAGCGAGGCTTTATAAAACTCGCCTTGCGTACTCGCCAAGATCGAGTAAAAGCCTGACAGTAGAGACAAGGTCGTAATCAAATTGGGCGCTAAATAAACGCCGCGGCTGACCACTCGCTTGCCTTCCGCGACTTCTGCTTCAATCACCTCAAAGGTCAAGCCATCATAACTGTCATTATCCGCTAGGCGAATATTGAACTCATGCTCGTCGACGAAGGGCGGCTGGGTGGCCGCACTGTCTTGTAACAATCCATCGTTTAACGGTGTATTATCTGATTGGTTGCTTGGTGGCTGCTTGTTAGTCATCTCAATATCCTTATTACCAACATGGCGTCATTGCTAGCATGGTTACTCGCCGACCAGCCAGCGCACATTAGTCGCACTATCAGGCGTTAAATCTGGTGCATCTGCTACCTTTAATGCAGGCTGTAAAAAGCGTAATATTTCACGCGCATGATTGTCAAATTGCCAAGGCGGATTGATAACCAATAAACCCGTGCCGTTCAGACCTACTGCTACATCGTTTGGATAAATGTTTAGCTCACACACTAGCTGGCGACGCATTTCGGTACGCTTAAGCTTTTTATAAAACAGCTCAACCGCTTCCATATTCTTAATAGGGAACCAAAGCGCATACGTGCCTTGAGGCCATTTGTTATAAGCAGCGACTAATAGATTGATGAGACGCGTGAAATCCTTATGCTCTTGCTCATAAGGGGGATCAAGAAAGATCAAGCCACGTTTTTCTTTTGGTGGAATAACGGCCGTAATCCCTTCAAAAGCATCTCGATGTTGAATGCCGATTGGCAACTTATGTAGTTGATAATTTAGTGCATCATATTCGGTGGCCTTGGCTTCAAATGCCTCACCACGGACGCCTACCTCAGGATTTTTTTCAATATGATGAGCAACCCACCAAGGAGAACCAGGATACACTTTGCTGTCATAAGTGAACCTGGCTTGCTTAATGCCTTCCATGTAATCTTTGACAGCAGCTGGTGCCTTTTCGATATCTGCTTGCAATAAAGCTTGGATACCACCTTTGGCTTCTCCTGTCTTGCGCGCTTCTTCACTGCTCAGTGAATACAGTCCACGACCGCCATAAGCGTCAAGCACATAAAAAGGTTTGTTTTTCTGCCCCAATTGATTGAGCAGTTGTACCAATAAAATGTGTTTAACCACATCAGCAAAGTTACCAGCGTGGTAGGCGTGTTTATAGTTCATAATCTCAAAAGTTTAAATAAGAAAAATTGCATCTATGGTAGCATAGGCAGAGTAAAAGATAATGTGGTTTTAGTAAGTGCTTTCAATAAAAACAGCCTAATTGACGGTATATTGACAGCTGATTGATAAGAATGAGATGAAATGACGAAGATTATTAGCAATCTTGACGTGACAGACATCGTGGCCCAGAATCCGATCGGTCAGGACAACCCGCCATTATTGTTTCCGCATGGCCACAATGATACTGAGCAACCGCCAACCCAAGAGGTATTGCAGTCAGCAGATTTCGATATAAATTGGCAAGACAATCTCACCGATACGCAGCTTGATACATTTGTTAATGATGGATGGATGATCATTGACGATGTGTTTGAGACTAAGGCGCTGCTTGCCTTGCAGGTAGAGAGCGGTTTTGTAGATTATCGTGATGCAGAGCTGACCGCGGGCGTCCGCGTCAGTGATATTCGCGGTGATAAAATCCGCTGGATTACTGAGAACTTCTTTGCTGGCTATTATTACTTGCAAAGTATCAATGCCCTTGCCTCCTTATTCAATCGTAGCTTGTTCGCCGGTATTCGCCATAGTGAAGCACATTATGCCTGCTATCCAATTGGTTTTGGCTATCAGTGGCACAGTGACAATCCTGCTGGACGTGATGAACGCGTTATTTCAGCCGTTTTTTATCTCAATGATGACTGGGAACCTACTGACGGCGGCGCACTAGAAGTTGTTGATAAACATGGCTTTCATCATGAAGTGATGCCAGTTGCCAATAGACTCATCATCTTCGATAGCGATCTACGACATCAAGTGCAAACAGCCCACCGTCAGCGCTATTCTATTGCCACTTGGATGCGCCGAGATGGTTTGGTCCCATTTGTGGAAGAAAACAATTAAATCATTTTCAACTTTAACTCTAAATATTGACTTTATATAAAAGGTTTATTCATGTCTGATGCAAACACTCAATCTAACCCTCATCAACAGACGACTCACCAACAAGCGACGCTAGATTTGAGCATCGAATTGCTCGAACGCCCTTCAGTGACACCAGACGATGATGGTTGCCAAGATATATTGTCGGCACGATTAGAGCAAGCGGGCTTTGACTGTGAGTTTATGTACTTTGGTGATAGAAAACAAAGCGGCGAACATGCCGAAGTCAAAAACTTATGGGCACGCCGTGGCACGACTGACCCCGTCATTTGCTTTGCTGGTCATACTGACGTAGTACCCACAGGTAATGAAAGCCATTGGACGTATCCACCTTTTACCCCAACCATCCAAGATGGATATCTATGGGCACGCGGGGCCGCTGATATGAAAACTGGCATTGCAGCGTTTACCATCGCAGCCGAACGCTTCGTGCAAAACCATCCTGAGCATAATGGCTCTATTGCTTTTTTAATCACTTCTGATGAAGAAGGGCCGTCAGTCAATGGCACAGTGAAAGTCGTTGAAACCTTAGAAGCGCGTAATGAGAAAATCACTTACTGTCTTGTTGGTGAGCCATCAAGTACCGACACGCTTGGCGACATTATCAAAAACGGTCGCCGTGGCTCATTGGGCGCGGTACTTACGGTCACGGGCAAGCAAGGTCATGTCGCTTATCCGCATCTGGCCTCTAACCCTATCCATGCCACCATGTCAGCCTTGACAGAATTGACGGCTGCTACGTGGGATGAGGGCAATGACTATTTCCCAGCGACGTCTTTGCAAATATCAAATATCAATGGCGGTACGGGCGCAACCAACGTCATTCCTGAAACCTTAGAGGTGGTCTTTAACTTTCGCTTCTCAACGGAAACCACAGAAGATGCGCTAAAAGCAAAAACGCACGCTATCTTTGATAAATACTTTGCGGATAGTAAGGCCAGTTACGACATTAATTGGAAGTTATCCGGTCAGCCATTCTTGACACCTGAAGGTAAATTGGTTTCAGCCTGTCAAAAAGCCATCAAAACCGTAACCGATGTCGATACCACACTATCCACCTCTGGCGGTACATCAGATGGACGTTTTATCGCGCCAACAGGTGCACAAGTTGTGGAGCTTGGTGTACGTAATGCGACGATTCATCAGGTTGATGAAAAAGTAGAAGTGGATGACTTAGGAAGACTTGCGCAGATTTATGAAGGGATTTTAGAGAATTTGTTGTTGAATTAATGGTACTAATCTCAATCGTATAAGATTAAAAAAAGCGCCTTCTCATATAGATAGAAGGCGCTTTTTTCTTATTTTCAATTGCTAAAAACCGTATATTTGAGTGATATGTCGATAATTTCTTGGAGATTAAATGAATTAAGAATGCTCTAAAGATTGATACCTTGATCGGCCGGAAGGTCTTCAAGTTTTTGCTGTATGTTGATTAGCTCTGCTTGGAAAGCGTCGACTTTATTATTCATGTCTTCCTCATCTTCGCTAAGCATACCTTCTGT
The DNA here is from genome assembly GCF_002285555.1 of Psychrobacter sp. JB193. NCBI lineage: Bacteria > Pseudomonadati > Pseudomonadota > Gammaproteobacteria > Moraxellales > Moraxellaceae > Psychrobacter > Psychrobacter sp. JB193. Next base: position 963,368 of record NZ_NRGY01000001.1, read on the forward strand.
TCTGAAATCCTCTACATCCAATACGCGTCCACGCAGTGCATTCTTAATTATTCCTAACTCGTAAACTGAAATATTATCATCGTCCATTTTTGCTATCCATCTTTAACGTCTTTGAGAACCTTCTCATATAGACATACTACTGAATATACTGTAAAACGGAAAAGGCTGAGTAAGTTTTCGTAATCTTAAACCAGTGATTTTTCGATAACCGAATATTTAGTTTAGAAGTGATTGAGTCATTGATAAATAAGATCACCATATCATCAACGCATACTGTACCTCTAAAAAAAACTCTTGTAGTTTAATTTATAGGCAGCTTACTATCTCTATTCAATACCGATATAAAGATCCACTTGACCGTACTCTAGATTACCATCGATATAACGCTCAAAATCCACATTAAACGTTCGAGTATGCTCACAGTCTGCCGCATTGAAATATTCCCAAGCTTTTTCCCAAGCATTCATGACCGTATTGGGCATATTGCCCTGCTCAGAGAATACTAAATACTTGCCAGCAGGAATCTCTACCGCAACTACATTATCTGTTGACGCTACTCCCTCTTGCTCATTAGTCGTCTGCCAACCAGCGACCACATCAAAAGCACCGACTAAATCATCACTTTCATAGTTATGATAGATACCATAAATGTCCTCGCCTTCAGGAAGTTGACCTGCATGATTTTGATAAAACTTTTGCCATAATCTACCCAGCTTGGCGGTCTCATAGCTAATCTCAGCGTTGTTGGTCGTACGTACGCTAATGCCACTGCAAGCTATCGCTTCTGATAACTCTTTAATTTGTGATGTCATGATGCGGCCTTTTTAATTTATTTATTGAATTTTTATGGATGGCAACGTTAAAAAACCGAAACGATTAGTCGGCTTCATCGATCCAATTCATTTGAATGGCTTCTAAGATGCCTTCATTTGATTTTTGCGGATCATCATCAAAACCTTCAAGCTCAGTCACCCAGCGATGCAAATCTGTAAAGCGTATGTATTGCGGATCTGTCTCTGGAAATTTTTCATAAAGCTCAATCGCGATGTCTAAGCTGTCTGTCCATTTTAGTTTTTGCGGGGTCATAGTGGCTCCTTAATGGTTAATCATTTTTATAAAATATCAGTCGTTTTTATAAAACCATGTTATCGACTTAATAGGCTCTATCCTACCAAAATTTGCCCGATGATTATAGGTGCGTTATTTATACACTCACCTTTGATTTGGATGATTTTATAGCTACTTGATGTGTATTCCATGTGCTAATGACATCTGTAAGTTGCTCTCCCTGCATGTCTAGCACTTCTGGCGTTTGCAGCTTTCCTTTTTTACCTTTCAAAACAAATTTAGTCATACCAACGCTCATGAGTTGGTTTTTCACGAAGAAGCGATGTTCAAAATAGATGTATTTGTGATCCCAGCCAGCCAGTACGCTATTGACTGTCATCTTACTCAAAAATTTGATTTCTTTTAGATAGACCATCTCTTGCATAGCAATTACCCAACCTAAAGATTGAATACCTTTTTGATGACAGCATGCCATCAGCCAGCGAGTGACGTTTAATTCAATAAAAGACAGATAACGATAATTGGGCAGATGATCACGAAAGCCCATGTCATGTGGTAAAACTCGATAATGGCGGGTGGTTGGTGCAATCAAGGTCTCTAGACTGAGCGTCTCACTCGCTGATTGCTGCTTTAACTGTTGCTTGAGCAAACTGATCATAATAAAAAAACGCAGTAGCATATTCATAAATAAATCTCTTATCACATTGTATTTGGACTGGGTGATCGCCTATATAAAGCAATGGGAGCGTAAACGTCGCACACTTTAACGCAAAAAAAGCCACCATAGTGACTTTTTCTATTTAAGAACATGCGCTAAGCGTTAGTGACCGCCGCCATTGACACTACGCACCATCTCTTCTACCATTTTTTTGGCATCACCGAAGATCATCATGGTTTTATCCATATAGAATAAGCTGTTGTCTAAGCCTGCGTAGCCTGTACTCATTGAGCGCTTAATAACCATAACGGTTTGGGCTTTGCTGACTTCTAGAATTGGCATACCAAAGATGGGTGACGCTGGATCGTCTTTGGCAGACGGGTTTACGACATCGTTTGCACCAATGACTAAGACCACATCGGTACTCGCGAAGTCTGAATTGATTTCATCCATCTCTAAAATGTCATCATAGGGTACATCCGCTTCCGCCAATAGCACGTTCATATGACCTGGCATACGACCAGCGACTGGGTGAATCGCAAAGCGCACATTCACGCCTTCTTCTTTTAATAACTCGTATAGCTCTTTGACCGCATTTTGTGCGCGGCCTTGTGCCATACCATAACCTGGTACAATCACTACGCTACTGGCATTGGCCATTAAGAAACCAGCATCTTCTGCTGAGCCTGCTTTGTAATTTTTCGGTGCGCCCTCATCGCCACCTGCTGTGACGGCTGAGGTTCCCATACCGCCAAACAAGACATTCAATAATGAGCGGTTCATGGCTTTACACATGATATAAGATAAGATTGCCCCTGATGAACCAACGAGTGAGCCTGCGATAATCAACATCGAGTTGCCAAGCGTAAAACCAATGCCAGCCGCCGCCCAACCAGAAAATGAGTTCAACAGAGATACAACCACTGGCATGTCACCGCCACCAATAGGCGCAATCCACATCCAACCGAATATGACTGCAATCATTGCCATGGCATAAAAAGCGGGCAATGAATCTGTGACGAAATACACGCCGCCAAAACCAATCATCGCAATGAATAATAGCGCTTGAACGGGTTTTACCCAGCCGCCGACCAAGGTTTTCGCCCAGCTTTTTGCTGCCAGTTTACCAAAAGCAAAGACCGAGGCTGAAAAAGTAATCGCACCGATAAAGCAGCCGATAAATAACTCTACCCGAGCCACTGCACCATGTTGCTGCTCAGTATGTAATACCGTCGCAAGTGCAATCGCAACCGCGGCCAGACCGACAAATGAATGCATCAACGCAACTGTTTCTGGCATTTGGGTCATTGCGACTGTTTTTGCCTTCCACATACCGACAAGCGCACCTAAAATCATCGCTCCGATGATTAACCAAAGGACAGGGCCTTCTGCCAAAAAGAACGTCGTCACAACGGCAATCGCCATCGCTGCCATACCAAAACGGTTACCACGAACGGCGGTCTTTGGACTAGATAAGCCACGTAAGGTTAAGACAAAAAGAATGGCACCAACCAAGTAGAACCAATCTGCATTTGCTGCGATCAGCATTGATAAATCATTCATGCGTCGCCTCCAGTTTCTTTTGCATTAGTTTCAAGAGCAGGGGCTTTTTTTGCTTTGGGTTTGAACATCGCCAGCATACGCTCAGTCACAGCAAAACCGCCAAAGATATTGATACTGGCTAAAAAGACCGCGAAGGCACCAAGTAAGCTGGTTGGCGTAAACATCGAACCATCAATGGTAACTGTCTGTAGCATCGCACCCACGATGACGATACTTGATAGAGCATTGGTTACCGCCATCAATGGCGTGTGCAATGCAGGGGTTACGCCCCAAACGACGTAGTATCCGACAAAAACCGCAAGTACAAATACCGTAAAAATCGCGACAAAGGGTGTGCTACTCATGGCTGCACCGACTGGTGCGGCAGCTAAAACAGTGGCAATCATCTTATCCTCCTAAAAATTTATTCGTGTCTGGCAAATGTGTAATAGCAAACCATCCAAACTTAGCGCTTGGCAAGACGGAGCTGACCTTCGTGCGTCACGGCCAAGGCTCCTTGAATCTCATCTGCCATGTCTAAGTTGAGTGCCAGTTTATTCACTGAAGCCTCATCTATACTGGGCGCAAGCAAAGTCGTAATAAAGTTAACAAGATTATTGGCGTATAAATCTGAGGACTGCGCAGCAAGCATTGAGGGAATATTGGCTGCACCAACGATACGTACACCGTTATCGGTAGTAATGGTTTGATCAGGGAGACTGCCCTCTACATTGCCGCCCGTCCCTGCTGCCATGTCGATCAATACCGAGCCTGCTTTCATCTTGGCAATCGTGGCCCCGTGCACCAAGCGCGGTGCTTGTCGACCGGGGATTTGTGCCGTTGTAATCACGATGTCAGCGTTGGTCAAGGCTTTGTCTACCACTGCAGCTTGGTCTTTGATGTATTGCTCTGAGGGCGTCCATGCATAACCTCCCGTTGCTTTTGCTTTTTGTGCTTCATCTGCACTCATCGGTACATCCAGCCATTTACCCCCAAGTGACTCGACTTGCTCTTTTGCCGCAGGACGCAGATCACTGGCCTCTACTACAGCACCTAGACGCTTTGCCGTCGCAATCGCTTGTAGACCGGCGACACCGACACCCAAGATGACCACTTTGGCTGGCTTGACCGTCCCTGCTGACGTCATAAACATAGGAAATGGACGTGAGTATTCATTGGCTGCTAGCAATACCGCTTTATAACCAGCAAGGTTGGCCTGTGATGACAAGACATCCATGTTTTGTGCGCGTGAAAGGGTGCGAGGTAATAGCTCCATCGCAAATGCTGTTGCCCCTTTAGCAGCATAAGTGTCGAGCTGAGTATTACGATAAGGGTCGAGCATACCAACGATTACTTGACCAGAGGTTAGGCTGTCCGTTGTCGCTGCTGGCAAGTCATGGACTGTGGTAATAATTTGCGACTGTGTGACGACCTCAGTACTACTCATGGCAATATCGGCACCTGCGGCCTGATACAACTTATCCGCGTAATATGCCGCTTCTCCTGCTCCTGACTGCACGACCACGTCGAACCCAAGTTTGCGCAACTTTTTAACCGCGTCTGGGGTTAGCGCAACCCGACTCTCACTCGCACTATCTGCACTGATTACACCAATTTTCATATCGTCTCCTTACTCAAGTCCAATGATTGACCCCAATATCCTCAACGCACATTTAAAAAGCACAGGGACAAAAAAGCTTTGGTCAGAACGGACACTATGTATGACCAAAGCTTATCAATTTAATAAATGATAGATAGTTTTCCATCACTCCTTTTTATTATAGAGACATCATCCGTCAACTTTCATTGCCAAATGATGACTTACAAGTAAATAAAAAGTTAAGTATTTACACCATAGACATAACTTTTATTGTTATATTAAAAATTTTATCTTTCTACTAGACGCTGTGCTTCATTGCAGATAGGCTCACCACTTGATGGTAATTTTTTACACATTTGTGAAGATTGAGGAACACCTAAAACGACTGCTCACAAATACAGTTGACTCTCTGAGTGTCGTATAATAAGAAAACCTAATACTTTGATCAGTCAGTTATTGATTCACTTTAATAAGGAATAACGATGTATTTTTTGCTCTCCCCTGCCAAATCTTTGAATGAAACAGATGCGATACCGCTAAGTCTGGGTAACTATTACAGTCAGCCAAAGCTGATTGAACATTCGCAGGATTTGATGAAAATATTAAAGTCAAAAGAACCGATGGATTTGCAAGCACTTATGAGTATCTCTGATGATTTGGCTCAGCTTAATGCCGAGCGCAATCAACAGTGGCGTTGGAGTAAAGAGCAACCATTTACCGATGACGCAACGGGTAATCTAGCGAAGCCAGCGGGTTATTTATTCGATGGCGACGTTTATACGGGCCTTGATATGTATCATATGGACAAAGAGACCGCTATTTACGTCAATGAGCATTTGGGGATTTTGTCAGGGCTTTATGGGGTATTGAAGCCGTTAGATTTGATTCAGCCTTACCGCTTAGAAATGGGTACCAAGCTAAAAAACGAGCGCGGTGATAATCTTTATGACTTTTGGGGCGAGAAAGTGACTGACGTTATCAATGCTCGTATGGCAGATAGCGAAGATAAGACCCTGATCAATCTGGCTTCTAATGAGTACTTTAAAGCAGTAAAGAAAAAAGCCATTGATGCTAATATCATCACGCCACGGTTCGAAGACGAAAAAAATGGCACGTATAAAGTGATTAGTTTTTATGCCAAAAAGGCACGCGGTCTTATGGTGAAATATGCTGCAGATAATAAGCTGAGCAATGCGGAGCAGTTAAAAGATTTTGATTTGGCGGGTTATTATTACTGTGCAGAAGCGTCTGATGATAAGACGTGGGTGTTTAGAAGAGATGCGGCGGATCAGTAACTTGATATAAAAACCATATTTACTACAGTCGCTAGAAGCATGGCACTCAGGGCTTCTAGCGACTGTATTACATCTCCTTTAATTGAACGGATCACAACAGTCCTTCTTGCTGTTGCGATTGATGGCTAAAACCATTGCCTTGAACTATAAAGATGATTCTTTAACGTGAAATAATCGACATGATAGCGTCAGTCAGTTGGGGAATTTCCGTCATTTTTAAACCTGCAATATTGATTCTGCCATTTGGCATGCCGTAAATCGCGAACTCATCTTGCAATATGAGCATTTGATTTTCTGTTAGCGGTAATAGAGAAAACATACCTTTTTGATGCGAAATGTCCAAAAACTCTGCGGGTGCATCCCTATCTTTTAAGGCTTTGCCTAACGCTTGGCGAATAGTATCCACCCTATCACGGTAGCTTGCCAGCTCGACTAGCCAAGCGTCTGGTTTGTCTAGTAAATGAGAAGCAACTGCGGCACCGTGATTGGGCGGCATGGAGTAGTTGGCGCGTGTGATGGTTTCTAAGAGTGTCTGTATATCTGCGTGACGCTCACGGTTCGTCGTTACCACCGTGGCAATACCAGTACGCTCATTGTATAGACCCATATTTTTTGAACAGCTGGCGGCGATAAATGCAAAGTCAGAGTCTTTAATGATTAGACGAAGCCCTGCAGCATCGGTATTAGGATCACCTCCAAAACCTTGATACGCCATATCAATAAACGGGACAATATTTTTCTGTTTACATTTATCAGAAAACCGTTGCCACTGCTCTAAAGAAGGATCTATACCGGTAGGATTGTGGCAGCACGCATGTAATAACAACACGTCTCCTTCTTTTGCTTTTTCTAGCGCGGCAAAACACGCATCAATATCTAATTGTCCATTTTTATTTTGCCATGGATATGTATTAACCGTTAACCCAGCACCTTCCATCAGCGGACGATGATTTATATAGCCAGGGTCACTGATCCAAACGGTTGAATCTGGAGAGAGCGTGGCGATCACATCAGCAATGAGTCGTAGCGCCCCTGATGCCCCAACCGTCTGAATCGTGCATTGGTTGTTTAGACTTGGACTGTCACCTAATACAAATTTTGCCATTTGTTGATTAAAATTAGCGTTACCCGATAGCATGCCGTAAGCCTTTGAATGAGCTTCATGAGCAAGATGTATTTCTGCGTCTTGCACGGTTTTCATTACAGGCGTATTGCCATGCTCGTCTCGATAGACACCAACCAATAGATCTATTTTATGTTTACGCTGGTCAGCGCGAAACCTACCCAACAATGCCCATAGTGGATCACCATTGATAATGGGCATATTATTTAACATCATGATAATTCCTCAATTAATTTATTTCGCTCGATTGGACAAGATAACACCAATGGTACTGAGTACGATGCCGCATATCATGATGACTGATAGAGACTCATTGAGTATTAACATAGCGAATATAGCAGTTAGTCCTGGGGACAACGAGCCAAGTAATAAGGTACGAATGGAGCCTAATTGTTTGACAGCATAAGAAAATGCAATGGTTGATACCATCCCTACACCAAGTCCTTGTACTAGGATAAATGGAAGCGCGTCATCAAAAGATACAGAACCTATATTTGTCTCCATAATGCCAGACATAACCATCACTAATGTCAGAAAAAACGAGGTATAAGAGAGCACGATAGCGATAGCTATTGGACTTAACTTGGTACTTTTTAACCCTAAAGTGTAACCCGCCCAAATCAGGCTTGCCATCAATAGCAATCCTACACCGTACAGAAGACTATTCGGTATTGCCTGTGCATGCCCGCCAATCATCGTAGCGATACCAAAGAGAATAAGGATTAATGCGGCAAATTTTCTTAATGATATTCGCTGACGATAAAAAATAAAAGACAGTAAGGCTGCAAAGAAGACTGGTGTCCCTGTCAAAATAGTACCCATGTAAGCTGCTGGCACCGTACTTGCACCAAAAGCCGCCAACAGAAGAAAAGGTACGCCGCCAAATAAAATAAACATGATGTCTGGCAGTCTTATATTTTTGATTTCATGCCAACTAGATAGTACCCAAGGGGTCAACAAAACCAGCGGTACACTAAAGCGAATGAGCACGACATCGGCAATGCTTAGCGACGACTCCCCAACCGCTCGCACAGTCAACGCAAATCCTGACCAAATCAACAATACAACGCTCATAGCCACATAGCCTTTGGTTAGTGGCGACATTATAAACAAAGGATTTTTGCGTGATGAGGGATGGAATATCGTATTCATAGTCGTATCTTATACTGGTATACAAAGACCAATTATCGATTAAAATACGCGCTTTTATCTCTATTTATTCATTGCAATTTTGCAAATATTTGGTGGATAATGCCAATTAAATCAAAATTATTGGCTTAAAAAACCAAAAGGTAAATTATGGACAAAATCGACCGTCATATCTTGGAGGTGCTTCAAAAAGAAGCGCGCTTATCTACGGCGGAACTGTCCGAACGAATAGGGCTGTCGCCATCTCCTTGCGCACGGCGCCTAAAACGTTTGGAGGATGAGGGTTATATAGAGAACTATCAAGCGAACGTAAACAAAGCCAAAGTGGGTATTGCGATGAGTTTCTTTGTGGAGGTCAGTCTCAACAGCCACCAAGAAGACTCTATTGCAACCTTTGAAAAAGCCCTGTCCGATATGGACGAGGTCATCAATGGACATGTGGTATCAGGTTCTTACGATTATTTATTAGAAGTGGTAAGCCCCAATCTTGATGGTTATGAGCGGTTCACACGTAAGCTACATAAGCTTGCTAGCGTAAAAGACATACACACTCATTTATCGGTGAGAAAGGTAATCCATAAGACGACTTTACCTATTTTTGTGTGAGATTTTTCCATACCGACTCAGAGCACAATGTTTCGCTCGATAATTAGTGAGTAGCAAGACCCATAATGAGTTCATTTGGATTTGATAGAATATTGCTATGATAAAGAAGTGTCTGATAGTCCAACATCGATATTTAGAGGAAATACGATCACAAAATAATATTTATGAATAAAAAAAGGTACGCAGCTTCCCAAGCTACGTACCCTACTCTTACCGTTCTAACAGCAACCAGTAAACTATAAGCGCTATCATAAGAGCAATTGGATCAAAAGACACCATAAAAGCAGTATACAATGTAACCAAAGCACCTATACGAACAGTTAGAGCCGCTGAACCCGTCAATATCGGTTGTGCCATAAGACACTCCTATAACGTTGCTTCACGTCTCATGATGAGTCGGGGTAAAGCAGCTCAGACTTTGCTGTCTATTCTAGTTTAACTTCAACCAGTCATATGGTGACAGCAACCCGACTGGACGGTTGACGGTCAATAGAAATATCTACTGACCGTGCATTCTTTTAAAACTAGTTTAACTTCGTCATTCTAATATATCTAGGCATAAATTACATCATGCCGCCCATTCCACCCATACCGCCCATTCCACCAGCACCGCCCATGCCAGCCATACCATCATCTTTCTCTGGTAGGTCAGTAATCATGGCTTCAGTGGTTAGCATGAGACCAGCAACAGAGGCAGCGTTCTCTAGTGCTGAGCGAGATACTTTTGCTGGGTCAAGAATACCCATTTCAAGCATGTCGCCGTACTCACCAGAGGCCGCATTGTAACCGTAGTTACCTGTACCGTTTTTCACTTCATTAACCACAACTGATGCTTCTTCGCCAGCGTTGGTAACGATTTGACGCAATGGCGCTTCCATCGCACGACGTAGGATATTGATACCTGCGTCTTGGTCATCGTTGTCGCCTTTTAGCTCAGACAATGCATTCATGGCACGAACCAATGCAACACCGCCGCCAGGTACAACACCTTCTTCAACCGCTGCACGAGTGGCATGTAGCGCATCGTCAACACGGTCTTTCTTCTCTTTCATTTCAGTTTCAGTGGCTGCACCAACTTTGATAACTGCTACGCCGCCTGCCAATTTAGCAACACGCTCTTGTAGCTTTTCTTTATCGTAGTCAGAAGTAGACTCTGCGATCTGACGGTTGATAGACTCAACACGGTTTTCGATGTCAGCTTTGTTACCAGCGCCATCAACGATCACGGTGTTTTCTTTACCAACAGTGACTTTCTTAGCTGTACCCAATTGCTCAAGCGTTGCAGTCTCTAGGCTTAGACCAATCTCTTCAGAGATTACGGTGCCGCCCGTTAGCGTTGCGATGTCTTCTAGCATGGCTTTACGACGATCGCCAAAACCTGGTGCTTTAACGGCACAAGTTTTCAAGCCGCCACGCATGTTGTTCACAACTAGGGTTGCCAATGCTTCGTTTTCTACGTCTTCAGCGATGATAAGCAATGGCTTGCTTTGCTGCATGACTTGCTCAAGTAATGGCACGATCTCACGGATGTTACTGATTTTTTTGTCAACCAATAGAATATATGGATTTTCAAATTCAGCAGTTAGGCTGTCTTGTTTGTTTGCAAAGTACGGGCTGATATAACCACGGTCAAACTGCATACCTTCGACAACTTCTAGGGTATCTTCAAAGCTTGAACCTTCTTCAACCGTAATAACACCTTGCTTACCAACTTTTTGCATCGCCTGCGAAATCAACTCACCGATTTTGGTGTCTGAGTTAGCAGAGATAGAACCTACTTGCGCGATGGCTTTTTCGTCATCAGCTGGCGTTGATAGGTTATGGATTTCTTGAACAGCTGCACGAACGGCTTTGTCGATACCGCGCTTAAGATCCATTGGGTTCATGCCAGCAGCCACTGACTTCATGCCTTCTTGCAAGATTGACTGAGCCAATACAGTTGCAGTCGTTGTACCATCACCAGCAACATCATTAGTGCGGCTAGCCACTTCACGAACGAGCTGCGCGCCCATGTTTTCGAATTTATTTTCAAGCTCGATTTCTTTGGCAACCGAGACACCATCTTTAGTTATGGTTGGTGCGCCAAATGATTTATCGATAACCACGTTACGGCCTTTAGGGCCTAGAGTAACACGTACTGCGTTTGCTAGGACGTTTACGCCGTCCATCATTTGTTTACGGGCATCAATGCCGAATTTTACGTCTTTTGCCATGGTAAATTACTCCATTATTATAAGTATGAGAATACAATTGAATGATTCGTTCGTATGGTTATGAGTATTTTTAGCTAAAAAATGGTCAGCCAAAATATGCTGTTAAACCATTAGCCTTCTAACACGCCCAATACGTCAGATTCTTTCATAATCAATAATTCTTCACCGTCAACTTTCACTGTTTGACCAGCATATTGACCGAACAAAACTTTGTCGCCAGCTTTTACATCTAATGCGCGCGTTTCGCCATTGTCACGAATTTGACCATTACCTGTTGCCAGCACTTCACCTTGTGATGGTTTTTCTTGGGCTGAACCAGGAAGTAAAATACCACCAGCAGTTTTTGTCTCTTCTTCTATGCGGCGGACGACAATACGGTCATGTAAAGGACGAATGTTCATCGATATGACTCCAAAAATTGGTTATTTGAATTAAGGGTTTATTTGAATAAATACTCTCAATGCCAATATCTATCAGAAGTTCTGTATAAAACAGTATTCTAAAGATAAGCCTTGAGCTTGTTTCAAAAAGTGGGGGCAGGACAAGTGCGGTTCAAGTGTAAAGCTCAAAAATTTACAAGATTTTTTGTACCTTTGATTTTTGTACTTTTGAAAGATTGTCTCGCTTTTCGCATTTCACAAAATTCAAAAATCCACTTGTCGAAAATCCCTTGAACAAAAATGGTGATAACGCTATGAAACAAACCAGTGAACGAGCTGTAGAATCTGTCTGATACTCTATTTATCGATTTTCATTATGTTGATAATGCGCCACTTATTATGAAACCAATGGTTCCAGCTTTAGCGGTAACATTGGCTACAAGAGCCAAACGACAATATGTCTGGCTACTCTTGAAAAGGTAGCCAGACATGGCCATTATAGGTGTCAAAGTTATTAAAACAGCCCAACGCTATTAAAAAAATTCCCATCAAAATCTAATATGTCGTATAGAAACCGATCAAGGAACATTCATGAGATTTTTATCAATGAACAAAGCATCTCTTACCGCTAATGACAAACAGCGCAGCAAGTCTAAGATTTTGACTGCCTTGACCACAGGCACCAGCATTGCTGCTATCGGAGCTTTAAGTATGACTGCCCCTACACTTGCTAACGCAAAAACCGTTCAGCCTTCAAGTGCCAATTATAGTTTTACAGTAGAAGACAAATATAAAGGAACAGCGACTCGCACGCTAAACCAGTCAGGTAATACGTGGAAGTACAATGTGAATGCTAGAGTTGCAGGCGTGGCAAGTGCCGCACAAAGCAGTACGTTTACCATTAACGGTAATAACGTCGTGCCAACTCAAGCCCAAACTACCTATAAACTGCTCGGTCTTGGTCGTACTCATAAGCTAAACTTTAACCCAAGTGCCAAAAAAGTTACGAGCACTTATAAGGGCAAAACAACGACCATGAATATGGCACAACAAGCATTTGATGACTTGAGCCTCGAAGTGCAAATTCGCCAAGACCTACTTAATGGTAAATTCTCTGGCAATTATTACATGGCAAAAAAAGACAAAATAGAAAAAACCCCTTTTAAGAAGTCTGGTAATACCAAAATTACCGTACCAGCTGGTACCTTTGATACGGTACGTGTTGACCGTATCCATGAAGATGACAGTCGCTCTACCAGCTTTTGGCTAGCCCCAAGTTTGGATTACTTACCCGTAAAAGTCAGCCAAATTAATGATGGTAAAAAAATGGACTTAGAATTAACTAAAGTCAATTAATAGAAGCAGCTATCCCTTTGAAGGTTTGAGATTTTTAATCTCAAGAGGATAGGCAATAAAAAAGCGGCGTTCTATATTAGAGCGCCGCTTTTTTGTATGGGAGGATTGATCGCTTATGAACGCGGCTGTTTTACCACGTTATTCATCGAGGGCAAACGTTTGAGTAAAATAAACAACCAAATGTTAATCCCCAATAATAATAAGAAGTCGATTAAATAAACGCCTATCTCAGCCCAACTACTACCATAAGCACGTGTAAATAACACCACACCACTGGCACCCAAGTACACCAAGGTAAACATACTGGCTATTAACAATGCATAAGGCGAGCGTCCTCGTACTATCCATGGCGTCAAGATAAAGGCGGGCACTAACCACAATGCTTGCCATGCGACACCACCAACAATGTCAGGATTGCTCGGATTAAAAACGCTAATAAAAACAGGCAATCCAATGAGCCTATAAATCAGCCAAGCTAACCAAGTCATCAGCAAACGCTGACGAATGGGAGCAATAGGTTTTTTAGCCTTAGCAGGTTTGCCTACTCTTTTTTCAGGCGGGGTAATATTTGTCTCGCTATCGGAGCGGTTGGTAACCATTGGATGTATTTATTTCCTAATTAATAACGCAGTGCTTCATTACTCTCATATTACCATATGATAGTGGCTTAACGACGCCAGTTGGCTTGTGCCAAAGCAGTTGCACTAATGGCCAAACGGTGACCTTGAGCGATTGCCAGCTCACGCTCATCGGCAGTGATGGGTTGATCATGCGCAGCCCCACTAACATGACTGGCACCATAAGGCGTGCCACCTCGATCTGTACGATTTAGGGCTGGTTCTCCATAAGGTACACCAAGAATAATCATGCCGTGATGTATCAGTGGTAACATCATTGTCAGCAATGTCGTCTCTTGACCACCATGCATCGAACCTGTGGCAGTAAACACGGACGCTGGTTTATTTTGTAAATTACCTGCCAACCATAGCGTCACCGTATTGTCCCAAAAATACTTCATAGGCGCAGCCATATTACCAAAGTGCGTTGGGCTACCGAGCGCAAGGCCGCTACAATTTTTTAGATCATCCATCGTACAATAAAGATCACCCTCGTCTGGTATCGCAGGCTTACTTACGGTGGTTTCAGGTGCCACTGTTGGTACAGTGCGGATACGTGCGTTCATTCCCGCATCTTCAATACCTTGAGCGATAGCATAGGCCAATGTTTTAGTCGTACCATAACTGGAATAATAGAGTACTAAAACATAAGGGGCAGTCTGACTCATTAGCAACACTTCCTCATAAAATCGTTCACGTTATTATTGATAACCATCGTCTACATCGGCTTATTTTTATGTTTGCCAATCAGACTATTATCGACCTGTCATATATCAATTCATAGTCAGCCGTTTGCACCATAGAATTGCGTATGCATTATGCCCGAGTCTTTCCCTGACATGCAAACCACCCTGCTTTATATTATAGCTCTTAAGAACCGATGGCAGTCACCACTGTGCATTTTGACACAATTAAAGGGCAGAAGATAATGGCGTATCTTTGTTACACTATTGTCACTTTATTGCTTGCTAAATGGTCAACATGGAAAACTTAACAAAAAAACTCCCGTTTTTGAATCAACGCTGGTTTCAATTCTTGCGATTTTTAACGCGGCATTTTTTTGAGGACAATTGCCAGCAAAAGGCGGCATCGCTGACGTACACTACAATGTTATCCATTGTACCTATACTGACGGTACTGTTGATGATTTTATCTTCTGTGCCTGCGCTATCCTCGGTCAGAGCACAAATCTATGAGGTTATTTATAGCAACTTGCTACCACGGTCGAGCATGCAGGTCAGCGAGTATATCAATAGCTTCGCTGAAAAATCGTCCAATCTGACCATCATCGGTGCCCTCATTTTATTTCTAACGACCATCTTGACGCTAACGACCATCGAGCGCGCATTTAATCAAATATGGCGGGTAGAAAATCGGTCAGGCGGTATCAAAAGCATGATGCGGTATTGGACCATCGTGACTATGGGGCCCTTAGTGTTAGGCACAGCCTTTATTGCTTCAAGTACGGTACAGAGCCTAAGTTTTCTAAACCGACAGATCGCAGGTTATGGTATCGATTGGTCTTTTTGGGTACAAGCCGTATCGATAGGTATTACGTTGGCGGGCTTCATTGGAATGTATTGGTTCATTCCTAAAGCGCGTGTACCTGCAAAGAACGCCGCTATTGCAGGTATATTTGTGGCCATTGTATTTGAATTGATGAAGTACCTTTTCGGTACTGTAATGGCTAACTTCACCAGTTACGAAGCGATTTATGGCGCTTTTGCTGCCCTACCCATCTTTTTATTATGGATCTTTTTATCATGGAACCTGATTTTATTGGGTGTTGAGATTAGTTATACCTTGACGATTTTTGAGACCGAAGAGGTGTATCCTCGTCACCCGTTACTCAGTTTGCTTGATATGCTCAACTTGGTATATACGCACCATCTAAAAGGTGAGGCTGTCAGCGAACAGGCGCTGCGTAATGTCTTGGGACGTAAGGAGCTGCCAAAATGGTATACCTATATCAACTATCTACAAGACAGTAATCTCATTACCATGACTGAAGATGATGATTATGTGCTCAAAAGAGACTTGAGCAAAATGACATTGTGGGATTTTTATCGTACGTTACCCTACCCTTTGCCGATCAAAGATGAATTCGATGAGATGACAACAGAAGATCAAAAACCTTGGCTAAGCCTTTTGGTCGCGCGTTTTGAGAATACTGAATCTTATGCTAAACAACAATTAAACCTGCCTCTGAGTACTATTTTTGCCGACAGTGAACCGCGTAAAAAAGCCGACTCCGATGAAGAAAACGCGCTCAAAGGTCATAAAAATAATTTGTTTAGAAAGACCAATAACAAGATACCACCAGTCAGTTCTGCCTCGAAGTCCCCTTCAAATCTCGAAAAGTCGCCACACTTTGATCCTGCGACTTATGATAAAGAAAGCGATGTCGAGTATGACGAGCATAATAATGAAATATTGATTCCTATGGACGCCAACGAGGTTCATGACAAACACCATTCTGAGACAGATACTACCAGACGCGATAATCACAAACGTTCTATCATTACTGAAGCGGATAACCCCCAGCCTTATCAGCCAAATAAAAAAGCCTGAACTGATGTAGAGCTCAATATAGTATGAGGCTCAAAACAGACTGATAACATGGCAAACAAGCCTTATCTCTATTGTATGATTATTTTTGGATATTTTTTAGCTTATGACAGTAAATAAAGACGAGACAAAAAGCTTGTGGATGCGATTTTTTAATAGGGTTCAAAATATACCCAAGTCGTTCATTCAGCTATGGTCGCTCCAGACATTGACTGATTTACCGGATCGACTTAGAAATTTGTGGCAGCAACTTATCGGCTCTTACTGGTTTATTCCAACGGCCTGCGTACTTGCAGGACTGTTACTTGCGCCTTTATTATTGACGATTGATCAATATTTTGATCGGGAAGCGGTGAGGAAGATTACGTTTGCGTTTACCGGTAATGATGATGCTGCACGCGCTATCATGACGTCGATTGCAGGGGCCGTTTTAGGCGTAGCAGGGACCACGTTTTCTATTACCATTGCTGTACTATCCATGGCCTCGTCTCAGTTTGGTCCACGGTTATTGCGCAATTTTTTGACAGATACACCAAACCAGTTTGTATTGGGTGCTTTTATTGGCACCTTTAGTTATAGCCTGCTCGTACTAAAGTCTATTCATAAATACGACGTCGACTTTGGTGTCCCGCAATTAGCAGTGACTTTTGCCATTATCATGGCTATTATTTGTGCGCTTTTACTGGTCTACTTTGTCCAACATATGGTTCACGCCATTCAAGCATCACATGTCATTCAAGGTGCTAGTAATGAAGCCATTAAAAATATTCACTATTGGTATAGCGATCGTTGCGAGATTCAACATCAGCGTGATATTGAACATCAAGACCTTCAGACGTTTCATACATGGTCTTCGACACCCATTTACCCATCAAGCTCAGGTTATGTTCAACAAATCTATCTTGAGTCACTGATCACTCTGACTCAAGAGTATGGCGGCGTGGTACAAATACAAGTCAATACGGGTGATTATGTTACCAACCAAAACGTTATTGGGTATTTTTACCAACGACCAGCCGATCATGCCAGCAACCAGAAAATCACAGACTTGCCTAATTTGGCTGTTTTGCCGCGCGCACCTGATGGCGAATTTTGGCAGCGGTTTGCAGGCTGTATACGACTCGAACAACGATTGTCACATTCTAATGATATCTCTTATAGCTTAAGTCAAATGACTGAGATTGCTGTGCGAGCTTTGTCTCCTGGTATCAACGATCCAAAGACGGCCGTCAACTGTGTACAGTCTTTGACAAGTTGCCTGAGTATCATGATGCGCCGTCAGCCACCCACTTCTTATCACTTTCATGTTCCAACGCAAGAAAACGAAACGTCAGAGACCATAGACCAAGCACAACGCCTTTCCATATTGGCGGTGGTGACTTATATACCTACGATCTTGGACTTTATCAATATATCGCTTGGTGAGATACGTCGTTATGCGGCAACAGATCTGATGGTACTAAAAGCCTTGTGTCAGGCAATGGTCAATCTAAATTATTCTTGCGTCAATCATGCCCAGCAACAAACACTCCTGCATGAGCTCGAGTTGATTAAACGGGCAGGAGAAGAAAATTTAAGCTATCAAGAATTGGTGGATGATTTGATGGAGATGTGCCAACAAGCAAAGCAATTCATTCTTGATGAGGACGCCCAACACAAGCACTTCCATTATACCAGCGATTTTGCCGCTCACATTCGTCAGTCGCTACAAAAACAATCAAGCTAATCATTACACGACTGGCGATCCTCAGACTTGTATAATGTTATGACTTATACAAATATGCTGGCATCATTACTATAAGTCCTAGGCTTAAGGCAATTTCATATTTATACGAGACCCACTTTATGGCCACTGCAAACAGCCTCACTATTCTTGAAATCAGCGCCATATTTTTATCGATTACTGCTTCACTGTCTTATATCAATCATCGCTTTATTGGCCTACCGACCACGATTGGTGTCATGGCTATTTCCATATTGTTGTCTATCGGAGCGATATTTTTAGGCTTTTTGGGGTTTGATCAGCTCATTGATTATGAGGTCAGTCTATTAGAGCAGCTTGATTTTACCGAAGTATTATTAGATGGTATGCTCTCCATGCTGTTATTTGCAGGCGCTTTACATGTCAACATTGGTGATTTAAAACGTTATAAGCTGCCGATTGGCATTCTTGCAGGGCTTGGCACCATCGTATCGGCTTTACTCATTGCCATTGCTATTTATTTTATGTTGCCCCTATTTGGGTTTGGTCTACCTTTTATTTGGTGCTTACTGTTTGGGGCTCTGATATCGCCCACCGATCCTATTGCGGTCATGGGTATTCTTGCTTCAGCTGGCGCGCCAAAAAGCGTTGAAACTGTTATTTCTGGCGAATCATTGTTTAACGATGGTATTGGCGTGGTCATTTTTGTGTTATTGCTTGGCATCTTAGCCAGTGGCGACATCCCAACGGTCAATTATGTAGCACATACATTAGCGGTTGAAGCTGGTGGTGGTATTCTTTTTGGCTTGGTACTTGGGGCAATCTTGTATTACTTGTTAAAGAGCATTGACAGCTATCAAGAAGAGGTATTGCTCACCCTAGCGGGCGTCATCGGTGGGTATGCATTGGCGAGTCACTGGCATTTATCAGGCCCACTCGCTATGGTTATGGTGGGTCTTATGGTTGGCAATCGTGGGCGGGCGCTTGCGATGAGTGATAAGACGCGGCATTACATCGATTTGTTTTGGGAATTGGTTGATGAGATTTTAAACGCTATCTTGTTTGTTCTCATTGGTCTAGAAGTGGTGATGATTGTATATTCAAGCAATTTATTTATCGCAAGCGCATTGACCATCATCATTGCCTTGGTGGCGCGTTTCATTGTCGTGGGAATGACTACCAAAACCTTTCATCGTCAACTGGATTTGCCAACTGGGGCTTGGAAAGTATTGACATGGGGCGGACTGCGTGGCGGTATTTCAGTCGCTTTAGTATTGCAGTTACCGATGGGCGATGAGCGTGATATTTTATTGGCACTTACTTACGCCGTCGTCATATTCTCTATTTTGGTACAAGGATTGAGTGTTGGCCGAGTGGCAAAAAGTATTCGTCCTGATGACAAAAAAGCCAGCGTATAAATAGAATCTCTGTACCAAAAAGCATTTGCAGTATAGTCGAGTCTAAATAAAACAGATACCTTATAAGACAACGCTGAACTGGAATGAATTTTTTTGGCTTGCTGTGCCTTCGCAGACAGAGGCTGCAAAAAACCCATTCCAGTCACGCTGTATCGGTTTTATACCGAACTCACTATAAAAAGCCAGCATAGAATATCGTCTATGCTGGCTTTTTGGTAAATTTTGAAGCGTATTGACCACATTTCAATATCTACAATGTTCTATATCAAACCCTTTCGCTTCATATTACGATATACCACAATAACGATCAAAACATTTAAGACCAAGATGGCAAAGTTAAACCAATCAAACGGATTGGCTAGCAGATAATAAAGCTCAATAGGGATAAATATACCGTAGCCAAGCACACCAAACCAATACGCCCATGTTCTATCCTGCCACAGCCCATAAGCCTCAACGAAGCGTAAACTGGCATAAGCCACAATCAATAGTAAAAATACTGGCCAGTTTTTGCTGGCTTGTTGAGCAACTTGTACCGCACTGTCCACTTGAGGTGCCAATAGCTGACCGAATCTTCGCTGCCAAAAATCCGCAATCATTGTCAACCAGTGATCAAGGTTGGTATGCCACGACCATAACGCCATTGCCCCTAGCAGTGCGCCTACCCCTTTAACCACCTCATAGATTGCCACCGCTTTGATGGACTCACTAGAAGTACTGCACGGGCTTTCATGCTGGTCACGTAAATTCGGCTCATAATCCTTCGAGGATGGCAGCAGATTGTCATCTTGTCGGGGCAAATTAGCCAAAGAAAGTCTCCACAACACGGCCTTGTAGTTGTTGGTTAAAAAATGGCGTGTTTTTGCCGCTTGATAGCATAGATTGTGCTGTCACTTGCCATTCTATATTAGGATCAACCAAGACGGCCCCACCAATTTTCTCGTACTGCTCACTGATCCCAGCAATTTTAGCAGGATTCAGACAAATTTTATCTACTAACTGCTCTAGCGTAAGGAATTCATCATGCACCAGCTGACAAGCCAGCGCCATAAACGTATCGAAGTTTGAGATACCAGGTGTACTCTCAGCAAACGGCGCTTTTTTAGCTGTGCTATTTAGTGGTTCGTGATGACTACAAATGGCATCAATCGTGCCATCTTTTAGACCCCGTCGAATGGCTTGTTGGTCAGTATTACTGCGTAGTGGTGGTAACACATAGGCTTGTGCGTTAAACCCTTCTAAATTGTCATCTGTCAAATAGAGTTGATGCATGGCCACATCACACGTCACAGGCAGACCTTTGTCTTTTGCCCAGCGCATCAGCTCGATGGAGGATTTGCACGACAATTGACTAAAATGCGCCGCGATTCCTGTCTCTTCAACCATCAATAACTGGGTAGACAACGCCACCGTTTCAGCAATCCATGGAATACCTTGTAACCCATGATAAGACGCAATATAACCCTCATGCGCGACCCCATCTCCCGACAAGCTTGGCTCATCTGGATAAAAGAAGACTTTCATGCCAAACGTCGCTGCATATTCTAGAGTACGTAACAACACCAAATCATTACGGAACGGTCTGCGCGCGTTAGAGACAGCGATACAGCCACCTTTTTTTAAGCCTGCAATATTGGAGGGTTGCTCGCCTTCTAACCCAGCGGTCAATGCACCCAAAATATGTAAGTAAATGCCACCATCATCTAGCGCACGCTCACGCAAGCCTTTTAACAAAGACCCATTTTCTAGGATAGGATTGGTGTCAGGTGGAATCACCACATGCAAAAAGCCATTGCCACGAGCCGCGCGACCTTCTGATTCTAGCGTACCGTGTTGCTGTTGACCCGGTTCACGTAAGCGCGCGCACAAATCAACCAATGGAGGTAGTAACCACATTTCACGCTCAGTTCCGATTGAAGCCAGTTTGTCTGTGACAGCATTTGGCAGAGCGTTCTTAATGGTTTGAGGAAGATGATCTCGTATTGGTGCTTCAGTATTGAGCAGAGTAGACATGAGCGTTATTACCGTATCGATAAAATAAAAGGAATAAGAATAAAGTGGCGAGTAAAATACTAACTGTTGCCTGCTTGATGCGCGCGTTGGCCTTCCATCGCAAGCGACAGTACGGCCATACGAATCGCAATACCGTTATTCACTTGCTTTAAGATCACCGATTGCGCCCCGTCAGCCACGCTCGATGCAATCTCAACACCGCGATTCATCGGCCCAGGATGCATAACCAACGCATCAGGTTTGGCAAGTGCCACGCGCTCAGGCGTGATGCCATAGTGTTTGTAGTACTCACTCGACGACGCTAATAAAGGCGAACCGATACGCTCATTTTGGATTCTCAATCCCATAATGACATCGCAGTCCGTCACACACTCATTCATATTTTCATAAACGTTTACCCCATAACGCTCAATTCCTTTAGGCAATAACGTAAGCGGCGCACAGACACGAATATCCTTAACACCCAGAGTCTGCAAGGCACTGATATCAGAGCGTGCTACTCGTGAATGCTTGATATCACCAACGATAGCCACTGACAGCTCTTCAAATGGACGCGGCGCTTCTCGATGAATGGTCAGCATATCGAGCATACCTTGGGTCGGATGCGCATGCCAGCCATCACCGCCATTGATGATGGCAATATCAGGCGTCACTTCTGTGGCCATAAAATGCGCAGCGCCAGATGCCGAATGCCGTACCACAAAAATATCTGCCGTCATCGCTTGCAAATTCCATAGCGTATCGCGTAGGCTCTCCCCTTTTTTGGTACTGGAGCGTTCGATATCGATGTTTAATACATTGGCGCCCAGACGTTTTTCAGCGACCTCAAAGGTGGTACGAGTACGAGTCGATGGCTCAAAAAACAAATTCATCACCGTATAACCTTCAAGCTCAGGACGGTTGATCAATTGCCCTTTATCATCAAAAAACGTTTCTGCTTTGGCAATAATGGCTTGCAACTGTGCCTTATTCAGACCTTCAACACCCAAAAAATGGCGAATACTACCATCAGTATTTAGCTGTGGACGACTCAGTGAAGTATTGAGTTTTTGGTGAATGGCATTGGAATCGAGTGTGGCATAATCAGTCGACAAGACCGCATGTGTTGAATTGCTATCGGGAGAATTTGACATAATGGCAAGTCTTTATTGTGGGTTTATATGAGTCTATCGTAATCACTTATTCATTTTTATTCGAGCACTTACGGTTGATACGCACAGACACGAGGACATTCAGTCACTTATTTGCTACAATTTACGCTAAAGAAATAGGCACTGTATAATACCTTTAGCAGCTCTATAAATGAGATAAGTCAACCTTTATCACCTATCTTAGAGGATAGGCCTATCAAAATATAAATGAATAATAACAGATATAGTGTAGCTGATTTTTTGGTCAGGACAAAGTTGCCTGATGAGCTATTTCAAAATCTGTCAAATTAAACGTGGTTCATGTAACCCTTTCTTCTTTTAATACTGATCTAGTTTTTACTCACACTATCATCCAGCAGGACATCTTATGACAACCTTAGCAAACTATCTCAACGATCACGCAGCCAATCCTGCCCTTAATGATGTGATTACGACCGTCACTGACGTGGGTAAAACCATCTCACAGTTACTAAGAAAAGGCGCTTTAGCGGATATTTTAGGGGAAGCGGGTAATCAGAACGTTCAAGGCGAAGATCAGAAAAAACTGGACGTATTGGCTAATGACTTGTTATTAGATGCTTTGGCAAAAAATGCACATTGTGCTGGCGTTGCTTCAGAAGAATTGGACGATGCGACTCCTGCCAACGCTGATGGTAGTTTACTGGTATTGTTTGACCCATTAGACGGCTCATCAAATATTGATATCAATATGGCCGTTGGAACGATTTTTTCGATTCTACCGTATGAACGTCAAGGCCAACTGAGCGAAAACAGTGATTACTTACAGGCAGGTACCAAGCAGCTTGCAGCAGGATATTTATTATATGGTACCTCTACCGTATTGGCGCTGACGATAGCAGACAAGGTTGTCATGTTCAGCTTAGATCCAGATACAGGTGACTATGTACTGATAGAGGACAATGTGCAAATCGCAGCAGATACCAGCGAATATGCAATCAATGCCTCAAATTACCGCTATTGGCGTGCGCCTATGCAGCAGTATATTGATGAGCTAATCGCAGGCGAGACAGGTGTGCGCGGTCGCGATTTTAACACACGCTGGGTGGCTGCTATGGTGGGTGACGTTCATCGTATTTTGTGCCGTGGCGGTCTGTTCACTTATCCGTTTGACACCAAATATGCCAATAAAGCCGGTAAATTGCGTTTGATGTATGAAGCCAATCCAATGAGCTTACTGATTGAACGTGCTGGCGGCGGTGCCACTGACGCGGTCAATCGTATTCTAGATATCGAACCTAACGATATTCATCAACGCGTACCTGTGGTGCTTGGTAGTAAGAATGAAGTCAATTACGTCAAAGACTTACATGTGAATTATACTGAAAAATAATTGTTTGCAACGTGCATTAATAGCAGCCAGTCTAACGTCTAACGTTTATATGACATTATGCTGGTTATTCAAACCATTCTCATTTTATCCTCTTCTCTAAGCGATCCACTATGGTCTCAAATCCCACCGAGCTGATTACCTCAGATAAGAATACGACAGTCAAACTGGTCAAAGCGCTATTGACGCAAGCGCGCCAGCGTAAAAAGCATGGTCAGACAGTCATTGAAGGTGTTCATCTTATTGACGCCGCTCTGCGTAGTGACTATCCATTTGTCCAAATATTACTGTCTGAATCTGCCCATACGCATCCTGAGGTACAGCAAGTATTAACGCGCTTGCCAACCTACACACCTATTTTAACGCTCTCAGATACGCTTTATGAAAGTATTCGGAACCTAGGTACAGGTATCGATATCATGGCAGTCATCAAGGTGCCAACGCCTAATTTATCGACCATAACAGAGGATTGCTTGATCTTGAATGATGTACAAGATAGTGGCAATGTTGGAACGCTACTACGTACAGCAGCAGCGGTTGGCATCTCCAATATTCTGTGTACCAATGCCACCGCTCAAGCATGGTCTCCCAAAACCTTACGGGCAGGTATGGGTGCGCAGTTTGCACTCACCATCTATGAAGGCTTAAGCGTACAGGATATTTTAGATTACGTACAAACACCATTGTTTGCCACTAGCTCTCATACCGATACGGTCATCTATCAGCATGACTTAAAAGCACCCATTGCTTGGATTATGGGTCATGAAGGCCAAGGGGTTTGTGATGAGCTCATGCAATGCGCCATCCCTATTGCATTGCCCCAGCCAAATGGACAAGAGAGCCTCAACGTCGCAATCGCAGGATCGCTTTGCTTGTATGAAACCTTACGGCAACGACATTACGCCTAGACATTACGCCTTAAAATTGTCTTACATATAAAAAACCCACTATCAGCAGATAGTGGGTTTTCCTAAACAGTAGTCATCAGAGTAATTACTGGCAGCCTAGATTTTGCTGGTCAACTCAGGTAATGCTTCAAACAAATCGGCTTCTAAGAAGTAATCTGCCACACTAGCAATCGGTGACTCTGGGTCATTGTTGATAGCCACAATAACCTTAGAGTCTTTCATACCCGCTAAATGTTGAATCGCACCTGAGATACCAGCCGCGATATACAGCTGCGGCGCTACAATTTTACCGGTTTGACCGACCTGCATATCATTTGGTACATAACCTGCATCAACAGCAGCGCGTGAGGCACCAACAGCAGCACCCAACTTATCAGCCAATGGCTCGATGTATTTAGTGAAATTTTCACCATTTGCCAATGCACGACCACCTGAAACTACAATGCCCGCTGACGTGAGTTCTGGACGATCAGATTTGGCCATCTCTTCATTTACAAAGCTGGCTTTACCAGTGTCTTGTACGTTATCAAGCGTCTCAACAGTAGCAGAGCCGCCTTCACTTGCAACCGGATCAAAAGCGGTAGTACGAACGGTCAATACCACTTTGTCTTCTGACGTTTTAACGGTGGCAGTCGCGTTACCTGCATAAATAGGACGCTCGAATGTTTGCGCATCTATGACAGCAGATACTTCTGACAACATACTAACGTCAAGTAATGCTGCGACACGCGGTATGAAGTTCTTACCAGTTGTAGTAGCAGGTGCAATGATATGGCTGTAATCACCAGCGATATCAGACACTAGTAAGGCAATGTTACCTGCCAATTGATGCTCATAAGCAGCATTGTCAGCTAATAGTACCTTAGACACGCCTTCAGCCTTGGCTGCTTCATCGGCTACGGCTTGATTGCCACTACCTGCAACCAATACATGGATATCGCCACCGATTTGTTTAGCAGCAGCGATCGTGTTTAGAGTTGCCTTTTTTAGACTGGCATTGTCATGTTCTGCATATACCAAAATTGCCATGGTTTTAATCCTTTATTTTTTTGTATCGTCTATTCATTTGGTTGTTTCTGTCCAATGTTGTTTATACTTTCAGCTTTAATATAGCTTCGTTTTAGTATCACAACACTGGACAGGATAGGCTATGAAAAAGTCTTAAATGACTTTTGCTTCATTTCTTAGCTTATCAATCAACTCATCAACCGACCCTACTTTGATACCAGCTTTGCGATCAGCAGGTGGCACCACTTTAATAATCTCTTGCTTAGATGTCATATCAACACCGAAGTCAGCTGGTGTCTTCTCGTCAAGCTGCTTCTTCTTTGCCTTCATAATGTTTGGCAATTTTGCATAACGTGGCTCGTTCAAGCGCAAGTCTGTCGTGATAACCGCTGGCAAGGCCAGTGAAACAGTTTGTAAACCACCATCGATTTCACGAGTTACGTTTACTTTATCGCCTTCAACTTTCACTTCTGAAGCAAAAGTACCCTGACCAATACCCATCAGTGCGGCTAGCATTTGACCAGTTTGGTTGTTGTCATCATCAATGGCTTGTTTACCCAGCAAGATAATATCAGTGCTTTCAGTTTCAGCAATATTCTTTAGGATTTTAGCAACTTGCAATGGGTATGGTTTTTCGTCAGTCACGACTAAAATACCACGGTCTCCGCCTAGGGCTAAGGCTGCGCGGATTTGCTCTTGCGATTCTTTTGGACCGATTGATGCCACAATAACTTCATCAATAACGCCCGCTTCTTTTAGGCGAACCGCTTCTTCTACCGCAATTTCGTCAAATGGGTTGATTGACATTTTAGTGTTTGATAGATCAACGCCAGAGTTATCAGCTTTTACACGAACTTTCACGTTATAATCAATGACACGCTTGACCGCTACTAATGCTTTCATACGTTCCTCGTTTATTAATGTTATGAATTAAAAATGATCAGTTAAGAACCAAAGGTTCAGGATTGTTCAAACTGTCGTTCAAAGTTGTACTTAAAGTGATGATTGCTCAGCAGAAACAGAGGTTAAAGCCAAGCCAATCATTATTATCAGACCTATGTATCTTGCGTGAGCACAGGCATCACGTCAAGACAGCGCCGTGAATAATGCGTCATAAATTTGTCACTATTCTATAAAAAATAGTTTATAAGCGTATCACTTCACCGTTTCTGCTTAAATATTTAACGCTTCACACCTTTATAGCATTGCTAACGCTCTATCCATTTAACGTTTTGTTATTATTTATCTTTTTAAAACTACCAGATTACCGAAGTTTTATCATGATAAGCGCTTATCAGTTTTAATCAATAGCTCACTGTCGCGTACGTCATCAAACAAACTCCAATCAGGTGTCACATCATTATTTTTTATCACACTCATATCACCTGTGGTTTCCATAATAACGGCAAACACTTCGGTTTTGGATTTGATACCATTTTTACGTAATACTTCTTGAACGTCACTGGTAGCAAGGTTTGCCTCTTTTAAGTTATCCCCAAAATACTCACCATGCGCCATTAATATGATGGCTTGATTGTCGATTAAAGCCTTTAATGGCTTCACTTTTCGCCTGATGACCGATATTACACCTTGTATTAAAAATAATACAGCCACTGCAAACAACCCTTGCAACAATGCTGGTGTATCTGATATCACCGTTGAAGCAAGGATACTACCGATAGCCACTGTCATTGCAAAGTCATGACTTGATAGCTTAGAGAAACTGCGCAGTCCCATCAGCCGTGTGAACAACATAAGCCCTATATAAAACCCTATCACAGATAGAGAAATACCTAGCACTTGTGGCCAGTCCATTGAAAATCAAGTTTCCCATTTCATAACACATCCTTTCTTCTTGCATATTTTTTACATCGATATTTTTACTGCTTCATAACGCTTGCCGTTAACAGCCATCACTTTATCGTTTCACAAAGAAAAAAGTATAAAAAAAGCAACCTGATGAGAGGTTGCTTTTTTTTGAAGTCGAAACAGTATTTTTATTGTTTTAACAAACAAAGTAATCAATGCTTATGTGTAATCTACCTATTATGGAATCTACTGAAAATCAGTCGATTCAATAAAAAATAAGATTAGATAGCTTCGATTTGCTCAGCCTGTGGGCCTTTTTTGCCATCACCTAAGATGAAAGACACTTTTTGGCCTTCGGCTAGAGTTTTGAAACCATTGCCTTGGATAGCGCTGTAGTGAGCGAATACATCTTGTCCGCCATTGTCTTGAGCAATAAAACCAAAACCTTTAGCTTCATTAAACCACTTTACAGTGCCTTCAACTTTATCTGACATAAATTTTCCTAACTCTTTAACTGTTGGTGAGACTTGTGTCGCCACCGATTAATTGATATATACCCAAATTATTTTTTGCTTGGCTTGATGATTAAAATCATCAAGCTACCTCAGAGTTAACATAAGGTTTTTGCCTAAAAATCTTTGAATACCACTTGATTATAGCAGCTTTTCTTAATCGCAACTGGTTAAATTGATGATTTTTGTAAACGATTATAGTCAGTTCAAAAAGACCAATTTATTAAGCAACCAATCACCTATCATACTGATATTAAGTATAATTTTATTATTAGATATTCAACGTCCAAATAAAAACCAATGATTCATCCTGAGGCATATCAATGCTGCAAAGTATAATGAGCAACAATACAAAAATATTCTATTGAAATATGGGTAGCCACGGCGAGCTCAGTACTAATAAACAAAGGGCAAAAAATATCAATGAAAATGACTGACTATAAGCAATATATTTGGCTGGTATGACCAGGTCTTTGGGAGAGTCAGGAACCCCTTTACGTTTTAATAGACGTGTTCCATAAATCCAACCGAAAGTCGTATAAATACCATAAGCTGCAGGAACCGCGATAGCCAATGGCGTTAGATCTATCACATATAACATGACTACGGAAATAAAGAACCACAGCGTGTCTAGGAGTGAGCTAACTTGAAAAAACTTAGACTTTGGTAATTTGCCATTCGTTTTCTTGAGCATTTCTCCTTGTATCCAAATTAACACTGCTATCACGGCGCTGAGCGTAACATATATGAATTGCGGCGTTAGCCAGTCAGGATAAGATATTTGCACAACATACAACCTGTAATCTATGAAAAATAAAAATGAAGGAATTTTTTGTTCTCTCTAACCTGTCGAAGACAAATCAAGATAATGACCGTCGTCTCATTGAGCAAACAATTAAAGAACACAAAGGCGATAATCTACATTGGGGAGTTACAACTGCTTTTCAAGCCATATGATTAGACCTCTATGAAAACGTATTCAAATAGTAGCCATTAAAAAACCCACGCTATGTATTCATAGCGTAGGTTTTTATGACTAACTAGGCTTGTATCCTAAATAGTTGCTTAGTTCT
Organism: Psychrobacter sp. JB193; assembly: GCF_002285555.1. Taxonomy (NCBI): domain Bacteria; kingdom Pseudomonadati; phylum Pseudomonadota; class Gammaproteobacteria; order Moraxellales; family Moraxellaceae; genus Psychrobacter; species Psychrobacter sp. JB193. The sequence continues at coordinate 992,485 of NZ_NRGY01000001.1, forward strand.
TGTCTTTATCGATAATCTTGTTGCCACCAATCCAAGGCATCATGCCACGTAGTTTGGCACCAGTCACTTCAATTTGATGCTCAGCATTGTTACGACGACGGGCGGTCATTGATGGGTAGTTGGTTGCACCTTCAGAGATGAACATTTTGGCGTATTCGCCAGACTGAATACGTTTTAATGCGTTACGCATGGCTTCACGAGACTGCTCATTAATAATCTCAGGGCCAGTCACGTACTCACCGTATTCAGCGTTGTTACTGATTGAATAATTCATGTCAGCAATACCGCCTTCATACATCAAGTCAACAATCAGCTTAAGCTCATGTAAGCACTCAAAATATGCCATTTCTGGCGCATAACCTGCTTCAGTTAGGGTTTCAAAGCCCATTTTTACCAGCTCTACCGCACCGCCACAAAGAACGGCTTGCTCACCAAATAAATCCGTTTCTGTCTCATCTTTAAACGTCGTTTCGATAATACCTGAACGACCACCACCAACACCAGCAGCGTAAGAAAGCGCTACTTGCTTGGCTTGACCTGAAGCATCCTGATAGATAGCGATAAGATCAGGGATACCGCCACCTTTTGTGAACTCAGAACGAACGGTATGGCCTGGCGCTTTAGGCGCAACCATGATGACATCAAGGTCACTACGTGGTACGACTTGGTTGTAATGAATCGCGAAACCATGAGCAAATGCTAAGGTGGCACCTTCTTTGATATTAGGTTCGATCACGTCACTGTAAAGCTCTTTTTGGAACTCATCAGGCGTCAAAATCATGACCACGTCAGCGGCCTTTACCGCTTCTTCTACTTCAGCAACTTTTAAGCCAGCGTTTTCAGCTTTTTTCCATGAGCCTGAGCCTGCGCGTAGACCGACGGTTACTTCGACATCTGAATCTTGTAAATTAAGAGCGTGTGCATGGCCTTGTGAACCGTAGCCAATAATGGCAACTTTTTTGCCTTGGATAATCGATAGATCACAATCTTTGTCATAAAATACGTTCATAAATAGAGTCCTTTTCCTCAATCATGGCTTACCATGGATAAATGAGCGCTTAGTTTACAGCCACTTTATATACGTAAGTTGTTACCTAAGCGCGATGTTAAATTCTAAGTAAATAAGTTTAAAATATGATGTTTGAATACAATCAGTGTTGGTTATAAGCTAAGTGTTTTCTCACCACGAGCAATACCAATCACACCTGAACGTACAACTTCCATAATACGGTCACGACCAATCACATCAATGAAACCATCTAACTTCGCTTTGTCGCCAACGATTTGAATGGTATATAAAGCCGCATTGACGTCAACAATTTGGGCGCGGAAAATATCAGCACTGCGCTTGATTTCTTCACGCACGTTACCTGTTGCACGTACTTTGATCAGCATCAATTCACGCTCTACATGTACCGTGTCTGATAAGTTATGCACTTTAACGACTTCAATCAACTTATGCAATTGCTTGGTAATTTGTTCAATTCTTTCAGGTGAAGTAATAGTCGTTAATGTCAAACGTGAAATGCTTGGATCATCGGTGGGCGCAACGTTTAGTGTTTCGATATTATAGCCACGTTGTGAGAACAAGCCGACCAATCGCGACAACGAACCTGCTTCATTTTCCATTAATACTGAAATAAGATGTTGTTGCTGCATTAGGTACGCTCCCCTTTTGTTAACCACATATCACGCATGGCTTGTCCAGCAATTTGCATCGGATACACATGCTCATTACGATCGACATAAACGTCAATGAATACCAATCTGTCTTTAATTGCCATGGCCTCAGCCAACTGTGCTTCCATGGTCTCAGGATCGGTGATCTTGATACCCACATGACCATAACTTTCAGCCAATTTTACAAAGTCAGGCAATGAGTTCATATAAGACTGTGCATGGCGACCTTCGTACAACATATCCTGCCACTGTTTGACCATACCCAACTGAGCGTTGTTTAAATTCAAAATCTTGACTGGTAAATTGTATTGCAAGCACGTAGATAGCTCTTGGATATTCATCTGAATAGAGCCTTCGCCAGTAATACACACCACGTCGCGCTCAGGATTGACAAGCTTTGCGGCCATTGCATATGGTAGACCGACGCCCATCGTACCAAGTCCGCCTGAATTCAACCACTGACGCGGCTCATCATACGTGTAGTATAGTGCAGCAAACATCTGATGCTGACCCACGTCACTTGTGATAATGGCTTTGCCATCGGTAATTTTGCATAATGCTTGTACAACGTTTTGTGGCTTAATGCCGTTGTCTGTATTGGTGTCATAACGCAGACCATGACGTTTACGCCATTCATTGATCTGCGACCACCAATCAAGTAGTGCATGTTGCTCAAGCTCTTTGTCGTGCCCAATAATATCTAGCATGTCTGTTAATACGGACTTCACATCACCAACAATAGGAATATGAGCAAGAATCGTTTTAGAAATAGAGGCCGGATCGATATCAATATGGATAATCGTTGCATTTGGGCAGAATTTTTTGACGTTATTGGTGACGCGGTCATCAAAACGTGCACCAACCGCCAAAATCACGTCGGCATGATGCATGGTCATATTGGCCTCATAAGTACCATGCATGCCCAGCATACCCAAAAACTGACGATCAGAGCCAGGGAAAGTACCAAGACCCATTAACGTGTTGGTCACAGGTAAATTTAGACGATGAGCAAGATCTGTCAACTCTTCGTGCGCCTTACTCCAAATCACACCACCACCCGCATAAATGACCGGACGCTGTGCAGACAATAAGGTCTCAACTGCTTTTTTGATTTGACCGCTATGGCCTTTTAGCGAAGGTTGATACGAGCGTATGAAAACCTCTTCTGGGTATTCGTATGCGAACTTTTCGTTAGGTGCGGTCATATCTTTAGGCACGTCAATGACCACTGGCCCTGGACGTCCAGACTGTGCAATATAAAACGCTTTTTTAACAATACTTGGAATTTCGCTCGCATGACGCACTTGAAAGCTATGCTTCACGATAGGACGTGAGACACCAACCATATCGGTTTCTTGAAAAGCGTCTTCACCAATAAGGCTACTTGGTACTTGACCGGCGATTACAACCATCGGTACTGAATCCATAAAGGCGGTCGCAATAGCCGTCACGGTGTTGGTTGCACCAGGGCCCGACGTTGCTAATACGACGCCCGTCTTACCCGTCACGCGTGAGTAAGCATCTGCCATATGACCAGCCGCTTGCTCATGACGCACCAGAATATGCTCGATATTGTCTTGTTGGAACAAGGCATCATAAATATGCAGAACGGCACCGCCTGGATAACCAAAAATATATTCAACGCCTTCATCAGTCAGCGATTGAACCAATATCTCAGCGCCAGACAGCTTTACAGGCTGACCATTATTCTCAGCAAGACGTTGTTGTTTCTTTTCAAAGTTTTTGGCAGCATTACCCGTTTGGGTATGTCCAGTCATGTTTGGACTTTGCGTAGTTTGCGTCACTGTCGTCACCCTTTTTTGTGGCAAAAAATTGCGTTATTTCATAAAAGAAAACAACCACGTTTGCACATTGTTGTCCATCTCGTAAAAATGAATGCCAATCCTTGTGTAGGACAAGAATTTGTGCCCGCTGTATTTCAGCAATGTATGTAAGGTCAGTTTTGTGACGGTGTTTATCGATATACAGTGACAAGATGCGAATGCATCTATAAAAGAAGCTTATTATTGATGATGAATATCAGTCAGTATTTATACGAGTAGGTGGGCACGAATGCCACAGTATAGATAGAGTAAATTACTCTCATAGCCAATGCTATCTTATAAACTTCTTAGGCTTTATAAGTGCTTTAGCAACAACATCTATATTCACATACCATATCAATTTAGTAATACCGTTAAAATCATGCGTAGTAAGTATCAAATAATAAGTTTATCTTAGTCATTGTAGACAGATAAGTCCGGAGACAATGTATAAAGTTTCAATAGTAATGCCTGTGATTACTATGTTTCTCATATCATTGTCACAAAGAAAATAAAACTGCGCCAGTTACCGATAAGTAACCCGTTGTCATTATTTTCAAGTGCCACGGCAATGCAATAAAAGCCGTTCACTGACCAATCAACGTCTATTATATTCGATTGTTTGTGAGCCATTGTCAAGAAAAAATTCTAAAGCCTATACCTAACTATTGGTTATTAAATAATATACATTTATAAGTAATATTTGTTAAAATCAGACGTTCATATTTTTTTAGTCTCATTAGCACGTTCAGATGTTATATTTATACTTACATCTGTTTTACCAATTAAGAGGATTGCAAACATGGCATATGCGTCTAAGATAAATAATGCTGCCAAACTGCTTATCAGTACTGCGTGTATGTTAATGCTATCAATGAATGCCAGTCAGGCTATTCAGGTTTATAAATCTATTGGTGCGCACGGTGAAGTCAAATACAGTCAACATGCTCCGCAAAATGGTAAAAATGTTGAACTCATCGAATTTCGCAGTGACGGTAGACAAAATAATGCTGGACAGATGGCAGGCAAAACAGAGGCCAATCAAGATAGCAATACTCAAAGCGCTGAAGAACAACGCGTTGCACAGCTAGAAGCACGAATTAAAGAACAGGATGCTCAAGCCAATGCCCAGCGTTGTCAATCGCTACGAAACAATTTGACCAACCTAAACGTTGGCGGTCGCATCTATGAGATGGACGCCAATGGTAAACGTCAGTACTTGGACGGCCGTGAAATTGAACTTAAACGTGAGCGTGTTCAACAAGCGATTAATCAATACTGCAATAACCCTTCTACCTAATTTTAGGTAAAAATTCCTAACTGCATCACATGACGAATGGCCGCTGGCATATCTTGAGCCTGTAGCCCTCTTTGTCCGACCAATAGCGTATGCTTATCATAATGACTCGTTTGGTTTACCAGCGTATCTCCTGCTAGACCGTGAATAACCACTGCTTGGTGCAAGCTGCGCATCTCTGATTCTAAATCTTGTTGTGCCAGTAGACCAGCGGTAACCCCAGACAACACATCACCCATGCCAGCTGTCGCCATACCAGCATTACCAACACCGCAAACATAAATATTTTTCCATCCTGAGCGTTGCTCAAGTACCAAAGAACCTGCGCCTTTTAACACCCAATCGCCGCCGTAAGTCTCAGCACACTGCTTGATAGCAGCCAATCTATCGCTTTCCACCTCACTTATTTTTTTATCTAGTAAATTAGCCGCTTCGCCACTATGCGGTGTTAAGCAAACCTGATGATCTATACTGTATTCGCGTAACTCAGAGATCAGATTATGATTATCTGCCTGTAATGATGCCAAATGATAAAGACCGTCAGCGTCGATAACCATTGGTTTTTCATTGGCCATAGCAGCTTCTACATAGCTGATAAATATCGCTTTTGCTTTTTCATCACGCCCCAATCCCATACCGATAGCAATGATACTGGCAGATTCAATCAAATGCTTGACGCCCTCTACATTATGCAAGTCGATAGTCATGGCATCTGGTAATGACGTCAAAAGTGCGCCATGAAAAGCGTCATGACAAGCAACGGTAATTTTCCCAGTGCCTGTTGCCATGGCGCTAGAAGCTGATAATATCGCTGCTCCGCCCATACCTTGTGAACCGTTGACACGATTGCCACCGATGACCAAAACATGACCGTAACTTCCTTTGTAACTATTCTGGCGACGGGCATTAAAACTGTGTGCTGCCGTTAGCAGCATAGCCACTGGTGCCAGCTTATTCATATCTTGAGACTGACAACTCTGTCGATAAGATACTGTCTCATAAGGTATCAACGGTATATCAAGCACTTCTCCGCTATAATCAGCGCCATCCTTGGTATGTAAACCAAATTTTCTCGCAATCAGACATAAGGTCACGTCTGCCTGTATTGCGGTTCGATCAAATACTTCGCCAGTAGACGCCACCAACCCACTTGGAACATCTACTGCCACAGCCAATGCATATGTTTGTCGCACTGATTGATTAAAGGCATGAATGGCTTGCTTATACATACCTTCAGGCGCGCGGTTCAGCCCAATACCAAATAACGCATCAATATAAATATCTGCTTGTAAGCCTGCTTTTCTGTAATTATTCAGCTCATCCAGATGGTCTTCAAAGCGCTGATAATTGCAATCAGCAGATAGTGCTATTTTTAGCGCTTTTATAGCATCGGTCGGTGCGCTTGACGCATCAGACTCATCATTTATCTCAAAATCACAATGCTCAAAACCGACTGTTATGACTTGTACACGCCAGCCTGCTTGTTGCAAATAATAGGCAACAAGCCAACCATCACCACCGTTATTGCCCTTCCCGACCCAGACACTGACTCGTCGCTCTTGAGTCTCTACATAATTACTTTGATTATTGTTTGAGACGTTAGTATGCAAATACTTTTTTGCATAAAGCTGTTCGATCTGCTGCGCCATTTGCCAAGCTGCTTGCTTCATCAATCCAAAACTGTCATGACCTTGTGCAAACCATGCCTGCTCCATCGCATAAACTTGCTCACTACTATAAAGCGCTACAGGTATGTTCGTTTTTTCGTTTAATAAGTTAGAAAGTTTTGACATGACTTGTCCTCGATTATTTTTATAGGCATATTTTTTAGTAATGTAAGTATACTTATTTCTCAATGGCATTAGCTTAGCAAAGCTAACTCTATGTTGTGTATTAATATGAATGTGCGTTTATTTGGCTTTTATGCTTGCGCTCTTCGCTCACTCGCTTATCATAGCGGTATTCACATCAATGCCTATTGCCCTACATGAATCATTCATCTAAACCAAACTTATCAGACGCTTCTATTAAACAGGTATCAGCTAGCAGCGGTGCATCTGAAAAAAAGATTACTATTAAAAATACTCCAGCATTTACAACCACTGCGGACGTCAAACACTGGATTAAAGCTCAAGCACAGGCGCTGGGATTTGCTGACTGCGGTTTCTTATCGGTTCATCACCCTCTGTTTGCTCAGCAAATTTTGCAGTTGCAGCAATGGTTAGATAAAGGCTATGAGGGTCAGTTGCAATTTATGCATAACAATCATCATCTGCGCGCAAATCCTGATCAATTGGTAGAAGGTGCAAAAACCATCATCAGTGTGCGTATGGACTATCTGACTCAAACGCCAACACCTCGCACGGTCAGTGATAACGATCATCCTAATCAAGGTATCATTGCACGCTATGCGAGAGGGCGGGATTATCATAAAACCATGCGCAGTCGTTTAAAGCAGTTGGCATTGAATATCGAAACCATGCTTCCTGAGTGGCAACATCTCAATATCGGCTCAGACCAAGATTTTATTTTTAGACCTTTTAGTGATTCTGCGCCTATTTTTGAGCGTCCCATTGCAGAAGCAGCAGGGCTTGGTTGGACAGGAAAACATACCTTATTGCTCAACAAGCAAGCAGGTTCGTTTTTCGTGCTGGGCGAACTGTTCGTTAGTCTAGAATTGCCCGATGACCAACCTGTCAAGGCACACTGTGGTAGTTGTAGCGCTTGCATTGACATCTGTCCTACACAAGCCATTGTCGCACCCTATGAGCTCAATGCTTCTGCCTGTATCTCATATCTCACTATCGAACACGACGGTATCATTGATCACAAATATCGCCGTGCCATTGGCAATCGTGTCTTCGGTTGCGATGATTGCCAGCTTATCTGTCCTTGGAATCGTTATGCCAACCTAACGTCTGTAGACGACTTTGCACCGCGGCATAGCCTCGATAACAGCAGTTTATTAGAATTATGGCAATGGCAAGAAGCTGACTTTATGAAAAAGACAGAAGGTAGCCCACTCAGACGCACAGGCTATATCAATTTTTTACGTAATATTGCGATTGGGCTTGGTAATGCAAATGGTAGCGAAGCAACCATCACACATTTGCAATCGAAATTAGGCAAACATAGCGACGTGCTTGATGAACACATAATATGGGCAATCAATGAACAACATGAGAAAATAAACGCTGCTCAATAACAGATTTATTTTTATTGCCATACACTAATTTGTACTTAATTCACTTTAAATACAAGTAATAGACCAAAAAAAACGCCTCTTAAAAAGAGGCATTTTTTGAATATCGATTTTCGAATTATTCTTGATACAATGATTGTATCTCTACTATGGCTTAGGAATACGTAATACTTGACCTGGATAGATTTTGTCTGGGTCAGATAACATTGGCTTATTGGCTTCAAAAATCTTCATATAGTCAGCTGTTGAACCATACACATCTTTCGCGATTTTTGACAGGCTATCACCAGATTTTACAGTATACATCGTAGATTCAGGTGCATCTTCTTCAATATCGATACTATCGATAACTTTAGCAACATTTTGCACATTACCAATGGCGATAATCGCTTTTTCACGATCTGCTTGTGTCTTCGCTTTACCACTAATTTCTGCAGTATCTGTAGTACCATTATATTTTATCTGTAGATCACTAATGTTCAAATTCTGCTGTTGAATGCGACGAAGCAGTAGATTGGCTACTGACTGTGCTGAAGGCTCACTATTCGCAGCAGGTTTGCCAGTCGTTTTCGCGGCTGGTGTGGTAGCTGCGGCTTTTGTTTCTGATTTGGCATCGTGATTGGCATCATCGCGATTAAATATCTTCTCACCAATGTCTTTTGCAAAACTAAATACACCCATCTTATTGCTCCTTAAAATATCATTATTTATTATTTGTGTTTATTGTTGTGATGGTAACTCTTTATGAGCATAAATCTCTGTAAATAGAGTACCATCAAAATACTATAATCATTTCTTAGTAATGCTTACCCTTATGAGTATAAGCAAAGGCAGCTGAGTAAGATAGTAATAGAATGTTGAGTAATGTTGATTTGGCGTAGCTTATGTTAAAGCAGTTATACATGCGACATAGATAAGTTACTCAAGAAAGATCTGAACATAAAAAAACCGCTTACCTAAAAAGATAAGCGGTCATATAAAACTTGCTGAGCTAATTACTGATTATAGCTGAGCCTGTACATAATCGATTGCTTTTTGTACAGTGGTCAATTCAGCTGAATCTTCGTCAGGAATAGTGATACCAAAATCACTCTCAAATGACATAACCAATTCAACTAAATCCAATGAATCAGCGCCTAGGTCTTCCATAAATGAAGCATCGTTGCTGATATCTTCAACATTCATACCTAGTTGCTCAGCTACTGCTGCTTTAACTCTTAACTCTGTATCATTACTCATGTAGATTTCTCCTTTTTGATCTATTATTTTTACAAACGGTTCATAGTCCTATTATTAGGTTCTATGACATTGTATACAAAATGATGTTTTTAAATTAGTAGGTCGTCTAAGTGCTTTATAACCAGTTATACGATTTGACTAATGTCTGATAAAGCCTTGCTATCATACAAGACTTCGATATAAAAGTGTCCGTCATTATAGCACTGTTTATTAGAGTTTACACTCGTTCACACAGTTTTTTATTGTCAGTGTGTAACACTTATTTCTGGCCTACATATACATGCCACCATTTACAGGAATAACAGCACCTGTAATATAACTCGCTTCATCACTTGCTAAAAAATACACCGCTGCAGCAATGTCTTCTGGCTGACCAAGACGACTGATAGGCACCGCATCCAACATAGAGTTTAGTAGACGCTCGTCAAGCTCATCAGTCATATCTGTCTCAATCAAACCTGGTGCTACGCAATTGATAGTGACTTGTCTTGAACCGATCTCACGTGCCAAAGTACGGCTGAAACCTTCAACCCCTGCTTTGGTCGCAGCGTAGTTAGATTGACCAGCATTGCCCATCTGTGCGACGACAGAAGTAATATTAATAATACGTCCACGGCGTGCTTTCATCATGCCACGCACAGCACGTTTGCTCATACGGTAAATTGAGGTCAAATTGGTGTCAATCACATTGCTCCAATCTTCGTCTTTCATACGCATTAATAAGCCATCTTGAGTAATACCTGCATTGTTTACCAACACTTGTACTGCACCATAAACACTTTCAATTTCTTCGAATAATTTATCAATCTGTGCACTATCTCGAACGTCTAAGACTCGACCAATACCACCGGTATCATGAAGATAATCGTTGATAAGTTCAGCCCCTTTTTCACTAGTCGCTGTTCCAATGACAAAATGACCTTCTTTAGCAAAACGTTTAGCAACGGCTTTACCGATACCACGGCTAGCACCAGTGACTAATGTAATTGTACGGCTCATGATAATATCTCCATTAATTTATCAATACGGGCAGGCTTATCAGTAGGATAGCTGGTAATTGGTTGTGCTTGGCGCTTGGCTAGGTTGCTCAATACGTTGCCACTACCACATTCGATTAAAACATTGATTTGTTTATCAGTAAGCTCTTGCATGGTTTTTGACCATAATACAGGCTGACTCAACTGCTCCGTCAATGATTGTTTAATGCCTATAGCGTTACTTTCGATACGCGCATAGCGATTCTGAATAACAGGAATAGTTGCTTGATCAAATTTGATGCCTGCTAATATTTCAGCCAAGGCACTGCTGGCTGGCTCCATAAGTGCACAATGCGATGGCACACTTACCTTCAAAGGAATGGCTTTCTTGCCAGTGTTTTGTACTTTATCGATCACGGCATTAACACCTACCTCATTACCCGATATAACCACTTGCCCTGGGCTGTTAAAATTCGCGGCACCAACCACTGCATCGTCGACATGCTCGGTCGCTTGCTCACATAGATTTTCGACCCGATTGTCTTCTAAGCCCAATACTGCTGCCATAGCCGTATCAATACCGACAACTGCTTCCTGCATTAATTGACCGCGCTTATGGACCAAGGTGACTGCATCTGCTAATGAGATGACGTCAGCTGCACACAGTGCACTATACTCACCTAAAGAATGTCCAGCTAAATAAGAAGGTTTTGTGGCTATTTTCTGTTTCAAGATACGCCAGATCGCTATGCTAGCAGTTAACAAAGCAGGTTGGGTATATTGAGTCTGATTGAGCTTTTCTTCATCCTGACAAATAGCCCATAAATCTTCGCCAAGCGCTTCACTCGCCTCAGCAAAAGTATTACGAATTTCTGGATAGATGTCAGCAAGCTCGTTGGTCATTCCAACGACTTGTGATCCTTGTCCAGGAAAAACTACCGCAATACGTGTGGGTTGCTTTTTTACCATATCAGGTACAGAAGCCATAACCAATATTCCTTATTTAATTGGAAACATCCCTAAAACAATGGGGTCGTTATATTATTAGATACTATATCAAGCCAGTATTTGCTTTATTTGCCCAAAGAACCAACTATCAGCAAACTATACACTGACACGCACTATTATCCTAGCGAATCAAACTTCAAAATAAATAGCAAAAAATATCACATGCGCTAGAAAAGCAATCTTATCAATTTACTTGCATAGTCGCTAAAAGCTGCTAAAGATTCAAAGTTAAAGACTTTGATATACTGACGATAAAAAATGTATAGCAAAAAGCCAAGTTATCCAGCCACATAATATATGATAGCGAAATAACTTGGCTCTTTTAACTTATAGCATACTACTTGATAATAATTGCAAAAAGACAATGACAATCACCAGTATCATCACTACTTTTATATTATCTATTGTATAGCCAAGGACTTAAGCGTCTTGGCTTACTTTGAATAACTGACGACCACGGTAGAAACCATCTTTAGTCATGTGATGACGACGATGCTTTTCACCAGTAGTAGCATCTACGCTTAGCTCAGCCACTTCCATACGATGGTGTGAACGGCGCATGTCACGACGAGAACGGCTTTTACGACTTTTTTGAACAGCCATGATATAGCTCCTATACTTAAAAGGGATAAGCTTAAAAATTCAGCTTCAGTTGATACTGACAGAGATTATATGGTCACAACAACCTAAGTCTTAAGCATCATTAATTAAATAGATTGCCACCTACATAAAAGTACTGACTACGTCTAAAATCTATAGAATTTGCCTAGTCAGCGTCTATCAGCAAGTAACTTGTTGCTAGAATGCAATAAACCGGACATTATACGCATGTTTATTAGATTAATAAAGCCCTGCTTTCCACTCTTCTGCACAAAGTAGTAAAAGTGGCTATAAAATTGCTGATAAAATATTCAGATTATTATAACTTACCTTTAAGTGATGCCAATGCAGCAAAAGGATTTTCTGTCTCTTCCTCTTCTGGAATTTCACCAAATTGCTCAACAGTCATTTCGCAATCGTCATGCTTTGGTGCCATTGGAATTTTTAATAAAATCTCATCTTCTACCAGCTTTTTGAATGGCAATAGCGTCTCTGGTGATTGTTCAGTAATGACTTCATCCAGTATTAGATAGTCCTGTTCTTCATTCACTAAGCGTACTTGACTATCATTTTCAAGCAAAGCAATGTCGTAGTCATCGGACAAATCAATATTGATCGGCTGCAAACAACGTTGACAAGTAAGCCAGACTTCACCATCTAACGTAAACGCCAAGTGTAAAACGTTATTGCGACGATATAAATTAGCGCTAATCTGGGTGTTTGACTGTTCACGTTCCGTTGTCAACGTAGCATTTAGACGTTTAAAAGAATTGGGTGACACTTCTCCTGCCCACTCATAACCGCTGTCTGCCCATTTGTCTAAAGAAATATGCTCAGGCATGCTGGCAGAGACAGGCGCTTTTTTGTTGTCAGATTTAAGGACTGACGATTTACTTTCTGGAGTGCTTGACATGCGAGGCCTCATTCATCAAAACGGTGTATAATATTGCCTGCCATACTAAAGGAAAGCTTTAAGCTGCGCTAGCGCTAGTATGTTAAATTTTTTTTAGCTGGTTTGTTCTGCTTTTCCATCTTCCCCTCTTATTTTTATTTGGTTATCCTTTCATCTATGAGCTCATGTAACACTAAACCTGACTTTTCTGATCTGCTGTCTTATCTCGAAGACAAAGCATTGCTACAACATTTAATCGAGCTAACTGATCCCGTCAAAAAAGACAGTACTACCTCATCGATCTTTGAGTATGAAAAACGCGAGAATAAAGAGCACTTAAACAAGTGGAAAAAAGAATGGCAAGAAATTTATGCCAATGAGGTAGCTGATAGTGAACAAATCGCAACAGATTGGCTGATTCGAATATTTAATACTCTGTTTGAAAATCAAAAAGTCTTACTGGCTCGCAGCTCAGGAGAACCCGAATATTTCCCTGCCCATGACGATCAACCGGCAAGAATTGAATTTGCACACGGTTTTTTCGCTAGTGCATTACACGAAATGAGCCACTGGTGCGTTGCTGGTAAAAATCGTAGGACTCTTAGTGACTTTGGTTATTGGTACGCACCAGATGGACGCTCAGCTACTCAGCAGCAAGCATTTGAACATGTAGAGGTTAAGCCGCAAGCATTAGAGTGTTTGTTTACACTCGCCTGTAAAAATACTTTTCAAGTCTCACAAGACAACTTGTTTGCAACGTTTGATACCAGTAACAGCACTTTTGCCAGTGACGTTCATACACAAGTCAAAGAGTATATTGAAAAACCACATCGCCTACCACGCGATGCCAAAGTATTATTGCGCACTTTTCTTAGTGTTTGTACTTACCCCTGATTCAAACGGCTTATTGATTTTAGCATGTGACTCTGTATCAATTTTCCGTTAACGATTTTCTACGGATAGTAACGCCTTACCAATAAACTTCTGTCTACATCAGACTATACTAACTCATAAAGCAGATTTTAAATTGATAGCTTTTTTATCAATTATTATGTGAGTATTCCATTTTTATTCAGCAAATGGATTATTTATCTGAAAAATAAGAGAGACAAATGACAAAGAATAATATCTTTGTCTGATTATCAATCAATAACTATAAAATAAGGAGCCACCATGCAAGTATTTTATATCCATCCAGAAAATCCACAGCCTCGCCTTATCGAACAAGCCGCTGACCTACTGCGTAAAGATCAATTGATCATTTATCCTACTGATACAAGTTATGCTTTTGGTTGTCGCTTAGGAGCGAAAGACGCCCTAGAAAAGCTCAAGCAAATTCGTGAGCTTGATGATAAGCATCAATTCACCCTTTTGTGCCGAGACTTAAGTGAAATTGCGAACTATGCAACAGTAGACAACGTGCAATTTAAACAGCTCAAGGCTCATACACCGGCCCCTATTACCTTTATTTTAAACGCCACAAAGGATGTGCCGAAAAAATTGGCCCATGCGAAGAAAAAAACTATTGGCATTAGGGTACCCAGCAATCCTATTGCTCAAGCACTCTTAGAGGTTATGGACGAACCAATCTTGACGAGTTCGTTAATACTACCTAATAAAGATGAAATACTTGATGATCCATTTGAAATTGAAGATCTTTTGGGCAATCAAATAGATGGTTTGATCAATGCAGGTGTAAAAACTACCAAATTAACCACCATTGTAGATATGACCAGTGGTCAACCTGAAGTTATTAGGCAAGGGGCTGCTGATGTCACATCGTTATTGTTGTGATTAATAAAAAGTAGTAGAAAATTTCAGGCAAAAAAAAGCTCCAATTTAATTGGAGCTTTTTTATAACTTATACTATTAGTATAAAATTAGTCACGATCAACCAATTCTACATAAGCCATTGGCGCATTGTCACCGTCACGGTAACCACATTTTACGATACGCAAATAACCACCTGGACGCGTCTGGTAACGAGGACCTAACGTGCCAAATAATTTGCCTACCATAGCTTTGCTACGCATACGGCTAAATGCTAAACGACGATTAGCAACGCTGTCTTCTTTAGCCATAGTGATTAATGGCTCGGCAACGCGACGTAATTCTTTAGCTTTTGGTAAAGTTGTTTTGATCAGTTCATGCTCAAATAATGAGTTAGTCATGTTCTGAAACATTGCCTTACGATGACTGCCGGTACGACCCAGCTTGACTCCACTCTTACGATGGCGCATAGTCAAAAATCCTTAAAGTTTAACGGCTACGATAAGAAAAGCGATCATCAACGCGTAAATCAGCTGGTGGCCAGTTATCTAGGCGCATACCGAGCTCTAAATCTTTAGACGCTAAAACGTCTTTGATTTCCGTTAATGATTTCTTACCAAGATTTGGGGTTTTTAATAGTTCAGTCTCTGAACGTTGTACCAAATCACCGATATAGTAAATGTTTTCAGCTTTCAAGCAGTTGGCTGAGCGAACCGTTAGTTCAAGATCGTCCACAGGGCGTAATAGCACCGGATCAACCTCTTCTTTTTCTTTCACAGGCTCAGGCGCTTCTTCAGCTTCTAGGTCAACAAAGATAGAAATCTGTTGTTGTAAAATAGTGGCTGCTTTACGAATTGCTTCTTCTGGATCTATAGTGCCATTAGTTTCAAGCTCAATGATAAGACGATCAAGATCAGTACGCTGCTCTACACGAGCGTTCTCAACCTGATAAGCAACACGAAGCACAGGACTAAAACTTGCATCAAGCTTCAAACGTCCAATTGCTTTGGTATCGCCATCTTCACGGCGCTGGTTTGCTGGCTCATATCCACGACCCATTACTACACGCAAACGCATCTTAAGATGACCACGGTCGCTCAATGTACCCAATACCAATTCTGGATTGATAATGTCTACATTATGCGGTAACGCGATATCTGCAGCAGTAATAGTGCCTGGACCTTGTTTATCCAAGGTCAAAAATACTTCATTTTGGTCATGAAGTGTGATTGCCAAGCCTTTTAGGTTCAAAAGCAAGTCAAGTACATCTTCTTGTAGCCCTTCAAGCGTTGAGTATTCATGGTCAACACCATCAATCTCAGCTTCAATGACTGCAGCACCAGGTAATGAAGATAACAAGATGCGGCGTAAAGCATTACCTAGGGTATGCCCAAAGCCGCGTTCTAACGGTTCGAGCGTGACTTTCGCAATCGTTTCGTTAACCGTATCCACATTAATGGCGTTAGGCGTTAGAAACTCAGTTGCATTTAGCATCATGATGTCACCTCGATTTATTAAACTGGTTTAATTAACGTTAATTGCTCAATGCCATTCTCATAACATTGAGCATTACGTCATTTACTTAGAGTATAGCTCAACGATCAAGCTTTCGTTGATTTCAGCAGGTAGATCAATACGATCAGGCGCTTTTTTGAACGTGCCTTGTAATTTGCTGTGATCAACATCAAGCCATTCTGGAATACCACGTTGTGTCGCTAGTTCAATAGCGTTTTTAATACGTAGCTGTTCGCGAGATTTCTCTTGGATAGCGATGACATCACCATCTTGAAGCTGAATTGATGGAATGTTCACACGAACAAACTCATCACGACCAGCTTTCTTTACCATAACAGTACGATGACTGACTAGCTGACGTGCTTCAGCGCGAGTTGAGCCAAAGCCCATGCGATATACCACGTTATCTAGACGGCTCTCAAGCATTGCTAGCAAGTTTTCACCAGTAGCGCCACGCTTACGAGCAGCTTCTTTATAGTAATTAGCAAACTGACGCTCTAATACACCATAAATACGCTTAACTTTTTGCTTTTCACGCAGCTGTAAAGCATATTCTGAGGTCTTATTACGGCTTACACCGTGTTGACCTGGTGGACGACCAGCTTTTTTCGTTTTTACATCGTATGGTTTAACGCCAGACTTAAGACCTAAGTCAGTACCTTCACGACGTGATAATTTTAGTTTTGGTCCAATATAGCGGGCCATTGTTATGTCTCCTATAAGCTTTTGGGATAAAAAGCTTCGTCTTTAATATTAGACGCGGCGCTTTTTCGGCGCACGGCAACCATTGTGTGGGATTGGGGTTACATCAGAGATGCTGTTAACTTTATAACCCAATGCACCTAGTGCTCTTACCGCAGACTCACGACCCGGTCCTGGTCCTTTGACCAAAACGTCGATATTCTTAACACCATATTCTTGAGCCGCTTTACCAGCGACTTCAGCTGCAACCTGAGCTGCAAATGGTGTAGATTTACGTGAACCACGGAAGCCTTGTCCACCTGAAGTGGCCCAAGCCAATGCATTACCTTGACGATCGGTAATCGTAACAATGGTGTTATTAAAAGACGCATGGATATGGGCTACGCCCTCCGATACTGAACGGCGAGTCACCTTTTTGCGACTGCGAGTGTCTTTTGCCATCTTTTAGCTTCCTAAGTTAATTATCTTTTGAGAGGACGTGTCGGACCCTTACGAGTACGAGCGTTGTTCTTGGTGTTCTGACCTCTAACTGGTAGGTTACGACGATGGCGGATGCCACGGTAACAACCAAGATCAACTAAACGCTTAATATTCATTGAAACTTCACGACGAAGGTCACCCTCGGTCATGTAATTTGCAACTTGTGCACGGATAGCATCTAACTGTGTATCATCTAACTGACTAACTTTAGTAGTAGGGGCAATGCCAACTGCTTCTAAGATTTTCTGAGCAGTGGTACGACCTACACCAAAGATATAAGTTAGTGAAATAACAGCATGCTTATTATCCGGGATGTTTACGCCGGCAATACGAGCCATTGATTTCTCTCCATTAAAGAAAAATAAGCGTTATTTATCAATAAGGCATTATTCTTCAGATTTGTTGCTGTTAATACTAGAACTTTATAACCATATTACTTTTTGACTTTATAAAAAGCCTATCAATAAATAGAATTATAAAATATTCTGCATAAACACGGCAAGTGGCGGATGATATCCCATCCGCCGTTATTTTTCAAGTATTAATTTAAATAGTGACAAAAGTTATAAACTTTATAAAACTAAGTATTAACCTTGACGTTGCTTGTGGCGCGGTTCTGCTGTACAAATAATATGTACACGGCCTTTACGGCGCACAACTTTACAGCTACCACAAATCTTCTTAACTGATGCTTGAACTTTCATAGCATGCTCCTTGAAATATCGTACCGCTCATTAAGATTGAGTGGGCGATTGAATTAACGTCTGATCATGATATTGATGGGTCATCAAATGCGCTTGGATCTGCGAAATGAAATCCATTACCACAACCACCATAATCAGTAAAGACGTACCACCAAGTTGGAACGGTACACCAAACGATGACTGGACGACCATTGGCATTAAACAAATAACCGTCATATACATCGCGCCAATAAAGGTCAATCGGTTTAATACATGATCGAGATAACGCTGAGTTTGTTGGCCTGGGCGAATACCTGGAATATAAGCACCACTACGCTTAAGGTTTTCAGCTACTTCACGCGGGCTAAATACTAGTGCCGTATAAAAGTAACAGAAGAAAATAATCATCGCACCGAACAAGACTAAATATAGCGGTTGTCCTGGAGACAATACCAATGCCATATTTTGTAATATTTTTTGAGTAAAAGTAGGATCAGTTGATTGACCAACCCATTGCCCTAAACTTGCTGGAAACAATAACAATGAACTTGCAAAAATAGCTGGGATAACCCCTGCCATATTAAGCTTCAACGGCAAATGTGACTGCTGCTGAGCGTAAATTTTACGGCCTTGTTGTTGTTTTTGTGCGTAGTTTACGGGAACACGGCGCTGAGCACGTTCAATATAAACAATGCCAGCAGTAACCGCGATGCCTAATAACACAAAAATAAATAGTACAATCAAGTTCATTTGACCTTGATTCACTTGTTCAATAGATTGCGAAATCATACCTGGCGTACCAGCCACAATACTCGCAAAAATGAGCATTGAGATACCATTACCAACACCACGCTCTGTAATTTGCTCACCGAGCCACATTAAGAACATTGCGCCTGCTACTAAAGAAGTAACTGCTGGAATATAAAAGGTAAGACCAGATGATAAGGTAAGATTTTGACTGATTAAACCAGCACACATTCCCAACGATTGTACCAGTGCCAAACCAAGTGTACCCTGACGAGTATACTTGTTTAGCTTACGTCGTCCCGCCTCACCCTCTTTTTTAAGAGCTTCAAGCGATGGTAATACCGCAGACATCATCTGTACAATAATTGATGCTGAAATATATGGCATAATACCAAGCGCCATAATGGACATACGCTCTAGCGCACCACCTGAGAACATGTTAAACATACTCAAGATAGTATTTTCGTTGCGCGAAAACAGATCTGCTAGATTAACTGGGTTAATGCCTGGTACAGGAATATGTGACCCTAAACGATAAACAATCAATGCGCCGATTAAGAATAATAAGCGCGTCCATAATTCATCATACTTACGTATGAATGCAAATGGATTAAGCGGTATACCAGTCGATGACATTGATTGTTTTGACACGTTACTACTCCTCGATGCTACCACCAGCAGCTTCGATTGCTTGCTTAGCGCCTTTAGTTACTTTGATACCTTTAAAAGTATAAGCTTTAGTAACTTCACCTGACAACATAACACGTGCACGCTTCATATCGTGACGGATTAGGTTAGCAGCTTTAAGTGTCTCAATGCTAACTACATCGCCTTCAATTTTGTTCAGTTCAGACAAACGTACTTCAGCCGTCTTCATTGCCAATTTACTGGTAAAACCAAATTTTGGTAGACGACGATATAGAGGCATCTGACCACCTTCAAATCCTGAGCGAATGCTAGAACCTGAACGAGATTTCTGACCTTTTACACCACGACCACCAGTCTTACCAAGACCTGAACCGATACCACGACCACGACGTTGGGCAGTTTTCTTTGCGCCAACACCTGGTGATAATTCATTTAATCTAAGTCCCATTACGCTTCCTCCACTTTTACCATGTAGTTGACGCGATTAACCATACCACGGGTTGAAGGAGTATCTTCTACTTCAACAGTATGATTAATACGGCGTAAACCCAATCCTTTCAAGCTCGCTTTGTGGCTCTTTAGGCGATGGGCACCCGATTTAAATTGAGTGACTTTCATTTTTTTCATCGTAACTCACCTAGTCTAAGTTAACCCAAGATTTCGTCTACAGATTTACCACGTTTAGCTGCCATCTTTTCTGGAGTTGACATATCACGTAAACCGTTAAACGTTGCACGAACAACGTTAGCAGTATTGGTAGAACCATAACATTTAGTCAAAACATCTTTGACACCAGCAACTTCTAATACAGCACGCATTGCGCCACCAGCGATGACGCCAGTACCTTCAGATGCAGGTTGCATATAAATTTTACTTGCGCCATGACGTGCTTTGATTGGATGATACAAAGTTGCATCATTAAGATCAACAGTGATCATATTGCGTTTAGCAGCTTCTAGTGCTTTTTGAATAGCAGCTGGCACTTCACGTGCTTTACCACGACCAAAACCAACACGACCATTGCCATCGCCCACTACGGTCAACGCAGTGAAAGAAAAAATACGACCACCTTTGACAACTTTGGCAACGCGATCAACAGTAACCAAGCGTTCGACTAGGCCGTCAGTTTGTTCGTTCTTATCATTTTTATCATTTCTAGCCATGATTAAAACTCCAATCCATTTTCGCGAGCAGCTTCCGCTAAAGCTTTTACTCGACCATGATATTTAAAACCACTACGGTCAAAGGCAACTTTAGTAATACCAGCTGCTTTTGCACGTTCTGCGATCAATTGACCCACAGACGTTGCGGCATCAATATTGCCTGTAGCGCCTGAACGCAAACTGCCGTCCAAGGTAGATGCCTGAGCAATCACTTCACCACCGTTCGGAGAGATAATCTGGGCATAAATATGTTTCGGCGTGCGATTAACCGTTAAGCGATGAGCGCCTAAGACACGGATATGCGCGCGGGTTTTCTTAGCTCGACGCAGACGAGCTGCTTTTTTATCAAACATTTCAACTCACCTTATTTTTTCTTAGCTTCTTTGCGAATCACATGTTCATCACTGTAACGAATACCTTTACCTTTATAAGGCTCAGGTGGACGGAAACCGCGGATATTAGCCGCTGCTTGACCAAGCTGCTGCTTATTGTTTGATTTTAAAACAATTTCAGTTTGCGTTGGGGTTTCAGCTGACACACCTTCAGGCAACGTATACTCTACTGGATGAGAGTAACCAACGTTCAAAGTTACTTTGTTACCAGCAACTTGAGCGCGATAACCAACACCAATTAACTGAAGACGTCTTTCAAAGCCTTCATTAACGCCTGTAACATAGTTGTTTAGCAGGGCGCGCATGGTGCCAGTGTGCATCATAGCTTCTTTCGAATCGACTGTAGGTGAGAAAATGATAGCATCATCTTCCTGTTTCAGCTCGACCAATTCATGCAGGCGTAAAGACAAATTGCCGTTCTTGCCTTTAACTTCGACCTGCCGATCGTTCAAAGTAACGCTTACACCACTTGGTAGCGTCACTGGGGCTTTAGCCACACGAGACATAGGAATATTCCTTAAAAAATTGACTTCTTTATATTAGCGAAAAAACTAACAGGCTAAAAAGCCTGCTAGTTTAGCATAGTTGCACCCATTAAGCATCATTCAATTTTATTAAGATCAAATGAATAGCTTCTTAGAACTTATAATTAATCTATATAAATGTCATAGGAAACTATTAAAGGGTTCAAATAGACTTTATCGTCTTATTACCTAGAGCAATAAATACTGATTAGGCAACAAATGCAACGACTTCACCACCGATACCAGCAGCACGTGCAGCACGATCACTCATGATGCCTTGGCTAGTTGATACGATAGCAACACCCATACCTTGCTTAACAGTAGGGATATTGTCTTTGCCGCGATGCTGGCGTAAGCCAGGACGACTAAAACGTTGGATAGTTTCGATGACAGCTTTGCCTTCGAAGTATTTTAATTCGATAGATAGGGTCGCTTTGTTGTTTTCTTCTTCAGTAACAACAGCGCTTGCCACATAACCTTCGCTAACTAGTAAATCAGCAATTGATTTACGTAATTTAGAGTTCGGCATTGCTACCGATACTTTGTTAGCCATTTGTGCGTTACGAATACGGGTTAGCATATCCCCAACGGTATCTTGCATACTCATATAGTTACTCCTTACCAGCTTGCTTTACGAACACCAGGCACATCGCCTTGCATGACACGCTCACGCAGCATATTGCGTGATAAGCCAAACTTGCGGAAGTAACCATGAGGACGACCGGTGATAGCACAACGATTGCGTAGACGTACTGGTGATGAATTGCGTGGAAGAGCTTGTAGCTCTAGCATCGCTTCCATACGAGTTTCGTCGCTTGCATTCATATCACTGATAGTTTCTTTTAGCTTGATACGCTTTTCAGCATATTTAGCAACCATTTTTTCGCGCTTTAATTCGCGGTTAATCATGCTCTTCTTTGCCATAACGTCTTTACCTTATTTAAATGGGAAGCCGAATGCTTTAAGCAACGCACGACCTTCTTCATCAGACTGAGCTGACGTGGTGATCGTCACATCCATACCGCGGATACGATCAATCTTGTCAAAATCTACTTCTGGGAATACGATCTGTTCTTTGATACCCAATGAGTAGTTGCCACGTCCGTCAAAGGCTTTAGGTGAAAAACCACGGAAATCACGAATACGAGGAATTGCAATGGCAATGAGACGATCTAAAAATTCGTACATTTGCTCACCGCGTAGCGTTACTTTACAGCCAATTGGCCATTCTTCACGAATTTTAAAGCCAGCAACTGATTTACGTGCTTTGGTGACAACAGGCTTTTGACCAGCAATTGCAGTCATATCAGCCACTGCACCTTCAAGCAATTTCTTGTCTTGAGACGCGCCGCCTACACCCATGTTTAGTGTGATTTTAGTGATTTTAGGCACTTGCATCACGTTTGCAACACCAAGCTCTTCTTTGATTTGCTGCTTTAGTTTATCGTTATATAAAGATTTTAATCTTGCCATTACCATTACACCCTTAGTGTCTTACGCAGTCGCCACTACTTCACCGTTTGAACGATAGACGCGTTGTTTCTTGCCGTCTTCGCCAAACTGATAAGTAATACGATCAGCTTTTTGGGTTTGCGCATTTAAGATTGCGACATTTGAGATATGCAAAAAAGCTTCTTGCTTAAGAATGCCACCTTCAACGCCAGTTGCCTGATTTGGCTTCTGATGCTTAGTGACAATATTAATGCCTTCAACTTTAATACGATCATTTTTTACAGCTTGCACAGTACCTTGTTTGCCTTTATCTTTACCAGCAATCACGATAACTGTATCGCCTTTACGTAATTTTGACATGGATTACCTCACAATACTTCTGGTGCTAGTGATACAATTTTCATAAACTGATCACCACGTAGTTCACGAGTTACCGGTCCAAAAATACGAGTTGCAATAGGTGCTTTATTTTGGTTCAACAATACCGCAGCATTATCGTCAAAACGCAACACAGAACCATCAGGACGACGAACGCCTTTTTTGGTACGAACAACTACAGCATTCATCACGTCGCCTTTCTTAACACGACCACGCGGAATGGCTTCTTTAACCGTTACTTTAATAATGTCGCCAACTGATGCATAACGACGATGAGAACCACCCAGTACTTTAATGCACTGAACTCGCCTTGCACCGCTATTATCTGCAACTTCCAGCATTGACTCAACCTGAATCATAGCGTTACTCCACACGTATGAGCAATAAAAACCAGTTGCTGCCGCTAGCACAGAATGAGTAGGACGGCATTTTAATATTAATAACCGCGACTTACTCTTAATGTGAGTGATATACGCTCGGCGCAATCAGCATCCTTAAAAAGGCGGCTATTTTAACAGCTTCTGGCTTTTAATGCAATTTACTTAGATTTTTTCTACTTTTTCAACCACATCAACCAAAGTCCAAGACTTGGTTTTAGAGATTGGACGCGTTTCTTTGATGCGGACAAGATCGCCTTGTTGGCAAACGTTATTCTCATCATGTGCTTTGATTTTCGTAGAACGACGAAGCTGTTTGCCATACAAAGGATGACGAACCAGGCGCTCAATCAAAACTGTGATGGACTTGTCCATCTTGTCGCTGACAACTCGTCCTGTCAATACGCTAGCATTGGTAGCTGTTTGATTGTTATCGCTCATGAGTCGCCTCGTTGTTTCTCGTTAATCAAAGTCTGAATCTGAGCAATCGTACGACGATTGCCTCTGACTTCATGGGTATTACCCAACTGACCAGTTGCTTTAGCCATACGAATACGGAAAGCATCAAGTTGCTTTTCATCAAGTAACTGGGTCAGTTCTTCTAATGATTTATCACGTAATTCACTGATCTTCATTACATTATCGTCCGCTTAACAATGGTAGTTTTAAAGGGCAATTTTGCTGCAGCAAGCGTGAAAGCTTCACGTGCAAGCTCCTCTGGTACCCCTTCAATTTCATATAGCACTTTACCAGGTTTGATTTCGCATACCCAATATTCAACTGGACCTTTACCTTTACCCATACGTACTTCTAATGGCTTGTTGGTAATTGGTTTGTCTGGGAATACACGAATCCAAATCTTACCGCCACGCTTGATTTTACGAGTGATGGTACGACGTGCTGCTTCAATTTGACGGGCAGTCATACGACCACGAGTCAACGATTTTAGACCAATTTGTCCGAATGCAACGGTGCTTCCACGATGAGCTAGCCCAGTGTTACGACCTTTATGCATTTTACGAAACTTGGTACGTTTTGGCTGTAACATAGTTTAACCTCTGTCTGAGTTTCGACGGTTTCCGTTTCCACGACCACGGCGTTTTGGCGCACGAGGCTTCTCTTCATTGACGGGATTATAAACACTGTTCATACCGTCAAGGATTTCGCCACGGAAAATCCAAACTTTCACACCGATAGTGCCGTAAGTTGTCTCTGCACGTACTGACGAATAGTCAATATCAGCGCGGAGTGTATGCAATGGCACACGACCTTCACGATACCATTCGCTACGAGCAATCTCAGCACCGCCAAGACGGCCAGACAACTCAACTTTAATACCTTTAGCACCAGAACGCATGCTGTTCTGTACAGCGCGCTTCATTGCACGACGGAACATAACACGACGCTCAAGCTGGCTTGCGATACCGTCTGCTACCAAACGAGCATCAAGGTCAGGTGAAGTGATTTCTTCAATATTGACCTGAGCAGGTACGCCCATAATTTTGGTCAATTCTTTTTGAAGTCTTTCAATATCTTCGCCTTTCTTACCGATAACAATACCAGGACGCGCAGTGGCGATGGTAATCTTAGCAGCACCAGTAGGACGCTCAATCATGATATTACTGATCATAGCATTATCTAGCTTTTTGCGTAGATATTCACGAACTTGAATGTCATTGATGAGGTATTCTGAGTATTGTTTAGGGTTAGCATACCAATTTGCATTATGCTTTTTTACAACACCAAGACGAATTCCGATTGGATGTACTTTTTGACCCATAACTTATTCTCCTACCTTTATAGTGATGTGACAAGTACGCTTACTGATACGATCAGCGCGACCTTTAGCACGTGGTAGGATACGTTTTAGCGTAATGCCTTCATCGACATAGATAGTAGCGACTTTTAGGTCGTCAATATCTAAACCGTGATTATGTTCGGCATTGGCGATGGCTGAGTTAAGGCATTTCTTAACAAACACAGCGCCTTTTTTATTACTATACGTTAGGATATCCAAAGCACGCTCGATTGATTTGCCACGAACTTCATCAGCAACGAGTCTAACTTTTTGTGCCGAAATGGCGGCACCGCGTAATTTTGCAGTTACTTCCATGGTAAGCACCTTATTTCTTAGCTTTTTTGTCAATGCCGTGACCACGATACGTACGAGTCGGGGCAAATTCACCTAGTTTATGACCAACCATCTGCTCGCTCACGATAACCGGTACATGAGTACGGCCGTTGTGAACAGATAAAGTTAGGCCAACCATTTGTGGCAGAATCATTGAGCGGCGCGACCAAGTCTTAATTGGCTTGCGTGAGTTGGTGTCTAATGCATTCTCAACTTTAGCAAATAGGTGCGCGTCTATGAATGGACCTTTTTTCAATGAACGAGGCATGAAATTCTTCCTTTATTTCTTCTTGGCGCGGCGGCGGATGATCATGTTGTCAGTACGCTTATTGTGACGCGTTTTAAGTCCTTTAGACTTCTGACCCCAAGGGCTAGTTGGATGGCGACCTTTATTACGACCTTCACCACCACCATGTGGGTGATCAACCGGGTTCATAGCGACACCACGAACTGAAGGACGAACACCACGCCAACGTGAAGCACCGGCTTTACCAAGTGATTTCAAGTTGTTTTCAGTGTTAGAAACTTCACCAATAACTGCACGGCAATTCACATGTACACGGCGTGTTTCGCCAGAGCGCATACGAAGAATCGCATAGATACCGTCACGACCTAACAACTGAACACTAGCACCCGCAGAACGAGCCATCTGTGCACCTTTACCGATTTTAAGCTCGATATTGTGAATCACAGTACCCAATGGGATGTTTTTTAGCGGTAAGCAGTTACCTGGACGGATTGGAGATGTTTCACCTGACATTACTGTATCGCCAACTGCTTGTTTTTTAGCAGCGATAATGTAACGACGTTCGCCATCAGCATACTTAAGTAATGCAATATGTGCAGTACGGTTAGGATCGTATTCAATACGCTCTACCGTTGCTGGGATATTGTCTTTAGTACGTTTGAAATCGATAATACGATAATGTTGCTTATGACCACCGCCGATATGACGAGTCGTTATGCGACCATTATTGTTACGACCACCTGACTTACTTTTTGATTCGAGAAGCGCTGCATAAGGACGACCTTTGTAAAGGTGTGGATGCACCACTTTTTCAACAAAACGACGGCCTGGTGATGTTGGCTTTGCTCTTACGATAGGCATGAGTGTAATCCTTATTCGTTATTCGCTGTTTCACTAGTAAAATCAGTAGTGTTCGCTACTTCTTCACCAGCATCAGCCATTTGTACATCTTGACCAGCTTTTAAGGTAACATAGGCTTTTTTATAGTCGTTACGACGGCCAATGCTTTTACCAAAACGCTTTGTCTTACCTTTAACATTCAAAGTGTTCACTTTAGTAACTTCAACACCTTCAAACATCAACTCAACTGCTTTCTTGACTTCAAGCTTAGTAGCATTAGAATCAATTTTAAATACCTGCACACCAAGTGAGTCGCCAAGCATTTGAGATTTTTCTGAGAATACAGGTCCTCTTAAGACCTGATAAAGTCTTGCGTTATTCATGCTAGTGCTTCCTCAAATTGTTTCGCAGCTTCAACTGACATGATTACTTTATCAAAAGCAATCAAGCTCACTGGATCCACTTCGTTTGTACCAAGTACATTGACGTGTGGGATGTTGCGAGCAGCTAAGTATAAATTCTCGTCAACTTCTTTGGTGACGATTAATGCACGAGGTGCATTAAGATCATTTAACTTTGCAATCAGCTCTTTGGTCTTAGGTCCAGAAACGCTCAACTCTTCTACCAAAATCAAACGCTCTTGGCGAATCAATTCGGCTAGGATGCACTGCATCGCACCGCGATACATTTTACGGTTTACTTTCTGTGACCAATCTTGTGGTTTTGCAGCGAATGCACGACCACCTGAACGCCAGATAGGGCTACGAATAGAGCCTGCACGAGCGCGACCAGTACCTTTTTGGCGCCATGGCTTAATGCCACCGCCAGAAACTTCGGCACGGGTTTTTTGCGCACGTGTACCTTGACGAGCACCAGCAAGATATGCGGTGACGACTTGATGCACTAATGCTTCGTTGAATTCACGACCAAAAGCCGTATCAGAAAGCTCAACCGCCGCACCTGTAACTGTTTTTAAATCCACGTTAATCCCCTTGCTTAGGCTTTGACTGACGGACGTACGATGACATCGCCACCGGTGGCGCCTGGGATAGCACCCTTAATGACAAGTAACCCTTTTTCGGCATCAACCGAAATTACTTCTAGGCCTTGAACGGTAACACGTTTGTTACCCATCTGACCCGCCATCTTTTTGCCTTTGAATACTTTACCTGGTGACTGGTTTTGACCAGTTGAACCATGTGCACGATGAGATACTGAGTTACCATGAGTCGCATCTTGCATGCTGAAGTTGTGACGCTTGATAGGACCTTGGAAGCCTTTACCTTTGCTTTGTCCTGTCACATCAACCATCTGACCTTGTTCGAACAAGTCAGCTAGAATCTCGCCACCAATCTCACGACCTTCAAGATCGCTATCGTTGGCACGGAATTCCCAAACACCACGGCCAGCTTTAACGCCAGCTTTAGCGAAGTGACCTTTTTGTGCGGCTGTTACGCGGCTGTCACGACGGGTACCTGTGGTAATTTGGATAGCTTGATAGCCATCTACATCAGTATTTTTTACTTGAGTAATGCGGTTTGCATCGACCTCAACCACTGTTACAGGGATAGATGCGCCTGTTTCAGTGAAGATACGAGTCATGCCGCATTTTTTACCGACTAAACCGATCGCCATTTTAGACCTCTTTATATCTTATATTAATGGGTTGGGTGTGTAATGTGCATTAACCCAAAGCAATTTGAACGTCAACACCCGCCGCTAAATCTAACTTCATTAGCGCATCCACTGTTTTATCAGTAGGCTGAACGATATCAACCATACGCTTATGAGTACGGATTTCGTACTGGTCACGAGCGTCTTTGTTAACGTGTGGTGAGGTTAGAACGTTGAAGCGCTCAATGCGAGTCGGCAACGGTACAGGACCACAAACTTGCGCACCGGTGCGCTTTGCAGTATCAACAATCTCTTGTGCAGATTGATCGATCAGACGATGATCAAAAGACTTAAGACGGATACGGATTCTCTGGTTAGCCATGCCAGCAAGCTCCTAATATGTGCCTTTGTCATCCTTGCTTCGCAAGATTATGACCAAAAGCAGTTTGGTTAAATATTCACTTAAAGCGGCCTTCTGTTCTTAACCAGAATGAGTTCTTTATCCGAACTTATAGCGTGCCAAAAGCAAAATAGTTTAAAGCCCCGCCGACCCTCCATATATTGGAAATCAGCAAAGGCATAATGAAATAGTGCTAGAAACGATGCTCTAGCTGTCATAGCGCCAGCTTTTTTATTCGCTGCGCATATATAATTCAGTGGTACGTATTATACATAGTATTTTTATCATTGCAAGGGCAATATATATAGTGATTTCAGATATTAACCGTTATGCAGCACTTTTTCTATTCCTATTGCCATTCTTTAAATCTTTTCATAAAACTTAAAATATCAGTCTAAAACGATATCATATTGCTCTTGGGTATATAGGTTTTCCACATCAAAAGTGATGACTCTACCCAATAGATACTCTAAGTCTGCCACGGTATCTGATTCTGAAGTCAGTAATAAATCGATGACTGCAGCATGGGCAACGACAGTGAACTTTTTAGGAGAGTTATAAGTACGAGCACAGCGCATAATTTCGCGAAATATCTCAAAACAAACGGTTTCTGCTGTCTTTACAAAACCACGACCTTGACAAGTAGAACAAGGCTCACATAACTGCTGTCCCAAGGATTCACGAGTGCGTTTGCGTGTCATCTCAACCAAACCAAGCTCGCTCACTTGAGTAATTTTGGTTTTGGCATAATCTTGCGTGAGTTGTGCCTGTAAACTCTCGAGCACATCGTCCTTGTGTTGTTGCTCAAGCATATCGATAAAATCTAGGATAATAATGCCGCCAAGATTACGTAGACGCAGTTGACGGGCAATAGCGTGAGTGGCTTCTAAATTGGTTTTATAGACAGTGTCTTCTAGTGACCGCCCTCCAACAAAGGAGCCTGTATTGACATCAATGGTTGTCATGGCTTCTGTCTGATCAATAATCAAATAGCCGCCAGATTTTAGATCAACACGGCGTTTTAGAGCGTCGCGCAAATCATCTTCAACACGGCTCACATCAAATAGTGACTGCTCTGCGGTGTAGTGTACGATTCGATCATATACAAAAGGTACAAACTCTCTGGCAAAATACCGGACTTGTTCATAAACCTCTGTATTATCAATAATAACTTTTTCGGTATCTGCATGAACCAAATCACGAATAGAGCGTAGAGGCAGCGACAACTCTTGATAAATCAGCTCTGAGCTTTGATGATGATTGATTTCTTGACGGCGAGCGCAAATGGTACGCCACAATTGCAATAGATAATAAATATCTTCTTCTAACTTGTCGACAGGCACACGTTCAGCAGCGGTACGAGCGATGAGGCCACCTTTTAGATTGACGGTTTGCATCAAATTGCTAAGCTCAGTCTTTAAGCGTGTACGCTCCTCTTCCCCATCAATACGCTGTGATATACCAATATGATCACTTGATGGCAAATAAACCAAGTAGCGTGATGGCAGTGATATATTGGTTGTCAGGCGAGCGCCTTTACTTCCTAACTGATCTTTGGTGACTTGTACCAAAATACGCTGGCTTTCGTACAAGCGATGTTGGATAAGTGTTTTGGAGACAGGCACTACTTCAGTCGTTTGGGTCGTGACCATAGGTGCTGTAAAATCCACACCATCAGAGGTTTCAAGAATTGTGTTGTCTTTATCGCTCTCTGTACTTTTACTTTGAGAACTATTACCTTGAAGACTGCCTGCACCAGTTTTGTCTTTATTGTCGGCCACTGGTCGAGGTTCACGCTGCATATCATTGACATGTAAAAATGCTGTCCGTGATTGACCAATATCAACAAAAGCTGCCTGCATACCAGGTAAGACCCGAACAACCGTGCCCAGATATATATTGCCAACCAAACCAAGTTTATGATGACGCTCAATATAGATTTCGCCCAAAATGCCGTTGTCTAGTACTGCGACACGGGATTCCATTGGACTGATATTAATCAGCAGCTCTTCGGACATAGTTTTTCTCTTAGCTTTTGTTAGACGTTCATAATTCGTTATAGTATAACAAATATGGTTTGCTATTACTCATTACTCTACCGCATTATTGTGCGCATATCTAACGATAACGGCGCAATTACTTACGCACTGACTGCTGTCATTTCTTTGATTAAGGCCAATGTCTGTGCTAACGGCAACCCAACGACATTGGTATAGCTGCCATTGATACGACTGACCCAAGCCGCGCCAAGACCCTGAATCCCATAACCCCCTGCTTTGTCAGCTGGCTCACCACTATCCCAATAGTCGCTCATCATCTCAGCCGTCAGTGGCACAAAGCTTACTTCTGTACGCTCAGTAATTTGTCGTTGGTCAAGTATTTGAAAGCCTTGCTCTAGACTTGCACATTCAGAAAACTCAAGAGGTAACGATACTTGGGTTGCTTGTACAGCGGTCCATACTTCGTGAATGCTGTCCGACATTTGCTGCCACATACGATAAGCATGTTCACGATCGGTTGGTTTTACGAGTACTGTCTGACCATCTGGTAGCACCCCTATCGTATCCGAGGTTAAAATAATAAGTGGCTCAGTGAAACATGCCTTACCTGTTTTGAGTTGTACATTCAGTTGCTCAATGGCCGCTTGTGCCTTGGTCGCAACCATGCGCTCAATATAGTCTTTTGGTGCCTCACGGTCATACTGTGTCTCATCAATATCTACGCTCAAGAGCTCAAAATCTAGCTTCGCTCTTGCCAGTAGCTCGCGACGACGCGGTGAACCAGACGCTAAAATGATATTCATTGCGCTTCTCTTCATTTATAAATTTACGGATGTGTCACCGCTGATTGTTTGTGAATCAGAACATTAGAACAGGATATTAGCAATTATTATTGCCATAAAGCTATCAGCGATCAATGCACAAACTTTCTTAATACCAAGAGCACTAGTGGCCAGCTTATGATACTCATCAGTAAGGACAATGCGGATTGTGCGATAAAGACATTTTGAATAAACATCTGTAGTACCCATAGGCTGATTTGGAAGACGATCAATCCCAAGCTCGCTATCAGCCATGCACTCAGAGTATTTAATTGTCTCACGTAGATACTGGTGATTTTGATGACAAGAGCGACCACTACCGCAGAAAAGGCTTGTTGTCCCAAGTGCGTATCCATCAGTAAATCAGCAATAATACCTATGGTAAATGCTGTGAAGATACCGACGTAACGGGGCTGAAACAGCAACCAGAAAATCAGCACCATAATCATGACCATAGGACGTAGGGTTGCCATACTAGGATTTAATGGATATACATTGAGTGATGAAGCAGCGACGAAGCTTAGAATGATGGCAGCAATTAAAAGTACCGTTGCATTCTCAGAATCAGGATACGCCATTATTTACTTACCTTAGAAGTGGAAACTACTGCTGTTAAAACGTGGTTAATCAATAATGAGCCAAATGCTATTACTGAAGTGGCACTAGTAAACACACTATCAATTGAGCATGCGTACATTACTACTCAATCAATGCTTATATTAATCAGCGTTTGTCTTGCAAGATTAGTACATAGGCATTATCGATGAAGTTTGCTGTTGGCGTCACATTGATGCTTCTAAAGTTAGCAGCTTGTACATCTTCCACATGAGAGATGCGACCGACACGATACCCTGCTGGTATACGTCCACCTAACCCTGAAGAAATCAGCTCATCACCCACACGCACGTCTGAAGTTTTGAAAACATAATCCAGACTCAATGAAGTTGGTATGCCCTTGCCTGTCACGATAGCTCGTTGACCCGTACGTTTGACCGTCACAGCCACCGATTGCTGTTCATCAGTGATCAGTAGCAATCGACTGGTATTAGGGTATACGTTGATAATCTGTCCTAATATGCCGTTTTCATCAATGACCGTTTGCCCAACTTGCACTCCATCTTGCTCACCTTTATTGAGCACCACAATTTGTCTGAGCAAATTGGCATCGGTCCCAATAACCTGAGCCAAATTGAGATCAAACTGCTCAGGCTTCGTGGTTGATAAGATGCCTTGCAAACGCGCATTCTGTGCCAAGATATAATCCTGCTGTTGCAGCTTGGCTTGGGCATGAATGAGCTGTGACTCTAGCTGCATGTTTTTACGGCGCAAGGTTTCTTTGGACTGTAAACTTCCACTCGCCCAATGGGTTGCATAGCTGGGCAATAAAGACAGCTCATAAATCGGCTGCATTGCGGCATGACTCGTACTACGTACGGGAGTAAACCATTCTGAGTTTTTGCTATCGAACCACATCAATATTAAGGCTGCTATTAGTACAATAGCAGTCTTACGAAGTGATAACGGCTGGCGCGCAAAAATACTTGGGGTCATAAGCTTTTTAACTCAGAAGTTATAGAACAATCAGTTGCCAGTCATAGAGGCTGTTTCATCATAAATACTATGTTCTAGCGTTTGCTAATGCAATTAAAGGTAGCGCAACGGGCTACCTTTATTTTTAACTCTTTTGACTTGCGATGTTATATCAATAAGTAACAAGTACAACGAACATGATCATAGGACATTGGTTTAAGCGAATGACTTAAACAAAAATCATATTCAAGCTTTTGTTATTGATAAAATCAAGTGCGATACCGCCACCACGGCTGACACAGGTCAATGGGTCTTCGGCAACTGTCACAGGCAGACCAGTCTCTCTTGAAATCAGTTTGTCTAAATCACGAAGTAACGCACCGCCACCAGTCAACACAATGCCGCGCTCAGCGATATCTGATGATAACTCAGGTGGTGTCTGCTCAAGTGCTGCTTTTACTGCACTAATGATGCCACTCAATGGATCGCTCAATGCTTTTTGCACTTCTTCAGAATTGACGATAAATGTCTTTGGCACCCCTTCTGCCATACTACGACCGCGAACCTCAACTTCTAACTGACTGTCTTCATTCAACGCAGAACCGACTTCTTTTTTGATACGCTCAGCTGTTGTCTCACCAATCACGCAACCATGAGTACGGCGTACGTGCGTGATAATGGCTTCATCAAACATATCGCCACCAATACGAATGGACTCAGCATAGACGCAACCAGATAGCGCGATAACAGCAATCTCAGTCGTGCCACCACCGATATCAACGACCATAGAGCCACTGGCCTCATGGACTGGCATACCTGCCCCTATCGCTGCCGCCATCGGCTCCTCTAGCAATAGCACCTTACTTGCGCCTGCTGATGAAACTGCCTCACGTATTGCTTTACGCTCAACCAACGTAGACTTACAAGGTACACAAACCACCACGTTAGGCTGCGCCATAAAACGCTTGGCTTTTACCTTAGCGATAAAATGCTTGAGCATCTTTTGTGTCACTTCAAAGTCAGCAATCACACCGTCTTTTAGTGGGCGAATCGCCGTAATATTGGCAGGCGTACGACCCAGCATTTGCTTTGCATCGATACCAACAGCAGCAACGGTAGGGTTTTGAGTACGATTACTTCGTAACGCAACCACCGTAGGCTCGTCAAGTACGACGCCTTTATTAGGAATAAAAATGAGGGTGTTCGCAGTACCGAGGTCGATTGCGATATTATTTGATAAAAATCCAAACAGGTTCATGACTAATATATCCAGCGTCTTACGAATGAGGCGAATGAGATTGACTGAGGGGTTACTCGTCAGTGTTGAGCAGGTCGTCGATAGACGTTACTTGTTGCAAAATTTGAGCATCGCAGCAAGTCAAACCTAAGCAATAATGATGAAATGATAAAACTGAGCTAAATTATACCGATTTGGCTCAGAAAAAACACAGATATTTGCATCAGTAAGTCAGGATTTCGGTCTTAGACGCTAAAAGTTGTTACAAAGTTTGAATGAGCAGTCATTGCCATTCAACTTAATGAAACATCATTTAATTCAATAACTAACAAAGTTCTACAGGCAGATGATGGTTTTGCTTGATAGTAGGTGCATACTGTAACGTATTTCAGAATCGAATGGGTGAGCAATTGAGCAACAATCGTGAATTATATGGTCAACTTTGCGAATACTTATATTTTGGTTAATTGTGTCTTGGTTTATATTGTGCATCAATCAAGCGTCCTGCTCTGTAAACTTAGGTCAGATGCTTTATAATAAAGCACCTTTATCAAAGCTTTAGTTTAATACTGACCTATTGTCATACTCATATTTATATACTTTAAGGTTCATTGTCCTCAATGGTAACCTATTACTACACTTAACAAAACTGTCCTTAACTGGAGAAACCATGTCACAACAATCAACGTCACAGCAACCATCAACGTCTGACAGCGCAGTCAGCCGTGAAGAAATCTTAGAAATTGCTACCCTTGCCCGTTTGGGTGTCGATGAGAGTACTGCCAATAGCTATGCCGATGACATCACTAAAATATTAAAGATGATGCAGACCATTAGCAACGTTGATACGACAGACATCAAGCCATTGGCAAACATTCATGAAGCTTGTCAAGAATTGCGCGCTGATGTTGCCAACCACGATATCGACCGCGAACGCAATCAGTCGGTCGCACCTGCTGTTGAAGAAGGCTTATATCTTGTACCACAAGTGATTGAATAGACGATCACCTCTTTTTGGTCTTTTATCTTAATTTTATTTATGTTATTAACAATTTGACGGACGACAACTATGTCTGAGCTTCATTTATTAAGTACCGAGCAGCTGATCACTGGCTTGCAAGACAAAGAATTTAGCAGCCTCGAGCTGACTGATCACTATATCAAACGTATCGACGCCCTCGACAGCAAGATTAATAGCTTTATCACTCATACCTCTGAGACAGCACGCGCACAAGCAAAAGCAGCAGACGAGATGCGTGCACAAGGCGACAACCGCCTATTGTTAGGCGTACCAATGGCGCATAAAGACATTTTTTGTACGCAAGGTGTATTGACGACTTGTGGCTCTAAAATGCTACATAACTTTGTCTCACCTTATAATGCCACGATTGTCTCTAATATTGATAAGGCCGGTATGATTAGCTTAGGTAAGCTCAATATGGATGAGTTTGCGATGGGTTCAGACAATAGTAGCTCTTATTATGGCACGGTGCAAAATCCCTGGAACCTAGAGCGTGTTCCTGGTGGTTCGTCAGGTGGTAGTGCCGCAGCCATCGCCGCAGGCTTCGTTCCTGTTGCAACTGGTAGTGACACGGGTGGCTCTATCCGTCAGCCTGCTTCATTCTGTGGTTTGACCGGTATCAAGCCCACTTATGGTCGTGTCTCGCGCTTTGGTATGATTGCTTATGCCTCAAGTCTTGACCAAGCTGGTAGCATGGGACGCAGCGCCAAAGACTGTGCCTATCTACTGCAACCCATGATCGGTCATGATCCGCTTGATGGCACCTCCATTAAACATGACATTCCTGACTATATACAAGACATTGAAGATGCAGAAGCAGCCGCTGGCGACAAGCCATTTGCGGATCTACGTATTGGCGTTGCCAAAGAGTATTTTGCTAATGGTTTAGATAGCGAAGTCGAGCAAGCAGTACGCGCCGCCCTAAAAAAATATGAAGAACTGGGTGCGACCATTGTAGAAGTAAACATCACCAACCCTGATATCACCCTGTCTACTTACTATATGCTAGCGCCGGCAGAAGCTTCTTCTAACTTATCGCGCTTCGATGGTGTACGCTTTGGTTATCGCTGTGAAAACCCAAAAGACTTGATCGATCTATACACACGCTCACGCTCTGAAGGGTTTGGCCCTGAGGTGCAACGCCGTATCTTGACAGGGACTTATGCCCTATCTGCTGGTTACTTCGACGCTTATTATACTAAGGCACAAAAGGTGCGCCGCTTAATCGTTAAAGACTTCGAAGATGCATTTGCCAACTGTGATGTGATTGCCAGTCCAACCGCACCAACGGCTGCCTACAAGCTCGCTGAAGATCTTGATCCTGCCACCATGTACTTAGGCGATGTGTATACCATCGCGGTGAATTTGGCTGGTTTGCCAGCACTGAGTCAGCCAGTTGGCTTGACGTCAGACGGCTTGCCTATTGGCTTGCAATTGATTGGCAAGCATTGGCACGAAAGTAAGCTGCTGTCTACTGCGCACCTATTCCAGCAACACACCGATTATCATTTACAACACTCTGCCATCGCGAAGGAGACGGTATAATGAGCACTGCAACTACTGATAACAATACCGTTCGTAAAGAGCTATTCGTTGATGGATACGAAGTGGTCATCGGCATCGAGATTCATTGCCAACTTAATACGGAAAGTAAAATCTTTTCAAGCTCGCCCACAGATTTTGGGCATGAGCCAAACAGCCAAGCCAGCCTTGTTGATTTGGGTCTGCCTGGTGTATTGCCTGTTTTAAATGCTGGCGTGGTCGATCGCGCCTTAAAATTCGGTATTGGCGTCAATGCTGAATTGGGTTTGTACAACACATTTGATCGCAAAAACTACTTTTATCCTGACTTACCAAAAGGCTATCAAATTACCCAGATGGCCAATCCTATCGTGGGTAAAGGGTACATCGATGTGGTGGTCAATGAAGGAGAAAAGAACGAATATCCAAAACGCATGGGCATCACCCGTGCGCATTTAGAAGAAGATGCAGGTAAATCTGTACATGACGCCATCGACGGTATGACAGGTGTCGATTTGAACCGTGCAGGTACGCCGCTGATTGAGATTGTCTCTGAACCAGACATGCGCTCAGCCAATGAAGCCCTTGCCTATATCAAAGCCATCCATCAGCTGGTCACATGGCTTGGTATATCCGATGCGATTATGGCAGAAGGCTCGTTCCGCTGTGACTGTAACGTCTCTGTACGTAAACCGGGTGACGAGCTTGGTACGCGTACTGAGCTGAAAAATTTAAACTCGTTCCGCTTTATCGAACGTGCGATCAATCGTGAAATCGAGCGTCAAATTGACATCATCGAAGACGGTGGTCAAGTCATCCAAGCCACGATGCTATATGATCCAGATCGTGATGAGACGCGTACCATGCGTACCAAGGAAGACGCCAACGACTATCGCTACTTCCCTGATCCTGATCTGCTACCTGTTCGCATTGAGCAGCATACTGTTGATGAAATCAAAGCAGCTATGCCTGAATTACCAGTTGCTCGTCGCGCACGCTTTGAGGAAGCACTTGGTCTATCAGAATATGACGCTCGTATCCTAACCGGAAGCCGTCAGCTGGCCGATTACTTCGAAGCTGTCGTCGCTGAAGTGGGACAATCGGACGCGAAGATGGCTGGCAACTGGGTTATGGGCGATCTACTCGGTGCATTGAACAAAGATGACACGGATATCGTCGACTCCCCTATCAGTGCTAAGCAATTAGCTGGTATGCTGGCACGTATCAAAGATGATACCTTATCTGGTAAATTGGCAAAGAAAGTCTTTAGCGCCCTGTATGAGCGCGAAGGCGGCGATGCCGATAATGCAGCAGATAAAATCATCAAAGACAAAGGCCTCAAGCAAGAAACCGACACGGGCGCGATTAAAGCCATCGTGGAAGACGTCATCGCTAAAAATGAAGCGATGGTCGAAGAATATCGCGGCGGTAAAGAAAAAGCCTTTAACGGTCTGGTTGGACAAGTGATGAAAGCCAGTCGCGGTAGCGCCAACCCGCAGCAAGTCAACCAAATCCTAAAAGAGCTACTAGGTTAAGGTTGTCTGCTCATTGGTTCGACTGACTGTGATAGGCAAAATACGATGATAGCGTTTGGCTAATATAAATAGCCCTTGCAATATACATAATTTTGCGTAAAATAGTCAGTCATTCGGGGCGTAGCGCAGTCTGGTAGCGCACTACACTGGGGGTGTAGTGGTCGCAGGTTCAAATCCTGCCGTTCCGACCAAACATTGTAGTAACAAGAAAAGCCAATCATTGTTTTCAATGGTTGGCTTTTTTTTGTGCTAAATTTAACTGTTAATTGTATGATGTATTTGACGAAATACTAAAAATTTGAGCAAGGCATGACAAGTAATCAAAAGCCAGCCGTTCATACGCCTTTAGGCTGGCACTGCCTGTAGCTATTTTGATTTGAGGGTGTGTAAAGGTGCGATTTATGGTTAATTCTAAAGAAGATTTTTCAGATGAAGATCTTCAAAAAATACTCGAACAAGCCAAACGAATAGAGTTTGAAAGATTGCAACATAAAACAACTATACCCACAGTATTCATAAAAGAATTGCTAGATAGCCCACCTAACTACTTACTAAGTCATAATTTTTTTGACGTGGGTTATAAAGATAGAAAGAAAATATCAGCCATTCATAACTTGATAGAAAAAATAGAAAATATTGCTATTAAATATTGTAGAGAACTTTTAGAAGAGCAAGACTATTATGTAAATTTTGAGCAAGAGCAACCTATTATGTATGCAGGGTTTGGCATTCATATTATCTTCGATCATAAAGATCTTTACTTAGAGTCAAAAGAGCTTAAGTGTTTAAACTTCCATAAATTATGTCAATGTATCAAGCTAAAAGCTTTCACTAGACTTTATTTTGAAAACCGACAGTATGAAGCCAGTTTCTACTGTGTCAGGTTAGCCAGCTATGTTTTTGGAGCAGGAACAAATGAAGTTAGCGGTGACAATGATTTTCAAAAAAAACTATCGAGATCTAATAAGGAAAAAGCAAATAAAAGATGGTCAAAGCACAATCAAACTAGGCCCGAAAAAAAGAAACAATACTTAGAGATTATGAATCAACAGAACTTTACCGCTTTTGCTGAAACAGCTGAATATATAAAACAGCATATTGAAACAGATAAAAAACCATCTTATGACACTATTAAAAGATGGCTAAGCCAAGCCAATAAAGGCAATTTTTCATAACCTATTCTACTGTGGTATGCAGGCATACAACACGCTATGCACGCATACCATGTGTTATACAAGCATAAGTATTTAGCTATAACTACCAACCTCATAAGATAGCCCATGTAATCCGCCGAAACTAGTCACGGCATGACATGGAGCTAAAAAATGACCCACCCAAACCAGAACTCACAACAACCACCTAACACCCAACCCCGCAAACCCAAAAAGTGGCAGCGATTTTTACTTAAAGCAGTGCTCGGTATTCTATTACCTTACTTACTATCACCGCCCGATATCAGCATTTATACTTATCACATCACCATCGCCTTTCCCTCATAATGACAGCATACACATTGCCCTAGTTGATACTCACCATAACTAGACTTTTGGTAGGTGAGCCGTTAGGGTAAATGCTCTATCACAATGATGGCTTATCCTATGCGCGAGACTCTTACTCAACCTGACTTTACCTTTACAAACGACGCGCTTTGGAACGCATATCAGCGCCCCTTTGTACGTGATTTGGCATATGTGCTGGCATGTCCCAATGTCTTGACGCAATGGATAGACTTTACACCGCATCAAAACACGCATACGGTTGATGTGCATAGCGCCAGCTTTTGGCAAGCGCAGCTTGAGACGTATCAAGAGCGTCTAGAAGAGCTAGACACAACCACCGCTTATCAAGACTTAACACGCTACTTATTAAAAAGACCAAGTCCGAGTCGTCTAGGGTTTCACTTTGAGGGGCTGTTATCATTTTGGTTAGAAGATGGGTTTGCGCGTCAGCTGCATCCGTATGAGATGCTCGCTAATAACGTGCAGTTGTATAACGGTAAGCAAACCACGGGCGAGCTGGATTTGATCTTGTACAACCATGAGGAAAAGCTGGTTGAGCATTGGGAGCTTGCCATCAAGTTCTTTATGGGGTCAGCGCCTTTTGCGCCTGAGAACTGGGTTGGGATTAACTCAAAGGACAACTTAGAGCGTAAGATGACGCACATGCAGACCAAGCAGTTTCGTAGTGTGTGGGTTGATACCGAGGATCATGGACGCATTAGAATTGATAAGCGTTACGGTATTATCAAAGGGCGATTCTTTTTGCCCATCAACACCAGCAGTTTTGGTGATCGTGATTGGCCCGCTTGGCTACAATCTAGCTTCCCCATACATGAGTGGTGCGATAAGAATGATCTGACCAATCTTGCGACGATTTATACGACCACCTTACGACGTGCACACTATGTGGAATGGTTTAGCAAGCGTGACTTTTATGATAATTATGATGCACGTCTACCACCGCTTAACCTGTCTGAAACTGAAACCCTTAGAACCGGATTGTATTTTGAAGGTGATAGACCCATCGTTATTTATTTCGCATACCCTGAAAAACCCTACGATAAGCTTTAAAAAGCGTTAGCCCTTGTTGGCAAGCAAATTTCGACCAGAATTCATGCAACAATAAATACTTACTGGCTTAATAAGTCTCAATCACTTGCATCAGCTCATACCTGAGCATATCGGCACTGGGCATACGCTCTGCGTGAAAGCGAACGATAGGAATCCCAGCACTCGCTAAAGCTTTGTCTTTTTTGTCATCAGCCTTTTGACGGGATTTGCTACTGTGTGTCCAGTCATCAAGCTCTATCGCCAGTAATGTCGTCTGCGCATCCACATCAACAATCACATAATCGACGCTTTGACGACAGATACGATTGAACCAAAAACTGCGCTCTGAGGTCTCATCGCTATTGGCTTCAATAATCCGTGATAGCTGCACTTGGACAAAGATATGATATTCGGGCAACGCATTTTTTAGCTTGTTAAAAAAGACAACCTCGGTGTCAGTCATAATAGGCATAGGAGCAAATGGCCAAATCTCTAACTCATCACCGCGTACAGGCTTTGGATCAGGCTCCACGCTTTGACGTCTTGATAACAGCTTTGGTAATGTAATCAGCCCCAAAAAGCCAACTGCCAGTATTAAAAATATAACGCCAAATGACATGGTTTTACCTTATACAATATGAAAGTGACTAACGATCTACCATGACCTTATGAAGGGCGTTTCGTAGTAAACCAGTCACAACTGGTCAGCCTTTATAGACTGACCAGCGATACGGAGAAAAACAAAGAAATTAATGCTTATCCTAGCTAAGCTTACGCCAAGCAGCAAACACTAACGTAAAAAACACGACAGTAGCTGTCGTGTCCAGTCATAAAAAATAAAAGATAATCGGCTATAAGAGCATGGTCAAAATACTGTCTGTTGCTTTAAACGATTCTATCAGCGATAGATTAGCGCCAGTATAAAACCCAAGCTTCCGACGCATTCAGTTTGGGGTCACTATTGATTTTATCTTTTAGTGCCAACGCTGCGACTTTACCGCGCTCAGGCCCAACGATCACTCGAACACCGCGACTGGTAGGACTGGTTTTAACCTGATAACCTGCGGCTTGTAGTTTCTTTGCCAATTCATCCGCTTTGGCTTGATTGTTTGCCAAGGCAACTTGCACGCCGAAACTGCCTTTGGCATCGGTTTCTTTTACTTCTTTACGAGCCTCGGTAAGTTTCTGCTGAGCGTTACGTTTGGCTTCAGCGGACTTCTCAGCTGCTGCCGCTTCACGCTCTAAACGCTGTACTTGGCTACGCGATGGAATCGTTATGTTTTGACCGACCTGTAGCGATGTTGAGGGTGAAAGATTATTTGCCTGCGCCAACGCTTCTACTGGCATGTTGTATTGCCGTGCAAGCTTAATCAGTCCGTCCCCTCTTTTGACCTGATAGTCAGAAGGCGATTTTGGCGGTTCATTCTTAGCGGCTTCTGCCTTAGCCGTTTCCGCAGCCTCTCTCTTTCTTTCAGCTTGTGCTTCAGCCTGCTTTTTTGCTTCGGCTTCTTTTTTCTCTCTTGCCGCTTTTTCAGCAGAGGCTTGTTCTTTCAAAGCGGCTTGTCTTTGAGCGTCCTGCTTTGCTTGCGCAGTTTGTTGCTGATCGCGCCTGCTGGCGCTTGTAGCAGTCTCGTTTGATGTATTGGTACTGTTATCATTAGTGGACTGTGCTGATGCTGATTCAGACGACTCGCTTGAGTCATTCTCTTCTACCTTAGGCGTATTGCTAGCCACATATTGCTGGCTTTCAGCACGCGCCTTGGCCAATGCTTCAGCTTCAGCAGCTTCTTGTTCTGTTAAGAACTGCTGAGCACGCATTTCTTGCTCTGCAACGCGAGCCGCGCGTTCTTTCTGTTTTTGTGCCAAGATACGTTTTTCGGTCTCGATATCAGTCGTTAATGGCTGCGAAGACTCTTGTTCGCTACTTGGCTGATCTATCAGTGCTGAGGGTAGATGTGGTTTGTTACTGTCACTAATCTGTTGCGCCATGGCGTATAGCATCACGCTACCGCCAATAATCATCCCAATGCCCAATAAGGCTTGTCTCGAAAAATTCATCCGTTTACGTCTCTTAGTTGGTAATAAGGTTGATTGAGCGGCGCAGCTATCGTCTCAAAACTATAGGGTAGCTAGATTTAGTTCGTAGTGCTTGCCCTCAATTCTATTCATCCGTTCTCAAGATTTCTGTAGACCTTGTCATACCAGTCTTTTAAACCTCTTTGATTATAAAGCATATTTTTCGTGCTGTCTGCAATCTTGCTGATACTAAGATTAACATTAATTAACGGATATTTTAACCAAGATTATGAAATTTTAAGCGCAGACAATGCCTCTCCAATGGTATGAAAAGAGCCGCATACGACAATCAGATCTTGTGGTTGGCTGGCATCCATCACCGCATCAGTTGCTGCTGATAACCGATTGAATTCATGTATTTGAGCGCCATCGACATAACTGGCCAAAATCCCTCGTAACTGCTCGGTACTGGCCGCACGTGGATAATCGATTTCGGCAATAAACCAATCACTGATTGGCAAACCAGATTCGGTCAGGCACTGTACAACCTTGTCGATGTCTTTATCCCCTAACATTGAAAACAGGATTTTAATCGTTGCGGGTGTGTAATGGGTTTGACTATCTACCTTTTGCTGCGCCAGATGCTGCTGCCAAAGTGGTAATAGCTGTTTTAATAAAAACGTAACGCCATGCTCATTATGGGCCACATCAAACAACCAATGACGCGCTTTGACCTCACGATAATCGAAGCGACCTGCCAGTTTAACCGTTTGCAACGCTTGCTCAAGCGCAGCCATATCGACATTTAAGGGACTTGCCAATACCGCTGACAAAGCATTGGCGGTGTTCATCAATGACAATGCTGGTCGAGGTAGCTGCATCGTAATAGCTGCATTACTGTACTGCCATGTTTTTGAGTCAAGTTCGCGATAACTAAAATCTTGACCAACTTGATAACAAGTGGCCTCATGCTTATCAATGGCTTGCTGCACGCTAGCAGGCATCTGGTCACTGCCATAAATTAAAGCAATATCTTTACGTAGAATACCTGCTTTTTCT
Organism: Psychrobacter sp. JB193; assembly: GCF_002285555.1. NCBI lineage: Bacteria > Pseudomonadati > Pseudomonadota > Gammaproteobacteria > Moraxellales > Moraxellaceae > Psychrobacter > Psychrobacter sp. JB193. Next base: position 1,036,555 of record NZ_NRGY01000001.1, read on the forward strand.
GCGCCGATATCTTCGATATTGTCACCCAACCAATCGACATGATCGATACCGATATTGGTAATCACCGCCATGTCAGGATCAATAATGTTGACCACGTCTAAACGTCCGCCCAGCCCCACTTCCAACACCCAAACATCACAATCTGCTTCAGCGAATATCAATAATGCTGCCAGCGTCGTCATCTCAAAAAACGACAAGGTCAAATCACACGCTAATCGTGCGGCTTCTACTTTGTTAAAGGCATCAATCAATGTCTGATCACTGACCATCTCGCCATTGATGCGCACGCGCTCATTAAACACGCTCAGATGCGGTGACTGATACAATGCCGTTTTGTACCCTGCAGCTTGGCAAACTTGTGCGATAACAGCCGTGGTTGAGCCTTTACCATTGGTACCTGCCACCGTGAACACATAGGCATCATCTTTAGCGGATTGTACGACACCAAGCAACTCAGCGACTGGCAATACTCGTGACAAACCCATGTCTATTGCAGAGACATGTATCTGCTGCATATAGTCCAACCATTCTGTTAGGCTAGATTGGTCGTTGAGATTGTGCGTCGAAGAAACTAAAGAATCAGACATGGACAAAACCTATATAAAGAATTTTGATAATTACTAAAAAAAGAAAAAATAGTATAACTGGCTTGGTAAAAACAAAAAATAGCATTTACCGTAATATGACGATAAATGCTATTCGTGAGTTCTATATATCTGGCAGATAGTAGCACAACGCTCAATCGTTATGCATATCGCCATGCGCTCATTTACTTACTGAGCATTGAGATTGGGTACATGACATAACTTCGCGAGCAAACGATAAATCGTATCAATCAGTTGATGACGATGTACCACTTCATCGACCACACCATGTTCTAACAAGAACTCTGCGCGTTGGAATGGCTCTTCTAATGTCTCACGTACGGTTTGCTCAATCACGCGCTTACCAGCAAAACCAATCATGGCTTTTGGCTCTGCCAAGTGAATATCACCCAGCATAGCTAAAGAAGCCGTCACCCCACCATAAACAGGGTTGGTCAATACCACAATATAAGGAATGCCAGCGATTCTGAGACGTTCAATGGCGGCAGCCGTTCGTGCCATTTGCATTAAAGACAACAGGCCTTCCTGCATACGAGCGCCGCCAGACGCCGCAAAGCAGATCAAAGGTACTTTATCTTCAAGCGCTTTTTCGGCTGCTTGAACAAAACGGTCACCAACCACTGACCCCATCGAACCACCCATAAAACGAAAATCAAAGGCACAAGTAACGACATCAAGATTGCGCAATTTACCATGCATCACAATCAGCGCTTCACTTTCACCTGTTTTTTCCTGTGCCTCACTCATACGCGCAGGATAGGGCTTGCTATCCACAAAGCTGAGTGGATCTTTGGCAGTAAACTCTTGCCCAAGCTCACCATTAACTTGATCCAGTAACCAGTTCAGACGCTCACGAGCGCTCATCGGTAAATGATGATCGCAATGCGGGCACACATAACAGTTAAAAATCAGCGCTGTATTGGTAATCATTGAGTGGCAGCTACTGCACTCTGTTGATGGCTCGGTCTCAACTGCGGTCAATGGTGCCGTCAGTTGTTGCTTAATCCCTGGTATCTCGCGATTAAACCATGATTGCCCAGCCGTATTGCCTTTTGGCTCAAGGCTTGGCGCACTATCGTTACTAGCATTGGGTTTCGTTATCGTATCAGTCATATTATTCGCCATTATCAAAGGCTTATCGACAAGTTGGCTCATTTACTTGTCCCTAAGAGTAGATTTAAGAGTTGCACATAGTCATAACATGAGCAGTTATCAAGCACACTTATATGCAACTGTAACAATTCATATGTGAGGTTAGTTTACACACGTAAACTAAGTTTAGCAAAGTCATTTCTTACTGTCTGTATAAACATTCTTACAAAGACTGTAATCATGGCTCAGCGCAATTATTTTTATCTTTAAAATTTTTAATGCTCACATTCATATGGCATCAATATTCAGTATTTTAGTAGTAATAATAACTGCTGCTGTTTCACTTGAATAATTGTATCTTATCTTTGCATCTTCTCTATTTGCTTAGGCTTCACTAAGCGCTCAAGCTATCAAGAGCAGCGCGTAGCTCATCCATTTTGGTCATGATTTTTTGCTGGGCATTGGCGACAGCCGTTGCATCATTACCATCTATATCAGCAAAATTCTGTACCAAGGCACTTCCGACGATGACGCCATCTGCATGAGCACCGATCGCTTTGGCTGACGCGGCATCACGAATACCAAAACCGACACATACTGGCAAATCTGTCTCTGCTTTGATTGCTTGAACTTGGGTGGCAACATCGTCTGTATTTAGCGTAGCTGAGCCAGTTACGCCTTTTAAGGAAACATAATAGATATAGCCGCCGCAATGGGTCAGTACTTGCTCACGGCGTTCAGGTAAAGTGGTGGGCGACAGTAAGAAAATCTCATTCATCGCATGCTCAGTTAAATGCTGGGTAAAGCTGCCTGCCTCTGCGGGCGGCAAATCTACCATCAAAATACCATCGACGCCTGACTGCTCACATAGCGCGACAAAATTATCGTAACCGATGATCTCCACAGGATTGAGATAACCCATCAAGATAATTGGAGTCTGAGTGTCTTTCTGACGGAACTCCGCGACCATTTTTAGGGCATCACGCGTACTCGTACCGGCTGCTAGCGCACGCTCGCCTGCCAATGCAACCACGGGACCATCTGCCATTGGGTCAGAAAACGGTAAGCCAAGCTCAATCATATCTGCGCCATGCTTCACCAAGTCATGCAGCAAGTCTACAGTGACGGTAGGATTGGGATCGCCCGCCATCACATAAGGAATGAGGGCTTTTTTATTTTGTGATTTTAAAGTGTCAAAAGTGCTTTCGATTCGAGTCATAAAATTCTCTTAATTTGTATACGGTGGCTCAGCTGGCCCTTTATCAAACAATAAAGGGCGCTAAGCAATTTTTCTTATGAATGATAGTGGCGTAGCCTGTCAAAACAATGGCTATTACAACTCAATCCCTTCCGCTTTCATCACTGAGTGCAAGTCTTTGTCACCGCGACCTGACATGTTGACGATAATGGTCTGGTCAGGCGTCATGGTTTTCGCAAGCTTCAGGGCATAAGCGACCGCATGGGCAGACTCAAGTGCAGGGATAATACCTTCTTTACGCGTGGACTCATGAAAGCCTTCTAAAGATTCTTTGTCAGTACAACCAACATACTCAACACGGTTCATGTCTTTTAGGAAGCTGTGTTCAGGACCCACGCCTGGGTAATCAAGACCTGCTGAGATAGAGTGCGTTTCTTGAATTTGACCATCATCATCTGCCATAAGATACGTACGGTTACCATGTAGCACACCGATACGACCAGCTGCTAGTGGCGCAGAATGGCGACCTGAATCGATACCGTCGCCTGTCGCCTCAACGCCATACATTTTGACTTCAGGATCGTTTAAGAAATCAAAGAACAAACCAATAGCGTTCGAACCACCACCGACACACGCAACTAGTGCATCAGGTAGTTTGCCTGTTTTTTCTAAATGCTGAATACGCGCTTCTTTACCAATAATCGCTTGGAAATCACGCACTAGCAACGGATAAGGATGCGGACCTGCCACCGTACCAATAATATAATAGGTACTATCGACATTGGTGACCCAATCACGCATGGCTTCGTTCATGGCATCTTTGAGCGTACGAGAACCTGACGTGACTGGCACGACGGTCGCACCAAGCAAGCGCATACGATAGACGTTCATCTTTTGACGCTCGACATCGTCAGCACCCATGTAGACGATACACTCTAGTCCTAGGCGTGCCGCAATCGTGGCTGTTGCTACGCCATGTTGCCCTGCCCCTGTCTCAGCGATGATACGTTTTTTGCCACACATCTTGGCAAGCAATGCTTGTCCGATGGTGTTGTTCACTTTGTGCGCGCCAGTATGGTTCAAATCTTCACGTTTGAAATAAATTTGCGCACCGCCAATCTCATCACTCAAACGCTTTGCGTGATAAAGCGGTGTTGGACGACCGACGTAATTCACCAAATCATTGTGATACTCTTCCCAGAATGCTGGATCTGCTTTGACTTTGGTATAAAGCGTCTCTAGCTCTTCTAGGGCAGCCATCAAGGTTTCAGAGACAAAGCGACCACCGTGTACACCAAAATGTCCGCGTGCATCGGGATACTGGTTAAAATCGGGCACGTTTTCAGGATTGGTAAAGGTGTTAATGGCCGTTGCAGTGGTAGATAACTCTTTATTAGCGACATGACTCATGATAATTCCTACTGTAATAAGTGGTATTTTTTAGTATAAATATTAGAAAATGCGTTGAGTAGTAGATGCTTGAATAATGCAGAACTAACTACTCAGGTTCGAAGGTTCGCTAAGCGTCGCGTTTTGCCATCGGTCACGCTTGACCGCTTTCATAAAGGCACGCATTTTGGCAGGGTCTTTTTTGCCTTTATCCTGCTCAATACCGCCGCTGACATCGACCGCATAAATAGGCAAATCTAACGTCGCAGCGACATTTTTGGCATCTAGTCCACCCGCCAAGATAATTGGCAGCGAGCTGTCTTTCGGAATGAGATTCCAGTCAAAGCGCTGGCCTGTACCTCCATAAGCAGCGGGGTGATAAGCATCCAATAAGATACTACTGGCACCTGCTGCTGCAAATTTGTCAATCTGGGCGCGAACGCTATCGGGCGTATGCTGCTCAGCATTGATACGCAGCGCTTTGATCCAGCGCTTATTGATACTGCTTGCCAGCTGCTGGCACTCTTCAGGGGTTTCGTCACCGTGAAATTGAATGATGTCAAAAGGTACGGTGTTTGCTAATTTAATCAGCTCATCCTGAGGCATATTGACCACCAATGCGACGACGCTCATAAAGGCTGGCACAGAAGCACTGAGTATTTTTGCTTGCACAAGCGTCACAGCACGCGGGCTTGGCGGATAAAACACCAAACCGACTGCATCAGCACCCAATTGTGCCGCAGTCTGAACATCACTAAGCTGGGTAAAACCGCAAAACTTAACGTGCATGATATGACCTTAAATAGAACTCTCAGAATACTGCTTTACAATTGGCTCACGACCAATACGACTCGTTAACGCGCCAGATTAAGTATGATGATGATTTGTTAACCAAATGGCAAATCAATTGCATCCAAAAACTTATCCTAGCATACTTTTATTCCTAATTTTGTTTATGATTGACATAAGGTTATTTGAATGTCTAAGACAGCATCAAAAGCGGCAAGCAAGACCCATAATAATGATAAAAACACGAATGCAACCTCGCCTCATTACTTGATGTGGTTCCGTCGTGACCTAAGGCTCCATGACAATACGGCTTTGACAGCACTGTGTGAAAAAGCAGCCACAGACAACGCTCAAGTCAGTGCCGTGTTTTTTTTGACACCCAAGCAGTGGCAAGCACACGATATGTCGCTTGTACAAGTCGATCATATTGCCTGCACCTTGCCGATACTGGCAAAAACGCTACAAGATCAACTGAATATCACCCTTATCGTCCATTCTGCTCCAAGCTTTGCTGACTGTATCGATACTTTGACGACCTTTTGTCAAAAAAATCATATCAGTTGCATCATGGCAAATCATGAATACGAAGGCAATGAGATTGACCGTGATGAGCAACTAACCATACAGCTGGCAAAAGATGATATCGAGTTTATTCGTTGGCACGACCAATGTATATTGCCACCGCAAAGCATCACCACTAACGATGACACCATGTATCAAATATTTACGCCATTCTATAAAAAATGGCGTCATACCTTGGATGTGGGCGAAATACAGTTACATGACGCACCAGCTATCAAAGACAATCATGATATTGATTTGCAACTATCAAAAACCAGTGTAAACACTATGAAAGAGATAGAGAGTCTTTGCAAAAACACCGTCGAGGATTATCAAAAGACCTTGCAAGACGCAGAAGCACTACAGCACATAGATAGCGAGGAGCAGCTTAAACACGCTCGCGACGCTTATCCTGCGGGTGAAAAAGCAGCCTGCCAGCAGCTAGAGCGTTTCATTGCTGAGGACATCAATGATTACGACGTGGGACGAGATGTACCTAGCTTGAATGCCACTAGTCAGCTATCTGCTTACCTCACGATTGGTACTATTAGTCCACGACTGTGTTATCTACAAGCTCATAAAGCGCAAGAAAAATTGCACGGAAATGATGGCGATAATGAAGACATCAATCGCTGGATAAGTGAATTGGCATGGCGTGATTTTTATCGTCATGTATTGGTCGATAAGCCAGAGCTCATACGCCATCACGCTTATAAAGATGACATGGATAAACGTATAGACTGGTCTTACGGTGATGATGATTTTAAGGCATGGTGTACAGGTAAAACTGGCGTGCCCTTGGTCGATGCTGCCATGAAAAGTCTCAATACCACTGGCTTTATGCACAATCGCTTGCGAATGGTGACGGCTATGTTCTTGACCAAAGACTTATTGATTGATTGGCGATGGGGCGAGCGCTACTTTATGCAGCAACTTATAGATGGTGACTTTGCTTCCAACAATGGTGGCTGGCAATGGAGCGCTTCGACTGGCACGGATTCTGCGCCCTACTTCCGTATCATGAACCCATTTAGCCAAGGCAAGACTCATGATCCTGATGGAACATTCATTAAGACTTGGCTACCTGAACTCAAAGATATTCCTAATAGCACCCTGCATTCAGAAGAAAAACTCCGCAAGGCACTCAGTAAAGGGGGTAAATTTGCCAGCCTTGATTATCCTCTACCGATGGTTGAACACAAAAAAGCCCGCGAGCTTGCCATTGCTGAGTTTAAAAAATAATAACGTCGTTTAAACAGACCTTTAGTCATGTCAGTAAGTGGTTTAACCGTTTGCTGACGAGGCTACTGGCAATTGGCACGCCCCTGCACCTTGAGTCGTGACAGTCACGACTGCGCCTGTCATAGCAAACAGTTGCTGCAACTGTGTCTGCGCATTTTTTAGTGCCATATTCATCACATCACCGCGGCACGCACGCTCCAAAACTTCTTCTTTGGCCATGCTCTGTGCTTGGGCTAAGATTTTTGGATCGACTTGCATCATGCCAAACGCACCCGTTTGCCAATCATAAATCTCGATGTCATCCAAATAAACCGCAAATATCTCTGATGGTGGCAACGTGATATTGATTGTTGGCATCAAAGAAGCTGCGCTTGTCGCACTGTCCGTTTGTGCGTTCTGGTCAGCACTAGAAGGCTCAGGCTGCACTACCTGAACCATCTCAGGCGTCAATGCGCTCAAATCGATCCCTGCTTGTACTCGACCACGCGCGATAAACAGCCCTTTTTGCTCATCTTGCCACAGCTTCATCCAACTTCCTGGGCGCTTACTGGTGATGACGGTATCTACACTGAACGCGACCGTTTGTAAGCGATTGAGCTGCTGAATCTGGGTGACCACGCCCTCACGAGTGATGGTTTCTATGGGTTCTTCTTTTGTTATATTCTGAACACTATAAATCGCAAACACGATCGCGGCCAAACCAACCAGCAATACTATCCATGACATTGGAGCGATTGGTTTTTTTGCTGAAGAATTAGGGGCATTGTGATTGATAGAAGAGCGATTATCAGACTTGTTCATATAAGCTACCTTAGAATGTGGCGTTTATTTCTATCACATCGTGATAAGTAACAATCTAAGCAATAAATGCTATGTTTGAGCAATAACTTCAAGTAACAGGTACAAATGCTTTACATAATTACTTATTAAGCACCTCCTTAGAATACGCGATAAATAGGTTTAGAGCTGATAAAAATCGAGTTATAGGCGCTTTATTAGCGTCTTTGAGCCACGTTCGCTTTGAAAAAATAAAAAGTCATTGCGTCTTAGACCAACTTTACCTAACATAGTCAGATTGCGTTGATAAAATGTCGGTATAGATTTATTTAACAGGTTTTGCCCTACAAATGGTTTCTATAGCTGCTCAGTATATTGATACATCAATCAGAGTTCGCCACTCTTTCATTAGAGCGGTTTTGTTCATATGCTTTTCTTACAAGCATTTTAGTCGCTAAGACACATCCCAGATTATTACTAAGTGATGACGGTAAGCTTGCGGCGGCAACGAAACAGTTAGCCATACGCTCAACATCCTCTTATTTCTTATTTTTATCGTTGATAAGGTTACGCTTTATTTATGAAAGCCAGTCAATTTTTATTTGCCACACTAAAAGAAACCCCAAGTGATGCCGATATCGCCTCAAGCCAATTGATGGTACGTGCCGGTCTTATTCGTAAGATTGCTTCTGGGTTATATATTTGGCTGCCCATGGGGCTGCGCGTCTTACAAAAAGTTGAACGTATTGTTCGTGAAGAGATGCAAAACGTGGGTGCGCAAGAAGTGCTCATGCCGATGACTCAGCCTGCAGAGCTTTGGCAGACGACAGGGCGCTTCGATGATTATGGTCCTGAGCTATTACGCTTCAAAGATCGCCATGATCGTGACTTTGTACTGGGTCCTACTCATGAAGAAGTCATCACCAATCTTGCTCAAGGCGAGCTGCGCAGCTATAAACAACTGCCAATCAGTTTCTTCCAGATCCAAGGTAAGTTCCGTGACGAGATTCGTCCACGGTTTGGCGTGATGCGCGCTCGTGAATTCACGATGAAAGACGCCTATTCATTCCACGTTGACCAAGCGTCATTGGCGCAAACCTATCACGACATGTATGAAGCTTACACACGCATCTTTACACGTCTGGGTTTAGATTTCCGTGCCGTACAAGCAGACACCGGTTCCATCGGTGGTTTTGCTTCTCATGAGTTCCACGTATTGGCTGATAGCGGTGAAGATGATATCGCTTTCTCAGACGCTTCTGACTACGCAGCCAATGTTGAGCTGGCTGAATCAGTAAGCACTGCTGAGCGTCAAGCGCCTAGCCGAGCACGTGAAGATGTCTTAACAGAGAACATGCCCACCTGTAAGATGGTCGCTGAGCATTTAGACATTCCTCTAGAGCAAACAGTCAAAACTTTGATCGTACACGGTCATACAGAAGACAACGAGCCACAACTGATTGCGATCGTCTTACGTGGTGATCATCAGCTCAATACCATCAAAGCGGAAAAAATCGAAGAGGCCAACGTGCCACTGACTTTGGCGTCTGATGAAGAATTGAAGGTTGCTGGTCTGCACAAAGGATATATCGGTGTTGACTTAGATATGCCCGTATTCGTTGATCGCTCGGCTGCAGCTTTGTCAGACTTTGTGGCTGGTGCCAATGAAGTGAATAAGCACACCCTTGGTCTAAACTGGGAACGCGATGCCAATATTACTCGCATTGTCGATGTCCGCAATGTTCAAGAAGGTGATCCTTCTCCTGATGGAAAAGGTAGCCTAAGAATCAAACGCGGTATCGAAGTGGGTCATATCTTCCAATTGGGTGATAAATACTCACAAGCACTGAACTGTACGGTGTCAGGTGAAGATGGTAAGCCTGTGACCCTTATGATGGGTTGTTATGGCATCGGTGTCAGTCGTATCATCGCCGCTGCTATCGAGCAGAACAACGACGAAAACGGCATCATGTGGCCAACCACACCAACCGTTAATGACTCTATCGCGCCTTTTGAAGTGGCTATCATCCCGATGAAGTCAAAAGAGGAAAATGTCATGCAAACGGCAACGGCACTTTATGAAGAGTTAAAAGCTCAGGGTGTCAATGTGCTACTTGATGACCGTAATGAGCGTCCAGGCGTTAAGTTTGCAGATCTAGAACTTATCGGTATTCCACATCGCATCGTTGTCTCTGATCGCAACCTTGCAGAAGATAAGTACGAATATGTCAACCGTCGCGAGACAGAAAAGCAAATGCTCAGCCGTGAAGAAGTGTTGGCAAAGGTAAACGGTAAATAATTCTATTGCTAAAGCCTTTAACAAAAAAAAGCGCCTATCTCATCGAATGAGGTAGGCGCTTTTTTATTGGCGAGAACAGTCTATTGAATGTTGTATCTTTTGGCAATTGCTTTACTACGCTTCTGAGTCTCAGTGGCGGTACAAACATTCGCCCCAATCTGAGCATACACTATAGTATTATTCATTGGGCCATCATGTTCAAAGTGGCACTTATCATCGCGCTTTTTTAACCATGCGAGTTGTTCTGTATCCAACTGCTGCCGCTCCACTTTATTCAAACGACGATAAGCGCGATTATAGATTTTATTAAGGCGATTTTTCTCAACTATAATGGCATTGTTAGCGCAATCATAGGCCTTTTCCATATATATATCTTCACAAATGTATTCGTTTTCTACAAATGCTGCTTGTGCTGATATTGCGGTAGAAAGAAGCAAAGCGGCTGACCCCGCCACCATTAAAGCATTAGTCATCAGCTTCATGTCTGCATCCTGATCTTATATAGATAAAGTCTATTGATTATAAGATACACCAGCGAGATTATAAAATCTCTATTTACCTACTGACGAATAAGGCGACTCGGTTTCGGTAACAAACTGGCATCGCTAACACGGCACGGATTGATATCAATACCGCCTCGGCGTGTGTACCAAGCACGTACCATTAGCTCACTTGGCTCATAGTATTTGCTCAAATCAGCAAATATCTGCTCGACGCATTGCTCATGAAAGCCATTGTGCTGGCGGAAGCTCAATATATAGCGCAGCATATTTGCGTTACTGAAAGGCTTATCAGTCGTTATCGAAACAGCTAGCGTACCCCAGTCTGGCTGATTGGTCACCGGACAATTACTACGCAGTAGGTTTGAATAAAAAGTATAAGGCTGAGACTCATCTCTTTCTAACTGACTATCATCTGCCCGTGTTTGATCCTGCAACAATGACGCATCTGGATGCTCGCATAGTGTCACTTTTTCTGTGGTATCTGACAAGGCATCATCAATGCATATACCCTCAGGCTTGGCAATCAATAAGCTTGATAAGTCCTCTTCTAAGCCAAACAATTCAACCGTCACATCAGCTTGTACACAGGCTGATAAGTCTTTAGCAATCAGCGTCTCTACCTCTTGCCAGCTAGCAAATTCGGTAAAATTGATACTGTTCAAATACAGTTTAAGCGACTTTGACTCTACGATATATGGTGAGCTGGCAGGAATACTAAAACGCGCGATAGCAACCTGCGAGACCCCTTGCGTATTGAGCCAAGACATCTCAAAAGCTTGCCACCAATCGACGCCGACCGTTAACTTGTCAGTATGCCAATCAATGGCATTGCGTCCCATCTCACGCGCGATGGGATAGAGTGTCTCTGGACTGTACTGCGTGGGATAATTGGTGGTTTGTTCTCCTAAAATACCGTGAATACTCATAAACTGCCTTGATTACTAGATAACATGAATTATATTAATGGGTCATTATTTTACCGCAATCGACCTATCTGTGCGCGCCTTTTAATAACCAAACCGTACCAACTACCACAATCATTCACTTTCTAAATTAGGCAAAAACCAGGCCACGTGCAGTGTTACAATTGCCTTTTTTTTCTTAATACTCCCTATGATAAAAAAATTCCCTTTGGGTTCAGCTTGGATGATTATTGCGGCATTCTTGTTTGCCATGATGAGCATTTTGGTCAAAAATGCGTCTACTCACTTGCACATGAATGAATATGAGTTGGCCTTTTGGCGGTCATTATTGCCTGCTCTGGTCATTTTTGGCACGACCCTCGCGCGAAAAAAAACCCTTAAGACGCCATTTTTTTGGGGTCATATGCAGCGTAGTATGGCGGGCACAATGGCATTGTTATTGGCATTCTATGGCTTGGGTCATTTGCCTCTAGCAACATCTGTGACGCTGAACTATACCTCTGTCGTTTTTATTGCCTTGCTATCCATTTTTTGGCTAAAAGACAAGCCATCACTCAAAACGTGGATCGCTCTGCTGATGGGGTTGGCGGGTATCTGTCTGATGCTAAAACCTGCCTTCGCCTCAGATAGATTATTAGAGACTTTAATTACCTTGAGTGGCGGTATTTTTACGGCTTTTGCGTTACTGCAAGTGCGAGAACTATCCTTGATGGGAGAACCTGCGTGGCGAATTGTGTTTTACTTTTCGGCAGTGGCGACCATTGTCTCAGGCATAGCGGCAACTTGGTTTGGTTGGAGTCATCTAACAAGCGAGAGTTTACCTTATATCATTGGCATTGGTGTGACAGGGTTGCTTGCGCAGCTGGCGATGACTCATGCCTATCATGTCGGAAAAAAATTCACGGTCGCGGCATTGTCGTATTTAACGGTCGTGTTTTCTGCGATTTATGGGGTCATTTTTGCAGGCGAACGCATTGGCTGGCTAGAGATTTTAGGGATTACGGCAGTCATTTTGGCAGGCATCGTCAGCAGTGTGCCTGAGCGAAAAGTAGCTAAACGCTAGCTTGCCGCTTACGATACGGATGAATCACTGGTGAGCCTTGATGACTCGTCAAAATCTCAATATCCACGTGATACACTTTGCGTAAAATCTCGGATCGTAACACAGCTTTAGGCATACCTTGGGCTTGAATATCACCATCAGACAATAATATGACTTCATCCGAAAATTGAGCGGCTAGGCTCAAATCATGCAATACCATAATACAAATCAATTGGTGTTGTTGCGTGTAATGCCTAACTTTGTCCAATAAGTTAATTTGATGTGCCATGTCTAGTGCTGAGACGGGTTCATCCAGCAGTAAAATCTTGGGACGGCGAAGTAACGCTTGTGCAAACATCGCCAGCTGTCGCTGTCCGCCGCTCAATGAGCGGATTGAGCGATGCGCCAAATGGGAAATATTCAACTCCGCCAATAACTCGACTGCTTCTCGTAACAACTCATCGCTGATATGACGACTCAAGGCATCCATTCGTCCAAGTATGACCACTTCGAGAGTCGTCAGCTCGGCGTCAGTGTGACTGTCTTGCGGCATATATGCGATAGATTTGCGCCACGCGTTGAGCTGGGATTTGGTCTGCACTCTCCCTTGATAGTCAATCGTGCCAGAGAATGTAAGCTCACCAAAAATCGCCTTGAGTAAACTGGACTTACCTGCCCCATTGGCTCCCAAAATGGTATAAATATTGCCCGCTTCAAACTGGGCATCAATATCCCTAGCAACGGTGAGCGCGCCATATTGGATCGTTAAACGGTCAAGCTTGAGCATAGCGGACTTCTTCTATCAAATTTTTAAAAACCAATTAAGCAAACAAACCGCTGAACCAATTCATGAGCTTAGTAAACCACGACACATTTTCAGACGTATTGGCAGCAGGATCGGCTTGGCTCGCAGCTGTCGATGATTCTGCATTGTTGTTGGCTTGGTTTTTAGCATTGCCATCACAAACACTTGCGCCACAGCCTAGCTGGATAAAAAATGTACCGTTAGGCTTGACTGGCAAGTATTTTTCATGAAAATCCATGTAGGTTTTTTCAGGGTCGACGTCGGCAAAGGCTTCTGGGTACAAGGCTTTTGCCATGAACTGTGCTGCTGCCAAATCAGACAACGAGCGAGAAGCCGTGTGATAAATACCATATACGCGATTATTTTTTACCGCTGGTAGATTCTCCCAACCATTGCGGGTAGTAAAGCCTTTTAGGCGGCGCTGGGCTTCGTCAGCTGGAACATCAATCCCCATTGCCATCGTATTGGGCTGTTTCATGCCCACTTCGGTGCCTGAGATCATAATGACCTCAGGTTTACTCACCAAAACTTGTTCGGGGTTAATAGGTCCCCAATTTTCGACAAACGGTTTACTAATATTGTCACCGCCCACAATATCGGCAATCGCACCCCACATGTTCTTGCCAAAGGTGAAGCTGTGCTCTTTTGGTCCTTTATCACCAAATTCGACGTAGATCTTAGGTTTGGCACTTTGAGCAGCATTCACCCGTTTTTGGATATCTGCGATACCATCAGCGTATTCTTGAGCCACTTGGTCGGCACGTTGCTCACTGCCTGCCAATTGCCCAAATATTTGAGTGCTTTTGACATGGTTTTTCACCGTTTGATCGTTGTAATCAACCACCACCACAGGGATATTTGCCGCTTCAAAACGCGGCATTTCGGCTTTTAGCGTATCGTATTGCTGCTTTGCCAATATCACTACATCAGGTTTCATCGCTAAGGTTTTTTCAAATGAAAACGTGCCCCTATCGATATTGCCAATATCGCCAATGCCCTGTAAATTAGGCAATTTTTGGTTGTATAAATTCCAGCTACCAGGATTAAACTTTTCCCAAAATTCTCTTGAAATACCGACGACCTGCCCAAAGTTTTCGGCCCCTGTGGCGGCAATATAGTCAGGATAATAAAACCCCAACACGACTCGCTTGGCAGGTACATCGACTTGTACGTCACGCCCTAATACATCGTTGATGGTTTTGACTTCTGCTTGGGCAGTTAATGTTGTTAATATCAAACTTAACGCCAATGTTCCGCGAATCCAGTTTTTCACCGCTTACTCCAAATAATCCAAAATAGAAAAGGCACACCCACAAACGACGTGACAATCCCAACCGGAAACAACGCTCCTGGGATAATCACTTTTGATAACACTGATGAGAATGATAGAAACGCCGCTCCAGCGAGCATAGTCGCGGGCAAAAAGTAACGTTGGTCTTCACCAACGAGCAGCCTTGCGACATGCGGCGCAACCAACCCAATAAAGCCAATTACCCCTACAAAGCTAATCGCGGTTGCTGTCATCATTGCTACCAAAATCAAGGTTTTGATGCGTAAATGAGTGAGATTGACGCCAAGTGCTGACGCTCTTTCTTCACCCAGTCGCAGCGCTGTTAATTTCCAACTGTCTCGCATCAGTAATAGGATACAAATACTACTTACGACGGCCACCACCGTCACATTTGTCCAGGTGGATTTGGTTAAACTACCAAATAGCCAAAACAAAATCTGCTGCGAGACTTCAGATGATGCGGTAAATTGTACCAATGACAGTAACGACTGAAAAATAAATAAGAGGGCGATACCCACTAAGATGAGTGTAGAAGCGGCAAACTGCTGCAATGATGCAAATAAAAACAGCACCGCAGAGGCGAGCATCGTCATCGAAAATGCCCCAATAGGCACCGCATATTGCAGTGGCAAGCCAAAACTACCAAACGCAATAACCAGTGACGCTCCAAACCCTGCTGCCGCTGCAAGTCCTAGTGTATAAGGGCTTGCCATTGGGTTATTGAGTAGCGTCTGCATCTCAGCCCCGCCTGCACCAAGCGACGCTCCCACAAGCAAAGCCATAAACGCAATTGGCAACCGCAGATCATAAACGATGGTATGTGAGGTATCATCCAAACTGCCTATCTGTAGTAAAGACTTAACGACGTCCGCCATCGGTAGCATCGAAGGTCCTGTCATCACATCGAGCACTAGACCCAACAAACACGCTGTCGCCAGTGCCAATAATACCACTCGGCGTTTTGACTCTATGCGACGTTGTTGTCGGATGATTTGTTCGCTGACGGATTGGGTCATCTTATATCTCAATTACCAAGGCAGACTTAAGCTACCTTTTGTCTTAAAAGATGAGAATTATAGTGCTAATGAGGAACATTCGCAATTAATAGTCTTATCTTTCCCCTTATTAAGCCTTTGAATTCATATAATAAGTGCCCTTTCATTTGAAGGGAGATCGATAACAAATTGGGATATAGGAAAGGAAGGGAGCCAAACAACTGAGTATTGCAGGGCGTTATTGCTAACGCCCTGCAATACTCATCTATTATTCGTTGGACAAAGGCGGGTCACGATAAATGGAATAATGAAAAAAGCAACGCTGCCAGTACTTGGCAGCTTAGATGATAAGGTGAACTACAAACGAATCCGTGAACCGCTATCAAGCAGGCGATAAGCAATCACATAAAATATCACGCAAAATATAAAAATCGCGACCATTGAATACCAAACATTCACATCAGAGTAGCCTAAAATACCGTAACGAAATGCGTTGACCATATAAACGATAGGGTTCAAAAGCGATATGTTCTGCCAAAATGGTGAGAGGTTTTCCATTGAATAAAAGACACCGCCCAAATACGTCAGTGGTGTTAATACAAAGCTTGGAATGATGGAGATATCATCAAACGAGCGGGCAAATACCGCATTAATAAAACCACCCAGTGAGAATAAAATGGAGGTACCAAGGACAGTAAATATTGTCACAAATAAATGCTCAATACCCAAGTCTGTGAAGAATAGTGCCACTATTGAAACAATGACAGCAATGGCAAGTCCGCGGAAAATACCGCCGCTAATATAGCCCATTAAAATAGCATGCTTCGAGACTGGCGACACCAAAAGCTCTTCAATACTGGCCGTAAATTTGGCGCTAAAAAAGCTTGAAACGACATTGGAGTAACTATTGGTAATAATCGACATCATGATTAAACCAGGCACAATAAACTGCATGTAGGGCACGCCGCCCATCTCGCCCACACGTGAGCCAATCATCTTACCGAAGATAACAAAATACAGACTCATGGTGATGACTGGCGGCAATAACGTCTGTGGCCAGATGCGCAAAATCCTACGAATTTCTTTTAAACAAATCGTACGAAAAGCGACTCCTTTTTTGTGCCATGACATCGATTTATTATGATCTACAATTTCCTGACTCATAACCCCGCCTCCTTCATACTGTCTGTACTTTGAATGTTTTTATCCACTAAACGCATGAATAATTCTTCTAATCGATTGGCTTTGTTACGCATACTGGCTACCGTGATGCCTTGCTCAGATAGCTGATCAAAAACACCGTTGAGTGACTCCCCTTCTGTCAAAGTGACTTCAAGCGTCTGACTATCGGGTTGAGAGACATCTGTCACACCTGACAAAGCCAATTTCTGCACAAGTGGCGTACCTAAATCAAAGACAAACGTCTCAACTGATAGCTGTGCCAACAAGTCTTTCATTTCTGTATTGATACGAATCTCACCGTGATCTAAAATTGCAATGCGCTTACAAAGCTGCTCGGCTTCTTCGAGATAATGCGTGGTCAAAATAATGGTGGTGTTTTCTTCAATATTGATCTGCTGCATGAATTCCCACATAGAGCGGCGCAACTCAATATCGACCCCAGCCGTCGGTTCATCCAGAATCAACAGTTTAGGTTTATGAATGAGAGCACGTGCAATCATCAAACGGCGTTTCATACCACCGGATAACTCACGTGATTTACTATTGCGCTTATCCCATAACCCAAGAGCTGTTAGTAATCTTTTGGCTCGTGGTCTGGCTTCTTTTGCAGAAATACCAAAGTAACCGGCCTGCGTGATCAAGATATCTTCAACTTTTTCAAACATATTAAAATTAAATTCTTGCGGTACCACTCCAAGATATTGCTTGGCAACCAAAGGATTCTCTAATAAATCTGTCCCAAAAATATGTACGCTACCTGTCGTGGGTTTAAACAGTGAGCTGATAATACCAATCATGGTGGACTTACCAGCACCATTAGGACCAAGTAGTGCAAAAAACCCACCTTGTGGTACGGTCAAATCGACCCCTTTTAATGCCGAAAACCCATTATCATAAGTTTTGGATAAATCTTTTATCATCAGTGCTGGTGCATCAGACATGAGTACCTCTATATCTATTATGAATGTTTATAGCATATTAGGGCGTGTTGAACATGCGACCATATCACTTTGCAGTGACGGTCTATAAATATTCAACACGCCCTAATATCTAGATAGGACAATGTCATGAAGTGAGGTTATCAGACCCGAATTTCAACTGTCGCTCGTAAGAAGTAACAGATTGATATTACTTATCATCAAAAAAAGCGCCTACTTCATTTAATGAAATAGGCGCTTAACAGAGTATATTGCAAAAATTTAGCGTTGGCTTGAATCAGGATTAGCTTGCTGCTTCAACCATATAATCTACAGCATTTTGAACTTCTTCATCAGGAATATCAGCACCGCCTTTTGCAGGCATGGCATTAAAACCATTGATAGCATGCGTATATAGCGTATCTTTACCTTTTGAAATACGAGGTCCCCAAGCGCCAGCATCACCAAAAATAGGAGAGCCTAGTAGGCCTGCAGTATGACATGTATGGCAGACTGCATTGTATACAGCCTTACCATCACGAGGTCCATCCCCTGGTGCTGGCCCAGCCACACGAGCTGTCACATCACAAACTTCGTCATCTTCAAAACATACTTTGGCTACAGGTTGAATACGAGCAATCAAATTAGGGTATAGCGCGATCAGCTTTTGTACTTGTGGCGTGTCTTGAGGGATAGGCTCTTCTTCGGCAGCAGGTGCCGCAGCAGCGGTTTCTGCAGCAGCTTCGCCATCCACTTGCGCAGCTTCATCAGTAGCAGCTTCGCCATCTGTAGTCACGGCCGCGGCTTTGGTGTCGTCCCCTAGCTTTTCAGGCAGGTTATCTACCACTTCCTGTCCCTCTGCTACGTCAGAAACGGTTACAGTAGAAGTGCCTGCAACGTCTTCAGCTTGGCTCACCGCGATACTAGCGATTCCTAGAATGGCAGCTGCCGATAACATAACTACTTTTCTCATTCGTCACGTTCTCTTATTACAGATACAGTGGCCTACACGACTCGGACATTCTGTCTGTCCTCCTTTGATGAGCAATCGTCATCAATAGCAAACAGCCATCCCGCGTGTCAACGCACTTGTAATCGGTGATTATAAATATGAATTCTCCCTGACATTATAAGGGAAAAGGCAGGTAAATTGCCATGCTTGTTTAATGACTATCCTGTTTTTTCTTAAAAAACATCAATCGCTGCCTTCACTCATTGGCTTTATGGCTTTTATTTGTTAGACTAAGCGGTCTTTATTTTTCGACACTTTATACGGCTTATAACACTCGTTTAAGTATTGTATTGTTCCATATCGTCATTATCATGCGCTCGTAGCTCAGTTGGATAGAGTATCGGTCTCCGAAGCCGAGGGTCGTGGGTTCGATTCCCGCCGAGCGCACCAATCACCGTATTTACCCCTTTCCTAGTATTACCCTAATGACTCACTTATACCCAAATCTATTTGTGTATTTTGCCGTGTGTCTATCATTCTAAAATTCCGCTAATATTAATCTATTTCATATCTTGCAAGTTGGCCGTCAGTTGTGCGCGACTAGGTACACGGTGATAATTAATCACAGGCACGCTGCCAAGACGTCGCTGGCCTATGGCAACCTTCTTATCCATCGTAATCATCGCAACTTTCTGGTCTTGCTGGCTGAGCAATAAATGATTTGCCTTGCGAGTGACTCGATAATTAGGGAAATACTGTTTTAACAAAGCTGACGTCTTTTGTAAACCATCATTAGCAGTGGTTTTAGTCTGTTTTGATTGCCCGCTATAAGATGTCTCGCCTGCTTTGACGCCACGCGACTTTGCCAATAACCACAAGGCTGCGATCACAACGAACAATATGACAAGCCACCAAATTCCGTCTATCATGAGAAAAAATATCCATTATTAGCAAGGGTTGGCTCATGTTAGCAGAATTATCACCAGCGTTAATAGCAGAAGTACAAGATGCAGCCAAACTATTGGTATCAAAACAGCGCATTTGTATTTTAACTGGTGCTGGCATCTCAGCAGAAAGCGGCATTCCTACTTTTCGGGATAAGCAAACTGGCTTATGGGAAAACTATAAGGCAGAAGATTTGGCCACACCAGAGGCATTCTCTCGTGACCCAGCACTGGTCTGGTCATGGTATCAATGGCGCCGAAAATTGGTCGCGGATAAAAAACCCAATCCCGCACACGTGGCCTTGGCACATTGGCAACGACTCGCAAGAGTCAACCATCAGCAACTAACGCTCATCACTCAAAATGTGGATGATCTGCATGAGCAAGCTGGTAGTATCGTGACTCATCTGCATGGCAATCTGGCACGTAATCGCTGCAATCAATGCCAGACACCTTATAAAAGCACATCAGACAATTTACATAGTAGTGAAGTTTTACATAGTAGTGAAGTTTTACATAGCAGTGACGTTGATGCGATTGACGCTGAGGCATTGATCACTTGTTCGCACTGTGATGGTTATATCAGACCAGATATTGTTTGGTTTGGAGAATCGTTGCCAGTACCAGCATGGCAGACTACAGAAGAGGCTGCTGCTGATTGCGAAGTGTTTATCAGTATTGGTACATCCAGCCTCGTCTATCCTGCTGCTGGATTGTCACAGTTAGCCAAGCAAAATGGCGCTAAGGTTATCGAGATAAATCCAAACCCAACGCCGAACACCATCGTCGATATCATCATAAAAGAAAAAGCAGGGTTGATAATGCCCTTGCTAGTAAAGCAAATCACTGGCTCATAAGTAGAAAGGTATTTGTAGAAGATGACGCTAGATAAGCGATGGGCAGTTTAAAACAGTAGCACTAAAAAAGGCTTAACGGTTTATATCAGCCATTAAGCCTTTTTTATGTTTACTCAATTAAATGCGACTAAGTCAGAAATCAAACGAAGTTCATTGTAGAGCAAGATCAACTTTTGCTAAATAGACTTCTTTTAACTCGTCACTGATAAATGCTGACTTAAACGAGTTTTTTACCAAGGTCACAATATCATCTTCTGACAGTTCAAGATTTTCGTGTAAGTTGATAAAGTTTTGATTCATATAGCCTTTGAAATACGCTGGATCATCAGAGTTGACACTGACATTTAAGCCATAATCCAAAAGCTCTTTGATATTGTGCTCTTTATAAGTTTCGAAAACCTTGAGTTCAATGTTCGAATTCGGACAAACGGTGAGCGGCATTTGCTCGTCTTTTAGACGCTGCATTAACGCGGCACTTTTTATAGATTGCACACCATGATCAATTCTGTGAATACTCAATAGATCCAATGCTTCATAGATGTACGAAAAATCGGCTTCTTCGCCTGCATGAGCGACCAATTTAAAGCCTGCTTCTTTTGCCTTCTTGAACACGTCTTTAAATTTTGAAGGTGGATTGCCAAGCTCTGAAGAGTCCAGACCCACACCGATAATATCGTCTTGATATTTGAGTGCCGCATCCAACGTTCCAAATGCGTCTTCTTGTGATAAGTGTCTTAAAAAACACATGATAATACAAGACGTGATGCCATATTTGGCTTTGGCATCCTGTAGCGCTTCTTTAATGCCTGTAATGACTGCATCAAAAGGAACGCCTCTGGCGGTATGCGTTTGTGGATCAAAAAATATCTCAGTATGGATGATGTTGTTTTCGACACACTTCAAGATATATTCCCACGTTAGGTCATAAAAATCGTCTTTTGTGAGAAGGACATTAGCACCCGCATAGTAAATATCTAAAAAGGTCTGTAGATTGGTAAAATTATAGGCGTTGCGTACATCTTCTATATCTTTATAAGGAATGTCTACTTGGTTCTTTTTGGCCAACCTGAACATCAGCTCAGGCTCTAGAGAACCTTCTATATGTAAATGCAGCTCAGCTTTTGGTAGTTTCTTTATTAAATCAATCATAGTGTTCCAGTACTGGTTTTGTATTAAGGCCTATTGATAGAAAAATTAGATACGCGCAATTTGCATATCCACTTTCTCTATCAATAGAAGCGCTATTATATTTGAATTTGCCTCAAAACCCTATAAACTAAAATCAACCATACCAATCTATATATCTCATCAATGAGAGAATGGACGAAGGTGACAGACAGTACCGTCACCTTTAACACCAATTACTTCAAAAATACCACTGTGTTGGACAACTCATTGCCTGATGGATTGTCTTCTAATTGATAATACTGACGAAGCACCTGCCCCACCTCATCTAGCAATTCGGCCACGCTCTCTTCTGTTTTTTTGTTGGCAATACCTGATACTGCCTTTTCGCACATCGCATGCCAAACGGTGGGACTGACGTGAGCACTGATACCGCGATCCGCCACGATTTCTAACTGGTGCTCGCAAATATTGACATAGACCAAAACGCCTGTGTTTTCTTCGGTATCCCAAACCCGATACTCACTGAATAAATCAATCGCTCGTTCACGACAATTTATATAATACGCATCTTGAATGGGTAGATGATTTTCTACAATTAAAAAAACCTCACCACGATGCCCTTGTTCAGCGCTTTCTACTCTTTTTGTCAGACGTGCTCTTGCGTCCGCTGTCAGCCATTTACTATGTAATAAAGGGACAAACAATACCTGACGCCACCAGCGAGCCAAACTGGAAGTTGAAGCGTTGCTTTCTACCATTATATTATTTCCTCAAATACGTCATTACTGACGGTTGTTTAGTGAATCAATTACCAAGAACCGCCAGCACCGCCGCCGCCAAAGCCACCGCCACCACCGCCGAAGCCGCCGCCACCGAAACCACCACCGCCAAAGCCGCCACCACTGCCACCGCCCATACCAGGTAGGAAAATCATGCCGCCGCCTCTGCGCCCCCCTTTACCACCGCCGCCTTTACCACCACCGCCTCGCGAAATCAAAAACATCCATATAAATATCGCCATGATTAACGTCATGAAAAAGCCGCCACCTAGCGCTAACGAGCCTGCAAAAAAGCCACCTGCGGTCAAGATAGAGCCAAATACTCGGCCCAAAATATTGGTAATAAAGCTACCAAATATCATGGCCATGATAAATAGGAAAATCGGTGCTGGTACCTCATCTGAGCTTTGTTGTGTGCTTCGTTCAGCGGCTTGGGCGTCAGCACGATCTAATACTTCAGGATCAGCAGTCAGGCGTGTTTTGAGTGCATCTATACCTGCCAAAATACCGCCGCCATAGTTGTTTTGCTTAAACAACGGGGTGATGTCTTCACGAATGATACGATTGACGGCCGCATCCGGTAGCACACCCTCTAATCCATAACCTGTTAAAACATACATATCACGGTCATTAACAGCCACGACCATCAATAAACCATCGTCTATATCTTTATCACCCAATTGCCATTTTTCGGCTACTTGAAGCGCATAATCAAAAATGGGTGTGCCGTTGGTAGTAGGTACAATGACCACAGCAGCCTGAGCCAAACCTTGCTGATAGATACCGCGAAGCTGCGCTTCTAGGCGCTGTTTTTCTTGTGGGTTTAGGATATTGGCCTGATCGACGACTGGCTCGTTTAGTATTAGCTTATCTGAATCGATACTGGGTGCACTTGATGTTACATCCGGTCGACTGGCGCTTGATGTAGATACCTCACTGTCAGTCGCATCATTGTTACTTGCATTAGGGTTAATGGCATCATTACCCAGCACTGCATCGTTAATGGCCTCATTGGACTCACCTGCCTTGGCAATAGCAACCAAATCCTCGACACTACGATCTTGCATCGTTGAGGGGTTATCGGTAGCGGCCACACTGGTTCCAACATCGGCATTAGGCGCAGCATAAAGTACTGACGCACCAGTCATGCTGAGTGTAAACAATAATGTTGATAAGATTGCTTTTGAATTATTCATCTAATCTATACCACCTCAAGTGACATCTATACTAAATTAATAGGCATCCACGTCCATCAACACCTTTAAAACACATTTGACCTGTCATCAAACAAATAGAGCGGCAACGACCGCTCTACTGTTGTATTGCTTTGGTTGACCCTAATCCTACTCTGCTGTCGCAGCATCGTCACCACCAAAATCGACACTTGGCGCGGTTGAAATCGCCTCTTCGTTAGCGACACTAAAGTTTGGCTTAGGTTGCATGCCAAAGACTTTTGCGGTCACATTGGTTGGGAATTGGCGAACTGTTGTATTGTAGCCCTGTACTTCTTGAATATAGCGATTGCGTGCGACGGCGATACGGTTTTCTGTGCCCTCTAGCTGGGCTTGTAAATCTTGAAACAAAGCATCTGATTTTAATTCAGGATAACGCTCAGATACAGCCATCAAACGCGATAATGCTCCTGTCATCTGCTCTTGCGCAGCAGCATAACGCTCCATTGCTTCTGGATCGTTGAGTACTTCA
This sequence comes from Psychrobacter sp. JB193, assembly GCF_002285555.1. Classification (NCBI taxonomy): domain Bacteria; kingdom Pseudomonadati; phylum Pseudomonadota; class Gammaproteobacteria; order Moraxellales; family Moraxellaceae; genus Psychrobacter; species Psychrobacter sp. JB193. The sequence goes on from NZ_NRGY01000001.1 coordinate 1,060,529, forward strand.
GGCGTTACGGTAATACCGCCAGCCCGTGAGCGAGCTTCTGCCACTTGCGTGAACACCTCTTGCTCTTGTGTCGCATATTGCTGTACAACTTTTACCAAGTTTGGTACCAAATCAGAGCGACGCTGATATTGGTTAACCACCTCTGACCATGACGCTGTCACTTGCTCGTCTTGCGCTTGAAGATTGTTATACCCACAGCCGCTCAAACCGACAGTAGAAGTCGTCAATAGTGCTGCTAACAATACTGGTTTCATAATAGATTTACGCGTCATCGTTGTTTCTCCTAATAATCATAAATAACAAATAGCTGGTAACACGTTTTCTAATAATTCTTTCATTTTTTTAATGCCAGTCTAGTGACCATATATATACTCTATATGTCGTAGGCTTGCTCTTTCTTGTAGACAAACTATCGATAGGTAGATACAACCTGAACAATATGTGTCATTTGTACCTGTAAGTCTTATTGCCTATCTAATATCACACTAATAATGGCGTTATCGTGATGGTTTTACAATTGACCGTTACCAAAACACAACCCCAATTGTAAGCTGTTATGGCTTTTATATAACTTTTTTTACAAGTCAAGTATCAGAAACCGTTATATAAGGATACATAGTCACTAATCGGCAAAGCTAAGCGTACAGACACTTCCCATATTTTATGACCAAATTTACCTCACTAAATTCAAATATATCTATCTCTCCATAAAGAAAATTCTAGTAATTAGGATAAAAATATGGCAAATTGCAGTTACGTAGCCGTACGGTTTGAATACATTTGGTAGTGGACTTATATTTTGATACGTATTAGAGAGTTGGTAATTGAGGTATAAAATCCTTATTGAGCCATGAAATATCTTTTAGTACGTTCAATACGCCCTATCAGTAATATATCCAGCTGACACGGCTCATAGCAAATTGAACACCCTCATGATGATGAGTGTTCAATTATATAAACGCCTATTTTATCCGCTGCTCTACTTATCACGAATCTTATTCATCACTTCATAATAAGATACGAGAGTAATTAATGTAGCAAAAGCGTTTTACATGCAGCTGGTACTAATATTACGAATGATAAGTGCTATGCAAATAGGTATTGTTGCTAGCAAGCCAAGTGGATAAATACGGACAACTACAGTCCATTCTTATTGGCTAAACACGTATGAGACTTAACTATATATAAGTCAATGTAGCTAATTTAACTGCTTAACTTAAATAAGTAAGTTAACCAGTTAGCTTACTCCTAGAGCATACAGAGCCACTTTGAGACAGTACTAGGGATATAAATATGGAAGGTTTAGTTAACTTAGTAAACGGAATTATCTGGAGCCCCGCGCTGATCTATCTGTGTTTAGGCGCAGGCTTGTTTTATTCCATTATGACGCGCTTCGTACAAGTACGTCTATTCGGTGAAATGATCAAGCTACTATTTACTGGTAAATCCAGTGCAGATGGTATTTCTTCATTCCAAGCACTAGCCGTAGCATTAGCTGGGCGTGTGGGTATGGGTAACATCGCTGGGGTAGCAGCTGCTATCGGCTTCGGTGGTCCAGGTGCAGTATTTTGGATGTGGGTTGTTGCCTTCTTAGGGGCATCTACTGCTTATGTTGAATCAACACTCGCACAGATTTATAAAGAAAGAGACGTCATCACTGGCGAATATCGCGGTGGTCCAGCTTACTACTTTGAGCGTGCCCTTGGTCAAAAATGGTACGGCATCCTCTTCGCAATCGCTTCTATCTTAGCTTGTGGTATGTTCTTACCTGGTGTACAGGCAAACGGTGTCCTCAGTGCTTTCACGCAACTTATGGGTGAAGGTACTGTCATGAACGTGGCAGGCCTAGAAGTCGGCTCTATGCGTTTGGTGGGCTTAGCCATCATCTTAGTCGTACTAGGTATCATCATCTTCGGTGGTATCAAACGTATTGCAACCTTCACTGAATTTGCTGTTCCATTTATGGCAGTCGGTTATATTGCCTTAGCTTTAATCATCATGTTCAGCAACTTCAGCTTGATTCCAGATGTATTTGGTTTGATCATCAGTGATGCATTCACGGCACAAGCAGGTTTTGGTGCTGCAATCGGTTGGGGTGTCAAACGTGGTATTTACTCTAACGAAGCAGGTCAAGGTACTGGTCCTCATGCAGCCGCCGCTGCTGAAGTAAAGCATCCATCACAACAGGGTTTAGTACAAGCATTCTCAGTATATGTTGATACACTACTGGTTTGTTCTGCAACTGCATTCATGATTTTGTCTACTGGTATGTACAACATTCAAGGTACATTACCAGATGGTCAATTCATCGTACAGAACGTTGCAGCTACTACTGAAATTAACGCCCCTGCCTTTACGCAGATGGCAATGGAATCAGTATACGGTACTACTGGTAATGTCTTTATTGCAGTTGCTGTATTCTTCTTTGCCTTTACGACAATTTTGGCTTACTACTACATCGCTGAAGTCAACGTGGCTTACTTGACACGCTTTCTTGGGCGCAGTGCCAATAAGACAGGTTTATTCTTAGTTAAAATCTTAATCATGGTGATGGTGGCTTACGGTGCCCTAAACTCAGCTGGTTACATCTGGGCGATTGGTGATATCGGTGTCGGCCTCATGGCTTGGTTAAACATTGTGGGTATTTTGGTCATCTTCTTTGTGGCTCGTCCAACCCTAACCATGCTGAAAGACTACGAAGCACAACTTAAAGCTGGTGTTGACGAATATACCTTTGACCCAGCCAAGTTCGGTATCAAAAACGCACCTTACTGGGAAGAGCGTCATCTAAAACAGCAACAAAGAATGGCGGCTGATCCACTACGTAAAGACATTCGATAGTCGTCTTTATCATAGCCATCAGTTAAATAGTATACAAGAAGGCCCGAGACGATTGTCTCGGGCTTTTTTATATAAGTAGGATTCAGGAGTCATATTTGTCTTAAGTAGAGTTAGGTAAAGTATATTAAAACATGACTCTCTATCCATCTATCTTCTTTTCATAGATTACTCTTTTATAAATAGTTAGTACCTGAGCACAAAAAAGCCTAGCTCAGTGGCTAGGCTTCTTCACTACGGAAATAGCTTATAAAAAAGGCTTCCAACAGTAGCTTATTCAGGCATTAATACTGCATCGATAGTATGTACAACACCATTGGTTGCCATGATATCAGTACCTGTGATGTTTGCTGTACCACCAGTTGCATCAGTGATCACGTTAGCATCGCTGATAGAAATCGTTGCACCATTAGCAGTTTCGATGTCTGTACCGTAAGGGATATCAGCTGCTTTTACTTCCATCGGTACTACGTGATAAGGCAATACTTTTTTCAGTAGTTCGGTGTTAGCCAATAACTCTTCTTTAGTCACACCTAACTTCTCTAATACTGGCGCAAAAGCGTCGTCAGTTGGTGCAAATACAGTGTATTTGGTATCTTCCATTAGCATAGTGTCAAGACCAGCGGCTTTAAGCGCTGCTGTCAAGATGGTTAGATTTTCATTACCAGCTGCTACTTCAGCGATGGTCTGTGTTGCCATGCCATCCGTTTCTGCCATTGGATCAGCCATCGGCTCTGCTTCAGCTTCTGGAGCCGTTCCTACCGCTGGCTCTGCTACTACTTCTTCAGTAGTCGTATCAGCTTCTACAGGATCAGTAGCGGCTTCTTTATCATTACAAGCGGCCAGTGACATAGCGGCTGTAACAACTGCGATCGATAATAAATTCTTCTTTAACATAGGTATTTCCTTATAAATAAATAATGGGTTAAATCGTTTGTTAAACAAACCATTCTGCTCAATATGTGCATATAACAGCAGATGACTTATGGACTTGTGCATAGCAAGTAAAACCTATCACACAGTTCGAGGACATCGATACTGTTATTCCAATGACTATGATTCTAACTGATTCATTTTAAATTGCTGCGTACTTAGGTAGCGAGACTGTATCAATCACGTGTACAAAACAAGGAATTATTTGAATAATAGCTAATATAATAGTAAAGGAGCTATTTCCTAGATGACTCACTCGCCTTCTCGCCTTGTTACAACAGAGCATACGGTTACGCATACAAGAGGAATCGGTCACCAGAGTTTTCTTTTCTATATATTTGAGTCAAAAAAAGCGTTAAGTCCGATAAAGATGTCAAAAACTTCACGCCTATGGTCTGAAGTTTTATTAGAGTAAATCAATAGTAGTAACTATTTAGGAGAGCTTTTTAAAAGAGCTTTAGATGATATCTAAAACGACACCTATCTTCTGATTAAATAGTTAGTAAATTTATGAGTGATGAAAGCTAGTATTGATACCAGCTTCATCTTATAGAAAGGACATATAACGTACATTAAGCGATGCTTGTTCAAACACGACTTATTTGTGCCATATTTATCATTTAGGCATTAATACTCTGTCAATAACGTGAATCACACCGTTGTTGGCAGGAATATCTGTCTTAACAATATTGGTCGTACGACCCATCTCATCCATCAGCTTACCTTGATTGGTCACCATCAATGTGTCTTTGCTCAATGTCATGACGTTACCTGGCTTCACGTCTTTCTTATACATTGCCATATCGCCACTGATTACATGGTAGCCCAAGATTTTGGTCAATAATGGTTTGTTTGCGAATAACTGTGCTTTGGTCATACCTGTTTCTTTTAACGCTTGCATAAAGGCTTCATTGGTCGGCGCGAACACCGTGTAATGAGCGTTTGGATTGGCTAGAGCACCTGTTAGACCAGCGGCCTGAATGGCTTCTACTAGTACTGAAAAATCAGGATTGCTTTGAGCAACTTGTACGACGTTCATTTTTGCCATAGATTGGCTGTGCATTGGCGGTTTCATATCAGCGCTTTTGTTTGGCATCATGTTGTTACAAGCGCTTAGGCCTGCAATTGAGAGTGCCAAAGTACCAAGAGTAGCGATTTTAGTAAGTTTCATAACATTTTCCTTAATGATTCAATTATTTGTTAACCACAAAATTATTGTCTTACAGATCAGATTTTGTTTTCGTAATGCTAACCACTAAGCAAACATTCATGATAAATATTGACATTAAGTCAATGAAATCATGCACATTTACTAGTAAGTATTGCTTACGAAAAACAAATCCTTCTGAAATTAAATTAACATATAAAAAATATTTATAAACTCGAATTTACGCTACTTTTTGTAGTTGTGGTGTAAGTTGCGTCTGTCTTTCATAAGAGAGCGTTTGCTTTGATTTACAAGAGCTACACGTTATGTAATCTTGAATCGAAATGAGAGTTATTTTCACGCTTTTTCTTTATAAAATTGCCTGTGGTGCTGTCTCTTGTTACCAATACTTTTTTTACTTTTTATACTGCCAAACAGGAATAAGTACTGTTCCGCTTACCATATGATTTTCATGCTAAAATAATACGGATTTGCCCGATATTTTTATAAAAATTGCATTCTGTTTGTTATTCCTTCCTTTTATAACATTGACGATATAAGCAGCGCTCCTATGACTCAAATGACGACTCAAACGATGACCCCGCAACACTCTTCTGAAACAGAGACCACTTCTAGCTCGTCACACTCTACGGATGGTTTTATTCTAACGCCGCCTGCTGTGTTTCCTTATAAAGCGCAACAACTGACTGTACGTGACCGTATCACTACGCAAATGGCATCAAGGATTTTGATGTTGGACGGGGCAATGGGTACGCACATTCAGAACTATAAGCTGGAAGAATCTGATTATCGTGGTGAGCGCTTTGCAGATATCAGTCAAGATGTGAGAGGCAATAACGATTTATTGGTGCTCACGCAGCCGCATATGATCCAAGAGATTCATATGGATCATTTGGCAGCGGGCGCAGACATTATCGAGACCAATAGCTTCAACGGTACGCGTCTGTCAATGGCTGACTATGACATGGAATACTTGGTGCCCGAGCTGAATAAAGCAGCAGCCAAGCTTGCGCGTGCGGCAGCCGATGAATTCACTGCTAAGACGCCTGAAAAGCCACGTTTTGTCGCTGGGGTCATTGGCCCCACGTCACGGACGTGTTCACTCTCGCCTGATGTCAATGATCCTGCATTTCGTAACATCACCTTTGATGAATTGGTGCTCAATTATCGTGAAGCCACACTGGCATTGATGGAAGGCGGTGTCGATCTGATCTTGATTGAGACGATCTTTGATACGCTAAACGCCAAGGCCGCGATATTTGCAGTGACGGGCGTGTTTGAAGATATTGGTTTTGAATTACCGATTATGATTTCGGGGACGATTACCGATGCTTCAGGTCGCACACTATCCGGTCAAACAGCGGAAGCGTTTTATAACTCGATTCGCCATGCCAAGCCTTTATCCGTTGGCTTTAACTGTGCGCTTGGTGCTGATGCGCTGCGTCCACACATTCAGACCCTATCAAATATCGCCAATACTTATGTGTCTGCGCATCCAAACGCGGGGCTGCCCAATGAGTTTGGAGAATATGACGAGACGGCCGAAGAAACGGCTGCCCTACTCGAAGGCTTTGCCAAAGCAGGTATTCTAAATATCGTGGGCGGCTGCTGTGGTACAACACCTGAGCACATCCGCCAAATCGCCAAGATGGTGGCAAACTATGCGCCGCGTACTATTCCTGAAATACCGCCCGCCTGCCGCTTGTCTGGACTTGAGCCGTTTACCATCACGCCTGAGAGTTTGTTTGTCAACGTGGGTGAGCGTACCAACGTCACAGGCTCTAAAAAGTTCTTGCGCTTGATTAAAACCGAAGCCTATACCGAGGCACTCGATGTCGCGCGCGATCAGGTCGAGGGCGGTGCGCAAATCGTCGATATCAATATGGACGAAGGCATGCTGGACTCCAAGCAAGCGATGATACATTTTGTCAACTTGGTGTCTGGTGAGCCTGATATCAGCCGCGTACCATTGATGATTGACTCGTCGAAATGGGACATCATTGAAGAAGGGCTAAAACGTACGCAGGGTAAATCTGTCGTCAACTCTATCTCATTGAAAGAAGGTCATGCTGAGTTCGTCGAGCGTGCCAAGTTATGTATGCGTTATGGCGCAGCCGTCATCGTAATGGCCTTCGATGAAGATGGTCAAGCCGATACGTACGAGCGTAAAATCCAGATTTGCCAGCGAAGCTACGATGTCTTGGTCAACGAAGTGGGCTTCCCGTCCGAAGACATTATCTTTGACCCAAATATCTTTGCGGTGGCAACGGGTATTCCTGAGCACAACAACTACGGCGCGGATTTCATCAATGCCACACGCTGGGTCACTGAAAACCTACCAAATGCTATGGTATCAGGCGGTGTCTCAAACGTTTCATTCAGTTTCCGTGGTAACCCGATTCGTGAAGCAATCAACTCTGTGTTTTTGTTCCATGCCATCAAAAACGGTCTAACGATGGGTATCGTCAACCCTTCCATGCTTGAATTGTACGACGACATCCCTCTTGAAGCGCGTAATGCCATCGAAGATGTGATGCTCAACCGCAATCAAGGCGAAACGGGACAAGATGCCACCGAACGACTCATGAGCGCCGCTGAAAACTATCAAGACGGCGGTAAGAAAAAAGACAGCACCGTCGATATGAGCTGGCGTGAAGGAACCGTAGAAGAGCGTATTGCTCACGCGCTGGTCAAAGGCATCACTACATTCATTGAAGCCGATACCAAAGAAGCGTGGGAGAAATATCCCAAACCGCTAGAAGTCATCGAAGGGCCACTCATGGACGGTATGAATATCGTCGGTGACTTATTTGGTGCTGGTAAAATGTTCTTACCGCAGGTCGTTAAATCTGCTCGCGTGATGAAGCAGTCGGTCGCATGGCTCAACCCGTATATCGAAGCGGAAAAAGTCGAAGGTGAAGTCAAAGGTAAAATCCTCATGGCGACCGTTAAAGGCGACGTCCATGATATCGGCAAAAACATCGTCGGTGTGGTACTCGGCTGTAACGGTTATGATATCGTCGATCTGGGCGTGATGGTACCTTGTGAGACCATCCTTGATACTGCTATTAAAGAGAAAGTAGACATCATCGGTCTGTCCGGTCTGATTACCCCAAGTCTCGATGAGATGGTCTATGTCGCCAAGCAAATGCAAGAGCGCGGTATGAACCTACCCTTAATGATCGGTGGTGCGACCACCTCAAAAGCGCATACGGCAGTCAAAGTCGAGCCACAATATCAAAACGATGGCGTCATCTATGTGGCGGATGCCTCGCGCTCCGTAGGTGTGGTCACCAAGCTGCTGTCAAAAGAACACCGCCAAGCACTGATCGATGAGACGCGTGATGAGTATGTCAAAGTGCGTGAGCGTCTCGCCAAACGTCAACCAAAAGCCGCTAAGATTACGTATGCGGAATCGGTCAAGATTGGCTTTAAGTATGACTGGGAAAACTATGTACCGCCTGTACCCAATACCCTAGGACAAGTGATATTTGATGATTATCCCATCAACAATCTACTGCCTTATATCGACTGGACGCCTTTCTTTATCTCTTGGGGTCTAACGGGCAAGTATCCCAAAATCTTGCAAGATGATGTGGTTGGTGAAGCGGCGCGCGATTTGTTTGGTAATGCCGAAGACTTACTACACAAAATGATTACGGAAAAATCAATCGTAGCTAAAGGCGTGTTTAAACTCATGCCTGCGCGTCGTACTGCCGCGGATACGGTCACCGTTTATGACAATGACCCACAACAAAACGGTCAGCCGACCCATCAGTTTGAACATCTGCGTCAGCAAAGCGATAAAGCCAGTGGCAAAGCAAACCTGAGCTTAGCCGACTATATCTCACCGTCTGATGCTTACACAGATTATTTGGGCGGCTTTACCGTTTCCATCGTTGGGACAGAGGCGCTGGCTGAAAAGTACAAAGCAGCGGGCGACGACTATAATGCCATTATGGTACAAGCATTATCCGACCGTCTTGCTGAAGCCTTTGCCGAGCATCTGCATGAGCTGATCCGTAAAGAGTATTGGGGCTATCAGCCAACCGAGTCCCTCACCAATGAGGAGATGATTAAAGAAAAATACGTCGGCATCCGTCCAGCACCCGGCTACCCTGCCTGTCCTGAGCACACCGAAAAAGGCAAACTGTTTGATTGGCTTGGTACGGTTGAGGCGATTGGTACAACCTTGACCGAAAGCTATGCGATGTGGCCTGCGTCCTCGGTCAGTGGATTCTACTACTCGCATCCTGATAGTGAGTACTTCAACGTCGGCAAAATAAGCCGCGATCAATTAGAGAGCTATGCTGAGCGTAAAGACTGGGATATAAAAACGGCTGAAAAGTGGTTAAATCCAAATTTATAGATTTTAAAAAAACCGCTATATAAATTGAAATGCGCTACTAGTACAATTTTACTTGCTTACTGTGCCTACGCCGACAGAGGCTGCGTAAAATTCATCCTAGTAGCGTTACAACGCCTTTGAAGAATATCAATGATAGACATTTTATCATTATCTCTTGGCTTACTCATTTATGATGGGTAAGCCTTTTTTATTGCGCCTTCTTCTATCCGCTCTCAGCAAACTTATCGCTGCACGTATCACAAAATACTTTTATCATTTACTGCCAATAACCGTGCTAAATTATTGCCTACTTTATTACTATCGTTGTGAGACAGGCTATGAATCAGATTGCATTACTCTCTAATTGGATTGGCAAAACATTTGCAATCTGGGCATTGGTCAGCGCCGTATTGGGATTTGTTTTTCCTGAGTTTTTTGCCTCGTTGGCGTTTTTGATTGTGCCAATTCTCGGCATTATTATGTTCGGCATGGGTATGACGCTTAGAACAGAAGACTTCTTAGAGATTGTCAAACGTCCCAAACCTGTGTTGGTCGGACTATTAGCACAGTTTACGCTCATGCCTCTGATTGCTTATTTATTGACTATGACTTTTAATCTCGACCCTTTAATCGCGGTTGGCGTGATTTTGGTAGGCTGTTGCCCTGGCGGTACGTCTAGTAATGTGATTACGTTTTTGGCTAAAGGGGATGTGGCACTGAGCGTAGCGATTACGTCTATCTCTACTCTACTTGCACCCTTCTTAACACCTATATTATTAAACGTGTTTGCCGGTCAGCTGATCGATATCGACTTGGCGAGTATGATGGTAACTATTACCAAGATCGTCATCTTGCCTATCTTATTGGGTGTCGTCTTTCACAAGTTTTTGGGTAGTAAGATCGCATTCGTCACCGAAGTATTGCCAATGGTGTCGGTATTGGGTATCTCAATTATCATCGCAGCTGTAGTCGCGGTGTCTAAAGCAACCATCTTAGATAGCGGTGCCATCGTCTTCATCGTGGTTGCTTTACACAATATGCTGGGGTATACCTTGGGCTATATGATCGCGCGCTTGTCTGGATTTACGGAGAGACAGCGCCGCGCAATTATGGTGGAAGTGGGTATGCAAAACTCTGGTCTGGGCGCTGCCCTTGCCGCGACTTATTTCAATCCTGTCGCTGCCTTACCGAGTGCGATCTTTAGTGTCTGGCATAACTTTAGCGGTGCGTTGGTTGCAAATATCTTTGCGAAGAGAGATGCTAGATAGGATTTCAGGTGGGATAAGTTGTGCTTGGTTAAAAAACGATCCTGAGGTAAAAGCTGAAAAACGATTAAATTTGAATATATTATTATCGATAGTTCATAGAACGTGCTGTATATTTTTTCACATGGTAGAATATAATAAATTTCATTTGAAATATTAATATTTCTAAAGGTTGTACCTCAATGATCGGAATAGATAAAATACTTGGATTGATTAATGATAATAATCCAGCCCTAATCGAAAATATTTCAGAACGTGAATTAATTAATCCTGAAGGTGCAGGCATTGATTTAAGAGTTGGTATTGTCTCGGAGTTTATAGAATCTAAGTCATTCTTGGGAGTCGATAAAAGATCAACATTAGACTCGAAAAAAGTAGCAGAATTCAGTGATACAGAAATTTCTTCTTACATATTAAAGCCTCAGGAATACATTTTAGTTACGACCATTGAATCATTGAATATGACCAATGATTTAGTAGGAATAATTAGACCTAGAGGTACTCTTTTCCGCTCTGGAATAATACTTTCGACTGGTCAAGTTAATCCAGCCTATTCGGGTGAGTTAACATTCGGTATGTATAATGCCTCTAACTTTGAATTTGAATTCGAGTTAGGTGCTAGAATAGCCCATATTTTATTTAGTGAAGTATACGGTACTACTAACCCTTATCGTGGACAATGGCAGAACGGAAGAATAAGTGCACCATTACTTGAGAGACAAGTTTAGAAATGACTGAAAAATAGGTGAAGATTTTAAAAAAAGACAAAGCTTTTTTGTTAGCTTTTTGGTCTAGTTTAGTTATCATTTTCTTCAATATTATAATCACTGATGAGTTTTTCTTTAAAACAGTTTTCGGAAGTTTTTATGTTCTACTCATTGTGATTATATACAGACTTATTGAGATGATTGACCAACACTTTGAGGAAACCTATTATCTGAAAACCATCAATGAGCAGTATCCTAAAAACTTTACTAAACTAATAGAAAATTCTAGAGATATAGATCTCTTAGGTCTTCATCTGAACTCGTTGTTTAACAATTATCGTGAATATTTCAAAAAGGCGCTTGATAAAGGCACCAAAATAAGAATAATTATAGCTCCGATAGGTTCTAGTGCTATAACGATGACAGCACGACGTTACATACATACTGAAGAAGATACCAAGATAGCAAAAGAAGATCAGCGTCTTAAAGAAACACACGATATATTAAGTAAATTAATAAAAGATTACCCAGAGCAAATAATAGTAAAACAGCATGACTATTTATTCGAACATGAACTAATTATCTTGAATAACCTAGCTATTGATAGTCGTTATAATTTCGGTACAAAGGCTTCGAATAGTAAACCAAAGTTTTTCTACGAACCGAGCACTGAATGGTATGATTTTTGCGAAGACGAATTCTTAAATCATTGGGATAGATCAGATGACATCACCGCTAGTATTTCGAATGGCAGAGGGAAATCTGCAGACTGAATTTGGTAAACTTAAGGTGACTATATACAACGATGGACAGGTTGAAGCCACGGTTCTACAGACTTTGGAACTGAATAACACTCGACCTGTACATCTTAGGATTCAATCTACTTGTATAACTGGTCATTACTTTAATAGCACAGAATGTAGCTGTAAAGAAGATTCCGATAGCTTTCAAAATTACATCTCAGCCAATGGAAATGGTTTACTTATTCTATTGAATCAAGAAGGTAGAGCTAACGGTAACGTTGCTCATATATCTTCACAAAAACTTAAAGAAGATGGTGCTACTCAAGACGAAGCTTATTTGAGGTTAGGCTTTCCAAAAGATAGTAGAGATTATAGTATTGTTGCCAAAATCTTAGCTAATCTTGGAATAAAGCAGTGTTTACTTCATTCTGAAAACGAAAGAAAGCTATCAACTCTACAAAAGCATGGTATTAGTTGCATTACTTTTAAGGGAAAATAAATTACCATCCAAGCATTTTATTTAATTTGCTATATTTTCACTTTAGCCCGCCGACACCGCTCAGAACAATAAATCACCTGCTCCCAGTCTTTTTCCCACTTCTTACGCCACGTAAACGGGCGCTGGCAGACGGGGCAGGTTTTTTGCGGTAAGTTTACTTTTTTATGTGCCATTGCCTTTATCCTTATACCCTTATCTATCTACTTTTGATGCTCTACGCCCTCATATTTCTTAATCCGTCGGCACTGGTCTGAGCAATAGACCATGCTGTCCCAGTTTTTATCCAGCTTTTTAGTCCAACTAAACTCGCGCTCGCAGACAGGGCATTCTTTTTTACGGACGTTCTTTTTTTTGTGCGCCATACATAATTTTCCTTAATATTATTCAATCGATAATTTAGGTTTTAAGAGTCAATTTTAACGACCCCAAACGGGTGAACGCAATATACCGCCAGCTTGACTGCTGATGCCATAGCTTGTACGACCAGACAAGGAATGAATGACCAAGCTGCCACCGCTTTGCCCGTCTACTTGCCCGCCTAAATTTGAGTTACGCGTTGGATAGACAGCATATTGCCCAGAAGGTGACAGGCGCGCTGGCTCATCAAATCCTGTCTCTGCCAAATCAAGCACTTGACCTGTGACAAGCGTCATGACCGCAGCCTTGCGACCATTCAGATATGCCATGCGCTGACCATCTGCGCTTAGTTGCGGACTGGCAGCATAACCTCCTGTCGGTATCAGTGCTGCACTGCCAGTGGCAAAGGTATAACGATAAATGCTCGGCCTGCCCGCACGGATTCTGTCGCTAGTATAAACAAAGCTTCTACCATCAGCAGCGTAGCTTGGCTGAACCTCAGTACTGGGCAAGGTGGTGATCTGTTTGGTACTGCCATCGCTCAAACGCCGCTCATAAATATCGGCGTTGCCGCCAACGGTTGAGCTATAAAGCAATTTTTGTCCATCCGGTGAAAACGACGCTGATAGATTGCTGCCTTCACTATCCACGACCAATTGTTTATTGTTGCTTTTACGCTCATAAATATAAATCTTGGGATGCTCGCGCGGTGCTTGTTTGCTATAAGCCAGCTGTTGACCATCCGCTGACCATGCAGGCGCATAGATATAGCCAGTTAATTGATCAATCAGTTGCCGATCGCTACCATCAGGACGGATGGTATAAAGGGTGGATATCTTGGCAGCGCCTACGCCTTGCTCTTCCACATAAGCAATATGTCCTTGACGGTCGATGGCAGGCATCGCCGCTGTAAGTGGGTTACTAGCAGTATTCATCGTGGTATTAGACACACTCATGTTCGGTAGCGTCTGACAACCCGTTATGATGCTGAGCGTACCTATCGCGATCGAGGTGCTAATAAGAGTTTTAGTCGGTTGTGACACAAAGCGTTTCAACATAAGATAAAGTCCAATAGAGCTTTAATGAGTGCATAATAAGCGTTTTTAGAGACCAACTTTATCTCTAGTGTAGCGCACATTGCGCTTTGATTTTACACAAAAAAATGCCCCACTTAATATAGTAGTGAGGCATCGTGACAATCAAATCTGATTTTGAAAAACAGCACACTTAGTTCAATAAGCTGTGCCGACATAAGCCATACCGACACAAGTTGTATTGACTGAGCATTATCAAATGAGCTGTGTTGAATAAGTTACTTAGCGACGGCTTTGAAATAAGCAACTTGGCTGTCATTTTTGATGGTTAAGATAGGCGTATTATTCACATTCTTATTAAGGCTGTATTTGCCTTGCACAGTGGCCAATGTCGCGGTGTCAAAACTCGCTTGTGGCTCAGGACACGCCATCATAGTACTGATACCATTGGTAATCTGTACATTGCCATTTACCACACTGTACTGCGCGCCCATATTATTGCAGGTATTTTTAAATGTCACACGCTCGCTGCCATTGTCTTCAAAGAAGCTCAATGTTAGCGGTTTCGCTGGATTGATAAACAGCTGACTGACTTTTTCACCATTCATACGTTTGGCATCAACAAGTTGCCAGTTATACGCTTGTAGCGCCTCAGAAGTAATCGACTGAGTAACGGGCGCTGTTACGCTCGGAGTCGTTTGACAGCCAGCAGTAAGTGTACCAACAGCAAGCGTCGCTGCCATCATTATTTTAGTCATGTTTTTCATATAAACTCCTATATAGGTTACTAAGCATAATTAGTATAAAAAGCATTTGCATAATAAAGCATTCGCACAAAAACAGATCTGCCCTTTACCCTAACCATGAGCTTTATTATCATTGGTTTATTGTTTTATTCATGTATCTAAACAATTGAGCTATTATGCATAGTTGCTACTCAGTTGTCTTTATAGATTGAGTGCGCGATTGCCCCATTATTTGTTCTTCTTTATAGTCTTTTTGCTACTAGGCATTGCTAGACATGCCATTAGCTGCTAATACTTTCGTATTATTCGTTAAACATTTAATTAGAGCTGGCAGCTTTTTGTTGTTGCAGCGCCGCATAGCCTGTCAACCGTTTGCGTTCACTCTCATCAAACAATTGCTGTTCAATCTGCTCAATTTGAGTTTGCGCATTGTCTGAATTTTGGCTCAACAGCAGCTGTTTTTGGGTTTGATATTGAGTAAAGCGTTGATCAAAGCTTGCATCTTCTTGATCCACTTTCGCTAACCGTGCAGCGGCTGGTGCGCCTACCAACTCACGACGCATTTTATACAGCTCCTCTGCCGTCGCGCCTTTTGCTTTCATCTGTTCTGTCCGAGTGATTAAGGTACTGATATTGGCTTGCTGCTCAATATTGGTTTTGGTCACAGTGTCTGGCATACGGCTGATATAGTCTTGCCTTGCCACTTCTTTTTGGGCATCAGATAGCTGCTCGTTTTGATTGATTCGAATCATCTCAACACTATAGTTGTCATATATCTCTTCTGCGCCAAAAAATGCGCGGATGGTTTGCTTGTCAAAATACTGTTGACGAAGCTTTGCAACATCTTGCTTGCGCTGCGCCACGATATTTAAATCCAGCTCACCACTTTGTGTCGCTTGCAGTTGTAGATTGCCATAGCGTTTCTCTATCTCTGGCAGTGCTTTGAGATACGCCACATATTGATCGAATATACTAATGGCTTGACTGGCAGCAGGCTCTGGTGTGTGATTACGAATATACCCTTTTACGCGCTCATGAATCACACTTTCGTCTTCTTCCCCAAACGCGGATAAAAAGTAATCGAACAGACGCCGTAAGCCCTCGGTCACAACCAGCTGTTTATTCTCGTCAATGATGATTTCACCATCGACCGTCGTGCCTTGCAACGAGCGCGGTAGATTCTCTAGCCCCGTGATAAATGGCGTATTGCCCTGCGTAGGACTGGTAGTCGTACCTTGGTCAGAACTGACTAGATTCGATTCGCTATCAGTAATTGGACGGCCTGTTGTGGTGGAAGCCAATTGAGTAGAAGCAACGCTGCTACTGTTTGGTTTAAACCATAAAATAATCGCCACGGTTAAGAGGATGACCACGGCAATCATCACGACAGTTAAAAAAGGCGAGCGGCCATTATTTGACATAGCAAAGGTATCTTAGTAGCAAAAATAGGTTGATCTGACGATTGGCCACTTTGATAAACAAAAACAGCATCAATATAATTAAAGCCTAATTGATGCTATTTCTGTCTATCATTCTAAATAACTCTTATAGACTGGCGTTTTTCAGACGATTTACTTGAGTGCGATAGATAGATTTTGGTTCAGACTCGCCCCATGCGGTCAGACCCAGCACTTGGTCGGCTGAATCTAAGTGATTCATTTTATAATTGTCACGAATCACATAACCAAGCCTGCTTGAGCAAGCAGATACCAATCCATCGTTAGACTCGCCTGCAAATGGTACGCCTGTTGCGGCTAACAGGTAATCGCTTGGGTCAACGGCACTGGTTAGCTGCCCAACCCCACTGAATGAATAATAGCTGATACCACCTACTTTGGTGCTACTAGGCTGTCCACAGTATGAGGTTGGCATCGCTGCTGGGAATTTTGCGTTAAAGGTGGCAGCCCCACTCGTGGATAAAGCAACCAGTGCCTTCCAGCCATCTTGCTGTTGTATTTGCTTGTAACTTATGCCCGAACCGATATCCGTAAAGCCACCAATTAAATTGAATACGCCTGATACTAATTGCGTGGTGACGTTTGATGGCTCTCCAGTAGTGTTGTTTGGTTCAAGCGTTTTTTTGACAAAATCTGCGGTTTTTGAGCCTTGCTCTGGACTTGAGACGGCCGTCACTGAGGCGACGTATTTTGGCGCAACGCCAGCGACATAGCGAATGTCGATACCGCCCTGACTGTGCCCAAATAAATTGACTTTGGGTTTGCCTGAGATGGCAGTGATGGTTTTGACTTGTTGCAGCAATTGCTCACCGCGGATTTCACTGTTGTTGACGGCTGACGTTTTGGTGGTATATACCTCTGAGCCACCTTTTATCAACTCACCAGGAATTCCATTAAAATAATCGATGACGCCAAATAGTGTCGTAAAACCACCAAGACCGTGAGCCATGACGACGGGATATTGCGTCTTGGTATAGCTGGATGTGAAATATTGGCTATCAACCAACTTGCAACCGTTGGCATTGGCACAATTATAGTACTGACCCGCTGCTTGGGCAGAATTGGTCTGTATGATTATCATAAAGATACCCGCACCAATCGTACCAAGTGTGGGCAAAAAAAGGCTTGGCATGACTGCCGAAGGTAAATAATCTTTGAGTCTCATAACAACATCCTTGTTATTGTTAAGGTGAGGCTGTTCTCAGTCCTTTTATTCTTGCATCCTGCAAAAAAGCACTGAAAACCTTTGCTAATCCATTTAGCAACCAAAATTACATTACGACTATATTTAGCAACATTCAATGGGTTTCTTGGCATCTATGCCGTATTTTAATGACTTTGTAGTCATCTCTATAGCGTCAAAGATGCGGTGACTTGTCAGGCAAATGATAACTCAATCAACGAATAGATGGTCAATGCACGCAAAACAGCATTAACCACATTTATGCTATAATGGCCCATACCAATCTCATAACTATAAGTAAGACGATGATGACTAAAAAATCCCTTATTCAATCCGCCGATGCCATAGAAAAAATGCGCGTGGCTGGTAAACTTGCCAGCGATGTCCTTGTGATGCTTGATGAGCATGTCAAGGTCGGCGTTAGCACCGAAGCACTTAACCAAATCGCTCATGATTATATCGTTAATGTGCAAAAAGCCATTCCTGCACCGCTCAACTACAATGGCTTTCCAAAATCGATTTGTACCTCTGTCAACCATGTGGTCTGTCATGGCATTCCTGCCGAAAACAAACTGCTCAAAGATGGCGATATCATCAATATCGATGTGACCGTCATCAAAGACGGTTATTATGGCGATACCTCAAAAATGTGGATCGTAGGCAATGGCTCTATCATGGCGCAGCGTATTTGCAAAGTGGCCCAAGACGCCCTATATGCGGGCATGAGTGTTGTCAAAGACGGTGCACGCTTAGGCGATATTGGTGCTGCCATTCAAGAAGTGGTCGAGCCTGAACGCTTCAGTATCGTTCGCGAATTCTGCGGACATGGTATCAGCAATGAGTTTCACCATGAGCCACAAGTCATGCACTATGGCAAAAAAGGCACGGGGTTTGAGCTAAAAACGGGGATGACCTTCACCATTGAGCCAATGATTAACCAAGGCACATGGCAGACGAAAATTTTGCCCGATGAATGGACAGCGATCACCAAAGACCGTAAGTTGTCTGCTCAATGGGAGCATACGATGGTTGTGACCGACAATGGCTGTGAAGTATTTACCACGCGACCTGAAGAAGATTTGAGCTTTTTGACCCAATAATATAAAAAAGATCGCTTAGGCGGTCTTTTTTTTGGCGCATAATTAGGGCATATTGAATACTGTGTTGGTAAAGTACTTATCTTTATACTTTTTCTCATATGATTTGCGTGGCGCGTGTTTTATCATTCCTAATCGCTCTTTGCTTTTGACGACTTGCTTTTAACGCTTTGGTTTTAACGATTTATTTTCAACCTCTTAATTGGATACTTCTCATGCTGAATTGTGATGTTGCTACTATTGATCTAACGCCCTTACCTTTGCTATTGAATAATACAGCGGCCAACACATCACTATTGGCAGACACGCATGATACCGAACAGCTACTCATCGATATTCCAAAATGGTTAAGCCAAATCAATGACGATATCAGCCGTGCTCTTGAGCGTGGTGTCAATATTCGTCAGTTGGTAGCGGCACGTGCTTGCGCCATTGATCGCTTGCTCACTGCGCTCTTTACTTGGTTTGAGCTTGATAAGACGGATTTGGCACTGTTTGCCACAGGCGGCTACGGTCGCGGTGAGCTGTCGCTGTATTCAGATATCGATATTTTGCTACTTTATCCAGATGAGATGAGCGCAGATACCAATCAAAAAATAGATCGCTTAGTGGCGCTACTTTGGGATATCGGGTTAGAGCCTGCTCTCTCTGTGCGTAGCGTCAATGATGCTTTAGAAGCCGCGCTTGATCATACCATTGCTAGCGCTCAGCTAGAGGCTCGGTTATTGATTGGGAATGAGGCATTGCAACAGACGCCCATTCAGATTGTCAACAAACAGTGGTCGCCGCGTGACTTTTATGATGTCAAGGTTGCTGAGGCAAGAGAGCGTTATTTGCAGCACAATGCCACAGAATACAACCTTGAGCCAAATATCAAAACAGCGCCAGGTGGCTTACGTGACATCCATCTGGTCGGCTGGGTGACCAAACGCTATTTCCGCGTCAGTAAGCTTTATGACTTGGTGCAACAAAACTTTTTGACAGAAAAAGAGTTTGATGAGTTGAGCTTTGCAGAGGGTTATTTATGGCAAATACGTCATTATCTGCATGTCTTGACAGGTCGTAATGAAAATAAGCTACTGTTTGATTATCAGCGCGAGATTGCTCAGTTGATGGGTTATGAGACTCAACCAGATGATGAGCCAAACGCGGCGGTTGAGCGTTTTATGCGAGATTATTATCGCTGTGCTATGAAAATATCGACATTGTCTGAGATGTTGACCAACCATTATTATGAGACAATCATAGAATCGCACCTACCCGATGCCGAGCGACCAAAAAAGCAGCCTATTAACGCGCACTTTAATCAAATTGGCGACCAGATCGCCATGTCACATCATAGGGTTTTTGCTCAGCATCCCGAAGCGATTTTGGAGATGTTTTTATTGATGGGTCAGCACGGTATCAAAAACGTGCGTACTCATACCTTACGTGCGCTCAAAATCGCTGCGCGCGGTATCGATCAGGTATACCGCGACAACCCTGTACATCAGGCATTATTTTTGGCCAATCTAAAAGAGCAGAACTATCTGTTTCATCGTTTGCGTACCATGAATCGCTGTGGCGTTTTGGGCAGTTATATTCCGGCTTTTGCTCAAGTGACGGGTCTGATGCAATATGATCTGTTTCACCGTTACACAGTCGATGCACATACGCTATTTTTGATTCGGATTTTACACCGCTTCACCGACCCGCGCTTTTATGAAGACTTTCCCTTGGTCAGCTCAATATTCCAACGAATCGAGCGCAAAGAAATCTTGGTATTGGCAGCGATGTTCCACGACATTGCCAAAGGTCGCGGTGGCAATCACAGTGAGCTGGGTGAAACGGAGTCGATTGAGTTTTGCTTGGCGCACGGTATGAGTTTGGCAGATGCCAACTTAGTCGGTTGGCTGACTCGTTATCATTTATTGATGTCGATGACCGCCCAGAAAAAAGACATCTCAGACCCTGAAGTGGTCACTATTTTTGCAAATTTGGTTGGCAATGTCACCCATCTCAATCATCTCTACGTGCTGACCGTTGCCGATATGAATGCAACAAACCCACAGTTATGGAACAGCTGGCGAGCAACCCTTATGAAGCAGCTATATTCTCAGACTCGGCGCATTTTGCGGGCTGATATAGATGCGCCGACCAACCGTCAAGACATGATTAGTGCTACGCGTAAGCAAACCTTGGAGATGCTGGACAATGTCAAAAATCAGCACATGAATCGCGACGAAGTACTGCGACTATGGGACGATTTGGGTGATGAGTACTTTTTGCGAGAGATTGCCGAAGATATTTTATGGCATACCGAAGCTATCTTGAACCACCCGCCTATCGGTCTTGCCTCTAACGCAGATAGCCCGCCTTTGGTCGTATTACGCGAGCATCGAGAGCTGGCACTTGATGCGGTGCAGGTCTTCGTTTATACGCAAGATCAGATGAATCTATTTGCCGTTACGATGGCCGTATTCGATCAGATGAATCTGGATGTATTAGATGCTCGTATCATTACCGCCACGCGTGACTTTGCCTTAGATTCGTATGTACTCCTTGATCCTAGCGGCACGCTGTTGGTTGATGAAGACAGTCAGCAAGAGCTAAAACAACGCCTGATCGATGCCTTTAAAGATCCTACTGTGCTTAAGCTGACGAACAAGCGCATGCCTCGTCAGCTTAAACATTTTGAAGTGACGACAGTGATTAATTTTGAGTTTAATGACGCATCAGATCAACACATCATGAGCTTAGAGACGCTGGATCAACCCGGATTGTTGGCACGAGTGGGACAGGTGTTTTTACAACAAAAAATCGAGGTACATGCCGCCCGTATTACTACATTGGGCGAGCGTGCAGAGGATATGTTTTATATCAGTGACCAAAATGATGAGCCCTTATCTACTGACAGGCTCGATGCCTTAAAGTCAGCACTAATCGCAAGTCTAAGTACACAAAAAGACACTGTGACTTGATACGATAAATCAATACCTCTATGAATTGATATGTTGATTGATAGAGGTATTTGATTGATAAAGATATTTGACTGACGAAGATATGGCTGAATAACCAGACTTGCCAATAAAAGAGAGGTTAAACAGTCACAAGCGTGACTTGAGAGAAGGAAAACTGTCTTAAATCATGCTTTTGTATATCATTTCGCTGGCATGATCATCCAGCTCATCATCAGCAAGATCTGGCGGCAATATATTTGCATCTAACTGCTGCTGAGTCAGTAGTAGACGCCCCGTATCAACTTCTTTTTGTAGTAAGCGATGCAGACTGGTCAGATGAAACTGTCCCTCAAAATAATCGTATAACTGCTTTAAAGAAATTGGCGCATTAGCATGTACATCTGGAAACAAACTGTCTTTTGCTAAGATAACCATTTCATTGAATGCTTCTTCACTCACCATTTCATCTTTGTCGATTTTACGCTGTAGTTTATTGGCCGTTCGCCCTTTAGCCATCAACATAAAAACGAAAATAACGGTTTGTAAGACAAACAAAGCAATGTATTGCCATAAAGGTAGCACTATATCGAGTAAATTACTGATTAACATTAGTACCATAGCAACGACCACATAACCAACCAATTGCCATAGTAACCACATCATCAAACTGTTTTCGCTGTACCAAACCATTTTTCTTTCTTTACGAGTCAGCAACTGCTGTCGAGCCTGCCACCAATACTGTTCTCGCTGTTTCAATAATTCATACAATCGAGTATGATGCTGATGACTACCTACATTATCACGATTGATATGTTCAGCGTCTATATCTTCAGTTTTCGAAACACTAGGCATATCAAATTATCCTTATAATATTTTATCATGAAGACTGATAGCGTTTTTTGTACTTATAGCCGTTAGTCATTGATAATTTTTATTTAACGGTTTTGAATACCACTACATTTTTGAGTGTTCGATGAGCGATAATTACTTGTCATCCAACAAACAGTCTTACCATGAAAAAAAGAAAAAATAAGAGAATTGCCACACTGCTAGAATGTAACTTTTCTTTATAACTTTATTATTAATTGTCTATTATAGTTATCCTAATTATGAATCACAACTTGACCCACCTGCATCCTTATCCCTTCGCGAAGATGGCAAAACTGCTTGCTGATAGCGCGCCAGCCCTTACCTACAGTGAAATCAAACTGGGAATTGGCGAGCCCAAACACGAGCCACCTGCCTTTGTGCTGGACGTACTACGAGAAAACTTGGACAAAATAAGTCATTATCCAACCACTAACGGTCTGTTTGAGCTGCGTCAAACCATCGCTCACTGGCTCGAAAAGCGATTTTTCTTAACGCATGTGGATCCTGATACGCAAATATTGCCAGTGATGGGTACGCGTGAAGCAATCTTTAGTATTGTGCAAGCAGTGGTTGACCACACTGCAGATGACGCAGCCAATCCTGCACTACCCCCCTCTCATCAACCACCTACCATCGTGATGCCAAATCCTTTTTATCAAATTTACGAAGGCGCAGCGATACTTGCGCAAGCAACGCCGTATTTTGTGCCTTGCACACGTGATAATGACTTTAAAGGCAATTATCGCGCAGTGCCAAGAGACGTTTGGGCACAGACGCAGCTCTTGTTTGTCTGTAGTCCCAATAATCCGACCGGCTCAGTCATGACGATGGAAGATTGGGAATATCTCATTCGCCTGTCTGATCAGTATGGTTTTGTCATTGCAAGTGATGAGTGTTATAGCGAGTTGTATTTTGATAAAGCGCCGATTGGTTTGTTGCAAGCATGCGCGGCCCTTGGCCGTCATGATTTCAAAAACTGTGTTGTGTTCCACTCTTTGTCTAAACGCTCAAACTTGCCTGGTCTACGCTCAGGGTTTGTGGCAGGTGATGCCAAAATTTTGCAGGCGTATTTACAATATCGCACCTATCAAGGCTGCGCGATGCCGATACCGCATCAGCTCGCCTCTATCGCAGCTTGGCAAGACGAGAAGCATGTGGCGCATAACCGCCAGTTGTATCAAGAAAAATTTGCACTGTGGATGTCTGAGCTTGGTGAGCTGCTAGAACTGCGTATGCCTGAGGCAGGGTTTTATTTTTGGATAAAAGCGCCTGAGCAGTTCGAAGGGGATGACGAGGTATTTGTAAAAGCGTTATATGAGCAAGCCAACATCCATGCCTTAGCAGGCAGATACTTATCTCGCGAAATCGATGGTCACAATCCAGGAAAAGGTTATGTCCGGATTGCTTTGGTCGCTAGTGTCGATGAGAGTCGTGAAGCGATTGGTCGCATTCGTCAGCTGCTTGGCGCATAATCGAGAATAATAGATATCCTAATAATGCTATCGTAAATACTCTCACCGATATGCCATCAAGGATGATGCCATGCCCCATCTTGATTTTACTCAGCCACCTTTTGATGTCTTAAGTTTGGCTGAACGACAAAGCGTTAGAAAGCACACCCAAATTCGCTACCTTGCCAAAGGCGAAAGCCTACCTGTCGAAGAATTAACGTATCTGTATGTGGTCATCAAAGGACAGATAGAGCAATTACTTGATGGTGAGTTTGTCGCCTCCTACTTAGGCAGTAACCATGCTGATGATTACAACAACAACGACTGGTTCGACAGTCGGCGCTTGCCTGAATCTGTCGTAACACCCCGCCTGCAAGATGGCAAAGCAAGTAATGCTACGATTGAAGCGGCACAAACCTATCAATATCGAGCCTCTGAGGATACCTTGCTGCTGCAAGTCACTGGCGAAGCAATCGACAAAATTAGCGCCCAAAACCATTTGGTACGTCAGTTATTATCAGACAAGCTGCCTGAACGCTTAAAAGCCTTACAGCAGCGACGCCAGAATAAGACTTTTGCCCTCTCTCACAATAACCAACAAGAAGTACAGCAGATCATGTTGCAACCTGTGACGGATGTGACTCTGTTACCCGTCCACATCGTCGAGGCTCGTAGCAGCTTATTCGAGGCCGCCCGCAGCATGACAACAGCAGGACTCAAACACGTATTGGTGCGACCCATCAATCATTCAAATCATGACGTCTCTTTGTCACACGGTCCCAATCATTTATTGGGCATTTTAACGGACACGGATATTTGCCGCGCGGTGAGTGAGCAGCAAGATCCTAATACAACGCCATGCCAGCGTTATGCCAATTTTAACTTGCGCACCATCAACGCAGGCGATGAGATTGGCGATGCCCTACTGACCATGACACGCTACCGTATCCATAGACTGCCGGTCCTTGATACCAACCGTGAGGTGATAGGCATACTCGGACAAAGCGATATGCTTGCTCATATCAGCCACCATTCACAACTGATTAGTATTCAAATTGAACAAGCAGAAGACTTATCAAGCTTACATACCGCTGTTGAGCTGATCGGTCGCTATATTCGTGCTCAGCATCAAAACGGCGTCAAAATCGGCAATATCAGCCGCATGGTACAGACGCTAAACGCGCAAGTATTTACCAAACTTTGGCAATTAATCGTGCCTGATGATGTCGTCGCAAATACCTGTCTGATTGTCATGGGTTCAGAAGGTCGCGGTGAGCAAATCATGCGTACCGATCAAGACAACGCGCTTATCATACGCGATGGCTACATGCATCCTGATTTGGCTCAGTTTGCCGCTACCTTTAATACACATTTGGCCAGTCTCGGCTATCCACTATGTGATGGCAATATCATGATGACCAATCCGATGTGGCGACAACCGCTTAAGTCGTTTAACACACAGATTGGCTCATGGTTGAAAAATACCGATCCCATGCATGGCATCTATCTGTCCGCCATACTCGATGGTGAATACGTCTGCGGTGACGAATCCCTCCTCACTCAGGTACGGCAACATTTACAAGTTGCGCATCGCCAGTCAGACCCTATGTTTGTACGTCAGTTCGCCCGCGCCGCCTTACAGTTTGGTGATGTCAATCAGTGGTGGCAAAAATTTGTACCATTACTAGCAGGCAAATCAGCCTCATCAGACATCGACCTAAAAAAAACTGGCATCTTTCCATTGGTTCATGGCATACGTACGCTCGCCTTAGAAAACGATATCTTAGACGTTCCAAGTACCAAAAACCGCCTCAAAGCGCTGGTGCAAGTACACGCTTTGAATCAAGAACGCGCCGACACTTTATTAGAAGCGTTAGAGTTTTTTATGGCGCAGCGCTTATCTGTTGCGCTCTCAACCGATGATAGACAGGCGCGTCAAGTGAACCCAATGATGCTAACCGCGCTTGAGCGTGACTTACTAAAAGAGTGTTTGGCTGTGGTCAAAAGCTTCAAAAACCAACTACGTCAGCACTATCAATTAGAGATATCATGACTGCAGAAGTATCATAAAGGGGTGCGTGACGGATATGAATTGGCTAAAGCAGTTATCTGGCACTTGGCAAAAAACCCAGCTACAACGTCCAGAGTTGGTATCTATGTTTGCCAAACCTCATGCCAAACAATGGGTCGCCATTGACTGCGAAATGACGGGATTGAACCCAAAAAAGCATCACTTGTTATCTGTCGCCGCCATTCATATTAATGACAATACGATTGATACTGGCAACGGTATGCACCTGATATGTAGACCGCCTGTGATGCCAGACCGAGATACGATTGTGATTCATGGCTTGCGCACTGCTGATGTTGAGCATGGGATAAGCTATGATGAGATGCTGGCGCTTTTACTACCCTTTATAGACAATCGACCGATTGTTGGATTCTGTACGCAGTTAGACATCGGGTTTTTAAACCCTGTGGTCAAACGCTATATGGGTACGACATTACCGAATCAAATCATTGATGTGCGTCAGTTATACAGTCGGCGTATGGGCGACCGTACACAAGGCATTCTCCATCAGTCACAGCGTCTAACCAATATTTTGGCGTATTATGGAATTCCTGAAATGGGCACACATGATGCTTATAACGATGCCATCATGACAGCGATGGTGTTTTTGCATCTACGCTCACAGTTATAATATACCCTAAAAGAGACACTCAAACCCTGCCCTACATCTACGCGAAAACGATAACTCATGTTACCATAGGCTGTTTTTTCACCTAACGATAGATGCTCATGTTACTTAACTCTCAACGCTGCCGCACCCCTCATCATAATACCAATACTGATACTAACATCGATTATAATACTGATAACAAACCAAAGTTTTTTAACAAACGTTTGAGTCCTTTTTTGCAAGCAGGCAAACGCTTGTCTTTACTTGCGCTTTTAGCCACTGCAACGCCAGTATTTGCACAAGCAGCGCTACCTGAGGCCATACAAGCGGCTTTGGCACGTGCAGATTTGTCCGCTTCTGATATGAGCATTGTCATCGTGCCAGTCGGTGATAAAAATGCCAGTCATCTGCCGTCTCCCATTCAGGTCGTCGATAGTGTAAGCGCGACAGGCGCAGAAGCTGCTATTACTCCTGACAGTCCAAAAAGCACTCAAAATCCTATTGATAAGGGTAAGACGAGTATCCAAAAATCAACTGAGTATCACAGTGCTCTGACGACTATTGAGAAACGCACAATTAAGAAGTATGAGCAAAAAATACATGCTTATACCGATGACCCCTACATTTATCAAAGCCTAGAGAGTATTCCTACCCCATTATCCGATAGCTATTCCTCTCATAGTCATCTCTCAAACAGCAATCAAACAACTCCCAATGATAACAGTCATGATTCAAAAAATAATCGGGATAAAATAGCGACATCGTCTATCAACATCTCGTTTTCTCCTTTATTGAGTTATCAACCTGATATCGCCCGTACCCCTGCCAGCACTATGAAACTTGTGCCTAGCTTTATCGCTTTGGATACACTTGGTGCTGATTTTGTTTGGCACACGCGTGTTTATCATACGGGTGTGATTGTCAATGATCGGTTATATGGCGACTTGATTATTCAAGGAAGTGGCGATCCAAAAATGACTCATGAGCGTTTGCAACAGTTATTGTATCAAGTGCAGGCAGCAGGCATTCGCCATATCGATGGTGACATGATTGTCGATAGTGCCATTTTTCATAATGTGACCAAAGACCCAGCTGCCTTTGATAATGATCCACTGCGACCTTATAATGCCAGCCCTGATGGTTTTTTGGTCAACTTTAGCACCATCGGTATCAAGAGCTATCCGGCAGACAATGGCGAAGCGGCTTTGGTGTATACGCCGCAATTAGCAAACTATCAAATGCCAAGCACCATAGACACACGCTCAGCGGCTTGTGGTCAAGCGCGTTATAGCCTTGCGCCGCAGTGGCAACCCAATCGATTGGCACTCAATGCTTCTTTGCCAAACAGCTGCCAAGAACACGCCTTTTATATTGCTTATCCCGATGCCAAAGAGTTTGCGGCACGTGTCATTGCGGCAAAATGGCAGGCACTGGGCAATACGCTGAGTGGCGACGTCATCTCACAAGAAACGCCTTATGATGCAAGCAAAAAATCAACACCCGTAAAGGGACTAGCCGCGTGGCCGATATCGCCGCTACCTATTGTAAGCTACGCGTCATTAAATCTGGCCCAGCAAATTTATGACATCAACCATTTTTCAAATAATGTCATGGCTGAACAAGTGGCACTATCGATAGGCGCCTATCATCATGACAATAATGCTAAAGTAGCTACAAATAAAACGGATAAAGCGAAAAATAATAAAAATGCGAATGAGCAAGGGACAATCAGTAGTTCTCTTGACGATAAAAGCGACCGTTTGAAAAACAAAACTGTGAAAAATAGCAGCTTATATGACACCAGTTTATATCAGTTTAGCAACCCAACGACGGACTATTCGACCGCGTTACAGACGATCAATCAATGGTGGCAGAGCAATCTAGAAACACCCCCACCGTATTTAACCAACGGTTCAGGACTCTGCCGCGAGTGTACGATTACTGCCGCTAATTTAAGCGAGCTACTGGCGTATGCATATGATCGTCCAAACTTCGATAGTTACGTTAACTCTTTAGGCGTGGCTGGTGTGAGTGGCACCATCGTGGCGCATAGTGATAGATTGCCTGATTCGAAAGCTATTGGCCGCGCATGGATAAAAACAGGCACATTGAACAACGTGACGTCGATGGCAGGATACGTCAAAGGCCTATCAGGACAGGATTATGTCATTGTAGGACTGATCAACAGCGAGCAAGCACTAAATGCCTATAATGCTCGAACGGTATTGGATGTGGCACTTGATTGGACGGCGCAGCATTAATCTAAACAGCAAAGGCGCAAATCTTAGAAAGCATGCGCAAAGGTGTGAGACCGTCTCTAAAGTGGTCTTTGCGCATTTTTATTTTACCATTAGTGCCTCGCTATTTTATTGACTCACTATATTACTTATATTTTCTTGTTTTTACCTTGATAAAGGTCCGCTTATGTCACGCAAGACTACCACGCTCAACAAATCCACCTCGCATTTAGGGCACAATGGATCGCTCAACACTCATCAATTGGCACGACCTAAACTGGCTCGATATATTGGGTTTTTCGCGATTGGTTATGTGCTTGCCAGCGCAGTATTTATGATGATCCAAACCAAAGTGGCGCTGAACTCAACATTGGTCACAGTAATCTCTATCATTGTTGGCGCTTATATTGCGGTGCATAAGTTTACCAAACAGCAGCAACGCGCTTTGAATAGAAGTGAGAGTAATCGCTTAGTATTTGGAGGAATAGCAGTTGTTTGGGTACTGACGGTGATTTACTTCTTGGGGATTTGGTTTTGGTTGTTTGACGCAGTGAGCCGCGAAGTATTGTTTGAGATGACCACACAACAGCCCCTACCGCTGCTGTCCTCACTGATGCTGATATTGGTAATGACATTGGTCAGCGCTCGCATCAGTATTTGGGTAATGAATCGTTTGCTTGATCCCAAACGTAAGACCATATGAGTTTAATAACGCGCGACTTGAACCTTATAAAACCACAATGACTGACTACAAATTTTTTCCTTTTGAGGCTTAGAATTCGTTAGGCTAACAGTATCAATTGGTGAGCTTCATCAGTTACTTTCTTTTATGAATCGATGCTTAGCGGCACACGGTTTTATTCTTACCATAGGAGCGCGCTTAATGGACATGCTTTTTTTTGACAATATAGACAAACTTGGGCGCATCGTACTGACGACCACCATGATTTACGTCTTAATCGTGCTAGTGACGAAAGTTTCAGGAAAACGTTCTACCTCTCAACTCAATAATTTTGATTGGGTTGTGACCGTCATGATTGGCTCATTAGGTGCCAGTACCATTTTGCTCAAAGATATTCCTTTTATTGAAGGAGCCTCTTCTATTTTGGTGCTCTATCTATTGCAGTTTTTGGTCACCAAATATGCCTCTATTTCACCGCAGTTTAGCAGTTTTATTTTGTCCGAGCCGCGCATTGTTTTTTATCAAGGGCAGTTTTTACCAGATGCTATGCGTGATGAACGATTGACCCGGCAGGAGATAGAATGTGCAATGCGCTCTGATGGAATAAATAGCTTCGATGAAGTTGAAGCCATTGTATTTGAATCGGATGCAAAGCTTACCATTATTCCAAAGCCAAGCCCGAGTGACCCTCACCACCAAATGACAGAACAGACTGTCTCAGAAACGATTTCACCTTTGATGTAATAATAGATCAAAAAAGAAAATGTATTGGCCGCAACCAATTGTAAAAAGCCTTGTGATATTTATTTAATTATTGACGTGGTATGGACTATGAAAATAAGAATTTTGAGCGTTGGCAATAAAATGCCTAACTGGGTGCAAACAGGTTTTGATGAATACCATAAACGTATTCAACCCATGCTCAGTACAGACATCATCGAAATCGCGGCCGCCAAGCGAGCAAAAAACCCCTCAGATGCCAATTTAGCACAGTATCGTGAACAAGAGGGTCAAGCCATTTTGGCAGCTCATAATGCCACTGGGCGCGAACAATTATGGGTATTGGACGTCAAAGGTAAAATGCTTTCGACAGAAGGCTTGGCGGATAAACTATCAGATGCGATGCAACAAGGGGATGACATTGCTTTGGTCATTGGCGGTGCAGATGGTGTCTCGCCTGAAGTACTGGCAAAAGCTGACGTGAAATGGTCGTTATCTGCGCTGACATTGCCACATCCCCTCGTACGAGTTGTCTTGATGGAGCAGTTGTATCGAGCGATGAGTATCAATAACAACCATCCTTATCATCGCGGTAATTAGGCAAAGTACCGTTCGCGATAAATTATCTGAAAATAACCATGACAAAACAGATTGAAAAACTGGCGTGCGCCCTAATAACTGGAACATGAAATATCCAAAACGCGCAATACCTAACGCCTCTCATTCCACTTCACAACATGGCGATCATCATGGTCACACGTTGCAGCCCATCACGTCTGCCGATGCTTGGGAAGACACGTCTGCTATAGTCTCTAAGGCAGCTAACTTGGCTAAACTGCCAGCCTTGTTTATCTCGCATGGCGCACCCACGCTTGCGATTGAACAATCTGCCACAACCAGTGCATTGGCACGTATCGGGCAAAACTTACCCAAGCCACGTGCCATCGTTATTATGTCGGCACATTGGCAGTCAGCCAAGCTTGAGATCAGTAGCAACCCTCAACCGAAAACGTGGCATGATTTTTCAGGCTTTGCGCCTGAGCTATATGAGCTACAGTATCCTGCTGCTGGTCAGCCAGCGCTTGCTGAATCGCTCGCGCATCAGCTTACTGCGCGCGGTATTAGGTGCAGCATCAATCCGATGCGTGCTTGTGACCATGGTGTTTGGGCCCCGCTCACCCATCTGTATCCACAAGCAGACATACCAATCGTACAGATATCTTTACCACAGCACTACGACAGTGTTGCTTGCTATCAGCTGGGTGCTCAGCTTGCACGTCTGCGTGAAGAACAAATACTTATCATCGGTTCAGGGAGCATCACGCATAACTTGCAAGCCTTGCGTTGGCAAGCAGACAGCATTGATGAGGCGGCAAAAGGCTTTAAGGATTGGCTACTACAGCACATTAAGACAGATATTCCTACTGCGCTAGATTGGCAGCAGTACCCCAACTATAAGCACGTTCACCCAAGTGATGAGCATTTGCTACCACTGTTTTTTGCTTTAGGTGCGGGTCAACGTGTCTCTGTTGTGCATCAAAGTATGGCACATCATAGTTTGGGGATGGATATTTATCGCTTTGATTAAGTAATAGCTATTAAATAACAGCTATTTAATCAAAGCGTACAAATCTACTTCTTAAAGGCAGGTTCGGTAAATAAACCAGCACGTTCCATCTCACCTGCCAGACTCAATAGCGTCGCTTCATCATTCATACGCCCAATGAGCTGCATACCAATTGGCAAACCTTTTTTACTCATACCTACTGGTAATGACATTGCTGGTAATCCTGTGACATTACCCAATATTGTAAACGCCATTTTGCTCAGTACTGGTTGACTCAGCTTTTCAATCATCCCTGAGCGAAAGGCATGTTTTCCCACATTTATACCCTTGTTGAGCCAGCCTGCACTACGCATCATCATCTCATCCATACGACTTGGTGGCAGCACGCCATGTTTGACAGCAGGCGTGGGTACTGTCGGGGATAAAATCATGTCATAAGTGTCCAATAACAGGCCCGTTTGATACTGACTGTGGTGCCAACCGTGCTTGGCATGAACCAAATCAGCTGCTGATAGCGAACGTCCTAGCAGCGCCATATTGTAGGTTTGCGGCTCTAGGTTTTTGATATGAGCAGCCCCAAATTCCCGCTCGATATTATCAATCGTAAAGGCAGTATGCGCACAGACCACGACGATAAAGTCATGCCAAAACTGCTCTATATTGATCTTTGGCTCACAAGGTATTACCTGATGACCCATAGACTCTAGTTGCTTGGCCGTTTTCTCAAGTACGGCGAGCACTTCTTTGTTCACTACGGTATTGACAATCAATGGCTGCTGTTGCAAAGCGATTTTTAATGGCCTTGGCGCACGCATTGCTGCCTGCAAAAACGTCCCATCTGGCGGGGCAATCACGTAAGGTGCACCGATCTCTGCGCCATTCGTAGCGTCGAGCATCGCGGCGCTGTCACGTACCGAACGTGTAATCACGTGATCAGCAACTGCGCCTTCCCACCCTTCACCATATCTCGGTCCCATTGGGTTACGCCCACGACTGGGTTTGAGTCCAAACACACCGCACCAAGCAGCTGGAAAACGTATCGAACCACCACCGTCACCAGCGCCCGCCATCGGTACAATACCGCTTGCGACTGCTGCTGCACTGCCGCCCGATGATCCACCAGCGCTATAGCCTTTCTTAGAAGGGTTATGAGTAGCACCATGCGCCTTTGGCTCAGTGGTGATAATCAAACCAAACTCGGGCGTATTGGTCTTACCAAAGGTATTAACGCCCGTGGCTTTCATCCGTTTGACGATTTCGCTGTCGTTTTCTGAGAGGATATTGACGCTGCGACTGCCCATCGTAATCGGTTCATCAGCGAAGCTAAATGACAAATCTTTTAGCAGATAAGGCACGCCAGTAAACACACCTTTTGGCAATCCTGCTTGCGCGGCATTGTAAGCGCGCTCATCAAAACGGTGAATAATGGCATTCAGTTTAGGATTGAGTTTATTGGCCTGATAAACGGCCGCGTCCAACAACTCCTTTGTACTGACCTCACCTGAGTTGACCAATGCCGCTAAGGCTAACCCATCATACTGAGTGTATTCTTTAAACATAACTGACCGTCCTTAGAGAGTAATTAAAATGAGATTAACTAAAATTGTTGCCCACTTATCTTATAACCACTCTCAGTTTAGTATAAAAAATGGCACCTTATAGTCGATAAACAAACTGATTGGTCATTTGGAGATTGGATTAAGCTCATAGTTTTGTAAATAAACCCAGTTTTGATAAATCAAAGCATGACTGATCATAGAAATTCCTTTTAGATTCTCCATTTGTGAAAATATGATTAAGCTCATTTCATAAAAAAACGAGCCACTTTTGTGACTCGTCTTTTTGCTATAGTGAGTTTCAGTATAAAGGTGATACCAGTTCCGCGTTGCAATATAAGGGTTCTGTTTTATTTGGAATCGACTGTATAGTCAATCCAAAGTAAAAGTAGTACATAAGATCGTAACGCTCTACTGGTATCAATTTTTCTCGCTGGCCGTTCGCAAGCGTGACAGATGCTTCGAAAAATTCATCCCAGTAGATCTGAGCCATTTTTAAAATGGATTGGCTATATCTACTGAAGCCCAAACGCTACATCAGCAGTTCACGCTTGCCGCTTTTACCCATTGAGCTGACCAATCCGGCTTCCTCCATAGAGTCCACAATACGCGCTGCACGGTTATAGCCAATACTAAATTTACGCTGGATACTCGAAGCAGAGACTTTACGCGTTTCCATAATAAATGCCACCGCATCGTTATACAGTCCATCATCTTCGCCAGAAGCATTGTTTGCGCTACCACCACCATTACCACCTAGGCTAGATAATTCAAAGTTGCCAGCCATATTGTCAATATAGTCCGGTGCGCCGCGCTCACGCCACGCATCACAGACACGGTTGACCTCTTCGTCGCTGACATAAGCGCCGTGTACACGATCTGGTTCAATTTGGCCAGGGCCTAGGAAGAGCATATCACCATTGCCCAGCATGTCCTCAGCGCCGCCACTGTCCAAAATCGTCCGTGAGTCGACCTTTGAGTTGACACGTAAGGCAGCACGTACGGGAATATTGGCTTTGATCAAACCAGTGATCACATCTACCGATGGGCGCTGAGTGGCAAGCATCAAATGAATACCCGCTGCTCGGGATTTCTGCGCTAAGCGTGTAATCAATTCTTCTGCCTGTTTACCGACCTGCATAATCATGTCAGCAAACTCATCCGCGACAATGACAATCATAGGCAAGGTTTTGAGCTTTGGTGCTTGGCTGATGCTGACACTATCATTAGGCCGCCACAAAGGATCAAGCATAGGATTGCCCGCTTTTTCCGCTGCGATGACTTTTTTATTAAACTCATTGAGCTTACGAACCTTGAGCAGACTCATCAACTGGTAACGGCGCTCCATCTCCGCCACGCACCATGAGAGACTACTGGCCGCCTCGGTCATATCAGTGACGACTGGTGTCAGTAGATGCGGGATATCATTGTAGTTAGCAAGCTCTAACTGCTTTGGATCAATCAAGATAAGACGCAGCTCATTGGGCGTGTATTTGAGTAGCATCGACAACAACATGGAGTTGACCAATACCGATTTACCAGAACCGGTCGTACCAGCAACCAACATGTGCGGTGCACGGGCAAGATCGGTAATAATTGGATTGCCACCAATGTCTTTACCCATCGCCATACTGATTTGCGCTTTGGGGTCTTTGAACTTCTCGGTATTGAGTAGCTCAATCAAACGCACCATTTCACGCTGTTTGTTAGGTACTTCGATACCAATATAAGGCTTGCCAGGAATCACCTCAACCACACGCAAAGATGCCATCGATAATGAACGCGCCAAGTCACGTGAAATACCCGTAACCTTGCTGGCTTTAATACCCGGAGCCAGCTCAACTTCAAAGCGCGTCACTACTGGACCTGGGATGGCATTAACCACCGACGCTTTTACATTAAACTCTTGCAACTTGATCTCTAACAGCTCAGAGAGCTGCTCAAGCTCAGCTATGGTATAGCTAGGCTTACGATCTGGATCTGGCTTATCAAGAATAGACATCTCTGGAATAGGCGTCAAACTGCTGCGATATTGCGCCGTCTGCATCGAGCGTGACTTTCGACTAAAGGCATCATCATCGCTAATATGCGGCATGACTGGTATATCAGTGTCTTCATCTTCTGGCATCATATCAGTGATATGGTTGCTGCTATCCCCTTCTGGTACGGCAAAACTCATCGTCGGTTTGACTAGCTGCGTGTTTTTCGCAGCATTAGCAACATCAATCGTGTCTACCGTTGGCGCTACTGTTGGATTGGTAGGCGGTGTATTGGTTGGTGTCATATCTATCGCTTCTGACACCGCGGCTACGCTGTCTAATGCTGGCGAAGCAACTGCTAATGCCGCCACCTCGGTTGACGTATCACTGTTTGATAACTCAGCCTGGCTGCTAGACAAAGGCTCATTGGGCTGAACGGTTTCCGTTTCCATAGCAGGTTCTAAAACATCAGCATGCTCTGCTAGCCATGCATCTGCTAAAGTATCAACAGCTATTTTAGTGTCTTCTGATGTTGATAATACAGCGTCAGTACTGGCTGTTTCGTTATACAGTTGCTCCTTGACAGAAGGCTGAATGATCCTTGTTTTGGGTCTCGCAGTGATTGGTTCTACAGACGGCTCTGCCTCTATCGTAGAGGTAGATGCTGGCGTAGATTCCGCTATCACTTCCAAATTTGTTGGCTCGTTTTTGACGGATTCATTTTTTAACGATTCACTTTTTATAGGCTCAGGGCTCATATCATCAGAAGTCAGAGCAGCAGTATCAGAATGACTCATGCTATTGGCACTATAGGCCATCTGCTCACTCGCCAACAAATCATCGACCGTATTGGCATCATTCCATGCAAAGCTTGGTTCAACTTTACGGACAGGCGCTATGACAGGGTTTGGACTTGGTGATGAATGTGTTTGATTATCTATATTCTCAGTCGTACCACTTGTGAGTGATTTGGCTTCTACAGACTCACTTTTTTCATGACCAGATAAGGCAGTCTGGGTTGCTGTTGTGGCCTGTGTCGCTGCGGCCATAGAGGCTCTGACACTATCAGAAAGCCCAGACTTCACCAAAAAGTCTGATAAGACGTTGCTAAATCGACCGCTTTTATCGGTCGCCTGCTCAGAAGATTGCAAGGCCAAGGGCAACTGCTCATAAGCTGGCGCTTCTTGATCTGGATTCGCCCCTGTGGTGACTTTGCCCTTCGTGTTTAATACTTCTCTGTTTTGAGTGACTGCTACGGTCTCTTGTGTGTTTTCTTTTTTCACACCTGAACCAAACCAAGACAGGGCGGTGATTTTCTGATAAATCGTCATCCAATGAATGTTAAAGGCAAAGGTCGCGGTGAGAACGACAAACACCATCAAGAAAACCACACTCCCCCACTGCGTTAAGAGCTGTGCTAAACGCACCTGCAACTCAAGACCAATGATGCCACCCGCCACTCCTTCAAGTGCTGTCGCTGTAGGATTGGTGAATTGTTGCACCAAAGCTACGAGCTGGGCAAACAAGGCACTGGCACTTAATAATAAGAAAACATAAGCGACCAAACGCATCAGCCAAAACGTAGGCTTATTGTCCCACCAAATAAGGATAGACTCATAAATCAAAAATGCCAGCAGCCACCATGCACCAAAACCAAAGAAGCTGTAGAGCAAGTCGGACAACCACGCACCTGTCTCACCGCCCATATTATTGATTGTGGTCATATCACTACTGATGTGTGACCAACTCGGATCGTTACCCGTATACGTCATCAAAATGACGAACAGATAAACGGCCAGTATTAACCCAAGGAGGGTAAATATTCCTTTTTTCAAATACTCAATAAGCGGTGCTGATATCACGTAAGATCTGCCTTGTTATTAATACTAAATGGTCGCCGCATGACTAAGCTTAATCATGCTGACATAAAGTGCTGACATAAATATACCTAGCAACAGGGTTAAGAGCCATTATCGATCCCGAAAATGGTGAATAACGATGGTCTTTTTACTCTAACTGTACTTGGCATAACTTCTTATAATAACAAATAGATAGGTATGGTGGCGACAGTCTTCTAAAGAAAGCAGGCAAGAAAGTCAGTCAATCTGCGATTTATGCATAAAACCGTACAATTAGTACAAACAGCTGATAGGATAACGCTAACAATTTTGCGTAAACTCTATAAAATAACCATTATTTATTAAAACCAAACGTCAAGGCAACCATGCTTTGATTATAGTGATGCCTGTGTTTGTTTTAGCAAACTTGCACTTTTGGGTCTATGCCCTTATGTTATTATCACATTGCAATTAAACAAACCAAAACAGTCTCATTTTTTGAAATTTTTTATAACATTTATCATTCTTATTTTAATTCGTATATTTAGCAAGGAACAAACTCATGGCAACTGACAATACTGCTCCACGTCACGAAAAGCTTATTATTCTAGGGTCAGGCCCTGCTGGTTACGCCGCTGCAGTCTATGCAGCACGTGCCAACCTCAAACCTGTGATGGTCACAGGCTTAGAAGTGGGTGGACAATTAACCACCACTACAGAAGTCGATAACTGGCCAGGTGATGCTCATGATTTAACGGGCCCTGCATTAATGGAGCGCATGAAAGCTCATGCCGAGCGTTTTGGTACTGAGTTGGTCTATGATCATGTTAATGAAGTCGACCTAAACGTACGTCCTTTTCAGTTGGTCGGTAATAATGGCACTTACACTTGTGATGCTTTGATTATCTCAACAGGCGCGTCTGCTCAATACTTGGGCATAGAGTCAGAAACCAAGTTTAGAGGTTTGGGTGTATCAGCTTGTGCCACTTGCGACGGTTTTTTCTATAAAGATCAAAAAGTCGCTGTGATTGGCGGTGGTAACACTGCTGTAGAAGAGGCTTTATACCTGTCTAATATCGCGTCTGAAGTGACGCTCGTGCATCGCCGTGATAGCTTACGTTCTGAAAAAATTCTACAAGACAAATTATTTGAAAAAGCCAAAAATGGCAATATCAAAATCGAGTGGAATCATCAAGTCAAAGAAGTCGTTGGTGATGATATGGGCGTGAATGGTGTCATCATCGAGTCTATGATTGATGGCAGCACCAAACAGCTAGATACCATGGGTATGTTTGTGGCGATTGGTCATAAGCCTAATACAGATTTATTTAAAGATCAGCTCGATATGAAAGACGGCTATCTTGTAGTCAAAAGTGGCCTAAATGGTAACGCCACGCAAACCAGTATTGAAGGTGTGTTTGCTGCAGGCGATGTTGCAGACCATGTGTATCGTCAAGCCATTACCTCTGCGGGCACAGGTTGTATGGCAGCGCTGGATGCTGAGAAGTACTTGGACGCTATTGGTGAAACGATGGCAACTGACCACACCTATGCATCAACATTGACCGCTGATCAAGAATCCTAAATGGGCAATCTCACTCTACCAAACGATCAAAACATCACGCCTGAGACCTTAAAAAGTCTTGGGCGTTATGACTTCCCTGATCCTACCTCTATCGATCCTGAAGGGATTGGTCTCGTTGCCATGGGTGGCGATCTGGCATCTGACACGCTGATTTCTGCTTACGCGCAGGGACTGTTTCCTTGGTTTAATGAAGACGAGCCCATCGCTTGGTGGTGTCCTGAACCAAGATGTGTGGTGGTGCCCTCCGACTACCAACCAAGCAAGTCTTTACGCAAACAAGCAAGACGCGAACGTTGGCAGTTGACCTTGAATCAGGCATTTGATGATGTCATCCGTGCCTGTAGCTTACCGCGTAGTGATGGGCTTCCTGAAGGTGAGCACACTTGGATCCATGAAGAGATGATTGAAGCCTATACCAATCTTCATGCGCAAGGCTTTGCCCATAGCATTGAGGTATGGAATGATCAAGGACAGCTTATAGGTGGACTTTATGGCTTAAAGCTTGGCGGCATATATTTTGGCGAGTCCATGTTCCATTGTGCATCCAACGCCTCCAAGCTGGCTTTTTGGGGGTTGATGCGGCTATGCGAACAAAGTCAGGTCGCTCTTGTTGACTGTCAGTTACCGAATGATCATCTGATGAGTTTGGGTGCCTCTACCGTACCTCGAGCTGAGTTTCTTACTCAGTTAGATACTTTAATAAGGGCCGGCTCGGTCAAATGGCAAAAAGACGCTTATATACCACTAGCCGTCTCATTACTTGATACACCAACCCCTTGGCAGCGTAAATTGAGTTAATTGTTCCTACTGTCTTATTCCCACTCATAGCTTCCAACGAGAGTATTATGTCCCCTGACAATTCCTTTTTATTGATTGGTGCTTTAGCAACAAAAGCCAATACAACTAAAGATACTGTGCGCCACTATGATCAACTAGGCTTACTAAAATCTCGCAAACGTCAAGCAGGCTCACGTCTATATACTGAGTTCCATCCAGAATGCGTGGAACGTATTGAACTGATCAAAAGCGCACAGGCTATTGGTTTTACCCTGACTGAAATCAAAGACAGTCTTAATGATTATTACGACGGTCAGCTCGATATCGATCTGCAGCTGATGCTTACTCAGCAAAAATTGGCACAAGTACGAAAGCAACAAGCCAACATCAGTGTGATGGTAGAATTGCTCAGCGAGCGTGTCGAGGTACTAGAGTATATGAAAGCAGATCATGGCTCCACAATTGACGTTGAAACGTGCAAAAAAAAATACATGAACAATGATCAAAATCATACTGATTCATTGACCAACTCTTCTTCTAATTTTGAGTAACGCATTGGCACGTACCTACTCGCTACTTCTACGTATCCACTCGTTGCATGATCAACGCATCGATAGCCGCTTTATCTTTTAGTTGATAGTAGCCTTTACGCCTATGAATCACTACAAACTGTTGCTGCTCATACAAAGCGATCGCTGGAATATTATCCGCCCGTACTTCGAGCAAAAGGTTTTCTACTTGGCGTTGCATCAATTCACGATTTAACTTGTCAAACAGTTGTGACGCAATGCCTTGACGTTGATAATTGGGATGCGTGCCAATACGCAAAATCTCAGCTTGCTCAAAAACAACTTGATATAGGCAGTAGCCAACCACTTTATTGTCTAAAACCCGCTCTTTTTTTTCTTTCTCATAAACGATCAGCATATCGATACTGTCTTGCTCAAGCAAAGTAATCAGTATCTGATACGTCCATGCATCATGCGGCTGAACCACTGCTTCTATATCAGCTACTGCTTGAATGGTCTGCTGATAGTCGACTGCATGTACTGATACATTCTCTATGACAGCCACAGTTTCTCCTTTTATTTTGATCATGTTTAGTCTACTACAGACTCTATATAAAATAGGCATTGTTCATGTAGACAGATATTATTTCTATAGTCAATCCACTATAAAATATATACAGTGCTGCCAACGTCATATTTTCTTGCTTGCTGTGCCTTCGCGGACAGAGACGACAAAAATATATCGTTGGCAGTCCAGCATCATTGTTGTAACTTTTTTATTTGAGATTAGCTATATTATGAAGTCACTTTTTCATATCCAAAAAAAAGCCACCCTATTTCTAGAGTGGCTTTTTACTAGTCATTGACCTTATCAGATCACTCTGACAAACGTAACAATTAGTTCAATACGTTAGCAACAACACCAGCGCCTACAGTACGGCCGCCTTCACGAATTGCGAAGCGAAGACCTTTGTCCATAGCGATTGGGTGGATAAGCTCTACGCCCATCTCAACGTTATCACCAGGCATAACCATTTCAGTACCGTCTTGTAATTGGATTGCGCCAGTTACGTCAGTGGTACGGAAGTAGAACTGTGGACGATAGCCGTTTAGGAATGGTGTGTGACGACCACCCTCTTCTTTTGACAGTACGTATACTTCTGCGTCAAACTTGGTGTGAGGCGTGATTGAACCTGGCTTAGCTAGTACTTGGCCACGTTGTACGTCTTCACGCTTAGTACCACGTAGTAGTACGCCACAGTTTTCGCCTGCACGACCTTCGTCAAGCAGTTTACGGAACATCTCTACACCAGTACAGGTGGTTTTTTGAGTGTCACGGATACCAACGATTTCGATCTCGTCACCAACTTTAACGATACCAGATTCAACACGACCAGTTACTACGGTACCACGGCCTGAGATTGAGAATACGTCTTCGATTGGCATTAGGAATGCTTTGTCGATATCACGCTCTGGCTCTGGGATGTAGGTGTCTAGTACGCCTAGTAGTTCTACTACTGCTGGCTCACCATACTTGTCTTCTGAACCTTTTAGGGCTTCAGTGGCTGATCCTTTGATGATTGGGGTGTCGTCACCTGGGAAGTCATAGTCGTTCAATAATTCACGAACTTCCATTTCTACTAGTTCTAGTAGTTCTTCGTCATCTACCATGTCACATTTGTTCATGAATACGATGATGTATGGTACGCCAACCTGACGTGATAGCAAGATGTGCTCACGGGTCTGTGGCATTGGGCCGTCAGTTGCTGATACAACTAAGATTGCGCCGTCCATCTGGGCTGCACCGGTGATCATGTTTTTAACATAATCGGCGTGACCTGGGCAATCAACGTGAGCATAGTGACGTGCTTCAGTGTCATACTCTACGTGTGAGGTGTTGATGGTGATACCACGTGCTTTTTCTTCAGGTGCTGAGTCAATAGACGCGTAGTCTTTGGCTTCGCCGCCAGAAGTTTTTGCAGCTACTGTTGCGATTGCAGCAGTTAGGGTTGTTTTACCATGGTCAACGTGTCCGATGGTACCGACGTTGACGTGTGGCTTGTTACGTTCAAACTTGGCCTTTGCCATGGGTAATTCCTCTTTTTTTAGTGAATGTTCAATAAAAAGCTGTTTAGTGGCTCATAATAGAATCAAATCATCATAAACCTAGCTATCAACCGCACGAACCACTGCTAGTACAATGCTTCGAACCAATCTTTTGTATCGGTTATTATACGCTGACTTCTCTTAAATAGTCATACATCTCATAATCGAAAACAATTTTGCTGTATTATAGACAAAGATCTAAATTGTTTTAACACCAATCATCGTTATTCTACCTTGATATGCAGAACAGCTATATTACCTGGCTGACATCATCAAACAATCTGTGAAATCCGTCAACATATGGAAAAGCAATCCAATTCCAATAATATTGAAAGGCTTGCGGAAAAAAAGCAAAACAACATAGATAAGCATCGCATAATAAGTATGTAACGGATGAAAATTAATGCTGCATCTATTGGCTTGAAAAACTGGATTCGCTATTAAGTGGTCTACATCCACTAACATTGTCGCGAGTAAAATCAAGTATGCCTTTTTCCACTCTTTTTTAAAGAATATAACTGCGATAAAAAGCGGGAAACCAAAATGCAAAAAATAATGTATAAACGTCTGCATACTTGTTTATTTGTTCCCACCTTATCAATATCAAATCATTCAGATCAATAAGTTGTTAATATTCTGACAGCACTAAAAGGCAACACCTCAGTGTCACCTTTGAATCATTACCTATCGCACTAACTTTATATATTTCAATATTTTATAATTTCAACGTCGATGCAAGGCTATATCAATAGCATGGCGAGCACAAAAGATGTAAACAATAAATGGAGCTCATATCGAGAATTGAACTCGAGACCTCTCCCTTACCAAGGGAGTGCTCTACCGCTGAGCTATATGAGCAAATTTTAGTCAACCAACAAGTTGCACTAAAAAAAATATCACGACACAGTACTAAAGAACTGGCTGTCGTGATGAATTATTTATAACTTTTGCGATGGTGTATATATGGAGCGGGTGGCGGGAATCGAACCCGCGTCATTAGCTTGGAAGGCTAAGGTGTTACCATTATACCACACCCGCAATTGCTCTTGTCCAAATAGACTCTAATCGAGAGTCTCTAGTATATAGAGCATGCTTGGCGCTATGACAAACTTCAAAATATGGTGGTGGGGGAAGGATTCGAACCTTCGAAGCTTTCGCGACAGATTTACAGTCTGTTGGGTTTGACCGCTCCCCAACCCCACCTTAGGTTGCTTTGAACAAAAATGGCTTTCAATTAAGGCAAATTCATAAAAAGCTACTTTAAGAGAGATGGTGCCGACTGCCGGGATCGAACTGGCGACCTACTGATTACAAGTCAGTTGCTCTACCAACTGAGCTAAGTCGGCTTGTTCTCTTAAAGTGGTGGCTATTCTATCAAATATTTTGAAAGACGCAAGTACTTTTTCATATTTTTTATCATTATTTTCATAATAATTTTTAAGTTATTGATTATAATAATTTTTTCAAAAATAAAAATACGCATCTTTATTCTACTGATGGCTTTATACCGTTTTTTATATGGCATCGTTAACGAATACGCAAACCATTACAGGCCATTTCTACGGCTTTTATCAAGGCCAACGCTTTTTTATTGGTTTCCTCCCACTCTGCTTCTGGCACTGAATCAGCGACCACCCCTGCTCCTGCCTGAATATGAATCTCACCACGGCGCATTACTGCGGTACGAATAGCGATAGCCGTGTCCATGTTGCCATGCCAACCAAGATACCCTACTGACCCGCCAAACACTGTTCGACGCACTGGCTCTAGCTCATCGATAATTTGCATAGCGCGAATTTTGGGTGCGCCCGATAGCGTTCCTGCAGGAAAAGTGGCACAGAATACGTCCAGTGCGTCTTTATCCGGTGATATGGTGCCCTCGACATTGGATGCAATGTGCATCACTTGTGAATAACGCTCAATAAACATTTTCTCAGTCACTTTGACGCTGCCATACTCGCAGACACGGCCAATGTCATTACGACCCAAATCAATGAGCATTAAATGCTCAGCGATTTCTTTCTCGTCAGTCAGCAGCTCTTGCTCAAGTGCCAAATCTTCTGCATCATCTTTACCTCGTTTACGCGTACCCGCCAGCGGCCTGACAGTCACTTTGCCATTTTCGATACGCGATAGTATCTCAGGTGATGCACCAATGATGTCAAAGCGCTTATGATCGTCAAGCGTATAACCATGTACCAAAAACAGATAAGGAGAGGGGTTTAAAAACCGCAGAGCACGATATACTGCCAATGAGTCACCCAGATAATCAGCAGTGAGACGCTGCGCTGGAACGACTTGCATCACGTCACCTGCTGAGATGTAGTCCTTTATTTTATTGACATCGCTACAATACTTCTCTGCTCCTGTCTGCGATGTAAACACCGGTGTCGGCATAATTGGTGCACTCAAATTTGGCATTTCTGCCAATTTGTCTTCAATTTTTTCGAGCTCACGGATAGCAGTGCCATATCCATCTTCCGTATGACAGTCAGCGTAGACAATGATAGACAAGGTGTTTTCTAGAGTATCAAAAACGATCACACTCATTGATAGCATCAGCCACATGTCTGGCATCGACATGGGGTTTGGGGCATCAGACAGACCCACGGATGGCTCGATGACACGTACCATGTCATAGCCAAAGTAACCAACCAAACCCCCACTAAAACTCGGTAAGGTCGGGATGTCGTCTGCGGTTGGCATTTTATACTCTGCCATGAGCTTTCGGATATAATCGAAAGGATCATCTACCGACTCTACATCGATATGGTCATTTTTTTTGATGGTCATATTGCCAT
The DNA here is from genome assembly GCF_002285555.1 of Psychrobacter sp. JB193. Taxonomy (NCBI): domain Bacteria; kingdom Pseudomonadati; phylum Pseudomonadota; class Gammaproteobacteria; order Moraxellales; family Moraxellaceae; genus Psychrobacter; species Psychrobacter sp. JB193. The sequence continues at coordinate 1,105,202 of NZ_NRGY01000001.1, forward strand.
CTGCGTATTGCAAGATCAGCTCACTACCTAGACCAATCATTGAGTATCGTGCCCAGCGCTCACCACCGACGACAGATTCAAATAAATATGCAGAACCATTCAAGTCACGCACTTTAGAAAACACAGACACTGGCGTTTGTGCATCCATCAAACGTTTTTTTACCAGTGGTGCATGGCTAAAGCCACGGTCTTTAAACGCTTGATATTCTTTAAAGGTCATCATAGTAACGCTCTCTTAACAACATATTGGCAAAAGATAAGAACAATAAACACAATAGTAAAATGACAAACAAAATATAGCGTCAGCACTCTACTGAATGCTGACGCTATAAAAAATGGATCGTTATAAAAACTCACAGTAACTGATAACAATGGCTTTGTTACGACTGGATTATTAATACCTATGCCATTAATATCTATGTCGCTAACGCTTATCTAATCTGCGGCTGCGCAATTATAACGAAGCCCACTGGCATTATCGCTGTTTAAACCGACTGATCAGTTACCGATTGAGTGATTGCTTGTATGTTTTAACTTCCCTTACTCTTACTAAGAATCGTATAAGGTACAAGCAAAGGGCTATCACTAGGCACCAGCGCCACCCATGTTAAACAGCCATAGCGCCACCCCAATGATAATCAAGGCGATAAATACCCATATAAACCAGCCGCCGCTTGGTTTTTTCTCCACTTGTTCTGTGGTCGCAGGATTATCGACTGCTTGATCCATTGCGTTATTACCCGTGGTACCAAGATCATGTCCTTGACCCAAATTGGCTGTACCTGAAAACTGCGCTGTAGCTGCTTGCTTGGCACGTAACACTTCAGGATCTGCCTCTTCTTGTAGCTCCGTTTTGGTCGTCTTATCATGCTCAGGCTGAACGATCGGCTCTTCATGGATAGCTTGTTCTTTATGTACAGCTGGCTGCTCGGCCTCCACTAACGGTTCATGCTCAGTCGTTGGGGTTGGCGACGTTTCTAAAGTGTTGGCAGACTCGTGTGTCGCGGCTGTCGATGACGCATCTGATATGGTTGCATCACTATTGCTCAGTGTTGGCACCACCTCATCTTTAACAGGCAACATCTCTTCGATATGTGTTTTTTTCACGATGGGCTCCTGAGCGACTGGCGCTTCAATGACTGGCTCTTTAACAACAGGTTCTTCGGCAATTGGCTCTTGAACTACTGGGTTTTCAGTAATTGGTTCGTCAATGATTGGCGCCTCAACTACTGACTCTTCAACAACTGGTTCTTGAACGATAGGTTCTTGAACAATTGGCTCAGCAGCTACTACTGGTTCTTTAGTATCAGTATCAATAATAGTCGCTGCGTCATCTGCCATCACTGGCGTTAATGACTCAGTTTGTGAGTTCATTTCTGCATCAGCAACAGAGGTATTTACCTTAAAATTAAAACTGGCAAAACCGATCGTGTCATTTGCTTGTAAAAGGCTCGACATATTCCCTTCAATACGCTCATTATTGATAAACGTACCGTTTGATGAGTCTAAATCTTTCACATATAACTGACCATCCAAAACGCTTAGCACGGCATGATTGCGCGATACTTGCTTACTACCGAGCACGACATCATTGTCGCTACCACGACCAACAGATAAGCTTTCACTCACTGTCACCGTCAAATCCCCAAGCTCTTCTGTTAAAGCATTTAGCGCCCACGTGTTTGTTTTGCTTGTATCAAGCTCATCATGTATAGGGTTCGTCATGTCATCACTCCTTGTTTTTCTGTTGAATTCCAAAATATTCTGAATAATTACTACCAATTTTCTAAAGATTTTACAATTATTTCAATATCAGTCATCTTCTATAAATTGACTGTGCACGCTATTTGGGAATAAAGCGAGGTTTTATCACACCATTAAGCTGGCTATACGGAATACTTAGTGTAGGCATACCAGAGGCGTAAGGGCCAATGGCATAAGGTTGATACAGGATATCGATACCTTTATCCGTCAAAGTCACATTATCACTTAATGTAAATGGCCAGTTTTTCTCATAACTGCTCACATCATTATCAAACGTTTTTACCCACGTTTTATAAGCATTATAAGCAAGGGTTTTGAAGCGGGATTTTTTTCCGGTGACCAGCATATTATCCAGCTTGATTTGTTTTTTGGTGCTGGGATCAAATATTAAGTATTCGCTATAAGACATGCCATGAGCGCCGCCAGTATACGAGTACGATTCTATTTCAAACAGCTCAGCATCACCCACATGACCCAAATAGTTGGGCGTTACTATCAGCTCATACGCCCATTGTCTGTCTTCTGGCATATCTAAAAATTGTGAGTTTGCAAAGTCATTGATAGCCGCTTGTACTTCTGCTGGACTACTTTTTGTTTTTATAGGTGCTGACTCAGTAGGCTTGCTATTGACCACCAAGTTATTGATGCGAGCATTGGTGATATCGTTGATCCAAGGATGATTGGTTTTGAGATACTTGACTTCAATTTTTGGGCAGTTCTCACGCTCAGTACACATCTCTTGTATTTTTTCGGGCAACTGGTACTCAAGATAAGTGGTACTGCTGATGATATTTGTCGCATTTGCAGACACACTCATGGCACCCACAATCAAGCTGGCTGCTAGCGTTTTCGTCATACATACAGTGCTTAGTCTCATCGATAAGCATGTAGGTAATACGGATGAATGAGTATTCAATTGATTCGTAGTGTCCATATATCCTCATTTAGGAATCTAAGTTGTTACTTAATATTTTAGCGTAACAATTGCGATGTATTGTAGGAACACTGTTGGAGTTTTTGGAACGTTGCTATTTATTTACACGCCCGTTATCGTATCTCTCTACAAATCGTAGACAACAAAAAAGACACGGCTAGCGTGTCTTTATAAATAAACTATGCGATAAAATCACTGATTTTAATGCTCACGAGTACTGCTAAACGTCACTTCTGGATAGCGATCTTGCATCAATTGTAAATTAACGCGTGATGGCGCAAGGTAGGTGAGATAACCGCCACCATCTATTGATAATTGGTCATGGGCTTTTTTCTTAAATTTCGCCAGAGCAACTTCGTCATCACAATGAATCCAGCGTACAGTTGCAATCGATACTGGCTCAAACACACATTGCACCTTGTACTCTTCTTTGAGACGATGCGCAACCACCTCAAACTGTAGCACCCCTACAGCGCCCAAGACTAAGTCATTATTAATCTGCGGCATAAATACCTGCGTGGCACCTTCTTCGCTTAACTGCTGTAAACCTTTTTGCAATGCTTTTGATTTGAGTGGGTCTTTGAGTACCACACGGCGAAACAGTTCAGGCGCAAAATGAGGAATACCAGTAAAGTTTAGCTCCTCGCCTTCGGTGAAGCTGTCACCGATAGAGATGGTGCCATGATTATGTAGGCCAATAATATCACCCGGATACGCTTCTTCTAGTGCTTCGCGGTCACCTGCAAGGAAAGTCAAGGCGTCGGCAATGCGCACGTCTTTGCCCAAGCGCACGTGCTTGAGTTTCATACCTTTTTCGTACTTACCTGAGCAAACACGTAAGAACGCGATACGGTCGCGGTGACGCGGGTCCATGTTGGCCTGAATCTTAAAGACAAAACCACTAAAATCTGTCTCTGTAGCACTCACTTCACGCTCGTTGGTAGGATGGGCTTTGGGCGGCGGTGCGTACTTCACTAACGTGTCGAGCACCATGTTGACTCCAAAGTTACCCAACGCTGTACCAAACAAGACAGGTGTCATCTCGCCTGCCAAAAACGCCTCAACATTGAACTCTTCTAATGCCATCTGTACCAGCTCAAGCGATTCTTCAAAGGCATCAAACATCAGGCTACCTAAACGCTCACGGACGTCAGGATAATCATAACCCTCACGGGTCTCAGCGACGGTCATCTTACCGCCGTTACCTTTCTGATAAAAGTATGTCTTATGTTCGGTTAAATGATACACACCCACAAAATCTTGTCCCATACCGATAGGCCAAGTCACTGGAATACATTTGATTTTGAGTACCGCTTCAATCTCACTCAGTAGCTCAAGCGGCTCACGAATCTGACGATCGAGCTTGTTTACAAATGAGATGATAGGCGTGTCGCGCATACGGCAGACTTCCATCAATTTGATGGTACGTTCCTCAACACCTTTTGCCCCATCGACCATCATCAGCGCGCTGTCTACGGCGGTCAAGGTACGATAAGTATCTTCACTAAAGTCGGCGTGACCTGGGGTATCTAGTAGGTTGACGATATGATCTTGATAAGGAAACTGCATGACAGATGTGGTGATGGAGATACCACGCTCTTGCTCCATACTCATCCAATCTGAGGTCGCATGACGATCCGTCTTGCGGCCTTTGACTTCACCCACAACCTGAATGGCTTGTCCCCACAATAGGAGCTTTTCGGTCATGGTGGTTTTACCCGCATCGGGATGCGAGATGATGGCAAAGGTACGGCGTTTGGCAACTTCTTTACTTAACTTTTTTGGTTCTACGCTCATAGTGTTCGGCTTCAATAGTGATGTCAGTTAGAAAACAATCTAAATAAATAGGATAAATAATGGACGTATTGTAGCGGATTTAGCGTCAGGGTGCAGAATTAGCGCACAAAAAAAACACCCTCTAATTTTTAAATAGAGAGTGTTATTGGTTTTTTGGGATCAATAATAACGCTGAATTTGTGTCGCTAAGAAGTCCCCTGCGACTTCATTGACGATTGTACAATCTACCAAACCGCGCAGACTGTTGGTATTGGGTTCTGTCGTACCCTTGGCAATATAATCTGCCTCATAAGTACCCTTACTACTATTACTACCGTCAGTATATTCGACGCCATTGTACTGATAAGAAGGCTGATTTTGATATTCAAAGAACGTCACTTGCGCCGCTTTGTGCTTGTTACCGACGCCAACACCAAACTGAGAGGTTCTATAATCTCTGTTGTCATTGAAGCGATCTTCAGCGCCCTCAATCCATTTATCAATGGATGCGTATCCAGTCTTGTTCTTTTCGTTAAAGACTAAAAACGAGAGATCACTCTTGACCACTGGGATATAACACACTGAACCGGCTGGGAATGCGACATTAGCTGGAATACGAGGATAATTGTTTAAGTCCGTCAAAATTCCTCGACTATTTTCTCTGTTCGTGCCAGCGCTATAGCTGGTGGCTTGTAGACCAGATAAATTTAGCGTTTTATAGGTCGTTTCATAAGTGACTTTATTATTACTGTTTTTCTCATAAATGGGGCGTTTGACCGTGCGATTATCGACTTCAATATTTTTATTTTCAAGCTGCCCTTCAAAGTTATCAGCCAGCACGGTTTTGTCTAAAGTATTCAAACTTTGATTGATATAATTATTGACGATATTTTTTGTCTTTATTTCATGTTCGCCGCTGCGGTACATCTCATCGATACGAGCAATTGCACTGGCATTGGCTTGACTGTCATAGCTATTGGCAAATTTAGTCAGTGTAATCTGGTTGCTACTACCGTCAGAATTATAAGTACCATCGTCTTCTCCGCAGCCGACAAGTATCACAGCGGCCAAAGAAAAAATACTCGGTACAACAATCAATTTGTTCATCAATTAATGTCCTTGTGCTTGATAGAGCTCTTGTTATCCGCTCTAATGATTTTAGTGTAAGTCTCTGTATTATTAGTTTATATTGATACAGGCTCAGTTTATACCTAAAACTTTGTCGATGCGTCACCTTATAATCTTTTTACTTAACATTTCACTTACAAAGACAGGGTATATATTTACGACTGCTTTATACAAATAACTTAGTGGTTTGTTATGCTAAGTCCGATGTCAAAAAACGCTATATCAAAAATCTTATACTAATAAGTATCACTTAACCACAAAAACCTAAAATAAAGGATGAATTATGAAAACGTTATACTCTACTAAAGCAACCGTTACTGGCGGCCGTGCCGGTTCAGTTAGCCTGAGTGACAATGATCTTACTATCAATATGGTACCACCAGGCTCTGGAAAATCAGGCAATAACCCAGAACAGCTTTTTGCGATGGGCTACAGCGCTTGTTTCGATAGTGCATTAGGTGCTGTTAAACAAATGGAAAAAGCCAAGTTTGACTCAACCACTTCAATAGAAGTGGATTTGCTTCAAGGCGAAGGTCATGACTATAAACTAGCTGCTAAGATTCATGTGGTTGGTGAGAACACAGAATTGTCAGCAGATGAATTCCAGCAATTGGTCGAAAAAGCGCATCAAGTTTGCCCATATTCAAAAGCAACTCGTGGCAATATCGATGTAGAAGTCACGTCAGAAGTAAAATAATATATCAGAATCTTTATTACCGATAATAAAAGAACTCAGCTTGTCTGGGTTCTTTTTTTATGTTGGGTATGGCATTGGAAGTTTACCCATAAGAACATCTCTTAACTTTTCAGCAGTTCGGCACGCGCTGATTTTATCGTTATAATAAGGGTATATTTTATCCAATAGCTGATAAGTGACTTTTATGACCGATAATACAACCGACATCACCACAGACAGTGATCATAATTCCCACCAAGCCATCAACCCTGAAACCTTACCAAACTTTGCTACCATGCCCAACGTCGCGACGATGAGCACCGATCACGTCGATAAAAACCAGCCGCCTTTTATCTTGGTGGATGGCTCTTACTATCTGTTTCGCACATATCACGCCTTGCCTAAAACCATGCAAAACTCACAAGGGCTGATAACCAATGCCATCCGTGGTACGCTCAATGCGCTATTGAAGCTGATGCGTCGTTATCATCCGACCCATATGGCCGTCTGTTTTGATACCAAGTCTCCTACCTTTCGCCATCATATGTCTGCCGACTATAAAGCAGGACGTCCACCGATCGATATTGAGCTGGTCGAGCAGATTCCTTATATTCACCGCTTGGTCACCGCCTTAGGTATTCCGCTATTGCGTATTGAAGGCGCAGAAGCCGACGATATCATTGGTACACTGGCTCATCGTGCGGTTGAACAAGGTCATCATGTGGTTATCTCAACTGGTGATAAAGATATGATGCAGCTGGTCAATGACTGCGTGATATTGGAAGACAGCTTTACAGGTAAGATAACAGACACCCAAGCAGTGATTGATAAGTTCGGCATTAATCCAAATCAGATGATCGACTTTTTGACCTTAATGGGCGATACCTCTGATGGTATCAAAGGCGTGCCGGGTATCGGTAAAAAAACTGCCAAAGACCTGCTCGTTGAGTATGGCACCATTGACAACATGCTAAAACACATTGGTTTTATCAAAGGTCGCGGTGCAAAGGGCTTAATTGATCATGCCGATGAGATTCCATTCAATGCCAAGCTTGCCACCATCGTCACAGACTTGGAGATTGGCCAAGATTGGAATGATTTAAAAATCAATACTGACCCTTGTGCGCACATAGACGAACTACGCGATCTATATAGTGAGCTTGAGTTTAGAAATGAGCTGGCCTCGCTCGATCATCCAAATCATCCAGCCAATGGCTCACAAAGTGTCGCTGACAGCCAAGCCGAGGCTGAATCACAAGCACAGGTAGCAAAGTACTTACAGTCGTCAAAAATCACGGATACCAAAGACAGTAAAAGCCACGACAAAGCATGGCACACGGTTTTAGATGAGCCAGCTTTTGACAGTCTAGTTGAATTATTAGCATCCGTGCCGCATTTTGTCATTGATACAGAGACCACCAGCGTGCATTGGCGCGAGGCGCAAATCGTCGGTCTATCGTTTGCCGTAAAAGCTCATGAAGCCTACTATATACCGCTTACCCACAGCTTAGAGGGCGATGAGCTAACAGCCAAACAGCTTGATCGCGACATGGTATTGACGCGCTTAAAGCCTATTTTAGAAAACCCAAACATTGGCAAAATTGGTCAGCATCTAAAGTACGATGCGCATATTCTCGCTCACTATGACATTGACCTTGTTGGCGCGCTCCATGAGCACCCTAACAACTGGGCAATGGATACCATGCTTGCCAGCTATGTGATCAATGCGGCGGTCACTCGTCACGGTATGGACGACTTGGCACGCCATTATCTACAAACCCAAACCATCAGCTATGAAGACGTTGCGGGCAAAGGCGCCAAACAAGTCACCTTCGATCAGGTCGCTATTGATATCGCCAGTGATTATGCCTGTGAAGATGCGGACATTACTTATCAGTTGTTTGATGTATTCAGTTTAGAGATGGCAAATGACAGCAATAACGCCAAATTGCTCCACGAGCTAGAGATTCCAACAGCCCAGATACTTTGCCAAATGGAAGCGCACGGCATTCTTATCAAACGACCATTCTTAAACGAGCTATCAAAACGCTTTGACGAAGAAATCATCGCATTAGAAAAACGCGCTTATGAAGTGGCTGGAGAAGAATTTAACCTCGGCTCCCCTAAGCAGCTTGGTGAAGTATTGTTTGAAAAGCTGGGTGTTGCTGGTGGTAAAAAAACCAAGTCTGGTCAATACTCGACGGGTGAAGCCGTGTTATCCAAGATTGACCATCCATTGGTCGAAATCGTTCTTGAGTATCGTGGTCTCTCTAAGCTAAAGAGCACGTATACCGATGCACTTGATAATGTTGCAGATAGCGAGACCGATCGTGTCCATACCAGTTATCACCAAGCCTTGACCAGTACGGGCCGTTTGTCTTCTACAGAGCCCAATTTACAAAACATTCCGATTCGTACGGCGACCGGTCGCTTAATTCGCCAAGCGTTTATTGCACCAGAAGGTCGCGTCATCTTGGCCGCGGATTACTCACAAGTTGAGTTGCGTTTGATGGCGCATTTTTCAGGCGATAATAACCTTACCCATGCGTTTAATGAAGGGCTGGACATTCACGCGGCGACCGCTGCTGAGGTGCTTGGCAAGGATGTCGCGGATGTCACACCAACGGAGCGCCGTAATGCCAAAGCCATTAACTTCGGCCTACTGTATGGTATGAGCGCTTTTGGTCTTGCCAAGCAGTTGCAAATGAGCCGCGGTGAAGCGCAAGATTACATCGATATGTATTTTGAGCGTTATCCTGGTGTCAAAAACTACATGATCAACACGCGTGCCAGTGCTTATGAGAAAGGCTATGTCGAGACCATATTGGGCCGTAAGCTCTATACGCCAGATATCAATCATAGCAACCGTATGGTCAAGCAAGGCGCTGAACGTGCGGCGATTAACGCGCCACTACAAGGCTCCGCAGCTGATTTAATCAAACTTGCGATGATTGCAGTCGATAAAGTATTGCCAAAAGACCACGCCAAAATGCTGCTCCAGGTACATGATGAATTGGTGTTTGAAGTTGATGCCGATAAGGTGGGTGCAGTCAGTCAGCTGATTACCCATGCCATGCAAGATGTATTGACCACAACAGCGGTAGACAAAGGCTGGAATATCAACTTTGCTGTGCCATTACTGGTTGAAACCGACAGTGGTCAAAACTGGGATGAGGCGCATTAATCACTGACTTAAATTGGCTTGGACATAGGTTGTATTGTCTATATTAACAATACCTTATGACTCGTTAGTTATATTAACCAACAGCATGTGGTCAACGTTGACGTTATAATAACTATTGACCAAGCCGGACGTAGTTGAATGAGTTTTAACTTACAGTGAGCCTTTGTGCTCACTTTTTATTTTTTAAGTATTGGGAGTTTATTATCACAAGCCCTGAAAGCATGATCGAAATTCCTGGTAACATCATTTTAGTTATCTGCTTACTACGTTGCCTACACTATTTTTTGTAGAGCCACATCAGACGGGCGCAAACTTTTTGGCTGGCAGGCGTGCTGATATTTATTACTGCGATACGCCGAGAGCTAAACTATTTACCAGATTTATTTGTTCCAAATAACTTTACCTTGCTCAGCCGCTCTTATGACTGGTGGGAAGATATGGTTCTCACAGTCATTTATTTAGTAGTGGTAGGCTTGTTAATCCACTCGTGGCGCTACCTTTGGGCTTTATTAAAAAAAGCCCCTTTGTCTCTATATGGCAGTGTCGCCGTACTGGCAGTCGTGCAGTATATGGGTGAAAATGCCATATTATTCCCTAAAGATTTTGGTGTTTTCGTCGAAGAGATTTCGGAGACTATCATCTATGCTGTTGCCCTCATATATCTGTGGCGATTGAACATAAGTGACTATGCAAATCAACAAAAGGAGGCAAGCGAGCTACACTATCAAACGTCTACGCGATAAATAAGAGCTTTAATCACACTTTTATCCTATGTCAGTCACAAATAGAATTTTTAATAAAACCAACATGCCTGCATAAAATAGAGACAGATAGGTTTGTTATACTAAATGTCAGTCCGAGTGACAAGGCATTGAATGCCTGCTCTCGATTTGTTGATAATAAATAATAACTGAGTCTCTTATTATGAATATATTGATTACAGGTGCATCACGTGGTATTGGTGTTGCGACTGCCAAGCAGTTAGCAAAAAAAGGGCATCATGTTGGGTTGTTTGCCACTGACAGGACGACGCTTGAGCAGGCCATTAAAGACAAATCCTTTAAAAAGTCAGTCAAAAAACATCAGGTCATTACAGGTCAACTTGACGTGACTCAGCCTGACTCATGGGATAATGCCATCAATCAGATGCTTGAGCGATTTGGTGGCATTGATGTCTTAATCAATAACGCAGGCGTGTTGGTCAGTGGCGCACTGCCCACAACCGATCTCGATGAACAACTGTCCCTGATTGATGTGAATTGTAAAGGTGTGCTGATTGGCTGTCACAAACTTGCGCCGCATCTGGCTGATAGTAATGATGGCAAAATCATCAATGTCTCTTCGGCCTCTGCAATCTACGGTCAGCCCGAAGTGGCAAACTATGCGGCCAGTAAGTTTTTTGTACGTGGTCTCACTGAAGGCCTAAATATCGAGTATGCAAAGCAAGGTATTAAAGTGATTGATGTGATGCCACTTTGGGTCAAATCAGACATGACCGCCGATATTAACGTGACCAGCGTAGAGCGCTTAGGTATCAACTTGACTGTTAATGACGTAGCAAAAACCCTATGCAAACTCACCACACGTCCTAATCGCAAGTTAAAGAGCGTGCATTACACTGTTGGCATGCCAGCCAAAGCCTTTCAAACACTGGCACAAATCACCCCTGATCCATTGATACGCTGGGTCAATACCAAGATTGGCGCCAAATAAACGGTCTGTGCGCGTCTCGCCCTTTCATCACAATCAATAAGTCTCAATAATCAATAACTCTCAAAATGGCTACTCAATACGAGTGGCCGTTTTGCTTGCTTCTCGAATCTTTATTGCCTGCTCCGTGGTCTTATCGACAAAAACATTGTCTCTTATCACCGTCCCTTTTATCGCGCCTGCCCGACTCGCTTCACGTATCTCAGAGCCGATGCTGATAGGCAAATTTACGGTTGCTGCAAATTGATTGCCGCTCACAAATGTGTCGTCATCTTCGATAATGATACCCTGTTCTACTTGCTCAAATCGATTATCAACAATCTGATTGTCTTTGGCACTATCTAAGTGATAGCTGGCAAATGGGGTTTGTTTAATCAAATACGCCCCGCATTCAAAGCCCTTTAGGTTGCGCGATTGTCTTGAGGCTATCCAAACCCCAACCGGCTCTTCTTGAAAGACATTATGACGAATCATATTGTCACGACTCGACTCGGTACGCTTAAAATGATTACTGCGCGCTGGGTCATTGGCATGCTCAAAGCAATTACGATATAAAAGCACACTACCTGCGCCATTATGGATAAAGCGATTATGCTCAATCAGGTTGTCACTAGAGGAATCAACCGCTATTGCCTCACGATTGGGCTTAAAATTTCGAAAGCCATTGCCTACAAAGACTGAGTTTTTAATCACATTATCGCGGCTACCAAATTCCAAATACAATCCTACCGTCCCTGCGTTTTGGATATGCACTTTATCAAAAGTAACACCGTGTACATGGTCACCCACGAACATGCCGCTATTGATACTGTTGCGGCTAGTGACATTACTGACTCGAATATCATTTGGCGCAAGCGCTCGATTGGCAGCAGGCGCAATCAAACCGCGCGCATAACGCTGGTTAGGATTACTATATTGACGAATATGGAGGGCGTGACCATAGCCATCTATATGACAATTGGCCACAGCAATATTATTGATAGCACTATCGGTCTTAGGCCTGATGGTAATGGCACTCGCCTTTGATGCATCATTGGCAGCAAGGCTGAGCATCGCGCCTTGACAATCAAGGGAGCTGTCCGAGGTATTGAGCTCAAACCGTATCGATTTTTCTGTCAGGTCGCAGCCTTGGCTGATGACACTATGGCCTTTTACGATCACTGTCTGATTAGGAACTAACGCTGCACAATCTATCGTCGTCGTGACAGTTGGTAAATGAGCATCGATAATAAGAGGCGGTTTTATATCAGCATCATAGTCAGAACCAGTATAGATAGAGGGCAAACGCTCGCATGCCGTCATGACAACAGTGGCAGTTATCAGAGATAAGGGGAGGAAGAAATGACGAGTGGCTACCATATCGGACCTTTTTGATTGTTTGACCGTCTTACATTTTTTGAACATGCTGTGACACCTTACCACTATTAGCCATCATCATAACCCGTCAAACTACCCTTGATAAACAAAATCACCTATTTCTAATCAATACCTATTTTTAATTAATAATAATAAGGAAGCTTCCATGGAAAACTCAAAAACCCCATTACCAGAAGAGATGGATCATATTGACAGTAACACGACTAGCAGTAATGACTCTGACGATCAGGACAATCAACTGGTCGACTTAGACAATCCAATGCTACACACGATTGACAACGATGATGTGATTGATAACAGTGCTGGGTTTGATAACTCAGAAGTGGGCACGGATGCCACGCAAGGTTTGACGCCTATGCATCGCCAGAACCTCGATGAATCACGTGTTGATGAACTGCTCGTACAAGACAATCTTGATGACAGTCATTATCCTGATACGATGGATATTGCAGACAGAGAAGCAGCAGAGCGTAGTAATGATGATGACTTTTAAAAATAAATAAAATGTTTGACGCGCTTATATACTAAAAAAGCCTGCTTTATAAAATAAAGCAGGCTTTTTTGTAGCGTATAGCAATATGTCAATGTGATGAGAAAACGGAGAAATCAAGTCGTCGCAGATAGAGGCTGATCGGTCCAAACGTCACGGTAGCTTGTATAATAGGTAATCATACCAATTGGTACTAACACTAACATGCCGATTCCCAATGTAAAGGTAAACACCAACAAAGCAATAATCGGCCCTACTAGGAAAAATACAAATAAAGGTCCGATATTTTTTAAACATCCCTTGAGGCTCATTTTCATTGACTCGATAGGACGTATATCGTGCAATACGATTAAGGCAGGGGCAAACCAAACTGCCATAGATAAAGGTATAAAGATTAGTATGGCGACCAAGGAGGCAAGTAACAACGCTATGATAGTGCCATTACTGATTTGGTCGACCGATAGCACGCTATTGATACTGTCCGAACTACTCAGCACATGAGCTAAAGCCACAAATATAATCCCTGCGGGTACAATAGCAATAATAAGGGCAACAACGTACAGTAAGAATAAAATAATCAGCGGCCCTGAATGTGTACCAAATGCTGAAAAAAGATGATTGAATCTCAGCTCTTTACCACTTACTTGCGCAGCGCAGCCTTTTATTATTCCGCCAATAAACACAAAAGAGATAATAGAAAAAATAAGATTGATAACAGGAATCGCGCTCGTGACAGCCATGATGATCAAATACACTACCACCATTCCTATCCATAACAAAAACTGCTCTTTAAATAGGGCAAAAGCGTTGGTGATCCAACTGATACCCCAGCCAGCGCTACCAGATCTAGGCTCAGCTAATAATTGCGGCAATAACTTGCCATACTCATCTACTGGCGGTAACTCTGGTGGCAGTGCATTATTTTTTTGTAGTGAGACCGTATTGGGTGTACCACTAGAGATAGACATATTAACCCTCAAAAATAACCATAAATATTGCCATAGTTTTGCACATTGCTGATAACAATCTCAACTTTATTTCACTATATCTATTCAGATAAAAGTTATCCTAACAAAAAAATACCGAACCTCAGACAGGCTCGGTATTTTTACTCATTATCTTTGTGTCAGGCTGGCTATCAACTGATTTATTTATGCCCAACCATCCAAGGTGCCTGCCCAACCTTTAACCAATGGCGCACTTAACGCTTCGAGCAAATCAATATGCGCTTCATCCAAGTTCAACGCTGGAATATAATGATACTCTTGACCGCCCGCCTCCAAAAAGTTATCACGGTTTTCGATCGCAAGCTCTTCTAGTGTCTCTAAACAATCGGCTGAAAACGCAGGACTAATCACTTGTACTGAGCGCACGCCAGACTTGCCCCAGTCCTCTAACACGACGTCGGTATAAGGCTTGACCCATTCTTGTTTGCCAAAGCGTGACTGAAAGCTGATAATCCATTCATCTGCTTGTAAACCTAGTGCCTGCGCCACTTGCGCTGCCGTACATTTACAACGACTAGGATACGGATCGCCTTTATCAGCATAAGGCTGCGGAATACCATGAAAGCTAAACATCAGCTTTTCAGGTTTGCCATGCTTCGCTTGAAACCGACGTATCGAGTCTGCCAACGCTTGAATATATAGCGGATGGGCAAAATAATCTTTCACAATCGTATAATTGGGCAGATTGCGTTGCTTAAGCGTCCATTTGGTCAGCGCATCATATACCGCACCGCCTGACGACGCGGAGTACTGCGGAAATAAAGGCAATACGACAAAATGATCAACGCCTTCGCTACGCAGCGTATCCATCACATCCGGTAAACCTGGATTGCCATAACTCATGGCAGGATGTACCGACACACGAAAAGGCGCAACGCTATTGGCCAAGCGTGGCTCTAACTTCTCAACTTGGCTTTTTAGAATCTTACGAATCGGTGAATCCCCTTCCCAAATACTGGCATAAGCCTTTGCCACACGTTTAGGACGACTTGGCAAAACAAATAGGTTCAGAATAATCGCCCATAAGAGCTTTGGGATTTCAATCACACGAGGGTCTGACAAAAACTGTTTCAGATAACGACGTACCGCAGGCGCGGTCGGCTCATCTGGTGTACCAAGGTTAACTAATAGGACAGCAATACGTGGAGGCAGTTCAGGTTTCATAGCAGCACTATTTTATTGGTTAATTAAAAAATACGAGATGACAGGCAAAGTAAGTCGATAACAGATTATTAAGTCAGTGTTAAACCAACGCCATGTAAGTGTAGCATTTTATCTATTAATAACGCAGGGTAAAAGTGTGCTGACACAATTTGATACTCAGTGTTTGATCACACCCTTTTCACTTGCATCATTCTGCCGCTATAAAAACTCAGCTCGAAAAGCTGCATGAAGGTTGTACTCATATGCGCATCACCATACAATAGGCAAGCCTGTGGTAATGAAAACTATGAGCCAAAATATAGTGTATAGTCGATTCATTTTAAAAACGATAGAGTACGACTGGTATAAATTTTCCTTGCGTGCTGTTAATACAGAGGCTACAAAAAATTCATCCCAGTCGTACGTCACTCTTAACGTATCGATTTATTTAGAACTGACTATAGGTAATAACAATGTCGGTCAAACAATCTGTCGACATCTTGCCATTTTTATTTTATTGACGATTGTTGTCTTGCGAGGTAGCTTTGAACGCACGCCCTGATAGTACCAGTGACCTTCTTCTTAAAGAGACAGCCCATTCAACTGATGCGGTTGATTCTGTGGGCTCCGTAGGTATCGTCACGCCCCAGATTTTTCATTTTGCTGAGCCGTTAACGTTAGAGTGCAATCGTACGCTGCCCTCGTTTGACTTAATAGTCGAAACCTATGGTACGCTCAATAGCGACAAATCAAATGCCGTGCTTATTTGCCATGCTTTATCAGGCAGTCATCATGCAGCGGGTTTTCATAGTAGCGATGATAAAAAAGCGGGTTGGTGGGACAATATGATTGGCCCTAATAAGGCCATTGATACCAATCAATTCTATGTGGTCTGTGTCAACAATATTGGCAGCTGTTTTGGTTCTACTGGCCCAACCACTACCAATCCAGACAGCGTTCATTCAGATGAGCCTACAAACGAACATAGTGAGCCTCAAGTATACGGCCCTGACTTTCCTTTGGTCACTATCAAAGACTGGGTAAAAACCCAAGCTATGCTATCAGACCGCCTTGGGATTGACGTATGGCACGCCGTTGTCGGTGGCTCTATGGGCGGAATGCAAGCATTGCAGTGGTCAGTGGATTATCCAGACAGACTCAAGCGCTGCGTGGTCATTGCCAGTACGCCCAAGCTATCAGCACAAAACATCGCCTTTAATGAAGTGGCGCGTCAGTCCATTCTCTCTGACCCTGACTTTAAGGATGGGCGCTACTTGCAGGCAGGTACTTACCCTCGTCGCGGTCTGATCCTAGCACGCATGGTGGGTCATATTACCTATCTTACTGATGATGCCATGAAAGCCAAATTCGGGCGTGATCTGAAATCTGGCAAATTTATGTATGGCTATGATGTTGAGTTCCAAGTTGAGAGTTATTTGCGCTATCAAGGTGAGCGTTTTAGCGAAAACTTCGATGCCAACACATATTTACTGATGACCAAAGCGCTAGACTATTTTGACCCAACACGTGGCTATCTAACGCATGATTGTCCTTCAGCACCGTCTACAGAAACGACAGAGCCTGTAACAGAACTTGAAGACTCAATTGGTGCATCAGTCGAAGCGTCCAAAACAGCCACTCAAATTGAGCTAGAGGACGATTTAGCCGTTATCAGTAATAATGAGCACAACCGTCAGCAAGAGCTAACGGCGCTCAAAGCGGCATTTGCCCACACACAATGCCAATACTTGGTGGTGTCCTTTACCACTGACTGGCGCTTTGCCCCAGAGCGCTCGCAAGAAATTGTTGATGCCTTAATGGCAACAGGAAAACCCGTCAACTACATCAACGTCGACGCGCCGCACGGTCATGACTCATTTTTATTCGATATCCCGCGATATATGGACGCTGTCAAAGGGTTTTTAACTGCGCCATTTATTGCAGACCGCCAGCCAAAAAACAATCGCCAGCAACCAACAGGAGCACGCTCATGAGAATGGACCATCAACTGGCTGAGCGCTGGATTGCGCCGCAGTCACATGTGCTAGATTTGGGCTGTGGTAATGGGGAGCTGCTTGCACATTTGCAACAACATCGCGGGGTGACGGGCTACGGACTTGAGATTGACGAAGAAAAAATCAATGACGGCATTGCAAAAGGCTTGTCTATTATTGAACAAGATCTCAACGACGGTCTAGCGCGTTTCGCTGACAATAGCTTTGATACGGTTGTTATGGCACGGGCGCTACAGGCAGTAAAATCACCTGATGTCTTGTTACTTGATATGCTGCGCGTTGCTCGTGAAGCCGTTATTACTTTTCCGAATTTCGCCCATTGGCAAAACCGCCTGCACTTAGGTTTAAAAGGCCTGATGCCTGTCTCAGAAGCGCTGCCTTACGAATGGTATAACACACCAAACATTCATTTATGCACCTTTAAAGATTTTGAGCAATTGTGCGCCAAGCACGATATTCATATCATCAACCGCTTTGCGGTCAGTGATTCTGAAAAAGGACATACTCCCTTGATGAAAACCTTGATACGACGAGCGCCCAATTTATTAGCTGATGTCGCTATCTATCGCGTTACCAAACAAAAACCAGAATAACAATAGCAGCCAGTCAATAAAATATAATTGAAAACAATAAGTGACAAGAAATTCTGCAGGTACAATTCTTAACCTTAATAAAGTTTGGTTTTATTATTACAATCAAGTAACTCTATGATTTTATTAAGGTCAAACAGGTATAGATAGGAATTGAATCGTGTAATTAGTATTTGAGTTTCGTAAGTTTGGGTGTTAAGCTAGCGAAATAGTGTCAGCAGTACCGCCACGGCGACCATTTATGGGTCCAATGTTGGTCGATTGCAACACTACCATGATAAATTATATTGCTAATGATTAGGTAAGTTGATACTGCAAGATTTCACCTAATTGTTACTGCCGCTTAATTCGGTTCAGCGGTACAACTTTTTCTTTTGCTTATTAACTGCCTAATATTGGAGCTGCTATGAAATTATTAAAAGCTGCGTTGTTTACCGCGTTGTTTTCTTGTGCGGGTATTGCAAACGCTGAGTTAATATCAAACGTGCCACTTGATACCTCACGTTTTGAGCTAATGCCTGTCAGTGAGCTGTCTGCCAGCGCTGCTCAAGGTAATGATCACGCTCAATTTTATTTGGCCAAACGCCTACAAAAAGGCCAAGGCATTGCCCAAAACACTCAACAAGCCATCCAGTGGTACACCAAAGCGGCAAATCAAGGTGTTGCCCCTGCTCAGTTGAACCTTGCCATCATGTACTTGCGCGGTGAAGGGGTACAACCAAACCTACAACAAGCTCGCATTTGGTTAGAAAAAGCAGCAATGCGCGGTGACAACCGTGCCAGCTACACCCTTGCCTTGTTAGATGAAAAGCAAAAGAATTTGGTTGATGCCTATAAATGGTACGACTTGGCTGCCCGTGATGGCATGCTAGATGAAAAAGTTCGTAACAAAGCACGCGGCAAAATTGGTCAATTGGCATTGAACTTATCAAGTGCTGATATTGCTAGTGCTCGTAGTAAAGCAGATACTTGGTTCCAGAGTAAGTAAACTCAACGCTTACGCAGTGAATATAAAAAAGCTCAGTATTTTACTGGGCTTTTTTGCGTTAAACCTATAATTCAATTTCATCACTTATGAGCTGTAATACTTAATTTAATAAAAGAACGATCTATTCTATTCGTATCTTATATAGTGAGTTAAAAGCATGTATAAAGAATTTGAAGGAATAAAATTAGATATTCCCCTTTTTTATAATAATAAGTTTGGACTAAGGTTTCAGATAGGTCTACCTGATTTAGAGATTTGGACAAACTATGAGAGCGGGATTTATAACGAAATATACTTTGATACTGCCTTAAACAGAGCAGTGGATATATTTGAACAAGTATTTGCTGCAGATGATGATATTTCTATTGTTTATCAAGTTCATTTGAACCGTCGTAATCAGATAAGGAAAAGTAATTTTATATTTAAGCAAATAAGCGAAATTGAGAAAAGGTATATCGACATTACTAAGTGTCGAATTTTGGATAATGAACGTTTTGACTGTATTTCTTATCGTTATAATAAAGTCGTAATATCAAATATAAAAACTGAAGATGTAAATGTACAAAATATTTTATTAGCTTTGATAAATTCTGATTTTAGAAGAGCTAAGCCAGTGTTTAAAGGAGATTGCTTTTTTATCAATCATACTAGAGATGTTGTTCTTAACCTCTATGATGACCGAGGCATGGACATAGTCGCACTCGAAAGAAGTGCACTAGAGACACTCTATAAGGGTCATTCAGAGTTCCTTTTAGACTATGATCGCGAATACATAGATGATATGTTTTCTTCGAAGTAACTGCGCATGAAAAATATTTTAGACTAAAATTATTATTTTCCTAACCTATACGTCTATTAGGATAAGCCCATCATTGTGCTTGCACTACTACATACAAACCATTCAAAACTTTCTCAAAATTTGCTACACTACGCGCACATCGGTCAATTCCACAATTGCGCCAATGTTTTTATCCCTTCAAAAGACTTAACTTATTGCACTGGGTTTGCGACCCAGCCAGCAGGAGAGACACATGAGCACCACTCAAAATAGTAGTATCCAAGAAACCACTGTACCCAATGACAAATCGGCTCCCGCCTACGATAGCGTCACCAATAATATCGTGGTTGCAGCCCTTTATAAGTTCACACGCTTTGCCGATTTTGAGCAATACCGTGAGCCAATTTTAAATACTATGCTCGATAATGACGTTAAAGGTACGTTACTCATTGCAAGCGAGGGCATTAATGGTACGATTTCTGGTACACGTCAAGGCATTGATGACGTCCTTGGCTATCTGCGCAGCATTGAAGCCATTGGCAGCTTTACCTTTAAAGAGTCTTATACCAATGCTCAACCATTCTACCGCACCAAAGTAAAACTCAAAAAAGAAATCGTAACCATGGGCGTAGAGAATATTGATCCGCTACAGTCCGTTGGTCGTTATGTCAAACCTAGCGAGTGGAATGCGCTGATCTCAGACCCAGACGTTATCCTGATTGATACACGAAACGATTATGAAGTGAAAATTGGGACGTTTCAAAACGCGGTCAATCCAAACACGGAAACCTTCCGTGAGTTTCCAGAATATGTCGCCAAAGAGATGGACCCAGCCAAACACAAAAAGGTTGCGATGTTCTGTACAGGCGGCATCCGCTGTGAAAAATCCACTGCCTATATGCGCGAGCAAGGATTTGAAGAAGTCTATCATCTAGAAGGTGGCATCTTAAAATATCTAGAAGAAATCCCAGTCAGTGAATCGATGTGGCAAGGCGATTGCTTTGTGTTTGACAACCGTGTGTCGGTCAATCACAACTTAGAAAAAGGCAGCTATGAGCAGTGTTTTGCCTGCCGTATGCCCATTACTGCTGATGATATGCAAAGCCCCGCCTACATCAAAGGCGAGTCATGCCCGCATTGCATTGATAAAGCAACAGATGAGCAAAAAGCCCGATTCCGCGAGCGTGAGCATCAAATGCAGTTAGCACAAAAACGCGGCGAAGCTCATATTGGTAGTGACGTCATGGATGTGATTGAAAAACGCAAAGCCGCCAAGATTGAAGCCCGTCGTCAAGCTGAAGCAGACGAAAAAGCCAAAACAGAATAAATTTACTTCTAATTGAACCAAAAAAAAACACCTCAGTTAATGATTTAGCTGATGTGTTTTTTTGTCTTTATTTTTACTCAATACAATTTAGCTACCACGATACGTACTATAGCCGTATGGCGATAAAGTGATTGGCACATGATAATGGTTGTCGCCTTCAATGTTGAAGTTGACTTCAACATAAGGATAAAAAGACTTCAGACCTTGATTACGAAAATAAGGAGTTGTCTCAAAGATAAGCTTATAAGTACCATCGTGCTGAACACCATCTTGATTCGGTAAAAAGTTGCCAATACGTCCATTGGCGTCCGTTTTTTGAGTATTCAGTAATTTCCAACCGCCTGCCTTATCTTGCATCATTAGCTTCACATTGACATTTGGTGCAGGTTTACCTGTACTGATATCCAAAATATGACTGGATAGCTGGTAGTCTTCTTGATTACCCGCAGCATGGCTTGCCACCGCAGTAGTAGCCAACACTCCTCCAAAGGCAATCGCTTTTAGTAAGTTATTATTCATAAAGCCTCTTCTCAACACTATGTTGTTCAATAGATTATTTTTAGATTAGTTAGTAGCTTTTGTATTAGACTTTTACAAAAACCAGTCGGAACTAAGATGATAAATATAATGAATCACAGAATACATAGGTAGGCGTTTTGCTTTATATATTTAACGATATTTTGTATATTTATTTAACTATCGTCTTACAAGATTCATAAAAATTTAACGTATATAAAGTAGAAGTAGTGAGCATCATATAAATAAGCTAGAAAGTTTTTATGACGCAGAAATAGGTGTCATTGGAACTATAACTGCCTGTTTAAAAATTTTTTAAAACAAAAAAATAGCAGGCACTCATCAAATGGCCTGCTATTTTTTACTGCTAATTAAATTAAAATATAAGTACTGCTTAGAACAGAATACGTACGCGGATCGTTTCTTCTACATCTTTTAATTGATCTAGCGCTGCTGTCGAATCGTTATAATCGACATCCATCACCAGATAACCCACATCGCCTTCTGTCATTAAGCTCTGAGCCAAAATGTTGATACCTGCTTCTGCAAACAGACGGTTGATCTGAGACAGTACGCCTGGTACGTTTTTGTGAATATGAAGCAGGCGATGTGAATTTTCTTTGAACGGTACAGAAACTTCTGGGAAGTTGACAGCTGTTGCCGTATCCCCTTGATCAGAGTATCTGACGAACTTATCAGCCACTTCTAGACCAATATTGGCCTGCGCTTCTTGCGTTGAACCACCGATATGCGGCGTCAAGATCACATTGTCAAACTTACGTAATGGAGACTCAAACTCTTCGTCCGCAGATTTTGGCTCTTTTGGGAACACATCAATCGCCGCGCCCAATACTTTGCCAGACTCAAGCGCTGCTGCAAGATCATCAATCTCAACGCAGGTACCGCGAGCCGCATTGATAAAGTAGCTGCCTTCTTTCATCTGCGCGAACTGCTCTGCTTTCATCATATAACGCGTGCTTGGCAAATCAGGTACATGCAATGTCACGATGTCAGCTGTTGATAGTAGCTCTTCTAAGCTGCCAACCTGAACGGCATTACCAAGTGGCAATTTGGTCACAGCATCATGATAGATGACTTTCATACCGAAGCTTTCTGCTAGGACAGACAATTGCGAGCCGATAGAGCCATAGCCGACGATACCGATCGTCTTACCACGGACTTCATGTGAGTTAGCCGCAGACTTGCCCCAGCCGCCACGATGGACGGTCGCGTTTTTTTCAGGAATGCCGCGGTATAGCATGATGGCTTCGGCCAATACCAGCTCTGCCACTGAGCGAGTGTTTGAGTATGGTGCGTTAAAGACAGGAATACCAAGATCGCGAGCCGCGTCCAAATCTACTTGGTTGGTACCAATACAAAAGCACCCAATACCGATCAGCTTATGCGCATGCTCAAGTACTTCGCGTGTCAATTGCGTACGCGAACGAATACCGATGAAGTGGGCATCTTTAATTTTTTCGATGAGCTCATCTTTATCAAGAGCATGACTGATGTTCTCGATATTATGATAGCCTGCCCCTTCCAATACTTTTAACGCATTGTCATGTAGACCTTCGAGCAATAGAAACCGGATTTTATCTTTTTGTAGTGATAACGCCATGTGAGAACTGTCCTATAATTGTCTTATAAAATTATCTGATGGATAATCCATGATGAGTGAAACGAAAACAGTCTAGATATCTTACACAAAATCCGACCTTGATGTTAGCAGATTACAGCAATTATTGATGATTAAGCCTGAAAACTTTTTATGCTATAGTGAATCATTTGGTTCGCAATGGACTTGTTTATCTTTTACGACTGTCTCGGCTCGTCTGAGTAAGCACACTCGAATCGCTCGATAATTATCAATATAACCAACTTCCAGTTATACACCCACAACCATATAAACATAGTTATATGGGTTTCGTTATATCAATTTAGCGATATAATAATCTTCTTTATGCATAGCGCTTACGTTTATACTGAGATTTGACCATGACTTCCTTATCTAGCCAAAGCACATCTGAAACCCATCCGATTGCTGTCCAAACGATACTGAGTACCTTAATCGATACGCATCAGTTCGATCCCAGCCAAATCAAAACTGACGCTGAGAGCCTAGAGCACTGGGGCAAAGATTGGACTAAGCATTTCACGCCCAATGCCGCAGCCATCGTCTTTCCAAAGACCACCGAACAAGTACAAACCATCGTCTTACTCGCTAATGAACACAACGTCGTGCTAACCCCAAGTGGCGGTCGTACTGGACTCTCAGCGGGCGCGGTCGCCGCCAATGGTGAGATTGTCGTCAGCATGGATAAAATGAACCAGATTGGTGAGTTTTATCCTGCCGATCGCATGGTTGAGATTGAAGCAGGCGTTGTAACCGAGCAATTACAACAGTTCGCCGAATCAAAGGATCTCTACTATCCAGTGGATTTTGCTTCAGCAGGCTCGAGCCAAATGGGCGGTAATATTGGCACCAATGCTGGTGGCATCAAAGTCATTCGCTATGGTATGACCCGTCAATGGATCATGGGACTGACGGTCGTCACCGGTCGTGGCGATATCTTGCATCTCAACCGCGGTATGGTCAAAAACGCTACTGGTTATGATTTGCGCCAACTTTTCATTGGGGCAGAAGGCACACTTGGCCTTGTGACTCATGCACAGATCAAGCTTGAGCGTCAGCCACAAGACTTAAACGTCATGGTGCTGGGTATGGACAACTTTAGTGATGTGATGAATGTGCTTTCTGCCTTCCAAGCAAAGATTGATTTGACCGCCTTTGAGTTCTTTGATGATGTGGCGATTGATAAGCTGATGGCACACGGTCAAGTACAAGAACCGTTTGAGTCGCGTACCAAGTTTTATACGCTATTAGAGTTTGAAGTACCGTATGAGCCAATCATGGAAAAAGCCATGACAATATTTGAGCAGTGTCTAGAGCAAGGCTGGGTCGTTGACGGTGTCATGAGTCAGAGCTTATCGCAAGCGGCCGAGCTTTGGAAGCTGCGCGAATATATCTCTGAGACCATCTCAGTTTTCACGCCTTACAAAAACGATGTATCCGTACTGATTAGCTATGTACCTGATTTTATCACTGAGATTGATGAGATTGTCAGCAGCAACTACCCTGACTTTGAGGTGTGCTGGTTCGGTCATATCGGCGATGGCAATTTGCATCTCAATATTTTAAAACCTGAAAACATGAGTAAAGATGATTTCTTTGCCGAGTGTCAAATCGTCAATAAGTATGTGTTTGAGACGGTAAAAAAATACGGCGGTTCAGTATCTGCTGAGCACGGCGTGGGTATGACCAAAAAGCCGTATCTGCACTATAGCCGCAGCGAGGCTGAGATGAGCTATTTACGTGATATCAAAAAAGTCTTTGACCCAAACAATATTATGAATCGTGGGAAGATTTTTGATATGTAATTGGCAGTAGGATTAGATTGAGATAAAAAAAGACGCTATACCGACAGGCTAGCGTTTTTTTTGTGCATTATATAAAGTATCAATTTATGAATAAAAAGGAGAACACCTTATTATTTTACAAATACAGTAGTACCAACCCTGCCACGAGTAACAAACTTAAAAACCCTTGCACAATCAAAAAAGCTTGATGCGGTGCCGCAATATGACGAAACATATTACCCAGCGCATTATAGGTAATACCTGCCGCCTGAATGTGAGGTGGGTTGTCAAAGGTTTTGATAATTTGTAAGAAACGCTCTGTACGCTCTGGTGACCAATCATGGGGGAAAAATGGCAAATAGGGTGACAATTGCGCGGCTTGTTTCTTTGTCGCGGGTGACCACAACCAACGTTCTAAGAACAGCAAACGCATACGCCAGTCAGTAAAGCTGCGGTGATCTATAGCCTGCAATAGTAACGTCTCAACATTCTTATGACGATTGTCGGCAAAAATACGTTGTTTTAATGCAAATACGTGAGCTTTCTCCCCTTCAATACATTGCAAAAATTGACCATTGCCATAACATAAGATACCAGTAATACCATGCTGCTGATTATAATCACGCGCATGACGTTCTACCTCTTCAAATATAGACGTGTTCAAACGTGAGCCTAAGGTCAAACTGCTGACATAAACCAATTGAATCAGCGTTGAGTCTTGTACTTCATCACCCATATTGCTTCTATTTTTGTAATTCGTGGGCATAATAAACCATCCTAAAAAACCATCTTATAACGGCGAAATGAAACAAACCAAACAAAGTAAAACGATGCCCAAAAAGAACATAGGATACTGACTCACAAAAACGTAGCAAATAGTTACCACGTTAGACTTTTATTGATGAGGTAGCTTGTTATGATAGCGAGCAGAACGAAACGTATTTGGAGTGAAGGTACTAAGAAATGCTATTTAACAAAGTTATCAGGTCAGCTTGAAAGAGTATTTAGCCAACTCGCCATAGACATTAAATATCTTTCAACTCTGGTCGGTAAGGATAGTCACCTTTTAATCAGTTTGACTAAAATATCTGTTAAACCAGCGACAATTACAATAAAATTTATGCACTAAATGAGATAGAATATCATTATAACGTATTGTAAATGCAGCAATAAATCATTGTAACGGTAATACTCTGTCAATGAAATATATTTATTGCATCTGTTACACAAAGACTTGTTATTTTGAATCTTACCCCCCCTTAAACGACTCCTTTTTCAATATTGTTATAACCCGTAAAATGCAAAAACAGGAAAATTATGAGTAAAATAGAAAAGTTAGATGACTTTCATCTTACGATTGCTGAGATTAAGAAAAAAGACTATCCGCAATTAAAAGCGCTGATGGATCGCGTTTATGTCAACTTGGGTGGCGCTTGGTCAAAGACCACCATTCACACCTTAATTGATGCCTTCCCTGAAGGTCAGATTGCCTTATTTGACCACGATCAATTGATCGGTATTGTCTTATCCATGCGCGTTGATTATGCTAAGTTTTCAAACCCGCATACCTATGATGATTTGATTGGTCAAAAAGAGATCATCAGAGACAACCCAGAAGGCGATGCTATCTACGGGTTGGACGCGTTGATTGATCCTGAATATCGTGGTTATCGCTTAGGTCGCAGGCTCTATGATGCCCGTAAAGAGCTGTGCCGTCAGCTAAACTTCCGCGCTATTTTGGCTGGTGGACGTATTCCCAACTATCATCATCACCAAGATCTGACGCCTGGTGAATATATTGACGCTGTTGCGTCACGTGAAATTCATGACCCTGCGCTCTCTTTTCAGTTATCTAACGGCTTTATCGTCAAGCGTATTTTGACCGCGTATCTGCCAGATGATGCGCAGTCCAAAGGTTTTGCCACCCTACTTGAATGGGCAAATATTTACTATGAGCCACAAGATTATAAACCCAACACGCGCAAGTCCGAAGTGCGTATTGGCGGTATTCAGTGGCAAATGCGTGAGGTTGAGTCTCCTGAAGAGCTGCTGCAGCAGGTTGAGTTTTTCGTTGACGTTATGGCAGATTACAACTCAGACTTTGCTTGCTTGCCAGAATTCTTTAATGCACCATTAATGGGTCTGTGTGAGTCAACGGATCAAAATGTCGCTATTCGCTTTTTGGCCGGTTATACCGAATGGTTCAAAAACGAAGTCTCTCATCTGGCGGTCAGTTATAACGTCAACGTTATCGTAGGCTCGATGCCATTACTCGATGAAGACGACACGCTGTATAACGTCAGTTACTTATGTCGCCGCGATGGTACGGTGGAAGAGCAGCGCAAAATTCACATTACCCCACATGAGCGTAGTGCTTGGGTCATCGAGGGTGGTGATGAGGTTAAAGTATTCGATACGGATGCTGGTCGTATTGGTATCTTGGTCTGTTATGATGTTGAATTTCCAGAGCTTGCTCGTTTGCTCGCGCTTGACGATATGGACATTTTATTCGTGCCTTTTTGGACAGACACCAAAAACGGCTACTTGCGTGTGCGCCACTGTGCTCAAGCACGAGCGATTGAGAACGAATGCTATGTCATGATTTGCGGCTCAGTCGGTAACTTACCGCAAGTTGAGAGCTTAGACATTCAATACGCGCAGTCTTCTATATTTTCACCATCAGACTTTGCGTTCCCCCATGATGCGATTATGGCAGAAACCACTGCGAACACTGAGATGATCTTCTTCTCAGATGTGAATTTAGACAAACTCACTCACGTCCGTAACGAAGGCTCGGTACACAATCTGATCGACCGTCGTGATGACTTGTTTAGCCTAAAATGGAAACGAAAATCAAAAATATCAGCGAGCAAGTTAAGTGATGAAGAACGTCGTGAAAACTCAGGTAGCGTCTTATTGGGCGATCCGTTACAAGACCGTGCACAAAAACCTTAATCGGTTAAGATAAGAACGCTAATATAAGATACGAGAACCTTCTCACTTGATAATACGGCTGATCATTCAGCCGTTTATTTTTATCTACTCAAAAACCTAAGAGTGAAAAAAGCAGCCACTATGACGACTGATATCGGCAAAAAAAAGAACACGCTCAAAAAGACACCAAAACAAAAAGCGTGGTCTGTATTAAAAACCGTCCTGCTATACGGTCTGATATTTGCTGTGGTATATACTACCATTAATTGGTGGCGTCAGCCGGTCATGCCTGCCAACCCAGAATTGCAACTGACAGATTACGAAGGGCAAATGGTTGATTTGGCAGCGCTGAGTGACGAGAAACCTACTCTAGTATATTTTTGGGGTACATGGTGTCCTGTTTGCCGTGTTACTTCTCCCACAATAGACAAATTGGCGGCCCAAAATAATTATCCTATTGTCACTGTTGCTATCAAATCAGGGTCTGATCAAGAGCTACGTCGTTATCTTACTGAACACAACTATAGCTTTACGACTGTGAATGACAAAGAAGGTCGTATCTTTGCCGATTGGCAAGGACAGGTTACACCCTCTTATGTCATCCTAAATGAAGGTGAGATGAGTCAAGGTTTGACTGGCGTACAGCCACTTTGGTCGTTGAAATTACGGTTATGGTTGTCCTCTATTTTCTAAAATTTGACTAACACTTTAGCCGATGTTTAATATACTTTAATAGCCAATACACTTGAAACGTGCACTACAGATAGTTTAAAAGATAATCAGTATTTAAGATAAATCACTGCATTCGTTTTGGATAAAGTCATGGTGTTGCGGGCCAGCTCTTTTTACCCTATCCTTTTTGTCATATAATAGCTGCCGTTATCTTTTTTACTGATTCTTATACGATTGATTTACTTTAACAAACCCTTATGCGGTTAGAAGCAGCTTTGCAAAGTGCTGAAGGTAAGAAGCATAAAATCAGTGATAAAAAATTATGTCCGGTAAATGCTATTTAGGCTGGGATTTTTATCATCTTAAACACATCAGAACGGTATTTTATGACTGATAAACGTATTTTAGGTTGCATTCGCCTTGTGAGCATTTATTATTGACCTGACTGTATCTTAAGCGGCGATAACATCTGTCACCAGCCACCGCTTGTTGTCACGTACACTGAAATCATTATGTGGATAATGATATGCTATTGATATAAATTATTTTAACATCTGACTTGTAGGCAGTATCTGACTTGCAAACAAGATTCAATGCTGTAAAACATAAATGTAGACAGCCTTACTTTATTTTTAACATACCATCGCTTTTAGCGCACTATTGCTTTTAAAGCACTTTAGCACCATAAATAAGAGCACCACGATTGAGCAGTAGGCTGAGCATTTGAACTTATTTCAATATTGAACCTATCTTTTCACCCACTTCTACCTTTTAAAAAGACACCTTTATGACTGATAAAAGTACTGATACACCAAGCCACGATTATAAAGACACCTTGAACCTTGCCGATACACCATTTGCGATGCGGGCAAATCTTGCCAAGCGCGAGCCTGATTGGTTGGCTGCTTGGGAAGCGGATGACGTATACGGCAAAATTCGTCAGGCACGCGCGGGTGCGCCCAAGTATATTTTGCACGATGGCCCTCCATACGCCAACGGTCAGATTCACTTGGGTCACGCGGTCAATAAAGTACTCAAAGACATTATCGTTAAGTCAAAAACGCTGTCAGGTTTTGACGCGCCATATGTCCCTGGTTGGGACTGTCATGGCCTGCCCATCGAACAAAAAGTTGAAGCCAAAGTCGGCAAAGTTGGCCAAAAAGTCTCAGCAACTGAATTCCGTGGCCTTTGCCGTGAATACGCCAGCACGCAGATTGAACTGCAAAAGGCGGATTTCAAGCGTTTGGGCGTGTTTGGTGATTGGGACAATCCTTATCTCACGATGAATTTCCATCAAGAAGCCAACATCGTACGTGCGCTTGCCAAAATTCATGAAAACGGTCACGTGACTCGTGGTATGAAGCCTGTCAATTGGTGCTTGGACTGTAGTTCTGCCTTGGCAGAAGCCGAGGTTGAATACCAAGATAAAGTCTCTGACGCCATCTATGTCAGCTTTGATGTGCTTGATACCGATAAAGTTGCAGCTTTGGCTGAACTGGATAACATTGCCGCTGTTATTTGGACAACCACGCCTTGGACCTTGCCTGCCAACCAAGCCATCTCAGTACATCCTCAGCACGACTATAGTGTGGTCGCTACTGAAAAAGGCAATTTGCTCTTGGCAGCTGACTTGGTCGAGACCGCTCTGACTGAGCTTAAATTGGATAACAAAGGCATTCTTGCGACGGTAGCCGGACGCGAGCTTGAAGGTCTGCGTGCTCAACACCCACTCATTGCAGAGCGTCAAGTGCCGCTTATCTTAGGTGAGCATGTGACAACGGATAGTGGTACAGGTCTGGTACATACCGCACCTGGTCATGGTCTCGACGATTATATTGTGGGTCTAAAATATAACTTACCAGTGGAAAACCCAGTAAGTGGTACGGGCGTCTACCTAGACAGTGCAGCGGTATTTGCGGGTGAGCATATTTATAAAGCCAATCCAAAAATCATCACCGCCTTACATGAGAATGGTCATTTAATCAGCCATACCAAGATTGAGCACAGCTATCCGCATTGCTGGCGTCATAAGTCGCCGATTATCTTCCGCGCAACGCCGCAGTGGTTTATCAATATGGAAACCAAAGGTTTGCGTGAGCGTGCGCTTGCCGATATCCCAAAAGTCAACTGGACACCAGCTTGGGGTCAGAACCGTATTGAAGCGATGATGAATGGTCGTCCTGACTGGTGTATCTCACGCCAGCGCACATGGGGCGTGCCGATCACTTTCTTTACCCATAAAGAAACGGGTGAGCTGCATCCAAACACGCTTGAGCTGATGGAAACGGCGGCACAACAAATCAATGAGGGCGGCGTAGAAGCATGGTTTGATGCCAGCTGTGAAGATTTCTTGGGCAGTGAGGCGGCTGATTATGATAAAGCCACTGATACGCTAGACGTGTGGTTTGATTCAGGTACGACGCACTTTGCTGTGCTTGAGCAGCGTGAAGAGCTGACCAACCCAGCCGACATGTACTTAGAAGGCTCAGATCAGCATCGCGGTTGGTTCCAGACCTCTTTGCTAACGTCTGAAGCCATGTATGAGCGCCCACCGTTCAAGCAAGTATTGACTCATGGTTTTGTGGTCGATGAAAACGGTCGCAAAATGAGTAAATCTCTAGGCAACATCATCACGCCCCAAGAAGAGATCAACAAAACGGGCGCGGACATGCTACGTCTGTGGATTGCCTCAAGCGACTATCGCTATGAGATGGCGGCGAGTAAAGCGTCATTTAAAGGTGCAACAGATCAATATCGCCGCATCCGTAATACCTTGCGTTTTTTGCTGGCCAATACTGATGACTTTGATCCAGCGACCAACAGCGTCGATGTTAATGAGCTTGTGAGCTTGGATAAGTTTATCATTGAGCGAGCCAAAACAGTACAAGCACAGATCATCAGCGCCTATGATGCGATGGACTTTCACCAAGTCACCCAGCACGTAACGGCGTTTTGTTCGCAGGATTTGGGCAGCTTTTATTTGGATATCATCAAAGACCGTCAGTACACCACGCAGAGAGATGGTCAGCCGCGCCGCTCTGCGCAAACGGCTATTTATCACATCGCCCATGCCTTGATCCGCTGGATCACACCAATCTTGTCATTCACCGCGCAAGAAGCTTGGGAAGTATTGCATGGCGCTGACAGCTACGTGTTCACTGAAGAGTGGTACACCTTCCCTGAGTTCGCGCTTAGCGATATCAGTGCTGATGATTGGCAACGAATCATGCTGGCCAAAGACATGGTCAACAAAAACATCGAAACAGCACGTGGCGAAAAAATCATCAATGCCAACTTGTCTGCCGATGTCAGTTTGTATGCTGATGGTGCGATGCAAGAAAGCTTAGCCAAGCTTGGCGAGGAGCTTCGTTTTGTCCTTATTACCAGCAAAGCAACCCTTCAACCAATGAGTGCCGCTCCTGCTAACAAAGTTGTCTTGGATGAGCAAACCGACAGCGATACAGAAGCATCAGCAGACTTAGTGGTCAATGTAAGTGCCGCTACTGGTACTAAATGTGTGCGCTGTTGGCATATCCGTGATGACATCGGTACAGATAGCGCACATCCTGAGATTTGCAGTCGCTGTGTGACCAATGTCAGTGGTGATGGTGAGGTGCGCCACTATGCCTAATTCATCAGAGAACAATCTACCCCCAGTCGATGTCGATAATTCGCCCAAACCTGCCCATGCAACAACGGGCAGCTCAACCACGCCAAGAAGCCGCTTGACCAAAACGCCAAAAATGATTGCTAATGGCAGTCGCGCGTTTATGTGGTATTTGTTGGCACTGGTGGTCGTAATTATCGACCAATGGACGAAGTGGCTGGCTGAAACCAACCTGACCTTTCATGAGCCAGTACCTGTCATTGAGCCTTTTCTCAACTGGACGCTCGCTTACAATTATGGCGCAGCCTTTAGCTTTTTGGCAGATGCTGGCGGTTGGCAAAAGTGGTTTTTTTCAGGCTTAGCGCTTGTCATGGCGTTGTTTTTGATAGTTTATCTCATCAAAGCGCCTCGCAAAGCCACGCTGCTCTCTGTCGGATTGGCGATGGTACTTGGCGGTGCGGTTGGTAACTTGATTGATCGTTTGCTACATGGTCATGTGATTGATTTTATCCATGTGCATAATGCGGACATTTGGCATTATCCAATCTTTAATATTGCTGATATGGGTATTAGCATTGGCGTGGCATTCATTGTCATTGATATGCTGTTTTTAGAAAAAAAGCGTGAAATGCCACAGTCATAAGAAAATAACGTTTATATATACAAAAGGTGGGTTACGTATTCGTAACCCACCTTTTTTTTAGCGGTTCATTTTGATGATGCAAGACAATAGGTTTTATTATTCACATAAAAGTATTTAAAAATCACAACTTTTTATACTCATACAATATACAAGCAAATGACAGCGACTAAATTAGAATATATAGGAAAAAACTGGAAGACATCAGAAAAAGGACGTTTTATATGACACATAATCAGCCACCCCTATTTTCCAAAAGCAAATTAATACGCTTGATGACACTAATCATGAGCACCTTGAGCCTATCGTTACTTTAACCGTATTAAAAGCGGACATTACCACGTTAAGTGTCGATGCCATCGTCAATGCTGCCAATTCAAGTTTGCTGGGTGGCGGCGGCGTGGACGGTGCGATTCATCGCGCTGCAGGCCCTGAGCTGATTGAGTATTGCCGCACGTTGAATGGCTGTGAGACTGGCGATGCCAAAATAAGTCCAGCGTTTAACTTGCCTTGTCAGTATGTGATTCATACGGTCGGCCCTGTCTGGTATGGTGGCAATAATAACGAAGCAGCTTTGCTTGCCAGCTGTTATCAAAAATCTTTAGCATTAGCGACTGAGCAAGGGCTTGCCAGTATTGCTTTTCCGTCAATTAGTACAGGCGTCTATGGTTATCCATTAAAACAAGCGACTGAGATAGCAATTGATACTGTGAGGGCATTTGTATTAAGCAGTCTTAAACAAGCGCATACGTTCTCAATTCGTGAGGTGATATTTTGCTGCTTTTCGGACAAAGATGCTGCCGTCTATAAACAAGTATTAGAGCAGAAGCAATAAGTGGATTTTTAGAATTGAACTACTAAAAAATAAGTGCAGGGCTACTGATATAAATTTTACGTAGCCTTTGTCTGCGTAGGTACAGCAAGTAAGGAAAACTTATACCAGTAGCACGTCGTCATCAATGTAACGATGTCATATCGAACGGATTATGTAATCGGTAATGTCTACAATAGGCCTTTTAAAAATTCTAAGCCGCCACCCGACAATACAAACAAAAAACCTGCCATATTGATGACAACGGTCAAATAATAGGTCAATCGAAACTCTGGTTTTTGTGACTTATGACGTAAGTAAGTTTGCGCCACCATTGCCCCAACCCAGCCGCCAAGCGCACTCATTAAATGCAGTGTAGACTCAGGTGTGCGCCAGTCGCCGCTTTGCGCTGCTGCCTTGTCTTTGGCATATATCGCATAGGTAATAACACCCAACGCTGCGTACCAAGCCACCACCAGCCAGCTTATTTTATGAGTGACCATCAATAAGATTAAGACCGCATAGAATCCAGCACCGAGTAACAAGCGCTTTTTTTGTCCCGCTTCAAAATCTGCTTGCGCGCTACGTTTGGCATTACGCTGACGTATTTGCTGGTTTTTTTGTGCCATTTTTTGCTGTACAAATTGCAACTCTTGCACGTCTTTTGCCTGCAAGCGACCTTGATTATCTCGTCCAACAGTAAACACGACCTGCTCACCCACCTCAGGACGACGGCGCGCTTTAAACTCATTGATATGAAAAAAAACGGACTCACCGTGCTCAGTATCAATAAACCCAAAACCTTTGTCATCTTGCCACTTTTTTATGTGACCTTGTTGCTTGTTTGCCATATCTACCTGCTTTTTATTATTAGTCGTTACTATGGATAGTATAGCTTGTTAATCAACTCATAAAAAAAGCCAAGAGTAAACTCTCAGCTTGTTTAGATCGGGCATGAAAGTATTTTAGATACTTATCATTAAAACAAAGACATTAACGACACTTTTTTTGTTCATATAGATTGGTCAAATTAGCACGGCGTTCTTTTGCAGCGTCAATAGCTTCTTCTGTATTAGAGTAAGTACCAATCAATGCTGGCCAAAATAATACTGCCGCGGCTACATTCTTGCCCGTAATTTTACGCTCAGCACGCGCATCTTTTTCAAATTGTTCAGCTTCTTCAATTTCACTAAGAATTTGTGTACATGACAAGTTGACATCGCTTACTTTTTTAGTCTGTACGACATGAGGAGTCGCACAACCTTGGGCTAATAATGCAAATACACCGATTACTAAAATAGCTTTTTTCATGGTCATCTCAAAGTTGTTTAAATTGAACCTTATAGAATAAAGTTCGCTGTTTTAACGAATAAAAAACATTTATATACAAAATAGAAACATAAGTCAACTTAAATTTACTTTCGTCAGTAATCAGTGAGGTTTTATTTCAGTAATTAAATGGCTAATATATATGTTTCATACTCTCCCCGTGATATAGCGGCATGTAACATACTGACTATGCTAGACTATTTATCTGCTATAAAAAACAGTTTCTAGTTCTAATCTATTTAACATAATTCACAAAAGAAATGATAACTATGACCGATTCGCAATTTATTAATCCCAATGAAGACACACGTATCACTTACGGTAGTCTTGTGAAGCTGCATTTTGAGGTTTCGCTAGAAAATGGTACGGTGATTGACTCAACCTTTAGCCGCGACACTCCTGTCAGCTTAACGATTGGTGATGAGAGCTTACTACCAGGCTTTGAACAGGTTTTGATGAATCTACGTGCCGGTGACACACGAACGGCCCATCTTGAGCCAGAGCAAGCATTTGGCGAATGGAATCCTGATAACATCCAGCATTTTAGCCGTCCTCAATTTGCGCTGGTCGCTGACAATCCTGAAATCGGTATGATGGTAGAGTTTGAAGACAAAGGCAAAAACACCTTGCCTGGTACGATTAGCGCCATTGATGACGAGGAAATCGAAGTCGATTTTAATCATCCTCTCGCTGGACAAGACGTGCTGTTTAAAGTAAAAGTCTTTAAAGTGACGCCCCCTGGTGTTACAAGTATAAAGTTAATGTAGCCTTCCAAACACCTAATAAACTATAAAACGAATGCTAAAAGGATACTTGTATGCAATATACAACATTGCCCCAAATCGATGAAAAAGTTTCTAAAATCTGTCTTGGCACCATGACATGGGGTCAGCAAAATACAGAGTCTTACGCCCATACACAAATGGATATGGCACTCTCTGAGGGCGTGAATTTTTGGGATACGGCTGAGATGTATCCTTCGCCACCGGACAAGGACAAGCAAGGTGATACCGAGCGCTTCATGGGTACATGGTTTAATAAAACCAAACAGCGTGACAAAGTCGTTCTTGCCAGCAAAATATCACCGATGGACTTTTTGCGTGATGGGCAAACGCGCTTTAATGCCGAACACATCAGTAGCGCTATTGATGGCAATTTAGAACGTTTGCAAACTGACTATATTGATATTTATCAGCTGCATTGGCCTGAACGCCAAGCCAACTTTTTTAGTCAACGCGGTTATACTGAAGAAATGGCGGCCCAATCGCTAGACGACTTAACGCCTTTTTTAGAAACCATACAGGCGTTAAATGATGAAATTAAAAAAGGTCGTATTCGTGCTTATGGATTGTCAAATGACACTGCTTGGGGTCTGATGCGCTATCTTTGGGAAGCAGACAAAAACGGCCTCATCGCTCCTCTTACCGTTCAAAATCCTTATAGTTTACTAAACCGTTTATATGAAGTTGGCATGGCTGAAATAGCTCATCGCGAAAACGTTGGACTACTGGCTTATTCGCCACTCGGATTTGGCGTTCTGTCTGGTAAATACTTGGGCGGTAAACGCCCCGCTGGCGCCCGTCTTACCATGTACGATCGCTTTGCCCGTTATACCAACGATCAAGCCGTATCAGCCACTGAGCAGTATGCCGAAATCGCCGCAGATGCTGGTTTGGACATGGCGCAAATGGCATTGGCCTTTGTCAATTCACGTCACTTTGTGACCAGCAACATCATTGGTGCAACAACGACGGAACAGCTTAAATCCAACATCGATAGTATCAATGTCACCTTAACGTCAGACGTGTTAGACGCGATTGAAGCGGTACATGCTCAGCATCCTAACCCGTCTCCATAGGTTAATATAGTTAAAAAATTTTAAAGTCGCTACCGTATTGCTGGTGTAAATTTTTTGCCGCCTCTGTCTGCGAGGGCACAGCAAGCAAGAAAAATTTGTACCAGCAGTACGTGTTGTAGCGATATTACTTTTCACTAACTATAGTTACCTGTAGAACTTTTAATTTTGAATTGGTTATAGTAAAAAAGGCGCAAACCGCGAGTATTATCATTGCGGTTCGCGCCTTTTTTGTGCTTATTTTTGAATAAAAAAAGACTCTACACGTTCAACTCTGTTGTTAGCACCCGAGAATGCAACTCCGACAATCCTTCTTGCATACGTGCTTGCAGCAAATTGGTCAATTGGCTTTTATTTAGACCTTTGGGATCTATTGGCTCAAGTGGTAACACATAAGCGGTGACGTCTTTACTATCCAGCACCTTTTTCAGACTCTGCTTCATGGTCAGCTTGCCATAATAAGGTAACGCATCACTCAAC
Source organism: Psychrobacter sp. JB193 (assembly GCF_002285555.1). NCBI lineage: Bacteria > Pseudomonadati > Pseudomonadota > Gammaproteobacteria > Moraxellales > Moraxellaceae > Psychrobacter > Psychrobacter sp. JB193. The sequence goes on from NZ_NRGY01000001.1 coordinate 1,142,353, forward strand.
GTGCCGTCTTTATTGACATACGCAATCACAAGCGGACGCACAGGCACATCAGCATCGATGGCGGCTTGTAGCAAAGTACCATGAATACGTTTGACCTTTTTACCATCGGTCGTGGTTGCTTCTGGAAAGAAAATGACCGAAAACCCTTCGGTTAGAAAGCTGGCAATTTGCGTGGCAACCGAACCTGCGTCTCCGGATCCGCGCTCAATGAACACTGTACCCGCCGCATGCGCCAACTTCCCAAATATAGGCCAGTCACCGATCTCAGCTTTGGATAAAAAGAAAGCTGGGCTAAGCGTACCCACTACTGGTATATCCATCCATGACACATGATTAGATACCCATAAGCCATGAAGCTGTTGTACGGGCTCAACGGCAACAACCTCTACCCCAAAAGAGCTGGCCATTTTGCGACAAAAGGTTTGGATGTAGCGTGGTAGCGTTTCGCGTGGTGGCTGTTTAAAAGCCCCAATGCGTTGGGCGGCGCGTAGTCCACCAGCGATCGTCGTGGTCATACCAGCGATTTGTTTGCCGCGACCCAATTGCTGTTTGAGTGAAAAGCCTGACTTAGATTGACTCATCTGTGCCCCTCGTGGTTAAAAAACTTGTGATTATATATCTAAAACGAGCGCCATGAGTATAACAAAATTCGCTCAATCAGTGATGATTTGTGCACTGAATTATAAACTGCTTTTGTGAATATTGCTTCTGTGAATAAAAAAGGCCACCTCTTTCTTCCAACGCTTATTGTTGATAAAAACGCCAATAAGATAATCAACCTCTCCAATGACAAAGCATTCACTTATCAACTCTGTAACATAAAATCATCACTAATTGTCTCAATACGCTTTAATATCAATCAATAAGACCACATATAAACAGCTATCTGAACGCTGCGTTACTATTTTGATGCATTGATTACAGGCTTAATAGAATGAAAAATCTCATTCTTTTGAATGCTGTATTATCAGGCACTAGTATTGTGGCGATTTATTTACTTTATTGAATAGGTGATACTCTTTGGATTATTTTGAAAGACATGAAGGTGGCGAACGCGCCATCATCGTACATTTAGACATTCGTCAGATTCAAGATCCTGATGACTTGAGTGAGTTTGAGTTATTGGCAGATTCGGCAGGCGCAGATCGTTTGGCGCTGGTTACAGGCTCACGTCAAAGACCTGATGCCAAATACTTCGTGGGTAGCGGTAAAGCAGAAGAGATAGCAGAATTGGTTCGCGAGCATGATGCTGATATCGTCCTTTTCAATCATAGCTTATCGCCTTCTCAAGAGCGTAATATTGAAGCGCTGGTCAAATGCCGCGTGCTTGACCGTACCGGTTTAATTTTAGATATCTTTGCTCAGCGTGCCCGTACTTACGAAGGTAAGCTACAGGTAGAACTTGCTCAGCTCAATCATTTATCGACACGTTTGGTACGTGGTTGGACCCATTTGGAGCGTCAAAAAGGTGGTATTGGCTTACGTGGACCGGGTGAGACTCAGCTTGAGACGGATCGCCGCTTACTACAGACTCGCGTCAATCAGTTAAAAAGCAAGTTAGAAAAGGTACGTCAAACACGTGCCCAAGGCCGGGCGCGCCGCCAAAAATCTGATGTACCGACCATTTCGCTCGTGGGTTATACCAATGCGGGCAAATCGACTCTATTCAATCGTTTGGTTGATGAAAACATTTATGCAGCCGACAAGCTATTTGCCACGTTGGATCCGACATTACGCCGCTTAGATTGGCAGGGTGTGGGACGGGTTGTTTTGGTAGACACTGTTGGTTTTGTTCGTCACCTGCCACATGAGTTGGTCGAATCATTTCATGCCACGCTAGAAGAGACGTTAGAGGCGGACTTGCTGCTACACGTGATTGATTCGTCTAGTGAAGACATGCATGAACAAATTCAAGCAGTAAAAGACGTATTGGCTGAAATTGATAACGATGTACCAGTACTCAATGTTTATAACAAAATTGATTTGACCGATGAACCTGCGCATATTGGTTATGCGAGTGAAGGTAAACCCAACCGCGTTTATGTGTCTTCTAGAGAAAATCTCGGTATGGAAGGTCTAACACTTGCCGTTCAGCAGCTGCTGACCGGTAAGTTGACTACCTTCGATTTGACCTTACCTTATAGTGCGGGTCACTTCAAAAACACTTTGTATGAGCTGGGCGTTATCTTGGAGGAGAGCTACGATGATAATGGTCATGAGTGCTTGACCATTCGTTTGCCAAGCGAGCGCTTACGACAGCTGCTTGGGCAAGCCGACTTAGATCCTTTAGAGGTATTGCCACTAGCGCAAGCAACCTTGCTGATGCCAGTCCTTGAAGAGTTCGAAAAATCTGATGATGAAGAAGAGCAGACGTTAACGGAAGCAGAAGAACAGGCCTTTGATGAATTTAATTCGCTAAATACCACTACTGCCAACTCAGACGACACTGGCACAAAAGCAGCACCTATTACTGATTCTCAGATTTAAGTAATGATATACTAAGCAATGCCTATTATTTGAAATAGCTGTCGCAGTCACACCTAGACGATATCATTTGATATCGTCTTTTTTGTTTTGCCGTTTTTTATCTGATATATCGCTTTTAGTTTTCATATCTTTTTAAGATAATAGAGGACGCTGCTTTTTTATAGACTTTATTAGTCTATCTGCTCTCTATATAATCGTTCGTAGGTGGCTTAATAAAGCTTAATTTATTAAATGCATTTTTTAGAGCAAGAGCGTTTCTTTTGAATCGAATACCTGCACTATCTATATTTGACTTGGCCAGAATCTTTATGAAGTCTACTCCCTCATCCAGTTTACCTTTATGGCTAGCTGTCATAATCACACTGGCAATAGTCATATTCGTTCGTGAGTCGGCAGTGATTATTTGTCAGTGGGCAGGTATCGAAAAAGCGGCCAATATTGTTGGCTTGATCGCGATGTTTATCATTTTAATCATATGGCGATTGCTCAAAGGCCTACCTAGCTGGTTGACGCATGCCAGTAATACCTTGCTTGTCGATAGTGGCTTTGCTTTCTTGCCAGTTTCTGCTGGAGCAGGACTGTTGCTGTTTGCCTTAGGAGATGAGCTATGGGGCGTGATACTCACGATGATTATCAGTACGTTGATTCCACTTTGGGGACTGGCCATACTTGCCAATCGTTGGTTAAATCATAAAAACGATAGTGATAGCACCACCATCGATCAGCAGAAGGGACAGCTGTGAGCTGCGGGGAGATGTCATGATTACTGATAACGTGTTGCTAACTACGCTTGCCGCCATATTACTGACCTTAGCGGCTCATGTGATTGCTCGAGTATTGGCACGCAAGCTGTCATGGTTGCCGATGGTCATTACCGCCCTTGTCTTGGTGCTTGTATTCTTGTTTTTATTGCAATGGGATTATAATCATTATTATAGTGCTGCCAAGCCTGTATTTGATCACCTATTAGGATACGTCACCGTACTACTAGCAGTCCCCTTAGCAGCGATGAACTTTAAAGGATTACCGATCAAAAAGCTTACGCTGATCGTTGTCCTTGCAAGTGCTATTGGTGCTTTATTACCGATGTCATTGGCGTACCTTATGTCATTAAGTCACGACACCATATTGGCCTTTGCTACTCGTTCAGTGACCACGCCTATTGGTTTGAGTGTGGCAGATTTGATTCGAGCGCCATTGCCAATGGCAAACTTGATCATTATTGTCTCAGGGCTACTTGGTGGTACTTTAGCGCGTTTCTTATTTCGCGGTATCGATGATGATCGAGCCAAAGGGTTGGCACTTGGATTGGCAGCTCATGCGTTTGGCACGGTAGAGGCATGGCAAATCAGCCATACCGCTGGGCGTTATGCTGCTTTTGGACTGGCGGTAAATGGCTTGGTTACTGCGGTTTGGGTGCCTATTTTCATTGGGGCGCTCAGTGGTTAAGTAAATGGATATGTTAGGTCCACTTATTTCTATTTTTTAAGCTTATTCGTTTACTGACATATCTGATCCCAATATCATGTTGATTTGTTTATAGTTATTTAGTAGATAATATTTATATTTCGCGCTTATTTTGACAATCAAATGTGTTGAAAAGTTATTATATGTTATAGTAAGCCACTATTATTTTTTGTATCTATCGCAAGTGGTTTTTAGTTAGACGTGATTTTTGTTAGGTGGCTATATGCCTTATAGCTGCAAAATCCTACAAACATAATGACCGCTTAAATGCGCAAAAAAACACGCCTATAAGCAAAGAGATTTGCTATTACTCTATAAAAAGTGATGACCCTATGATAAATATTGCAACCTTAGTTAATCGCTGCTTACCTCCTGCCCTACTCACCACTCTTCTTCTATCTGGTTTTTCTACTGCTGCCCAAGCAGGCAATATGTATATTTATAAAGACAAAGGTGGACAAGTTCTCCTTACCAACGTCAATCCAAGTGGTAATTTTGATAAATTTACGAAAAAAGTAAAAGTCACTTACTACAAAGACTCTAAGATGTATGACGGCAGTAATAGCAGCAATAATTATGGTAGCAGTGCTGCCAGTAATAGCAGTAGCCGTAACGCGTATGACAGTTATATCCGTGCGTCTGCTGAGCGAAACGGTGTGGATCCCGCACTCATGAAAGCCATGATGCACACAGAGTCGGCATTTAATCCGAATGCACGTTCGCCTGTCGGGGCACAAGGACTTATGCAATTGATGCCTGCCACCGCTCGTCGTTTTAATGTGAGCAACCCTTGGAACCCAGCTGACAATATAGAAGGCTCTGCTAAGTACATCGCATGGCTCATGCGCCGCTTCAATAATAATGTCGAACACGCTGTGGCTGGCTATAATGCTGGTGAAGGCAACGTCGATAAATACGGTGGTATCCCTCCTTTTAAAGAGACTCGTAATTATGTCCAAAGAGTGATGAGTCGCTACCATAGCCTGTACAAAAATGATGCTGGGCTTTCTGGTGGAGGTATGAGTGCCAATAATCAGACGACAAACAGGACTATGAGTGACGGCCTACAAAATGTCAGCTATGCAACTGGTAGTAACATCAACAGTGCCAGTTATACCAATTCGGCTTATGCAGCACTACGCTAAACTCAGTTTTAAAGCCTGAAGCCAAAACTTAAAATCCGAACACAAAAAAGCCCGTTAATTGATTAACGGGCTTTTTCTTATTTTACTGAGCAGCTTTATCTTATAGGTATTACATGAAAGATAAAGCCAAACTGCGAATGTTAAATAACTTGCATTCAACATTCTTAGTCGTTTTCAGTAAATTAATACTTACTTGTTAGCAGCCTGAGTTGCAGCAACTTCAGCGGCGAAATCTTCTTGCTTCTTCTCGATGCCTTCACCAACTTCTAGACGTTTGAAACCAAGTACTTTTACGCCTTCAGCTTTTAGGACATCACCAACTTTTTTCTCGTTGTCCATGACGTATGGCTGACGTAGAAGAGTCACTTCTTCTAGGTATTTACGCAGACCACCTTCGATCATTTTTTCAACGATATTATCAGGCTTGCCAGACTCTCTAGCTTTCGCTTCGATGATGTCTTTTTCGCGTGCTAATAGGTCAGCTGCAACGTCTTCGTCAGCAACCGCAACAGGATTGAACGCAGCGATATGCATCGCAAGGTTCTTACCAGTGTCAGCATCGCCACCTTCATAAGAAACGACCACACCGATACGTAGGCCGTGACGGTATGAAGCAATGTTATTACCCTCTAGGGTTTCAACACGGCGAATCTGAATGTTCTCACCGATTTTTTGTACCAATGATACACGTGCTTCTTCAACCGTTTGACCATCTCCATAAGGCAATTCAGAGATAGCAGCAACATCAGTGACGTTGTTTTCTAATGCAAGATTGGCCACTTTTTCTGCAAACGCAGTAAAGCTATCATCTTTTGCAACGAAGTCAGTTTGGCAGTTAACTTCTAACAAGAATGCTTTGTTATCGCCTTGTGCGATGATGATAGCGCCGTCAGCTGCGATGTTACCCGCTTTTTTAGCTGCTTTTGCTTGACCAGATTTACGTAGGTTATCAATGGCTACTTCAACATCACCATTTGACTCTTCTAACGCTTTTTTACATTCCATCATGCCAAGACCAGTACGGTCACGCAATTCTTTTACCATTTTGGCAGATACTTTTACTTCTGACATAAGAGTTACCTCAGTATTGTTATGTATGGGAGTGCTTAACTTATACTTAATATATTTGCTATCTATCAATAAGAAGGCATGACGAGTAAAACTACATCATGCCTATTATAAGCTTACTTATACGCTGTTAATAACCTGTTATGAATAGTGACAAATAAATCATCAAACTATCCTGACAAAGTTAAACCCTTTGGGTCAGCTATTTATTCTGCTGGAGTTGCAGCTTCTTCAGCGTCAACTGATGCTTCTTCAGTAGCAGGCTCTTGCTCAGCTTTACCGCCAGCTTGAGTTTGTGCATATTCTTTACCAGCAATGATTGCATCAGCCATAGAAGTTACATATAGAGATACAGCACGGATTGCATCATCGTTAGCTGGAATGATGTAATCAACATTGTCTGGGCTAGAGTTTGTATCAACGATACCGATAACTGGGATACCCAAGTTCTTAGCTTCTTTGATAGCGATCGCTTCGTGATCTACGTCTACAACGAAGATAGCGTCAGGTAGGCCGCCCATGTCTTTGATACCGCCCAATGAACGCTCAAGTTTCTCCATGTCACGAGTACGCTCTAATGCTTCACGCTTAGTCAGCTTAGCAAAAGTACCGTCTTCTGATTGCTTTTCAAGTTCTTTTAGACGGTTGATTGACTGGCGTAGTGTTTTCCAGTTAGTCAACATACCACCTAACCAGCGATGGTCAACGTATGGCATGCCAGCACGAGTCGCTTGCTCACGAACGATACCACTTGCAGCGCGCTTAGTACCAACGAACAATACTTTGTTTTTCTTAGCCGCTAAGCCATTTACGTAAGTCAATGCTTCGTTAAATGCTTTTACAGTGTGCTCTAGGTTGATGATGTGAATCTTGTTACGGGCACCAAAAATATATGGACCCATTTTTGGATTCCAAAAACGTGTTTGGTGACCAAAGTGAGCGCCAGCTTGTAGTAGGTCGCGCATTTCGATTTTGGTTGGATTCTTTGTAGCCATGTTAAAATGTCCTATTGATTGGGTTATGCCTCCACATCACAAAAACTGCCTATCTAGCGACACGCATCTGCCAATAGTGAGTGCTCGTTGAGACCACACTACCCTGTTGCAAATTAATCAAGTCGCCAAACACCCAGCAATTTTTTGCCATGATGTGTGTGTCATTGGTTGGTTTAAAAAAAGCTATTGTCTGATCTAAGAAAAACTTAAATCCAAACGATAAAAAGAGTGATGAAAATAGCTGTGCCGTATTTTATCATATAATCTATTCAAATCTCCAGCAGTTTATCGTTGTGGTCTTCTCCAGATAGACATAAGATATAAAGGAATTAAATGACAAAAAGCGACACAGAGTGTGTCGCTTTTTTTAGTGGGCAATTTGTGCTTAGATAGCTCATACTTAATCAATTTATTCAGGCAATCATTGAGTTTTAGAGACTATAAAGCTGAGTTTAGATTAGGCAATACAGATCCCAATCATGGCCTTGTAATTACGCCAAGTGAATGGGGTAATATAGCTTTGACGGTCTTTTGGTAGATAAGACACGCTAGGAGCACCTTCAACGATGTGCGGCGGTGAAATAATAAACTCTGACCCAAATTCAGTACGAGCATTACCAGAAATAGTATTGGCCATTTCACCCAACAAATCTTTCATCATCGTGATAGAAGAGTCCGGCTCTTCCATCACTTTTATTACCTCTCGTAACATGACGCTAGGCGCACTCACATACACACAGCCCTCAAGAGGCCCTGATATCTTAATAATACCGCTATAATCATAACCTATAGCGCTCCTATTATGGCTTAGATACGGCGTATCAATGTCTACTTCTGAGCCATCAATCTGTACAAAAAATGCGTTAATTGAGCTTAAAAACACGCCCAGCTTTTCTATTTTAACCATAATATATTAATATCCATCTTTATTACGCGGCAGGACAGTTAGTCCTGCAAACAAACTACGATCTCGCCAACTTGAGCATGCCAAGTGATGGGAATGATAAAAGAGCGCTCATCATTCGGCAGTACGATACTTTGCGGAGAGCCCTTGAACACGAATGGCACAGAAATATGAAACTCTGAACCGAATTCTTTGCGTGCATTACCTGCGATCGTATTGGCGACTTCACCAGCCAAATCTATGTAGTTCTCATCACTTTTATCGGTTTCACCCATATTGTCTAATATAGAAGACAACAACTGATGGGTTGCCGAAAAATATACCACGCCTTTTTGTCCACCAGATATACCAATCACGCCAGTATAATCATGAACTTTGGGCTGTTTATTTTCTAACAAATATGGGGTATCAGCGACAAGCTCTTCTCCCCCAAATTGATTAAAATAATTACTAATAATGCTTAAAAAAATCTGTAGTTTTTGTTCTTTCATAATCACATCTACTTAGGTCGTTGAATAGTATTAGTCTTGCATCAGCTCATACAAAGCCTCCACAAGCTCCTCCTCTGAAAATGGCTTACATAAAAAGCCGCTTGCACCCAACGACAACGCCTCAATACCTGTAGATTTATCAGACAACGCTGATACCACTAAGATACGGACGTCAGGATCAATCGAGATGATTTTTTCAATACATTCAAGACCATCCATTTGCGGCATGGTCAAGTCCATAGTGATCACATCAGGACGATGTATATTAAATTTTTCAATGGCTTGAACACCGCTGGTGGCCGTAGCAACCAACATAAAATTTCCTGAATCATACGCGCGCTGAATACGGTTTCTGATAATGTTCGAATCATCAACAATCATTAACTTATGCATAACTTATCTATTACCTTTAATAAAGTGCTTGTCGTCCTTGACAATATCCCTGCTATTTTTAATTAAGCTTTAGGTAAAGTAATGACAAACCGTGTCATCTGACCCAGTTCACTATTTACATTAAGCTTGCCGTTATACTCTTTAACTTTTGCTTTGATGATGTCGAGACCGACGCCGCGGCCACCATCTTCATCTGCGTGTTCTTTGGTAGAAAAACCTGAAGAAAACAGTTGCTTCAATAGGTCATTTTGGCTGAGCTGATTTGCCTCTTCCGTACTAAAACGACCTTCTTTGCTCAATTTTGTACGGATACCGTCATAATCAATGCCCTGACCATCATCTTGTACCATTAACAAAACGTCTGAACCGCTGTCTTTTACTTCTACATCAATGGTTCCTACGGCATCTTTACCCGTGGAATGACGAACGCTTGGTGCTTCGATACCATGAACTACCGCATTACGTAGTAACTGAATACTGATCTCTTTGATTGGTTTCACCAGATGGTCTGGTATGTCCGCTTGCGTTAGAGTATCGCTTTTCAGTTGTACTTGCTTGCCTTGTCGTGCTGCGATGTCTTTTGCAAATTCTTTATAAAAAGACAATTGATCGTCTGCATCATTATCCAAATCAATACTTTGACCATGATCAGCGTTTATGTTATTGATAGTATGGTTTGATGTATGACTCTCAGTGATATTGGTTTTTGCAAAGCTATCGCTGATTGGCGCTGTTGCAGGCTTTACACTTGGCGGTGCTGAGCGGTTAATACGTTCACCCAAGGTAGCAATGGTATTTGATAGACTCAACAAGTCATCCAAATGTACGGCTAACGGTAAGAAGTCATTGCCCGATAGTTGACCTTGATTCTGCAACGCGTGCAACTTGTCTTCTGCATCTGAAGCAATCTTAGTGAAGCTGTGCAGTTTTAACGCAGAAGCTTCGCCTTTTAAGCTATGCATTTCACGGTAAATGGCTTTTAATTTGCCTTCTAATTCGTATTGCGAACTACCAGGGTTTTTCAAGATATTGTTCATCTTCTCGATATGCGTTTGCGTGTTCGCAATAAACTCGTTAATAATTTTCGGGTTTACATTCAAGATGGTGGTTAACATCTCAATTTGCATGTCGTTTTCGGTACGTTCTTTTTCTAGACGCTGTTCTAGATAGACGGCATCTGATACGTCGTTCACGTTGACCAAAATACGCGCAATGTTTTTGTCATCGTAAACACGTGAGAATTTAAAGTCTAGGAAGCGATCATTGAGCCCTTTATTACCAGAGGTATTGTGGAGCATGACTTTGTGCAAAGGATTGAGAGAATCCACCAATTTTTCTTTGACTCGTGGATTGTAAAGCTGCTCAATAAACTGCTGTGTGGTCTTTAGATCTTTATCTGAGATACGACCACGCAGTACATTGGTAAAGTTTTCTCCAGCCAATCTATCAGCACCGATAATATCGTTCAGTGCTCGAGAATGCTGTTGACCAATGCGCAAGTCTTTGTCAAGCAAGAATAGACCCGTATTAACCGTTTCCATAATTTCTTGAGTTTCACGACGAGCGGCAAGTGCTTCAGCATCCGTTTCACGTAAACGACGTACAAAGAAGAATACGAAGATCAAGAAGTAGGCAAAAATAGCAAAAACCCCAATTGCCTGAATAAGACGAATCGTAGATGCTTCACTCTCTGCACTATTGAACACGTCATCTGTAAGATTATCTAAAGAATCGTTCATCAGCAAACTTGACGTTTTTGCCTGCTCAACCGCTTGTGTCAACGCGTCAGCAGAGGGAACCATAATATTATCAGCATCTTTTAGATATGTCTGAATTTTAGGTTCTAACGCTTTCCACTGCTCATTGGCGGCAGTAATGTTTGCTTGGGCATCACTATCTATCTTCGGTAGAGTATAACTTCTGCCTTCGGTATCAGTGATCGTTCCACCTTGTTCAATAGCAGCGATAGAGCTGGTAATTGACGCCGTGTTTTTCTCCAAACGCTCTAACACACGTTGTATATGAGGAGAGTTGGTATCTTCACCGTAACTGGCATCTAAGTCGAAAAGGTCTTTAATTACAGCCTGGGCACTATTCGCCACTTTGTTGGTCTGGTCAATCAGAGCCGTGTTTCTTTCTAATAAACTGGATGTATAAAACGTAAACGCTAGCAAAGCACCAATCAAAGATAGGAATAGTGCAATTGAAATAATCAGACCTTGATAGCGCTTATTGTCAATATTAGGTGTGGTTGCCATCTTTAGAATTCCTTAACTCGATTGCTTAGTAGTAGTATCAGAAGCACTCTTAGCGGTAGAGACATTTTCACCCAACCATCGTCCTTCGATCTCTTTAAAGGTCCCATTCGCTTTTAGCTTGACAATACCTTCATTTACTTGATTGATAAGCTTACTATTGCCTTTCGCCATCAATATAACTTGCTGTGCTGATGGATTGTTTTCGTCTTCATAAGGTACGATGACTACTTTATGGTCAGGATGATTTGCTGCCGTATATTGCAATAAAGGTAAATCTTGAACAATGGCATCGACTTTACCTTGGACAAGGTCTTCAAATAGCAAAAAAGTGGTAACGGTAGTAGAGAGTTCGCTATACCCACCTGTTTCCTTGACTTGATCAACCTGTTTGGTGCCGTCCATACCAGCGACGTGCAAACCTTTTAAATCGCCCAAGCCGTTGATGTTTAAGTTGCTTTTAGCATACATAACAGCAGAAGGGTTGAAGAAGTAAGAGTTTGAAAGACCATATCTAGCAGCACGGTCGTCTTTATATGAAATGCCTGAAATAGCCAAATCTCGACTACCTGACTCGACACTGTCGAACATGTTCTGCCACGTTTCTTTATAAAACTCGACTTTGAACCCTTGTTCTTCACCAATAGCACGGATTGAATCAATATCAATACCCTGCATGTTGCCATAATCATCTTGGAACGAAAACGGAGGCATTGTACCTGTTGTAGCGACCTTGATAACTGGTGCGGTATCAGGCAATTTGCTCACAAAGCTGTCTTTATTTTCTGTTGCTGATGTACCAGCTGCACTAGCGCTTTCTTGAGTGGGTGAGTTACCGCAGCCAAACAGGCCAACGCTCAACAAAATGGGTAACGCTCGATATAACTGCATCATAATCTATCCTTGAAACTTAACGTTGTTATACATATTGATAAATGACAATCTAGCAAGGTTAAGTAATATCTCTACATATTTACTTACAGAAAGTTACGTTAGATAATACTTATCTAATTTTACTATTGCAATAATTATGTTCAGTTATTACGTATAATTTCTCTAATAAAGCAAAAGAAGCCAAGGTTTATATTTACTAAGTAATATTTTTTAACAGACAGGTATTTAGAGAGGTGTTTTAAAGAAGTAGAGGAATATAGCAGCCATAAAAAAAGCATTCATACATGATGAACGTATGAATGCTTTTGCAATATAAAAGAGAGATATGGATGTTTTACATCAATCAGTCTCATCAAGGTTTAAATTACGATCAATCTTCCAAACGAGGAATGTACCTAAGCTCATCAATGCAAACATAGCAATACCAACTTTTAGGACGGGATTGACTGGGAACAGGTTTAATAATAAGCCCCCAAAAATACCGACCGAAAACATGAGTGAGCCTTGTAGTGCGCTAGCCATACCAGCGCGACGCTTTTGAAAGGCCAATGCGATGGCAGAAGCGTTCGGCTGGGTCAAACCCAATCCTGCAATACAAAAGAAAATACAAGCAAGGACCAATGGCAACCACGCATCCGTACCCAATATCAAACCAATGGTAAATAGGACGCCTGCAGAAACAACTTGCATCATCGCACCAAAGCGCAAGATACTTAAAATACGAAAACGGTTGGTAAGCCACTGATTAAGCTGAGTCAAACCGACAAACCCCGCCGCATTCATACCGAATAACCAGCCAAAGTGTGTCGCTGAGACGCCATAAGTGTCCATAATTAATTCAGAAGCTGAGCTGATATAGACGAACATTGCGCCCATAAGCAGGCCACCACCGATCGCTGGGTAGTTAAAAGTTGGATCTTTCAACAAATCCCAATATTGGCTCAAGACTTCTCTAGCAGGACGCACATTGCGGTTTTCTTCTGTTAAAGTTTCAAAAAAGAAAAACTTGGTCAATAATAAATTCAGCGCACCAAAGGCTGCCAAAAACCAAAAAATAGAATGCCAGCTGAAAAATTTCAAAAACAATGCACCAAGTGAAGGGGCAAGTATTGGCGCTAAGCCCATCACCAAAATCATGATAGAAAAAGCTTTGGCAGTTTGTTTGGCAGTCAAACGGTCACGAATTGCCGCCCGTGTCACCACGGCGCCCACACAAGCGCCGAGTGCTTGCGCTGTACGTCCAACAAATAATACGTACTCGTTATTGGTTGTAGCACAAATAACCGAGGCGATTACATATAAAGTCATACCGATATATAAAGGCTTAACGCGGCCAACACGATCACTGAATGGTCCATAAAACAGCTGACCGAATACCAAACCCAAAAAATACGCCGGAACAGAGTTGGCCATAAAAGCTGTTGACACGCCAAAATCATCACCCATAGACGGGAGCGCAGGCAGATACATATCAATAGATAACGGTCCTACCGCTACGATAAGTCCAAGCATCATAATCCATGCAACAGGCAAATCAGCAGAGCGCACTCGTTCAGAAGCAATGGGTTTATTGGGTAGAGAGGGTTTTGGGGCAGACATATTCAGACCATTTTATATAGTGTTAGTTTTATGATTTATGCTTTCTTTATTCACCGTTCTTTATTTATTATTTTGATAAGCTTTATAAACAACAGCCCGCAATTATAAGGCACATTTACTTATATCACCGTTACTTTTATATTAGTCAGCAGATACTTTTATATCGTATTGATTACTTGTGTTTCGATAGACGGATGACACCAACCAACCCTTCTCTACTATTAAGCTCATTTGTCACCATATCTACCTTCTATAGTGAAAAATCTTCAATTGAACTGACGCTTGGCAAATGCGGTACTGGCTTGTTTGGCTTTTCTAAGCGCCAGCTTACGATTGTGACCCAGCATCATTTTGAGCTGCCATATTTTTTCTTTATATAACGTGATTTTAGGTTGTTGGTACATGGCGTTGATGATACGTTTACTTGCCAGCACTGCATCGGGAGAACGCTCGGCAAATTCAGCGGCGAGTGCCTGCGCCTGCTCAAGTGGGTTATCACTACAATGACTGATGATACCGAGTGCCATACCTTCATTGGCATCGATAATGCGTGCACTCATTGCCAGCTCTTTTAGTACATCTTCTCGTACAATCCCAAAAGCAGATTGTGTCAAACCCATATCCGGCACTAAGCCCCATTTGGCTTCCATAATAGATAATTGGCAATCAGAGTGACTGATACGCACATCACAAGCCAGCGCTAATTGCAACCCTGCGCCAATACAATAGCCTTCCAAAACAGCAATAACAGGTACTGGTAATTCACGCCAAACCAGACAAACACGTTGAAAGGCACTCTGCCATGGTTTGACAAGCTCCCAAAAGGCAAATGCTTTATTCTTTGGATGATTCAAATCGCCCAAATCGATACCTGCACAAAATGTTGCTTCTGCGCCCTTTAAAATGACGGCACGTATGGTTTTGTCTTTACCGATACGACCTGCCACGGCAATCAGCTCATTGATTAGCTGAAAACTCATGGCGTTCTTTTTGTGGGGACGATTCAAAGTAACCGTCAATATCTGGTTGGTGATGCTGACTTGTAACGTCTCATACTGATAAGTGGCAATCGCGTTCATAACAGTCCTTATTGAAGAATAGAGATAGAATAGATACCAGCAATGTTAGCAGGCTTCTATTTGTTCTACCGTAGCAATAATTGACTGCTTCGGTAAACTCGCTAGCTGAGCATCAAACCCATCCAAGTTATATCATCTTCCATGTCATGTCGTTTTCACTCAAACGATGATAATTCAGCTGAGGATAAGCAGACAGATCTAACGTTTGTAAGTTATTTAATGCGGTTATTAGTGCCACATAATAAGGCTCAAGCATGGCAAACTGTGCAGGCGTAATATGCTGGAGGTTTAATAAACACTTATCCTCTAAGTCTTGACTGGCTTGACGCAGTTGCGGAACACCTGTGTAGCGACTCCCGCCCAATATACGATGAGCAATTTGCGCCAGCATATGACGATCACGGGCTTCCCATGCTTGCGTCAATGCCTGCTTTTCATCGTTAATGGTATCCAGCATCATAATGATGAGTTTGGCTGCCAAATCAGGTTTGTTTGCTGAGCGGGTCAAGGCATCTTGCCAATCTAATATTTCTAAAAGGTTGAGGTCATCCATCCGCGAATGGTTTGGAGGTGATTGATGATTGCTAAACCCTGTTGTTTCTTGCTCATACTGTGCTGACTCTATACTTGCTGTGGCTTCATCATTGAAATTATCTGCCGTACCATTCGAGGGATGAAGTAATGAGGTAGTGCCCTGCTTTTGTAAGCGTAAGCTTTCATAACGTGGCTGAGTATCACGCGGCGTCTCTCGTCTATAATCTTCACGTGGCTGACTATCACGCAAGTAATCATCACGAATTTTTTTCAAAGATAATGGCCGAGTTATTTTGTGCTGAGTGACCATCTCAGAGCTGCTTTCTTGACCATTCTCATTATTCTGGATCAATGGATAAGCAATCATGGTAGAGTCTGAAGGCCATGTCGAATATTCGCCAATATCTATTTTGCGCTCAACGTTCTCATGGAAATAGCCATCTGGAGAAGATCGATTTTGCAAGTTTGTAAACGCAGCCTTACTCTCTTGCAAGTCGATACCTTGTAAGGTGGTATCTGGCAATGCCGTTAATTCTGGCGTGGTCGTCGTACGTCCCAGCCATTTTTGTAATACTTGTAATAACTGCGGCTGACTGATGGGCTTACCCACATAGTCATTGATACCGCTCGCAATCAGCTTGTCTCTCTCATCAGCCAAGCCATGAGCAGTCAACGCAATAATAGGTACGCGGTTGTCATCACTTTCAATCGTACGAATTTGTCTGGCCGCTTCGTGCCCTGACATACGCGGCATTTGGATGTCCATAAAGATTAAATCAATATGACTTTTGTCCTGAGTAGCTCCTTTTTCTTCACCACTCGTCTCTTCGGCATAAAGTGCAGCAGGTGATTTTTTGCTGATTTCATCTCGAGCTTCGGCTTTGGAGAGTTGGGTTTTATTTGAGAGGCTTTGCTTACCACTCTTTGCCATTTTGAGGTTTTTGGTGTGCTGCTTACTGATGATTTCTATAGCGTCAAAACCGCTACTTGCTGTAATCACCTGAATACCAAGCTCACTAAGCAACGCATCAAGCACCAGTAGATTGGGTAGATGATCATCGACGGCCAGCACGGTTACGCCTTTCCAACGTGGCTCTTGCATATTTTTTGGAACACTGCGATTTTGCGTATCAAGCATGGCATAAAGCTGACGCTTGTCTAAAGGCTCGTAGAGAATATTGGCATGATATCTGTTTAATAATGCCTGATCAGCCGCCACCTGATAACCAAATACCGCAAGCTTGCCTTGATAATGTAGTCGAATTTGCTTAAGTAACGCCATCATATCGTCTTGAGTATCATCATCAACAATGACCCAATCCCAAAAATTGCCACGCTCTTTTAAGGATTCAAGGACGCCTGGTAAGGAGTTGGCTTGCGTCAGTTTGATTGGCAGATACTGCAAACTGGCTTTGAGTACCTGTATCGACGCAGTATGATTGATCCATACCAATACGTTAAACTCGTCAGTGTCACTTGCCAATGGTGCCAATACTGGCAACTCAATCGTTTGTCCAGTAGCAGCTTCCAATACATCGACATGCGCCGGCATACGAAACCAAAACGTTGCACCCTGATTGGCGATGTTCTCTTGCGCATTGTCATGAAAGCCAATATCACCGCCCATCAGTCGCGTCAACTGCTTGGAGATGACCAGACCCAACCCTGTACCGCCATATTGACGAGTGATTGATGGGTCGCCTTGACTAAAGCTTTGAAACAGCATTTTTTGATCGGCAAGCGAGATGCCTTTACCACTGTCTTGTACGCTAATCATCAGGTAATTGTCACGGTGATCGTCCAAGCTGACACGTACTACCACATCACCACTGTCAGTGAATTTAATCGCGTTACCCACGATATTGGTCAATACTTGTTTGAGACGTAGCGCATCGCCATTAATACGCATCGGTACATCGTTGTAAAACAGCACTGCCATGCGCAGACCTTTCTCCGCAGAGACAGGTGAGAGCATATCGACCACGTCATAAATAGTGTCATAGAGATCAAACTCATGGCGATCCAGCACCAGCTTGCCCGCTTCAATCTTAGAAAAATCGAGAACGTCGTTCACCAATGCCAATAAATGTGCTGAAGATTTGCGTATGGTTTGTACATACAAGTCTTGCTCAGGATTTAACTCACCATGACGCGCGAGCAGATTGATAAAGCCATCAATACTATTTAAAGGCGTGCGCAGTTCATGACTGATATTGGCCAAGAATGCTGACTTGGCTTGGCTGGTCGAAATAGCAGCATCACGGGCATTACGAATCGAGATGTTTTGCATTTCCATCTCATCAAACGCGAGGCGTAAATCGTCCTCTGTTTGTTCGGCATGATCTTTAAGTTCTTGAAAACTTCTGTGTAAACGACGCAATGTCTTAACCAAGTCTTGTTGCAACAAATTCAGCTCGCCATCCGACTCAACAGGAATGGGCTGGTATAGGTTTTCGACATCCGTACGTTGCAGCTGCAAACGTAGCTCATAAATAGGTGCTATCCAGCGCTTTGAATAAATATTCAAGCTTAGCAATAAAATCAGTATGGTAAATAAGCCCGTAATCACTAACGCCATGGCAATACGATAACGCGCAATATACAGCGGCTCATTGTCCATATCTACTAGCAGCCACAGTTTTTGCCCGTCAAAATCCCCTAATAGGCTGCCATAAGCCGTACCAATAGGTGTGGGTTTTTGCGACAAAAAATTCTCTTTTACATCGACATCCAGCAGTGGCCATTCTTCATTTAGACCATATCCCACCGCCATGAGTACTTGATTGTTTTCATTGATAATAGCAATACGCTGTACATGTTGTTCAGACTGCATACGACCCAGCTTATCTCGAATGCCCTCAAGCTTGGTCGCTTCTGTTTCATCGACATTCGCTTCGTTATCTATTTGCTGCGTTTGCTCCAATAGCTCAGGAACCAGCTCGGCAATGACTGGCGTATGACGAATCAATACTGCTTCAGCCAAGACCTCTTGTTCTGAATTGCTGGCACGCATGGTTTCGTAAAAGACCAAAATGCCGCCGACCGCCGCTAGTACACAAATTGGTAAAAACACCAATATGATGAGCTGACCATAGGCGCTACTGGTATCAAAACGTTTTTTGTATGCCATGCAATCTTTACTCTCTAATAGGTTTTTTGCAATGTATAGATAGCAGTGATAAGTTGCTTTTATTCATTGAGTATTGTGGGTATTTTAACAGCATTAGTGAATGATTCGTTATTAATAACCGATTGCAACGGTGTCTATGGCTACAATCATTTTTACAGCTAAATATAGATAAAGCTTGCTCATTTACCAAAATCTCTTGATGCCCTCAGCGTAGCCAAAAACAAAGTGATATAATGACGCAACTTCTTGCGCATCATTAGTTTAATAAAATCACTTTGCTACAATTAGCTGATAAATCATTAGCTTATACGGATAAGCACCATACTAAAGCGTGAATTTTAGCTCCATAATTATCATTAAAAAACGTATACGACTGTTTGAAAATACCTTTCAAAAACTAATAAGGATACTGTATGTCCACTACGGCCATGTCAAACGCCAACTTTATCACTCAAGTGACTGCCCTTGCCGATTGCGTCGGTCAGACACCATTAGTCAGATTACAGCGTCTGCCTGAGCAAGAGCAAATCACCAATGGGGCAACCTTATTGGCCAAACTTGAAGGTAACAATCCAGCTGGCTCAGTCAAAGACCGTCCTGCTTTTAATATGATTTTTCAAGCAGAACAACGCGGCGACATCAAGCCTGGTGACACGTTGATAGAAGCCACTAGTGGTAACACAGGTATCGCTTTGGCGATGGTGGCTGCCATGCGCGGTTATCCGATGACGTTGCTGATGCCAACCAATTCAACGCAAGAACGTAAAGACGCCATGATTGCTTATGGGGCAACCTTGATCGAGGTAGATGAAGGTATGGAGGCAGCACGTGACTTAGCGTTGCAAATGCAAGCAAATGGCGACGGTATTGTATTAGACCAGTTTAACAATCCCGATAACAGTCAGGCACACTACTTAACCACAGGGCCTGAACTATGGGCACAAACTGAGGGTAAAATCACTCACTTTATCAGCTCAATGGGCACGACAGGTACGATCACAGGTGTGTCACGCTACCTGAAAGAACAAAACCCAGACATCAAAATTATTGGTCTTCAGCCTGATGAAGAGGCTTCTATCGCTGGTATTCGTCGCTGGCCTGCGGCTTACATGCCAGGTATCTTTGACGCAGATTTGGTCGATGAAGTCATGGATGTCGATCAGCGTATTGCAGAAGTTTATATGCGTAAACTGGCCAAGACTGAAGGTATCTTTGCAGGTGTGTCTTCAGGCGCAGCAGCATGGGCCGCCGCTCAAGTAGCCAAAGCAAATCCTAATGCTGTGATTGCTTTTATCGTATGCGATCGCGGTGATCGTTATTTATCGACTGGTCTATACAATGTTGATGACAACGTAGCAGTCAATTAATGCAAAGTTAGTTAATGCCACAGGCACTAGCGATAACGCTTTTATAGTAGGTTAACTATAAGCTTATAAATAGTCAGGATTACTTATGTCACAAGCCTTACCATCTGACCCTATCTTAGTGTTTGATATCGAAACTGTTGCTGATATTGAGGCAGCTCGCCGTATTTATCCTCAATTGGCCTCACTCAATGATGCTGATACATTGAGCGCATTGACGGCGATACGTACCCAAGAAGCGGGACATGACTTTATGCGCTTACCACTACAGCGTATTGTGTGTATTTCTGCGTTGTATATCAAGGATGGCAAGTTGTCGTTGTTCTCATTGACGGCCGATAAGTTTAGTGAAAAAGACATTCTTACCAAGTTTTTTCGCGCATTCAGCGACCTTGAAACACTGCCTCAGCTCATCAGTTGGAACGGTTCAGGCTTTGACATTCCAGTACTGATATATCGTGCGATGCAGTATGATTTTTCAGCACCGTGGTTATTTGAAGAAGGCGAACGTATTAAAAACATGCGCTTTGATAACTACGTCAATCGCTTTCATACTCGTCATCTCGATTTGATGGACAGATTTAGCCAGTATGGTGCCAGTCGCCGTGAAGCTATGGATGTGGTCGCAAGCTTGTATGGATTACCTGGTAAAACAGATGTCGATGGTAGCATGGTTGGCGATCTTGTGAGCAATGGCGATTGGCAAACACTATCAATATATTGCGAATCTGATGTCATGAATACTTGGCTCATCTATCTGCGCTGGTTGCGTTTGACCGGTCAGTTGTCCTCTTCAGGTTTTGAGGTTTGGCAGCAGCAAAGCCATGACTATTTAGTAAAATATACCCACGCGGATGGTAGTGCGCGCCACCAAGATTTTATTGCTGATTGGTCATCAGCACCCCACTCATAAAGACCATTATCACTAGTAATGGCTTTTGTATGTATTTTTCAGTTCTTTATCACTCATTATTAAGGCAGGTTTATGCAACCCACCGATTCAAAAACACCTACAGCGCTTGATGCGACGCAAAAAGCCAGTGACACTCAAAATATTGCAATTCCCCCTAATAAGAAAAAATCCAAGCCTTCCTCAAAGACACGTCGTCGTCTAAAAGAAGCAGAGCCATTGCCTTTCACTATTGATGGCTTATCGCACGATGGTCGCGGTGTTGCCGTATATGGTAATGGGTTTGGCGTCGCGGATGGTCATGCTGAAGAAAAACATGGTAAAAAAATATTTGTGAGCTTTGCATTGCCGGGCGAAAGTGCTGTGGTCAAATTGACCAATGTTCGTAATAGTTTTGAAGAAGGCGATGCCATTAGCATTACTGCCAACCCAAACCCTGAGCGTGCCGTACCACCCTGCCCGCACTTCGGCGTTTGCGGTGGTTGTAATTTGCAGCATTGGGAACCTGCTGGTCAAATCAATTTTAAACAATCTGTATTGGCAGAAATGCTTATGCATCAAGCCAATGCAGCGCCCGATCATTGGCTTGAGCCAGTCGTTGGCGACCGCCTAGGCTATCGCACCAAAGCTCGACTTGGTGTTCGCTATGTTGTCAAAAAAGAAACGGCCTTGGTCGGTTTCCGTGAACGCTCAAGTAATTTTTTGGCTGAGTTAAATGAGTGTCATATCTTAGATCCGCGTATTGGTTTTGAGATTGAGAATCTCAAAACCTTGATTGGTAAGTTAGAGAGCCGCGATAAGATTGCTCAGCTTGAGTTGGCAATGGGTGAGCAAATCCCAGAGCTACCAGATGGCAATCAACCTGTCGCTCTTATCGTCCGTAACTTAGAGCCATTATCAGATGCTGATATCGATAAGCTAAAAACATTTTTTGCAGCGCGCAATTGGCAGCTGTATCTACAATCTAAAGGCGTTGATAGTATTGAACGTATTGCTCTGACAGATGCCGATGACATGAGCCAGCAGTTTGGGCGCTTGTACTACCAACTACCAGAGTATGATCTTACTTTTGAATTTATTCCTACTGACTTCACCCAAGTGAACTTGTCTGTCAATCGTCAAATGACCAAGCTTGCTTGTGACTTGCTGGACTTAAAAGCAGGTGAACGCGTCTTGGATCTATTCAGCGGTCTTGGCAATTTTAGCTTACCATTGGCGCGACTTGTTGGAGAAACAGGATCGGTTATCGGGGTGGAAGGTAGTGAGGCAATGACTTTACGGGCAGCAGATAATGCACGTCGCAACGGCATCAACAATACTGAATTTTATAGTCAAGACTTAACGCAGGACTGCATTGATAAGCCATGGGCTAATCAAGGCTTTGACGCGCTATTAATTGACCCGCCACGCTCTGGTGCATGGGAAATTATGCAGTATTTGCCTAAATTCAATGCTGAGCGAATCGTTTATGTTTCTTGTAATCCAGCAACGCTTGCTCGTGACACCAAAGCTTTATTAGAGCAAGGATATCGTCTGACGCACGCGGGCGTGATGGATATGTTCTGCCACACAGGCCACGTTGAATCCATTGCTCGATTTGAAAAGATAGCCATTTAATATTTCGTTCAACCTACTGCCCCCATCAAAACAATAAATAGCCGTTTTTCAATAACTTACGCTTATTTCAAACCTATATTAAGCTGAGCTAATGAGTAACGGCTGTTTACCCTAATGTCGTACAGACATTACATAGCCTCGCTTGATTTGTACCCTTAAAATGAGATAATAACCAACAATCTTCCTATATTTGTTTAGTCAAAGCATAGTGAATATTCATACTCGTAGCTTTATATATTGCACGTGCGCTTTTTAGTTGCCAAAAATACAGATTTTTAGCAGTTGGACTGGTTTGTGGCTGGTATTTTAACCATCTACCCATTCAAAGTGTTTACATTGTAGATGAAGTTATGTTCAATTCAGGATAGCTAAGAGGAGAGGAGTCGGCTATGGTAAAAATTCGTGAAGGATTGCCGCTAGTGGATGGACAGACCACACAAGCCGATAGTGCAGCGCTTGCCGCACAACTGGTCGCAAGCCAACGTTCTCATCAGTCTGCCAACAGCTATGCGCAAATTCCACTCGATATCAAATACCAGCTGTCTACCAATAAATTACACACGACGTTTGATCGCTCGGCATTGCATTCTTTTCATAGTGACGATTTAAAGATTGAAAACGATTACGCTGATAATTCCTTTATCAGTAAGAAGCTGACCTTTTCAGAAAAAAACCTTGCGACCATTGATTTAGATCAAGTAAATATTGATGTGCCAACGTGGTTGGACAATGTTGCCAAACGTATTGGGCAAGAGTCTGTACCCAATCTTAGTGCGGCTTGTGAATTTATCCGTAATCATATGAATACCAGTGAGTCTGAGCGTTCAGGCGCCTATGTTACTGGTATCGGTATGACTGACATCTTAACCTACTTGTATCAAGATGAGGACGCACTGGTCGCAGCCATGCTGTACCGTAGCGCTCGTAAGTCCGTGATAAGTCTTGATGATATCGAAAAGAAATTTGGCACTGACGTATCAACCCTTGTTAAAGATACATTGGCCATGGGTAAGCTGTCTGAAATCATTGAAAGCAATAAACGCTTAGAAGACCATTTCGTCAACAATCAGCGTGATCAGCTCTCAAATATTTATAGTATGCTTATCTCTGTCACCAATGATGTGCGCGTGGTTTTGATTAAATTGGCAGAGCGTACTTTCGCTATGCGAGAGTTGACCTTTTCAAAGGAAGAGCGTCAGAATCGCGTGGCACGTGAGGTCATGACTATTTATGCACCACTAGCCCACCGTTTGGGTATCGCTCAACTCAAATGGGAGTTAGAAGATTTGGCGTTTCGTTATCTTGCGCCTGATCGCTATAAAGAAATTGCAAAACTTTTGTCGGAAAAACGTAGTGAGCGCGAGTCTTATATCCAGCGCGTACAAAAAAAATTAAATGACGCTTTGATAGAAGCCAATATCGAGGCTGAACTGTCGGGACGTGTCAAACACATTTATTCTATTTACCGAAAAATGAAGCTGAAAGGTTTATCGTTTGATCAGCTTTACGATATTCGTGCACTGCGTGTATTGGTCAATAATCCGGCAGATTGCTATCATGTGCTTGGTTTGGTGCATGGTTTATGGCGTTATATTCCCGAACAGTTTGATGATTATCTTACCAACCCTAAATCTAATGGTTATCGTTCCCTACATACTGCCGTTATTGCTGAAAACAAATCTCTTGAAATACAGATTCGTACCCATGAAATGCATTTTGAGGCCGAGCTTGGCATGTGTGCTCATGTCAATTACAAAGAAGGTCTAAAAAATAAAAAAGACAATTATCTGAACCAAAGAATCAGCTCTCTTCGTCAGCTGTTATCGATCAATAATGAAACGCGGAACCAGTTGCGCTCCTCTTTACTGACAGGTGAAGAGATAGATGAGATGGGTTTTGATGAAGAAGAGCAGCTCGTTGATTTTGATGAGCTTGAACGCATTTATATCTTTAGTCGCGATGGTGATATCACCGAGCTACCAAAAGGTGCGACCGTACTTGATTTTGCCTATTATGTGCACACGCAAGTGGGTAATCGTGCACAAGCCGCTCGTGTCAACCAGCGCTACGTGCCACTGACCTATCAGCTAAAAACGGGCGAACAGGTTGAAATCATCACTAAGGCGTCACGCGAGCCAAACCGAGATTGGTTAGTCGCCTCGCTGGGTTACATTCATACCAACCGTGCACGCTCAAAACTGCGCCAATGGTTCAATAAGCAAGATCGTGATAAAAATATTGAGATTGGACGTCAAATGCTCAGTAAAGAGCTTGAGCGTCTGTCAGTGCATCCAAACAGTATTGATTTAAATGATTATACTCAACATTTTAATGTCAATAACACAGACGATATTATCGTTGGATTGGTCACAGGCGACATTGGTCTCAATCAATTAACCAGCCATATTTCTCGGCAGCTGCATTTAGAACCAGAGAAGCCGCCAGAAGATTTTGTCCTCAGTGTAGATACTAGAGATGCTGGCAAACTCGATGCTTATAAAATCCGTATTGACGGTTTAGATAATATCGAAGTTCATCTCGCGGGTTGTTGTCATCCTGTACATGGTGAGCCGATTGCAGGCTATATCACTTTGTCACGTGGTGTTAGCGTCCATAATCGTGGTTGCCCTGAGTATTTACGCCTTATCGAGCGTGATCCTGAGCGTGAGATAGCAGCGGCATGGCGTGTTCAATCTGGGCGCTATCAACCAGTAGATATTCATGTAGAAGCGTATGACAGACGTGGCTTACTACGCGATTTGACCCAGATTATTGATAAAGAAAATGTCAATATTCGCCAAGTCGAGACGTTAAGTAATGACGATAATATTGCCTTTTTGAAGTTTCATATCGAAGTCTCTGGACTGGCGCATCTGTCTAAGCTTTTAGCCAAATTAGAGCAGCAGCATGGCATATTGCACGCCCGTCGTGCCGTTGCTTAAACACCAAACTGAACCACAATCTATCCATTTTAACGTAGAGTTATCATAAAATATTATGCCTGAATTGCCTGAAGTAGAAACCACGAAAACCAGCCTCACCCCACTATTGGGGCAAAAAGTTACTGCTATCAAAATCTTTCAGCCAAAGTTGCGCTGGGTAATGCCAGATGATTTAGACGCGCTAGTGGACTATGTATTAGATAGTGTCGAGCGCAGGGCAAAATACCTGATACTCAATTTTTCATCTACAGTATCAAATATTATCCCACAAGCTGATAGACCAAAAACGCGTCAGCTTTTGATTCATTTAGGAATGTCGGGCAGCTTACAACAGCTCAGTTATGGCACAGACAAACGCAAACATGATCATTTGGTCATCGAATTTACTAACACTAATAACGAACGATCACAGTTACACTATTATGATCCTAGACGTTTTGGGTCAGTGTTATGGTATCAGGATTATGGCAGTAAACTGTTAGACCATCTCGGTCCCGAACCACTTTCAGATGCATTTACGGCAGACTATTTATACCATTTTATCCAACGTACCAAGAGTACCGAGAACAATAAAGCTGTCGAGACTGCCATATCAAACAAACCATCACGGCCTATTACGCGCCCTATAAAGTCAGTCATTATGGAACAACAGGTTGTGGTTGGCGTTGGTAATATTTATGCGACAGAAAGTTTGTACTTATCTGGCATTCATCCCGCTACTCCTGCTCATCATTTGTCTTATGATCAAATAACAACCTTGGTTGGACATATTAAAACTATTTTGCAAAAAGCAATTAAACTTGGCGGTTCTACACTACGAGACTTTACCGTCGCTGATGGTCAAACGGGGTATTTTCAGCAAACCTTGAACGTCTATGGTAGACAAGGTGAAGCCTGTTTACACTGTCAAACGATACTCGAAAACGTCAAACTCAATGGTCGAGCCAGTGTTTACTGCTCCCTGTGTCAGCCATTGATTTAAATGCTACCTAGAATCTCATTGCTAATTGTTTTCTGAATAAAAAAGACAATATTATTACCAATCGTTTTGAACCAAATCTTTATATTTTTCTCACTGATGAGCGATTACACGTATTTTTATTGCTTATTCAGGCGCATCTTGCTTTAATATAGTAGACACTTACATAAATAGTGCATATGATTGATTTTTCTGTAATATCCAATTTATTGATGTTGTTTTTATTCTTCTGAGTAGAAATAGCGCCAACTAATAATCCTACCAATTGCGAATTTTGGGATATCGTTATGATTGTCAAAGCCAAGAAGCCACAGACAGTAAAGCAGAAATTTTTTACTGTTGCTGCAAGCTTAAGTTTACTGGTCATGAGTATGCAGCCTGCCTTGGCAGCCATAGAAATCGATGAAACAGATTTTGGCCCTTCTTATGGCACAATGATGGTGGATACTGTCGTAGGTAAACCTCTTCAACTGGTTAATGCTGTTGCTGGTACGGCTGCTTATATTGTCAGTCTCCCTTTTTCGCTAATTGGTGGTAATGCAGACCAAGCACAGCAGAAGCTTTTTGTAGAGCCTTGGGACGCGATGGGTCGTTGCCTTGGATGTACTGTTGCTGAAGACAACTATTATAAGTCGCAAGTGGTCAGCAATGATAATCTTGTACGTATCGTCGTCGATCGGCCATCAGAGATTCTAATCAACACCAATGATAATGTCGTCGTTACGCCTGTCGTTAATCCTTAACGCGTTGCTAGATGGTTGAAGTTTTATCGGACACATTTATATCTGCACTCTGAGTATCTAAATAGACAAAAAAAAGGCTAACATCGCGTTAGCCTTTTTTGTCTCATACCCATAAAAAACTTTTATTTTTCAATGATGGTATTGCTTAGCTTATCACTAATCTCACGAAGCAACTGCACTTCTTCTGAAGGCTGTTTCACTATTTCTTTAACTTCTTCTTTACGGCGCATTTTATTAACTATTTTGACCATCATAAAAATGATAAAAGCCAAAATTAAAAAGTTAATAAGAATGGTAATAAAACTCCCGTAAGCTAGCACTGGTACACCCGCTTGCTTGAGTGCATCGTAATTCCTAGCAACGCCCTCAGGCACATCACCTAAAACTAAGAACATGTTCTTGAAATTGATTTCACCACCTGCTATGAAGGCAACAATCGGCATCATAATATCTTCAACCAAAGACTTTGTGATAGTCGCAAAGGCTCCACCGATAATGACACCGACCGCCAAGTCCATCACATTGCCTTTTAGAGCAAACTCTTTAAACTCAGAAACCATACTCATCATTTTCTCCTCAAAGTATTGATTTACAACCAGATAAAGGTCTAAATACTCGCCTTAACATTACGCTTAAAGAACAATAACCAAAAACACTACTACTGTTGATTCTTCTATTTACAGTATAGAAGAATTACAACCCAAAAAAAAGCAGTATAAGATGAACTATATTTCGTTCATTCTATACTGCTAATCTTTCAGCTATTTAGATACCAATCTTAAAAAACAGTAGTATCGAATACCACTCCAATAGATAGTCATCTACTGTTTGATATTAAGCACCTTTTTTGCTACGACCGTGACGCTTACGCTCGCTTTCAGTGAGGTAGCGTTTACGGATACGAACAGCTTTAGGTGTTACTTCAACCAATTCATCATCTTGAATAAACTCAAGCGCTTGCTCAAGAGTAAACTTGACTGCTGGTGTCAATGTCAATGCTTCGTCAGTACCACTGGCACGAACGTTGGTTAACTGCTTAGCAGTGGTAGGGTTAACAACCATGTCATCGTTACGAGAGTTAAGACCGACAATCATACCTTCGTAAACTTCAAGCTGCGGCTCAGCAAATAATTTACCACGCTTCTGTAGGTTAAACAGTGCGAACCCTAAGCAAGTACCATTTGCCATAGAAACCAATACACCGTTAGAGCGACCACCAACATCACCGATCTTTTGTGGACCGTAATGTGAGAAGCTTGACGTCATGATACCACTACCTGAGGTTAGCGTTAAGAACTCTGAACGGAAACCAATCAAACCACGAGCTGGCATCGTTGCTTCAATACGCATACGACCTTTACCATCAAGTTCCATGTTGGTCATCTCGCCTTTACGCAAGCCAACTTGCTCCATGATAGAACCTTGATGCTCGTCTTCAATATCGAAGACAACATTTTCATAAGGCTCTTGAAGTTTACCATCAACTTCTTTCACGATAACTTCTGGGCCTGATACACCAAGCTCAAACCCTTCACGGCGCATGTTTTCAATCAATACAGATAAATGAAGCTCACCGCGACCTGAAACTTTAAATTTATCAGGAGATTCAGTATCTTCAACACGTAGTGCTACGTTATGAATCAGTTCACGCTCAAGACGCTCACGAATATTACGTGACGTCACAAACTTACCATCACGACCAGCAAACGGCGAATTGTTTACTTGGAAGTTCATAGAAACCGTAGGTTCATCTACTGTTAGTGCTGGTAATGCTTCAACGTTGTTAGGATCACAGATTGTGTCTGAAATATGCAGTGCATCAATACCAGTAATACAAACGATATCACCTGCTTGTGCATCTTCTACTTCAATACGATCAAGACCGTGATAACCCATAATCTTAAGGATACGGCCATTACGTGTTTTGCCATGCTTATCAATGACAGTGACTGGCGTATTCGTTGAAATCTTACCACGCTGAATACGGCCAATACCGATAACACCAACGAAGCTATTATAGTCTAGACTTGAGATTTGCATGCGGAATGGCGCATCAGCATCCACTTGTGGTGGCTGTACAACATCAACAATGGTCTTGAAAAGCGGCGTCATGTCATCAGCTAAAGCGTCTGCTTCTAAACCTGCAATACCATTCAAAGCTGAAGCATAAACAACTGGGAAATCCAACTGCTCATCACTTGCGCCTAGATTGTCAAACAAATCAAAAATTTGATCCATTACCCAGTCAGGGCGTGAGCCAGGACGGTCAATTTTATTGATAACAACAATCGGCTTTAGACCTTGCTCGAATGCTTTTTGCGTTACGAAACGAGTCTGAGGCATTGGACCATCAACAGCATCTACCACTAGAAGTACGCAATCTACCATCGACATTACACGCTCAACTTCACCACCAAAATCGGCGTGACCTGGGGTATCAACGATGTTGATACGATACTCAGTTTCTGAAGTTTGATCTGTCCATCGAATGGCTGTGTTTTTAGCCAAAATAGTGATACCACGTTCTTGCTCAATATCACCTGAGTCCATTGCGCGTTCAGCAATGTTTGCGCGGTCACCAAAAGTACCAGATTGATGTAATAGCTTATCAACCAAAGTCGTCTTACCGTGGTCAACGTGGGCAATAATTGCAATGTTACGCAGGTGTTTGATATCGTTCGCCATATAAAATGCTCGTTTTGTCTTAAAAAAGTGCAGTAGCAGTAAGCGCCGCTGGATAAACGTTTTTTATAAATCAGATAGAGATCGAAGGTTTATTCACGATAGAATTTACAATGGGTAAAATATTTAGAATAAAATAATTTCAATACAATCATATATCTATGCTGATAAATTCATCATACAGATAGCTATGCTAATGTACATTCTGTCAATCTACAGAATGTTTCGGGAGGTAGTATAACATTATTGCTTCATAAATTTATGTAATAACTTACTTTTCTGAAAGTATAAATAAAAAAAGCTACCCGTTAGGTAGCTTTTTTTGTAACTGTATATTTAACAATATAATCAATCGATTATTACTTACTGAACAACCATATCTTTAGTTTGCTCAACAGTCATTGTTTTGTCACCAGTGATGATGGCATAAACACGACGGTTCATAGCGCGACCTTCTTCAGTATCGTTTGGTGCGATTGGGTTGTCATAACCATAGCCAACAGTTGATAGACGGTTTGGAGCAACACCGAATTCGTTAGTTAGCATAGATTTAACAGCAACGGCACGAGCTTCAGATAGACGTTGGTTATAACGTGCTGAAGGACCTGTTTTAGAAGCATGACCTTCAATACGTGCTGTAGAGTTAGGATACTCGCGCATCTTCTCTGCTACTTTAGCGATTTCTGGCTTGTACTGATTTTTGATAGCTGATTTGTCGTTATCAAAGAATACACGTAGTTCCATTTTCAGTTCATCAGTAATATCTACTGGTACTGGGCAACCAACTTCATCAACAACTACGTTCATTGGAGTACCTGGGCACTGATCGATACTATCAGCTACACCATCACCATCAGAGTCAAGATCAGATTCAACAACAACTACTGGAGTGTTGTCAACTACTGGCTCTTCCATTGGTGGTACAGCTACTGTAGGCGCTAAGTGACCGCCAAGTACTACTTCTAGGCCAGCCAAAGCCATGCCTTCCCACCAGTTGTTATCAAAGTTGTGAATCGCACGAGCTTCACCACGTAGGCTTAGTGCATCGTTGATACGATACATAGCACCTAGACCTAGGTTACCAATAGTGTCTTTAGAACTTGTTACTTCAGTACCAGCACTAACTGTTTCACCAGTAAGATCAGAAACATAAGTCTCTTGGTTTTCTACTTTAATTTTAGATTGACCAGCACCTACCAATACGTATGGCTTAAGTGCGCTGTCGGTGTAACCAGTAAATTCTTCAGTACCAATCAAGAAGTTACCAGAAAGCATAGTTTGTTCTACGTCAAAACGGTTAACACCAGCTTTGGCAGAATCTTCAGACGCTTCACCATTTGCATTTGAAACACCGTACTCTACTTGGAACTGAGTAGAAGGCGTCAATTCGATACCTAGTGCAGCACCAGTGTATAAGCTACTTTCTTTAGCTATGCCACCGTTGTTGTTACCACGAGTACCATCACCAATTACATCGCCGTTAGCGTTTTCATACAAGTTTTTACCTGTAGTAAGAACTTCACGTTGCTTATCAGACGTATCACCAAACTCTTCAGTCATGTGATAACCAAGTAACAATGGGCTAATCGTTACGCCAGCGTTAGCTGCTAGAGGTGCAGCTGTTACGGCAACCAGAGCTAGAGCAATTTTATTCAATTTCATGGACTTCCTCCAAAGGATAATTTTAGTGATGCGTTAAGCAAAACCGATTTTCAAGACGCTCTAAAGTAGACATCTTTCACGCATTTAAAGTTACAAAGCACAACCAATTAAGGAGTAGCTTAGCGATTATCAATTCAGTTTACAACTTTTTTCGTTAACCAGCTACACATTATTACACGATAATGTTGTAACTAAAACACAATAACCAGCTGAAGTTACCTAGAACTAACACACCTTACGCTTTTTATCTTTTGTATGTCAGTTCACAATAGATTGTAAAGGTAACAGCATCTATTGTCTGAGCGTATTTTAATACAGTTGATAATTTTTCTCTATTATTAAAAACCTTCATTCACTAATTGAAACATTTTTTGACAGTAGACATATATTCTGTTTATAATTAAAAAGCCAACATTATTTCATTAAAATCCAATATCTACCTAATAATTCAAACTGGGCTGTTAAATCAAATGATTTATTACAGATAACGTTATTTTATGAAACCACTTTATAAGAGACGTTTACCTTATAGAAAACTGACTGTCATTATCTCTCTTCTCTTTAATAAGCTGATCTGCCCTATGGTTTACTTTGTTCTGTTTCGAAGAAATACTGTTTTTAATAAGATAACGAGACATAAGAAGGAAGTAATCGTAAGTAAGGACATCGCGAACCATATTGCCAAGCAAGGTTTTACCCTTGTTGAACTCATCATTACCGTGGCTATATTAGCAATTTTAGTGACTATGGCAGCACCTGCGGTACAAACAAAACTAGCAAGTATGGAAGCCAAGCGTATTCAAAGTCAGGTAAAGCGTTCACTCGCATTAGCAAAAGCAGAAAGTTATATCAGGAAAGAGGATGTGCTTGTGTGTCTATCTACTGAAGAAGGACACTGCCAAAGAGATGGTGGCACAATGCTTTTGGTATTTATAGATAGAAGTAACAGTAAAAATTATGATGCTCAAGTAGATGTGTTAATAAATCAGCAATCGTTAAACCTTAAATACAGTACGCTAAGCTTACGAGTAGGCAATAGGCGCCACTACACCAAATTCTGGGGCGATAGTGGCACTCCTAGAGGTCATTTTGGTCACATTAAGTATTGTCCAACGGTTACTTATAATAAAGCAATGTATCTTATATCATTCAACCAATCAGGCATTGTCAAACAAAAACTTAATGAAAACTATCCTACTCACTGCGATGATAACTAAAACCGATCAACCCTATCATTAGTTGTCTTCGTGCATAGCGTTTTTCATCAAAACAACAGCTTGTTCAATGCCTACGAATATAGCATCAGCGATAAGCGCATGCCCGATGTTCAGCTCGTAAATACCTTCAATTTGTGCGATTGCTTTAACATTATCACGTGTCAGACCATGACCTGCATTCACCAGAAGTTTATGATCCATACTTTGAGCAAAGGCAACGGCTTGCTTGATCCGCTTTAGCTCAGCATTTTGAGCGCCCGTATCCTCTGTCAAACATACTTCAGCATAAGCGCCAGTATGTAGCTCAATAGCATCTGCCCCACAGCTGATGGCGGCAGAGATTTGTGTGTCATCTGGATCAATGAACAAGGAAACTTTCGTACCTACGGTCTGTAAGGTGCGAATGTATTCTGTTAATCCAGTGACCTGCCCTGCAACATCGAGCCCCCCTTCTGTTGTCAGCTCTGCCCGCTTTTCTGGTACCAGACAGACCCAAAATGGTTTGACCTGACAAGCAATCGCTAGCATTTCAGTCGTTGCCGCCATTTCTAAATTCATTCTAGTCGTTAATTGCTCTGCTATCTCATAGACGTCTGAATCTTGAATATGACGGCGATCTTCACGCAGGTGTATGGTAATGCCGTCTGCTCCTGCTTTTTCACACAATAGAGCGGCATCCAAAGGACTTGGGTAACTCACACCTCGCGCTTGACGTAATGTAGCAACATGGTCAATGTTGACGCCCAACAAAGGTTTTTTTTGCGTGCTGTTCGATGACTCTAATGATGTATTGGTCATAAGAAATCCTTTTGATAATGATGCCCAGTTGACTTATAAGTAATTTTTACTGGTATAAATTTTTCAGCAAGCTTTATATTTAGGAGAAATTAAAAACTGCCCTACTACCACTATTTTTATTTTGAGGCATAAGCTAGGTTAGTAATGATAAAATTCTTATTGATAACGCTGCTGCTGTTGCCATAATAAACGGCTTTGCAGCGGCTGATAATCAAGCAAATGATCAATAAGATAACGATGTAGTTTTGACCATTGATTAAGCGTGGTTTCAGTAATGCCCAACTGCGCCATCGCTATAATATTACTGCCTATAAAAATGCTTTGGCTTGTCGAACTCTCTAAATTTTCAGATTGCGCCGTATTTTGTAAAACAGGCATTAAACCCACATCAGGCAAAAACCGATAAGAACTATCGGCCTCAATAGGGTTCTGGACGCTATCATGAGTCAACGCCAAGGTAAAACCCAATTCATTAAATAAGTGCTGTTCGAACTGGCGCAGACACAAACGCAGCTCATTGGCACTCAAAGGCTGTCTGAGTTGTTGTAAGCTGTTTTGATAATGCTGCCATAATACTGGCATTGGGTCTTCAGTCGGCAACAGTCGCCATAGTATTTCATTTAAATACAATGCCGAATATTGATGTTGACCAGTGATGTTTTCGTAAGGCAATGAGCTTATAACAGCCTCTTCTTCCGTCGTTGTTTTGACCTGAGAAGGATTATTCGATGCAATACCGATTTGACTGAATGTTTTCAGATCACGTTTGCCTGTCGCAAAAAGCTGCAAAGGCATAAATAGTGGCGCGCCTTTTTTCCCCACTCCGTGGATCACACCATGTTGCTGAGAAAACAAATAATATAAGGCACGCTTTTCTTGATAAGGGCGCTGATGTAATAAATAACCGACTAGCGCTTCATTACGCATTTTTGATTACCTCAGCATTGAGCCTTGCGTATATTAAATTGACTGGCGCAAGGCTATTATAATCGTTCTATCAGTAACCAAGACTTGTTAATGCACGTTCGTCATCAGACCAGCCACGCTTCACTTTTACCCAAAGCGTCAGCATGATTTTTTTATCAAAAAGTTGTTCCATGTCTTTACGAGCATCCATACCAACTTGCTTGATACGCTGACCTTTGTCGCCAATAATAATGGCTTTTTGACCACCACGTTCTACATAGATAGTGGCATCAATAAAAGTACAAGCCTTACGCGGGCGACCAGTTTTTGGATCAACATGGGCCGGTTCATCTTTAAAAGCATCAATCTGTACGGTCAAATCATAAGGCACTTCATCACCGGCACTGCGCATGATCTTTTCGCGAATAATTTCACTGGCCAAAAATCGTTCTGAGCGGTCAGTGATTTGCTCTGTGTCGTAAATAGGATCAGCGACTGGCAGATGAGACGCAATCACTTCTTGCAGACGATCTAAGTTTTGATTTTTCAGCGCTGAGACTGGTACGATATCAGCGAAATCAAAGCTGTCATTAAAGGTCTCAATAAGCGGCAACACACTGCCTTTGTCTTTTAACGTATCTGATTTATTGATCACCAGTACCACGGTCAAGTCTGTATCACCAAGCTTTTGCAACGTCAATAGATCATCGTCACGCCATTGGTCCGAGTCAACCACAAATAGCACCAAATCAACGTCTACTAACGCAGAGACAGCCGCTTTATTCATGCGCTCATTAATAGCACGCACTTCATTACGATGAATACCTGGTGTATCAACAAACACGGCTTGCATCTCATGATTGGATAAGATGCCATGAATACGGTGACGGGTGGTTTGCGGTTTACGTGAAGTAATAGACAATTTCTGACCCAACAAATGATTCATCAGGGTCGATTTACCAACGTTTGGACGTCCAACGATGGCAACATAACCAGCCTTAAAATTGTCAGCGATGCGCGTATGACTGCTTGGTGCAAAGAACTCTTCAATCGCCAAATCATTCTCTGATGCGAAATCTTCGTTCAAGGTATCAGCACTGTCTTGGTCTACTTGCTTTGGCGTCATATGTGTATCTTCGGTCATATCGTTGGCACTATCTTCATTGTTCGGTGGCAAATCAGTATGATTGTGCATAGTTAATCCTATAGGGTTTATAACCAGCAGAAAGCAGTATGGTTAGGTCAGCTCTAAAAAGCGAAACCAGTATCAGCTGGAAAATAGATAAGGTTTTAGAACAAGCAATCTCTAAGATAAGCAGAGTAAGTACTTGTTAAAATAATTTTTAAAAAAGGTATCATAATCTTAGATTTATAGTAAATCTCATAAAAACTACGAACGCTTTTTGGCTGAATTTGGTAATTTATGTAATTGATTGATCATAAGCTCTGCCGCTTTTTGTTCAGCGATACGGCGGCTTTCACCAGACTCTGTAATATCAGTACAATTTTGGATATTGACATGACAACGCACGACAAAAATTTGATTTGGCGCATTACCTCGAGTTTCCATCAGCTCATAAGTTGGCAAATCAAACTGCTTAGACTGTAGCCATTCTTGCAGCCGACTCTTGGCATCTTTTAACGCCTTTTGATCGTTCACACTATCAATCAAATCACCATAC
Source organism: Psychrobacter sp. JB193 (assembly GCF_002285555.1). Classification (NCBI taxonomy): domain Bacteria; kingdom Pseudomonadati; phylum Pseudomonadota; class Gammaproteobacteria; order Moraxellales; family Moraxellaceae; genus Psychrobacter; species Psychrobacter sp. JB193. Next base: position 1,178,296 of record NZ_NRGY01000001.1, read on the forward strand.
CAAGAAAGAACACAATTACGCGTGATGTCCATATCTTGACTGTCTAAATAAATAGCACCAATCAAAGATTCTACTGCATCAGCCAGTATAGAAGCACGGTTACGACCGCCACCCTTACGCTCACCAACACCCAATATCAGATGATTAGAAAGCTCTAAATTTTGGGCAATAATCACCAATGACTCTTGGCGTACTAAAGTCGCACGCATACGTGTCAGACGCCCTTCATTCTGACCAGGATAACGGTGGTATAAAGCTTCTCCTACGATCATTCCTAAAAGTGCATCGCCCAAAAACTCTAAACGCTCGTAGTTTTTTTTGCTATCAAACGATCGATGCGTCAATGCAAGTTTGGGGAGACTCAAATCGTTAAAGACATAACCCAACTTACGCGTTAATACCGCTAACCGTTGAATAAATTCTGAGCTAACAACAAGCGTATCGACAGACGTGCTATTTTTTTGGGGAATAGGAACCGCTTGGGAATGTTGCGAAGTTGGTTTCATGCGTGGCTTATGGTTATCCCTTCTGTGTTACTGATTGATTAAATAATGGTATGTAGTGATTGATTCTATAAAGGAAATTTAAGTCTTATTGAGCAAGTTAAAAAATGATTAAGCTATTTGGTGGTTGCCATATCGATATCGCCTTCGAAGCGATTGAGGATATCAACATTACCGAAAAAATTATTGGTCACGGCATACTGCTTACGAATAGCCAGTTGCCCTGCTTTCTTATCAGTAAAAATAATGACATCTTCAGCCTTGGTGTCATAATCAGCATTGATAGATAGCTGTTTATCAACACGTTCAATGAACTGCTTGGTGGTCTCGTTGTTATTGTTTGCTTCTCTAAGCTGGGAGCTTAATGTTTTTGTCAATTGATAATCACCAATTTGAGCGGGTATGATCGCAATCATCAGTTTGATCGCAACGCCTAAAAGGATAATAGTCAAAACAATGCTTGTCACACTTGCACCGCGCTGCGTCGCCAATCCAGATAACTGTTGCATTACCCTAGCCCTCTACTGGTCAATAACAATTGATACTAGCGTTTGTTTAAAAAATCTGAATACTAAAAGTAGCTATTCATTAAATAGTCATAATATTAGCATAAAACTATTATTGGTAAATCAAACAATAGAGACTCTTGCACTCATTAATTGATAGAACCATTGCGTTCAAAGGTAGGTAAGTTTAACCCTGGTGGTTTATGCATCCAGATATAAACAGCTTTACCAGCCAGATTCTCGTCAGGTACAAAGCCCCAGAACCTGCCATCGGCACTTCGATCACGGTTGTCACCCATAACAAAATAGTGGCCTTCTGGTACATTGATACGCCATTCAGTACCTTCTGAATCAATGACTTCTGGTGCTTGCTGTTGTAAAAAGGGTGCGTACTGAGCACTATTCATGCCATTCAGATAACGTACCAGATGTGTATTATCGCCTTGTGTTTCTTGAAAGTACTGCGCCACATCTTCTTCCTGTTGACCCATAGTAGCGGCACTTTCTTCTGTCAGTACTTGTCCTGGACCTGCTTGCCCTGGCAAATACAGCTGTGACGTCAACTCAGCATTTGCAGCAAAATCTATGGGTTTGGTTTCAACGGGTACATCATTAATAGATAAAGTGCCTTGGTTATAGCTGACGGTATCACCCGGTAAACCAATAACGCGCTTGATATAATAAATACTAGGATTTTCAGGATAGCGAAATACAGCCACATCACCATGTTCGGGTTCACCCGTATCTAACACTTTATTATAAGTTAGCGGCAGTCGCACGCCGTAAGCATACTTATTGACAGCAATGAAATCACCTGTATATAACGTTGGTACCATAGAAGAGGAAGGAATATTAAAAGGCTCAATCAAAAACGAGCGTACTATCAATACCACTGCCAATACAGGAAAGAAATCATAAGCCCAGCGTACCAATAAGCTTTCTTTGCCATGCCCACGCGTCTTACGCTGTTTAAGCGCCAATTTGTCCAACAGCCAAATAATACCTAAGCCTATCGTCAACGGCACTAAAATTAAATTAAAATCAAAATCCATACCAAATTGCCTATTAATGAACAGCTTGCTCTGCTGCTTTAACGATAAGACCCACTATATTTAACATACTACTATGCAAAAAACCCATATGTAAAAAAACCGAATAATAGGAATTTTTGCGATTAGCTACCGGCTGTTAATCCTTAACTGTCTGCTTTCAACACGGCTAAGAACGCTTCTTGTGGGATTTCTACATTACCCACTTGCTTCATACGTTTCTTACCTGCTTTTTGCTTAGACAACAGTTTTTTCTTACGTGACACATCACCGCCATAGCACTTGGCCAGTACGTCTTTACGCATTGCTTTTACGGTACTGCGACCAATAATCTGACTACCAATCGCTGCTTGAATCGCCACATCAAACATCTGGCGCGGAATCAACTCTTTCATCTTAATGACTAACTGGTTGCCACGAAAACGTGCTTGATCCTGATGAACAATCATTGCCAATGCATCGACCTTATCACCATTGATGAGTACATCGACTTTGACCAATCTGTCCACTTGATAACGCTCAAAGTTATAGTCCAATGAGGCAAAACCACGAGAGACAGATTTTAGGCGGTCAAAGAAATCCATGACGACTTCACCCATCGGAATATCGAAAACCAGCTGAACCTGCTTGCCCATAAAGCGCATATCAACTTGTACGCCGCGGCGCTCGATACACAACGTCATGACATTACCCAAGTAATCTTGTGGCACTAAAATCTGACAACGCGCAATTGGTTCACGGAATTCTTCGATGTTGTTCGGCTCAGGCAATCTTGACGGGTTATCAATATGAATTACCTCGCCATTTTTCTTTTCAATCTCATAGATAACTGACGGTGCAGTAGTAATCAAATCCAAATCATACTCGCGCTCTAGGCGCTCTTGGATAATTTCCATGTGCAGCATGCCTAAGAAGCCACAGCGGAAACCAAAACCCAATGCATCAGACGTATCCGGTTCAAAAAATAGTGACGCATCGTTGATCTGTAGTTTTTGTAACGCTTCACGGAATTTTTCAAAGTCATTGGAATCTACTGGGAACATGCCAGCATATACTTGCGGGGTGATCTGTTTGAAACCCGGAATACGCTCAACATCAGGCGTTTTAGAATGCGTAATCGTATCCCCAACTGGTGCCCCAGCAATGTCTTTGATACCCGCGATAATAAAACCAACTTCACCCGCTTCTAAAACCCCTGTATCTAAAGGTTTTGGTGTAAAGACACCGATAGAGCTAACTGGATGCGCCTCTTTGGTCGATTTGATATAAATTTTATCGCCTTTTCTGACGGTTCCTTGACGCACACGTACTAAAGAGACAACACCCAAATAGCTGTCAAACCAAGAATCAATGATCAGTGCTTGCAGCGGTGCTTCGCGGTCACCTGTTGGTGCTGGAATAAATTCAACCAAGGCTTCTAATAGCTTATCCACGCCCAAACCAGATTTGGCCGATACTCGCGGGGCATCCACAGCATCAATACCAATGATGTCTTCGATCTCTTGAATGACGCGCTCAGGTTCAACTTGCGGCAAATCAATTTTATTGAGTACTGCCATGACTTCTAAGCCCTGATCGACTGCCGTATAGCAGTTGGCCACAGACTGCGCTTCCACCCCTTGTGCTGCATCAACCACCAGCAAGGCACCTTCGCAAGCCGCTAGTGAGCGTGATACTTCATAAGAAAAGTCGACGTGTCCTGGCGTATCAATAAAGTTGAGCTGATAGCGCTCACCATTAGGATGGTCATAAAACAAAGTAACCGACTGCGCTTTGATAGTGATGCCGCGCTCACGCTCAATATCCATGGAGTCGAGCACTTGCGCCTGCATCTCGCGATCTTGCAAGGCACCGCACATTTGAATAAAACGATCGGCAAGCGTCGACTTACCATGATCAATGTGGGCAATGATTGAGAAGTTACGAATATTGGCTAATGCAGTCACAAAGCGCCTACTAAATTAAGGGTGATAGAAAAATAAAACCAAAGGGTATTCTAGCAGTTTTCCACTGCAAAGTAAGGCGATTTTATTATGAGAGATGCGATTAACAGGTGAAGTGACAAGCGAGAAACAGTAAAGACAGAAAGTACGACACTTATCAAAGCTTGATTCATTTCTAGTGCGATGTCTACTAGCCACAATTGATGATAAATCAACTAGTGGGGTGTCTTCGTTTCAGAGAGCTCTATAGCGTTATTTTCATCTTGCTGTAAGTATTTATACATCCATGGCGATCGACCATAAAAAGCACCATTAAGCTGTGTTTGCTCGATCAGATACTCACGAAATCGCAGATAAAACTCATTGTCCGGACTCTCAGGTCGTTGCCAAAAATCTTTGAGCGCCTTTTGGTCTATGAGTTTGGGCGTATCATAAATGGCGCGCCCCATAACCTTAGTCGGTTTTTTATGATAGACCGATTGTAGACCTGTCGTACTATTGATGGTCACCATGCCAATACTATGCTTCATGAGCGTTGGCAGGTGCATATCACACCCATAAAAAACGCGATTGCCTACTTGGTAACGCTCTGACAAGCTAGACACCAACTCACGATAGTCGCGATGCCCACGATCTAATGGATGATGCTTGAAAACAAGCAGTTGTTTTTGATCAGCATGCTTGGCAAAACTGGCAATAGAATCATCGATAAACTGCACCACATCACGATAATCACTGTGGTGAGTAATCTGAGAGTCATTGTGCACTTGTAAACTGATTAGAAAATAATTGTCGCTCTCTTGCGTGATTAGCATACTTTGCAGTTTTTTATCTGGGAAATACCCTCTCAATTTACGCCAAGGGGCCTTTAGCCAAGCGATGGCCTCTTGCCATGCGGTCATACCACGATAATGCGAATAATGCGGATAACGGCTTTTGTATATCCAAGCAACGATATAATAAACAATGGCGGCAATACTCAAACGATAAAAACGATTGTGAGTATAAATAGGATGGTCATTGGCTTTTTTGAGCGCCTTGATGTCAGCGGTATTCAAACGTGAGTAACCATTAATCCCATATTCTTGCAAGGTAATATAGTCAGGACGCAAATACCCTTCTTCAAATACAAAAAACGAGATACCTAACTGCTCACTCACACAGCCTGCTTGTGTATGGTGCGGGCGACAATCCCCAAAACAGACCACGGCATCAATGTTATGCTTTTCAATAAAAGCTTGTAACCAAGCAGAAAATTGTGCCAATGTGTCTGTATATTCATACGTATTGGGATGATGATAAAAGAACGCATCACCAGCATTAAAATTAATTTTGCTGACTTTAATATCTTGAGTTTGTAAAAATGTCGAAAAACGGTTAAAAAACCCGCCCATCTTTCCCTGTAACAGCAAGACATGTCGATGAGTAAGTAAGTGAGACATCGAAGCTGCCATAGGAATCAATTACCATTAACTGAAGGATAAAAAAGGGTGTGGCTCTGCATTGCGAGCACGCACAAAAGTGCCAAGTGGTTGATTATACCGAAAAAACCCCTGCTTGTCGCAATGGATTTCTAGGACTCAGATAGATAAGATTAACGAGACATTTTACGTAGGCGCTGCTGCCAGCGATGACGTTGCTGCATAAAACGTGTGGTGGCGAGACGTTTGATCTCTGTAGGATTAACAGCAGCAGATAAAGTTGATATCATCGATGTCGATGAAGACACTGAACGTATTCTTTTACTGGTTTTTTCAACTTGCAAGGTTTCATTAGAAGTGTCTGCAAGCGGATATAAATAATCAATCACTTGTTCTACTTGCGCAAGACCATAGCCATTAGGCAGACGGTATAATGGATAACGAATCAAAGCACAATACAGCAACTGCTCAAGCGTCAACATAGTGTCTCGTGTGCGTCTTTGTAGATACATGTCTTTTGGCGTTAGATGCGCATCAATATCTGTTGTTAGTCCCCACCCTGCATAAAAAGGCAAGCCATAGCAGGTCACGTTTAGACCGCGCAGCAAGGCTTCAAAACCAGTCAATGAGCTGATAGTATGAATCTCATCGACGCATTCCAAACAATCAGGCATGGCAGTATCATACGCAACTGCTTGCACCTGACGCAAACAAGATTCTGTGACCTTACCTGCTCGTAGTCCTGCCTCCACATCGGGATGCGGTTTATAAATTAAGTATGCATCAGGATTGTCCCTGCAAACCCGCTCAATCAAGCCACTATTGGTCTTTATAGCTGATCCACAATACTGCACTGACAAATCATCTTCTACTTGACCAATAATCAAAATACGACGTTTTCCAGATAGCTTGGCTTCTTGCATCCAAGGACTGGGTAAGTTATTGGTACTAGTCCCAACATTGTATTTACTCACTCGCTGAGTCAATAATTTGTTTTGTAGTGTTTGGACGCGTGTTTTTTGCTTAGGGCTTAATGCTTTACATTGACGCAGTAAGGTTTCTAAATCTGATGGCTGGGTCGCATCATAATAGATGCCTTGTTTATCAATCACCACCGACAAGGGCGCCAACAACGTCGCGCCCAAGCCATTTGAGCGGATAAATCCGTCTTCCATGCAATAAATTGTAGGCGGACAGATAAGTTTACTTCGTAGTTTTTCTTGTAATTGCTGACGTTTGGCTAAGCCCCAGACTAACAGCGGCTGGTCATAGTTGACGCGAAGATGGTCTGGATGCAATATGTTTTTCAGACGTGGTTTGGGTTTAACAAACAATGTTGTACGTGGTAAATCAACAAAAGCTTTGACAAAGGGAAGCTTCCAACGACTGAACTCATATATGGTGAAATGACTGTCAAGACACGCTTGCCAGTGGCGATTAGTGACCAGCCACTCAATCGCGGTCTCGATGTCACAGGCCTGTCTCGTCGCTGGATCAACGTATCGGCTGTAATCTATATAAGCGCTATAAAATAAGGTTTCTAATGTCGTATCAACTTTATTAACAGGGAATAAAGTTGGATGTGATAGTTTTTTCTTACCTAGTAACGTCTTTGCAATACCCTGACGACGCTGCTGGACGGTTTTTAGCAGACGTTTTGGTGCGCCCTTATCATCAGTCAGACCCCAACCGCTATACCAATTGACGCCAAAACAATGCACTGTTTTGCCAAGCATCAATGCTTCAAAGCCCATATGAGAGCTGACCGTATAAACGTGATCTACCTGCGCTAATAATGCAATTGGATTGAGTGCTTGACTTAAGACTCGAACGTTTTTGGGCAGCTTTAAATTGGTCAGATAGCCAGTTTTTGCGGCAGGATGGGCTTTTATCCAAATATGTGCATGCGGATGATTGCGACAAGCAGATTTTAACATGCGTCTAAACTGGCCTTTATTTGCACCAGCCCCTTGAACAGAAGCATCGCCTGCCACTTGATCAATGAGTAAGACGTGGGATTTGGAAGCGTTTTGTACCGTAGTGGTACTCTCTTTATCCACCCACTCATCTAATGATGGACAGTCCATGACTGCATTGTATTTACTCAGTCTCTCATTACATATACGAGACATCAACTGCTGAGCATGGCGATCATCTTGTGAACGTTGCTCAGAGTTGGCATCGCTTTTAGTACGAGTAATGATAAGTTGCTCTAGGTATGAGGTTTTTGTCAAATCAAAATAAATACCCACATCATCGACAACCACACTCAATCCATGACGACTGCTGATACCTGAATCTAACGAGCGCAAAAAACCATCTTCAATACTCAAAGTAGCCAGATTTTGCTTAACAGCAGTCTTATTGGCTCGTTGATAGCTTTTTTTATGACCCCAACCGATAAAAGCATTGGGTTGTCTCATTGGAACATACGGTATTCTTTGCTGTAAACTTGACCACGGATACCATCGCTGGATATCCGCTTGCAGTACTTGAGATAGCAATTGATTATTACGACTCATGCCCTTGCCAATGACTGCTAGGCGCTTAGGTACCAAATGCTCAGGCGATGACAAAAACTGTGCATTATCAGAGGTAGCTACCTCTACTTTACTTTCATCTGCTACCATTTTTGTCATTATTAGTCCCTGTCTTACTTACTAATACTGCGTCAATCTACATTATCGCTAGTAATTGTTATAGATCTAACACCACTTTAGCTGCAATAGCCAACTGATAAACAATCTGCGATAGACCACGAGTGATTTCTACGCGCTTGGTTTTGACTTTTGGCAATACCATAATCTCATCACCCTGCTGGATACGGTAAGCAGTATTGACCACTTCACTAGCACCGTTTTGATGAATAATTAAGATCTCTTTGGTATCAGCATTATCAGAGAAACCACCAGAATTGGCAATGTAGTCTCCAACAGTATAATCTGGGTTAAAGGTAAGCGCGCCCTGTGCTCGCACTTGACCATTCACAGTAATGATTGAGGTTTGCGCTGGTATCTCGATGATATCGCCTTGTTGCAGGATAATATCCTGCCATGAGTTCGGCACGACCACAATGCGACCATCAGTCTCTACATTACGAGCTTTGGCCACAAATTGTTTGACCAAGTTAGCATCATCCTGACGAAGCGCTGCTTCTTCACGGGTTGTAGACTGCGTAGCAAGCGTTAGCTCTTCTAAACGATCAAGCGACTCATTAATCATGCGTTTTTGTTGCTCAGCAACAGATTCACGATAAATGGTCAGTTGTGTCAGCTTGGCGAGCGGGCTCGGCTGTAATTGTGGAATGATATCTTTGAGGCGAGCACCATATGGTACCACCATTGCGCCGTTACCCGTATGAGCACCTTGCACCTGTACAGCGATTGTGCCAGCGTAACGATCTGAGGTCACAACCATTTGATCGCCATTATAAACAGGAACGTTTTGTGCATCGGCAAGAGAATAATATTCTGCGGTTTGCGCACGCCCTGCACTACGAGTAATACTGACATTGGTCGCATTGGCTGCTGGGTTAGCGACTTGTAGCACATCCCCGATGGTCAAATCATTCACGTCAAACTCAAACGTATATTCATTTTGAACTTGTCCGCTTACTGCAAACGTTTTTTTCTGCGGCGCTACTGTAATCACATCGCCATCACGAAATGAAAATGCCTGCAATTTACCTGCAAGTAGGAAATCATATAGATTAACTTGTTGTAGCATCTGACCATTGCGTTTGATTTGAATATCAATATAGCTACCACGCGTTGGGTCAACACCGCCAGCTCTATCCAAATAAGACAAGACTGAATCTGCTGCAAGTCCACCATAATATCCTGGCTGCTTGACAAACCCTGTGACGAACACTTTCACAGGTTGCGCTTGCTCTAGAGATGCATAGACGCCTACGTTTGAACGATAAATTTGGCTAACAGCGTTTTTGACCACATTTTGCAAGCTACCATTCTGTACACCAGAGATACGCACGGGTCCAACGTTTGGTAAGAAAATATTACCCTGTGGATCAACGGTCATCGTTGCCGCATATTGATAAGCGCCCCACATGCGCACTTGCACATTATCACCAGGGTTAATCACATAGCTATCATTAAAAGTGGAGCCTGACGTGGTTGAGAATGCACCGCGAAATAGCTGCTCACCAAACATCATGTCTTGCGTATTAATATCTTGATAAGGACGCGTGGTATTGATGACCGATTGGCTTGGCAAGCTTGCCGCATTAACTGCTTCTTGTGTAGTTGCTTGACCGGGTACACCGCCTGCAAATGCTTGTGTTGAAACATTAACATTATTGCGATTTTGGTCCTGACTCATATTATTATTGCTAGTACCAAAGCCAGAGCCTGATATCTGATCAGCATAACTGGTGGCTGCCATGACCGGCATACTCATCGCTGCCGTTGCCAAACTTATCATTGTCACGATAGCACGTGGTTTCATATTCATGCGTCATATTCCTTTGCTGATCTCTCGATCATTACTGATATCTGTTTTATCCAAACTAGCTGCGATGATCACGGACAACTGCCATCACTAAGCGCACAAATCCATAAAGCATCAAGAGTAAAGCGAGCGATGTCCAAATTATATAAGCACGACGTGGATAGGTTGCTTCTTCAGCTTCATAAGGAGTTGAGATAACAATCAAGTTTTTCATTTTCTTGAAAGCTTCTAAACGTGCCTTTTCAAGTGAAGATAAGGACAGCTTATAGAGCTCGGTCGCAAAATCAACATCGGCTTTGATGGTCTCAAACTGTACTGCTTGACGGTTCAATTTAGTGGTATTTGGTGAGGTCAGCTTGGTTTGCTCTTGAGCAATTTGTTCTTCAACCGCTTTAATTTGACTTCTCAATGACACGACTTGCGGTGCATCTGGATTCAAATAACTCAATAGTTGTCGCTCTTCTGTACGTAACGAGCTAAGCTGCGCTTGCAAGCTGCCTATTAGTTGATTAACAATCTGAGCATTCGATTCTGGATCATAAATCTCATTTTCGTTCTGATACTTTAATAATTGCTCTTTGGCATCATTAAGTCGCTCTTGCGATTCATCCAATTGGGTTTCTGCAAACACAAGCTGATCGCGCGCAACTTCCTGAGAGATACGGTTTACGAACTGTTCAGACTCATTTAAAATCGTTTTGTTAAGCTCAAAAGCATACCTTGAATCAAAGGCTTCTGTTGACACTGAAAGCACGTAACTTTGTTCATCTAAATTGATATGAACGCGTTTTTTAAAGTACTCAAGTAACTCTTCTTGCGTGGCATCAGGATCGATCTCATTAATCGGGTCCGAACCATCTACATGGTACGCTTCTCGGAACTTAAATTTATTATCAAGTCGCTTTACCATATCATTGGATAAAATGTATTCAGTCAGATAGGTTGCATCTTCTTTGCTGGTACTATTAACACCAAGCAGAGCTGATAAACCACCACCAGAAGGCACACTGGTATCGCTTACCTGCTTTACCACCACATCGGCAGTCGAGATAAAACGCGGGTGCGCAATTGTCATGACATAAAATATCACGAGTGCCCAAGGTAGTATTACCAAGCCGATAAACAGCGAGAAGTTGATTACCTTACTTTTTTGCTTTGTGGATATGCTTTTCATAAACCTCAATCGCTTCTGTTGTATCGTCAAAGACGTGTGCTGTTTGATCCATTAGTACAATACCAATGTCGCAGTTGCGCCTAATATCACCAATATTGTGCGACACGATTAAAAATCCTGCTTGTGCACGGCGTGCCGCCAAAATCTCTTCGCTGCGCTTACGAAAAGCGGCATCACCAACGGCCCCTGCTTCATCAAGCATATAGTAGTCGAAATCAAAGGCCAAACTTAACCCAAAGGTTAGACGTGCTTTCATACCAGACGAGTAGCTTTTAACTGGCATATCAAAATAATTACCAATATCAGCAAACTCTTCAACAAATTTAATTTTTTCATCGATATAAGGGCCACTTGAATATAGACGACAGACAAAACGGACGTTTTGTCTACCAGTCAGGCTTCCCTGGAAACCGCCTGCTACTCCTACTGGCCAAGAAATCGTCGAATCAGTAATGATTTCACCATGATCTGGTTGATCAAGTCCGCATATGATACGCAATAACGTTGATTTGCCCGCACCATTACGACCTAATAAGCCCACACTTTGTCTATCACCAATGGTCAGATTTAAATCTTTAAATAAATAGTGCCGACCTTTCTTGGTCATAAATGACTTAGAAACATTTCTAATTTCAATCATTTATTTACCTTTTCGTTTATTTTATATAATCACATCTAGCGAGAACGCAACATATCACGTTCTGCATACTTATAAAGCAATAACCCTAAAAAATTGACTGCAAACATCCATTTCAAAAAATAGCCCATATCAATATGATAAGCAGGATAGTTAGGGGCAAATGCATGGCGCATCAATTCAATATTGTGGATAAAAGGATTATAAAGCAGGTAGCTGAAATAAGGCTCAGGAATGACATGGATGGGATAAATAATACCTGATAGAAAGTATAATATAGTAAAAAATATCGTGATAACTTTACTAATCTCGCCACCATAATACCCAATAACCATCATAATCAATGCGACACCGAAGCTGAATATGAATAACGTCAACCAGCAAAATAGAACAATATGTAAATTCTCTAGATTTGCATAGATATTAAAGAAGGCCAGTCCAACCAATAATAATATGGATGTAAAAAAGTAAATAACTAATTCTAAGAATGAGCGAGCAATAATGACATCAATATGTCTAATTGAGCGATACATCAACAAACCTTTGTTTGCATCAACTGCGTTTAGTGCTCTTACAGCTATTCTTTGGAACATACGAAATGGCACCATTCCGACAACTAAAAACAAAGAAAAGTCCATTCCCGGTACCAAACGCTCGCGAATAGCCCCAAATATGATCAAGAAAATAAGTACTTGCAATACAACTTCTAGCGGCGCCCATAAATAACCCAGTCGATAGCCACCAAAGCGCGTTTGCAGCTCACGCATGAGCAAAGCGTGGAATGCTGCACCCATGACTTTGAGGCCACTGCGATGCTTGATAGGACGATATGGGGGTAGTTGAACAGACATGACGTTACAGGACTTTACCGAAAACAGTCCCTATGATAAGTAAGCGGGACATAAGTTACAACAATTAATCTGTTTCTAAACAGATAAACCTATGATTTAGCAAGAAAGCAGTAGGGAACTCGCTTCTATTTCGTTGAATTTAAGCCTATTTCTTTCCTAGCTTATCTTCATCTTTCGCATTTACTCAAGCCAAAAAAAAACCAATCACAAAGGATTGGTTTTTTTAATACTACTGAATATGGTGGCGATGAAGAGACTTGAACTCTTGACCTCACGATTATGAGTCATGCGCTCTAACCAGCTGAGCTACATCGCCGTTTTAGGCTGCACATTATGCCCAAGCTGCTGACTCTCGTCAACCCCTAAAAAGCATTTTTTGCAAAAAACTGAATTTTCATTCAAATTAACTGCAAGTATTACTACTACGAACGATAAAAAAGGTTTGGTAAACCGATAAGCCGGGTTCTGTCGTGGACAATCATTCCTCTAGGCGTATCATCGCTGATACGCTCAAGCAACCTACCCGCATCGAACGCGGGCCGCGCCATGCCGATGCCTATTTGGTCTTGCTACGCGTGGAGTTTACCATGCCGTGAGATGTTGCCATTCACGCGGTGCGCTCTTACCGCACCCTTTCACCCTTACCGATGATATCTAAGATACCAAAGGCGGTCTCCTCTCTGCTGCACTGGTCGTCAAGTTACCCTGCCCAGCCGTTAGCTGGCACGCTGCCCTATGTAGCCCGGACTTTCCTCCCCTGCTTCATCTGTTGCCAGTGTGCAGCGGCGATTGCCTAGTCTACCAAGCGCGCTAGTATAACAAACCTCATGCTTGGCTGGGAATTTCTTTTTGGTTTATTTTTGACACGAACAGAAAAATTTAAATAAAATCTTTCGGTAACGCTAAACAATGACCATCTATCAGTGTGTCGGCATGAGTGGGGACAGCGTCATTTAGATAAGGTATTTGTAACCAATGCGTGGCTGGATAGTGCTGTTTAAGATACTGCTGAAGAAACTCAATCGTGCTATTGGCAATCTCAAAATCTGTATTGTTAGTATCATCATGGATATGATTATAAACAACACTATGTACAGATAAACCGCGTGCTGTAATGGCTTCTAAACTGAGTAACGTATGATTGATACTGCCCAAGCGCCCCGACGTAACCAGTACGATAGGATAGCCTTGCTCAGCAATATAATCCAAGGTGAGTAGGTGCTCTGTAATCGGCACAAGCAAACCACCTGCGCCTTCTAATAAAACCACATCGTAATTCGCTTGTAAGCAGTGCGTCGCTTCAGTAATCATTTCGATATTAAGCGTTTTCTTTGACAATCTTGCGGACAGATGCGGTGATGCAGGTTTTTCGTAGCGGTAAGGACAAGTGGTAAAATCTAAATCACACGGCTGTAACGGCAGGCTCATTAATTGGCGATGCATGATAATATCATCGGCGATGCTCATCTCACCGCTACATTCATCGACTGCGACGCCCGTTTGGACTAGCTTTTGAGTGATGACGTTTATATCTTGATGCATAAGCGCCTTAGCAAGCAAGCCTGTTACGTAGGTTTTGCCAATGTCGGTATCGATACCAGAGACAAATAACACACTCATGGTTGACCTCGATTTTCTAAATACGTATGAACCACTTTTAACAGTGACTGACACAAAGTGATAAGCTCATCATCAGTGATAATATAAGGCGGCATGATGTATACCAGCTTACCAAATGGTCTGACCCAAATACCATGCTCAATCAGCAACGATTGAAAAATGGGCATATCGACCGCTGTTTCTAACTCAATCACAGCGACTGCACCCAAACAACGTACCTCGGCCACACCCGCTAGCAGTGCAGCTGGGGATAATTGTTGCTCCATCGTGCGTTGCATATTAGCGGTACGCGTTTCGATATCATAAGACAGTATCAAGTCAATCGACGCACAAGCGACGGCACAAGCGAGCGGATTGCCCATAAAGGTCGGTCCATGCATCAGCGCTGGATAGTCACTATAATGAATCGTATCTGCAACCTTGCGCGTGCATAAAGTTGCCGCAAAGGTCATATAACCACCCGTCAATGCCTTACCAATCGTCATAATATCAGGGCTGATATCAGCGTGTTCACAAGCAAATAGCTTACCGCTACGACCAAAACCAGTGGCAATCTCGTCCGCAATCAACAATACGTCATGCTCATCACATAACTGACGCAATAGCTGCAAATACTCAGGACTATAAAAACGCATGCCGCCTGCGCCCTGAATAATCGGCTCGATAATAAATCCTGCCAGCTGCGCGCCGTGTTCTGCAAAAAACTGAGATAACGCCGTACGATCCTCCGTCGTTAGAGCACGCTCAAATCCGAGTGGCGGCGCTGGTACAAAGTGCTGCATTGGTAATTGTTTGCCATACAAGTTATGCATACCATTCACGGGGTCGCACACACTCATGGCGTGCCACGTATCACCGTAATAACCTGAATGCGTTGAAGCAAACTGCCGCTTAATAGGGCGATTGGCAGCAATTTGATACTGCAATGCCATTTTTAGGGCGACCTCAACCGCAATACTGCCACTATCGGCATAAAATATCGCCTCAAGTCCAGTGGGTACAATCGAGAGTAATTTTTTGCCCAAATCTATCGCTGGTTGATGGGTCAAACCCCCAAACATCACATGCGCCATTTTGCCTAACTGTTGCACAATTGCCTCATTGAGCGCGGGATGATTGTAACCGTGAACACTCGCCCACCACGATGACATACCATCGATGAGGCGAGTGCCATCTTGGGTAACAATATGAATCCCATCGGCATGGTCAATCACAATATTACGGTAAGTCGTTGGCAGGCTGGCGTATGGGTGCCAAAGGTGCTTTTGATCAAAATCGCTCGTTGACTGAAGTACATCTGTCGTCATGGTTTTGTCCCTAAAACTTTTTATATCTACTCTTAGCGATATTTTGCCCATCACTTATTGCCCAGTGATACGCTTATATTTGGCCAACAAATCATTTTCGGTTTCGACATGGTTTGGGTCATGAGGAATACAATCAACAGGGCAAATCACCACGCATTGCGGCTCATCAAAATGACCCACACATTCGGTACACAAATCAGGGTTAATGACATAAATATCATCCCCTTCTGAAATCGCCTCATTCGGGCAGGCAGGCTCGCAGACATCACAATTGATGCATTCATCAGTGATTAATAGCGCCATAAACTGCTCCTTTTTAATTTGCTCAAATCGTTTGTCATATAGTTGATGCTAAATACAGTAGGTACAAAAGATATTAGTAATCCAATCTATTTAAGATTCAACTTTTTAATAAAGGCTTGCGAGACACAGGGCGGGACAAATTTATTCACATCACCGCCAAGCTTGGCAATTTCACGAATCATGGTCGATGAGATAAAGGAGTAATTTTGAGAGGGCGTCAAAAAGACGGCTTCGAAATTTTCATCAAGCTCGCGGTTCATATTGGCCAGCTGAAACTCATACTCAAAATCTGACATGGCACGCAAACCGCGTAAGACGGCGGTGGCGTTTTTTTCGCGCATAAAATCGACGAGCAGTCCTTCAAAGCCAATCACCGATACTTGCGGCAAGTCCGCAAATACGGTTTTGACCAAAGACACGCGCTCCTCAAAATTAAACAGCGGTTTTTTATGATGACCTGAGGCGACGGCAATCACCACCTCATCGAACAGTTTGGTGGCGCGCGTGACCAAGTCCACATGACCGTTAGTAATGGGGTCAAAAGTACCCGGATACAAGATTTTGGTGTGTAGCTTTGATGAATTGGCAGAAGACGTAGGAATGCTCATAGCGTGACTAATAAGTTCGGTAATATTAGGGCATATGCTAGCAAATTTTGCTCAAACTTAATACTTATCTGCTACATTTGTCCTAACAGCTGACTTACCTTTTCATCAGCGGCTTTGCTACAATACTTGGTTCGACTCATCTGTCTTATCCATCAAACAAAAGACAAGCTTGATGCTAGGATTAGCATGAGGAATTAGTAGGATTGATTAGATAAGAGCGCTGTATTTTTATGCGCTCTTATGGAGAAATTATGTCAAAAAAATCAAAAAAACCGGACAATCAGATTTGTGCCAATAAAAAGGCGCGTCATGAGTACTTTATTGAAGAGGCATTTGAAGCTGGTCTGGCGCTGCAAGGTTGGGAAGTCAAAGCGATTCGTGCGGGGAAAATGACCATCACGGAAGCTTATGTGATCTTTCGCAATAACGAAGCTTTCTTATTTGGGGCGCATATTCAGCCGCTGCTATCCAGCTCAACGCACGTCAGCCCTGACAGTATGCGTACCCGTAAACTGCTGCTCAATCGCCGCGAAATTGAAAAGTTATTTGGTGCGGTCAATCAAAAAGGCTATGCCTGCGTACCCTTGTCTTGCTACTGGAAAAACTCACTGGTAAAATGCCAAATTGGCTTAGCATTGGGTAAAAAACAGCACGACAAACGAAAAACTCTTAAAGACCGTGATTGGGAACGTGATAAGCAGCGCGGCTTTAAGCAGCATCTAGGCTAAAGTGCGATATTCAAAAGCCTAAGGTCACTCTATAACAGATTGGTTGACAGCAAAAAGGAGGATCCACTTCATAGTGAGTCGTCCTTTTTTGATCAATTGATTAGGGCGTTTCTCTAATGTTTTACACCACTCCCGCCATTTTTGTGACTTGTATGTCTCTATGAGCTTGGCGGAACTGACGCACACCGTGGACAATCAAACAAGCAATGCCAAGCCAAATCAACCCATAACTATAAATCATGGCCGATTCAAAAGGGTTGCCCAATATCGTTATGGCCAAAATAAACAACAATGCTGGCTCTAAATAGCTCATCATGCCATAAACATTGACTGGTAGCATTTGGCTGGCATCAATGTTGGTTTTCATTGCCAACACACTAAGCAGTCCCAATCCTGCCAGCATCGCGATAAAAAAACCTGACCCTGTCACCAGCATTAAGCTACTTGGCTCAAAGAAAAATAAATACGCCAAAGCAAAGGGAGCAAAAATGGTCAAATCAACCAACAACCCAGTGATGGCACCGATACCTTGCATACGGCGCAAGATATAATAAATAGGATACGTACCGCACACCCACAGCGTTGCCCAAGACACGCTTTGCGTACGTACAATCTCACTGCTCACGCCCAATACCGCCAGTGCCACTGCCAGCCATTGTAGACGGCTCAACTTTTCGCCAAACAAGACGCACCCAAATATCACCATCATTAATGGGAATAAAAAATACCCCATCGCTGTTTGGACGCCTTGACCATTCACGGGTGCCCATACAAACAACCAAAGTTGACTGAGAAAGATCGGCGTTGGTAACAGCAGCCAAGCCCATTGCTTTACGGTGCGTAATGCTTTTAGCTTATTGATGTGTAGACCAAAGCTGCCACTCACCCATAAATACCCAATCAGCACCGCCCACATCGCAAGCATTCGCCAGATGAATACTTGCGTGCCTGATAACGGCGCTAGAAAGCTGCTATAAGCATAAAGTACGCCAAACAATACATTGGATAGCACTGCTAATATCACGCCCATTATTAAGATACGTTGTTGAATGCTACCTGCTGTCCAAATGGTCGGCAAAGGCATACGCGAAACAGCGGTTGCTACTGTATTGGCAAATACATTCGATAGCATTGAGGTAGACATATAAGCACCATAAGTTTGAGTATAGTCATTTCCACATAAAAGAGATGCGTTCAAAGCAACGTTATTTTGGGATACATTTTTCTCGCTTGCTGTGTCCTTCGTACTCCAGAGGCTTCGCAATATTTATCCCAGAAGTACTGTCTTCTTTTAAATGAAATCGACTATAGATGTAAAAAAACTAACTGTTCTTTTATAGAGCAGCATCGGTTGTTAACATCTATTTTACTAATGCTTTAAGATAAAATTTCTCTATCTAGAAAAATTAATGAGAAAAATTATTGTATTTTTTCTGATATCTGAATTATTTATCATTTTTTGATTTATAGTGACAACTTATAATGATACGGAAATTTGCAACAGTATAATGTTGAGGGAAACACGATGAGTGAGAATTTGGATGCGATCGACAAAGCGATTTTAAATTTGCTACAAGATGATGCGACGCTACCCTTAAAAACAGTGGCAGAACGGGTTCATGTGTCTATTGCCACGGCCCAACGACGCATTCAATTACTGATCAGCAATGGTGTCATTACCAAGCAAGTCGCTATTGTTGATCCTAATAAGGTGGGCTACGGGCTTACGGCCGTCGTGATGATAGAGATGGCGCGCTCCAATAACTCTATGCAGCATCGGTTTGAGCGCTTGATGCATGCACAGCCACAAGTCATGAGCTGCTATGAAGTGTCTGGTGATGCCGATTTTATGCTGATGGTAAACGCCAAAAACATGAACGATTACCATCAATTTACGCGCGGTTTACTAACTTATGAAAATAACGTGCGTCACTTTACCAGTCAGTTTGTGATGAATTTTACTAAGAGTGGCACAAAAATTTTGCTCGATTAAAAATAAGTCTGTGATCATCAAAGATAATCGCTCAATGTGGTCAATGATGAGTGGATAAACCCCAATCAAACAGAGTAAGATGTAAACGAAAGTTGGATCACAAAACGACATACAATCGATTCACTATAAAAACACGGCAGTGCGACTGGGATGCATTTTTCGCAGCCTCTGTATTCGCAGCACGCAAGGAAAATGTGTCGCAGTCGCCTCTAGCCTGCCATGTATCGATATTATGTCGAACGAGTTATAAATTCATCATCAATCAGCATCATTCACCAGATAGCATCGGTATCGATAAGGAAATCCTACTATGAGCCAGTACAAAGACCCTGCCTTTAATAAGCCGCAAAAAACAGATAGCCACAAACATAAAAAGACGTTGCAAGCACAGTTGAATGTAAAAATAGTCGTGATAGGCGCAGCACTCAGCGCATTACTTGCCAGCTCAGGCTGTGCCACCAGCTCGTTGTTAGAGAGCAATAGCCGAGTCAGCACTCAAACGACAAAAACCATTTTGTCTGAAGATCAGATTGTGGCTTTTGGTCGCCCTGCTCAAGCCCTACCAAAAACGCCTAATGCAACCATGGTCATCGTCGGTGAAAAAAACAGCTATGTGTTGACCCAAGGCGGTACGGAGATGGTCAGCTTATTGAGCAATTTGACGCCAAAGAACATTCAAGTTGATAACGACATGAGTTTTGATGTGCCCAATAATAATGGCTACTTTCAAGGAGAAATGAAGCTGTCTTACGCCAAATTAAAAGATGAGTTTAAGCGTTCAGACTATCAATTCTTTTTGCAAAATAATGGCCGTGATTGTACCTCTGCCAGTGATCAACGTATTGATGCACAGCGCTTTTGTTTTAGTGTTCCTGTGAAAGGTGCTATTTATCCGCAGGTCAGTAATTTAAGCATGATTCAGTCAAATTATCGCGCTTTGAGCAAACCTTATACGGTCAGCTTTTATACACAAACGCAGCAAGACCAAATCAACCGAAGTGGCACCAATGCCGCGCAGAAACTAATCTTACTGCCTTTTGCGCTTGCCTTTGACGTAGTGACTTTCCCCTTTCAATTACTAGACAATTAACAGTATTTTTGTCCGATTCAGGGTTTGTTTGAATGTGTGGCACGTTATGAATACGCTTCTATACGTATTCGTAACGTGCCCAATTGACGTATCAAAATAGTTTTTCGACGACGGCTTTTGGATAGCTTTGTTTAGCCATCTCAGCGGCTCGAAACAAAATGTCGTCTGCTTCGACGGGGCCTACAATGTCACACAGACACACATAAACAAGCTGTACCACATTATTCAACAGGTATTCATCATCGGGCACAAGTGGACGACTGCCCTCTAAAAACTGACTCATATTGATAATATGCCCCTTAAAGGTGCGTTCTTGAGAGACAGCTTGGTGCACATCTTGAAACAGACTGCGACGTTCTGATGCGGTCAATTGCTTGCTCAGCGTTTCCATCACGGTATAAAACACTTCCACCACTTCAGACGTGGGCGTTTTTTTAGTTACTTCTTTACCACGGCTGTCTGCTGTTTGCAGATTTTCTGCCTGCATCTTGTCCCAAAAACTCTTACGAATATCAGACTTGTATACTTGTAGCTCAGGATAGCGCCTCGTCGCATCCAATACGCATTGCTGCATCATTTTTACAGAGACTGTTGAGTACTGTTGCCACTGGCGAGTGAGTAGCCGCACCTCTTCAGGGTTCAGGTATTCTGCCAATACATCTGCCATCGCGGACACGGTTTGGTCTACTGATTGAGTATCCATATTCATCCGTTTGCTCCTATAAATGCCGCTCGGTTAGAGTTTTGGTATCAAACATCTGCTTTTGAAACTCAGGATAACCCAACTCAGCATGCTCAGTATAATCAAGGCCACGCTGCTCATGTAAACGGCTTGCCTTTAGTCCAAAGCTTAAATCAATCAGCTTATACATCACGAGACCCAATCCCAATCCCCAAGCGAACGCCACACCAACGCCTAATGCTTGTACGCCGACTCGTGATAGGTTGAATAAATCTCCTGTATAAAACAATCCCGCTGCCAGCGTTCCCCATGCTCCGCCAAAGCCATGTACGGCAACGGCCGAAACCACGTCATCTATCTTGAGCTTCAATAAAGCTTGCGTTGATAAGACATAGACGACAGAGGCCACCGCCCCAATGACGATGGCAAAAACAGGCGATGTTGTGGCACAGCCTGCGGTAATAGACACCAAACCGATCAAGCTGGCATTAACGCTGTCACTGAGTAAAATCGCTTTGTTAAGCGCTCTTGATATCAGCATATAACTGACGACCGCGCTCACTGCCGCGATGAAGGTATTGACTGCGATCAGCCCGATATTCCCTGTGATGGACAACGTCGAGCCCGCATTAAACCCGAACCAACCGAACCATAAGATAAAACCGCCAAGCGCCAATAAAGTCATGTTGTGGCCTGCGATTAGTCTGGGCGATCCATCTGGTGCGAAGCGGCCAAGCCTTGGGCCAATGACCAATATACCTGCCAGCGCCAACCACCCACCGATAGAATGCACTACGCTAGATCCAGCAAAGTCAATAAACCCAAGCTCAGCCAACCAACCTGACCCGCCAAAATAGCCGCCCCATACCCAACTGGCGAATACTGGATAAATAAATAAGCAAATCAGACACGCAGCGACCGCATAGCCGATAAACGATACGCGCTCTGCCATCGCGCCACTCGCAATCGTCACCGCTGTTGCCGCAAACATCATCTGAAAAAACATCACTGCCCAGTCCATATTGGACAAATCGACTGGCATAAAATGATCGGTACCGACAAACCCTGTCTGATTGCTGCCCATCATGAGCCCAAAACCCACCAAATAAAATGCCAGACCACCGATACACATATCAGTGTAGTTTTTCATCATGACGTTGACCGCATTCTTTGCGCGTACTGATCCGCTCTCAAGCAAGGCAAAACCTGCCTGCATGAAGAACACCAAGACGCCGCCCCAAATAATCCAAGCAATGTTTTGGTACTCAAGCAGTTGTGCCACCGTCAAGGTCTCTGTTGCCGCAGCATGGGCACGACTTATCGTTCCCAATAGCAGCACACTGAACAGTAGCAAAAGACGCGACCATGATTTTGGTAAAATCTTGGCTTTATTTAGCCCAACAGGATTTAGCGCAACAGCATCTAGCCCAGCAAATGATGGTTTCATTTTCTCTCCAAACATTTATCTATCCCAAAAAATTTTATTGATGCACTGTTTTTATGCATGAATGCACACCAATAAGCCCTACTATTGCTGGAGCAAAACCTATGCCAAATCCTATTTGCTTATATTCAAAAATACGCTTGCTTTTATAAAAACAGACAGTTGTTAGTCAATTCACTAACCTGACTTTATTATTACGTGCATTGGCTAATAACTTGCTTTATGTATGCAGTTTCTCTTACGCTATCAATAACTTATCCCTACCTGAGTCGAATTCATGTTAAAATGAGCGTTTTTAAATTAGCCATCCATTCCAGCATTAACATATTCGTTAATAGCGGCTATATTTTTAGTACATTTTTTCTAATCAACAGGTCCGCCCATGTCTGCCGATACCATTGCCCGCACCGCCTTTAAACAAGGCACCAAACCTCTTTACGATTACGACAAACATTGGGCGAGCTGCTATGAGCCTGCGCCTTATCTGCCTATGAGCCGAAAAGAGATGGACGATTTGGGCTGGGATGCCTGTGATGTCATTATCATCTCAGGGGACGCTTATGTTGATCATCCAAGCTTCGGTATGGCGATCATCGGTCGCCTGCTAGAATCGCAAGGCTTTCGCGTTGGTATCATTGCTCAGCCCGATTGGAAGAGTAAAGACGCCTTTATGGAACTTGGCAAACCTGTCTATGCTTATGGCGTGACCGCAGGCAACATGGACAGCATGATCAACCGCTATACTGCTGATCGCAAGATTCGTAGCGATGACGCATACTCTCCAGGTAATGTGGCCAACAAACGCCCTGACCGTGCGGCGATTGTCTATAGTCAGCGCTGCCGTGAGGCCTATCCTGATGTGCCGATCATCTTAGGCGGCATTGAGGGCAGCTTGCGCCGTATCGCACATTATGATTATTGGTCGGATAAAGTCCGCCGCAGTATTTTGATGGATGCGCGTGCCGATGTTTTGCTTTATGGTAATGCTGAGCGCGCCATTGTCGATGTAGTACATGGTCTCTCAAAAGGCTATAGCTTTGAGCAAATGAGTAAGTTGCGTGGTACGTCTTATCTATTGACCCCAACGCGTCGTCATTGGCAAGCAGGCATGACCGAAGTTGCCAGTAACGACGTCGATACCGTCGGCCGTGTTGATCCGATCATCAACCCGTATGTAATGACCGAAGACGTTGATAGCTGTTCAATTGAGCAAAACAAGCCATCTGACTCGCCCGTTGGTCAAGCGATGCCGTCGTCGATGTCTTCGCAATATCAGGGCTTTGTCGCAGAACCTGTCACCAATAAGATTATCAACGCTGAGCAAGTAGACGAAGAGACACAAGTGGTGCAACTGCGCGGCTTTGATAAGCCTATGACGGCGCGTAAGCATAAGCTCAAAATGCCACCACGCGAGCAAACGGTCATTCGTCTGCCTGATTATGAGCATGTCAAATCTGACCCTGTTCTTTATGCGCATGCCAACCGCATCCTACATCTTGAGACCAATCCGGGTAACGCGCGTGCGCTGGTGCAGCGTCATAGCAGCGGTGCTGGTAACTCTCACACCTCAATCGATGTGTGGCTCAATCCGCCACCGATTCCGCTCTCAACCGAAGAGATGGATTACGTGTTTGATTTGCCGTATGCCCGTTTGCCGCACCCAAGTTATGGTGATGCGCGCATCCCAGCTTATGACATGATTAAGTTCTCGGTCAATATCATGCGCGGCTGCTTCGGCGGTTGTACCTTCTGCTCAATCACTGAGCACGAAGGGCGTATTATTCAGAATCGCTCAGAAGAATCGATCTTGCGTGAAGTAGAAGCCATTCGCGATACCGCACCTAATTATACTGGCGTGATATCTGACCTTGGCGGGCCAACAGCCAATATGTATCGTCTGAGCTGTAAAGACGAAACCATTGAAAAGAACTGCCGTAAGCCGTCTTGCGTCTATCCTGATGTCTGCGAAAACTTGCTGACCGATCACAGTAATTTGACCAAGCTATATCGCAAAGCGCGTGATATCAAAGGCGTGAAAAAAATCCTTATCGCATCTGGTCTGCGTTATGACTTAGCGGTAAAAGACCCTGAGTATGTCAAAGAGCTGGTCAGTCATCACGTTGGTGGATATCTCAAGATTGCCCCTGAGCACTCTGAAGAAGGCGTGCTGTCAAAAATGATGAAGCCTGGCATGGGCAGTTATGACCAATTTAAAGCCATGTTTGAGCAGTACAGCCAAGAAGCGGGCAAAGAGCAGTATCTGATTCCTTACTTCATCGCCGCCCATCCAGGTACCCGTGATGAAGATATGATGAATCTTGCCCTTTGGCTAAAAAGTCATGGCTATCGCGCTGACCAAGTACAGGCGTTTTATCCAAGCCCAATGGCGACAGCGACCACCATGTACCACACCCACAAAGACCCATTGCGTAAGATCAGTCGTGATGAGGGCGACATGGATATCGTCAAGTCTGGCAAACAACGCAAATTGCACAAAGCGTTCTTGCGTTATCATGATCCAAAAAACTGGGTAATGCTGCGTAAGGCATTGCAAGACATGGGTCGCAGTGATCTGATCGGTAAAAACCGTGGCTGCTTGATTCCGCCATTCAATGCCAGCTTAGAAGGTCGCGATGCGGCGCAAGACAGCTATCAATCTGCGCGCAAAAAGAACAGTCGTCTTGGTAATGACTCAGTGAAGCGTAGTCATACCTCTTCAAACAACCCAAATGCTGGCAAAAACACTACCAGCAAGAACACCAAGAAGCGCGTGAGTAAAGGCAACTTCCAGACCCAGCACACCGGTCTACCACCGCGCAAAACCAAATAGTTCAATTGGCTTTACAAAAAGCGCGTATCGACCATAAAGTTGATACGCGCTTTTTTATACCAGTCGATTTTTCTTCTAAAAATTGATAACTCACATATGGCGTTATTCCAAATTTATCTGAAAGGAGTGTTACATTAGTCAATGTTCGAGTAACGAAGCAAACATGTAACAAACAATTTCTAACATTCTCCAAGAACGCTTTTGGTTACCATAAGCGTTATATGCTTAACGCATTGTTAAATAGAAATGTACGATAATTCTGATATTTTTGGAGAACCCGATGAATACTTTAACTAAAATTGTAACTGCCCTCCCTGCCCTTGCCTTACTGAGTGCGTGTGCCACCACGGCTCCAACGACGCCGAATGCATCAGACACACCTGTGAAAGACAGCATGCCGGATGCCGCTTACGACCGTATGGCAGCAGCCCCTTACACCTGTACTGATAACAGCAAAATCATGGCAAAACAGTCTATTAATAAAAACCAAGCCATGATCAATGCCACCTTGCCAAAAGTAAAATGGACAGAGCAAAAGATCGTCTTAAACGGTGGTGTACAAGGCGATACAGCAAGCTATGTAAATGACTCAAACCCAGAAGCCACCTATGCATGGCACATGAAAGGCGACAAAGGTATCTTCGCTATCAAATGGGCTAACGGCAAAGAGTATCAAGTAAACTGCCAAATCTAATAATATAGAATATTTGAAAATTGGCTTTTAAAAAGCAGTCACCAAAAACAGTCATCATTGGATGGCTGTTTTTTTATGCGCGTTTGTTAAGGTCATCATGACAAAAATCATGATAGGACATCCGCAGCCTCATAAATAGTTTCATTAAAGTGAATCGTTTGGCGCTTTTATCTAGAGAAGCGCTGGGAAACCTGTCAAAATAGCGATTATAGACCCCACCACTACTGTGGTTGTCATCAATAATAAAGAGGATACGTCGATGGCTAAGCGCCTCACAAGTATGATCATCATTGCAGCGGCCAGTATGTGGGCGCTGACTGGATGCGACCAAGGTGCTGAAACCGCCAGTCAATCCTCCGAGGCAGCAGCAACTACCGTAGAGACGTCAGCGTCTACTGTCCATACTATCGATTGGTCGCTAGTCGATAGCGGCGAAACGCCTGCCAATCTCGCAAGCTATCAGTATCCGTTTGCGCTCGATAGCCAAAACGTTCTTGATTATGCCAATTACTTCGATGTAGATGCCGCTACCGCTCAGCATAATTTGACCATCAGTATGGCAAGCAATGAGGCACTGTCTAAAGTGTTGGATCAGCTGAGTGAACAATATGTCTCACATGAGCTGACCGATGATGACGAGATGAAGCTGATCATTCATACCACACCTGATGTCGCTACTAGCAGTTATGATTATGTACTGTCAGACAAATTCGCTAAAGGGCTGGTATTACCGATCGAAATCAAACCTGACGGCAAGAAAGTTGATGTGAAGGCACATGGAGAGGTGGTAGAGTAGCTCGATGTATTTTTTACGCATCATCAAACCCCTTGATTATAATAAAGCGCGAATCAGCATATAACCACCCATGCCGAACATCATAACGTTTTCGGTTAAAGAAATCGCGCCCAGTGGCACATTGCTATCGCCGCCGACGCAGGCGCATTTTAGCTCGCGCTTATCGATATAGACGGCTTTAATAACAGATATCCCGCCGATTAAGCCAATGACAAAGGCGACCAGACCCGCAATAGGGTTGAGCCAAGGCTGATCGGCAAGCATAGCGATACCTGCAAACGCTTCTAAAAACGGATATACATAGGCGTAGCGTACCACGCGGCGTGCCAGCAAATCATAACCCAAAAACCCCGTCGTAAACCCTTCTAAATCTTCAAGCTTTTTAATCGCCAGTACACACATAGACAGTGCGACAAACCACATGAGCGCTTGTATCGACAAGACGCTGACGGCAAATGCCCAGCATAATGCCAGCGTCATCAGCGCGGTGACAGAAAATATGGCAATGATAGGTGCGTAGGTCTTATCATCGTCTTTTTCAGGCTTACTATTACCCAAAAAGACCTGTAGCTCGTCGTTACCACCAATACGCTTGCCATCGATAAAAGTCTGCGGCGTGGTCTTGACCCCAAGCGTATCTTTGACCAAGCTGTTTTGATCTTGCGTGGTAATGTGGCGATCAATGATGTCATAGCCTGCGTGCTTCAGCGCATCCAAGGATTTGAGTCCAAACGGGCATAGGTGATCGGGCATCACCATACGAAAGATGATGGCAGACTGCCCGCCTTTCTTTTGGATATGCTCGCCTTGCAGGGTATCGATGAGATGCTGTACTTGCGGACTTTGGCTATTGTCTATGGTGTCGGACTCAGACTGATGATTGGTATGGTCTGCCATAACGCGCTCCTTACGTTTTGCTTATTCACTGCTTGATAATAGTTCTTTTATGACTGTGACTATTATCTTATAAGCATCGGTAAGGGCGATCTGAATCAGTCTTGTTAACTTTGTTAGGTTTAATGATAAGTGGTGGGTTTTTCGGAGGTAGTATGGTGCTCAGACTATGGCTACATTTTGTAGCTATACTTGGTGTGCAAGTAACAATGTCGTTGAAGTTTTAGCAAATTTCATTTAAAAATTAGAGTAAACTATTTTTCGTAGTGAGAGGAATACTCAACTCTTTTATTAAAATGAGATGAAAAATGATATTTGGAAATCCTGGAGTTTATAAAAGTGGTACGTATAGCAATTTTGCTATTGTCATTGAGCATCTAACAGCCGACTTTTATAGTCTTAATCTATGTAGCGATATGGAGGTGATTCCACCACATCTGGCTTACAACATGAAAAGCATATTTGCGGCTCCTCTCACTGATAGAGATATTTTTAACATCCAGTCACCTGCGTTATTTTATCTAAGCGATAAAGAGTTGATGATTGCTTTAGCAAAACAGTCTTTCTCTGAGTGGAAAGTGGAAGAGCACATCAGATTAGGTCTTCAACCTACATTGTACACACCAGCTAAGATCGAAGAATATGAAAAGAGCTTGTACGATAATAGCCATTTTGATTTCGAACATTTTGTAGATTATTTTTGGGGTATAGAGCCACATGAATATGGAGACAAAGGCTGGTATCCGTTTATTATAAATCATAAAGACGAAACCAAACTGGTCATCATTCACATAAATCGTAATCCTAAAAATTTAGACGATTATCCTGAAGATTTAAAAGAATATGAAAGGTTTTTCAATGCTGACAAGTCACCAAAACAACCTAAATATTTTGATGAGCACTATTGGTCGGTGAAAGTAATAACGGTAAAAACAGTAGAAATGCGGGCGGTACTGGATGAGGCCTATGTGAACCGCCCCGACTATATCGGAGACTGTTTATTCAAGTTAAGCAGCAATGCCTAACAGATTAAGATTATCATAATACCGCTTCTCAAACTCAAAAGGTGACACATAGCCAATCGCACTATGCAGCCTTTTTTTATTAAACCAGTCCACCCATTCAAGGGTTGCTAATTCAACATCATTCACACCTTGCCACTGCTGTTTTAAATAATCAATCACCTCCGTTTTATACAGCCCGTTAACCGTTTCAGCCAACGCATTATCGTATGAATCACCCGTTGTACCAACAGAGGCGATCACACCAGAATCTGTCATTTTGTCTGTATAGCGGATAGACAAGTACTGAACCCCGCGATCACTATGATGAATCACATCTTTTGGATTATTTCTATCTGCTATTGCTTGGTTTAGTGCTGCCATCACCATATCGGTGTTCATACGATTAGATACCTTCCAGCCCACGATAGCGCGAGCAAACACGTCAATGATAAAAGCAGTATAAACCCAGCCGCTTGTCGTCTTGATATAGGTAAAATCAGCCACCCACAGCTGGTTAGGGTGGCGTGCGCTAAAGTTGCGATTGACCAAATCATCAGCGCGCTTCTGGTCATCACGGCTGTTGGTGGTTATCTTACCTTTACCGCGCCAAACCCCCTGCATGCTATGCTGCTTCATTAACCGCTCTA
The DNA here is from genome assembly GCF_002285555.1 of Psychrobacter sp. JB193. NCBI lineage: Bacteria > Pseudomonadati > Pseudomonadota > Gammaproteobacteria > Moraxellales > Moraxellaceae > Psychrobacter > Psychrobacter sp. JB193. The sequence goes on from NZ_NRGY01000001.1 coordinate 1,207,487, forward strand.
CCGTACAACGAGCCACATGACTGCCGTCAGCCTTCATTTGCTGCCAGACTTTACGCGCACCGTAGCGGCACTTGCTGTCCTGCCAGATGCGCCTGATTTCACTGATGTAGAAGTCGTCATGTTGACTGCGTAATGAGCGCTTGTCAGGGCAGCTCTCCAAGTCTTTAGCACGGTAATAGGTTGATGGAGCAATCGGCAAGACTCTACAAATGGCTTGGGTCCCATATTCTGACTTATTCTCATCAATAAATTTGATCATCACTTCGGTGGGCGGTCTATTTCCGCCTGGGCGAAAAAAGCAGCTGCTTTCCTTATAATCTCATTAGCTTGCTTTAATTCTCTGTTCTCACGTTCAAGCGCTTTGATGCGCTCGGCTTGGCTTTGAGCTTGAACATTAGCAGGTATGGTTTGATCGATGTGCTTCTTATACCATGACCGCAAGGTTTCAGGCGTACAGCCAATCTTAGGGGCAATGGCTTGAATTGCAGACCATGTGGAAGGATATTCGTCTTTGGCTTCAATGAGCATGCGAACCGCACGCTCTTTCATTTCAGGGGTATAGTTTCGTGTTTTCATTGTCGTATTCTCTCAGAAAGTTGAGTCTCCGACAATCTCGGGGCGGTTCAATGAGTATTTATTCGGTACTAAAGTAAACTGACAAAGCGTGCGCTGGGGTAAGGTACGATTTTTTATTGGCTGGTAGGTAAGCGGAAAGGATTGTTTGGAGTCATTGAGCTAGAGCGTGTCACCAAGTAAGCCAAACAGCACAACAAACCAGATGAACTCGAGAAATTACAGACTAACTTGTCATAGCGGGTAGCACATGTACTGCTTTAATTGGCTCAATGACACGAGTACAAGTATCATAAGCTCTATCTCTAAAACAAGTTTGAATGACATCAACATTGAGCAATTTATCCGAGCTAAAAAGGTCATGAACTGCACCACCTGTTAGATGAAAACCAGTAGAATTTCCTAGTGGTTTTAAAGATGGATCACTTTAAGCTCATTAAAAAAGAGTGAGCTCTCTTTTAGTGGGTTCTAAGCATGATTTTTCGATCTTATGGTTAATGTTCCATTTAGGAGGAAAGAAGAGCTCTAATGGCATAGGTGTCTCTTTATATTGCTGTTTTATACGCTTATTTTGTACCTGCAGCTCAGGCATTTTCACTCTCAAAAGCTTATCAGTTTCACAAAAGCAGTTCTGCAAGTCTATTAAACTCGGTTCTCTACCAAAAAGAGGCTTAAAATCATTAAACCCAAAAATTGATTGGTATTTTTCAAAATTATCTTGAGTGAACTTAATAATATCCTCATTACTATATTTATTAGAAGATTCATTTGTGAAGCACTTTTTGACCCCTCTTATTGCTCCAATTCCTGCCTTAACAAATGAATCTTCACAAAAATCAATGACGTTGGAATAATTCATATCAATAGCATACTGATAAGCAAGAAAGTCTCCAATGAAAGAGCACCCCCTTAGTAAGTCAAAAACTTCTGAAAGAGAGTTTGAATCAATTATCTTATCCAACACAGATTGACCAATTAACTCATCTTTTACCATCTGAAGCCACTTTTCGTGCTTGAAGCCGAGATGGTTATACAGAGTATGAGTTCCAGTCATCATATATGCATTATTAAAGATAGGACCATGCTCTTTACGTAATAATAAGGCATTATTAATACGTCTTAAATCAAAGTTTTCTGTAGAAATCTTTCCAACTTCTTTTTCTAGATACTCCCAAGTTTCAGGTTTGTTAAATATTTTGAATACAATGATTCGAAGTAAGATATCTTTATCTGAGAAGTTATCCTCAGTGTAAATTACGTTTTTAATTAAATACTGACTGACCCTATCCATAGCTCTATAGACATTAGTGAATTTATACATATGTAGATCGGGATCTTGTGTAAGAGGATAGTTTTCCGCATACTTATTCCAAAATATATTCATTCTTTCTTGAATGAAGTAGAAATAGTATCTGAAAACATCTTCATTCGGTTTTATCATTTTTTCTGCCGTTCGTAACAAGAATATTTATTAAGTGTAAGGAGTATATACTATAAAGTCTCTACACACTTAGGTCTCATTTCCTTTAAAACTCTTATATTTAAGTGTTCTTTCTTTACGATTACCTATAATAATTCCACCTTCATTCTCAACAACTTGATTGAACACTGAATATCCCAATGTAATTGCTTTAACCCAAAGCTGTAAAGGACATTTCTCAACTTCATACCCTTTAACAAAAATCCTTATTGTTTTTAACAAATCATATGAGATATTATCTGCTTGGGTAAAATCAATACTATTTTCTTTTGACATTGAGAATAACCAAGCGCTCAATCCTTCTTCGATTACTATCGGTCTACCACTATCTTGATTCTCATCAATGGAGGGTTCACTTTTCCTTTTGTGCTTAATCAAAGCTCTAAAAGTAGGTGACCAATGTAGTACTGCAGCAAATGCGAGGTGGAACACATCATGATACTTATAATTGTCGCTGTCTTGATGATTATCATTTAAAGCACTACCAATGAATACATTATTCCATTTAAGGTAAGACTTACCGTTCGACTTTTTAATTATATGTACTTCGAAGTTGATTGGTAGTTGTTCATCTGAATCGAAACCATCATCGAAGCATAATTCAGGTAACTTAAGTTTATTAATATCTATAAATCTATCTCTTATCTTAAATTTGTTTCTCTCAACTATTTCTAGTAAATTGAGCTCAAGAAAGCTCATAAATTGTAAATAGACGTCTAAAAAATTCCTCAAAGTATTAAGATTAGATTCTTCGTTTAAGCGAACCAATCGATTTATAAGTTTAATAAATAATTCTTCTTCATTGAGACTAGCAGTTATATTACTATTAACTTGAACGATTGGTCGATCTATTATATCTGTAATAAGCAACTCGTTCCCTACTGCAGTAAAAGATTCAGTGCTTTCAAACAACTCATTAAAATCAATATTTTTAACTATAATAATTAGAATAAAGTACCAAAAAATATCGCCCATTTCTTCGATAATTTGATTGTTGGACTGAGCTATGCTGAAAAAACTATAGAACCAAACTTGGTAAACTAAGTGTATTCACAGGAGTTTATCATGACTAAGAAAGTCAGAACCTACAGTGCAGCTTTTAAAGCTGAAGCCGTCAAAAAGATAGCAGATAATAATGGCAATGTTTCAGCGACTGCAAAGCAGCTAGGTATAGCGATGCAGACCTTATCTAACTGGCAGAATAAAGCGAATGAAGGCAAGCTTGTCGGCACTAAGCAATATGATCCTGAACTCATGGCCATTATAGAAGAGAATAAACGTCTTAAACGTGATCTCAAGGTTGCTCAGGAGGAGCGAGACATTCTAAAAAAGGCGACGGCGTACTTCGCGAAGCACAGTTGATGAAGTACGTCTTTATCAAGGATAACCAGAAAATATTTAGCATCACCTGCATGTGTCACGTATTAGATGTTAAGCCATCAAGCTATTACAACTGGATAAATCGTGGCATCAGTAATCAGCAGATCCATCGCAATCAGTGTGAGTTGCTAGTCAGAGTGGCTCATGATGAGACTAAGCAGCGCTATGGCTATGAGCGACTGTATGCTTACCTTACAGGGCAAGGATATGCCATAAGTAAGTATATGGTTAGACGTATAAAGGAAGAATGCGGCATTAAATGCCGTCGTCACAAGCGCTTTAAAGTCACCACCAACTCTAATCACAACAAGCTGGTCTATCCAAACCGTCTAGAACAGAAATTTAATGCCAATCGTCCTAATGAGGCTTGGGTCAGTGACATCACTTATATTTGGACAAATGAAGGTTGGCTATACTTAGCAGGTGTTAAAGACCTATATACTAAAGAGCTCGTCGGCTATGTCATCAATAAGCGCATGACCGCTGATTTGGTATGCCGTGCACTTAATATGGCAATCAAAAACAAGCGACCTAGCCAAGGGTTGATTTTACATTCTGACAGAGGCAGTCAGTATTGTAGCAATGAGTATCATAAGATCATTAAGTGCCACCAATTTACAGGCTCGATGAGTGGTAAAGGCAACTGCTTTGATAACGCGCCCATAGAGAGCTTCTGGGGCATATTAAAGAATGAGCTGGTGTATCACCAAGACTATAAAACAAGATTCGAAGCCATCAACGATATCACTAAATATATTGAGCTTGAGTACAACCAAACTAGAATTCAAAAGGGCTTGGGCTATAAAACGCCAAGACAGGTGTGGTTTGACTATTATCGTCAGGCTGCGTAATTAAAATCTCCCAAGTTTAGTTGTACGGATTTGACGGCAGGGGTCAGACTCATTATTTGATGAACCATTTAGTAATTTCTTCTTTAAAAGGGAAATCAGACTACCTACTTCACTAAATAACCCCATTTGAGCCCCGAAGAGAGCTTCATTTTCTTCGAACTTATTGGTTTCTTCGACAAGGTCGACATAACTATCCAATGAAATACTATTGTCTTGGTTCATATTTTGTTCCAATCAGAAGGTCTACCAACTATCATACTCTCAACAGGTTCTCGGTCATAAGCCCATTCAATGAATTCAGCTAATTTAGGGTACTTTTTTTTGTCAAAGTTTCTATGCCCTGATTTTTCGATACATATATCTTCTCCGTTACAGTTTCTAAACTCGTCAGGTATTGCTTTTGAATAATGACCGTAATATACATATTTAGATGATAATAGTACGTTTTCTCCATTCAAATCCTTTTTGATATGCCCTTCTACGGGTTGTCCACTTTTATCTGAATGTATAGAGTCTAGTTGAATGATATCTTCATTATTAAAACGATAGATATTGTCGCCTGATTGATAAACTTTATTTTTGTTCATATTAGGCGTTTTTGAAATGAATCTGATATCTCTTGAATACTCTTCGATACTAAGTATTTCTGTAACTTGCATAATATAAATTAAGTTGCCTTTATCCCCTCTCGGTTTAGCTCCAGTACCTATAATGAAATCACCAATTTTAGCTATTCTTCTAATTGATGGCTTACATGTGGCTAAAGTCAAAATACCGTGAAAAGGATTAGGTGCGAAACCATCGTCAAATTTCATCACGTAAGAAAATAGTCTCATCGTCAGCACCTGTGTCTAGGAGGAGGAGGAGGGTTCGAAGGATTGCTTTGTTTATCTAAGTGAACGCCGTCTTCTAAATCATCTAACTCTTCAAGTGCACTAGAAGGTAGTACAGAGCTATTAGATTGTGAAGCTATAGCAAGAGGTGTCGTAGATGAAAAATATTCTGCATATATAAATATTACTTTAATAGCATATTGTGTAGCTAAATTGAGAATTATAGATTCTAAGAACTTACAACCATTAAGTTCTTCAGTCATATAAATGAAAATAATATCTAATTCTTTAAATTCGAACGGTAGATTGAGTAAGCTCGATTTGAGCTCCCAATCGCAATTGATTCGCTTATCATAAAATTCAGGTGCATACTTTTTATTTAATATGACCTTGATAGAGTTTAGATGATCGATGCTAGATTCAGCTTGGCTAGTGTGCACGAATAGCGCCTTCATATCCTTCCTTAGATTGAATAGTGAATATATGATTCTACTCTACAAAAATCAATTAATCTAGCGGTTTAAGGAGACTCAGATAACGATTTTGAGAGAAATTTATTATGTATTTACACTCTAATATTAGACAAAAGTCACTATTAGTTCAAAATCTAGCTATACCATCCCCTACTCCCCAACCATCACCAAAAACTCTTCCTCACCCACTACTTTCACGCCCAGCTTCTCCGCTTTTGCCATTTTTGAGCCAGCCTTTTCCCCTGCCAATAGCGCCGTAGTTTTTGCTGAGATGCTGCCTGAGACTTTTGCACCCAGCGCTTGTAGTTTGGCTTTGGCTTCATCACGCGCCATGCTATCGAGCGCACCCGTGATGACCCACGTTTGCCCATCGAGTGGCAGCCCTTCTGATACGATCTGCTCAACTTTATCCCAATGCACGCCAGCCTCGCGCAAGGCGGTGATGACTTCGATATTGTGCGGCGCGCGGAAGAATTTATAGGTCAGCTCGGCAGTGATTTCACCGACATCTGGCGTTTTTATCAAGGTCTCAATACTGGCTGCCATCAGACTATCTAAGTCACCAAACTGCTGAGCAAAGTTCTGCGCCGTACCTTCACCGACACCGCGAATACCTAGTGCATAGATAAAGCGAGCCAATGTTGTATGCTTGCTGGCTTCGATAGCGTTGATGATATTTTGGACTGATTTTTCACCCAGTTTCTCAAAGGTGACCATCTCATCCGCATGATTGTGCAACTGATAAATATCAGCAACCGTTTTGACCAAGCCATGCTCAAAGAAGCTAATGAGCCAACTCGCGCCAAGCCCGTCGATATCCATCGCTCGCCGCGAGACAAAGTGAATCAGCGCCTCGGTCTGCTGCGCGGGACAAAACAGACCGCCGGTACAACGTGCCAGCGCTTCGTCTTCAGGCAAGACGACAGGCGAGTCGCAGACCGGACAAGTCGATGGCAAGGTCACAGGTTCAGAGTTTTCTGGGCGCTGATCTGTCCAAACGCGTGTGACTTTGGGAATGACGTCGCCTGCGCGGTGAACGCTGACCATGTCACCTGCACGCACGTCAAGGCGCTGAATCTCACCAAAGTTATGCAAGGTGACATTGCTGACAGTGACGCCACCAACTTTGACAGGCTCGAGCTTACCGACGGGTGTGATTTGTCCTGTCCGTCCAACTTGCCATTCGATGGCATACAAGCGTGTCATCACCGTTTCAGCAGGGAATTTATAAGCCGTTGCCCAGCGCGGCTCACGCGATAAAAACCCAAGTTGCTGCTGTAATGCAAGGCTGTTAACCTTGATCACCATACCATCGATCTCAAACGGCAAATCATTACGCCCTTCTATCACCGACTCATAATAGGCTTGCGCCTCTCTTGGATTTTTTATTACCTCCACCGCACTGACGCTAAAGCCAAGGGTTTTTAGCCATGCAAGCGCGTCTGATTGGGTCTCGATATTTTCAGGCAAGCCTTGATTGACCGAATACACATAAAACGCCAATGGGCGACTGGCTGCTACGCTTGAGTCTAACTGGCGCAGGCTACCAGCGGCCGCATTGCGTGGATTGGCAAAGGTTTTACCTTCGTTCGCCTCGCTAAGTCGGTTTAAACGCTCAAAGCCTGCTTTTGGCATCAGCACTTCACCACGCACTTCTAACAGCTCGATATCGGCGGCATCAGCGAGCCAAAGCGGCAAATTGCGAATGGTTTTGGCATTTTGGGTAATGTCTTCACCCGTTTGCCCATCACCGCGCGTGACCGCTTGGACAAACTTGCCATGCTCGTATTTCAATGATACCGCTAGACCATCTAGCTTTAGCTCCATCTCATACTCAGGGTTTTGCTGTGAGACGCTAAGGCGGTCGTTGACGCGGCGCATAAAATCGCGCAAATCATCGTATTCAAAGACGTTGCCCAGCGATAGCATCGGAATGTCATGCGTCACTTGAGTAAAGGCGGATAACGGTACATCGCCAACTTGATTGATCGGACTGTCAGGCTGCACCAAATCTGGATGTTCTTCTTCTAATTCGAGCAACGTGCGACGCAATTGATCGTATTCGCTGTCTTCCAAGGTAGGATTGTCGAGCACATAATACGCGTAATTATTCGTCTTAATGGTCTCAATCAGTGTGCGCATCCGCGAGACAATCTCTGTGCTATTAACCACACTGCCATCGGTCGAACTGGCTATATTAGATGTTGCAGGTGCTTTTCTTTCCACTTGAGCAGATAGGTTTTTAGAATTATTTGGTGAGGTAGAGTCGGTCATAGTCGGCGTCTTTTTTGCGATTCAAGATGTCGATATGATAACAAGTTTGCAGGATACTCGGATATAATTTTGCAAAACTCAGGCAGCCGAAATGAAGATAAGGAAAAACATTATCATGCACTACTGGAATAAGTTTTTCTTGCGTGCTGTGTCTTCGCCAACAGAGGCTACGCAAAACTTATCCCAGTAGCTCTATACTTATTTTGTGACCAATAAATAGTAGCATGAGGAAAATACAGACCATAAAAAAGGCAAATAACGTCAATCGCTATTTGCCTTTTTAAAACTTATAACCACTTTTAGATGCTGATTAGCTTAGCCTTTAAGCGCTTAGCCTTCATAGTCACGAACTTGGTTACGTAGCTGCTGCTTATATTCTGGCGTGATTGGCTCATTCTCTTCATCCAGCATGATGGCATCCAAATCGCTTGCCATCATATAAGCAATGCTCATCATACTATCAAAACTGCGTAGGGCTTGCGGATGTGGCAACGATAAAAACACCACCACGCCATTATAGTTGTTGGTCGCAACACTATGCGGATCAAAAGGCGCAATACCATCATCCGTGATACCCATCATACTGAACCACAACATGCCAGTACCGTCTTTTTGCTCATAACGATGGAACATGTTCATCGCGCCATAGCGTAGACCGTATTTATCAATCAAGGCCAATAGATCACGACCACGAATGAAAGATACAGGACGATCACGATACTGATGTGGCAAAATCGTGATATTGATGTTGTCTTTGGCATTAATCAAGGGGCCATTTTGTGCTTCATCGACTGGCTCTGACAGATGCTGATCAAGGATAGGACTGTTATTATCGAAGCTTGGCTCATCTGCTGTGTCAATTGCTGGCATCAGACTGTCAGTCGCCGACATCAAGCTTGAAAACGCATCAGGCTCTTGTTCGATATTCATCTGCTCAGCGGTTTCTGCAAACTCTGCATTGTCGGTACGCTGCTCTTCATCTTGCCAGCGAGCGTAATCGGTATTTTCTACCATATCGTTATCATGACTCACATTATCGCGTCCAGCTGTCAGCTGCGTATCAACGTTAATATGTGAATGAGTCAACGGCTCTTCTTCGACCACTGCATTTAAATAACTGCGGTCAGGGCCAATGCTCGTCTCGCCAGCGACCGCATCATCCAAATCTGGCTGGTCGATAAGATTGCGCTCATGACGCGGTATGATAGGAATACCGTTTTTATCATAATCGACCGCTGCAACTTCAGCTTCTTTGCGACGCTTGAAGCTACGAATGACCATAAATAGCCCTGCAAGCACGATAAATGCAGCAATGGCAATCAATATAAACTGAATAGCGGTCATGAGAAATACATCCTAATATATGACAAAAGGGAATACATAAGAGGGGATAAATGGCAATAGTCTAGCATGGCTAATTCATATCGTCACCATATAGTCATCGTTTATCGTCAGCCCGATACACTTGTGTGACGTTGTTATCCGAGCTTTAATGTGTCGTTGGCAGCACTGTATAGTGAGTTCAGTATAAAATTGATACAACGCGGCTGGAATGAGTTTTTTGCAGCCTCTGTCTGCGTAGGCACAGCAAGCAAGAAAAATTCATACCAGTTCCGCGTCGAACTATAATGGTTCTGTTTTATTTAGAATCGACTATATTTATTGCTTTTATTCAGAAATATAGCGTTCGGCTTCATCAAGCGACACGCTGACCAAAGTGGAAATACCAGCGCTTGGCATGGTGACGCCTTTTAATTCATGGGCAATCTGCATCGTCAGCTTATTGTGACTGATAAAGATAAATTGCAAATCGTCGGCCAACTCATGAATCAAACTGGTAAAGCGGGCGACGTTGGCATCATCAAGTGGCGCATCGACTTCATCGAGCACGCAGAATGGCGCAGGATGTTGCTTAAAAATCGCAAAAATTAAACTCAGCGCGGTCAGGGTTTTTTCACCGCCCGATAGCACCGCCAGACGACTGTTGCGCTTACCTTTTGGCTGAGCCATGAGTGTCAGCCCTGCTCGCCACTGCTCTGCTTTGTGTTTGTCCGCAGGAATGTTGGCTGGCATGTCATCAACGCTCAACGTTAAGCTTGCTTGTCCGCCGCCAAAGACTTTGGCAAACAAATTGGCCAGCTCTTGATTGACCGCATCGAGCGTTTGCATAAACAGCGTCTTAGTCGTCTCATCAATCGACGCAATCGCTTGGGTCAAAGTCTCCATACTTGCTGCAATATCTGTGGTCTGCTGCTTAAGCGGCCCTAGGCGCTCGTTAACCTCTGCCAGCTCTGCCACAGCCGCCAGATTGACTGCGCCAATTTTACCTAATTGCTGTTCAAGCTTGGTTCGTTCTTTTTCAAGCTCCATAATCTTGTCTGGACGCACACGGCGATCATGCGCGATGAAATCCGCCAGTAAATTTGAAACACTCATTCGTTGCGGCGGCTGCAAGTTTGACGCCGCTTTATACTTATTACTTGCCTCATAAAATGCAGTGAGCGCGTTCTGCGTTTGGTGACTGATATCTTCTAAACGCGCTGCACTCAACGCCAATTCGGTGGCGTGCTGTGCAAGTGCGCTTTGCTGATTTTGCAGTGTATCTTGCGCCGTCTCTAACTGCGTTTGTTGCTGAGCATACTCTGTCTTAAGCGCTGCCAGTGCCGTTTCGCGCTCTACCAATATGGCTTGCTGCTCATCACGCGCAGTCTGTGTGGTTTGCAATGCCGCTTGTAAGGCGGGCAATTTATGTTGCTGCTGCTCATAACTTGATTTTAGCGCGTGTTCACTTTGTAGCGACTTATCATATTGCTCGGTCGCCCGCACCAGACTGCTGGCGCTATGCTCCAAACGTATCTCGCTTTGCTGAATACGTAGCTGCAACGCTTGCCACGTATCCTCGTCTGCTTGACGCGCGCGCGCAAGCTCACTGCGCTCAGCTTGTAATTGCTGACTGGTTACTCGTGCCTCTAGTATCTTGGGTGTCAGCGCTGCAATCTCGCTGTCAATATGCTGCTGCTCATGATGGAGTGTTTGCTGCTCTTGCATCAACTCTTGCTGCTCTTGTTCGAGAGCCACTTTGTCGCTAATGAGACGCTTACTGTCCGCTTGTAGGCGCTCAAGACTGGCTTGCTGGGTAGTAAGCTGCTGCTGATATTGATGTTTATCACGGGTTAGCTCAGCTGATTGTGCACGCGCTTCTTCTACATGGATGCTCAAAGCATCTTGATCACGCTGGTTTTTGGCAATGGCTTTTGTTTGATCTTCTATCGTTACTTCAAGCTCATTAAGCAATTCTTCTAACGCTTGCAAACGGGTACGCTGCTGCAAACGCTGGGTTAAGAACTGACTATTACTTCCCTCTTGTGTGCCAGCAAATTTGCTAAGGTTGATGGTTCCTTGACGACTGACTATCCATCCGTCAGCAGTGAGCAAAATGGCGGACGCTGGTAGCGCTTTTAAGACCGCTACTAGCGCGTCATATGCTTGCTCGTCATCTGACTCAATCGATGCGGTATACAAATAACAGTGCTGAAACAGCGCCAAGCTGGGCTGCACAATCAATTGGGATAAAGGCCATAATTTGTCAGCCAGTGCTTTTGGTAATGTCTCGGGCAATGGATTGATCAACGTGTCTACTTGACGCGCACTATCTTCACTTTGCTTAGCAGTCTCTAGCCATAAGCTATGACCGGTTTCCAATGTTGACTTACCTTTTGTATCAGCATTCTGACTTTGTGCCACTTGATACGTCAGCAAGTCGCTCATATGAGGCGTGAGCGCCTGCCATAAACTATCCGCTTGTTGAGAATAATCGTTATCATGATTAACACTTGAGTGATGAGTCTTATGAGTGATAAGCACATGACTGTCTAACCATAGCGACAATATGCTATCAAGCAGCGATGCATACGCTTGCCCTGTGGCGCTCAGCTCAATCTGCTCACGTACTGTGGTTATGTCTAGTTCGCTATAACGACCAGCAGCACGATTAGCAACCTTGGTTGTTGACTCCGTCGTTGGTATGGCTTTTTGCTGAGCGCTTGGTACTGGTTTGGGATGCAGTATTTGATGCAGCGTATCGTACTCACCTGCCAATAATGCATGACGCTTTTCATGCTCACTCAATTCGCGCTGCTGTACTTTCAAGGTTTGCAGTAAGTGGTGTGCTTGTGGTTGCAATTCAGACAGACGCTCATCAACGCTGTCTTGTTGTCGCTCAATCTGCTCCAATCGTTTGTTTAACTCACTAACTTGCGTCTCTAATGTCTGGCTCAAAACTTGAGCATTTGACTGATCTTGTGCCTGAGCCTTATCCGATGGTGAGACAGACTGTTGCAGCTGCTGCCATAACTGTTGCCAATTTGCCTGACGGCGTTGCCATTTATCATAACTTTGCTGATAGCGTTTTTGTGATTGGGCGTTAATCGCTTGCTGCTGCTCAAGCGCACGCGCATTGTCTTGCAAGCGGTTTAATTGGTGTTGCGCTTCATGCCAAGCACGCTGCAATGGTTGCTCATTACGCTTATGTGTGTCGCGTTTTTCTGTCAGCTCTATCAGCTGAGGACGCAAAGCTACTACCGTCGTTTGTTGCTCCATTTGCTCAGCGGTTAATCGATCTATCTCACTCAACGTCTGCGCGCGCTGCTGATCCAAACTTACCAATTGCTGCTCAATAGCTGTCAGCTGTGAGGTTACATCGCTTAGTTGATGCTCGACTTTTTGATGAGCGAGCTGCTGCTCATAATGCGCACTTTGCGCGTCGTCCTTTAGCCATTGCTCTTGGTTTATGTGCGCAGCAAGCTTATCTTGTTTGGCTTTTAGCGCCTCATAGCTGGCTTGTAAGGTGGTAACGTCGGCAGCGCTACGCTCATGAGTAAGTTTTTGCTGCTGCTGGTTATGTTTGGCTTGATAGAGCTGCTGAATGGAGAGTTGCTGCTTAATATCGGCAAGCGTCAACGCAATCTCTTCATAGCGCTGGGCATTGGCTGCTTGCTTAGACAGTGTTTTTTGTTGGCGTACCAGCTCGCTTTGCATATCGTGCAGACGGGCTAAGTTTTCTTGCGTTCTCTCTAGCTTTTTTTGTGTCTCTTCACGGCGCGCTTGATAACGCGACACCCCTGCCGCCTCTTCAATAAACTCGCGTAGCTGCATGGGACTGGACTCCACAATACGCCCAATCATACCTTGCTCAATGACCGCGTAACTGCGCGCGCCAAGTCCAGTACCCAAAAACACATCGACCACATCACGGCGGCGACAGCGCGTCCCGTTGATGAAGTAATCTGAGCGTCCTTCCAAGTTTACCTGACGACGGACAGACAGCTCTTGATAGAGATTGAACTCATGACGAATGCCGTTTTGCTCATCTTGCGTGTGCTCAAAGGTCAACTCAACGCTGGCCACACTTTTGGCTGCCTTGTCTTGCGTACCCGCAAAGATGACATCACTCATCGCGCCGCCACGTAGCTGCTTGGCAGAAGTTTCACCCAGCACCCAGCGAATGGCATCAATCACGTTGGATTTGCCGCAGCCGTTTGGCCCGACAATGGCCGTGATACCGTGACGGAAAGTGAAAGTCGTTGGGTTGGCAAAGGATTTGAATCCTGCCAGTTTTAGAGATTTTAAACGCATGAAGGATCAATAAACTTAGCGAAAACAGGCGGCTATTCTACCTGAAATTGTCGTGAGTTTTTAGAGTTAACGTGATAAGTGCATAAACGACTTTGATTGAAGGCTTTGATTGAATCCTTGCAGCAGTTTTTGCTCGACTTGGCAGAGACTATTTTCTGCTAAATAGCAATTGTTAAATTCAATCAACGACTGCCACGTGATACTGGCCACTTCTAAACAATCAACGATATCTAGCAGCTCTTGTCTTAATAAATACTGATATTTTTTGGGTCTTTTGTGGCATAGCGCAAGCTCTCGGTCTACCAAGCATTGCTTATTGCTCTCTAACGCGCTACCACCAATAAATAACAATAAAAACTTGGCACCTTTATCGATAAAACCTTTTTCGAGCAAGTGCTCGTACATCAAGCAATACTTGAGGAGTTGATCGGGGTTTTTTCTGCCGTTGAATTTTAATTCATTGGCGACCAGTAGATTCGATTGATGGTTATAGGCCAAGTTGTCCATATACATGGCTTTTAGCTCGGTACTCGCTTCAAAAATCCCGCTATTACCATGAGTCGACCACGAAGCACCTTGCTCAAAGCGCATAAATTGTCCGTAAAACTGATCTAAATAGTTGTCGCTGCACAGACTTAAAAAAATATCGAGCTCTTTATTCAGATACTCTTCAGAAAAAAACGTGATTCGGCGTACGGCTTCGCGAGCACTGCAAATACCCATCGTCTGCTTTGAATACGTCTCTAATTGCTCAGACTCACTCATTTTATGATTCAGTTTTTTACTGACGATGCTCTCTATTTCTTCCACCTCTTTATCTTTTAGCTCAGGCGCCGTTGCCCATTCAATGATTTGGCGTACATATTGTTTTTTGCTCACACCAAGAATCCGCTGCGGCTCCCACACCAAAAACTCTACTATGTTAGATAGCCCCATCGTCCATGGCATAGACTCTTTTAAATGGCTCATTGAACCAAAAACACGGCGATATTTTTCTGTCGCTTTCATACCAATAATGATTCCAGTTTAATTTTGAAGTTTTTACCAAGATTTTTATCACAACCACTGGCGCGCGCTCAAGATGATTTATATTTGCCAAATGGTAACCTGACCTTTATGCTATCTACTTTATACTGTTCACTCATGACAATTTGACAACCGCTCAGTATACCAAAGTTTCCCTATATTACTGCCATCACATCGACCAAATTTATGCCATTATCTGCCCCTCAATCTCACTGTTTATCCGTACCCGAGTCACTTACGCTTGATCATTTGCCAGAGCTTAACCACCGACATCTTGTAATCAGCGGCTCGACCAACAGCGAGCTTATCGATGCTCTGCAAACTGGTGCATTAGACACGACCAAAATGCATCTATTGACCGCAGAAACGCAAAGCTCAGGTCGTGGTCAGCACGGACGCTCATGGCAATCACCACATGGTAATGTCTATCTGTCTTTATATCATCCAATGCCCATGCCAATCAGTGGGCTGCTGTCTTTAATCATTGGGCTTGAGCTGGCAAAAATGCCCGTTATTCAAACGCTAAATGAGCAATTGCGCGCACAAGGCTTGGCGACCATTGGTGTAAAATGGGCCAATGATTTGGGCTTTTATCAACTTTCTGATAAGCCTCAAAACCACTCTCGACAGCAAGATCAATCCACTCTGGGTGACTCTAAACCCACCGGACAAACACTCCCTTTTAATAAGCTAGCAGGGATTTTAATAGAGCCCGTCACGCAATCTGGCAAACTGGTGGGCGTCGTGATGGGCATCGGTCTCAATGTCAAAGCTGCGCCCAAACTGACAGCACAAACGTCTGAGGGAATGAGTTATAAGGCTATGAGCTTGCAAGATATCTGCGAGTGCTTACCCCCAAACGCGGTGACGCTACCGAGCTTGCGTGTGCTTTATCAGCAGATGAGCAAGACATTGATGGCAGCGATGACACGCTTTGAACATCTGGCATTAGAGAAACCCACTGGTCACACCTATTATTTAGACAGTTTTTTGGAGCAATTTAGTTCGATGGATGCGCTGGCCGGTCTGCGCTTACGCGTCACTCAAGACCATAGTAATGAAGCACAAACCGTGACTGGTTTTGCTTGCGGTATTGATACACATGGGTGTTTGCAATTACGCCAAGATGACGGTAAGATTTCTGCGCTTTTTACCGGACGCATCGACGTTATTCATCAGGTTTAAACCACCTATTTCATGAGCACTCACGTGAGCCACGTATCTATTGATCATGGCGTCACTATATAAAGGGATTTTTATGCTCTGGCTTGATCTTGGGAACACTCGTCTTAAATATTGGCTCACTGATGACATTGGGCAGATAGTGGCGCATGATGCCAAACAGCATCTGCAAGCCCCTGCTGAATTGCTGATGGGTCTGACCGATCGCTTTGAGCGTTATGCCCCTGATTTTATTGGCATCTCCTCTGTGCTGGGTGACGATTTGAATATGAAGGTGTCAGATACGTTAGGCCGTCTCAATACGCCGTTTGAATTTGTCCACGTCGATGCAGCACACCCACTGATGAAAAGTGCCTATAATGATAAGCAGCTGGGCTGTGATCGCTGGCTACAAATGCTGGGCGCCGTCGATAAGAAAAAACGCCAATGTATCATCGGTTGTGGCACCGCAGTGACGATCGATTTGATTGATCATGCGGAGCATTTGGGCGGTTATATCTTCCCCAGTATCTACCTGCAACGTGAGTCGTTGTTTTCAGGTACCAAGCAAATCACCATCTCTAATGGCACGTTTGATAGCGTCGGTCAAGGGATGACCACACAGGATGCAGTCCATCGCGGAATACTCTTATCGATTGTTGGTGCCATCAATGAGACCAGCCATCGTCATCCAAACTTTGAGCTGATTATGACCGGCGGTGATGCATCTATCATTGCCCAGCACATCAATCGCCCAGTACGATTGCGTGATGATCTATTGTTAAATGGGCTGGCGCGTTATTTTGATCATACCAAGCAGTCGTAATACTTAACAGATACTTTTATATTGAAAATAAAAAAAGCAGTACGTGTGAGGCGTACTGCTTTTTTGGTTTATAAAAGTTGGATATATTTTATAGCTCAGGTTACTTGGTCTCGTTAAACAGCTCACGACCGACCAGCATACGGCGAATCTCACTGGTGCCTGCACCAATCTCATACAGTTTGGCATCACGCCAAAAACGTCCAAGCGGATACTCATTGGTGTAGCCATTACCACCAAATATCTGAATGCCCTCACCTGCCATCCATGTGGCTTTTTCGGCACACCATAAAATCACGCTAGCACAGTCTTTGCGCACTTCTCTACTATGACCGGCACCTCGCGCATCCAACATATCGAGATTTTTACCCACGGTGTATAAAAAGCTGCGACCTGCTTGCAGGATAGTATACATGTCGGCGACTTTGCCTTGGATAAGCTGGAACTCTCCAATCGCTTGACCGAACTGCTTACGGTCGTGGATATAAGGAACGACATTGTCCATGACCGCTTGCATGATGCCGATAGGACCTGCGGCCAATACGGCACGCTCATAATCTAGCCCACTCATGAGTACCTTGACGCCTTCATTGAGACCGCCCAAAATGTTTTCACTTGGGACTTCAACGTTGTTAAAGGTCATCTCACCTGTATGGCTACCGCGCATGCCGAGCTTGTCTAGCTTTTGCGCGGTACCAAAGCCTTCCATGCCTTTTTCGACAATAAAGGCGGTCATGCCTTTGGCACCAAGCTCAGGATTGGTCTTGGCATAGACCACCATCACATCAGCATCAGGGCCGTTGGTGATCCACATTTTGCTGCCGTTCAATATGTAGCTGCCGTCTTTTTCTTCGGCTTTGAGCTTCATACTGACGACATCAGAGCCTGCGCCCGTTTCACTCATCGCCAGCGCACCGATGAACTCGCCACTGATGAGCTTTGGTAAATATTTTTGTTTTTGTGCCTCAGAGCCATTACGTTTGATCTGATTGATACACAAGTTAGAATGCGCGCCATAGCTCAAAGCGACAGATGCCGATGCACGGCTGATCTCTTCCATTGCGACCATGTGGGCGACATAACCCATGTTGGAGCCGCCATACTCTTCAGGCACCGTAATGCCATGTAGACCTAAATCGCCCATTTTTTGCCACAGATCCATTGGAAACTCATCACTACTATCAATCTCACTGGCACGCGGCGCAATTTCATTGGCGGCAAACTGCTGGACGACGTCACGTAATGCATCAATATCTTCGCCAAGTTGAAAATTCAATCCGGGTAAACTCATAACCATTCCTTGTTTTTTGATATTTTATTTTTGAAACTTTAATCTTTATTTGCCTAGTTTATAAGCGATTATAATAGGAGAAGTACCTTTATCATGATGTACTGCTAGTATAATTTTTCTTGCTTGCTGCGCCTCCGCAGACAGAGGCGACAAAAATTTATTCTAGCAGCACTGTATTCCTTTTATGATAAATATAATTGAGAATAATTATGATTAAGACTGACGCTTATTGATTAAAGCACGGGCGACGTTTGAGCCATTAATGCGACCTAAGAATGCACTGATACGCTCGCCCGCGATTACCAATTTTTCCAAATCAATTCCCGTACTGATACCCATGCCATGTAGCATATACACCACATCTTCGGTCGCAACGTTACCTGTGGCACCTTTGGCATATGGACAGCCGCCCAGTCCAGCGACGGATGTATCAAACTCACTGACGCCCATTTGTAACGCGGCTAAGGTATTACTGAGTGCCTGACCGTAAGTATCATGAAAGTGCCCAGACAACATCGCAATATCAGTATACTCAAGGGCTGCTTGTAACGCTCGCTGCACCTTGAGCGGTGTACCAACACCAATCGTATCAGCAATACCGATTTGCTCTGAACCAATCTCAACTAAGCGTTTGGTCACATACGCCACTTGGCTCGGATCAATCTCGCCTTCATAAGGACAACCGACCGTACAAGAGATGACGCCACGTACTTTGATGCCTTGAGCCTTTGCCGCAGCAGCAACGGGCGCAAAACGCTCAATGCTTTCATCGATACTACAGTTGATGTTTTTTTGGCTAAAGGTTTCACTGGCTGAGCCAAAAATCACGATTTCATCAGGACGATGTACGATGGCATTGTCAAAACCGCGCATGTTAGGCACCAGTACTGAATAACATATATCTGACTGTCTGCTAGGCGCCAGCGCTTCTAAAAGCGCGCTATTGTCGCTCATTTGTGGCACCCACTTTGGCGACACAAAACTGGTCGCTTCAAGCTTTTTGATGCCAGCGTTAATCAAGTCAGTAATCAATGCTTGTTTGACGGCTGTCGGCACGGTCATGGATTCGTTTTGTAAGCCATCACGTGGGCTAACATCGACGATTGAAACATGATCTGGGTACGAGATATTCATTTTTTCATCCTTTTTACTGACTGTCGCTACTATCACTACCATTGTCGATGCGCAACAATTCATCGCCATCGGCGACCAAATCGCCCGCTACAAATAACAGCTCTGCCACCATGCCATCTGTCGGTGCGGTGATGGTGTGTTCGATTTTCATGGCTTCGATGACGGCAAGCGGTTCGCCTTTTTTAACCGCATCTCCAACTGCGACTTTAAAAGCAACTACTTGTCCCGGCATCGGTGATTTTAAGCTGCCAACGGCTGCCGTCTCCTCACCCACATGCGCCATGATATCAATCAGTGTGATCTCATCACGGCCACCATCTGTAAACACATGAACCGTCTCATGATTCACCCAGCTCTGCGCACTGATGCGAGTATCCTCTAACCATAAGGTATGAGTGTGAGCATCACGGCTGTCATAGCTTACTTGCCCTTTGTAGATAGGGTTTCCTGACACCTCTGTACTTATGGTTTGAGTATCTATATTGCTGTCGATATTGGTTTTCTCAATGGTAAGATCGAAACTACTGAGCGCTTTTGTGCCTTTTTTGCTATCTGCGCAGTCCGCATTATGCCAGTTGCTGATACGAGCAAGGTATGACTGTTCATTGTAGATTAGGCTAAATGAGCGGCTATAATCGCTATAAGCACGAAAGCCTGTCGCTTTACTAAATGGATCGTTGTTTGTCTTTTGCATTGCGGCTTCACTGGCAAGCTGCTGCGCAATCGCCGTCACTACCAACGTCGATAAACTCACAGGATGCTGATCAAAAAGTACGTCATGCTCACGCTCAATCAGTGCGGTATCCAGATTGGCTTTGCTGAACGAATCAGTATTTAAAATATGGCGTAAAAATGCCACGTTGTTTGGCAGGCCAACGATACGCGTCTGCGCCAATGCGCGATCAAGCTTAGCCAGCGCTTGCGCACGTGTGGGTGCATGAACAATCAGCTTGGCAATCATAGAGTCGTAGAACGGACTGATAACATCACCCTCGCGTACCCCATCATCGATACGCACGTCAGCGCCGCTTTTATTAAAGGCAAAGGTGCTATGATCTGGTTTTTGATAAGTAAATAATGTACCCGTCGCTGGCAAAAAGTTATTGTCAGGGTTTTCAGCGCAGATACGGGCTTCAATCGCATGACCCTTGATGACCAGCTCGTCTTGTGTTTTGGGCAAAGGCTGACCTGATGCGACCAATAATTGCCACTCAACCAAATCGACTCCCGTAATGGCTTCACTAACAGGGTGCTCTACTTGCAAGCGCGTATTCATCTCCATGAAATAAAAATTCATAGAGTCTTCACGCTGCTCAACGATGAATTCAACCGTACCTGCACCCACGTAATCTACCGCACGTGCTGCTTCAATTGCCGCTGTTCCCATCGCTTCACGCATGGCCGCATCAACTCCCGGTGCTGGCGCTTCTTCTAGCACTTTTTGATGGCGACGCTGCACAGAGCAATCACGCTCAAACAGATGCACATAATTGCCATGCGTATCACCAAATACTTGGATTTCAATATGGCGTGGCTTTAAAGCATATTTTTCGACCAATACTTGATCGTTACCAAAGCTGGTAATGGCTTCACGGCGACAAGAATCTAGCAAATCAATAAAATCATGGCTTTGCTCAACGATGCGCATGCCTTTACCGCCGCCACCAGCGCTTGCTTTAATCAAGACAGGATAACCAATACTGTCCGCTTGCGCTCGCAAAAACGCGGCATCTTGATTGTCACCATGATAGCCGGGTATCAAAGGCACACCAGCAGCTTCCATCAAACGCTTGGATTCAGACTTACCGCCCATCGCACGAATGGCATCAGCAGATGGCCCGATAAAGATCAAGCTGGCATCTTGGCAAGCCTGAGCGAAGTCGGCATTTTCGCTTAAAAATCCATAACCAGGATGAATGGCCTCAGCACCCGTTTCCTTAGCAATCGCAATGATGGCATCGCCTTTAAGGTAGCTGTCTTTGGGTGCTGAGCCGCCTAAATAGATAGCCTCATCACAGACCGCCACATGTTTGGCGCTGCGGTCTGCATCAGAATACACAGCGACGGTTTGAATACCCAGACGCTTGGCAGTGGCAGCCACTCGGCAAGCAATTTCACCACGATTGGCGATTAGAATTTTAGAAAACATAACGATCCCTGTGTCTTGTCATTTTTATTGATTATAGATACTAAGCGTAGCGGCGCATGGTCACACCTACCTGTTTTAAACTTTTTATTGTCCAGTTTGTTATTCAGATACTGGTTATTCAGGTACTGTCAACCAATCAGGCTTACGCTTTTGCAAAAACGCTTGTACGCCTTCCTTACCTTGTGTTGATGCGCGGATATCAGCAATTCCTTTGACAGTATCCGCAATCAAGTCATCCGTGATAGGCGCGCCTGCTATGTCATGCAATAGGTTTTTGCAGGTTTTGACCGCATCGGGACTGTTTTTGACTATTTTGGCACACAGCGTCGCCACTTCATCTTTTAGCCATTCTTCACTCACACGCTCATGGATAAAACCAAGCTGACGCGCTTTTTTGGCATCGAATACTTCGGCGCTCAAGAAATAACGCTGCGCGGCTCTAGCGCCCATCGCTCTGATGACATAAGGGCTGATAGTAGCAGGCGCGAGTCCTAAACGCACTTCGCTAAGACAGAAGTTTGCAATCTTAACCGCGATGGCGATATCACAGACGGCGACCAAGCCCATGCCACCGGCATAAACATCACCTTGAATGGCTGCAATCGTGGGTTTAGGACATTGATAAATGGTCTTAAGCATTTGCGCCAATTTGTCCGCATCTGCTAAGTTCTCTTCATGGCTGTAATCTGCCATCGCGCGCATCCAATTCAGATCGGCACCGGCACAAAACACCTTGCCAGCCGCCGCTAATACAATGACTCGCACCTCATCATTAGCACCCAAATGAGTAAACACCTCAGTCAACTCGCTAATCATGTCATCATTAAAGGCGTTACGTATCTCAGGACGATTCAACTTCACGGTAGCCACGTGCTGCTCGATAGTAACTAGTAAACTTTTATAATTATTTGTCTCTTTTTGCATAACTCTCTCTTTTTTTCGCGCTGTTATTGTATTTTGATAAAATCCTAGGGCTAAGAGATTCTGTTGCTCAGCCCTATCTGTCGACCACACGCCACTATAAGCGTAAATTTTGACTTCTTGATGACGGATAAGCTTAATCACTGACATTGCCAATCGTGATTTTTAAGCAAGCCTTTACACAGCTACATTCTAAAAACACCAAAAGTCGTCTCTTCTATCGGGGCGTTATACGCCGCGCTTAGTCCTAACGCCAGTACATGACGTGTGTCAGCAGGGTCAATCACCCCATCGTCCCAAAGACGCGCGGTGGCATAATAGGGATGACCTTGTTTTTCGTACATCTCACGAATCGGTGCTTTAAAGGCAGCTTCGTCCTCGTCACTCCACGCCTCGCCTTTACGATCGAAGTTATCACGTTTGACCGTTGCCAACACCGACGCTGCTTGCTCGCCGCCCATCACAGAGATACGAGCATTTGGCCACATCCATAAGAAACGCGGACTATAAGCACGACCACACATACCATAGTTGCCAGCCCCAAACGAGCCACCGACGATAACGGTGAATTTTGGCACTTTGGCGTTGGCAACTGCCATGACCATTTTGGCACCATGACGCGCAATGCCTTCGTTTTCGTATTTGCGACCGACCATAAAGCCTGTGATATTTTGTAAAAAGATTAAAGGAATTTTGCGTTTGCAACACAGCTCAATAAAGTGCGTGCCCTTTTGGGCAGACTCACTGAATAAGATGCCGTTGTTGGCAATAATGCCGACTGGCATACCTTCAATATGGGCAAAGCCACAGACTAAGGTTGTCCCAAAGCGTGCTTTGAATTCATCAAAAGCGCTATCATCAACGATACGGGCGATGATTTCTCTGATATCAAATGGCTTGCGCTTGTCTGTGGGAATGATACCGTACAGCTCTTTGGCATCGAAACGCGGTGGACGCGGCGTGATTTGATTCGGTATGTTTTTGGCAGGACGATTCAAGTGGCTAACAATATTACGAGCAATCGATAAGGCATGCGTATCGTTTTGTGCCAAATGATCGACCACGCCCGACAGACGAGTATGGACATCACCGCCGCCTAGATCTTCTGCTGTAACCTCTTCACCTGTGGCAGCTTTGACCAGTGGCGGCCCACCCAAAAAGATAGTTCCTTGGTCTTTGACAATAATGGACTCATCACTCATCGCTGGCACATACGCCCCGCCAGCCGTACAGCTACCCATCACCACCGCAATCTGTGGAATACCTGCGGCACTGAGATTGGCTTGATTAAAAAAGATACGGCCAAAATGTTCCTTATCAGGGAACACGTCATCTTGATTGGGCAAATTGGCACCGCCCGAATCGACTAAATACACGCAAGGCAAATGATTTTCTTGCGCGATTTCTTGCGCGCGTAGATGCTTTTTGACGGTCATGGGGTAATAAGTGCCGCCTTTTACCGTGGCATCATTACAGACGATCATACACTCGACGCCATTGATACGGCCAATACCGGCAATGACGCCTGCCGCTGGGATATCTTCACCATACATGTCGTGCGCTGCCATTGGCGCAACCTCCAAAAACGGCGTGCCCACATCGAGCAAACGCTCAACTCGCTCGCGTGGTAGCAGCTTACCGCGCGATAGATGTTTGGCGCGTGCACGTTCTGATCCGCCCTGAGCAACTTTGCGCAGGTGCACATATAAGTCGTCAACGATCGCTTGCATGGCAGCACTGTTTTGCTGAAATTCAGTAGCATTTGGACTCAGTTTACTGGTGATAATAGTGCTCATGATATCCCTTTTTCTTTGATACATAGATACGTAAATGCGAGTGGCTTTTTGTATGAATGACGCCAACTGCTATTTTTAAGTATTACTCACATAGTTCATCTTTAGTGTTTTAGCGTTGATAAGTAGGAGTAAGCTTACGACAAACCCAACTCTTCTTTCATTTGCTCAATGATTTTATATTTCTGAATCTTGCCCGTGATGGTCATGGGATATTCCGTCACGAATCGATAGTAGGTAGGCACTTTATAATGGGCAATGTGCTCACGACAGAATTGACGCACTTCTTCCTCGGTCAGACTGTCCGGCTCTTTTGCAATAATCCATGCCGCCAATACTTCGCCATAACGCTTGTCCGGTACGCCAACGATTTGTACGTCACGAATTTTGGGATGACGGTATAGATAGTTTTCAATTTCTACTGGATAGATATTTTCTCCGCCGCGAATGACCATGTCTTTGCTACGACCAACGATTTTGACATAACCCTCTTCGTCCATCGTTGCCAAATCCCCTGTCAGCATCCAGCCATCTTTAATGGCCTCGCGCGTCTTAAAACGACTGCCCCAATAGCCCTTCATCACAGAATACCCTCGGGTGAGTAGCTCGCCTGTCTCGCCAAGTGGCACTATCTCACCTGTCTCGGTATCGACGACTTTTACCTCAAGCGCTGGCTGCACCAATCCAACAGTCGATACTTGCTTCTCAAGTGGCGTGTGTTCGTTAGTCTGACAAGACACTGGACTGGTCTCGGTCATGCCATAAGCGATCGTCACCTCGCTCATGTGCATCTTATCGATGACGCGGCGCATGACTTCTATCGGACAGCTAGAACCTGCCATGATGCCTGTGCGCAAGGTCGATAAATCAAAATTATCAAATTCAGGATGATCAAGTTCGGCAATAAACATCGTTGGCACACCATGCAAGCCCGTGCATTTTTCGTTTTCGACTGCTTGCAAGACAGATAACGGCTCAAAACCGTCGTTTGGATAAACGATGCAGCCACCATGCGTGAGAATGGCGAGATTACCAAGTACCATACCAAAACAATGATATAAAGGAACGGGGATGCAGAGTCTGTCTTCTTCAGTGAGATTCATGGCCTCACCGATAAAATAACCGTTATTTAAAATATTACGATGGCTGAGCGTTGCCCCTTTTGGCGTACCCGTCGTCCCACTGGTAAACTGCACATTAATAGCGTCGGTGTTTTTAAGCTGTGCTTGACGCGCTGCCACTCTTGGATCGTTGGCATCGCCTTCACGCATCCACACCGAGAACTTTTGCATAAAGCCGAATTCTTCGTCGCTGTCTGGCTCATCAATCCAAATAATGCGCTCAATCGTTGGAATCTCAACCAAATCAAGCTGCGTATAATCTTTATGATAAATCTCAGGGCACAGCTCTCGAATCAAGCTGGCATAATCACTGCTTTTGAAATGGCGCATGAGCACTAGCGCCGAACAGCCCAGTTTATTCAGCGCGTATTGCAGCTCAAAGGTACGATAGGCAGGATTGATATTGACTAAGATAACGCCGACTTTGGCAGTCGCAAGTTGCATCAATAGCCATTCAGCATTGTTATGTGACCAAATGCCAATACGATCGCCAATCTCAAGTCCCATCTCAATCATGCTGCTGGCCAATTGATTGACTTGTTGTTGTAGCTCTCGATAGGTCCAACGAATATTTTGATGGCATGACACCAGTGCTTCACGCTCAGGATATTTAAAGACAATAGCGTCAAAAAAGTCGCCAATGGTCGCTTCAATCAGCGGTACATCAGGGCCTTTATCATAACTTTGAGTAAGCGGGGCATTGGCTGAGCGCGCGCCCATATTAATACTAGGGATAGTATTGAGGATGTTTTCAAAATCAGGGGTTTGAGTCATAACGAGTCCTTTCGTTTTACTTTTATGGTACTTATCAATAGCTTAAAATAAATCACTCTTCCTTGAACAGCTCTTACATAACGTCAATTACTATACCGCCATAAACGAAAGACTGTCAATAATAGCAATACAAAATGTATCATTTAATTGAGGGGTTAAATTATAGCGTTCATTAAAGATACCATAAAAACATGACGAATATTTGACACAAAAAAGCCAGTCATACTATTTCAGTATGACTGGCTTAGTCGTGAGAGACGACGATCAAACAGCTGCCTTATTGAGCTTCATGCTTTTGGATATGATGACTGCCTTTACGCGCTGGGTGTTGCTGGTGCTTTGATAGTCACGGTGGCGCTAACCTCATTATTATCGTCAAACAATTCCATGACTAGCTCATCATCGCTTTCGCTCTTAATTTGCCAATTGCCATTCGCCTGCGGTACACCCGTTGCCATGACAGAGATAGCCTTGTTTTTTAGGCGTATCATGGGCGGTTTATGATCATAGCCACCATGTTCTAGACCTAAGATATCATCAGCAATAGTCGCCGCCTGCGCACGCAATGGTGCGACGTAGCGACAAGCAACCCCATTGATCGACATGCAATCGCCAATGGCATAAATATTGTCGGCATGGGTACGTAATGTGGGTGCATCAACCACGATACCGGTACGGCGATCGAACTCAACGCCTGCAGCGGTTGGTAATTTATCATCAACGGTCAAACCAGTACTGGCAATCACATGGTCAACTACCACTGTTTGAGACGATGAGTCATTATTGCCGTCTGAGGATGATGCTATCGGCTCATAGCTGACTTGTAGCTTACCGATACTCTCATGAGCCTCATCGCCATCATTAATACGACGAACGCCAGACACCTGATAACCACCCAAAAAGTTAATGCCCTGTGATTGCACCGCTTTGGCGATACGAGCCGTCGCTTTTGCTGGAAGCATTTGCGAGAGTGGCGCGTCATTTAGGTCAATTAAGGTTACCTGATGACCTGCCTTGAGTAAGTCTTCGGCAATCTCAGTACCGACCATGCCAGCGCCTACAATGGCCACATGCTGACTACCAGTCGCAAGCTTTTCTTGCAGCTGCCCAAAGCGCTCAATATGGTTGACGTGCCAGACCAAATCCTCTGGTAAGCTTTTTGGGAAAATGGGATGGGCACCCATTGCCAGCACCATTTTATCATAGCCAAGAGAGGTCGGTGCGCCTGTCGAATCGGTCGTATCAAGCTGTATGGTTTGCGCCACAGGATCAATATCGACAACATGAGTATTGGCCAGTAATGTGACTTGCGCCGCCTCTGCCGCATCAGTGCCAGTTGCGCGTACCAAGTCTGAGGCGCGTTTGTTTTGGCTAATTGCCATCGTAAGCATGGGTTTATGATAACGATCGCCACTGTCAGTCGTGACCAACGTGATTGGAATCTCTTTGTCTTTTGCACGAATGGCATCGATAACATGCCAACCTGCCAAGCCTGCTCCGATAATGACGACACCATTGTCTGATGATGTTACCGATAGGGTTTCTGCGTTCATAGTAGCTCCAGTATCAATAAGGGATTATTTTAATTATCAAAAATCATGGCAGCCATTGTACCAGTAAACAGACATTCACTCACCTCAACAGTTACATGTACTAATTGCAAATAGTCAATCACACAAAAAAGCGCCTATAAATAGACGCTTTTTATTAGACAGCTCATAGATAAGTTAAATAGACACTGCAAATATCAACATATAGATAATCCACTATAAAATGCAAAAAGCGCTACTGAAATAAATTTTGCGTCGCCTCTGTCTGCGAAGGCACAGCAAGCAAGAAAAATTTGTTTCAGTAGCGCGTGTCAGTCGCACGTAATAATGTGTGACCCTTTTTGTTTAGGACTGACCATAACGCAAGTTATTAATGGTTGAGAATTTTCGATAAGAACATTTGCGCACGCTCACTTTTTGCACCTTCAAAGAACTCATCTTTACTACAGTTTTCGACGATATTGCCCTCATCCATAAAGATGATTCGGTTGGCTACCTGACTGGCAAAACCCATCTCGTGCGTCACACACATCATGGTCATGCCATCACGAGTCAGCTCCACCATGACATCAAGTACTTCCTGAATCATCTCAGGGTCAAGCGCCGACGTTGGTTCGTCAAACAGCATTGCCACCGGATCCATCGCAAGCGCACGAGCGATTGCCACACGTTGCTGCTGGCCACCAGACAGCTCGGCTGGATATTTGGCGGCTTGTACCGTCAGACCAACGCGATCTAGATACGCCATTGCTTTTTGCTTGGCTTCAGACTCTTTGCGTCCCAACACCTTGATCTGCGCCACTGTCAAATTATCGATAATGGTCAGATGCGGAAACAACTCAAAGTGCTGAAACACCATCCCAACGCGGCTACGCAATTGAGGCAAATTGGTTTTTGGGTCACCGACAGAGATGCCATTGACCATGATTTTACCTTTTTGAAAAGGTTCCAATCCGTTGGCTGTCTTGATCAGAGTGGATTTACCACTACCCGATGGGCCGCAAACAACCACCACATCGCCCTTATGAACGTGGGCGGTACAGTCTTTTAGTACTTGGAAATCGCCATACCATTTGCTGACTTCACTCATTTGAATGACTATCTCGTCACTCGCATGACCATTATTGGTGACCAGTCCACCAAAAGCGTTTATATACGTATCAGCATTACTCATCACTGGCTCCTAACCACATTATTTTTGATAATTGTTATTGATAGTCGCTACTCAATAAAAGTGTTAACACGAAAAAGCTGGTACAAAAACGGTCTTAAAATCTTAACCGTTTTTGTAGCTGCTGTACGCCAATAGACGCACTCAAACTGATGATGAAGTAAATCGCGCCAGCGCCTAAGATATAAGGCGTGAGCAGTCCCATTAATTCGCCGCGGACATAGGCTGCACGGAAAAAATCTGTCAAGCCAATGGCAAATACCAGTGTCGTGTCTTGGAATAAAATAATACATTGCTGCAAAATCAATGGCAGCATTTTTCGAAACGCTTGTGGCAAAATTACCAGACGCATGGTCTGACCATAAGTCATGCCAAGCGCTTTTGCAGCATTGACCTGCCCGCTACCAATCGACTGAATACCTGCTCGTACCACTTCTGAGAAGTAAGCAGCCTCAAACATCATAAAGGCCACCACACAAGACGCAAAAGCGGCATCAAGTTGCAGATATTTGCCAGCTATCCAAAAATAAATCATCGGTACGGCAAAATAAAACCAGAGCAACACCAGCAGCAGCGGCACTGAACGGAAATAGTTGACGTACAATTTTGCAGGTATCTCAAGGGCTTTGATACCAGACAAACGCATCAATGCCAGTATTGTTCCTAAACTGATACCACCAATAATGGCCAACACCAGCACTTTCAAGGTGGTCATCATGCCGCCCATCAGGCCGGGATAAGCGGTTGCCAATTCGGTCATCATATTCATTTGCGACCTCCTGCAATCAGTCCAGGTACGCGCAGTTTACGTTCAATGAAACCCATAATTGCAATCAAAGACAGATTGAATACCAAATAGATAATTGTCGCGTACGTATAGATCTCAATACTATTTTGAGTATATTCACTGATGGTTTTGGTTTGACTGATCAGCTCCATAACCCCAACCAGCGACGCAACGGACGCGTTTTTAAAGCAGTTGGTCAACTCAGAGCTAAGCGGCGGCAAAATAATACGAAAGGCTTGCGGTAATAACACTTCTTTATAAACTTGTGAGACATTAAAGCCAAGTGCATAAGCGGCATTGACCTGTCCTTTCGGCAATGATTCGATACCAGTACGCACCTGTTCGACAATACGAGCAGCAGTAAACAAACCAAGACCAATACTCGCCGATAACATAGCTGATGTATTTGGCGATAAGTCTTTATACCACCAATCTTGAATCGCAGGTGTAAGCCATCCAGGGGCAATATAAAACCAAAAAAACAGTTGAACGAGCAAGGGAATATTACGAAAAAATGTCACATAAGCCGTACCGATTGCACGAGCTGTCTTGTTGGGTAAGGTACGCATGATGCCAAAGATGGTACCCACAACCATGGCGATAGCCCATGCGATACTGCCAATCAACAACAACCAGCCAAGACCGGTAATTATCCAGTGGATATACAGCTCATTACCGATGCCAGTTTGCTCAAAGAGCACACCCCAGTTCCAGCTATAATTCATGATTGTCTCTCCGAGCAACGATTAAAAAGCTCACGTATCAGCTTGACAATGATGTCAGGCAAATACGTAAGCGACGCTATAGTGAAAGACAAAAAATTATTGCGCGGTCGCAGCTTTTGGCTGAGCACCGTCATGAGGATTGGCAATCAACGCTTTTAAGTTGTCTGACATCTCAAAGTTTAGATTGACGTTTTTCGGTGGGACTGGGTTTAAGAACCACTTATCATAGATACTATTGATCTCGCCTGAGCTAAAGACATTGTTCAGCGCTTCATCGACCACTGCTTTGAATTCAGGATCATCTTTACGCATCATACAACCATAGATCTCAAATGATTGCGGCTCACCCACGATAACCCACTGATCTGGATTTTTTGCTTTGGCTTTTTCGCCAGCCAATAGCACATCATCCATCATAAAGGCATCGGCACGGCCATTTTCTAGCATCAGGAATGCTTCGCCATGATCTTTTGCTGAGATGATATTCATATCCATTTTGTTATCATCATTGTACTGACGAATATAACGCTCTGATGTTGTACCGGCTGTGGTGACCAAAGTTTTGCCTTTTAAATCAGCAAAGTCTTTAATGCCTGAATCTTTACTGGTCAGTAGACGCGTACCAATTTCGAAGAAACCATTCGAGAATGCCACCTGTTTTTGGCGCTCTTCATTGTTGGTGGTAGAACCACACTCAAAATCTACCGTGCCATTTTGTACCAATGGAATACGGGTTTGTGATGTGATTAGGTTATAGCGGATTTTTAGATCTGGCATATCAAGCTTTTGCTTAACAGCTTCGACCACTTTCATTTCTAAATCATGCGCGTAGCCGATAGGTTGATTAGGATCATCAGCAATATAAGAAAAAGGAATAGAAGAGTCACGGTGACCAACAACGATAGTGCCAGAATCTTTGATTTTTTGGAGCGTGCCGTTGGTGTTTGCTGCAGGTTCTGTTGTTGTGGCGTCATCAGCTGGCGCTGTCTCAGTAGCAGTCTGATTGCTGTTATTACAACCCACTAGGCCTAGTGCCATAAAGGCAGCCAACGTCAACGGTTTGGAGAATAAATAGCTCATGAAACACATCCTTTTATCACATTACACAATATTGAATGAGTGCTTTGACGACACAGGTCGTAGACATCGACCCTATTGCCACGCATCCCTATGGTTGTTGCTAGTATTTATCACAATGCAACTTAATGTTACTGTACAACAAATTAACAGGTGTAGGGAAGTTTTTTTTATTGAGACTATTATTTTGTGGCTCGTGCGCTATTTATCTTTCTATATTCAAATAAAGTGTGTCTGATGGCGTCTTATACTCTCTAGTATTTATAAGAAAATGCGCTTATTTGTGCTGTGTAAATCACTTAAAACAGTAACTCAATCTAAAAAAGCCAATTGATAAATCAGGATGAATCCCCATAAAGCTAACAACTTCTTAATACTATAATTGACCTATGACACAAGATACTCAAGTCCCTAACACAGATAGCCAAGCCACTGGCCACCATAGCGACAATGACGTACGTCAGCGTTTCTTTATCGAGGATTCGCCAGTGCGCGGTGATGTGGTGCGCCTATCACGAAGCTACGCGAGCACCATTTCTCAAAAGCCTTATCCTGAAGCCATCAAACGCTTATTAGGCGAGATGTTGACGGCAGCAAGTTTGCTTATCAGTACGGTTAAAATAAACGGTCGCTTGTCGATTCAGCTGCAATCATCAGACAGCGACAGCCTGCTCAATTGGGCGATGGCAGAATGCGATCAAGACGGCATCATTCGCGCGCTTGCCAGCTGGAAGGGCGAGACGGACGAGCAAGTGCAGGCGTGGGAAAACATGACCCACGCCAAAGAGGCATTTGCAGAGCTTGGTGCACCCGGTCAGGGCGTATTGTTTATCAATATCCAACCTGAAGGTGGCGAGCCTTACCAAGGTATCGTTGAGCGCAGTCATGACAATTTGGCAGATTGCTTGGCACATTATCAGAAGCAATCGGCGCAGATTCCAACGCTGATTAATTTGGCCTCTGATGGCTTACAAGCAGGTGGCATATTGGTACAGATGTTACCTCGTACGGCAGAAGAAACGTATGAAGTTGAGCAAAACGAAGACGCTGGTATTGATGATGATTTGTGGATACGTCTGAGTGTGTTGACACGAACGCTTAAAGCAGAAGAGCTGACCACGCTTGATGCCAACGAAATTTTGTATCGCTTGTACCATGAAGAAAGTGTCGTCGCGCCGGACCCTGTGCCTTTATCCTTTGGTTGTACTTGCTCACGCGAAAAATGCGAGATGGCAATCGAGCAAATCGGCGAAGCGGAAGCGCTTGAGATCGTTGAAGAGCAAGGCGGTACGTTTGAGATGGACTGCGGATTCTGCGGTGAAGTCTATAAGTTTGATAAAAATGATGTGGCAGCGATATTCGCCGAGTAGTTTTGTAAGAATAATTTAGGCTAATGCGTATATTGAAAAACCCTCAAGTGTGATGCTTGAGGGTTTTTATTATGTAATGATCAATACTTGTTATTTAAATCAACATTTTCTCTATAACACCAACGCCAAACTTTTTGGATAAGAGTATATTCGCGGTCTGTCTGCATAATCACTATGACCATTGTCCAAGAGCCACTCCACTACTTGCTCACGAACCCGTCTACTGTTAATTAAGTTCATGTGACTTACGCCATAAAATACCGCTTTGTGTCCATCTGGCACAAATAACGCGTGCTCGACATCATCTTCCCCAAGCGCTGATGCCACTGAGACCAAACCATCACCCAATAGGCTCGTCATCTTAGAATCATAATGCGTTTCAATCAAAGCACTGGCGGCAAAATAAGTTTTGATACCACTTGGCAAGCGTGCAGGATGGCGAAAATCTTGTGGTAGTACACTACGACCTTCTAGTGCATTCCAGTCAGCATCGCGGATACTGCCATGACGCAGATCAATAATACCCGCACTACGCATATCTCCAAGCTTGGCAAGTGAACCTGCAAACGGCAGCTTGGCAATGATGTCTTGCACATGATTGCCAATACGCTCAAGCACAGCACCGTGATGCGGTGAGCCTAGTGTGATCAGATTACCGACGCGTATGATCCAATCTAAATGCTCTTGCTCGGCATAAAACAGCGCACTGCGCGAAACCAAACCGCCCATGCTATGACCAACCAAATCTATCTGACTGATATTGGGATTATCATCGACGAGATCTTGTAATAATTGCGAAAACTGACGACCGCTACGCGAGATACGCCGTCCTGTATTGTAATCAAGGTATAAGACCGTCGTCTCTGGCTGGCTCTTAGCGATAGCATCACCCAAGCCAATATGGTCGTCTTGTGATTGCCAGCTCAAATGACTCATACACAGGCCATGGCATAAAATAGTGACACGACCTGATAGCGTATTGGTTTGCAGCTTACCCTCTCTATCGTAGAGCTTCATGGGCACAGCAAGGACATTTTTATGCGTGACAAGGTGGTCGCCCATGACACCATTGAGCACATGTACCAATTTTTTTAAGGCATCAGGCAGTGGCTGTGCCGTTTTTTGGCGCACGTTATTTTTGTATAAGCGCAGCACTGAAGCCAGATTATTGCCCACCAATAGTACAATATGGCGTATCGTACCGTATATACGTCCAGTGATACCGCGCTGCCAGCTATTGAGATATTTTTCATTAAAAAGACCCAACGGGCGTAAAATAACTTCACGGTGGATGGCTTCCACAATATCAGTAATCTCAACCACCCCCATCGTCGCAAGCTGTGCCAAGCCTTCAAAAAAATCAGCCAACGTAACATATTGGGTGGTTGTCTCATCACCTTCATCTGCCAGTAACTTAAGCAGCTCATCGACATCAATGGCTTCTAACTGGTCGATTTGCTCGTACAAATCGCTGTGTAAAGGCACGCTGGTATCTGGATTTGAATGGGTTTCAAACGCCTGACTTGTATCCGTATACGCATCGATATCTAGGTTGGCATCGCTGTTACTACTATTTCGATTAGTACGGTTATCATAGAATAAATCTGGACTGCTCGTAGCATTCATGACGTTGGCACATTCAATGAAGAGAATAGTTGCCTATACTATCCTTTAAACGCATGAAATAAAAGCGAATGATTTGATCGGTAAGTGGTTTATTATCAAAGGGATAATCACAAAAAACAAAAAATCCCAAGCCTTAACTTGGGATTTTTGGTAGTTTGAGCAAAGACTACTCTTTTCGTTCGCCACTTATTTATAAGCGCTTGGATTTTTAAGGGCTTGGATTTTTAAGCGCTTAGATTTTTAAGCCACATTTTCTGCTGTATCAAAGGACTCTGCCAAGATAACATCTCCATCATCACGAGTAATCATTACCGTGGCTGAGCGCGGAATCGTACCACCTGCGATGGCTCCCCAACTATTACCTGGATGCTGGATATTGATAAAGAGGGTTTTGAAGTCTGGCGTCATGGTAATACCTGTCACTTCGCAGCCTTCGGGACCGACAAAGAAACGTTTGATATTATCATTACTAGCAGGCATTCCAACTCGTGTTTGTTGTCCTGCCGACGTCGTTATGGCGGTTCCATCACTGACTTTACCAGGCAACGCTGCCAGCAACATACAGCTTGTGGTATCGGTGTAAGCGCCATCATCTGTCTGAATCCACAATACGCCACGTGGGTCGAAGTACAGACCATCGGGAGAAGACAAATCATTGCTATCATTTAACTGTGACAAATTTTCTGCAGCCAGATCATAAGGTGTGGCAAACAGATAAATATCCCACTCAAAACTCATCGCTGTATGATCGCCGCCTGCTTCTGCCCAACGAATGATATGACCATTTTCATTACCCCTGAGTTTACCATCAACGTTATAGCTGCGCGGATTAGAAGCAGAAAGTGGTTGGTCATCTTTGACGCCGCGATTGGTGTTATTGGTCAAGGTCACATATACCTCGCCTGTCATCGGACTGACTGACACCCATTCAGGTCGATCCATCTTAGTGGCCCCAACCACATCAGCTGCTGCGCGGGCAAAAATCAATACCTCATCTTGTCCACTAAAAGGTAGCTCACTATTAGACGCATCCAAGCCATTTTGACCATGAATCAAGGCTTTCCATTCACCACTGCCATCTTCATTGAAAATAGCCACATATAGTGTGCCATCATTCAGATATTTATCGCCTGCTTTTAAGCCGCCACCAATGTCATTGTTCGACCACACAGCTTTTGAGACAAACTTATAGATATATTCGCCTCGGGCATCATCACCCATATAAAAAACGACGGGCTTGCCTTGTTCCACGGGCGCATAGGCACAGTTTTCATGAGCAAAACGTCCCATCGCTGTGCGCTTTTGTGGCATAGATTTTGGGTCAAAAGGATCAATCTCTGTGATATAGCCAAAAGTATTAAAGCCATTACGGTAATCTTCAGTAGCATTTGTCCCAACTGCCGTCATATCCCAGCGTGAAAACTCATCTGGTATGATGGCGTCTTTTGCGTCAGGGGTGTGCCATAAATATCTGGAGCCTGGAGAGTTTTCTGATGCCCCATAACGCTCACGACCATAGTTGTGTCCAGCGCTTAATTGACTGGCATCTTGCCCACGTGCGAACACACCTAAGAAGTTTTCTTCTGTGGTGAGGTATGTGCCCCAAGGTGACAACCCTGCGCCGCAGTTATTGTTGATACCGCGAGTTTGATACCCTGTTGGATCGAACTTGGTCTTTACCAAATCAGATCCAGCCACGGGGCCAGCCAACTGCGAAGTCGTACTGCTGGTAATACGGCGATTGTATTTTGACGTTGGTACCATCTCATAGCCTTTGCCGTCTGCACGGCGGGTCATCTCGACCACTGCTACTCCGTGACAGTTGACCTCTCGGCGGATATCACTGGCAAGACGACGGCTTTGAAATAAAGGCGCGGCATCTTTATCTTGAGTGACGTAATAACCAAATGGGCTTAACTCTTCACTGTTCACATATTCATGATTCATTACCAGCAAACCACTTTCTGCGGCCTTGGCATCATATGCGTTGCCTTTTTTGCCAAAAAACCACATCCCATCATGATTGTCGCCCATGCGCCATTCAAAGGACTCAGCTGATTGCTCACGATTGTCTTTCCAATCCTCAATCCCAGGCATCAGTGGTGTGCCAAGTGGCAATATGATTTCTGCTTTATAACCGTCTGCTACCGTCATTGTCTCGGCAGTTGAGTGAGCTACCGCTTTGAACTTCAACGTTTCAGGGCGTTTTAAGTCACCTTGAGCAGGAATGGCTGCATCATTGCCATTTTCTACGATAGGACGGCTGTTGTCATCATCATCGCTACAACCCACCAAAGGTAGCGCCCCAAAGAATGCGGCTGCCGTCAATCCTGTACCGCCTTTTAAAATACTACGGCGATTCAGACGACGATTGATAATGGTCTGAAAATCAGTGTTATTGGTAGGATTTGAATCTTCAACGATTTCGTGCGCGAGTTCTAGCTCTTTATTTAACAATGTCATTATCAGTCACCTTGCAGTTGGCTGGATTGGCGTAAAAAGATAAATGCGGCTAAAATTTTTGACCGCTAAAGTACGAATTACGTCCAAGTTTACTGCTGGTTTGTGACAGTACGTTGAAATTTTATGGTGAATCTATCTAAATGTCGTATAAGGATAAATTTTTAGCATAAAAAAATCCCAAGCAAGCGCTGGGACTTTTGTATCGTCGATTGACTTTAAAATCGAAACAGTGCGACTGGTATAAATTTTCCTTGCGTGCTGCTAACACAGAGGCTACGAAAAATTCATACCAGTCGCACGTAATCTCAACGTATCGATTGTATGTCGAACTGACTATAGGATGTATTTATACCAAAAAGATAACGCAGTTCTGATACAACCAACTTAGCGAACATTTACCTGCCATTTGTGCGCCCCAAGCGTTAATTTTAATTTATCATTCGCTTGTAAAATACCAACGCCGCTTGGCGTTCCAGTCATAATCACATCCCCTGCCTGCAAGCTAAAAGCGTGGCTAATCTCTGCCAGTAGCTCATAAACTGAAAACAGCATCATCGCACTATCGCCATCTTGCTTTAGCTCATCATTGATAGTGAGTTGGTAATTTACTTGACTAAAATCACCAAAAGATTCTGGCTTGAGCCAATCAGCAAGCACGCACGCCCCATCAAAACACTTAGCACGCTCCCACGGATGACCTTTTTCTTTCAGCTTACTTTGCAGGTCACGTAAGGTTAAATCAAGCCCCAACGTCACCCCACCAATCGCTTGCTTTGCTTGCTCAGCAGTTGCAGCAGACAAATCCGCTGACAGTTGAATACAAAGCTCCGCTTCATAATGCGTGTCGCCATATATCTCAGGATTGGGGCGAACAATATCATGACGTACACTGACGACTGCGGAGGCAGGTTTCATAAACAATATAGGCGATTTTGGCACTTCATTACCAAGTTCGCGAGCATGCTCAGCATAGTTGCGACCAACGCAGACTACTTTACCGATAGAAGCACGTACGTTGTCATTGATATTGGTATTGGTAGTGCTCGTATCAGCATTGACGTTATCAGTAATGGCATCGACTAAAGACATATGTGGTGGTTGACTCATATTAGGCGCTCATAGCAGATTATGGATAGGTTGATCATACATACTGCACTATCTTTCTCTATTTTTCTAGGGCTTGTCTTCATTTTAAAAATGATCATAAAAATGAGATAAATTGCAGTCCAACAAAAAAAATAACGGGTTAATATATGAATATTAACCCGCTATTTCGTACATTTTTTAATACTATTTTTATCCCAACCACTAAGGTATGGTGTTGGTAATCACATCTGGTGGTACATAGCTTGCATGGCGATTCATTCTTTTTTCAAACAATCTAAAGCTAAATAATATCACCCATGATAATAGAAGGTAGATCACACCAGCCGCGAAGAATAACTCCATCAAGGTATAAGTACGCGCACTAATGGTACGAGCAACCCCTGTAATATCCATCAATGCAATGGTGGATGCCAGCGCACTGCCCTTAAGCATAAAAATCACTTCGTTACTATAGGCAGGAATCACGATACCAAAGGCGCGAGGTAACGTGATGCGCGTGAGCTTTTGCCATTTTGACATACCAATAGCATCAGCAGCTTCTAGCTCACCAACAGGAATCGTCTGAATCGCACCGCGAATGATTTCGGCTAAGTACGCACTGGTATTCATGGTAAACGCAATAATGGCACACCAATACGCTTGGCTCAGCACAGGTTCCCACAAGAACGAATTACGTACGGCTTCAAACTGCCCCAAACCATAGTAAATTAAAAATATCTGTACCAGTAGCGGTGTGCCACGGAAAAAGAAGATGTAAGAAAACGGTAGTATCTGTACCAACCAGTTTTTTGACAGACGCAGCTGTGCCAAAACCAAACCGAAAAACAGTCCAATCACGCCTGAAAGCACGACCAGCTGTACGGTCAAAACCGCGCCATTCAACAGCTCAGGAATATTATCGAAAATGACCTGCCAATTCCAATCCATAGTATCTCTCCTCTATCCTATGGTCGATTGACTGTGAGTTGATTGACGGCTTATTTTTTTGGCATAGCGTGCCGCTGGATTGGCGCGCCACTCAAGCCACATCATAAAACCGGTAATCAACATGGTCAAACCCAAATAAATAATCGCGGCTGCCATATAAAACGTAAATGGCTGCTGCGTTGACTGAGCGGCACGCGATGACTGATACATAATGTCTTTTAGACCCACGACCGATACCAATGCCGTATCTTTTAGCAATACCAAAAACAAGTTACCCAAACCCGGTAAGGCAATCTGCCACACTTGCGGTAAAGTAATACGATAAAACGTTTGCAAAGGACGCATACCAATCGCTTGCGCCGCCTCACTCTGCCCTATCGGAATCTCTTGAATCGACATACGAAAAATTTCGGTCGCATAAGCACCAAAAGCGATAGACAACGCCATGACGCCGCCCCAGAATGCACTGATCTCGATATATTCGTTATAGCCGAATTTTTTGAGCAGTGTCATCAGCAGTATAGAGCCGCCATAATAGATAAACAGTACCAATAACAGCTCTGGAATACCGCGCATTGTCGCCGTATACACAGTCGCAATCTTACGCAGCAGCCAAATATTTGACAGCTTAGCTGTGGCACCGAGTAGTCCCAAAACCATACCAATGACCAAACTGGTCACGGCAAGTTTGATGGTGACGGTAGCGCCGCTTAGTAATAGCGCGCCAAATCCTTGTAAATCAAACACAATTATCCACTCAGTCTCTTTATATTAGCAATTTGCAAAATATGAGTTAAAAGAATCAGCATCAATGGCTGAGCGCTGCTGACAGTCGTATTTTAAACCCATCATATGGTGGTCTTATGCGTCATAAATTGACGTCAAATCAATACGATGACTGCTGCGAAAATTGACACGGTAGAAATGAGCGCTGATTTTATCATAATCACTACGCGCTATGTTAATACTCACGCGTAAAAGCTGTGTCTAAATAGGTACTTATGCGCCTAAAAGTGAGTTGAATCCGTCATATTCACAAAAATCAAGCCGTCATTACGGCAGAATCGAAGCGTTTTGATGACCCATAAAAAAAGATACTGCCTTTGAGACAATATCTTCTTTAAAACAAATATAGGTAGCAGCGTACTCATTATTGTCTTGGTACAAGACAGCTATTACCTATTCAGCAGGTTTTTCTGTCGCTGTATTTTCTGCTGCATTTGTTTTTGGAATTGCAAAATACTTTTGATGAATTTTATCATAGGTGCCATCAGCCTTGATATTGGCCAATGCCTGATTGAGCTTCGCTTGTAATGCATCGTTTGGACGTACAGCAATGGCAAAATTATCATTGATATCGATCTCTTCACCTTTAAGCGCATAAGCACTGCCTGATTTGGTGCCCAGCCACTCTAACGCTGGCAACTTATCAGAAACCATCGCATCAACCCGATTTGAGCCCAAATCCAAAAACGCATTACTTAGGGTATCATAAAGCTTCATTTCCGCTTTTGGGTATGCCTTTTCAAGCCATTGTGAAGAGATGGTTGAGCGCTGAGCAGCAATAGAGTGCGAATTGATGTCCTCACTCTTGCTAGGATCAAAACTACTGTCTTTTTTGGCCAAAAAAACCAGTGTGTTACTAAAATACGGCTCCGTAAAACTTACTTGTTGCGCGCGCTCAGGTGTCACTGACATGGCAGCCACAATCGCATCGTACTTACCCGCTTTTAGACCGGGAATGATACCGTCCCAATCTTGTGACGTGATATCACAAGTCATTTTCATATCAGCACATAACGCATTGGCAATATCGACATCAAAACCGCCAAGCGTGCCATCAGAATTGGTATAGTTAAAAGGTGCATACGCGCCTTCGGTAGCGATACGCAATACGTCGCCTGATGCTGCTTTATTCTGAGTCGCTGTATCAGTCGTATCATTTTGACCATTACCGCAACCTGTCAAAGCGAATACCAACATCATTGTGGCTAACGACAAAGGTAAATGTCGTGCCTTTATATCTGTAGCAACTGCTGCTTTTTTGGTTATAGATTTTTTGGTTACAGCATAGTGGTCAAAATGAACGCTCATGATCATCCTTGATATTTACCAATAAAAATAACGCTTCACATTATAAAATGGCAATGCGATGTACGCATTGCCAGATCTGCTCATCATTTAAAGTTGCTTTGTTCAAAGGCTACGATATTAATTGGTCGCTGCTTCTGCTTGCTCTTCATTAGCGATAACAGCATTGGTATCAACATTGGTGTCGTCCCCTTCAACCACTACCGCTTTTTCTACGCCTGCCGTTGCGGCTGCCTTTTGTGCCGCGGCAGTTGAGCTGGTGCCGAAATAACTACCTGTGATTTGATCGTAAGTCCCTTTTTCTTTTAGCTCAGCCAAAGCTTTGTTGAACTTGGCAATCAGTGGATCGCCTTTACGGAACGCAATGCCCATCGCATCTTGGTCAGTAATGATTTCTTGGCCTTTTATTTCATAATCTTTACCAGCATCAGTTTTCAACCAGTCCATACCTGTGACTTTATCGGACATCATGGCACGTACACGACCTGATGTCAGATCCAGATACGCATTGTCTTGGGTATCATAGAGCTTGATATCAGCATCAGCATGCTCATCTTGCAAGTATTGTGAAGCAACGGTTGAACGCTGTGATGCGATAGGCTGACCTTTCAGATCTGCCACACTGACGTCATCACCTTTTTTACCGATCAAAATAATACCGGTATGAAAATACGGGTCGCTGAATTCTACGACTTCTTGACGTTCAGGAGTAATGGTCATACCAGCGATAACGGCATCAAATTTCTGTGCATTTAGTCCTGGAATCAAGCCATCCCAATCTTGAGAGATAACATCACACTTTGCCTGCATCTGCGCACACAGAGCGTCAACCAGCTCGATTTCGTAGCCAATCAATTTGCCATCAGCATCTGTATAGCTAAATGGCTTGTAGCTTGATTCGGTGGCTATTTTTATATTCAACGGCGCATCAGCTTGCGTATCAGCAGCAGCACCCTCTTCTGGAGCTGAGCTGTTGTTACAGCCTGCCAGCATTAATACCGCAGCACTGAGTGGTGCCAGCCAAAACGCTTTGCTTTTTAGAGATTTATGTTTTAGAGATGATGTCATGGATATTGTCATGTTTGCTATTCCTTCATTTTTCAATCAGAAGATTATGGACCAATAGAGAGTTATTGACCAAAGTTTGCTTGCTCAAGACGTGCCAGTTCACCATTACTACGGATTTCACTGAGCGCTTTATTAAAGTCGTCTCTGAGGGCATCACCTTTACGAACAGCAATGGCAATATTATCGTCGTTGTCGATTTCATCGCCAACAATACCGAAGCCTTCAGGGTTGTCTGCCAACCATGATTTTGCAGATACTTTTTCTGCCAATACAGCATCACTACGACCAGACTTCAGATCTAGATAAGCATTGTCATAATTGTCATACAACTGCACGGTATTACCGTTTTTGCCTTCATAGTTGTCTTGCAGATACGCACCAGGCGTGGTTGAACGTTGACCGCCAAGTGTTAAATTGCTAATCGCCATAGGATCAAATTTGCCGTCGGTACTGGTCAACCAAACCATGGTGTTGGCGAAGTAAGGTTCGGTAAAATCCACCTTTTCTTGGCGTTCAGGCGTGATCGACATGCCAGCCACAACCGCGTCATATTTTTGTGCCAGCAGTCCAGGAATAATACCATCCCAATCTTGAGCAACGATTTCACACTTGGCTTGCATCTGATCACACAAAGCGTTGGCGACGTCTATATCATAACCTGCCAAGCTGCCATCAGCATTGGTATAGTTAAAAGGAGGGTAAGCGCCCTCGGTAGCAATACGAATGGTCTTGCCAGACGTGTCTGCTGCCGCTGGATCAGCGCTGGCATCCGTAGCATCATTAGCGGGTTGACTACAAGCACTCAGCATCAACGCAGCGGTAATAGTCATCGATGACCACAATAGGCGAGAATTCGACATCATATATTCCTTAAATTCTGATGGGTTTTAATACGAGGTTCTGATATTTTGTTTTCTGACGTCCCTGCCAGACAAGCAATATAGAGCGTAGAATATACCGAAACTTACTATGACTAGCTGTCGGTAAGCTTTCTGATAATACCTGACTCAAATATCAAAAACAAACATTTTGCATACCAACTGTCATTAAAGTGTAATAAACAGTGAGTGCGACTTATGAAGTATTTATTGATGGGTTCTATAAGACGTTAGGATGATAAAATTTTTATCATCCTATGTTTTTGAATACTGGTTTTTGAGTATAAGACTAGTTCTGACGATGTGACGCCATAAAGTCTTTGACACGCTCAGAGGTAGGATTATCAAATACTTGCTCAGGAGTACCAATCTCTTCAATCACGCCTTGATGTAAGAAAACGACTTTGCTGGATACTTCTCGAGCAAAACGCATCTCATGAGTAACAATCAGCATGGTGCGGCCTTCTTCTGCCAACTCGCGCATGACAGCCAGTACCTCATTGACCAGCTCAGGGTCTAGCGCTGAGGTCGGCTCATCAAACAAGAGGACTTGTGGCTGCATGGCAAGCGCTCGAGCAATGGCGACACGCTGGCGTTGACCACCAGATAGGTTCGCTGGATAAGCGTCTTTTTTATCCAATAGACCCACTTTATCGAGCAGTTTTTCTGCATCACTAATGGCTTGGGCTTTTTTGATTTTTAGGACTTGCGTTGGCCCTTCAATGATATTTTGCAAAATCGTTTTATGCGGCCATAAGTTAAAGTTCTGAAAGACAAACCCGACACGAGCACGCAAGCTCTCTAACTGTTTTATGTCCGCTGCTTGCAATTCGCCTGATTTAGCAGGTTTCAAAATCAGCTCGTCATTACCGATAATAATACGACCTTGATTCGGCTTTTCGAGCAAATTGATGCAGCGCAGCAAAGTGGATTTGCCTGAGCCAGATGAGCCCAAAATAGAGATAACATCACCATCGTATGCAGTGAGTGACACCCCTTTTAGCACTGCGAGTGAGCCGTAGCTTTTATGGACGTCTTGTAAATCTAAGGCGATAGGCCGAGTCGGATTTTTTGCAGTATCAAGCATGGTTTAGCAGACTTCCAATAAATATGAATGAAAACGTCAATAAAAAAGAGACAGATATGTCGTATACAGATTTGTCTTATATAGTATAACTGTCAACCA
The DNA here is from genome assembly GCF_002285555.1 of Psychrobacter sp. JB193. Taxonomy (NCBI): domain Bacteria; kingdom Pseudomonadati; phylum Pseudomonadota; class Gammaproteobacteria; order Moraxellales; family Moraxellaceae; genus Psychrobacter; species Psychrobacter sp. JB193. The sequence goes on from NZ_NRGY01000001.1 coordinate 1,251,204, forward strand.
TAGCATTATGGCAATACCGCTATGACTGACAAGACAAAAAGTAAAATGTCATATTGTCTCTTATTCAGCGGTAAAAAGGCAAATCTTGTGTAAGCTCGGTCGGTCAACGAAACACATATGCCTCCTTAAACGACCAAAACAAAAAAAGCCCAAACTGTATTGACAGCTTTGAGCTTCATTTTATCATTTAAATCTACTAGACGTGACGTTATCTGAGCGATGACTTAGTAGGTCGAGACATGCTCTGAATCTTCAGTGCCATCGAGCATTTCTTTGTCATCAGCACCTACGGTAACTTCATCGTTGGCGCTTGCCACCGCCACATCATCTGTGCTGGCCTCATTGGAACTAGCGACAGCCACATCATCACTTGCTGTCGCAACGCCAGTGGCTTCATCTTCTACTGTGGTTTGAGCATCAACAGATGAATCTGTTTCCATTGGCGCCTCATCTTTTTTACCACAAGCCCCTAAGGTTAAGGCTGCTGCGACCAGTCCAACCGTTAACCAGCTTTTTTTGCTACTGCTATTTTTAATAACCATTTTTATTCTCCATTCGTAATCATTGATACTTATCACTGATACTTCATTGTTAATTACTTTACAAGTAGCGATTAATAGCTTTCTCTCGTTGTATTAGTTCCTAACTATACTCATGATTATTCAAGGCTACCTTAGTAGTTACACCTCAGTTCTGTTAAGGCTCGTAACGATGCAACGGATATTGTCTATATTGTGACATCATAGGGAAGTCAAAGACAAAACGGATAAGATAAGTGTAAAAAGGAGAATAATTACCTCCTATGAGAGGCGGTTGTTCACAAAACCATCTTTACTATCGTGCCAATCTCCTCTATGTTAAATAGCATAATGTCTTATAGGCATCCGAATCTTCTTTTTGTTACATTTTTGCCTTTAGGCACTTTTTTATATTCAAAATACCAATCACTATATAAGGAAAATAATTTATGAGCCAAGCGAATACCACAGACGTGACCACTTATATGCAATCTGTTGGCAAACAGGCCCGAGCTGCTTCACGTGCGCTCGCTGCTGCCAATACGGGTGACAAAAACTCAGCGCTAATGGCGATTCACGATGTGTTAAAAGAGGCGAAACAAGATATCTTATCTGCCAATAAAATTGATATGGATAAAGGTCAAAGCAACGATTTAGATGCTGCGTTACTTGATCGTCTTGAACTAAACGACGCGCGTTTTGATGGCATGCTCCAAGGTTTAAAGGATGTGGCGGCATTACCAGACCCTATTGGTGAAGTTACTGACATGACTTATCAGCCATCAGGCATTCATTTGGGAAAAATGCGCGTACCACTTGGCGTGGTTGGTATGATCTATGAGTCGCGTCCTAATGTGACGTTAGAGGCAGCATCACTGGCACTAAAATCGGGCAACGCCATTATTTTACGAGGCGGTTCAGAAGCGTTTGAATCAAACCAAGCGATTGCCAAGTGTATCTTGGAAGGCTTACAAAAAGTCGGTTTGTCTGAGCACATTGTGCAAGTCTTGCAAACGACTGATCGCGCAGCTGTCGGCGAGCTGATTACCATGACTGATTATGTCGACGTTATCGTACCACGTGGTGGTAAAGGTCTGATTGAACGTATCAGCCGTGACGCGCGTGTGCCTGTCATTAAGCATTTGGATGGCAATTGCCATACCTTCATCGATAGTGATGCAGATGCCCAAATCGCTATCAAGGTTAGCGTCAATGCAAAAACGCACCGCTATGGTACTTGTAACACGATGGAGACGCTGTTGGTTGATGCGTCAGTTGCCGATGACCTATTGCCAAAAATTGCTGAAGCGATTATTGCGGCTGATGATGCTATGCAACTGCGCCTTGACGACAAATCCCAAGCCATTTTAAATGACAATGCCGCCCTAAAAGGTCATTTATCGGCAGCGACTGCCGAAGATTGGGATACTGAGTACTTAGCGCCTATCTTGGCTGTCAAAGTCGTATCAGGTATTGATGAGGCCATTGAGCACATTAATACTCATGGCAGTCATCATACGGATGTCATTATTACTGACAACTATACCAAGTCTCAGCGCTTCATTCGTGAAGTGGATTCTGCAAGCGTGATGATCAACGCCTCTAGCCGTTTCGCGGATGGTTTTGAGTACGGATTGGGTGCAGAGATTGGCATTTCAACTGACAAAATCCATGCTCGTGGCCCTGTTGGTCTTGAGGGTCTCACATCACAAAAATGGATTGTTTACGGTCATGGTGAGACGCGTGCTTAACCTACTACCGCTGTCATTTGGCTGGTAACCTACCATATAGCGTCTAATTTACAGTATAATTGATAAAAAAACGTCAGCCCAATCGCTGGCGTTTTTTTATTAGCGCTCGATATATTTGACAGTGCTATTATTATTTTTTGCATCGTCATAGACGATTTTATAGGAAACGGGGCCCATGCAGAGTGGCAAAATTAAGCGCTGGTATCAAGAAAAAGGCTATGGATTTATCGAGGTAGACAACCAAAGTGAAGACGTATTTTTTCACGTGAGTAATGTGCGCTTATCGCATCCTATCTCTATTGGTCAACAGGTATACTTTAATAGTGAACGCAATGCTAAAAACCAGTTAAGGGCCACAGAAGTCACCTCCTCTTCCTTAAGTATACTAGAGGATATTGACGTCGCCCCTCCTCAGCATGCATTCAGCCCTAATACCCGAAATCAGTACTTTCAAGGCAAGCATTACTCTCAAGACGATCTAAGCACTCGCCGCCATGAGCAACCCAAAAAGAGCGTTGTATCTACTTTATTTATTATCATGGCGGTTATCGCGGTTGCCGTGTATGTCTTTGGGGATTTAACATCACCTCTCTTTACTGATAGTGCTAAACCTACGGTATCACAATCATTCTCTGAAACCTCGGCCCAAGCGTCTACTCTTAATGTCACGGGTGATGCGCAAGTAGACAAAACCCTTACGCTGATTCAGCAAGGCGGCCCATTTCCGTATCTGCAAAAAGACGGCACGACCTTTTATAATCGCGAAGGCAAACTACCCGCACAGTCGCAAGGCTATTATCGGGAATACACAGTCCCTACCCCTGGCTTGTCACATCGCGGTGCGCGGCGTATCGTCACTGGTGGCAACCCTCCAACTGTCTACTATCTAACCGTTGATCATTACGAAAGTTTCCGCAGATTACAGGTGAAATAAAATGAGCCAAGCCATTTATTATATTAGTCAAAATTTTCTTGATCAAAACCACATTAACCAAAAAGGTACAGCACTAAGTGCTAGCATTTTGGCACAGGCTGTTAACATACCTGTAAACAAGACATTAGATAAAACCACTTTATTAACAAATTTGGCTCATGCTTGTGATTTTCCTAGCTACTTTTCGCCCAATTGGGATAGCGCATGGGACTGCCTAACAGACAGCTCTGTGTCTTACCTAACGCTGAATCTAGCAACGGTAGAAACAATCAATACTGAAGATTTTAATACTTTTAAGCGCATCATTGAAGATGCTTACAGAGATTTTGGTAAGCCGCAATTGTGGGTTATTATGCCAGCCGCGGACAACGTTTAATCTGACAAAAACGGCTTAACTGCGAATCATCATATCAACCTGAATTCGAGATAAAGCCATATTTATCCCGAATGCGGGTTAATTCATTTGTATAGAAAGGATTAACATATGGAAATTACCTTAAACGGCTATTACACGCTGATACTGGCCACCTTAGTGCTACTACTTGGGCGCGTTTTAGTAAGAAGAATTAAGTTCCTAGAAGACTTCAACATTCCAGAACCGGTCGCTGGTGGTTTGGTTGCAGCCATTGTGGTTTATGTTCTCAATATCGTTTGGGGATACAGTTTTAACTTTCATCAAGGTTTACAGACAGCGACGATGCTAATGTTCTTTGCTTCTATCGGTTTGAGTGCTGATTTCAGTCGATTAAAAGCAGGTGGAACACCGTTATTGATCTTTACGATTGTGGTGTCGGTCTTCATTGTATTGCAAGACATCGTTGGTGTCGCTATGGCAAGCGTACTGGGTCTTGATCCGTTACTTGGATTGGTAACAGGTTCTATCGCTCTGACGGGTGGTCATGGTACGGCTGGTGCATGGGGCATTACTTTAGAACAAGAATATGGCGTGGTTGGCGCAACGACGCTTGGTATCGCAGTGGCCACTTATGGTCTGGTCGCTGGTGGTATTATCGGTGGACCAGTAGCAAAGCGTTTGATTCAAAACCTTGGTCTAAAACCAACCCCTGCTAATCCAAATCCTAGCGACATCGAAAAGGTTGCAAACGCGCAATCACTTTATAGTACCAAGCACGATGAAGACTCAGCACACAGTAATAAAGAGATTTTTGAAAGACCTGATAGTATGCGCTTTATTACGGCCTCTTCTACTATTGAGACATTGGCGTTGTTTGCAGGCGCGTTGGCTTTTGCTGAAGTTATGACGCTTGTGGCTGAAGGCACATGGTTTGAGCTGCCTACCTTCGTTTGGGCACTGGCAGGTGGTGTTATTATTCGCAATGTCTTAACGACTGTATTTAATTTTGATATGTTTGATCGGTCTATTGATGTGTTCGGTAATGCTTCTTTGAGTCTGTTTTTGGCCATGGCGCTATTGTCTTTAAAACTGTGGCAGTTGACTGATTTGGCAGGCCCTGTACTGGTAATCTTGCTCGTACAAACAGTTATCATGATCATTTATGTCTACTTTATTACCTTCAAAGTCATGGGCAAAGATTATGATGCGGCTGTCTTGTCAGCAGGACATTGTGGGTTTGGTATGGGCGCGACACCAACGGCGATTGCCAATATGCAGGCCGTTACTGACCGTTATTTGCCCTCACCTAAAGCGTTTCTGATTGTGCCGATGGTTGGTGCTTTCTTCGTTGATATCGTTAACGCCACGGTATTGCAGATATTTACGAAGTTGCCATTCATGTAAAATCACCTGACTTTGTATCCGCTTTCGTGATACATAATAAGCCCCAATTATCTCATAGATGATTGGGGTTTTGTTTTGCACAAACCTTTAATTAAACCGATTAGAGATGACCCGTTCTATCGTCATTACTCAAATTATAATGACAGAAAAACGATTAAGCGTTATTAGTACCGTAGCTAAAAAATAAGGGCCAATTATGTTGATGTTTGCAATTATTGTCGTGGTCTCAGGCGCGCTTATCGTAGGCGCGCTTTGGGGTTTGTATGGTCACCTGCCAGCTTGGTTAGAAGGCAATTTATTAGCAATCGCTGGCGGTGCGCTGATGATATCGGTCGTGATAGAGCTGGTACAGCCCTCCCTTGCTGATAGTGGTATCTGGCTCACAGCGGCTTTTACTTTACTGGGCGCTTTGGTGTTTGCAGGTGTTGATTACTTGATTGATGAAAAACTAAACTCTAAAGGTGGCGCAGGCTTACTGGCTGCTATTACGCTCGACGGTGTGCCTGAAAACTTAGCGCTAGGCGTATCACTAATTAGTGGGAACGTGATGCAAGTCGCTGCTTTAGCTGGTTCTATTTTGCTGTCCAACCTTCCAGAAGCCGCAGGTGGCGCAAAAGAGATGCGTAAAGCTGGTAACAGTCATAAGAAGATATTAATGCTTTGGATTGGAGCAGCGATCTTATTATCACTTGCTGCTATCTTAGGTAAAATGCTGCTTGCGGACGTCGATAAAAGCATACTAAGTGCCATCAATTGCTTTGCAGCGGGCGCTGTCATTGCCTCACTTGCGACCGAAGTATTTCCGACAGCGTTTAAACGCGACAATCATTGGGCGGGTATTAGTGCCGCTATTGGTCTGATTATGGCGTTAGGCTTAAGTCAGCTTGGGGGTTAGGGTTTTAATCGACTTAATATGAAAGTATCCAAAAAAAACCGCCTAGCAAACGCTGAGCGGTTTTTTTGTTTTTCAATCTTAAGTCACTTACTTTTCTGTCATGCTTCCCATGCTTTTAGACTAAGAATTCTCTCTTCACAACTCATTAGCGTCATCTTGCCAAGTTGTTTAGCATTGTTGAAAGCCATGCGTTGTTATCTTTAATATACTTATCACCCAACGCTATTATCTCATTACCTGATTGAACAGAGTCAGGATAATCAATTATGGCATCTTGTATATAGTCCTGTCCGTGCGCCACCATATCTATCATACTTTTTTCAGTGACTTCAAAATGACATTGCCAGCCCATCACCCAAGTGCCTAACTCTTTGTGCTTGGGTGTTTGATAAATAAAACCTTGATTTGCCCAAGCATGTGACGTTGCGATTGGCGTCGCGCCTTTGGGACAATCAAAGCCATCACCATGCCAATGAAATACAGTGAATTCATCTTTTGGTAGGTCTGTTAGTAAAGGATGCTCCGAGCCTTGTTTGGTCAATTGAATGGGTAGCCAACCCACCTCTTTTATGCCTGATGGCGCAACTTTTGCTCCCAAACTGTCTGCTATCAACTGTGCTCCTAAACAAACACCGATCACCGTTTTACCTGCGTCAATACTTTGATGAATGAAAGCTTTTTCATCGGCCAGCCAAGGGAAGTCATTCTCATCATGAATGCTCATTGGACCACCCATGATAATCAACCAATCAAAACTGCCTTGAGCGGGCAGCGGATCATTTTCATAAAAGCGCGTCACCGTAATATGATGGCCTTTATTATCCGCCCACTGTTTAATATAGCTAAGCTCTTCAAAATCGACATGGTATAGCGCATGGATTCGTAGCGTCATCAAATACTCCTTTTATTAAAAAATAAAAACCGCCTAGCAAATACTAAGCGGTTTTTTATTGGACACAGTGTGAGTTAAAGCCAATTAATTATTACTGGTTTTTCTCATAAACAGGTAACTCTTTACAGATTGCTTCTACTTTACCGCGTACTTCAGTCGCCACAGCTTCATCACCACGGCTATCTAGCACGTCACAGATCCAGCCTGCCAAATCACCCGCTTGCGCTTCGTTGAAGCCACGAGTGGTAATCGCTGGCGTACCAATACGAATACCAGAGGTCACAAATGGAGATTTTGGATCGTTTGGTACGGCGTTTTTATTGACCGTGATGTGTGCATCGCCAAGCCATTTGTCTGCTTCTTTACCCGTCATTTCTTGCTTCACTAGGCTGATTAGCATCAGATGGTTTTCAGTACCACCAGAAATGATCTCATAGCCACGATCTTGGATGACTTTTGCCATAGCTTGCGCGTTTTTAACCACTTGCTGCTGATACGTTTTGAAGTTATTTTCTAGCGCTTCTTTGAAGCAAACCGCTTTTGCAGCGATAACATGCATCAATGGGCCACCTTGGTTGCCTGGGAATACCGCTGAATTTAGCTTCTTAGCCAACACTTCATCACGAGCCAAGATCAGACCTGAACGCGGGCCACGTAGGGTTTTATGCGTTGTAGTAGTCACGACATCAGCGAAAGGTACTGGACTTGGGTATACGCCACCAGCGACCAGACCAGCAACGTGCGCCATATCTACTAATAGGTAAGCGCCGACTTCGTCAGCGATGTCACGGAAACGCTGCCAATCAACCACTTGTGAATACGCTGAAAAACCAGCAATGATCATTTTTGGCTTGTGTTCACGTGCTAGCGCATCTACTTGATCATAGTCGATAAGACCTGTGCCTTCTACCAATCCGTACTGTACCGCATTGTAGTTCAGACCTGAGAAGTTAATGTGCGCGCCATGCGTCAAGTGACCGCCAGCATCTAGGCTCATGCCAAGTACCGTATCATTGGCTTCTAGCAATGCTAAGAATACCGCAGAGTTTGCTTGACTACCTGAATGCGGCTGGACGTTCACGTATTCAGCACCGAACAACTCTTTTGCACGATCAATGGCCAATTGCTCAATCACGTCGACATGCTCACAACCACCGTAGTAACGCTTACCAGGATAGCCTTCAGCGTATTTGTTGGTTAGATCAGTGCCTTGTGCTTCCATCACTGCTTGTGAGCAGTAGTTTTCAGAGGCAATCAATTCGATATGATTTTCTTGACGAACGCTTTCTGCAGCCATCGCTTCAGCAAGTACGGGATCAAACGCTTTGATAGAAATATCTTTAAACATAGTAATGTCCTAAGTAGTGACTGTCGTTGGAAGTATCATTAAAAAAAAGCTTATAGCCTGCCCACAATAAGACAACTACTGCGTTAACGTCGTCCGAAGTATATTTGATACTTCTGCACACTCTGTTTTTGCATGCTGTTTATGGTATGACCATAATTGTGAATAAGTCTATCAGCAATAATTAAAATAAGAATAAACGCAGGCAATTGACCTGCCATTAACTTGACCGATCCGTCAATAAAATCGATATACATTTGCATCGACATCATCGCGAAAGCGTAAGTGTAACATGAAAATTTGTGTGAAGAGCGCAAAAAAGCTCACCTTAAGATGAGCAAATTAAATGGCGATATAATATAGATAAATAGCCAATAGAATAAAGGATTTACTCACTATACATCCCTTACCCTACGGTTTTTTATGTTTATATAGCCATAAAAATTTTTTACGTTTCACTAGATGTAAACGCAGGCAAAAATATTTCGCTAATCATTAATTTTCGACCATACCAATCATATCGCGTCTGCCGTTGCCAGCCCTCACTTGTCTGTTGGATAAAGCGTTGGTTTGGCAAAGTACGACTGCGTTTAAATAATACGTAGCCGATAGGTGTACCTTTAAGTTGTTGTAGGCGACGTGCCCGACCTGTCAGACTAGAAATGGGAAAAATACTTTGTGCTTTTACCCATGGCTGCTCATCATTGCCATACAGCTCTACCTCACGCACCCAAGCCAGCATAGGGCGAGCCAGCATCACACCTTGTACACCTAGCTGTCGTTTTTGTATCAACGACATCGACCGATACCCTTCAAAGGTGCGCTCTACACGCAGCGGCTGCCCTGCTTTGATTTCTAGCACGGCAGTCAACGAGCCATCGACCGTTAACCATGGCAATAGCTCGGTAGGCGGAGAAAGAAGATTGGAACAAGAAAAAGGCTTACTGGGCATAGTCGTTAGCTAGTTAGAAAATAGTAGAATAGAGGCAAATATAGTTCTGAGCATCAAAAACGATTGGTATCAAAGTCAGGCATATTATCAGCGTTAAATGGCAAGGCTTCAAACGCTTGTTGGCGATACTGTGCCATGTGCTGTCGATCCTGCGTACAAAAATTACTAATCGCTGGGACAAAACGCGCATCATAAATGCGATGTAAGGAGTGCGTCATCGTTGGAATAAAACCCCGAATCAGTTTATGCTCGCCTTGAGTACCGGGATCAAAATACGTCAGGTTTTTTTCGATGGCAAACTCAATGCCTTGATAGTAGCACAACTCAAAGTGCAAGCTGTCGTATTCGCCAAGTGCGCCCCAATAACGGCCATATAAGGTGGGCCTATGACCAGTACTGTCACTGTTAGGATCATCATATAAGAACAAACTGCTGGCAATAATTTCGCCGTGGTCGTTTAGCGCTTGTGCTAGCATCAAATGCTCAGACATATTTTGCGCCAATGCCATAAAAAAACCTATCGTCAAATACGGCTGTTGACCGCGCACGGCATACGTCATGACGTAACAATGATAAAAAGCCTTCCAGTCTGCATCGCTAATATCGTCGCCGCATTTGCGTTGACAAGTAATACCTTGCTCAGACACCTTACGCCGCTCAGCGCGGATGGTCTTGCGCTTTTTGGCTTTTAGGGTCATCAAAAACGCATCAAAATCTGCAAAAGGCTGACTGTCTCTGAGTAAGTCTTTATTTTGCCACAAAAACTGACACCCTTGTCGCTCTAGTATCGGCATCTCGATAGGCACAGGTTCTATACCGTTTTCTTGTGCTGCGATAGCAAGCTCTACATCCAGACCTGTCGGCATTGAAGCAGTTGCGACATCAGCCATCTCTGATGTGACAAACAAGCCATGCCAGCTTGACGCGCCCACTTGCTGCGCAATATCATCGACGCCTGCGATGGCGGTCTTGAGAATATCAGTATCTAAGGTTTCCCCTTTTGCCAACCAAAACCGCTGACCTGTAATCGGGGTATAAGGCACGCTGGTCACTAGCCGAGGATAATAATCTACCCCGTAGCGCGCGTACGCCTCCGCCCATGAATAATCAAACACAAACTCACCGCGATGATGACCTTTTATGAATACGGGCAATACAGCAATCGGTGTGGTAGGACGTTGATCAACATCATAAAGATCACTCTCTACAGACTCATCTATTGCCATATCTACCAAGCTGTCTGTATCGCGATAAACCAAAATAAATATGGGTAACCAGCCAGCCTGCTCACCTATCGCTCCTGTATCGCTGAGCGCTTGCCAAAAAGCAAATGACATAAAAGGTGTATCTGGTGTCTGCCAATCTGCTTGGTCTTGCCAACTGGTGTCATTTATCAATGCGTATTTTAAATTCATACTTTTGCTTACTCTATGTTTGCCGATATTCTATCGATCAGTCATCTAGCCTAGCAAATTTTTGCCTATTTGCTGTCACAATTTGCAAAATTTATGACCGCTTCAACAAAAAACCACCTACAGCTATATAGGTGGTTTTTTATTATGATCATTTATTATAATGATGTGGATGCTCAATAATACTTCGTTTAGCGGTCAATAAAAAGACAATCTAACCGCTCTAAAATAGAAGGGACGCCATTGAAACCACGTTATGCTGGGCTAACTACCCTTGCCTTTTATAAGCGTTATCGCTCAAAGACTTCAAAAAAATCCTCTTAGCCATACCGCCTTTTTCGTCAGACAAAGAGGCAGGAGTTGTATGGAAAAGATGATATTGAAGCGGATGGCTGGTAGAATAAGGTTGTTATTAGCTTAATATAATTCAAACACATAGGATATGAGCGAAAACAGTATACTTAGTTCACTATATGAGATTGACAGCAAAGATGATTTATAGTGGATTAACGGCCCAGTAGTAGCATGCAGTCTCAAAGCACAAGTTTAGTGAAAATTAAAAAGAGACGTGTTCAGCAGTTTCAAAAAATTTTGAGAAGCCAGATATGATGAACTTAATCACGTCGTTCACCATGCATAGTATTTGTTGAAATATAGTATTTGTTAAAACATATTCAACATCATATTTGCGCTTTATTTTATTTTTAACTCTAAAAAAAGGAAGACACTACTAAAATGTCAAAAATTATTTATACAAAAACTGACGAAGCCCCAGCGCTTGCAACCTTATCATTTTTACCTATTGTTAAAGCATTCACACAAACGGCAGGCGTTTCTGTCGAAACCAGTGATATCTCTGTTGCCGCACGTGTATTGGCTGAATTCCCTGATTACTTAACGGAAGAGCAACGTGTTCCGGACAACTTGGCTGAGCTTGGGCGTCTGACGCAAGATCCAAACACCAACATCATCAAGCTACCTAACATCAGTGCCTCTGTACAACAGCTACGCGCTGCTATCAAAGAACTACAAAGCAAAGGCTATGCGATTCCTGACTTCCCAGATGATCCTAAAACGGAAGAAGAACAAGAGATTCGTAAGCGTTATGGCAAAAGTTTGGGCAGTTCAGTCAATCCTGTTTTACGTGAAGGTAACTCAGACCGCCGTGCGCCAAAAGCCGTAAAGAACTACGCTCGCAAGCATCCGCATTCTATGGGTGAGTGGAAACAGTGGTCAAGCACGCACGTATCGCATATGCACAGTGGCGATTTTTATGATGGTGAGCAGTCTATAACTTTAGACAAGGCGCGCACCGTACGTATGGAGTTGGTGACTGACGCTGGCGAGACCAAAGTATTAAAGCCAAAAATCGCTTTGCTTGACAAAGAAGTTATCGATCTTATGTTCATGAGCAAAAAAGCGCTGCTTGATTTTTATGAGCAAGAAATGGAAGACTGCCGCGAAGCGGGTATCTTGTTTTCATTGCATGTAAAAGCCACCATGATGAAAGTATCGCATCCTATCGTGTTTGGTCATGCGGTTAGAATCTACTATAAAGACGCTTTCAAAAAGCACGCGGCATTGTTTGAAGAGTTGGGTATCAACGTCAATAACGGTATGGCCAGCTTGTACGAGAAAATCGCTGAGCTACCAGCCAGCAAACGTGAAGAAATCGAAAACGATTTGCATGCTTGTCAAGAGCATCGTCCACGTCTTGCGATGGTTGATTCAGCCAAAGGCATCACCAACTTCCATTCGCCAAGTGACGTCATTGTTGACGCATCTATGCCAGCCATGATCCGTGCAGGCGGTAAAATGTGGGGCGCTGATGGCAAAATGTATGATTGTAAAGCGGTCATGCCAGAGTCTACCTTTGCCCGCATTTATCAAGAAATGATCAATTTCTGTAAATGGCATGGTAACTTTGACCCAACCACCATGGGTACTGTACCTAACGTTGGTTTGATGGCTCAAAAAGCAGAAGAGTACGGCTCACATGATAAGACGTTTGAGTCTAGTGATAATGGCATCGCGCGTATCGTTGATATTGATACCGATGAAGTATTGCTTGAGCAGCGTGTTGAAGAAGGCGATATCTGGCGTATGTGCCAGACCAAAGATGATCCTATTCAAGATTGGGTAAAACTTGCTGTTAGCCGTGCGCGCGACTCTAACACCCCGGTTATTTTCTGGTTGGACCCATACCGTCCACATGAAAACGAGCTGATCAAAAAGGTAAAAACGTATCTAAAAGAGTATGACACCGAAGGTCTACATATCGAAATCATGTCTCAGGTTCGCGCTATGCGTTACACTTTAGAGCGTGTTGCTCGTGGTCTTGACACGATTTCTGCGACTGGTAACATTTTACGCGATTATCTCACCGACTTATTCCCAATCCTAGAATTAGGAACAAGTGCCAAAATGCTGTCTGTCGTTCCACTCATGATGGGCGGTGGTTTGTTTGAAACAGGCGCTGGTGGTTCTGCACCAAAGCATGTTCAGCAGCTTATCGAGGAAAACCACTTACGTTGGGATTCATTGGGTGAGTTTTTAGCATTGGCAGTCTCTTTGGAGCATTTGGCCAAAAATGACAACAATGCAAAAGCGCAAATCTTGGCAGACACGCTTGATAGAGCCACTGAAAAACTGTTGTTAAATGACAAGTCACCATCACGTAAAACGGGTGAGCTTGACAACCGCGGCAGTCATTTCTATTTGGCAATGTACTGGGCAGAAGAGCTGGCCGCACAAGATCAAGATGCTGAGTTAAAAGCACAATTCTCAGAGTTGGCTCAAAAGCTTGAAGCTAATGAAGCAGCGATTGTTAAAGAGTTGAATAATGCTCAAAACAAATCAGTAGATATCAAAGGCTACTACATGGCGGATGAAAAACTGGCTGAACAAATCATGCGTCCAAGCAAGTTGTTTAATGAAGCATTGGCTTCTTTGTAAGAGCTTTCTTTGTAAGCGCTTCAGAATAACAACGTTTTGATCATGTGCTGAGCTTGGGTTAAGTGATAGGTACTTAAAAGCTTTTATCCGAGCATCAGTCAGAATTAATAAAAGGCACCCCAAAGATTCTAAATCTGAGGGGTGCCTTTTATTGTGCACTCTATTTTTAAACCAACCTATCTACATAACTCCTGTCGTAAAAAAGCCATCTACCTAAGGGCAGATGGCTTTTTTAGTGGTTTGCTTAGACTGACTAGCATTTGGTAACCGCTTGTTCAGCTCGCTGATGGACTAAGCGTCCATATGCTTAATCACCGCGTCACCAAATTCAGACGTACTGAGTAAGGTCGCCTTTGGCATTAAGCGCTCAAAATCATAAGTCACTGTCTTTTGTGCAATCGCGCCTTGGATACCATTAATAATGAGATCAGCCGCTTCCGTCCATCCCATATCGCGTAGCATCATCTCAGCCGATAAAATCAATGAGCCGGGATTGACTTTATCTTGCCCAGCATATTTAGGCGCTGTACCATGAGTCGCTTCGTAGACAGAGACAGCGCTGCCCTTGTTGGCACCTGGCGCGATACCAATACCGCCCACTTGCGCCGCTAGTGCATCAGAAATATAATCGCCGTTTAAATTTAAGGTTGCCACCACAGAGTAGTCAGCAGGGCGCATCAAGATTTGCTGTAAGAACGCATCAGCGATGACATCTTTGATAATGATATCATTACCCGTTTTCGGATTAGTTAGGGTCATCCAAGGGCCACCGTCCAACAGCGCTGCACCGAAGCTCTCTGCCGCTACCTCATAACCCCACTCTTTAAATGCGCCTTCGGTGAATTTCATAATATTACCTTTGTGCACTAAGGTCACACTTGGTAGGTCATTATCGATGGCATGCTGAATGGCTTTATGTACGAGACGCTGTGAGCCTTCCTTTGATACAGGCTTTATGCCAATACCGCAATCCTCTGAGAAACGGATTTTGGTCACACCCATCTCTTTTTCTAAGAAATTAATGACTTTTTTGGCCTCATCGCTGCCGGCTTCCCACTCAATACCTGCATAGATATCTTCTGCGTTTTCGCGGAAAATCACCATATCAGTCAGTTCGGGTTGACGAACGGGACTTGGCACTCCTTCAAACCAGCGCACCGGGCGCTGACACACATACAAGTCAAGCTCCTGACGTACTGCCACGTTTAATGAACGAAAGCCACCGCCAACTGGGGTGGTCAATGGACCTTTGATACTGATAATATAGTCTTTTAAAACCTCTAGCGTCTCACTTGGTAAATATTCACCATCATAAACCTTAGCCGCTTTTTCACCCAAATATACTTCCATCCAAATGATAGATCTTTTACCGTGATAAGCTTTGTCTACCGCCCCATTCACTACTTTTATCATGACAGGTGTGATGTCAACCCCAATGCCATCCCCTTCGATAAATGGAATGATAGGATTGTTGGGCACATTTAACGACAAATCAGCGTTTACAGTAATTTTTTCTCCGTCTCTTGGTACGATAACCTTATCATAGGCCATGGATAAATCTCCTTAGTTGTATATCAGGTATCACAAGCATATTTGGTGCTTTTTTTGCCAGTGCGGGCAATTGTATTGTGATGAGAACGCTCGTTCGCTAAAAATATTGATAAGTAAAACCATTGCGATATGGTATTGCCTATTATAGTCACCACGAGCTTTTCATAATTTGACTGCTTATCAAATCGATCAACTCTGGCATAAGCAATATAGAAAAAGGCACAAACTGTCTTGAATATTGTACTAAAATAGAAGGCTGAACCATCAGTTTTCTAGCGTAGCGCTTGTAGGCGGGAAGGGATCATATAGATACCACTGCCATAATGATGATGCCTTATTTTTATGGGCCGATATGTAAACTATAGTAATTCAGAGCCGATCTTTTCGGCTTCATTTTTAATATCAAATACCATTTGGTCAGATGTACTCTACGCTGATTCACCCATGATTTATCTTTAGGACACACCATTTTATGTCGACTTCTAGTCTCATTTTATTCAATAAGCCTTATGGGGTACAAAGTCAGTTTCGTAATGATAGCAACAACGACCACATCACCTTGTCTCACTACTTTACGGATAAGTCTTTACGGGTCGCAGGTAGGCTGGATGCTACTTCAGAAGGCTTATTGATTTTGACCGATGATGGCCGAGTGAACAAAGCGATTACTCATCCACCAAAAGCCAATGCCGGACGTAAACAGGGTAAAACCTATTTGGTACAAGTTGAAGGCATTCCTACTACTGAGCAACTTGATATGCTTAGGCGTGGTGTCATGCTTAAAGATGGTAAAACCTTGCCGGCCGATATTAAACACGTCAGTAAAGAGACATTACCAATGCCACTTTGGCAGCGTAATCCACCGATACGTGAACGCAAAAGTGTGCCAGATTCTTGGCTGATGCTGACTATTTATGAAGGTAAAAACCGTCAAGTAAGGCGCATGACCGCACATGTTGGGTTGCCTTGCTTACGCTTGATTCGCTGGTCGGTCGCTGGGTTTGAACTGGGTGATTTGGCAGTTGGTGAGTTTGTGCGTATTCATCTCAATAATGAGCGCTGTCAGCAGTTAGGGCTTATCGATTGATTCATCTTGCTCAATGACTCATGTTTAGCGACTTTTTCAACCTCCCATGCCAATCAATATGATTTATCTATCAATAAACCACTTTAATACGGTCAATTTACTTTAAAAATGAGACCGTACGACTGGGATAAATTTTTCGCAGCCTATGTTTTAACAGCACCTAAGGAAAATTTATTCCAGTCGCGCATGGCCTTCGATATTCTCAACATATCGATGTTACGTCGAAATGGCGATACTAAGTAGATATATTACGACCTGTTAAACATAGAGTCTCGAACCAGTAAGGTTCATCTGCTAGAATTTATACCCTTATGGATTGTGTGTAATCAATCTCACCCATTTGCATTGAAATTTTTATAATAGGGATATGTCATGATTGCTTCTCGTCGTTTTGTCTTGTTGGCTACCAGCTTTTCTGTTGGACTCATACTGAGTGCCTGCCAGCCGACAACGAAAGACAATGAAGCTGCTTCTGAAGAGATCACCGCACCGCCAGTCCCTGAGGTTACAGAAACCAGTAACGAAGATGAAACGTCGATAGAAAATCAAAATGACATCAATGACACGCAAATGACGGACGTGCTGAGAGATTACACAAGAGCCATGACCAGAATGCACGATGAGATGATGATTGGCATGGGGTATAACGATCCTGATACGGCTTTTGCCAAATCAATGCTCGGCCACCATCATGGCGCGATTGACATGGCAAAAATTCAGCTAAAATACGGCAATGATGATGCCATGCGTCAACTGGCTCAGAACATTATTGACACTGAGCAAGCTGAAGTTGATATTTTGAACAAATGGCTTGCCAGCCACCCTGATGTCTCCAAACCCAAACCCAATACCGCAGCCATGCAGCAAGAGTATGCAAGAAGTATGGATATATTGAACGGCAAAATGGTATTGGGTATTGCTGACCCTGTGCCTGATGTGGCATTTGTACGTGGTATGCTACCCCATCACCTTGGTGCGGTAGAAATGGCAGAAATCCAGCTGAAATATGGTACTGATGAAGAAATGCGTCAGTTGGCACAAGATATTATCAATGCTCAGCAACCAGAGATTGAATTGATGCAAAAGTGGATTGCAGACGTTGAGGCAAATGAAAGCAGTAATGATAAGCTTGATAAACCTGACGAAATGAGCGGAAATTCTAAATCTGA
This sequence comes from Psychrobacter sp. JB193, assembly GCF_002285555.1. Taxonomy (NCBI): domain Bacteria; kingdom Pseudomonadati; phylum Pseudomonadota; class Gammaproteobacteria; order Moraxellales; family Moraxellaceae; genus Psychrobacter; species Psychrobacter sp. JB193. The sequence goes on from NZ_NRGY01000001.1 coordinate 1,268,424, forward strand.
CGAAAACGAAGCGCTTAGTACAACCGAAGTCCGCACACAATCGAGCGTTTCTTAAAACCTTAATGCTCAGACGCTTGTTGTTCACGCATTTATTTTTGACTCAACTATGAATTATCAAAAAACTGGATAAGTACAACAGCAAACCCCTGCTAACGGTTACTGGTTAGCAGGGGTTTTTGTTTTTGGGCTTAATTGTAGACAGTCATTAAAAAAATACTTTAACTTTGATGACGCTCCATGACATTTAACCATGTCTGCCAGCTCCCTACATTCTGTAACGACTCATCGCCCTCTTCACTTAAATGTAGACTGACCTTATAAGGTGTTAAAGCCTTGTCATCGGTGACTTGCACCGATTTAGGTCGTACATTAACCGCTATCAGCTCATCGCGACGAAACAGATGACATTCGACATCGCGATCTGCCTGATTGAGTGATCCCAATTGCTTACTGGTGGCTTTGATGCCATCAATGGCAACGATAACGTCATGTGCTGAAAGGCCAGCTTTGGCAGCCGCACTATCACGCTGTACGCGATTGATCTTAAGACCTGCTGGTGTTTCAGTACATCGTATGCCCCAAGGCACGTGTTTATCAGAGGTCTCTTTGGTATTGGTACGAAGTTTGACCCCACTTTCTCTCAGCATGGCTTCAATGGGTAGCTCTTCAACGCCATTGACATAGCGCCGCTCAAAATCTTCCCAATCTGCAAGTGGTATAAATTGACCAATCACCACGCCCATATCAGCACTACTGATACCGATGCGTTTATTGTCATTTTGCTTAGCTTGATTATAGAAAGCTTTGACCACGTCAAATAAACGGTAGCGACCAGCGCTCTTTTGTAGCAGCATCAAATCCAAACACAACGCAACCAGCGCCCCTTTATTATAATAACTGATACCTGCATTGCCTGTGTTCTCATCGCTACGGTACAGCTTAATCCACGCATCAAAACTCGACTCTGCAACGCTTTGATAAGCGCGACCTGGAGTTTGATAATAGCGGTTGATTTGCTCAGCCAGCAGCTTAAGATAACTTGCTTTATCGACCACCCCTGATGCTTGCAACATAAAGTCATCGATATAAGACGTGAACCCTTCAAAGACCCATAGTAGTGGCGTAAAAGCTTCACGGCGCAAATCCACCTCTAGCATGACATCGGGGCGTACGGTCTTGACCCACCATGCATGAAAATACTCATGGCTGCATAGTCCTAAAAACCGTTGATAGTCACTACTGGGTATCGCTGGTTCATCGATACTTGGTAAGTCACGGCGCGGTGTAATCAGGCTAGTAGAATTAATATGCTCTAGGCCGCCATAATCCTGACCGCTGGCAAACGTCATAAAAGTATAATTGTCAAAGGGCGCGTCGCCGAGCCAGTTTAGATACGTCTGACAAATCTGAGTCACATCTTGCTGCAACCTGCCCATATTGGCATGGTGCTTACCTGAGAGAAAAAATCGATGTGGTAGCGTCTGATGGGTATCATCATGAACAATGAAGTCAAACGTATCTTGCTCTGCAATCTCAAACGGATAATCAATAAACTCATGATAATTATCTACTTGTAACCCATAGCTGTGTTGACCGTCATGTTGTGATTCCTCAAGAGTCAAATGGGTCGAGGTTAAACCGCATGCTAAGCGTACACGACTGGTTTCTTTGTCCACCAAAAATGTGGCAGGCACAAGTAAGCTTGCCTTTATTGGCGATAGCTCCTGCCCCTCGACTGCGAGTGCCAACGAGGTGAAGTTACCGTAGAGACGTTGTTGATCGACGTAAGCGGTTCGCACTGATAAATCGTAGCAGTAGACTTCATAGTCCACGACTACCGTCTGCCCTACTTTGACTTGTGGTAGCTGCCATGTGTTTTTATCTGTTTTTTGCGCGCGGTAAGCGTCAGAGGTGTTGTCTCCCTCAAGAATACGATACTGAACTGCGGTGATATTTCGAGCGAACTCGCGCATCAAATAACTGCCCGGTATCCATGCTGGTAGCCAAAGCTTAGGAGACGCTGTCAGTGCGGTAAAGCTAAGCGATACATCAACCAAATGCTCTAAAAAGCGCTCAAAGTTAAATTGATAACGAATATCAGCTTTTGTATTGTTCTTTGCGCTAGTCACATCAGTAGCCGTGTCCACTGATAGATGCTTAGCCTTAGAATTAAATGAAGTCATATTTTTTGTCCTTATTTTTATCTTCATGGTAGAAGCACTGACCAAAAAACGCAACTGACAAACCGTGAACAGCGATTTCAAACAGTCAAATAAGAAAAAACCGTCTCTATTTTAAAAAAATAAACCATTTATTTAGATTAAATAGCATTTTTTCTTGTTTTTGCCTTGAAAGTTATGGGACCCATCGCAATTAAAGATGCTAACTGCTAAAGTTACTTAAATAAACTGATGATAATTGACTAATGACGTGCCTATTGGGCTTGCTGATTGGATTTTTTAGGTTTATTGCAACCGTATTTAATTTTTTACATAGATATATTTAGGATAATTTATGACTACTATCGCAAAAGACACCGCCGTCACATTCAATTACACTCTAAAAGACGACGAAGGCAACATCCTTGACCAATCACCAGAAGGTCAGCCACTTGCTTACTTACATGGCCATAGCAACATCATTCCAGGTCTTGAGCAACAACTAGAAGGCAAATCTGCTGGCGAAAAAGTAAACGCCGTTGTTGAGCCTGCTGACGGTTACGGCGAGTATCAAGAACAAGCGGTACAACATGTACCACGTGACAACTTCCAAGGCGTTGATGATATCCAGCCTGGTATGCAATTCCAGTCAGAAGCTGGTGGTCAAGTCATGCTAGTGACAGTTACTGATGTAAACGATCAAGAAGTAACGGTTGATGCTAACCATCCATTGGCTGGTAAGCGTTTGACTTTTGATGTTGAAATTCAAGAAGTACGTGCAGCAACTGAAGACGAACTAAACCATGGCCATGTACATGGTGCAGGTGGCGTTGAGCATTAATCTCGTTTAGAGTATTGATGTTTTTTAGAGCACTTTTTCTTTTGGAATGATTCGTTCTCTTAGAATATCGTGTAGAGGTATTAAATGACTTTTTCTTATTGAGCAGGTTATTTAATCTAAAAAGGTCGGTAGCTAAGTCTACTGGCCTTTTTTATGGACTAAAAATAAGCAAAACATTATTAAACCCATGCCATTAACATAATGTCAGCTTGATACAAATTATGCTTTTTCAGAAATAACAAAGCCGCATAATGACGAGCATCATGCGGCTTTTATCATCAACCATCCATGTTAACGTTATACAATACCTAATCCCGAGATATCTTATAACTAACAGGCATCCAGCCTTATCATCCTTAATTACTAAACCATCTATCCCTGATGCGACCTTTAAGATACCAATCCCTAGTACCAATGAACCGTTCCGTTCAATCATGCCGTACGTTTATAATCGCAGATTGGCTCATGGTTAGTAAGAGGTTGAAGCGTCAATTCATGTAAGCATATGCTTACATGAATTTGAATAATGCTATCTATAGCTTCTCTTTGGGACTCACTGTTGCTTCAGGGTCGGCGCTCAACATAAGATAAGCCGCTTCATTAATAAAGGCTTCATCTTCAGGCAATTCTGGACGCTCAATAGCTTTCATTCGGCTACGCTCTTCGAATTTTGCATCCATTGCCGCTTGATAGGTATTCCAATTGGTATATGGACGTTCGCCAGTTGCGATAAGGCGTTTGTTTTCAGCTTCTAACGAACGCTTTTCAATCAATTTCATCTTAGCGCGGCGACTATTAATATCAAGGAGAATGGGTTTTTTCTCATCTTCCATATCGCGAATATCGTTCAATGAGGACAGATACACAAACTGTGGGTTTTGCTCTTGACGAATTTTAGACTGCTGATTGAGTGTCGCAAGCGTCGTATCGGTAAACTTACCTTCAGGTTTGTAGGGCGCCGTCTTAATAGTATCCCAAGGTAGGGCATTTTTTTGCGCACGCTCACCAAAGGTTGCATCATCGTAGATATTGACCAATTCAACATCAGGCACAACCCCTTTATTTTGCGTACTACCACCAGTGACACGGTAGAATTTACGCTGAGTCAATGTCGCTGAACCCAGCGCTAGATTGTCGAGCTGAATCTGAGCTGAGCCTTTACCAGTGGTCGTGCTACCGACAACCAATCCACGGCCATAGTCTTGAATAGCAGCAGCAAATATCTCACTGGCAGAGGCAGAAGCCAAATTGGTAATCACGGTCATCTTACCGTCATAGAGTTGCTCGCCACCATCATCATCACGATAGACTTGCACATTGCCGCGATTGTCGCGGATTTGCACCATTGGCCCACTCTTAATAAAGAAGCCCAGCATCTTGGCAACTTCATCCAAGGAACCACCTGGGTTATTGCGCAAATCGACAACCAAACCATCGATATTTTCTTCGTTCAATGCCTTTAATGCTTTTTCGGTATCGATACTCACGCTGCGATAATCTTCTCCATTGCGACGAGCACGATAATTTAAATAGAAACTTGGTATCTCAAGAACGCCTATACGTTTTGGCGTTTTATCAATATTGGGGCGCTGCACTTCTACCACGCGATGAGTGACACCAGATTCTTCTTGTTGAATAATGTCACGAACCACGGTCACGTTACGAGCACTAGCGTCAGGTGCATTAGGCTGACGCACCTTGATCGTCACTGATGTACCGCGTTTGCCGCGAATCAAACCGACAATCTCACGTGTTGACCAGCCGACCACATCAGTCATGTTTTCGCCATCTTTGGCGATACCAATGATCAAATCATTGGGCTTAATCTGACCTGATTTGGCTGCTGGACCGCCGTCGACTAACGTGACAATACGGGTATAATCTGGGTTTTTACGGTCAGGGCGAATGGAGACACCAATGCCTTCTAATTGTAAGCTAGACTGAATCTGCAATTCATTTGCTTGTACTGGCGCGTAATAGTTGCTGTGCGGGTCATAGGTCAGCATTGCCGTATTCAAGATGGTTTCCATAATCTCATCATTGGTGAGACGTTTGAACTGCTCTTGCTGACGTGATAAACGATTTTGCAAAATCTCACTAGGCGTACGCTGATCGTTACGTACTAGATCCTGTCCGCGCGTGATATCTGGATTACTCAAAAATACTTTTTCTTTGGCCTTTTCATCTTCTTGGCCCAATGTGATACTCATCAACTGAAATTTCAACTGACGCGTCCAATAGTCGCGCTGCTCTTTTTTGGTTTTAAAATGATTCAGTTTTTCACGATCGAGCACGATGGTTTCATTACCAGTCAAATCGATATCCGTCTTTAGCATTTTACTTGCCATGGTAAAATATTCGTTTGAACGTTTGCGATAACGCTCAAAAACGTCTACCCCTGCAGACAAATCACCGCGCTTAAGACGATCGCCAAAATCATCACCGTATTTTTTCTTAAACTCATCCACATCAGATTGTAAAAATAACGTGTGGTTGGTATCGAGGCTATCAATATACATAGACAAAATCTCGCTACCAGTCTTACTATCTAATGGCTGATTGAGATAATGACTTCGATCCAGCAAAGCTGCAACCTGACGAGTGGTGATTTTCTGTTCTGGTGTCTGTACAAAACCCTCAGTATTGGTTTCTGCTACTGCGGTGCCATAGCTTTGAGCAAGTATAATACCGGCCACACCCACTGACGCTGCACTGAGTAACCACTGCGCTGGTTGTTTTTTCATATATGTACCTAGTTATTTTAAGTTAATATTGTCTGTTGTATCAGGAACAAAAATTATTGGGTCAATCTCTGCCTATCAACCCTATTTTTTACATTGCACGCCATTGCTTGTTTGCCATTAACTATCGGTTTTTTATCTCATTATAGTTTCTATACTGTAGAAACACTTCATCGCTATCATTAGCAGCTTACCATGTGACGCTACAAATCACTCAATCTTATCATGAGCCTAGGGAGCGAATTGTCTCAAACTGTATAAGCAATCTTACACCCTACGTCTACGCATACCAAACTTTCTATCATATTTATTCTAGCGATTTTTCTCATAATTTTTGCGTAAAATTACCTCGACTTAATATCACGCTTTTAGTAGATGATGTTATCGGATTATACGACGGTCACAATAACTGTCATAATAATGTCATCGTGACATGGCGACAGCCTTTGATTAGCATTCGCTTTTGTCCATTAAACATATAATACGACACGATATAACACAATAAGGATTAGGCTATGTATGGCGTTTTAATGATTGATATCGATAGTACCGCCTTGACTGCTGAGGACGTAAGCTTGATTAAACAAGCACAAGTTGGGGGCGTAATATTGTTTGCCCGCAATGTTGCTGATGCGGCACAGGTGCGCGCATTGTGCGATGACATCCGCTATCACAATCCTGATATATTAATCGGGGTTGATCAAGAAGGCGGCCGCGTCGCACGATTACGTGAAGGCTTTACCCCACTACCAGCGATGGGTAGACTTGGAGACTTATTTGACCAAGACCCAAACCGTGCCCTTAACTGTGCTTATGACTGTGGCTATCTCATGGCAACCGAAGTCATGGCGGTGGGAATTGACCTAAGTTTTGCGCCAGTACTTGACAGAGGTGGTATTAGCCAAGTCATTGGAGATCGCAGCTTTCATCATGGGACGTCCGCTATCGCCGCACTAGCAGCTCAGTTTATGCGAGGTATGAAAGCTGCTGGCATGGCAACCACGGGCAAACATTTCCCCGGTCATGGTGCTATTGCGCCTGATTCACATGTGTCAGAAGCAATTGATACGCGTAGCTTAGCGGATATTATCGATAGTGATATGCAGCCATTTGCGCAAACACTGCCTTGGTTGGATGCTGTTATGCCCGCACATGTGATTTTCTCGCAAGTCGATAATAAGCCTGCTGGATTCTCAAAAATTTGGCTAAAAGACATTCTTCGCGATCAGCTTAAGTTTGAAGGGGTCATTTTTTCGGATGACTTATCTATGGCTGGCGCAAAAGCAGTCGGTGATATCAGCGCTCGTGTCAAAGCAGCTATTGAGGCAGGGTGTGACATTGCACTGGTTTGTAATGATCGCGTCGCAGCCCATGAAGCGGCAGCCGCCGCTCAAGAACTGTCTTACCCTCATCAAAATCGTATCAAAACCATGTGTGGCAAGATACCCATGTGGCAAGGCGATCTTGTCTCGACTTGCCAGCAGTTCGATTATTGGGAACAAGCAAAACAGAATGTCACGCAAACCTTCTTTGATGCACAATCTTCGACAGAGGCAGCAACTGATAACACGGCTGAATCGATAGACCCTACCAATTATAAGTAGCGCTTCAATAAATTTTATTAAAAATAATCGTTTTGTCTATCAAGCATGTTCTGTTCATTACTTATTTTTTGCCAAAATAAAAACCGCTCCTGAATAAGGAGCGGTTTTTTAGTGATTGATAAAGGTTTTATACAAGAGCTTAAATAATGCAGGCTTAGTTGGTTGGATCTAACGCTGTACCTTGGGTGGCGTCATCACCATCTGGTAGCAGATCATCATTATTGTTATCAAGCGGGTTCATGTCAGGGTCCATTGAATTATTTGTACCCAGCGCAGCGTTGCCAGTAGCCATGGCTTCATTGGCATTCACATCTTGATCATTTACCATAAACTCAATACGGCGATTGCGGAAACGCCCTTGTTCAGTCGAGTTGTCAGCGATAGGATCGGTCTCACCCATACCTTTCGTAGACAATTTACTTTCATCAATGCCTTGAGAGACCAAGTATGCTTTGACTGAATCAGCACGCTCACGTGATAATTCCATGTTATAAGCATCTGACGCTTGACTGTCTGTATGACCAATAATCACCAAGTTCATATCTGGCACTTCTGCCATGATTTTGGCAGCACGGTCAAGGAACGCTTTATTTACATCAGGGATAATGGCTTCATCTACTTCAAAATTAATGACCTGTATGCTCAATGCACGAGCCACATCACGAGGATCTGGATTTTCGCCCAAATTCATCATCGCTGCATCAGCCGCAGCCAAGCTATCATCAATTTCACCCTGCAAATCTAACGGACCTTCAGCTTGTACGGTCATCGCTGGCGCGGCCGCTTGTAGATCAGATACTAGTTTTTCTAGAGCGGCAGCATCTGGCGCATTGACGGTGATGTTATCGCCTTTGATAATCATGCTAGCGTTTGGTACGTTTTTGACGATGGGCAGAATGGTAGCAAGCTGTGCTGCTGCTGGCATATCCGCTGCAAAGTTATCGTCTACATCAGCGCGGCATTTATTGGCTTCATCACCAAATGCACTGGTCAACGCATTCATAACGTTGGTCTGCAATGTCTCATTGCCCACATTCATGCGGCAAGCGTACAACTCATTGTTTTCCCCTGTAGCGATACTTAATGAAGCAGGTTCAATAGCTGCTGCCACCGCTACTTGCTCATCACCGTCAGCTGCTTGCTGCTCGGTCACAGCAGGCGTTGCCACAGGCTCAGGGTTCTCTTGACACCCACGAAGCAGTGCCCACGCTAACGCCCCTAAAATAATCAAACCAATAATTGGCAATAAAGCTTTTAAAAAGCTGCCCTTTTGCTCTTCTTCGCGCTGCAAAGGCGCTGTGCTAACCGTGTCAGAGATATGCTCGCCAGCAACTGCTGGGGTGGCAGCCAGAAGGCCCGCTGGCAGAACCGTACTGGCCCAAGCCGGTATATGATGCTGATAACTGTCAAGATTGTCATTTAAAAATTGCGGTACTGGCGTATTGCCTGCTAAGCTTTTGATTTCATGAAAAGCAAGTGGTGCTGCCATTGCCACTAAACCACGAGCGGCCGTCTGATCGACATCGTGTTTGGTCGCTAATTCGCGAGCAATCTGGTCACGGTGAGCATCCTCTGTCCAAACGCGATCGTAAAATTGTTGGTCATCACGCCCGATGTTTTCATTAGCAAAGCGATTATACGTGTTTGCGTCAGCAAGACGGGCTGCAAAAATCGCATAAAATTGTTCAAGCAGATTTTGCTTAGCGGGACTATGATCGTCTCCTAATACGGCTGGGCTTACCGTTCTTGTCAAATGACTGATAATATCCATAATGTGTTTTCTCCATTAATTATTAATATAATTTGAGTGTTAGTTAGAAGCTTTTAATATCAAAAAAATCGGTAGTAAAAAATAATTCAAACCATAAACGGCTCATAAAAAATTCTGATACAAAATGACGAGTCATAACAGGTCATACCGTTAATGACTGCATTTAACCAGTGTTATTATAAAAATTTTAAGCATACATTCACAATCAACACGTTGTTGTACAAATGATACGTTAAGTAATGTTTCAGTTATGACTCGTAACCAAAAGAAGTACCAAGTACAAGTCATTATCTTATTGTCACTCAATACAACGAAGGCTTATTTTCTGATTATGGTGATCTCAGTCTAATATCGCTAGCATAGATAGAACGACAGAGGGCAGGAAAGAAAAACGAACGGTATGAGAGAACGCTCACACCGCCCGCTTAATTTGATAAGCGCTTTGGCTTACTGATATTCATTAGAGATGATGCTTTTTATTTAAACTGTGGTCACCTCACCTGCGCTGGCTCTACTACAATAACACTATTTGCCATGTCATCTGCTTCCTCTGGGGAGATAGAGCCTGACGATCTATTTGGTATCGTATTGGTCGGTGTGTTGCGAGGAATATTACTAGGAATATCAGCAGGCACATTGTTATTACTATTAAAACCTCCATTATTTGGTGCGGGAAGCACAGGCGTCACCTTATCACCCGTATTATCATCTGATGCTTGATACTCTCCAGACCCACTGCCATTGTAGTTATTATTGAATTGACTATTGGGCGCTATATCGCCGTTTTCAAATTGCATATTGGCCCCATTCATACCTGCCATATTATTGATAGCGGCACCGTCACTGCTGTTATTTGGTAGAGGTAGAGGAGCTGTGCTATCAATCAGCATCGTTGGCGCTAAAGCCTGTATATCTGCGACCATTTTTTGCAGTAGCATACTGTCTGGGGCCTCTAATATAAGGCGATCATTTTGCAGCTGTAGACGGGCAAATGGCGTTGACCTGAGTGTCGTAAAGATATTCGGCAATACTTGTGGCGGAATAGTGGCAATGTCAGTTGCTACCCCTGCTTTGATGGTCAACTCACAAGTACTCGCTTGCTCACCAAAGCTTGTATTCAGAGCCTGCTGCAATGTCGCTTGCAATGCTTCGTTGCCAACCGTTGCGCTACAAGTATATAAACTCCCACTGTTGTCTACGCCAACGATCAAATCAACGGGTGTCATTACTTGGGCTGGCACTTCTACAGGTGGGGCGACCACTGGCTCTGCGGCGACTGGTTCTACAGGTGGCGTATTATTGGGTTTAATCAGTAATGCCCATGCGGCAAGTCCGATACCAGCAATGGCTATGATTAATAAAAACACCCGTACCAGTAAGTCATTGCGTTGATTGCGAGTGCGTACTTTTTCTCGCTTCATGCTGCTGTTGTCGCCCCAATGATGCGCTGATGGATTGACATGAATGCCATCCATATTGGCTACCAAGTTGTCGGTGGTACGTTCTTTATCCGCATCTTCTAAGTAGCTTGCGCTTTCTACATAAGATGCTGTGGAAGTGGCGACTGCTTCTTGGTCTATATTGGACGTCTTTATCGTAGCCAAAGAAGCCTCACTCACTGGTACAGTAGCAGCGTCTGCGCCCAGTTTTAGATTTGGGTATGAGTCGCTATTAGAGATTTGAGGTGCTGCAATCACGGATGCCGACCATATTGGTAAGTACTGACGCAACGCTGTCTGTTCTGTCTGTAAAAAAGCTGGCAAGAACTGTCCATCAGCCAATATTTTTAGCTCGCGATAAGCCAAGGGAGCTGCGTTAATCAGTAGCTGCGAGGTCGTCAGTAAGTCAATATGATGCGTGTCAGCCAACTCTTGAATGATCAGTCGCTGTACTGCTTGATCTTGCCACAGCTGTTCAAACAGTGGGCTTTCTACCGAAATATCAGACGTTACTCCCTCATCGGCACGCATAATGTGCGAGTAAACCTGTGGTAATGCCAAACGCGCCGCCAAAAGAGCATAAAACTGCTCAAGCAAACCGACATAAGCCACCGTATTTTTATCGTCACTGTTACCTAATATAGCAGGTGTAACGGTTTTTTCTAATTGATTGATAATACTCATAAACAATTGCCTCTGTCGGCCTTTTTTGACTTTATAAAAAATTAACTATTTATTTTATTTATTACTGCCATACTTTGGGACCCTTATATTATTCATGCACCACTATCCCTAAGATACGAGGTATTTTTCACGTTACTTAACATCTTGCTCTATTATTCACTATAAAAGCATAAAAATGCATCGTTTTGTCACACAATATATTTTTTCGAGATTCTAACTACTGTTAGTATGAACGTACTATTAAGACTTAACGTTTAATAATTTGTCATTGGTTATGTTTATTTTTCACTCAGCCGTAACGCTTAGGCGTTGAACATTGTCATTTATAACCTTTATATAACATTGTCACCCATCAGGCGAGGCCTAAGGATTATCCTTTGTTTAACCATACGACCCTTATCATTATTATTACCGTTATTGTTAGCTTACTGGCATGGCAAAACAAGACGCTATTCAATCGACTTATTTTTTATCCACCAGCGGTGAATAATGGTCAATGGGATCGTTTTGTGACGCATGGTTTTATTCATGCTGACAGTATGCATTTGCTGTTCAATATGTTTACTTTATACTTTTTTGGTCGTGCTATTGAAGGCTTATATCAGCCCTTTTTGTTTGGCTATGGTTTTGTGGTATTTTATGTCTTGGCGATTGTTATTGCGATGATTCCAAGCTATATCAAAAATAAAAACAATGCCAGTTACTTAAGCCTTGGCGCATCAGGTGGTGTATCAGCAGTCTTGTTTGCTTTTATTTTGTTGGCACCTTGGGAAAAAATCTATCTATTTGCGGTTATTCCTATCCCTGCGATATTGTTTGCGGTAGCTTACGTCGCTTATAGTATTTACGCTGATAAACGTGGTGGTTCAAACATCAACCACATGGCACATATGTGGGGCGGTGCGTTCGGTATCATCGCGACGATTATTTTAGAGCCAAGAGTGTTGCCTCACTTTTTGAGCGCGCTGTTGTCACCTGGTTTTTAAGGTAATTTTTATAAATGTCTTGATAACCGTAAAAACGATGTTAGACAGGACATCAATGATGATACCTTGTTAGCATTTTTTTGACTGGCAAACCGTTCCAAATTGCCATATGAAGATTTTTTGACCTTTAATATATTACATTGAGATTTGCTGATTTATTATGATTATAGACATTATTGGTGACGTTCACGGTTATGCAGATAAGTTAGTGGGCTTACTAACACAGTTGGGCTATCGCCATAATGGGCAATATTTTGTCCCTCCAATCGGTCATCGGGCCCTATTTATTGGCGATTTGATCGATCGCGGTCCACAGCAGGTGGCCACTTTAGAGATTGTTTTTGCCATGCTGGATGCCGATGTGGCTGATGCGGTCATGGGTAATCATGAATACAATGCTTTGGCTTTTGCCACGCTTGACCCTAATAATTCTACTCAATATTTACGCTCACATAGCGACGTGCATAAACGCCAGCATGAAGCGTTTTTAGCTGAAGTACCATTTGGTTCAGACAAACATCAGTATTGGTTACAGCGTTTTTATGAGATTCCATTATGGCTTGAGAGCGATGACGCTTGCTTTGTACATGCTTGCTGGGATGTCGATAGTATGGCCATATTACAGCCTTTTTTGACAGAAAATAATTGTCTGACACCGCAAGGCCTGATAGCCACTGCAAGCGAGCCTAGTGTGCCGTTCGATGCCCTTGAGCGTGTGCTAAAAGGGGTGGAAACGCCATTGCCCGAAGGTATGGCAATGGTAGATAAAGAAGGTACTAGGCGCACGCGAGTGCGAGTGCGTTGGTGGCTTGATGAGCTGAACACACGCACGCTTTATGAAGTTGCTCGCGCGCCTACCTCTGCTTTGGCACAAATTCCAAGCGATGCATTGGCCGAAAACATCGACTTTGCCATCAAAACTCATAAACCTGTGTTCGTGGGTCACTATTGGCTGACTGGTACGCCTGAACCACTCAGCCATCAAGTGGTCTGCACCGATTATTCAGCAGCCATAGATAGTGGTTATCTGACGTGTTATCAGTTCGATACTGAACAGCCGCTGCCCTTAAAACCCAGTAATTTTTTACAGCATCGTCATGATAAGCCCACTGATGAAAACCCATAGATCTGCACGATTCTTTTTGCTTTTTGATTAAACTTGAAACTTGGCTTTACGAGAGCGGCAAAATTTTTGTATGATGGTCTTTTTGAGGATATTAACGCATGAGCACAACATCGGCTACCACCAATGCTGCTGAGACAAACGGGCCTATTACCTCTCCTACTGGTCAGCCAAAAGTTGGCATTATTATGGGATCACAATCTGATTGGGCTACGATGAGCGCTGCAGCACAGTTGCTAGCAGACTTTGATATTGCTTTTGAGTGTGAAGTGGTGTCAGCACACCGTACGCCTGATCGATTATTTGACTATGCCAAAAACGCGAAATCTCATGGTTTACAAGTGATCATCGCTGGTGCAGGTGGCGCCGCTCATTTGCCGGGTATGTGTGCCAGCCAAACGCCACTGCCTGTATTTGGCGTGCCGGTAAAATCCTCTATGCTCAGCGGTTGGGACAGCTTGCTGTCTATCGTACAGATGCCTAAAGGCGTTGCTGTTGGGACGTTAGCTATTGGCACAGCTGGTGCTTACAATGCCGCCTTGCTTGCGATTCAAGTGCTCGCCTTGCATGATGAATCGCTAGCGACTAAGCTTGATACGTTGCGTACGACGCAAACCGATACCATTCTTGCTAGCCCAACACCAGGGATCATCAATCATTGATCATCGCTATAAAATGCTTGATGGTTGTCAGACCTTATTGATACATGTCCCATCACCTTGAATAATTTTGATAGTAAATAATATTGATAGTATACGTATGGTTAGATAAGTCTGAATTGAGCGTTACTGAATATAAGGTGCATCGTATGCACCTTTTCCTATTTTACTAGATTGATTTCTAAATTGTGCCACACCAAAAATATCTTTCATTTTTAATTTAAAGAGCCTGCCATGACTACAGCGAACGCTTACCCTACTACCCAAACCATTCGTACCATCGGTATTTTAGGCGGTGGTCAGCTTGGTATGATGCTTGCCGAAGCCGCCATTCCATTAGGGTATCAGTGCGTGTTTTTAGAAGACAATGCCGACTGCCCTGCCAGTTTATATGGACGCGTTTTTCACAGCGAACAATTAGACGCATTTATTGAAGCGGCAGACGTCTTCACACTAGAGTTTGAAAACACCCCCACCTCTACTGTTGAGCATCTGACCAACTTATCAACGGCTGGTAGCAAGCAGGGCATGTTTCCCCCATTGATTGCGCTTGATATCGCCCAAGATCGCTTAAAAGAAAAGCAGATGTTTCAGAAGCTCGATATCGCGACCGTCCCGTTTATGGCCGTCAACTCTGAAGCTGAGCTACAACAAGCTTGTCAAACGTTAGGATTGCCAATTGTGCTCAAAACGAGCCGTGGTGGTTATGACGGTAAAGGTCAGTTTGTCATCAAAGAAGACAGCGACATCAAAGCTGCTTGGCAAGACCTTAAAGATGCCGTCAGCGGCAAAGGTGCTTTAACGCCAACACCTGCACCATTAATAGCGGAAGGTTTTATTAACTTTAGCCGTGAGGTTTCTATCATTGCGGCACGAGGACAAAACGGTCAGGTACGTGGTTATGATTTGGTCGAAAACCATCATCATCAAGGGATTTTAGCCAAGACTCAGGCGCCTGCCGTGGGCACCAGTCATTTGCTCAAGCAGGCCACTGATGCGATCACAACCGTTATGAATCATTTGGATTATGTTGGCGTGATGGCACTCGAGCTATTCGTTGTCAAAGATGCGCGCGGCAATGATACTGTCCTCGCCAACGAGATTGCTCCGCGTGTGCACAATTCTGGACATTGGAGTATCGAAGGCGCTATCACCAGTCAATTTGAAAATCACATTCGCGCAGTGGTTAACCTACCGCTGGGCGATACAGACAATGTGCACCCAGCAATCATGCTCAATGTATTGGGACAGTACCCTGATATCAGCGCAGTTCTTAAGATTGATGGCGCTCACTATCACAGTTATCATAAGGCAGAGCGTGACGATCGAAAAATTGCGCATATCACCTTGATGCCCAACGATGTCGCAAACTTAGAACCCGCTTTAGCCCAACTTGTCGCCATCTTGCCCAATAAAGTGGGGCTGGATAAAAAAATCGTTGCTGTTGACGATCAAACAAAGATGGCAGAAGATCTGACTGTTGCTGAAAGTGATGACACTTTAGACAAAATAAACACCCAGAGCGAAGACTCTCAATTAGATGAGGTGCAAAAATAATGCAGATTTGGGTAGATGCAGATTCTGTCCCTTTGATTGCCAAAGACTTGATCATCAAGACCGCTGAGCGTACCAAGACCACAGCGATATTTGTCGCCAATCAACCAATCAAGCTACGTAAGTCACCGCTACTTATCATGACCGTGGTGCCATCAGGATTTGATAAAGCAGACGACTATATCGTCGAACAAATTCAACCAGGCGATCTTGCGATTACCAGCGATATTCCTTTGGCTAATGATATTTTAGACAAAGGCGGTTTGGTGTTGACGACGCGTGGTATGGTCTACGACAAAAATAATATCAAGCAAAAGCTTAATATGCGCGATTTTATGGATACCATGCGCGGTACTGGTGTCTTAGAGCTACAAGAGATGAGCGGACAAAAACCTTATGGTGATCGTGACAAAAAAGCCTTTGCAGATGGCTTAAATCGCTTGGTTCGCTGATATTTTTTCTTCTCATTCATTTTTGTTCTACTCTTATCAATATTTTCTTTTCTTGCAAACCGTATACATTCACTAACCAAACGCAATCCAATTGGCACGCATCATAACGAAGCGTGCCAATTTTTTTGCTATGCTGGTTTTAGTTTTTAAACAACGCATATATAAGAATAGGAATGATTATGAAAATTTTAGTGATTGGTGCAAGTGGTCGTGTAGGTACTGAGCTGGTAAAACAACTATTAGCAGATGATCATCAAGTGGTTGGTACTACGCGTCAAAAAGAAGTTTTATTTGATGATGCCAATTATAGTCAGCTTGATTTGGATATCACGGCTGAAAAAGATGCCATTCAAGACCAAATGGATCAAGACATTGATGCAGTGTATTTTGTGGCTGGTTCTGGTGGTAAGGACGTGTTAGAAGTCGACTTGCATGGCGCTGTCAAAACTATTCAGGCAACACAAGATAAAGGTATCAAACGTTACATTATGCTTAGCGCAGCGTTTTCTTTAGATACCAGCAAATGGGATAGCCCCGGTATTGCAAACCTAAAAGAATACTATATCTGCAAACATTATGCAGATCAGTGGTTGGTAAATAATAGCACGCTTGACTACACCATTGTGCAGCCAGGAGCGCTAAAAGAACGCGCAGGCACAGGTAAAATTGCCATTGATGAAAGCGCTGGTGAAAACTCGATTGAAGATGTCGCCACAACGTTGGCTGCTGTATTAACCGCAGATAATACCATCAAGCAAGCATTTAACATGCATAATGGTGATATTGATATCAGCGAAGCCATCGCGACGGTATAAATCTGATAAGAACAGAGTGCTTGGAAGCAGATGAGCGCAAATGACTTATAAAAATGGTCGTTTATCATTCAGCAATAGCTATACTGAATGGCAAGCGACCATTTTTTTGTGCGAAGTTTTATACAAGATTAGGCCAATCTACTCGGAAAAGGAATCACTTCTTCTAAATTGCTAGCACCTGTAATCACCATCAGTAATCTATCTAGCCCAACCGCAATACCGCTACAGGGCATAAGCTCGTTAGAGGCTGCAATCAGATATTCATCGATTGGCATGACGGGCAAATTGTGGCGCGCGCGCAGTTGATTGTCTTTTTCGAAACGCGCTCTTAGTGCTTGACCATCTGCCAGCTCGTCATACGCGTTGGCAATTTCAATACCATTGATGTATAACTCAAAACGCTTGGCAACCTCATTGCCCTCTTTATCCAGTGCTGTCTTGGCCAATGCCGCTGTCGCAGGTGGATACTCTACAATCAACGTGGGTAAGTCATGGCCCAAATGTGGTTCGACCGCATGGCTAAACAACAAATCCAGCCAGCTTTGACGACGATCTGCCTCACTGTCACTACTGTGCTCACTATTGAAATCAAACCCCATTAGTCCTTTGTCTTCAGCGACTGCTTGCAACGCAGCCAGACTTGCCGTTAATGGATGTATGCCAACAAAATCCATAAACGCATCAACATAACGATAATGATTCATCACAACGGGATGGCCGTATAGCACTTCTAACAATTCGCCAACCTCAGTCGCCATGTCTGCCAAGCTATAGTTTGGTTGATACCATTCGAGCATGGTGAATTCTATATTGTGCCTTGTGCCAATTTCATTGTCTCGAAATACAGGACAAATCTGATAGATGGGTACTTGCCAACTCGCCAGCAAACGTTTCATGGCAAATTCAGGTGACGTGTGCAGATAGTACGTGCTGGGCTTGTCTTGATACGTCACTTGCGCCGCCACTGATTGTAAAAACGTATCTGTATTACCTGCTTGAGAAAGCAGCGGCGTCTGTACTTCTAGCACTTGCTGCTTTAGAAAAAACTGACGAATGCTATTCATAAACTGCGCGCGCTGCTGTGCCATCGCAAGTGACATCGTAGGTGCGTAGCTGGATCTGTGCGAAGAATGGCTGGCTTGATTCATTATTATCTACTACAACTGACGAATAATTATTTTTGGTTGATAGTTTTTAGACTGAGCGCATACATTGTGATTGAATGTTTAAGACTGCCACTCACGGCGCAGATGATAATCACGTCTCAGCTGATCAAAGTCAGCACCGTTTACTTGACCATCGACTACCTTTTCTCTTAGAGCCGAATCATCTTGCTTGATATCATAAAACTTACTCAATCTATCTGGATGTGCCTTTAGCTGCGACCACAAGAACATATTCAACGGCAATAATGCCTGCATAGATTGAGTCGGTGTGACCGACAATTTCTCACATAGCGCATCATAAATAATTTGTGTTCCACGCAGCTTACCTTCTACGGTATAACCAGCAATATGCGGCGTAGCAATGGCAAGCTTAGAGAGTAATCGCTCTGAAATTTGTGGCTCATGCTCAAACACATCTAACACCACTTGTCTGTTAGTACGTTCGATATCTGCTTCAAGGTCATTTGCATGAATGACAGGACCACGTGCGCTATTAATTAACATGGTATGGGCAGGCATCATCGCTAATGTCTCTGCATTGATTAGATGGTGCGTTGGATAGTCACTGCCGTTACTAGTATGCTGAGTATCTGTATTTTTGTGACTGGTCAATGGCACATGCAGACTGACGACATCACTCTGGCTCAGAACTTGCTCTAGGCTGGCATTGTTTATATCGGAAGGTGGTAGCAGTGGATCATAACCCAATACCTGCCAGCCTAAGTCGCTGGCATAATCAGCCAAGGTACTGCCAATATTACCCAGCCCAATAATGCCAAGCGTCATTGCCTGTTGCCAATACTGCGGTCGTAAAGTCAAGATAGCCGTCAACACATATTGCGCAACAGAATGCTTGCTACAGCCAGCCGCATTGGCAAACGTTATCTGGCGCGTCATCAAATACTCTTGATCGACATGATCGGTACCGATGGTGGCAGAACCCACAAATCGCACACTTTTATTAGCAGCCAATAATGCCTCACCTACTGGTGTCACCGAGCGTATCAATAAGATCTTAGGCTGCAACTCTGCTAGAAGGTCTGCATTGATATCCCGTCCAGCCACTGTGATGATATTGACAGTTTGGCCCGTTGCTTGTCCAAGCGTTGAAGCATTAAAAAACTCATCTAAGCTTGCGATATTGCTATCGGCAATGATTGTAATAGGTGTGGTCGTATCCATATTACCCTTCATAATAGTTGCAGCATTATTGTGGCTATTTTGATTTACAGTTTTTATCTAAAATCACGCTGCCAGAAATAACCTCAGAATTGCTAAGTTACTTTTTTGCAGTCAATTATTGACGACTGTGATACTCATTCTATTTTCTCTTCTGGAGGCAAAGTCTGGCTATCAATTAAAACCTTTTCTTGCGCCGCAAATAGCTCATTCTTGTGGTTCGAGATCCACTCACGCCATACCGCAAGTCCAATGGCTAAGACCACAGGGCCGATAAACAAACCAACGAAGCCAAAGGCCGTTAGACCACCCAATACACCAATGAAAATAATGATGAAAGGAATTTTGGTCGCGCCACTGATCACAATAGGACGGATCAAATTATCAACCCAGCTAATCACCAAAGTGCCCCACAGCGCCAAACCAATGCCTTCTACGGTGTAACCTTTACTCAGCAGCCAAATAGACACCCCGCCCCACACAAATGGTGTGCCAAAAGGAATCAAGGCAATAATAAATGTAACAATGGTCAATAGAATAGGACTTGGCGCACCAGCGAAGTAATAACCAACACCCGCCAATAGTGCCTGTGCTAAAGCAGTCAAACCGATACCATATACCACAGCGCGTGTGGTCGTACCCACCGAATCAATATAACCATCGATGCGATTGCCAATGATATTGCGTAACGCTTGACGAATTTGACGGATCAAACTGGTACCATCGCGGTAGAAAAAGAACAGGGTCATCAATGCCATACCAAGCTTTGCAAGACTACTGAACGCCACATCTAAAGCGACTTTGCCATAATACAAATGCGACTGCACCCACATCCGAAAAGCTTCAAGGGTTCCTTCAGGGTTTTTGTTGATTCGCCACAGCACATCTTTGACTTGCTGACCGATAACTGGCAAATCTTTAATAGAATTTGGTACATCCAAATAGCCGACTTTGACACGATACACGAGATTACTAATCAAGCTCAGGGCTTCTTGCTGAAGAATAAACACCCCAATCACAAGTGGTACACCTATTATTAAAGATATACTCACCGTCATAATAGCAGCACTAAAATTGGGGCTGAGCTTCACTTTTTCATAAAAAAAGTTATAAACCGGAAAAGTCACGTATGCCAGAATGGCTGCCCAAAGTGCCGGTACAATAAAAAATTGTATGACCTGAAAACACAATACGAATAATACAACCAATAAAGTAATAGCCAGCAAGCGCTGAATAATAAACTCTTTTGTCCAATTTTCAATCATAGCGTATAAGCCAAGAGCAGGTAGCAAAGCGTATCATCGCCTTGCTGGCAGGTTTATAAATATATGATGAACGCCAATTTACAGAGCTTATCTATAAACTGTGTCCATTAACGAGGGTTACGGGTTGTAATATAGCGGCAAACCGCTGTTTGATCGGCATTCAATAACAGCATACCCTACGCTATCACTGTCTACAAATGCTATTAAAATAAAGTCAAAATATTGCTATTAAGCTAATTTATTATGCAGCAAAAAAAGACCATTTTATAACGCTATGTTGTAATTTTTACTTACAACTTTCTCTATCTTAACTTACTAGACCATGACAACAGTATTCAAAACATCATACATACTTTTAGTCTATAAAAATAAAGCATACCAAACCGCTTTTATCTTTATGCATGAAACATATATCTTGAAAGGTAATTCACTGGCGCGTTCTATTTGTCAGGACAATTGATGTTATACTAAGAGTATTATCTTGAGCTTTTCAACATAGTTACGTTCATTTGAGCGCATTTATTTTGATGGTTATAAAGACATAGCATTTTTCAAACCAAAAACCTATTCAATACCTTTCTCTAGACTGTCGTATCTGACTTTTAGAGTCATGCCATAATTTTAGATATTATGCATCGGTATCGTATAGCGGGTTAAGTAAGATTGAGACTCATCATACGGGTTCTATATTAGAACTAAATATGAAAGAGTGTTATTTTGAGTGAGTTTCGGGGCGACTTTGATTTTATTGTAGATCAACACTGACCGACCAAATTTTAAATACTGTTTTTAAATACTATATCGATAGGAAAAATAACGATGTCAAAAGACACTGATAATCCCAATACCACTACTTCAAACGAGACCAGCAGGCCACAAGAGACTGTTACCTTTGCCTTGGCGCAATCGCACTTCTTAGTCGGTGATATCGCGACCAATACCGAAAAAATGCGTACCCTTGCGTTGCAAGCACGCGAACAAGGCGCAGACGTTATCGTTTTCCCAGAGCTTGCGCTATTGGGCTACCCTCCTCAAGATTTATTGTTACGCCCAAGCTTGTCGGGCCGTGTCAAAAACGCCTTATCAAACTTAAGTGATATCGACGATATCGTCATGATTGTTGGTTATCCACATGTGGACCATCATGGCACTTTTAACTCTGCCGCCATCTTACATAATGGTCATCAAAAGGGTTTTTATCACAAGCAAGTTTTGCCAAATTACGGCGTATTTGATGAGCGTCGCTACTTTGATAAAGGTCGCAATCAAGTTTTATTCGACTATAAGGGCATCACCATTGGTCTTCTTATTTGTGAAGACTTGTGGGAAAAAGGCCCAATCTCTGATCTGAAAAAACAAGGCGCTGATCTGATTGTCAGCTTAAACGCTTCCCCTTTTGAGATTGAAAAACAAGAAAACCGCAAAACCATGCTAGCCAAACGTAGCCGCGAAAACAACTTACCTATTTTGTATGTCAACGCCGTTGGTGGCCAAGATGACTTAGTGTTCGATGGTGGCTCTATGGCCGTACAAGCTGATGGTAGCGTTGCTCATGAAGCGCCGCGCTTTATGAATCAGCTATTATTGGCGACTTTGGATGTCAAAACAGCCAAGTTCAATAATCAACCCAAAGCCCCTTTGACTTTGAGTCGTGAGTCAGAGATGTATCAGGCATTGGTAGTTGGTCTACGCGACTATGTCAATCACTCAGGATTCTCTGGCATTATCGTTGGGTTATCAGGCGGTATTGATTCGGCCTTGACGCTATGTATCGCCGTTGACGCCTTAGGCGCTGACAAAGTATATGCGGTTATGATGCCGTACGAGTATACCTCTCAAATCAGCTTAGAAGATGCGCAGGCGCAAGCCCGCCGTTTAAATGTTTCTTATACGGTTTGTCCTATCTTTGATGCGGTTGAAGGCATTCGTCATACCCTAGCGCCACTATTTAATAAGTCGCCTGCCGATACCACTGAAGAAAACATCCAAGCCCGTGCACGCGGTGTTGTGTTGATGGCACTGTCCAATAAGTTCGGTCATCTGGTTATCACGACTGGTAACAAGTCCGAATTGGCGGTTGGTTATTCGACGCTATATGGTGATATGGCAGGCGGTTTCGATGTCTTAAAAGACGTGTACAAAACCCAAGTCTATAAGTTAGCCAGCTATCGCAACCGTTTAGAAGACACGCCTGTCATCCCTGAGCGTGTCATCACACGCCCACCATCAGCCGAACTACGCCCAGATCAAAAAGATCAAGACAGCTTGCCTGACTATGATGTATTGGATGGTATTTTGATGTCTTATATCGACGAGGACATGGGTTATCAAGACATCGTCGATAAAGGTTTTGATGCAGAATTGGTCGCAAAAGTCATTAAGATGGTCGATCATAACGAATACAAACGTTTGCAATCACCTATTGGCACCAAGATTAGCCACAAAGCCTTTGGCCGTGAGCGTCGTTATCCTCTGGTCAATAAATGGTCCATAAAAGGCTAACCGCTTCTGCTCACGCAACTTTTGCCTCTTAAAAGTTGCGCTGTGCTGATGGCCTAACCATTTTATAGAGAATTGGATTTTTTACCATTGGCTGGGAGATCTCCCAGCTTTTTTGGTTTCTATACACTTATCTTTTCCGTTTTTATACTTTCAAATTTGTTATAAACCATGCTTTACGTCTCCTTCTAATGAATTCTCTCACTATTATTTTTAACCCCCACATTTTTTACCGAGTATGTCATGAGTCTGCTAACTGCCAGTATTTTTCTTATTTTACTGCTAGCCTTAAGTGCTTTTGTTTCTGCTGCTGAGATTGCCATTGCGGCGGCTCGTAAGATTAAACTACAAATCATGGCAAAAGAAGGCGATGTTCGTGCCTTCGATGTGCTTAAAATGCAAGAACATTCTGGCAGTTTTATTACTGTCGTCCAAGTGGTGCTAAACGCTGTCGCGATTTCAGCAGGGGCAGTCGGAGAGTCTGCTATCAGCCCTTATCTACAGCAATTATTGGATAATGAAGCCGTAGCGTCTGTCATCTCGTTTATTGTGATTACCAGCTTATTCTCTCTACTTGCTGACTTGATGCCCAGACGTTTTGCGATGTCCAATGGTGAAATCATCGCGGTACGTCTTGTACGGCCCATGATGCTACTGATATTTTTCTTTAAGCCTGTCATTTGGGTATTTGATGGTGCGGCAAATATTGTTTTTAAGCTAATGGGTATCTCAACCATACGTCAAGATGATATGACACCAGAAGATATTTATGCCGTAATGGATGCAGGCGCAGAAGCAGGCGTCATCAAGAAGCAGGAACATCATCTCATCGAAAACATCTTTGATATGCAAGAGCGTACCGTCACCTCCGTCATGAATCCGCGCGAAAACATCGTGTATTTCGATACCAAGACCACTACCGAAGACGTTGTTGAAGTGATGATTGAGCAGCCACACAATAAATTTTTGGTGTGCTATGAAGATGACTTAGAACAAATCTTGGGTTATGTAGAGTCACGCAGTTTTTTGGCGTTAGTTTTAAACCAACAACAGGTCAGCTTGACCGATAAAGCGCTCCTCAAGCCCGCGCTGTTTGTTCCTGATACCTTATCTTTGTTCGAAGTTCTAGAGATGTTTAAATCTACTGGGGCGGACTTTGCGGTTATCGTCAATGAATATGGATTGGTGGTGGGCGTCATTACCCTCAAAGATGTAATGAGCATCGTTATGGGAGAGCTTGTGACTACCGAGGAGCAGCCAATTGTCCAGCGTACAGATAACTCTTGGTTGATCGACGGTATGACCCCGATTGAAGATGTGGTTCGTGCTTTGGATATTGTCAGCTTACCGCGTAGTCAAAACTATGAAACTATTAGCGGGTTTATGATGTACATGCTACGTAAAATTCCAAAGAAAACGGACACGATTGAGTATGCCAATTATCGGTTTGAAATCATCGCCACTGATAACCTCAAAATCACTCAGATGTTGGTAACCAAGTTTGAAGACCCCGAATAAAGTAGCTACTCTCGTTACGTGGAATTTGTCCCTACATCGAGTATTCGCCACTACATACAATCTTTTCAACATTTGATAATCATTGAATAACGCGAAACACTCTCTAAAAATGTTAAGGTAAGCGCTTTTTGTGTCTATTGTCATAAAAATAGATGGATCAAAAGGCGCGTATATTATGGAAGCAGATATTAAAAAAGCAGGCTTTTTGTCTATTGTTTTGATCATAGGCTTGAGAATAGCGCTGTTACTTATTTGGCTGTTCTCTCAACTGGCGGAGAACGTGTTGGAAGATAGGCTCGAAAGGTTTGACAGTAGTGCCATTGGATTTTTTGAAACACTGCAAACCTCAACACTTGATGTTATTTATACCTCGGTCACTCATATGGGCTCTGTCTGGTTTGTAACCAGCTTATCTGTCGTTGTGATTTTATCACTTTGGTTCAAAGCCAAAGATAAATGGGCAACGCTTTTTTTTATCATAGCCGTCGGCGGTACTGGAGCGCTGACTTGGTTGTTAAAGCAAATCTACGAGCGAGGGCGACCTTCTATTAACGAAGCAATCGACGCGATTGGTTTTAGTTTTCCGAGTGGTCACTCGATGGGCTCGCTGGTTTTTTATGGATTCCTCATTTATTTGATAGTAAGAAGCCAGCAGAACAAAGTGATAAAAATAGGCTTCTCTATGGCATTGGCTTTACTCATTTTACTTATCGGTACGAGCCGAATTTACTTGGGCGCCCACTTTCCCAGTGATATTATTGCCGGTTATATCGCAGGCACCATCTGGTTGACACTTTGTATATTGGTGCTTGAATGGATACGATGGCAACGCTCAAGCCAAGTACATCTTGGTCATGCCCTACAAAGCATTTTTTTCTTCAGTTATGGACTGTTCAGGCACCAAGACAATAAAGCAATACATAAGCCTTAATAAATCATAGATGCAAAAAGGCGCTTGCAAGGAAAAGCAAACGCCTGATATTTATAGATCATATGGACTATCTTGGTTTACAGCTGATTTCTTGCGCCGAAGATGGCAGTTCCAACGCGTACCATTGTAGAACCGTTGGCGATTGCCTCTGTCATGTCCCCACTCATTCCCATACTCAAAGTATCCCAGCCACTCAGCTCTGGGTGACGCTGTTTAATCTCATTAAACAACTGCTTGGTTCGAGCAAATGCATCAGTGTCGGCCTTAGCAGGAATGATCATCAAGCCGCGCAACTGTAATCGCTCATAGTCTTTAATCGCCTTGATTAAATCAGGTAACTGCTCTGGCAAACACCCTGACTTACTTGTTTCATTGTCAATATTTAGCTGAATCAATACATTCAATGGCGACATATCAGCTGGGCGCTGATCATTTAAGCGCTTGGCAATAATGTCACGTTCGACCGTTTGTACCCAATCGAAATGCTCAGCGATATCACGAGTTTTATTACGCTGGATACTGCCAATATAATGCCAAATAATAGTGGTACAGTCATGCTGTGCTTTTAGGCTAGTAATTTTTTCTACCGCTTCTTGTAAGTAGTTTTCGCCAAAATGTGCTTGTCCTTGCTGCGCCAACGTCGCAATCATCTCAGCAGGTTTGGTTTTAGAGACAGCCAATAGAACAACATCTTTGGTTTGTCTCTCGACTTTATCACAAGCTTGACTCATCTGTTCACTGACTTGCTGCCAATTATTAATGAGGCTTTGACTATCTATATTATTTTCATCGTTTTTCATATAAAGCTCGCAAGGATAATTTGATCAAATATTAAATAAAAAGCGCTTTAATTATAAGCATAACTAATTTTGCATTTTGTTGATGTAGTAGATGGTTAAATGCCAATAGTCTTGTTATTATATTGTTACATGGATTAACAAATACAACCAATTACTAGCGTTCATTTCCTCGCTTACTCTTCATCGAAGTCCTTGCTCTAAAAGCGCATCTAACGATTGGCAACCGTATATTCTATGCTTTTTTGTCCCACTTTCATTGATAGGAATATCTGATCATGGCTGAAAAAAACCCCTTAAGTATTGAAGATTTGCTTCGCTTCACCGTCAAGCATAAAGCATCAGATTTACATATTTCAGCTGGTATGCCGGCTATGATTCGCGCCGATGGTGAGATGACTAGAATCAATATGCCTTCAATGACGCATCAAGTGGTGCATCAGCTTATTTATGACATCATGAATGATAAGCAGCGTGCCGATTTTGAAGAGTTTTTTGAAACAGATTTTTCTTTTGAGATTCCCAATTTGGCCCGTTTTCGGGTGAACGCCTTTAATCAAAATCGTGGTGCGGGCGCTGTTTTTCGGACCATTCCCTCTAAAGTTCTTACCATGGAAGATTTGGGGATGGGCGATGTATTTAAACGTGTCTCAGACTTTAAGCGTGGTGTCGTATTGGTGACAGGCCCTACAGGTTCAGGAAAATCAACCACATTGGCAGCCATGATTGACTATATCAATGAAACTCGTAAAGAGCATATTTTAACCATTGAAGATCCCATTGAATTTGTTCATGAATCCAAAAAAAGTCTTATCAACCAACGTGAGGTTCACCGCGATACATTAGGCTTCGAGCCAGCACTCCGCTCTGCCCTACGTGAGGATCCAGATGTTATTTTGGTCGGTGAGCTACGTGATCTTGAAACCATTCGTTTGGCATTGACAGCCGCAGAAACTGGTCACTTAGTATTTGGCACATTACACACAAGCTCAGCCGCCAAAACGATTGACCGAGTTATCGATGTATTTCCCGCAGCAGAAAAAGATATGATTCGTGCCATGTTATCTGAATCATTACAAGCGGTGATTTCACAAACGCTGCTACGTCGTCAAACAGGCGGGCGTGTTGCTGCACACGAAATCATGCTGGGCACACCTGCTATTCGTAACTTGATACGTGAAAACAAAATCGCTCAGATGTATTCAGCGATTCAGACGGGGGCAGGTGACGGCATGATTACCCTTGATCAAACCTTGAAGAACTTAGTAGGAAAAGGCACCATCAGTAAAGATGTGGCTCGCCCTTATGCCAAACAGCCTGAGGCATTTTTGTAGTATCATCGATCCTATATTGCCAGCCCTTCGTTATTGATAGAAGCATTGGCAATATAGGATATTTATTTTCACTGATCATTATTAGCGATTTTGAACACATAATTTTAGACTTCTCTTTAATCGATTTACATCGAGTGCAGGTACGATATGGATATTGACAAACTATTGCAGCTAATGATCAATAAAAATGGCTCTGATCTTTTTATTACCGCTGATGTGGCACCTTCCATGAAAATAAATGGAAAAATCCTGCCAGTAGGTAAAACACCGTTGAGTGCTGATCAAACCATGAGACTGGTCAAAGGAGTTATGACGCCTTCTCAGCAAAAAGAATTTGAAGAGACCAATGAATGCCAGTTTGCTATCTCTGATGAGGCTCAACAAGCCCGTTTTCGGGTTAGTGCTTTTATACAGCGTGACATGGCAGGAATGATTTTACGAAAAATTGAAAATAAAATCCCAACCGTCGAAGAGCTACGCCTACCACCTGCTCTAAAAGAGCTGGCAATGAAAAAAAGAGGCATTATTTTGTTGGTTGGTGCTACTGGTACAGGCAAATCTACTACGCTTGCTGCTATGATCGGACATCGCAATCAAAATTCTCACGGTCATATCATCACCATTGAAGATCCGATTGAATTTGTCCATAAACATCGTGGTTGCATCATTACCCAACGTGAAGTTGGTCTCGATACCCACTCGTTTGAAGCGGGTCTAAAAAATACTTTGCGCCAAGCGCCTGATGTTATTTTAATTGGTGAGATTCGCAACCGAGAGGTCATGAGCTATGCCATTCAATATGCCGAAACAGGGCATCTGGTATTTGCAACATTACACGCAAACAATGCCAACCAAGCCATTGACCGTATTATTCACTTTTTTGAAACCAGTCGTCACAATCAACTATTTATGGATTTGTCCCTAAACCTACAAGCCATTATTGCTCAGCAACTCATTCCAACTCCAGATGGTAAAGGGCGACGCGCTGCTATTGAGATTTTATTAAACTCCCAGCTGATTAGTGACTATATTCGTAAAGGTGAGGTTCATGAAATCAAAGATGTCATGACGCGTTCGCGTGAGAGTGGCATGCAAACCTTTGATCAAGCTTTGTTTGACTTATATGAGCAAGGAGAAATCACATACAAAGAAGCGATTCTTCATGCGGACTCTCCCAATGACTTACGCTTAAAAATCAAACTGAGTAGTAAAAATGGTATGGCGAATCTGGACGAAGGCGCTGATAGCTTATCATTAGACATCACTTAGATATTTTTAACCTGTCCTCCTTACAACAGAGCAAAACCTTCCATCACAAAAAAAGCCTTTATTAGTGATAATAAAGGCTTTTTTTAGTTTGAGGGCAATGCTCACGTTTGGCTTGAGAAAATCAAGCTAGGCCTGATTATTTGGCACTATCTCGACATTCTTGGTTATTACAAATGCCATATAATACCAATGAATGCCCTGACAGTTTAAAACCATGTTTTTCTGCTACTTTGAGTTGTTCTTCTTCGATTACTTCGTTATGAAATTCTATAATCTTGCCACAAACATCACAAACCAGATGATCGTGGTGACCTTCTTGAGTGATCTCAAACACAGATAAATTGTTTTCAAAATTGTGGCGTTCGACGATTCCTGCTTGCTCAAACTGCGTTAATACTCTGTAAACAGTCGCTAGGCCCACATCCTCGCCTTGATCAATCAGCGCCTTATAAATTTCTTCTGCACTCATGTGATGCAACTCAGCACTTTCAAGCAACTCTAAAATCTTGATACGAGGTAACGTAACCTTTAAGCCGGCTTTACGTAAATCTTGATTGGTAAAAGAAGCCATAATATTCCTTCTGACTGTGACAGTCTTAGCAAATAAAAATCCAAAAATATAAAATAAACAATCGTTAGTGATTATTTTCTATTCAATATAAAATTTTTTAATAAGGACTCACTGAGTTTTTGTAAATAAATGGCCACGCTCTTATTTTTTGGAATATGAATGCAAGTCCATGAATTTAAAATATAAATAATAAACCTACTCAGGTAGTGTTTGGTAAATAATGTCGTAAGTGGTAGGAAATTGCAAGTAAATGACGTATCATTTGTCCAAGATTATCGGTCAGATCAGCTTCAATCAACTTTGGCCGCGCCTAATTCATTGCTTATGAGTCATCTTACCATGATAAAGACATTAAATTTTCGTCCATTAAGCCGTACCAGCGCATTACGCAAGATTGCTATTACCAGTATGCTTAGCGCTGCTGTTGCGATGTCTGGCTGCTCATTATTGAGTGTTTATAAGATTGATTTGCCACAAGGCACGGCGATTACTCAAACCCAAGCACAAAAAATACAAGTGGGTATGAACCAAAACCAAGTGCTCTATATTCTTGGTAGTCCAGCCATCAGGGACACACTTGAACCCAAGCGTTGGGACTATATTTACGACTATCAAGCTGGTACAGAAGGACGCCGCAAAGGTATCGCTGATGTCAAAGATGCCAGCCAGCATTTGGTTATTTACTTCGATGACAACGGTTTGGTTAATCGTATCGAAGGTATTGACAGTCTGCCAGCTTCTTAATTGCTATCAATTTCTTAATAGTAGAAACTGACTCTAAAGACTGTTCTGTAAACCACGAGATTTGCTTTTGCGCTGAGACATTGGATCAGCGCTTAAGCTACGATATACCTCAATACGATCAAGCGGCTGCAATATATAACTAAGCGGCTGTTTTTTTGCATAGACGCCAACATGCCATTGTTTTGCGGTTGGTGTGGCATTGTCCATAACCTCTTGACACCAGCTTGCAAGCTCTGGAAACTTTGCTAGCCAATCTGCCTGCTCAAGCGCGTCATACAAACTGCTGCCTTGACTCACTTGTAAAGCCAGATAATGCTGACGCTTTGCATCCTCGGCATATGCCAAATATACGGTCATTAGCATGGGTTGCTCAGACCCTATTGCCGCCTCATGACTGTCTTTATCGTGACTGTCCACCGTTAGCTCAACCACTGCATTACCCAACCTATTAGCGCTAATAAAAGTGCTAATGGCACGACCAAACGTATCGCCACCCGCCATAAGTTATAAAATGCTTCATTACCAAAGTTCAATGACTTACGTAAATGACTGATTTTCATTTGCCAGCCTGCGAAGATTGACAGCAATAAGACGGCTACCGTACTCACAATAACCAAAATACCGACTAGCCACGTAGTCGGAACAGCCACTACTAATACCAATGCCAATACAAAAGTAGCAATCAAACTGATCATTAGGCCAAACTTATGCGCTAACTGCTGAGTACTATAGTGCAGCAAGTAACTGGCCACAAACAATACGCCGCCCCAATATAAAAGCTGCCCAATCGGCGGCACTGCCATGCCACTAAGTAGTAGCACCACTACCCCAACCAACAATTGCAATATCCAAATCGGTAATACCGACTTGGTAGCACGATACTCGCTGGTCGCACGCTTTTGCACATTATGGGTGTTTGCTGTGATTACTTGTTTGGCGACCAGATTTTGACCGAACCAATATAAACCGGTACCTGCGCCTACACTGACCAATGCTAATGCGACAGCACGTGCCCATTCGCTTAAATTAATGCCAGTCATAGCAAAGTGAGTCGTGGGTAAGCCGTTTGCCAGACCCATTAGCAGTCCTACCACCATTAACCCGAGTCCAATAGGTAAAGGTGCAACGCCTAGCAAACTCAGCAACACAGTGATGACAATTAAACCTGCTGCTAACGCAAAGCTTGGCACATCAGGCACGCTATTAAGTTCCGTCAGGGCTGCCAATATACCCGTGCTAGCACCAGATATTACTAAGGCGGCAATAACAATAGACACGAGCGCTGCCAACCAACCAAAACTGCGCCACACTGGACTGGCATCCGCTTCGCGAGTAAGCTTTTGCATACCTGCTAATGGTGCATCAACACTTCGATACGCCAATGCTATTTCGGCATAAACGACAGGCAGTGATACCACTATCATGGCTAATAGCCAGAGCAGCCAAAAATCGATTTCGCCAACTGATGCTGGCACAAACCAACGGAATAGTAGTAACGGTAGCAATGCGGCAATAAAGTAAGAAGCATAACGGATCATCATAATATAAATCCAAACGATCTAAAGGGAATAACGACAATGTATAATCACACAGAGCAATGGCAAACGCCTGTATATGATTTTACTTTGATATTGTCTCTATAATATAGGGGACGGACAGTTATAAAAAAACCCCGAAATCGGGGTTTAGTAACTAAATAATAACCAATGTGTGCTCAAGTGGCGCGCAACTTAAATCAAAATTCAGCACCACGTACTGTAAGTGATACCAATGAATTAGTGAATAGCGCTGATGTAGTCTGACAAGACACGAATGTCACGATCCGACAGTTTTGATGCCACTGTCTGCATCATACCCATCTCGCCTTCTTTTGCAGCATCGTTGACACGTTTTTGCTCATCACTATCAATATCATCCACACGACCTGCGGCACGGAATAGTTTTAGCTGAGTGGCGATATATTGAGCATGCTGACCACCGAGTTTTGGAAACGCAGCCCACACATTACCAGCGGCATCTGGACCATGACAGCCTGCACAACCAATCACACCGCGCGACTTGTCACCACCCAAGAAAAGCTTGGTTGCTTCTTGATTGGTTGCAGGATTACCAAAACCCACACCCCAAGGCGCTTGACTGGCATAGTAACCAGCGACATTGGCTAAGTCTTGTTGAGACAGGTTTGCTACTTGCGATTGCATGATACCATTTTTACGGTAACCTGCTTTAAAGTTGACCAACTGTTTATAAAGATACTTTACGTTTTGACCACCTAAATTAGGCTGCGCAGGAACCACACTGACACCGTCGACACCATGACAAGCCGCGCAAACAGCTTCTGCAACTTGCTTACCAGCATTGACATCGTATTCAGGAACAATAATAGCAGCTTGTACGCTGAAACTTGCAACGCATAAGCTGGCAGCAGCGATTAACTTTTTCATTGATACAAATCCTACTAGCTCGGCGTAAGCATTATTTAGAGTGATTGTACTGATAAGATACCTAGTATAAGCTACCCCTTTCTTAATAGGCAGACATGTATTTTAAGGTCTTGGACACAAGCAGTCTGAAAGTACTTACTAACATCAGGGTTTATTTTTAATTATTATAGCAAGACTTTGTAGTATTTGCCTACTTAATCGTTACATTCATCAGTTTTTCAACGACGTATCAAAGCAAGCGCCAAATATAAAGTGCATTCACTGCCTAAGTTCTTACCTCCCTATTTTGTAGGGTTTGGTGGTGCCAGTAAGTCTATTACTTGCTCATATATTCAATCAGCTTGCGATAATCATCATCGCTACAATTGTTACAGAGACCACCAGCTGGCATTTGAGTCATCCCATTTTTCACTGAA
This sequence comes from Psychrobacter sp. JB193, assembly GCF_002285555.1. Taxonomy (NCBI): domain Bacteria; kingdom Pseudomonadati; phylum Pseudomonadota; class Gammaproteobacteria; order Moraxellales; family Moraxellaceae; genus Psychrobacter; species Psychrobacter sp. JB193. The sequence goes on from NZ_NRGY01000001.1 coordinate 1,301,385, forward strand.
TTAATCAGGGCTGGCATACTTTTTTGTTTCATAAGTTGTTGCCACTTGGCACTATCACCTTTTTTGATAGCATTTAGCGCCCCACTATCATGACAGGCGGCACATGAGTTATCATAGGTAGTAGCGATGTCGGCCGCACTAGCACTGGTCATCATCGCACTCCCTAATAGTAAGGCAGCGCCGCTACCAATTAAAAGACGATGAGTTTGGTTGAGAAGCGTGGTGATTGAGAACATAGGACACCTCCATTTAGTGCGTCATTCGTTTAATCAATCATTTTATTAAACGGCATTCATTCAATATAGTTAACTAAACATATCTTAATAAACATTGTAACAATGTATGTCATATAAACCCAGATAAATATAGTTTGGCTTTGGTAACGTGTTTTAGCGAGCGATAAATTCTAAAAATGACTGGTGAGACTTATTGTTACGATGACATTTATATGATGTTAATCATCGTTATTTCAATCAGTAAGACCTGTAATAGTATAGAATAGTCGATAATATGAGATGACTGTTTGATTGCTTATAAGACCATAGATTTTTCAGATAATTTCTCATCACTGTATATAGTTCTTCTGCCTCATGTTCCATCAAAATAGCCAGCGGACTAAATTTCACGACTGTATCCATTTTTTTAAAGATTAATGAGCCATTTATGAGTACCCCGTTTACCGATGTTGCCGCAGAACATGCGTTGTTCAACACCAAATCTCGTCAAAAAATTCAGCAAACAGAATTTATGACCTCAGCGCCTACCTTTCGCCTCTGTCCCCCTGATATAGGATTAGAGGTTGCTTTTGCAGGACGCTCAAACGCAGGCAAATCTTCGGCTATTAATGCCTTGACCAATCAGCGCCAGCTGGCACGCTCTTCCAAAACACCTGGGCGTACGCAGATGATTAACTTCTTTAGTATTGGCAGTACGGATAGAAGATTGGTTGATTTACCCGGTTATGGATATGCTGCGGTGCCACTTGAGATGAAAAAAGAGTGGCAGGTGGAGCTAGAAGAATATTTGGTATCCCGCTCAAGTCTTGCAGGTTTGGTATTGATGACTGATATTCGTCATCCCCTCAAGTTCTTTGACGAGCAAATGCTGCACTGGGCAAAAGATGGCGAGCTGCCTGTACATATCTTGCTCACTAAAGCAGATAAGCTAAAATATGGTGCATCTAAAAATGCGCTTTTGAATACCCGTAAACGTCTCAAAAAACTGGGATTAAAGTGCACCATTCAACTCTTTTCTGCTTTACGAAAAGAAGGTTTGGATGAGCTGGCAGGCGTGATGGGTAACTGGTATGACTATCAGCTTAATGATGACAAACTCATTGAGACCGATCTTAGTGAGCCAAACGAGACTGAAAATGGCGACAATGAATTATTAAATGTTGCACAAGATACCGATAAGTAAAAAAGCGCTAACTAAGCACCGTCTGTCATAAAAAGGGTTTATCGTTATTTGCGATAAACCCTTTTTGATTGGTGTATTTATTGAACAGTTATAGCTTTTTGCACTATCCACATAATAGATCTACTAAGGCCTGCGGCGTATCCACTTGATAAGTCGGCTGCTGAGCGGCAAGCTCTGCACTTGATGCTGTACCATAATTCACTGCGATACTGGTCATTCCTAACTGCGTGGCCATTTGAATATCATAAATGCTATCGCCAATAAAAACGGCATTGGCGATTGGCTGCTGTGTGTCATTCAAAATGTCAGTTAGCATTTGCGGGTCAGGTTTTGATCCTGCTTCATCAGCACAGCGTGTCATGACAAAATAATGATGGCTGTTAGAGGCATCCAATACTCGATCCAGCCCTTTTCTTTTTTTGCCAGTGGCGACCGCAAGGCTTTTTCCCTGATGTCGTAAGCTCTGAAGCATATCTTCTATTGGTGTAAAGAACGGAGTGCGATGACTATTGGGAATATAATACTCCGCATAACTTTGTTGAATGGCGAGCTTTTGCGCGTCATTTGCTTGAGGATATAGAATCTCAATACCCTTCATTAAGCTCAGTCCAATGATGTCTTGTACTTCTTTATCCGTTGTCTGAAACCCATGAGCGTCTCCAGCCACATGCATAGACTCAACAATCAAGCCAATAGAATCCATCAACGTGCCATCCCAATCAAAAATAATCAGCGTTTTATCTGCCAAAAGATGAGGGTCTGATAACAGGCCTTCCTCAGTCGGTACTCGATTGGGTGCGATGGATGATTTACTCATGAATTGACCTTAGCGAATAGCAGTGATAAATAGGAGATACAAAAACGTCACGGCAAATTATTAAGCATTAATAATAAGGTATCGTGACGTTTAAAAAGATAGGTTTCAATAGAAGCAGCTTGTGGATAATCACTTCTACGCTTCAGTTTTACTCAGGCAATTTGGTTTGCTCTGGCAACCAGTCTGCCATGTCATCTGGCAATGGTGCTGTAATGGTTTCGTAGCCTGGAATATCTAAGCGCCACGCGTGTAGGCACAGACGATGGACACCTGATTTGTCATGTACGTTGTACTTATCATCTCCCAAGATTGCATGACCAATATGGGCCAAATGCACACGGATTTGATGGGTACGACCTGTCAGTGGCTTGGCTTCGATTAAGCTCACAGGTTGATCTGCCAGCATAAAGCGGTTGTGGACGATGATATCCGTCTGGCTTTCTTTGGCTTGTGGATCTTGAGCGTCAATTTTGACACGGCGCTCACCACTAGCAAGGGTATAGCGTAGCAATGGTGCATCAATACGTTGTTCATTAAGCACAGGCTGACCTTTTGCCAGACATAAATAATGCTTTTGAATGGTTTTGTCCACCAAATGCTGCTGCAACGTTTTGAGTGCTGAGCGTTTTTTGGAAATCATGAGCAGCCCTGAGGTATCTTTATCGATACGATGTACCAGCTCTAGGTATTTTTTACCTGTCACTTCGCGCATGGCTTCGATAACACCAAAGTCCAGACCGCTACCACCATGCACTGCAATGCCAGAAGGTTTGTTGAGAACCATCATGCCTTCATCTTCATAAACCACACGCGCCAGCAAGCTGTTGGCAAACTCGGTGCTGATGATTGGCTTGTCACGCGTTGCCAGCTCCACAGGGGCAATACGAACCACGTCTTCACGCTGTACTCGATCATGCGCTTTACAACGCTTATTATTAACACGCACTTCATCAGAGCGAATCATTTTATAGATATGTGATTTTGGCAAGCCTTTTAAGCGATTGAGCAAAAAGTTATCCAAACGCTGGTCGTGCTGATGGCGTGTGACTTCAAGGTAGTTCACCTTGCCAAAGTTGCTGATCTCATCGTCAGCGCTTTGCGGGCGTGTTTTGCTGTTAAAAATAGCAGGGGCTTCGTGAGCAGGGGCTTCATCAGTCATTTTTGAGTTCGTCATTTTTAGTTAGGTATTTACACAAAGATTTGTTATAGTTTAGCATGTTGAGCGACAATTAAGCAGAAGCTGTAGCAATAATCATTGTTGTTTCAGATAGTTTATGACTATTTTTACTACTTGTTAGTAGAGTGGTATACGCTATATACCCTGTAGAGATTGGACGTTTCATCTGATTTTAGGGCGCATTGTTTATTTGCAGATATCAATGATAGATATTCATAGATAAGCCCCCATAAATTGAGGAAACCGCACTGATTGTAATCAATTACACGAGATCGTCAGTGCTATAAAATAAATAGTGACACTACATACCTTTGTGTTCATAAAATCAGGGTGATTGAATTTGGCAAAATGCCTGTTTATTGACCGACTGATAATGACACGACATTGACTCACAACCCGCATGACAACGACTTTATTCGATAACTATTTATTATTTAATAATTACTTATCTGATGGTCTCTTACGCGAGCAAAGCTGAGCAAGTATGGATGGTTTAACGTTAGGATCGAGAAGTATATCGATAGCTGCCTAAGTATTGGTGGTCAAACAGATAACGATGAATAAGATGTAAATACAGCACCATGCCGATAGTTTGGTTGTGTATTCTGTTTGCCAAGTACGCCCCGCTGATCACTGAAGCTGCGATACTTAATGTTAAAACGCCCCAGATATTATTGACGTGATGTATGACAGAACGATAAATAAAGTGTAACCAATTGCTTTACCTAAATGAATAACTGCTGATACGACTGTTTTATACAATTGATCTTCTAACAGCAGCTCTGCTCACAACGATATTATTGCTAGACTTTGATGGATGAATTGCAACAGCACGATACTGCTTCAGTATCAGTATTTTTAAGTCAGTAATTGAGCCGCTCATTCTTACAAAGTGTGCACGCTTAGCGACCATAAGAACTTACTGATGATTTAGCTCACTGATAGTTTAAGTATGCTTACGCACTAAAATTTGGACCAAGCCTACCAATAATAGAGTATGAATGTATAGCCTTACACCCTATTGCATTTATATTCACATTGACAATATTAGCAATGCTAATAATTTTAGGTAAAAACAAGCCATTCAAAAACCAATGTGTTTTATGAAACCCACCATTTACGTTCTACTGTTAATGAAAATCCGTCAACGCTAATGTAACCATTGGCCATACTTGTCACCCGCTAAAAAGCCCGTCGAATCGTTGTTGTGCGTACTCATAGGATACCAATATGAAACGCATCTTGATCAACGCTACTCAAAACGAAGAAATTCGTGTTGCCTTATGCAAAGGCAATCATCTGTACGATTTCGACTTAGAAAACCGTACTCGTGAACAAAAAAAATCCAACATCTATAAAGGCCATGTGACTCGTGTCGAGCCATCGCTTGAAGCGGTGTTTGTCGAATATGGTTCACAGCGCCAAGGCTTTTTGCCGATTCGTGAAATTTCTGCTGAGTATTTAAGCGGCAATCCACGTGATGAAAACATCAAAAAGCTCATCAAAGAAGGCGACGAGCTAATCGTCCAAGTGGAAAAAGAAGAGCGCGGCAACAAAGGCGCTGCTTTATCGACTTACGTATCGTTGGCAGGACGCTATCTGGTATTGATGCCAAACAACCCTCGTGGTGGTGGTATCTCGCGTCAAATCTCAGGTAAACTGCGTGAAGACATGAAGCGTATGCTGAGCAATCTTGATCTACCAAAAGGTATGAGCGTCATTATTCGTACCGCCGGTATTGGTAAAACCCAAGAAGACTTGCAACATGATTTGAACCATCTACTCAATATCTGGCAAGCCATTCAAGAGCAAAACCAAAAATATCCATCACCGCGCTTGGTTCATCAAGAAGCGGGCGTGGTCACACGTGCTGTCCGTGATTATCTGCGTGATGATATTGCTGAGATTTGGATCGATAATGAAAACGCTTATATCGAAGCGGCAGGTTTCATTGATGCAGTCATGCCAAAACAAGCAGAAAAATTACGCAAATATACCGATTATGAGCCAATGTTTTCGCGCTTCAACATCGAAAAACAAATCGAAACCGCTTATCAGCGTGAAGTTCGTCTGCCATCAGGCGGCTCAATTGTTATCGACCAAACGGAAGCTTTGGTATCTATCGATATCAACTCAGCCAAATCGACCAAAGGCTCAGACGTTGCCGAAACCGCTTACCACACTAACCTAGAAGCCGCCGACGAAATTGCCCGCCAGCTACGTCTGCGTGACATGGGTGGTTTGATTGTTATTGACTTCATTGACATGAATGACAATAAGCATCAAAAAGAAGTCGAAAAGCGATTGGTCGATGCCACCAAATATGATCGCGCGCGCGTACAGTTTGGTGATATCTCTAAATTTGGTCTGATGGAGATGAGCCGTCAGCGCTTGCGTCCGTCATTAGAAGAGTCAACGGGTTATATCTGCCCACGCTGCCATGGCAACGGTATGATTCGTGATTTGCGTTCATTGTCGCTATCGATCATGCGCCAGATTGAGCAAATTGCATTAAAAGAGCGTCAAGGTGAAGTGCAAGCAGAAGTACCCACTGACATCGCTGCCTTCTTATTGAATGAAAAGCGCGACAGTTTGGTTTATCTTGAACAAGATAGCGGCACTCGTATCACAATTTTGCCACACGCACATCTAGAGTCTCCTAACTTTAAGCTGCACTTCAATCGTGATGGTTTTGCACCATCGAGCTATGAGCGTATCACGGATACTCAACAACAAGAACACAGTGATCTTGGCTACAATGTCGATTGGCAAACGGCTGAAAAAGAGCGTCCAGAACAGCAGCCAACGCGTCAGCCACGTCAGGCGGCAGAAAATAAAGCTGCTAGTAAGCAAAGTGATACCGTTGAGCATAGTACCAATTATAGCAACGATCATCGTAACCAAAAAAATACTAATAACGCTCCTACTACGCGTGCACCGCAACCCAGTCAAAATGTTGCCGCCACGCCAGTAGCGCCGCAGCCAGCTAGCACCGCTGCAAATGCCCAGCCGCAAGCCGTTGCTTGGTTATCCAACCTGTTTGCCCAAGCTCCGCAAGCCACCACAACACCTAGTGTTAGTAGCCGAGATGCCGCAGAAGCGATTGAAGCATTGGTTAATACTGGTGCACAAAGCTTGGGTTCGTTTGGACAAGTAGATAGCAATGCGTTAAACACTGCCTCCAATAGTACGCCTGTCACTCAGCAAAATGACTCGCAAAAGAAAGATGACGAATCATCAGAGAGCAATGCCAATCGTCAGCAGGCTCGTCGTACTTCGGACAGTGATACAGACGACAGTAATAACGAAGACAGAAGAAGACGTAAGTCACGTAAGTCCAGATCATCTAAGCCTCGTCAAAGAAAAGAGCAGACAGATGACGCCAATACTGAAGTAAATGACAATACTGATAGCCAAACTTCAAACAATAGCGATGACAAACCCTCTGATAATCAAGATAAGCGTCAGCAGGACAACAGACGTCCTAATGACCGTAATCGCAATAATCGTCAAGACAGTAATCGCCAAGGCAACAATCAGCAGAACAACAAACGCAATGCAGATGAGCGTAATGACTCTGAAGATAAAAGCGATAATGCAGCCGCTGAACAAACTCGTACTAAGCGTAAGTCGCACAGTCAACGCGGCTCACGTGGCAAGCTAGAACGCGGTGAAACGCTAACGGCTGATAATGTTCAGCAACAAAGCCAGCAGACGAGTAAAGAGTCTAACGGCAGTAAGAATTCGGCGAACGGGCGCCGCAATCAAGACCCTAATGAAGTAGTACTACAGGTCAATGAAGCACCAGTTGCGCTTAAGACACCAGAGGTCGTGCATCTTTCTCTAGATGACAGCAAGTCTACTCAGACAAGGCAGCCCCCTGTGAAAAAACAGAGCGAAGCCAATGATGTGTCGAAAGACGAGGCAACAAACGCACGTACTAATCAACAGAATAGTGATGCACAACATTCTGTTGAAAAAATTGCTGAGCCAACAGTGACAGATAAAGGGACTGCAAAAACTGATGAGCCTAAATCTGACGACGCTAAGGTAAAAGTGACTGAAGAGAAAGCACAAACAAGTGCATCTAAAGCTGACCATGATGATGAAAAAGCCTCTGCTACAGAGAAGCAGCCAACATCAAAGCAGGTTGCGGAGCATCAAACTGAAAACCTGACGTCAGCTGATGCCAAAATTGATGAGGATCAAACCTCATCGAAGCATCAAAAAACCCATCAAAAAGCAGATGTTGCTATTGATGCGAAGGTAGACACCAGTGCAAAAACAGCGCCTAAGGTTCAAGAAAGCAACAGCTCTGATGATGCTCATGCGACCAGTAACTCTGCCCTTCAGCTGACTCATGATGCTCTATTTGCCACACGCTACGTAACGGCTGAGAAGTTTGGTCAGGCCAGTAACGATCCACGTGTGGTACGCAGCCAACAGATGCAAGCACCAGTGGATCAAAAGCCACAAGCCGCGATAAGTGCGCCTACAATTCGCGGTACGGTTGGTGAGTTCATCCGTGCCACGCTACCAGAAGCGCAAACTCGCTTAGCAGAAGAAGGCGTGATTCATTGCTTTATCGAAACCATTGCCTTGTTTGCTAAGCAAGCGCAAAATGCTGATAATGGCGGCGCCGATGTTGCAAGCGCTACAAGCGATAATCAGCACTCTACTGATCTTGCTGGTAAAAGCTTTGACTTTAGCAACTACGGCTATCAGCCCTTGACCGTGGATTATCTAACGCGCTTTGAAGCAATGACGCAAGCCGTCAGTCAGTTTGCCGCCGCGCAAGGTAAGACAGACGTTGAACCACGTACTGTTGGTAAGCGTGCAAGCAATGATCCACGCGGTCAGCATCCTGATTATCACGAATCAGCGAACCAAAGTACTGCGTCTGAAAAAGGTGCTGAGCCAGAAGCAAAGACCGATGACGAATCAGTCGTTGAGTCTCAACAAGCAGCTTCTGAACAAGATGTGAGTGATGTTGAGGCTCACAATGTCGAAGCAACGGCTCTGACCACTCAAGCGCAGACAGATGATGTCAGTATGGATAGTGAGCAGTTATTGGAAGCCGATCAAACGCTATCAAAGGCGGATGACAAGCAAGCTGATAATGAAAATGTGGGTACTCAAAGCGTAGAAACAGAACACACAGGTATCGACACTGATAATGTGGAAACTGCTAGCGTTGCGAGCACTGATCAAGCAACTGCCTCTGAGGTTGAACAACCGATCAAAGAAGACAGTCAGGCGGCCAAATCAAAAACCACGATTGCCAGTTATAAAAACATGATTGAGAATGTGGCAGAGCAACTATTACCACAGACAGGCATGTTTAATCTAACCACGCCAAAAGTGCCAAAAGCACGCAGTCGTAAGCCAAAAGTTGACCATAAAAAGCCAACGCAAGCTGAAAAGCTAGAAGCTGACGATACAAACAATGAAAGCTAACCCTAGCTGTATAAGGTAAAACAAGAAAGCCCCAAAGTTGATAACAACTTTGGGGCTTTTTATTATAAGGTCGTGTGATTATGATTAATGGGCCGATGAGGCATGATCATCTTTACCACGCATCTTACCAATGACCGTCAAAATAGCGACAACCACTGCACCAATGATAAAACCAATAACCCCATTTAAAATGGCGGCGGTCAAGCTTTCAAAAATACCCGTAAGATGAGCGATGTCTTCTACTCCATGATGCAAGAAGCTAATACCGTGTACTAAGATGCCTCCTCCCACTAGGAACATCGCTAAAGTACCAGCGATGGACAAAAACTTCATCAATTTGGGCGCAGCGGCAAACATCAGCTTACCCAATTTTTGCTTAAAGCTACTTTCTTGCTCCATCAGATGCAAACCTGCATCATCTATTTTGACAATACCAGCCACTAGACCATAGATACCAATAGTGATACCTATCGCTAAAATAGACAAGGCTAAGCTTCTCTCTAGCAAAGTGGCGCTCACCATTGAGCCTAGTGCAATGACGATAATCTCAGCGGATAAAATAAAATCTGTCCGTATCGCGCCTTTGATTTTTTCTTTTTCAAAAGCGACCAAATCTACAGTTTCATCCGCATTGGCTTTTCGGCGTGCGTTTTGCTCTTCATCATGCGGTAACGCATGTGGCCAAAATCGATGTATGATTTTTTCTGCACCTTCATATACCAAAAATAAGCCACCACACATCAGTAAAAAGGTAATTAAAGGGGGATAGACAGCACTGATCAATAGCGCTGCGGGTACTAAAATCAGTTTATTAACCAGTGAGCCTTTGGCTACTGCCCAAATCACTGGTAACTCACGATTGGCTTTGACACCAGAGACTTGCTCAGCATTCAGTGCCAAATCGTCACCCAGTACACCAGCGGTTTTTTTGGCAGCGACTTTTGTCATGACAGAAACGTCATCCAATATCACACTGATATCATCAAGTAAGGTTAGTAGACTGGCACCTGCCATATGTATGTGCTCCTTAGCGCAATTTTTAGAATAAAATAAACAGACAGTTTGCAAATATCAAAAATAAAAGGGTATTTATACAAATTTGCAAACATGTCTTATTAGCAGTAGCCTACATAGACGAGTAACAATATGACATAGTATAAATGTATCTTATTTTGCAATTTTCGTTCGTCGCCACCCTCAGCAATCTCCTCTTTATTTACTCAAGCGTCCTAATCGCTGTTGGCTATTATTTATCATAAATATGGTAATATAGATGATATTGTCACCTACCTTTTATTATCAATAAGTTATAAAAACATCTTTATAGTTGGTTTTTAATCCCTCATTGATACGCATGACTATTTACAATTTATCGCTCTTTTTAGAGCGCACTTATGATTAGACATACTTAAACATAGTGTCTATAGGAAACCCATATGCCCTCTCCTCTTAGCAAAAATCTCGTTGCCGCTGATCGTTTTTCTCGAACCACTCTATCTCGTTTTATGATGAGTGCTTTGTTAGTCATTGTTGCCGCTGGCTGCTCAAACAATGCGGCAGACGCGACCAGCAATAGCAGTGTGGTCAATGCAGCAGCAACCAAAGTCAGTTCTGCTAAAGTAGCCGCGGATAATGATCCAGCCGTGGTAGAAGCCTTACAAACAAATTTGACGGCATCTGGTATCGAAGAGCGTATTGTGTCCGCTGTACCGACCGATATGGATGGGATTTATTGGGTAACGGCGGAAGGTCTACCGTCTTTCTTTACCGATAAGTCTGGCAAGCACATTATTCAAGGTCAAATCATTGCTGTTGGCGAAGCTCAGCCAGTAGATATCAGTGCAGCCTTGACTGCTAAGACTGCACAGGAAGCGCTAAAAGCGGTTGATAAAAAAGAGATGATTATTTATCCGGCAAAAGGCGAAACCAAATCTGTTATTTATGCCTTTACTGATGCTGACTGTGGTTATTGCCGTAAGCTGCATGAAGAGATGGATGATATCAATGCACGCGGTATTGAAGTGCGTTATTTGGCATGGCCACGTAGCCAAGAGTCGGTGCCAAAAATGGAAGCGATTTGGTGCAGTCAAGATCGTAATGCAGCCATGAACCAAGCAAAAATGGGTGCCGATGTACAAGCACCTAGCTGTGCCAATCCAGTTCAAGAGCATATGGCATTGGGCGCAAGATTGGGTGTGCGCGGTACGCCAGCTGTCTTTACAGAAACTGGAGAGCAAGTGGGCGGCTATCTACCTGCGGCCCAACTGGCAGAAGCAGTAGGTGCTAATTAATGGATAATGATTGGATACTTTTTGTTATCCATTCACTAAGCGACATTGTGTAGACGTCACTCCTGCTTGTCGGTATGATACGATGAAGTACGATGTAAAATCAGCACGCTTTTGTTTGAATATCTTTTATTCAACGATTTTCTATTCAACGATAATGGAGCATAGGTAAACACTGTGACCGTCAACACACGTGCAAATCGTATATACCCAAAGTGGGTTTGACGCTGTCACAGTTTTAGAAGTGCACCATTATATCTAACCTTCTGAGGATACTGTGAGTAACTCCATCAAACTAGCGATACTTGGTCTGGGCACCGTCGGAACAGGCGTAATCCATCTCATTAATGACAACTTAGACGAGCTAAAGCGCCGTTGTGGCCGCGATATTATTATTACCGAAGTAGGTACCCGTCGCCAGCGTGATGATATCGATGCCAATATTATGCAAAACAGCGACTTGATGGCAATTGCAGCAAGCGATAACGTTGACATCGTTATTGAAGTGATTGGCGGGACTACTTTAGCAAAAGACGTCATTATGCAAGCCATCCAACATGGCAAGCATGTGGTTACGGCAAACAAGGCGCTATTGGCAGAACACGGCAATGAGATTTTTGCCTTCGCTGAGGCAAACAATGTCCACGTCGCTTATGAAGCAGCGGTCGCAGGTGGCATTCCTATCATTAAAGTGATGCGTGAAGCATTGGCTGCCAATAAAATCGATTGGCTGGCTGGCATTATCAATGGTACTGGCAACTTTATCATGACTGAAATGCGTGACAAAGGTCGCCCATTTGCAGACGTATTGGTCGAAGCACAAGAACTGGGTTATGCTGAGGCAGATCCAACGTTTGATGTTGAAGGTATTGATGCTGCGCATAAATTGGCACTTCTTGCCTCTATAGCCTTTGGTGTCCCACTACAATTTGATAGTGTTTACTGTGAAGGAATTACAGGCATCACTTTACAAGATGTCAGTTATGCTGAAGAGCTGGGTTACCGTATCAAGCACTTAGGTTTTGCTGTGCGCCGTGATGGCAATGGCGATTCAGAGGCTGCTGGTATCGAGTTACGAGTTCATCCAACGCTGATCCCGCAAGATGCGTTGCTTGCCAATGTTAATGGTGTAAAAAATGCGGTTTTGGTCAACTCACACCCGCTAGGTCAGACATTGTATTGTGGTGATGGCGCGGGCGCAGGTGCAACCGCTTCTGCGGTGATGGCTGACGTAATGGATTTGGTTCGCGTTTTAGGCAGCAAAGACAATAACAACCAAAGCAACAGTGATCAAAAAAACCATGGTCATCATGTGCCGCATTTGGCATTTATACCTGAGCAGCTGTCAGACACACCAATACTGCGTTCAGAACAAATGATCACGGGGTATTATTTGCGTGTACATGCTTATGACAGCCCTGGCGTACTGGCTGATATCACTCGCATCCTAAGCGATGCTGGTATTAATATCGATGCGATTCTACAAAAGCCTGCGCACAAAGTCGGTCAAGTACCTGTGATTATTTTGACCTTACCTGTGGTAGAGAGCCAGATGAATCTGGCCATCGAAAAAATCGAAAAATTGGATACGATTACTGATAAAGTGGTACGTATTCGCTTAGATGAGCTGGCTTAAGCCAGACTTTTAGCACCCTGTTTGTTAGTAAGCTAGGCAAACGCTTTCTAGTAACCAGACGTTGATTTATCAGCACTTGCCTTTACTATAAGTAAAATACTTTCATTTAAATACGTAAAAAGGAATAACGATGTCAAATGATGCAATTGTAATTGTAAACGGCGCACGTACGCCAATGGGCGGCTTCCAAGGCTCATTGAAGGATATGAGCGCCACCGATCTTGGTGCTGCTGCTATCAAAGCGGCTGTCGAGCGTTCAGGCGTTAGTGTTGATACTATCGATGAAGTCATCATGGGCTGTATCTTGACCGCAGGTTTGGGTCAAGGCCCTGCACGTCAGGCAATGCGTAAAGCGGGTCTGCCTGATGCCACTGGTGCTGTGACCATTAATAAGCTTTGTGGTTCTGGTCTAAAAGCTGTTATGCAAGCACACGATGGTATCAAAGCAGGTAGCTTCAATGTAGCAGTTGCTGGTGGTATGGAGTCGATGACCAATGCGCCATATCTGATGCCAGGCGCGCGCGGTGGCTATCGTATGGGCCATCAAGAAGTCAAAGACCATATGTTCTTAGACGGTTTAGAAGATGCCGAAACGGGCAAGTTGATGGGTAAGTTTGCTCAAGAAATGGCCGATGAGAAAGGCTATACCCGTGAGCAGATGGATGCGTTTGCCATCGAATCACTCAATCGTGCATTAACAGCTATCAAAGACAATCACTTCAAAGACGAGATTGAGCCAGTCACCTTTAGCACTCGTAAAGGTGAGCAAACGGTTGATACCGACGAGCAGCCTGCCCTTGCCAACGCTGAGCGTATTCCTACTTTGCGTCCAGCTTTTGCCAAAGATGGCACCATCACTGCCGCAAACGCAAGCTCTATCTCCGATGGTGGCGCAGCGGTCGTACTAATGAAAGAATCTCAAGCAAAATCAGAAGGCCTTGATTATCAAGCGCGCATCATTGCTACTGCCTCAAATTCGCGTCACCCAGGCGAATTTACCATCGCCCCTATTGGCGCTATTGAAAAAGTTTTAGCGGGTGCAGGTTGGTCAGTGGCTGATGTTGATCTGTGGGAGATTAATGAAGCCTTTGCTATGGTCACGATGGCAGCGATGGACGAGCTTAACATTGAACACGCTAAAGTAAACGTCGAAGGCGGCGCTTGTGCACTAGGTCATCCAGTGGGTTGTTCAGGCGCGCGTATCTTAGTCACGCTGATTAACTCTTTGAAGCGTACTGGCGGCAAAAAAGGCGTGGCGACTTTATGTATTGGTGGCGGTGAAGCAGTTGCGGTAGCTATCGAATTGCCATAAGCACAAACAACTTCACACCGTTGCAGTATAAAAACACATACTATTTCGGTCCTTATCTTTCAATCGTGATTTTAAAAAACCGCAGTGTAAAATTACACTGCGGTTTTTTTGTGTCTGCTATTTCTTTTTTACCGCCAAACATTTCACTGTGTAAAATCGCGTTAACTTATACCCCTCGCTATGTTATAGCACTTACAGCCTATTACACGCAATTACGGCAAGCCCACACTTTGCTACCTTGCTCATATATCTCATCCAAAATCTCAGTGTTACGATAATTACAAGTTGAGGTAGCGACTACTTAGTAACGCTACGTTTACAGACATTGATTTAGATAGGATTTTATTTTTATAAAAAACTGTTTGATTAAGAAATCACTAAAATTTTAATATTTATACAATAACTATTATTTATAATTCATAAAAAAGGAAGACAATAATGAGCCAACTAATTCGTTTAAAAGATATTCAAGCCACTCATCGCGACCTTATCGGTGATGATTATTATGATCCAACAAGCAAAACTGCTTATGGTGTTAATGAAGAAAAAATCGGTAAAATTGAAGGTGCATTGGTAGAAGACACTACTGGTCGTATTCGTTATTTAATCGTTGATGCAGGCGGCTGGTTCAGCTCTAAAGAAGTACTAGTACCAGCAGGTTTGGCTCGTATTGTAGGAGATGATGTTTTCTTTGATAGCCTAACCAAGTCACAAGTTGAGGCCATGGAAGTATACGATCATGATTACCAGTATAGCTATAAAGAGCAATACGAAAGAGATCGTCAAGCATTTACTGCTGATACCTTGCCAGAAGCTGACCGTATGGAAATTGCAGATCATAACTACGAAGCGCCAAACACACTGGAGCTGCTAGAAGAGCGTCTGACAGTTAATAAAGATCGTATCGTTGCAGGCTTAGTAAAAGTTGGTAAGCATGTGGTCACAGAAGAACGTAATGTTGATGTCGAACTAGAAGAAGAGCATGCTAATATCCAACGTACAAATGTAGATCGTCCAACTGATCGTCGCATTGGTGATATGGATATCAATGACACCGTTGAAGTAGAGCTAGAAGCTGAACGCGCTCGTGTTGGTAAAGATACTTATGTCGCTGAAGAAGTTAGCGTTGGAAAAACCTCTGAGCGTCATACTGAAACAATCGTAGAGACGATTCAGCGTGAAGAGCTAGATATTGACCGTGATGGTAACGTGGTTGACCGTGATGGCAATATCGTAGACCGTGATGGCATTACTGCTGAAGACGTACGCCGCGCTCGTGGTATGTAATTGGCTAATGAGTCGTTTGTCTTATAGATAAAATATATAAGTAAATAAAGTATATAAGTAAATAAAGTATATAAGACATGGGGACTTCAATAAGCAGCTGAGTTGTTGACTCAGTGATTAAGACCAGAGCTTGTCTCTGGTCTTTTTTATGTTTTGCATTATAACTGCTGGTATCTGTATCTTTACAGCAAATATATTCGTTTTGGCAAATCTCTCATTGAACAAATAATAATAAGGAAATCACGATGACTACTGATAATTTTACTAATCCTAACTTAAATACCCCACCGCAAAATGAATCATTAACGGCTCAAGATATCTTGAGAGAAGATCAAGTATTATCTAACCAAGAAAACGTCTCGAATAAAAGTGGACAAGTTGGTTATCTTGAACTATTAGAAGAGCGCCCTGTTGTCAACAAAGAACGCTTAGATGTCGGTAAAGTGACCGTCACTAAACACACGCGTACCAAAACGATAGAAGTGCCGATTGAGCTGGTTGAAGAATATATCACTGTTCGTACTGAGTTTCAGGATGCTGAAAGCCAAGACTTACTTTCTGGAAATTACGATGAAAAGGATGTGTTGCGTCATGTCGAACCGTCACTGGATAGTAAGGCCGTTATTACTATCAATGACAAGCAGGTTGAGATTGGAGACGCCCCTATCGAGATTGTGCTATCACGCCAAGTAGCCACCGTCACTAAAGAGACTTATGCCGTACAAGAAATTGATATTAGTAAAACGGTTCATACGCATACTGACACCATTCAAGTCACATTAAAACACGAAGAGCTTGATGTTAAAGAAGAAGGGTTTTTAGATCATGAAAATGATTCTACTTACAACAAATAATCTTTTGGTATTTTAAATATTCCATAAAAAAAGCAACGTGAACGTTGCTTTTTTTATGAGTATTACATTGTGGTCTACGTTTTATTTATACTGCGCCTTCATCTGTTCTCTTACACTCATAAGTACTGACATTTTCAGCGTTCGCACCAGCTGTCCGCATCACACCTGTTTCACGATCTTGATGAGCAACACGCCATTGTACAAAACCTTCCCCACCGTCGATGGCATTTTCAACCCCAAATACTTCAGGATTGGTGGCGTCGTTGGTTTTAGTCAAGGTTGTGGTGCCATTTGCGGTAGCAATGACCACTTGATTATCCGTGTCTTTATAAGTCGCTTCAACCTGTAACTCAGGGGAACATGAATAATTAATCTGGCTCACACCAGTATTAACAGAAGCAGCGGTATCGTCTGCTACTTCATTAAGAGAGGGATCTTGAGTATCAACCACTACATCATTGGGTTCGGCAGGCTCTGCAGACATAGGTACTGATTGCTCAGCACTGATACTGTCTTCCAAACTTGGCTCTGTTTCTTGTTCCTTTTGACAAGCACTGATGGTCAATGCGCCAGCCAATAAACCTGTTAGTGCAACAGAAGTACGCCACTGTTTTAATAATTTTGCGTTCATAACACTCTCCCGAATAATATGTTAAACACTATAGCGCGTCCCTAAATACACGCCTATGTTGAATTTGTAAGCAATCGCTAAAAACCATCCATGATTTTAAAGCCGTGCTTTCTTATCTATTATCAACTGCTCGCTGATTTCAGTAAGTCACAAAAAAGCCCCTATCTCTTATTGATAAGGGCTTTTCATCATAGCGTAACCATTTTTGCTTAGCAATGTTTATACTGGTTTTGAAAACTTAACTGATCTCAAAAACTCAAGTAGCGATTGCTATTAAATTTTGCCATGGCACTGCTTATACTTAAGTCCTGAACCACAAGGGCACGGTGCGTTACGACTGATATTCATACCAGCATATGGATTTGCCTCATTCGCACCATTGCCTGCCATAGCACCAGCGGCAGCTATACCGCTGCCCATGCTACGGTTTTGTGGCTGCGGTGCAGGGTTATTAGCGCCACTATCTAAGTTATCAACTTCATCATGCTCAAACTGCATTTGCATATGAGCCGCATTTTCGCGCTGCTGCACTTCTAACGCTTCTAGCTCTTCTTTAGTCGGAATGTGCACACGTGATAAATCTTGTACGGTCTCAGATTTAATAGCACCAAGCATCATTTGGAATAATTCAAACGATTCACGCTTGTATTCTTGCTCTGGGTTTTTTTGCGCATAACCGCGCAAATGAATCCCTTTACGCAACTGATCCATCTGAGTTAAATGCTCTTTCCAGTGCTTATCTAGGCTTTGTAGCATAAAGTGACGCTCAAGCTGCGCGGCATCTTTTTCACCCATTTGCTCACGGCGACCATGATAACGATCTAATGCGGTTTGAATAATTTTTTCGCGCAAACCTTCTTCATCCAAGCGGCGATCTTCATCCAACCAATCATTAATCGGCATGGTTATCTTGAACTCGTCTTCTAGCTCATCTTCTAGACCGTCCACGTTCCATTGGTCATCGACAGACCCTGGCGGAATGAACTGACTGATCATGGCATTATAGACGTCACGGTGCATCACGTTAATGGCTTCGAGTAAGTCCATTTCTGCCAACAAGTCATCGCGCTGACCATAGATGACTTTACGCTGCTCATTGGCCACATCATCATATTTGAGCAAGTTTTTACGAGCATCAAAATCGCGGCTCTCAACTTTACCTTGTGCGTTTTCAATTGATTTGGAAACCATTTTGTGCTCAATGGCTTCGTCTTCTTTTAGGCCCATCGCACGCATCATGTTGACCACGCGATCACCTGCGAAGATACGCATCAAGTCGTCTTCAAGCGATAAGAAAAAGCGCGACATACCAGGGTCACCTTGACGACCAGCACGACCACGGAGCTGGTTATCAATACGGCGTGATTCATGACGCTCTGAACCAATGATATGCAAACCACCCGCCGCGACCACTTGGTCATGTTTCACTTGCCACTGTGCTTTTAGGCGTTGCATCTCTTCTTTACTGACGGCATCAATATCTTCGATAAAGGATTGCCAGTTACCACCCAAGATAATATCCGTACCACGACCCGCCATGTTGGTGGCAATCGTGACTGATTTTGGGCTACCTGCTTGAGCGATGATTTCTGCTTCACGCTCATGCTGTTTGGCGTTTAGGACGTTGTGCTTGACGCCTTCTTGATCGAGCAAATAAGACAACTCTTCACTGGCTTCAATGGTCGCTGTACCAACCAAGACTGGCGCACCTTTGGCCTGAATGTCTTTGATCTCGCGAATGATACCTTTATATTTGCCTAACTTTGTTAAGAAAATTTGGTCATCCATATCAATACGAGCAATCGGCTCATGTGTTGGAATCACAATGACATCTAAGTCATAAGTCGATTTGAATTCAGCCGCTTCGGTATCAGCGGTACCTGTCATACCAGATAATTTGTCATACAGACGGAAGTAGTTCTGGAATGTCGTGGTTGCAAGCGTTTGGTTTTCCGCTTGAATCTCAACGTTTTCTTTGGCTTCGACCGCTTGGTGTAACCCTTCTGACCAGCGACGACCTGGCATGGTACGACCTGTGTTTTCATCAACGATAATCACTTCGCCTTCATCAACGATGTAATGGACATTTTTGACAAATACATGGTGAGCACGAATGGCGGCTTGTACGTGTGCCAATAATGGCAAACGGCTTGGGCTGTATAAACTTTCGTTTTCGCCAAGCTCACCCACTTCGATTAAGAAGCGCTCGATTTTTTCGTAGCCTTTTTCACTGATTTCAATCTGGCGATTTTTTTCATCGATCCAGAAATCTTCTTCTTCATTATTCTTGTTGGCTTCTTCGTCTTTTGAGCGGATTAATAACGGAATAATCGTATTAATCAGCGCATACATACGTGAAGAGTCTTCGGCTTGACCCGAAATAATCAGTGGCGTACGTGCTTCATCAATTAAGATGGAGTCAATTTCGTCGATGATACAAAAATTTAGCGGACGCTGCTTTTTCTCAGCCAAACTAAAAACCATGTTATCGCGTAGGTAGTCAAAACCGTATTCGTTGTTGGTACCATACGTAATATCAGCTTGATAAGCATTGATTTTTTCTTGTGGTGGCTGCTGCGAATAAATCACGCCAACGGTCATGCCCAAAAAGCTGAACAATGGACGGTTTAACTCAGCATCACGCGCGGCCAAATAATCATTGACGGTGACCAGATGCACGCCTTTACCGCTGATGGCATTGAGGTACATGGCCAAGGTGCCCATTAGGGTTTTACCTTCACCGGTTTTCATCTCAGCGATTTTGCCTTCGTGCAAGGTGATACCACCAATTAGCTGCACATCATAATGGCGCATACCATTGATACGTAAAGAGGCTTCACGGCAAACCGCAAACGCCTCTGGCAATAACGCATCTAAGCTTTCGCCATTTTGATGACGCGCCTTAAACTCTTCGGTTTTTTGCTGTAATTGCTCATCAGACAAGGCTTGTATTGTAGCCTCTTGGGTGTTGATCTTGCTGACCACTTTACGCATGCGCTTTAATTCACGCTCGTTTTTGGTGCCAACGACACCGCCTATAATCTTTGATAACATAATTTTTTGACCTATGGAAATATTCGATAATTAGTGCGCATTAGCCAACGCTCGGCTTGCCGCCTTGTCATCATCTGACTAAGTACTACCTAATTAAGTATCGCCCAATTAAGTGTGACGTCATTATATATGGTTATGACGCTGATGGATACAAGGGCAGCAATCAGATATTTGGCGACGTAAAAATGCAGCGGGACGTGTTAAAATAGCCCTTACCTTATTAAATTCACTCACTTTTTCTATCGTAGGAAGCCTATGTAATGTTTCATCCTCAATAGAGATTTTTCATAGTATGTTAGTGAAGCTCTATCGATTGATGATTGATAACCCCGCATTATTGCGATTTATTTTTATTACCTGGTTAGATTGACCATTATCTATTCAACTTAAAACACCTCAACTATATAGTCGATCTGCTTTAAAAAAGTACAATTCTACTGATATAAACTTTGTGAAATATTTGTCAGGCACGCGAACCGCCAGTGAGAAAAATGTATTTCAGTAGAACACAATGACTGTATTTATAAAAATTCATTTAAAAACCATTTAATACTAAAAGAGATTTTGCATGACCGTTAAGCCATTGACTCAAAACCCTGCTTCCTCAAAAAAAGTCTCAAAACCTGCACCATCCGAATATGCGTTATCTAAGCAACCTATTGTTGACCCATCACTTTCTGAGCGATTGGTCATCGGTGATGCTACTTATAATTTAGCCGATCACACACCCATGATGGTGCAATACTTGACCATGAAAGCCAATTATCCCCAAGCGCTACTGCTGTACCGGATGGGTGATTTTTATGAGTTGTTTTTTGATGATGCCAAACGTGCTGCCCAGATACTAGACATTACTTTGACCCGCCGTGGTACGGATAAAGCTGGCGATACCATTGCGATGGCAGGTGTACCTTTTCATGCGGCTGACAGTTATATGGCACGCTTGATTGCCGCTGGGCAGACCGTTGTGGTTTGTGAGCAAATCGATGAATCGGCGAGTAATAGCGCCGATGATACTGATTCTTCCCTTCCTAATATAGGCAATAAGCAGAAAAAAGACAAAAGCAAATCGACAGCAGGCAGTATCATGCGCCGTGAGGTGGTCAAAACGCTAACCGCAGGGACGATTACTGATGATGCGTTGATTGCACCCAATCATACCCCAACTGTGATCGCCATTGATATCCTCATCCCACCTGCAAGAGCCAATAGCAAACAGCCGTTGCAAGCGGCCATCAGTCAGATGGATTTGGCGGCTGGCACGCTGACCACGCAGACACTGCATGCTGCTATTGACGACATTGACGGTCTGCAAACCCAGATGCTGACGGTGTTGGCACGCTTTGCGCCCAGTGAATGTATCATCAGTGAAAGCCTCAATGAGACTATCGGTGACCACTGGATGCTGTGGTTACGTCAAAATCTTGATTGCCCTATTATAGAAGTGGCCGCCAATGACTTTCATCATGAGCATGCAAGCGACACCCTGTGCCAGCAGTTTGAGGTGCAACGTCTCGATGGTCTAGGTATTGCGGATAACCCACTTGCTCAATCTAGCTGCGCGGCGCTTATTCATTATGCACGGCAAACTCAGCAGCGTCATGTACCACAAGTCAATCAGCTGATAGTCGAGCACAGCGATGATTACTTGATTATCGATGCCAATAGCCAACAAAACCTTGAGCTATTTACCCCTGTCAGTAGTAATGGCACCTCATTGATATCTGTACTCAATCATTGTCAAACCCCAATGGGACGACGTCTACTCGTACAGCAAATGAAACGTCCACTGCGTCAGCATTCGCGCATCAATATGCGTCTAGATGCGATAGCGTCTCTATTAAATGCGGATGGTAATTCAAATCAAGATTCAGAAAATAGTTCATTGGTGACCAGTTTACGCGAAACACTAAATACCATTGGCGATATTGAGCGAATCAGCAGTCGCATCGGGCTGATGAGTGCCAAACCTCGTGATTTACGCAAGCTTGCCGATGGTATCGCTAGTAGCGCCCAGCTTACCACGCTGCTGACAGCCTCAGGTATCGACCATGAAGACGCTGGTCTATTGCCGATGCTCATGCAGCAACTGCCTGCCAAGCTGCCAGCGGTACAGTCTGCCGCCGAGTTAATCGAGCGCGCTATTGTCATTGAACCACCTGCACATATTCGCGATGGTGGTATGTTGGCAGCGGGTTATGATGCAGAGTTTGATCGTCTTACCCATCTCCATGACAATATTCAAGTAACATTGGACGAAATGGTAGAGCGAGCCCGTCAGGACAACCAACTCCCTAGTCTAAAAGTCGGCTTTAATAAAGTCAGTGGCTTTTATTTCGAATTGCCAAAAATGCAAGCGAAGAACGCACCTGCTCATTTTATTCGTCGGCAAACACTCAAGAGTAGTGAGCGTTTTATTACTGATGAATTAAAAGAAGTCGAGACGGAGTATTTAAGCGCCCAGTCTCTGGCATTGGCTCGTGAGAAAGCGCTGTACCAAGCGCTGCTCAACCAACTAAACGAGAACTTGGCTGAGCTACAACAACTGAGTGCTGCTATTGCCCAAATCGATGTGCTAAGCAATTGGGCGCAGCTTGCGACAACTTATCGTTGGCAGCGTCCAATCATGGGAGGAGATTCAGGAAACCAAAGCAAATCTATAAACAAAAATCAAACCCATATCGATATCCGCCAAGGTCGTCATGTCGTCGTCGAAGCTGCCTTAAATCCTGCAAATGCAAATAATAAGCATGCTCCTGCTCAATCTACCAGTCAGTTCGTTGCCAATGACTGTGTGCTGGGTGGCACCAATGCTGATGACAGACATCCTGAACGACTGCTGATGATTACAGGCCCCAATATGGGCGGTAAATCTACTTATATGCGCCAAACGGCATTGATTGTCCTACTTGCGCATTGCGGTAGCTTTGTCCCAGCTGCTCAAGCTCATATCGGTGATATTGATCGTATCTTTACGCGTATTGGCTCAGCAGATGATCTGGCTGGTGGTAAATCTACCTTTATGGTTGAGATGATAGAGACTGCCAATATCCTCAATCAAGCAACGAGTAAATCACTGGTATTAATGGATGAAGTCGGACGCGGTACTGCCACCACTGACGGTCTGGCTATCGCTCATGCATGTGTCAATCGATTGGTAGAGATTGGTTGCCTGACATTATTTGCCACCCATTATTTTGAGCTGACACAATTGGTAAATACCACTGAAAATAAACATGCCAATATTCGCAATGTGCATGTCGCTGCCAGTGAGATTGATGGTCAGTTGCTACTGCTTCATCAAATCAAAGAGGGCGCTGCCAGCTCTAGCTTTGGATTGCACGTCGCCAAAATGGCGGGTATTCCAGCTCGGGTATTAGAGGATGCCAAACGCTATTTGGCCGACAATTTAAGTATCGATCACGTGCATCATCATGCATCAAAAGCAGATAGCACAAAACCGCTTGATGACGAAAATGACTTAGTTAAGTCAGTAACGGATAAAAGCGGACAGGCACATCATGATGAAGCAGATAAATTAAATCTAAAGTCTATTGAGCAAAATCAGGCGATGATTGATATTCTACAACAAAATCAGTTATTTAGCTTACAAGATGAGCTTAGTGCTATTGATCCTGATAGTTTAACGCCCAAACAAGCGCATGATTTTCTCTATCATCTTAAAAAAATCATTAGTCATTAAAGGGAATTGTCAAATAGTGGTAAAGGCGCTAAAATACGCCTTATTTTCGACTATTCTATTTAGCCAAAAGCCAAATCAATAACAGGTAGACATCACTATGACCTTTGTCGTTACAGATAACTGCATTCTTTGCAAATACACCGACTGTGTAGAAGTCTGTCCTGTGGACTGCTTTTATGAAGGTCCAAACTTCCTCGTCATCGATCCTGATGAGTGCATCGACTGCGCGTTATGCGAGCCTGAATGTCCGGCCAATGCCATCTTCTCAGAAGATGAAGTACCAAAAGGACAAGAGATGTTCACTCAGCTCAATGAAGAGTTGGCGCAAAAATGGCCAAACATCACAGAGATGAAAGAGCAGATGCCAGAAGCCGCCAAATGGGACGGCGTCGAGGGTAAGATTCAGTATTTAGAGAAGTAGGCAGCCTGATCGCACTTTGACGCGTGGATAAACCCCGTCAATAAAAAACCACCGAGCGGCAACTGCTGTTCGGTGGTTTTTAGTATTGACGGGGCAGGTTAGCAATGTAAATGGTAAACCACAAAAAAGCCAAGCATAATGCTTAGCTTTTTAAAAGTATAATCTAACTTATTTCTAATAATAGAATCAAAAAAGTTAGATTACAATCAGTTGATCAGTAACAAAACTAACTAGCAGCTACACAACCTTTCGGTAAAAACTTAACGGCTGCAGTTGAAGTGCAAGCCCAACTAACATTACCACCATTATCTGTTGGAGTATAAGTCACAAGTTTACCATCTGGATCAGTGGCTTTAATTCCAGCCACTGTATATTCAATTACTCCATTCGCCTTTAGCTCAACCTTGCTTATATAAGCACTGTCAGCAGCGGCTGTTAAACCTTCTGGAGTTGCAGGATCCGATGCTGCTGCTGCTGGCCAAGCTCCTTCTAAGTTAAAGTGTTCTACAAGACGAGTTTTATCTCCTGCAGCAAGAGCAGCAATTTCAGCAACCTTTGCACGTGCAATATAATCTTGATAAGCAGGAATAGCAATCGCAGCTAGGATACCGATAATAGCAACAACAATCATTAGTTCGATTAAGGTAAAACCTTTTTGAGCGTTCATAGACATGTCCTTTTGGATAATATGGCAGTAGCATCATTGTCTAGCTGCCAGCTATAAATATAATGTTTCTCTTATCATAAATATTGCAGTTACTATGCCAACATCAAAAACAATGTCATTTGACTCAAAAACCACTCAATAAATGCTAAAATCTGTCATTGAAAATCTATTCGCACCATTCTTTGTTATTGAAAGCAGTCAATGTTACACTTAACCTACTAAAAATTGTCAGTTTGGTTTTTTATACGTCATCAGATAATTAATTATGACAATTTTTGTCAATCATTAATCTCCAATTAAACATAGTCTACTTCCACTCATCAGCCATACCGCAATTGGTATTCCTGCATTTCTGACCGTTATTATTTAATGTCAGATTGCCATCACCATCCATTCGATTACCAACTATAGGAGTGGCTGTAATAGTCCAATTTCTATCCGTTAAGGTAGTGGTATTATTTGGTGTTACTGTGACTGTATATAAGGCATTACCAGTAGCGGGGAAATTCGTACTGCCGTCAGCAGCCACTGCCCCTAACAATACAGAAGATAATGGAACCCTGTCGTAGCGCTTGTAGTTGATTTTATTCGACTCAATACGGCTTGCTATCTGTTGTATCTCACTCATCATATCCGCACGATTGGTTCGCTCGACATAGCCTTGATAACTTGGATAGGCAATAGCTGCTAATATACCTATGATAGCAACTACAATCATCATCTCTATGAGCGTAAAACCTGCTTGTTGTGCTACCTTAGTAGATGATCGTGGCTCTACTTTTAAATGTTTTGTTTCTACTGACAACGTTACCATATCGTCGCTCCTGTACAATCAGCGTCTGTAATATCAAAACTGCTACTACTTGCACAACGTAGTCCTTGACTTGAGAGCAAAAAGCTATCAGCACCTGTGAGATCAACTGGTGTTGCCATCATTATCCAATTGTTTGCGCGTCCACCTCCCTCGTGTAGTGTACTAAACGTCGTTGTGTTACCTGTAATATGTCCAAGCTTGATAATATAGCGTGGATCAGGACTAGGTTGATTTATTATCCCTGTATTGTTCGCGATATTATCTAACTGAGGTTTGAAACCCTTATAAGTCAATGCTTTTGCACGCCATTGCTCAAGCTCATTTGAGAGTGATAGCATTTTGCGCTGCACATCTGCTTCAGCATTGCGAATGACATAGGCGCGATAGCTCGGTATCGCAATAGCCGCTAGGATACCGATTATCATTACAACGACCATCAGCTCTATTAAGGTAAATCCTACTTGCTGAATAGTCTTATTGTTCAAGAGCTTAGACATATCAGTGCTCGATCCAACTCAATGGGTTAATACGTTTATCACTATTAAAGCCGTCTAAGACAGTACAAGTTGGACCAACACACTCAGTACCGATAATGTCAGGCTTACAGCTATCGCCCTCACAGCGGTTAACTAGTCCACTGAATATACTAGTATCGTTATACTGGGTGACAATATTATCGACGATACCCGAACCTGCGTTGAAAGTTGATCGTGTGGTTAACACGTCATTGCCTGTGCTATCCAAGCAAGCACCAAAAGGCAAACAAGTACGCTCACGTTGGGTTGCACCTTTGACCCCCGCACTACAGGATAAGATAGCTTGTCCCTTATCAGGATTGTATGAAGAAGAGGTTAGTACTCCTGCTAGAGCGTCTGGTTCATTAAACATTTTCATCTTATAAGGACCAGTAGCTTGCGGCGTTTCATTTAACCAGGTAGTAAAAGGCATATACCATCCTTGTATTGCACCGCTCTCCATCCTTTGTTTAATGCCTGTTTCATTAATATCTGCAGTTGAAAATGTCAATTTCTGTAATTTATCATTTCTACTGGTAGTACCTGCTACTTTATTTGTTGGTGTACGCAAATTTATGGTTGGCGCTGTACCTGTTCCGTAGAAGAACAAGTCACTACGTGCAACATCTTTATCTATAATATTATATAGCGCGTCCGGAACACTCCTAGTTGCTGTTACCGGATTACTGCGATCTCCTGTCCCTACTGTCACCATAGCTTGTACACCACTAGCGCTACCTACTTCATTCGCAGCATCTCTATAACCATATTTGCCATTGTAGAAAGTAATCAATGGGCGCTCGTAAATACGCGGTGGCGCATCGCCAGTCCCTGATTGATCACTGACATCCAATATTTTTACTACTCGATCTACTTTAAAATTATCGGTATCTGCATTGTTGTTGATATCTACTCGCCACACTTGACCACCCAAATCGGCATAGTAAATGTGATCTACTAGACCATCATAGTTCCGATCTAAGGTTCTAATTTGTGTTACTACACTGTGTTTCATTTCTGTAGCTTTAGAATACTGCAACAAGTTAGAGCGAGAGGTACTATTACTACCTGTACCTTCACTATTTGCCCACCAAAGAAGCTTACCGTTATTTTGCGATATATCTACTTCTTCTTCATTATTAGTCTTAGTTTTTACTTCACCTACTTGTACCATATAAACGCTGTTGCCTTGAGCCGTACTTTTGTTACTACATTTAGCATTATTTGGATAATTTGTGCTTAGTTTAAATGTCGGATCTTCATAGCAAGTATCATAACCGCCTGGTAAAAAACTAACCATGACACGTTTGCCACCGCTTTTGACATAACCAATGGCAGGTTTACCCCATGATTGACCCATGTTTGCAAAAGCTTTTTGTTCTGCAGATGCATTACCAGTGACGTTACCTTTAATACCGCTCAAAGCTGTCGTATCACCCATTAATCGGTTAGCATAATTAGATCCGATACCATAGATCATTTTAGGCTTCGTTACATCCGAGACATCCAATGCATAGTATGTAGATCCACCCATACGTAAACCGCCTAAGGCAAAGCTTTGATCGGCTTCATAAGTATTAATAGTGGTCGCTGTCGCACCTGTGCCTGTAGTTGTAGATTTATTGGTATAAGAGACATACGTTAGCCAAGGACCATCAACACCATAAGGATAGCTACCATCTTTGGCTGTACCTCTACTACTAATAGCATCAGGTTGTAGATCAAGTATCTGCTTGGGTATGAAAGTAAAGACTTCTTTACCAGTACTATCATCGAGCATATGTAATGCTCCATCCATAGAACCATATAGAAGATAATCTGTACGCTGACTAGTATCAAACCTACCAGCAGCATCGACCGCTACTTTTTTAGTGATTAGCTGTGGTATGGAGTGTAGAACACCACCTATATTCTTTAAGAAGTTATCTTTGGTAGATGTAAGTACGGCACCATCGGTCACTGTTGTAGCTGCAGGTTCGCTATAACCCATGAAATTGAGTAATGCCAATTTTTGCTTATTAGTATAATTTGATAAACCATTGAAGTTCACTGGTTTTTTACTTGCATCTACTTTTAGGTTAGTAAGGCTACTGCCATTATCGACGAATAAGTTTCTATTACCTGCCGCAGGTGTGGTCGCATTTTCGAAGATTTTTTGATAGGCACCGCCAATTTGCGGAGCGCCTCCATCAGGTCTTAAGGTATCGGGTCGACTGGTATTGATAATAGTATTCCACTCATCTTGAGTATTTCTTGCAAATAAGCCTGCACTATTAGAAAAAACAAATTTATTATCACTACCTACTATAGTTGAGTTTCTAACTTTGTATTTTTTGAGGTTACCTTTCCATAATAATGGTGAGTTAGGGATAGGTTCCAATATCGGTAGATAAGCGAATTGACGCGATCTTAAACCGCCCAAACTATCAAGAGGCACGGCCATTGTTCCAGCTGATATTGGATCAATTTCGGCAGTACTGACGTCTTCAATGAACTTTCTCACACTATTGGCGATATCTACCGACTCTTCAGTATAGTAAAACCCACCATTGCCATAGCCTTCACCTTTTTCCCCAAGTTTACATAAGTTTTTGGCATCGGCATCAATACCAGGAATGTCGCATTGATAAACTTGTACGGTCTCAACAGCACCACTAGGACGCGTGATGCTTTTGGTAACCTTGCCTTGTGCCGTAAGTTGCTTGAATACATTACCGAAGCCTACGGTTGCTGTTGCAATGGGCACGCCTTTAGAATTACTCTTATCATAAAGTTTTTTTGCGTATTCTCCTGAACATTCCCAACCAGAAGCACTATTTGTATCTGATAAATTGGAATTACAAGAGGTACCCATATCAGTCGAGCCTCCTGCTAGGCTCCTGTTCATCAATCCTAAAGTATTACTATCAGCGTTATTGGGCACACCATCAGTCAAGAAATAAATACCATAGCCATCGCATTGTGTCGCAGCACTACTAACAGGAGATTTGTAGGTCAACTCATTTGGCTTGAACTTTGATTCGGATACTGAGCGCTCAAAACCACTTCCTTTATAGTCAGTCCAATCTTTTGTGACCTTTTTATAATAATAACCCCCATTGCTTAAATCATATCTATAGTCAGAATTGTTTATCCCTAAATAATAACTAGGATTTAAATCATCAAATCTAACATAATTTTGGCGCCTAGTATAACCAGCATTACATTCATAACGCTTAAAACCAGCAGCTGTATTTAAGTCTGAACTGGTTCCTTTACATTCATACAGATCGTACCTATTGGAATTCTCAATATAGTACCCAGCTTCTATATATCTTGTTTCATTTTCTACTTTATAAGTACGTGTACCTAGCATATAGGCGCCTGCTTCAGCGTAAGCATTAGCTATTGGTGTATTCGTTTCCGGCCTTAGTCCAACTACCTTGTCGATTAGCTTTTTTCTATTATCAAGCTTTAAATCTAATACGGGTGATTCAATCTTACCTCCGCCTTCAGATTGAGATTGGAAGAAAAAGCTGCCTAATCCGATTTTATACTTAGTCAGATCGACATCTGTACCAAAACCATTTGTACTTTTGGGGTTCGCAAACAAGGGAATAAGCGCCATTTTCAGACGTGACATTCGATCGTAATATTTTGATCCATTTACTAAGCAATAGTCGACAGAGTAATTCTTACTTTCAGAAGTTATATTACCAGCGTCATCGTAAAGTCTTTGAACCAAATTATCGGATCTGATAGGATTACTCACGATATTGCCGTTTCTAGTGCAGTATAACGTCCCTTGAAAAGTAGTTAAGGTTAATCCGTTTACGTTGTAATCTTCACTAATGCTACGAGAGTCCATACTCCCTGAGTTATCTAGCATCATCATAATAGAAGCATTACCATAAGTTGCCGCTTGGTATATTTCTAAGTCAGTAGTATGACCAGCACTGCTTGCCATCAACCCTAATATTACAGTCGATAGTAATTTTAGAGACCAGCCTGTACTAATAGGATGGGCCTTATTAACCGTGATTCTACTCGAAACTTTCATAATAACCGCCCATATAGATTCATTACTGTTATAAAAATTTGACTCTTTTCTTGCAGTGCTGCGAAAAGTTATATTTTTAGTTTCCAGATATACACGTAACGCCAACAGGCTGATTGATATAAGTCTGTTGTTGAGTTTGATAAGGAGCGCCCAATTCAGCTAGGCAGCTATCTACTGTGTCATTACCTGTACGCGGCTGCTTAAGGCAACCTGCTATAGTCGTTGTATCATTGCTACTTGCATTACCTAGTGGCGCATTAGATAACGCAGGTATGATCGACGTCACATAACCTACAAAAGTAGTGCAGCCAATAGCCGCATTGACCCCTGTTGTTGCGGGATCGACATCATTAGATGAGGTACCTGAACCTTCTTGGGAAAATATACCTGCACTTTCGGGTCGTACAAAAGTCATTTGAGTAATGACCCTACCTTCACTGACATAGTCATCGTTATTGTCAGGGTTACAGTAACCATTATTTTTGGCTGTCAACAACGCATTTTTATTATTAACTTCACTGATTTCAAGAATACTAAATAACTTGGTACTACGAGGTCTCACACAAAAACTGACTTTGTGACCTTCACGTTCGCTACTAGACATATAACCTTTTAGAGTATCATTTCTCTCACGGCTAGCAGTACTCAAGATCCGATCTTCTTTTTCAACTTTTAAAAGAGCAGCATCATTGGCTTGAAACAAGAGTTTATTTACTTGATCAGCAGTTGCCACTTTGAGATCCGTCGTACTTTGTCTAACAGCGATCGCCCCTACTATCATAATTAAAATCAAAACTAACAATACTACAATCAATACTGCTCCAGATTGACTATACGAATTTATTGACAATTTAGGATGACTCGTAGTTTTAGATTCCATCACAGACCTCCCCTAGCATTGCGTAGCAGTACTGTCGTTTCATAAACATTGCGCAAATATTTTGGTCCAGTTATAGCCGCATTATTAAGCCCCACGTTAGCTCTGTCTAAAACTGTGAATGCCAAATCACTATTGGCTTGCGTAGTCGCTGTTGGGTTATTTGAACGTGCTAGAATACCAATTTGCAAGCTGACAATACGCCTATTATTAAGAACTGTTGTAAGGTTTGTGGTAGTAGGAATCGGTATATAAGCAATTACTAAGTTTTCAGGGTCTGTAGCAAAATCTCTATTTGGGGATACACCTAACTTCGCTCTAAAATAATCAACATTAGGTATGATAATAGTACCATCGCCTGCTAGATTATTGTTTTTTGCAGCTGCCTCACTTGGCACGGTATAGTCTTTTATATCGATGCCAGATACACTTCCAGCATCCGTATCATCATAATCATAAATAGCCGAAGCACAAGCTAATCCAGATGCATTGGGTGTAA
Source organism: Psychrobacter sp. JB193 (assembly GCF_002285555.1). NCBI lineage: Bacteria > Pseudomonadati > Pseudomonadota > Gammaproteobacteria > Moraxellales > Moraxellaceae > Psychrobacter > Psychrobacter sp. JB193. The sequence continues at coordinate 1,332,852 of NZ_NRGY01000001.1, forward strand.
CTGTATTATCCATTCGCACAAAATATCGCTCGATCACGTAAAACCCTTCGGGAATCGTAGAACCTTCACAATCAAAAGCGTCGTTTCTGTCCGATCTATACTGAATCGTTAGTTGATCGCTATTGGCGATACCCTCTAAGTTACTTATACTATTGCTCGAGGCGTTACTTGATAATAAGTTACTTGGCACAGCTGCGTTATTCAAAACTAAACCAGACAAGTTACCTTCTAGCCATTTACCTGCAACACCGCTTGGCCTAGTAAGCACTACGCCTCCTTGCGGAGTTAAATGATTCATGAAAAACTCATCATATGCACTGGTTGATTTAGCACCATAGTTCGCTCGCCTTAGATGTTGTTGTATTTGAGAAAAGCCAAAGATAGCGTTGTCTTGCATTTGCGAGCTTGCTTCTTGACGTCGACTATTAACTGAACTGGTATAAAAAATCTGTAATGCAGCGGCAGAGATGAGCAAACCCAATACAAGAGCAACCATAAGTTCAATCAATGTGAACCCTTTACTTGCTTCAAAACTTTTAGAATTAAAGGTACGATAAGGTACATGCAAAATTTTTAGTTTGTGATCTTGTACTTTCATATCATATCTCCATCATCATGCATGTTGATTTAGAATGATAATTGCCACCTGCCTCTTCTATCTCATCACCATCAGCTACTCTTTCTGTTAGACAATTTACATCTTCATCATTACCGATAGTGGGTGTTGTGTCTCCCCATGCAGAAATTAAACAATAGGAGAACATGATATTAGTAGCGGCATCACTCCCTGTACCTCCAGTGTTGGGACAAGGATGCATCTGTATCTGAAAGTCATAATTCTGTAAATCTATTTTGATTTTGTAGCTTTCCACTACTGCAAGCTCTACTGCTGTACAAAGCGTAGTTACGGCAGCACCATTTAAACCACACTGATTAGTAGGGGCAGTGATAGAATCCACATCATTAATTTCAGACTCATAAGTTGTAATAGCAGAAGGGTTTGCATGAATTTTTTCTGCTATATTTCGCATTATTACCAAGGATTGAGAACGTTCATATGCCTCATTTGTTGATTTGATGGCTTGTCCTTGTAAAGCAGTATAGCCCAGCACAGCTACTGTTAATAACAATAGCGCAACCATAACCTCAATTAGGCCCACACCTATCTGTCCAGACTTGGTTATCATCAGCAGCTCCCAGAATGTGTAGCACTAATATTAGCAATCTTATTAACTTTCACTTGTCCAAGCATCTCATTACTAGAACCGTTGTCACATACAGAATACACAACCTCATCATCACCAGAAATAACTCTGTTTGGCCGGAAAGTAACTGCAACTACTTGGCTAGGAGTAACATTTATAGTGATGTCATCGCTTATATCGTATGTATTTAGGACAGCGGTGGGATTTTCTATAGTAATGGTACGAGGAGTAATAGAGTCGTTATATATCACCCGAATATCTTGCCGACGAACTACACTCTCAACCTTCGCTTCCTTCAACGCATTAGCCAGTGTAGCCGCTGTCGATTTCACGCGCTGATTGGCCAATTGGGTACTGATATTGGGCGCGGCAATACTAACAATGATGGCAAGCACAGCGATCGTTACCATCAGCTCAATCAGGGTAAATCCTGAGCTGGTCATTTGTTGCTTCATTGGTAAGTTGTTCGCAGATGCGTTCACATCGTATCCCTATTGGTAGCTGTCACAATCTTTTATTATCAATATCTCTTTGTGAAGGATAGTAGTAATGCTATTTTTTATAGGTCATTACTACTATATATCTAAAATATACCTTGCAATATTTATTCCATAATATTCAAGAAACATCCTATGGAGATATAAGGAGTAGAATGAATAATACAGAAATTCTAGAATTTGCCATGCATATCTAAATGTTTATCCAATAGGCCAAAAAACTTGACGCTAATAGATAACAGATTGATATATTTAAATTTTATAATATAGCGTTTAGGTTATGCTTTAGCAACATAATAGTAGGTATGAAAAGTATAAGATGATATTAAGATTGGCTACCATGGGCTAGAGCATAGGCACGAATATGGTAGTAGTCTGTAGCATGTGATTTATCGATGGTTGAAGGCATTGTTTGGCTGTATATAGCGTGCCCTAACGCCTGCAAACTGGCCCCTGTGGTTGCCACATCATCGAACAATAACAGACGCTTAACAGGGGGTTTTTCGGTCAAAGCAAAAGCATTATCCAAATTGCTTAAGCGTTCAGCCCGTGTCAACCCTTGCTGACTGACCGTATTGTCGATACGCGATACGCCTTGCCATAGTGGTATTTGCCAATGTTTAGACAATTGGGCCGCCAAAACAAGAACGGGGTCAAAGCCACGCTTGACCAATCGTTGCTCAGTCGTTGGCATAGCAACAATCACACTATTGTTTTTATGACAGCCATGAGGACGTGGTAGCTGGCGTAAGGTATGTAGCAACAATGGCAGCTTGGTCATATTCTCATGATATTTGAATGCTCTGATCGCTTGCCGTATCGGGTAGTCGTAATATGTTGCGGCTTGAATCGGTAAGATAGTGCCTGCAGCAATGTCGACATTAAAAGGTTTGGGTAACCAAGCAATACTATGATGACAGTGCTTGCAAAGCAGCCCACTATCAAAACGCTGGTTGATTTGTTGGCGATATTTGGTAATCAAAGAAGGACGAGTTGATAAAAATTGGGTAGCCGTATCCTCCCTATTTTCCACACTCTGTGATGGGTAAGCGTGTGCAAGCTGAGCTTGCGGTGTGCTGCGATAGATACGACAAAGCTGGCAGCGTATATCGAGATACTCTGCCAGCCATAATCCTGTTTGATAAGGGGCTAAATAACGCATCATTCACTCTATACGTTGATGCGATTAAAAACCTTTCCAATCATTGAGTACGATACCAAAGCCAATAGACGTATTTTCATGATTATAATCTATGAGAGATTCGCCATAACCTTGAAATACCTGAACAAAACCATTGACGTTTTTGGTCAACGGGTATACATAATCAATTTGTGCTGCGCCTTTACTGGTACTTGGGTTGTAACGTAAAGTACCGCTAATGCTCTGCTGATTCGCTAAATCATATAAGAATTTGACATCGCCATAACCCATGAAATCTTCGATATCTGGGTTGTCATCTTCATTGGCTCTCTCATTACTTATTCGAGTCCATAGACGCGGTATCACTGAGAGTTTGCCCCACTCAGCACCTGCCATCAGATAGGCACGGTTCCATGAGCGTGATAATGGATCGTCTTGACCATTAGAATGGTGAACTGCCCCCGCTCCTAACATGCGTAAGCGCCCACCGAATGGCAAGTCTGCCGTCACTGGCTGTGTCAAAAACACTTCAGGCTGATAGTCCGTGGCACGGAAAGGTCGAGAATTGTCCTCATTATAGACTTGCCAATGCGACTCTTGCGTATAACCAAACCATAAATCCGCGTTGGTATCGAATAAATCTTCAGCAACTTTACTCTTCAAAGACAACTGAAATTTTAGCTCCGTATTGCGTACATCGTTAGAGGTATAAGGCTCTTCAGGCTGCGATGGCGTACTCGGCCCTAAGTTCGGATCAAAGGTATAAAACAATGGCAATATATAGGTTGGGCGGTATGGTCGAACTGTCCAAGTGCCGCGCTCACTGTTTTTATCAAGATCATAGGACAAGCTAAGCGGTGTATATTTTTCTATATCCGTCTGGCTTACGCCTACATCTTCTAATACTTCTGCTTCTCTTTGCGTCAGTCCAACCGTATCTAGACCGTCAGTAGCCGCCCCATTGCCAACCGCATCAGAAGCGTCATTATTCGCGCTAGTGATTGTCGTATTTTCTTCACTAAAAACAAACTGCGGATTGCCTGAAATCGTCGTTTTAAAGGTTTTTGCCAAATCGACTGCTTGTTTGTTATTGACATAGCTCGGTGTGGCGCCTTCTGCCGCTACTTTGTCAAAGCAAGCCAGGCGCGCAGCGCTGGTTTGAACTTGGGTGCAATCAAAAAACAACTTAGCTTGCTGATCAACAAGCATTTGGCGTTTCTGCGTGGTTGTTACGGGCTTAGCAGTCATTGATGGCTGAGTAGCGCCTTGTGCCAAACTATCATTATCATATTTAGGTGCCGTTTCTGGTATTGGTAACTCATTATAAGTTTGAGCAGCTTGTGCTTGTACGGCAAAACAACTGAGCGCTATCCCAACGGCGATGCTCAAATGATGTTTATTCATTTGAGGTAAGCTGTTTTTGCGTGTTTTGATAATATCCATAGACGGACGCTGCGGAATAATATGGGAAAACATAAGTGTCCTTTATCTAACTGACCGTATCGCCAGCAGAGTATATAAGATAATGAATATGGCCATCGATAGCATTGCTAGAGCTAAAAATCAATGATATATGGACATCAAAGGTGGTCATTACAATGTGTAATGCTCCTTCAGTATTGTTGCTTTATTGTAGTGAAAAGATAGACACTATACTAGCATTATTGCTACATAATATAGAGGTAAATAGATAAAATGGCTTCTAAACCATATGTTTGAAGATAAATTTTTAGACAAAATAAAAAAGCCAGCACACAGTCTTGATGGTGTATTGGCTCTCTTATATTCTTTAGATTTATATACAGCTTAACGAGTCTTGTTAAGTATTAGTTCAGGCTCGTCAGCGTTTGCTCAAAATCAGCACGAGCAATCTCACCTACTTGCTGCTGAACAAACTGACCATCTCGGTAATATAATAAGGCAGGTGGCCCAAACAGCTTATAACGAGCAAGCACCGCTTTAGAATCTTCAGTCGTTTCTGTGATATCAAGTTTGACCAATTGCCAATCTTGCATTTGTGCTGGACGATTGTGAAATAAATTCTTATCCATAATTCGACATTCAACGCACCAGTCTGCTGTCAAATCAACGATTACTTTGGGATTTTCGGCGATGATCGAATCAAGCTCGGCAAGCGTGGTAATGTTTTTGTCCGCAGCGCCATTGCTGATTGAGGGCTGACCACTTGTCGATTGCATCATCGGTGCTGCACTTAATGAGGCCAAAGGATGTAAGCTATCATCATTCCCCAATGCCGCGCCCACTATCAAACAAACCGCCCAAATACCGACAACCAAGCCCAGCGCTTGAGTAAGCAGACGACCTTTACCCAACCAACTCCACGCCCATGTCGCGACGACCATAAACCATAATGCCCACACCATCAGCATGACAGGCGAAATAAAGACCCGTTCAATCAGTAATAGTGCAACGGCAAAGAGTAATAGAGCAAAACCGATCTTGACCCAGTTCATCCACTCGCCAGCTTTTGGCATGATCTTGCCTTGAGTCGCGCCAATTAAGATAAGCGGTGCTGATAAGCCAAAACCAAGCATGAATAAAGCCGCAAAACCAAGCAAGGGATTACCAATCGTAGACACCGCCAAAAGCGCGCCAAACAGCGGTGCGGACACACAAGGTGACACCACCAAGGCTGATAAGAATCCAGCGAGTAAACTGCCGCCTGCACTACCAAGCTTACTATCACCCGCTTGACTCAAGCCTTGCATCTTATTACTGATGGCTGTTGGTAAGCGAATGCTAAATACGCCCAGCATATATAAGGCCAATAGAACGAAGATAACGGCAAAGCTAATAAGAATAACGGGGTTTTGTAACCAACCAATGATGCCCAATGACTCACCAAACACGGCAATAAGCGCACCCAAAATACCGTAAGCAATAGCCACCCCGATGGCGTAGCTGGTGGTTAAAATAACACCGCGTTTTACCGTTGGGTTCTCTTCACGGGCAACAATATTGGCAACGATAGGCAACATTGGTAGCACGCATGGCGTCAAAGCCAAACCCAGACCTGCTAAAAACAATAATACCAAAGCCAACCAAGGATGAGACGCCAAACCAAAGGGGTCACCATCGACCGCATTTTGAGAAGCAAGGGTGGCATTGTTTGTCGCAGCGTTGTTTGTCGTACTGCTACTGGTTACCTCACTATCAGCACCAGAGATCGTACTGGTTGCTGCAAGCTCGCCCTCTAACGCCACGTCATCCATTAACGCATAATCAATAACGTCGTCATCTGCCACACTACCTACTTCAGCGTTGTCTGCTTCAGAATCTAGACTACCAGCATCGGCCAAATTGGGCGTTACAGTATCTACTGCTGCATTGTCCGCACGAATCTCGCCAGTCGCAGCAATATTGACCGTGGTTTTGATTTTTTCTGGTGGATAACAAAGTCCTGCTTTGGCACAGCCCTGCCACCCAATCACCACGGCCGCATTGTTTAAGCTTTTGCCACTGTTATTGGTCAAAAGCGTGGTGGCAACCATGTTGGCTTGGTCAAATACTGGTACTTGGCCAAAGGTTGGATCATCAATTGAAATGGGAGACTGACTAAAACTAAAAGGTGCTGCGCTCACGCCGGCAGGCAAAGTCAGCTTAATTTGGTCTTTATAAACGTAATGACCTGGGGTAATGTCAAAGTTGATGGCCAAGCGCGTACCAGACTTAGCAGCGTTACTACTGCTACTGACCTGAAACGCTTGCTCTACTGGCAAAAACTCTGACTTTGCGCCACTCTGTTCTTTGCCAAATAAATCACCTAATCCCGCGGCTTGCGTCATGGTCGAGGTCGCAGTCAACCCTGTAGCGACAAACGCAGTTGGTAACAGCCCTGTAAGCAGTGAGCTACTGCTTAAAGCAAATGCCAGTAGATAAGATCTTTTTGAGGGACGATTTGCCGTTAGCGATGCGGTTTGTTCTATTGATTTGGTAGACATGGCAGGCTCCCTTTTTGTTGCTAACATGCGATTTCCTACTAATATTTGAGCCGAATTACACAATGTTTATTTGCGTGTCACAGCAATATTGACTGTGGTTTTGATTTTTTCTGGTGGATAGCACAATCCTGCTTTAGCGCAGCCTTGCCAACCAATCATAACGGGTACATTTTTCGCAGCTTTACCGTTATTGGTGGTTAGTATAGTAGTCGCTACCATGTTTTTTTGCGTAAATACGGGCACTTTACCAAACGTAGGATCATCAATAGAAACAGGCGATTGGCTAAAAGTAAAAGGCGCTGCACTCACTCCTTTAGGGAATTTTAAAGTCAGCTGATTTTTATACACATAATGACCAGGCGTGATATCAAAATTAATGGATAATTGCGTACCTTTAGAAGTCGCTTTGGTCATGGTACTTACTTGAAACGCTTGTTCTACTGGCAAAAACTTGGACTGCGCCGCATTGTTTTTGCCAAATAACTCGTTTAACCCTGCTGCCTGAGTATTGATAGATACCATCGATAAGGCCGTCATTAACGCGGCACTCACAATGGCAAACGTACCAGACTGTTTAGAATGACATTTACCTGTAGTGGTTGGTTTCGTTGTGGGCATTTGAATTAACATGAGTAACTACCTTAATGTCTACTTACAATGACGGTTGGTTAAAGCCTAACTACTCTGGCAATAGCGAGGTAGTTGGCATCAACGCCTAAAAGCTGATAGGAATGGGACTGTCTTAATACACAAGAATATATGAAATGGCGCTTATTTTATCTACCGATAAAAACATCAACCAATAACGTATGATTGGTTGATGTATAGCGATTGTCAGAAATGACTGAGTCAGCAAACAAGCCACATATCAGAAAGCCTTTGCTGCAAACCTTTTTAGCATTGACGAGTCTAAAACTTATAACGTGGCATAAATATCAGCATCTTGACCTTCACCGCCCTGCTGACCATCTGCTCCCAATGAAAATAAATCGTAAGGTCGACCTTCACCGCCTGGTGCTACATATTGCAGTTCGTTTTCCCAGCCATCGGTTGGATAACCGCCTTTGATATAGCCACCATCCGGATAGTTTTTGGCCTCGGCGGGTGGCGTAGTAAGCGCTTCAAGCCCTTGTGCCGTGGTCGGATAACGTGAATTATCCACCTTATACATATCGAGCGCATTTGAGACAGTAGCCAGCGCAGTCTCAGTCGTTTTAACGCGAGCCTTATCACTTTGCCCAACTACCTTTGGTACCACTAAGCCCGCAAGAATGGCCAAAATAACAATGACCACCATAATCTCAATAAGGGTAAACCCTGACTGATTGGATCGGCTTACTAAACGGCGTTGCTTAAAAACGGTTTTATTATCGCTCACATCGTTTACCTGAATTTTGGCAGTATTAACGGTGAGCTTTGGCATCGTATTTACATGGTTTGTGTCAGTCATAACTTTTGTCATCACGGTTGTATACATAGTAAAAGTAGCGTCCAAGTCGCACTCATTAGCATCATCATAATGAGCATTGAAACAATTATCACTATAAACCATGATTTTGGTTTTATCCAGCGCTGCCAGTGGATTGTTAGTAGCGTCTACTATGAACAATCGTCACAATAAAACACACCCACTAAAAGCAAGTTTGCGTTCGCGTTTACTATAGCTTTATAGCGGTAGTTAAAGTAGCAAAAAAGTGTATGCATCAAAAATATACTACAGTAAGCAAATCTTAAGAAAGCTAACACAAGATTTAGCAAGATAGAGGTAATAAAAGATAGGTAGAAAATCAGATAAGCAATGAATCTACTTTCTAATAGAGGCAGAACGGCAATAAATCAGATGTGATATTAGCCATTTGCTAACCTGCCAGATCGTTCATATTGACGATTGGTAGCATGACCGCCATCACAATAATCATTACCACAACCCCCATCAGTACCAGCATTAAAGGCTCGAGTAATGACAGTAGCGTGCTGATAAAGTTAGTGGCTTCTGCTTCTTGCATGTTGGCTGCGCGACTGAGCATGTTTTCAAGCTCGCCTGAGTTTTCACCACTTTTGATCATTTGTACCATCATTGGTGGAAAATATGGTGATTTTTCAAGTTGACTCGATAGGCTTGAGCCTTCAGTCACTCGGTCAGCGGCCACAATAATGGTCTGCTTGATATGCAAATTGGTCGTTACGGCGGCGCCTATGTGTAGCGCTTCAATCAGTGGCACACCTGAGCGCACCAATATGGCAAGCGTGCTGGCGAAGCGCGCGGCATTGAGTCCTTTAGACAATCTTGCCAGTATCGGCAATCTCAGCACAACGCTATCGATGGTCAGTTTGCCTGCATTGGTCTGAGCAAACCGATAAAATAAAAACGCCATACTTCCCAATACCAAGAGCATCAACCACCACCACTGGGTGATAATGTTTGAAAGCGTCAAAACCACTTGAGTAATCAGCGGCAATGCTTGCTCAGACTGCTCAAACACTTTGACAATTTTGGGCACCACAAAGCTCATCAAACCCATAATCACCCCGACCGCCATCACCATTAGTACAATGGGATAAACCATCGCGCCTTGAATCTTTTTTTGCAAGGCAAAGCGATTTTCGGTGTAATCTGCCAACTGGTTGAGAATTAGGTCCAAGTGTCCTGATTTTTCGCCAGCCGCAATGGTGGCAATGTATAAAGGTGGAAAGCTAGCCGCTTGTTGTAATGCCCGCGCCAAACTAAGCCCTTCTAAAACATGGGAGCGTACCGCCAGCATTAACGATTTGATATGGGTTTTTGGAGACTGTTTGGCGACCGCTGCTAAAGTTTCTTCAAGCGGAATACCAGCTGCCAATAAGACAGACAATTGGCGTGTGAGTAACGCCAACTCATAAGCAGAGGGTTTTTTGTAGCGGCTTTTATGTTGGCTTTGTCGATCATTAACTGCGCTAATTTCAACAGGCGTCCACTGCTTGTCACGCAACTGCTGACGCACTTGCCGCGCAGAGTCACCCTCGAGCAAGCCTTTTTGGACACCGCCGCGATCGTCAAGCGCTTTAAAATGATAAGCGGGCATAGCAGCAGATATCCTAAGGTCAAAAAACAAAGGTACAGGTTTAAGTACCTGCTTTAAGAGAGTCTTTACCTAGCGTATAGCATGTTCAAAATAGTGGGGTAGAATCATTACTGTCTGGCATTAACCCTTGTAATAACAAGACGTCTAAATGCTGCTGTTGCAGCTTTTTATCAAAATCATTGACTTCTGCAATCAGCATTCTCTCGATACGCTTATCGCTGGCAAACACACTCAAACGTGCACAGATAACCGCCAGTTGATAAATGCGTTTTTTGCAATAACCATCCAACCCCTGTAGCAGTCTCACCATATGCGGGGTTTCCAGACTGGCATAGTTATAATCTGCTATCACTTGCTGACCAAGCGCTGAGACACCATAACTGATCGACAGATGGGCGCAAAAATAGCAACTGAATAAATACCCAACCACATGCCCTATATAGTAGCCGCGATCATAGGTAAAGCTACTCACACCAAAATGACCGAGTACGTAGCTATTTAAACTGCCTTGATCTCGAATCGGTTTGCCATGTTTGAGCTTACCGACAGTCGCAAGACACAGTGGATTGTGTCCATCTTGAATAGTGAGTTGCCACCCTGCTGGCTGCTGCGCTGGCATATGGCGCACAATGTCAGCGATGATATCATCGACCACGTGCAGCTGCTGCCACAAACGATCCAATCCATCCGTATCCATCAGACCACGCTTATCAAGTTGCTGGGCTAGTAGATATTGATGATACTCTGCAAATTGCGATTTGAGTGTTTGGACCAAATAAGTGGGACGTATGGCAGCTGATGCGAGGTACAGTAACCGTGTACGCTCATGTTGAGTGTGATAAAGCGCCACTCGTTGCTCAGCGATACTACTTTCAGTCAGCGCAGTAGATGACTCTGCACTTTCTCGAACTTTGGTATTTTCAGCACTGGTTTGTCCAGTAATGTGTTCTTCAGTATCTGGTAATATAAACAATGCCAATAACGCCGCTTTGTCGAGCGTTTCAGTCATGTGACCCTTTGGCGAAGGCTCTACCAAATCTTGATTGTCCTTATTTTCTATCTCAGTATGATTGTCACTCGTCTTGCTTGGTTCTTTGGCAGACGCAGCATTGCCCTGTTGGTTATTCGGGTGTGCGTTTGGCTTTGCGGTCGGTTCAGTCATAACGTACCATCAGCAGCAAAAATAAACATCGTCTAGATCATGCTATCAGACAGCGCTATCAGTAACTATAGCGCGCTCACAAACATTTTTGTCTAAATGACTCATCCCTCCATAGTACCTGAACACACACACATTGTCAGCTGTGCATCATCAAAATACCACGTGTCAGAATCAGATTGCTAACCTTATCAAAAAGTCATGCGCATATGCAAAAACAGGCATTAAGGGTGCAGTAACTGCCTTAATGCCTGTCTATAGTCTAAGATATCTGATTTTGCTTAGCTAAGCGATGTTTTGTTAACGATATTGCTGACGGTACGCTTTTGGCGATACGCCATAAACACGTTTAAAGGCCTGGCTGAACGTAGAGTCAGAAGCGTACCCGACCAGCTCACTGATACGACTGATACTGTTTTGTTGCAAGCGCAGATACCGCGCTGCCAGCCGTAAACGGTAATCGATAAGATACGTCAGCGGTGGCACACCAACCGTATCTTTAAAACGCTGGGCGAAGCTTGAGCGCGACATGCCTGCCGTTTCAGCAAGTCTATGGATGGTCCAGTTTTGACTCGGCGCTTCATGCATCGCTGCCAGTGCTTTGGTCAAAAAAGGATCCTTCATGGCTTTTAACCAATTCTCTGTCGCCTCTGGCAATTTTTCAATATATACACGCAAACATTCAATCATCATAATGCTTGCCCAATGATTGATAATGGCTGTTTTGCCCATGCGCTCGCTCTCTGCCTCCAACGTCAGAAGCTTGATTTCAACATCAATGACTTCAAACCTGCCTGATTTATCATTAAGCTCAGGCAAAATAGACGGCAACATAGACAATAAAGGACGAATCATCTCTTTATCATATTTGCATTCTATCAATATCAAAGACGAATTGGGCTCACCATCGCCATCGATTTCAAGCGTGTGCTCTTTACAATGAGTCAGCATCTCATCTAACGGTTTAGCATCATTGCCATTGTGATTGAGTGCGTAACTGACATGCTGATAGGCATTTGGAATCATAATGATATCGCCAGCATGTGCCTGTCTTAGGCCATCACCAACATCAATACAAAAGCTTCCAGACATGACTAAGTAAAATAAAAGGGTATCCTTTCTGGTAATAGAATAAGACCAATTTCCATTACCATTCAAACGATAATACTTGGTTTCAAACAAATGCACGTTTTGCAACAATACACTTAATGCGTCCATCAATCACTTCCTTAGTTGTACAAGGTCAGTAGTAGCTTGTAAAAAATAAGCAAACACCTACCTACTAATTGCTACCGCCCTAAACTCGCTCAATGTTCAATATATGATGTTCCATTATATTTTTGCACCAGTTCGATTAAGACTCATATGATAGCGGTTGAATCTTATATCAATTAACAAAGTATGGGTATTCAATTGGGTTACCGTTCTATTCTAATACAACACTTGACCGTTTGTTGCTTTTTGTGAAAGTGATTGTCAAATAATGGGAAAAAACGCAGCAACACTCGTTATGGACCTGTGATAAGTGCGAATCATAAGGAAATTAATAAATTAAAATAAGCAAATACTCATTATATTCATAAATACGAATATATAGAATTTAATGTAAAACCAATCAGACACGCAAAAATGCCAAAGATGGCAAGGGCTGATAACAATAGCACATTATGTAATAAGATAGGATCTATAGAAACAGAGAGGAGTTTTTGCAGAATAAAAATGGGGCGACTGATGGGACTCGAACCCACGACAACCGAGATCACAACCCGGGGCTCTACCAACTGAGCTACAACCGCCATAACTGTTGCCAAGGACTGGCAAAATATGCAGGCTAAATGGTGCGCCTGGCAGGGCTCGAACCTGCGACCACCTACTTAGAAGGCAGGTGCTCTATCCAACTGAGCTACAGGCGCTCTTAGGGGCTTTTTATATATTACATCAGTTTAAGGAATACTCTAAACTAAATCATTATACATAAAAAAAAGCCTGTAAGGCTCTTAAAATAGATGGTCGGAGTGATAGGATTCGAACCTACGACCCTCTGGTCCCAAACCAGATGCGCTACCAAACTGCGCCACACTCCGAAATTCTCTATTATCACGATAGTTTGTTGATTAACTGGTTATTGGCAATGCCGCTAACTTGTTAATGTTCCTCGCTATCGAGGTGCACATATTAAGGGTTAAAGCCTATTGTGTCAACACCTATTTTTAATTAATTTAAAATAATTCGCAATTATTTGAAAAATACGCATCATTTATCAAAATACGTGAAACCAAAAAACCTTACCAGCCATGATATGCCATCGCCCGTAGCGTGATTATACTACATCTAATGCGGGAAGCAAGTCGCTGTTTATCGACCCTGTCAGGACATTGAAAGGCATAAGCCATAACTGAGCAAGACTGGGTTCATTATCAGCATTTTCGTTCTCATACCGTACTTGTTTGAGTGCAATGGGTTGCCGCTCATCATCTTGAACAGGATAAACCAGCCACACTTGCTGTGCTTGATACGCCTGTGCATAACTTGTCAATTGATAAGCATCACTTGCGCTAATCGCAGCTGCATGGGATAGCGGTTTCCATTTGATATCGATGACATGACTATAACGCCCTAACGCTTTCGCATTAGGTACATCGTTTTTATGGTTCTGACTGTGGTAATGCTCATGGCTAGTGGCTGCTTCATACATTAGTAAATCTGGACGAATGGACAAGCATGCCTGCCCTTCTTCGTCACTGAGCCAAACCCGCTGCGTTTGGTACAACGGTCGATATTGGCTACTTACCTGCATAAATGTCGATGCAATGCGCTGACTTGCCCATTGTTCAAACGCTTGATTCATATCAAGCAACAGGCACAAGCGCGGTTGAGACAGATTATTCTTAGAGGTTTTTTTTGGGTCAATACCATTACCCGCTGCCATATCTGACTGCTGTAATAACCAATATGCCAAGTCTAATAATTGCTGCGCCGCTTGTAATAGCTTCGCTTGTAGTGGCTGTATCTCGATCTGCCGCTTTGCTCGCTGGTAAATTGACGTTAGCTGCTGCCTCTCATGCTGGGTCAGCATAGGCACTTTTTGCCACGCTTGTAGGCATTTGAGTGACATAGATTTAGAAAACATAGGTGCCAATAAAACCAAGGCACTTTTAATCAAGCGATTGCCTAGCATGTCTTGATTTAACACGCTGCTCTCACACATAAATTTATGTGGCTGCATACTATTATGATGCAGCTGCTCCTTGATGAGCAAACGGCCTTGTAATGAAGCTTGATTATGCGTCTGTGACTGATAGTGTTTGGTGGGTTGATAATGCACCAATCGCTGCAAGAACTGCTCAATCAGCCAATCAGGCAGTGCCAATGTCGTTATGGGCAAAGCCGTCAAATGATGACTCAGTTGACCCAGATTTTTTGTATTTGGTAACTTAGAGTAAGGATGATCGCTACCATGAGTCAGATCAGACAACATATTTTGCACCCATTGACGGGTTTTTCCTATCTGGGTTTGATGCGAGGCGGTATGACCAGGTTGTAGCTGCCTACGAGGGTTTTCATTATCAGCCGCCAGCTTTGGCAATATCTCAAGCATCATGCCACTCGGTAGTAAGACGATACCGATATAATGCCCAACCTTTAACTGCCACGCCCCTTGCTCACGCTTGATAGTAAATACTGCAAACTCTTGTGCCATCAGCCAATAAAAATCAGCGCTGTGTATAAAGTCCTGTGCTGTCAGACGTTGATGCTCAAACACCGTAATGACATGATTGCCATGACTGTTGGTAGTAAGCCCCTCAATATGGGTGCGACTCGCTTGCCTCAACGTAGGATTCTGATAGGACGCTTGGCTATTTATCACTACGACACACCCTTAGTCATACAAACGCTGATAGACAAAAGGCTTGGCAAATTCGCCTGTCTTGGTGATGAGATCCGTATTGATTCTATAATTACCTGTAGTCATCGACTGCGTCAGAAAAGCGTTATGTCCTGAAAACATTGGATGCTGAGCAGCGTTATTATTTTGGCTATCCATATGATGACTTGCACCATGGTCTATCAGCGCTTGATGGTCTTGAATAAACTGCGCACTCAGCGGCTGCGGCTCATCTTTAAAAATATACTGTAAGACGGCCACTTGTCCACCTGCCGCTTGTGCCAATTGTGGAATAACTTGTTCACACAGCGCTATTTGTAGCTGCTCAAGGGTGTTCACCGACCATAAAAAAGCATGTCCGAGCTGTGCCTCTGACCCTAATATTTGAGTAATACGGGCGTTTAAATTCATCAATAATTTGGACAAATCAATGGTCTCTACAGCATCATCAGTTTGTGCCTCTGTGCCAAGACTGATGATAGGCAACAGTTCGGGCTGCGGTGGGCAATCTACAAAACGAAAACGACGACGCAGCGCCATATCAAGTGGTGCCAACGAATGGTCTTGCGTATTCATCGTGGCATAAATATCGACGTTAGCAGGCAAACTAAAGGGACGTCCAGAATAGGCAAGATTGACCGTCATCGCATTTTGCATACCGGCCCGTTTATCTGGCTCAATCAGACTAAGTAACTCCCCAAACACTCGTGAGACATTGGCACGATTGATCTCATCAATCAGCACCGCATAACGCTGCTCAGGGTCGTTAGCCGCGCGCTGACAGAGCTTTAAAAATGCGCCTTCTTGGATAGCATAGCTCATTTGGGCAGGCATATTATTGGCCTGTATATGACTGTCTTTATGGGAATGAGAGGTTGTCATAACGGGGCGAATCCCTTCCACGAACTCTTCATAACCATAGGCTTGATGAAAGCTAACCATACTAAACCGCTGCTGACTAAAATGCTGATCTTGACTTTTATGACAGTCACGCTGCGCCTGCTGAAATTCGGCCAACTGCTGCGACAAATCCTCTAATAGTGTGAGGCTGTCGGGCAACAAATACCACGCGCCGCTATGATCTTTATCAAAGTAAGCTTGGCTGGCTCGATTTTTAGAAACGACTGTTTTGGAATCGGTAGGACTGTGTGTTTGTAGCACCGCCCATGCCGTGTTTCTCAAGTGATTGTCACGGGCATTTAGCGAGGCTTTTGCAATATAAAACTCATGATTGACAAGCTCAGGCACTTTTACCAAGTCTTGCTTTCTGGATTGAAACTCCAAAAATATCAAACATACTACTTCGCGCCAGCTCAATTCTTGTAAGAGCTGTACCAGCAAATCCTCATGATTGGTTTTAGGCAGGTAATCAGTATATTCTTTAGCGATTTGTAGCAGTCGGTAGGTTTTACCCGTACCAGCGACGCCTGTATAAATGATATTGATGGGCTTATGAGGAAACATATCAGGCATGGTATTATCCAGCAGTCAACAATCGCGTGAGAAACAAATACAGCACGCTAAAATCTCACTATTATAGCGCGGCTCGCTATCTAGCATCTAGTAGTGCCGATACGTGAGCGACTGGTGTGACTGAGCCATTTTTTGTACTTACTTGGCTTAATTGTATGTTATGTATTTGTCTAGAGAGTATGGCTCAGCCATCGCATTGCATGACTACAGTTTTATGAGCGCAGCAGTTCAAGGTAATAATGGTCGAGATACCTGCGTTAATGTAACATAGTCCAAATAGCTGTTAGGATAAAGCTTGTAAGGTTATGCTTTTTAATCGTTTTGAGTACAACTTTTCATGAGCGCCGCTTACCTGAACGATAGCCGATTGACTTTAAAAAAGAGACGGTGCGATTGGGATAAATTTTGCGTAGTTTCTGTATTAGCAGCACGAAAAAACAAATCCTAGTCGCACGCAGCGCTCTTTTATATTGAGCTGACTATACCCTGTCAATAACACGTTAAAACCACTTCACCTTAAGGAATTTTGTATGTCAGGACTATTAAAAAAACTGCCTATCAAACTGGCAAAAAAATCGTCAACCAAAGTTTCTGACAATGCAGGATTGCCAGTCGAACAACCAAATAGTACGCTTAAGCCAATCAGTAACCAATTCACCAAGCTCTTATCTGTCACCAAATATTTGCCTAACAGCGCGCGTTCTAGCATCTTGTCTAAAGCCTTTGGTAAAGTGGTGCCCTACGTAGGAACGACGGGGGTTTATTACGAAATCGTCGAGCCCAATAGAGTCGTGGTCAGCTTAAACAATACCAAAACGGTTCAAAACCATATCGGCTCTATTCATGCTGTGGCCATCACGTTACTGGCAGAGACCGCCACAGGTTTTATTTTGGGTTTAAATCTGCCGTCCGATCGCGTGCTACTAATTAAGTCGTATTCGGTCAATTTTTATCGTCCAATCAAAAAAGGACAAATAGCCGCCATCGCCAGTTTATCGGATGAGCAGCGTCTAGATATTTTAAACACTCCAAAGGGTGAGATGGTGATTCCTTGCGTGATTCATGATCGCGAGTCTGATAGTGAGCGCGATCCTATTGTGGTTGAGATGACGTGGGCATGGATACCTAAAGCGGAATTAGAAGCGCGTCGCCAAGGCAAAAACAATGAACCGTCTTAAAAACCGTTACTGATTTTAAAAGTGATTCAATCATTCGACCAAGCCTGCTGCTCATAAGTAGCAGGCTTTCGCTTCATACCTATAAAAGCCATGCGCCAATAGTTCGATAGCGTGTACTTGGTGTATCGATAATCAAAAATAATAATAATGAAGGAGACAGTGATGTCCAAAAAAGCTCAAGTATTGGTTAAAACATTGTCTCAGACGGTGCTCTTTACTGCCTGCGCCTTAGGATTTACGATGGCGACCCATGCAGCGCCAGTAGGAACAGCCACCGCCACTACCACAAAATTTGGCCCTGTATTTCTTGGCGAAGGTAGCGATTATCCTTTTTCAGAAGCGGTGCGTGTCGGCAATACCTTATACTTATCTGGTCAGATTGGTATGAGAGAAGGTAGGCTGGTCAAAGGCGGTATCAAGTCTGAAACCAAACAAACCTTAGACAATATCAATGCCACTTTATTAACATACGGCTATCAAAAATCAGATATCGTCAAGTGTGTGGCAATGCTTGTTGACATGGATGACTTTGACGACTTTAACGACGTTTATAGAGCTGAGATGACCAGACCTTATCCCATACGTTCTGCTTTTGGCGTGTCAGAATTGGCAGCTGGTGCTAGTGTCGAGATTGAGTGTATGGCAGTAAAATAATATCGCCCTAGAAAAGCACGGTTAGCTAATAATCGCCTCGTCAGTGAGCGCGCTTTCTTTGGTCACTCGCAGTACCTCTTCTAACGTGGTACGCCCTTCTATGACCTTGCGCAGACCATCGGCGCGAATCGATGGTGTCTGCAAACGCGCGTACTCTTCTAGCTCGTACTCAGCGGTATTACTATGAATCATGCGACGTAACGTGTCATCAATAGGCACGACTTCATATATCGCCGTACGCCCTTTAAAACCTGATTGATTACATTTATCACAGCCAATAGGTTTGGGCAATTGGATAGCGCTATCGACTCCCTTCTCAATCTCCACACCAATCTCAGTAAACAACTTGGCTTGCTCTGTGTCGGCTGCTTGCCAGCCATGACAATGCGTACAAAGCGTGCGAACCAAGCGCTGCGCTACCACGCCAATGAGCGACGACGATAATAAAAATGGCTCAACGCCCATGTCTTGCAATCGTGTGACTGCGCCAATGGCCGTATTGGTGTGCAGCGTTGATAATACCAAATGTCCTGTTAAAGACGCTTGTACGGCAATCTCTGCTGTCTCAAGGTCGCGAATCTCGCCCACCATCACTACGTCTGGATCTTGACGCAACATCGCTCGCAAACTTTTGGCAAAGGTCATATCGACTTTATTATTGACCTGCGTTTGCCCGATACCATCGAGCTGAAACTCAATGGGATCCTCAGCGGTCAAGATATTGCGGGTTTGATCATTTAAGTCCGTCAATGCCGAATACAGCGTCGTGGTTTTGCCTGAGCCTGTCGGCCCTGTCACCAAAATAATGCCATGTGGCCGATGAATCAAACGTTTAAGCTCGCTATAGTCATTATCAGACAGCCCCAAATACGTCATATTGAGACGCCCTGCTTGCTTGTCTAACAAACGCATGACCACTCGTTCACCAAAGCTTGAAGGCAATGTCGATACTCGCACATCGACCTCACGACCTGCCAATCTTAAACTAATACGCCCATCTTGCGGCACACGCTTTTCAGCGATGTCCAGTTTGGCCATGACTTTAATACGTGAGACCAATAATGGTGCCAACTGTCGTTTTGGGGTGATGATTTCCTTTAACTCCCCATCGACACGAAAACGTACCACCAATCGCTTCTCAAAGGTTTCGATGTGAATGTCTGAGGCACTCAGGCGTATGGCTTCAGACAACAGCGCATTAATCAGACGAATAATAGGGGCATCGTCTTGCTGATCCATCAAATCTTCCGTCTCAGGGACACTGTCTGCCAAACTATCAAGATCGGGATGATCTTCTAGCCCAGCAGCGATGTGCTGTGATTCTCCCGTATTACCGGCGTAGGCGGCGTTCATGCGCCTTTCAAAGTCGTCTGCGTTGACACTTTCGTAAGTTGGTACAGCGCGCACGCCTTGCTGCTGTAAAAATCGTACCGCCTCATTGATGGCGGATAAAGGAGTGGCTTTGGTCAGTAGCAATGTCGGCGGCAGCTCAGGATCGATTGCCAGCATGACCAGAATTTGATGACGTTTTGCGAAACTGTATGGTAATTGCAGCATAAAGACGGCCTGATAAAGGAAAATGATTTCAGAAAAAATCGTGTCCAAGCATCATATAATCTATTTACTCTAAAACCGATACCCTGCTACTGAGATGAATGTTGCGCAGCCTCTGTTTAGCAGCACACAAGGAACATTTATACCAGTAGCACGCGACTATTCACGTATCTATTTTATTTCGACCCAACTATATAAGTAGCGCAAACGCATTGTGCTTGGCTGGCTGACCCAAAAAGAGTGTAAGTAAGATTGCATGAGTTTGTTATAATAGCATTTTGTTTCAAATGAGTATGACTTTATATAGAAGGCGTTGTAGACCCATCGTTTTCCGTTTATTTTTAGCATATTCACAAAAAAATCACCGTCAATGCCATTTGAATTTGATACAAAGAAGTGGCGTGCATAGGTACAGGTAGTCCTTTTCCTAACAGTACGTTATGATTAGCCACAGCACGTATTTTTATCACATTTAAATGGCATATTGTTTGCCTTTTACCTTGCCCGCCCGCTATTAGGATTTTTCGTTATGTCAGAGAACGCTAGCATTATCCAACCGACACCCCTTTTACAAGATACTTTTACCGTAGGCAGTCGCACCTTCTCTTCTAGGCTGTTGGTAGGTACGGGCAAATATAAAGACATGACTGAAACGGGTGACGCTATTGCTGCCTCAGGAGCAGAGATTGTGACAGTCGCGATTCGTCGTACCAATATTGGACAAAACAGCAATGAGCCTAATTTGCTTGACGTGATTTCGCCTGACAAATACACCATTTTACCCAATACGGCTGGCTGCTTTGATGCAGAGACAGCGATTCGTACTTGTAAGCTTGCGCGCGAGCTATTAGGCGGGCACAACTTGGTCAAGCTTGAAGTGTTGGGTGATGAAAAAACCCTTTACCCCAATGTGACCGAAACCCTAAAAGCTGCCAAAGTATTGATTGATGATGGTTTTGAAGTCATGGTGTATACCTCAGATGACCCTATCGTTGCCCAAGAATTAGAGAGCATGGGCTGCGTTGCTATTATGCCGCTTGGTAGCTTGATTGGCTCAGGTTTGGGTCTGCTCAATCGTCACACGCTTAGCTTAATTATTGAAAATGCCAAAGTACCCGTATTGGTTGATGCAGGCGTGGGTACTGCGTCTGATGCAGCGCTGGCAATGGAGCTGGGCTGTGATGGCGTATTGATGAATTCAGCCATTGCCAATGCGCAAAATCCAGTGATGATGGGTCATGCTATGAAACACGCTATATGGGCAGGTCGTGCCGCCTTTTTGGCCGGTCGTATGCCTATGCGTAAGATGGCAACAGCCAGCTCACCGCAGACTGGCTACTTTTTTCAATAGATTGATACCTCTATTTCTCTAGAGAAAAGAGCAATTATAAAATAATAATAAAGAAACGGTATAAGACTTATTTATATCAAGACGCTCTTTTTAATAACCATTTGAGAATTGATTAATGGAGATTTATCAATGATGACTTCTCATTCAACTTATCATCATAAAAGGATTTATTATGCGACTTCTCACCGCAGTTGATCAGTTATTTTTACTTATTGAGTCGCGTAAACAGCCTATGCATGTCGGTGGTTTGTTCTTATTTGAAAAACCAGAAGCGGCGGACAGCGATTTTGTTTATCAGTTAGTCAAACAAATGCAAGAATCCGATGTACCGCCAAGCTTTCCTTTTAATCAGGTTTTAGAGCATCTGATTTTTTGGAAAAAAGACAAAAACTTTGATGTCGAGCATCATTTTCATCATGTTGCGCTACCAAGTCCCGGTCGTATTCGCGAGCTACTGATGTACATTTCAAGAGAGCATGGTCGTCTGCTAGATCGTGCGATGCCGCTATGGGAATGTCACATCATCGAAGGCATTCAACCAGAAAACGAGCACAGCCCTGAGCGGTTTGCATTATATTTTAAGATTCATCACTCGCTGGTCGATGGCATAGCAGCCATGCGGTTGGTACAACGATCTCTCTCGCAATCGCCAGATGAGCCAGTTACGCTGCCCGTGTGGTCATTGATGACGCGCCATCGCAATCAGGTCAATGCTATGCTGCCTGCCAAGCGATCTGTACAGCGCATCATCAAAGAGCAAATCTCTACCATCAAACCTGTCTTTACCGAATTGCTCGACAATTTTAAAAATTATGGCGACGATGGTTATGTCGGCACTTTTGATGCCCCAATGAGTGTGTTGAATACGCGAATTTCAGCCTCACGGCGAATTGCTGCACAGTCTTATGACATACAGCGCTTCAACGCTATTGCTGAAAGATTAAAAATCAGTAAAAACGATGTCGTACTGGCCGTTTGTGCTGGTGCCATTCGTCAGTATTTGATAGCCATGGACGCGCTACCAAGCAAACCTTTAATTGCCTTTGTGCCCATGTCACTGCGTACTGACAACAGTATTGCAGGCAATCAGTTATCGTTTGTATTGGCAAACTTAGGCACCCATTTGGATAACCCACTACGTAGGATAGAGCTTATTCACCGCAGTATGAATAATGGCAAACGCCGGTTTCGCCGTATGAATCAGGCGCAAGTCATCAACTACAGTGTGATCGCTTATGCTTGGGAAGGAATTAACGTGGCAACGGGGCTGTTTCCTAAAAAGCAAGCCTTCAACCTTATCATCTCCAACGTTCCCGGTTCTGAAAAACCTCTGTATTGGAATGGGGCACGCCTACAGTCCCTATACCCTGCTTCTATCGTCTTCAATGGTCAAGCAATGAACATTACCTTAGCCAGTTATTTGGATAAGATTGAGTTTTGCATTACCGCTTGCAGTAAGGCCTTGCCACACGTACAAGATATGCTGGCGCTTATAGAAAACGAGTTGACACTGTTAGAGACGATGAGTAAAGAGCTTGAGTTTCAAGGGATCACGGTTGAAGATAAATGCACCAGAAAAACAAAAAAGCTGGCTCCATAATGGAACCAGCTTTTTAGGGGTTGTGCTTTTACTCACATACCAGCGTTCTTAAACACTCGTACTTATAATGCATCGCCCCACGAAGGAACGACCGTCTGCATCAATGGTTTCAACAATTTGACATTACAAGCAAAGATAGAGCCTGAAGTCATAGAGTTGTGTGCGCCAGTATGATCGACCACCACACCGCGTGCTTCTGTTACGATAAGCTCGCCCGCTGCGATATCCCAAGGCTTGATAGACATCTCAAAATAACCATCGAAGCGACCAGCAGCCACATAGCATAGATCCAATGCCGCTGAACCTAGACGACGAATTTGACCACCCGCTTCAGAGACTTTTTGTAGGCTCTCAAAATGCTGTTTTGCATAAGAGATTACTTCACCATTGCGCTTACGCTCAAGAGGATGACCAGTCGTAAATAAGCCACCGTCGATGGTTTTGCGTTCGCTCACGCTGATGCGGCGCTGGTTCAGACGAGCGCCTTTACCACGGCTCGCAGAGAACATCTCATCACGAACTGGGTCATAGACAACACCATGTTGCGTGACACCTTTATGCTGTACTGCGATAGACACACAAAACTGCGGCACACCATGGACGAAGTTTTTGGTGCCATCTAATGGATCGATAATCCAGCACCAGTCCGCATCTTCGCCGCGACCTTCTTGCATACCGAACTCTTCACCCAAAAATGAATGATTTGGGTAGCTGGCTTTTAGGGTTTCAATCGTCAGCTCTTCGCTAAAACGATCAATACGCGTGACTAGGCCATCCAGTCCTTTAGACTCAATGTCCAATTCAATTTTATGACGGTTTTGATGCGCATATAAAATTTCTTTACCAACTTTTTCAGCAGTACGTGCTGCGATGACGACCATGGGTTCCATAAATAACCTATTTGCTTGATGAATGAATATAAAAACGATAAGACCAAATCTGTGTCCACAACATGCCAATGAGCCGTTGCATCACATCGTACCTAACACACACTGTATTCATGCGATTAAAAAAGAGCCTTTTAAAACGCTCTTCTTAAAAGAATCATCGCATTATACTAAAATTGTCCGAAAAAAACGAAAAAACCACCATACGCATCAAACCAACCGATACTTCGATGGTCATCACATACTGCCCAAGTTGTAAAAAAGTCAGCACCTACGGCTAGTAGGCGTTCGCTCTATCGAGCTTTTTTCTATTAAAACCCACGCTTTTAATACGCATGGCAAATCTTGAAAACATGTCTTAAAAATATTGCTTACGACAATAGCTGCTTGAGTTGTTTAACCACACCATTAACGTCTAAACCACAATCAGCAAGCTGCTCTGCTGGCGAACCATGGGCAATGAAGCGATCAGGAATACCAATATTGCAAATAATCGGATGATGGCGTTTAAAAGATGGCGACTCATTGAGCAAATACTCATTCACCGCACTACCCGCGCCGCCCATAATCACATGTTCTTCCAACGTCGCAATATGAGTCACCCTTTGCGCCAATAAGAACTCTAGCAATGCCGAATCCAAAGGCTTTACCCAGCGCATATTAACGATTTGCACCTGATAATCTGCTGATACATCCTCGCTGATAAGGTTTTGGGCGGCTTGCTGAGCGGTTGCCACGGTCGTACCAAACGCTAATAACGCCAGTTTTTTGGGTGCAGTATCATTACCAAGAATCGACTCTACTACGGCCTCACCGATGTTGTACGTTTGTGCCGGCTGAGTAATAACGGCTCCTGTACCCGTACCGCGTGGATAACGTACGGCCGTACAGCCTTGGTATTCATAGCAGGTGTTGAGCAAATGGTAGCATTCATTTTCATCTTTTGGCGCAGCAATCAGCATGTTAGGCACACAGCGTAAAAACGCTAAGTCAAACACCCCTGCATGGGTTGCCCCATCTTCGCCAACCAAGCCTGCACGATCAATGGCAAACATCACATCTAAATCTTGTAGTGCTACGTCATGAATCAGCTGATCATAACCGCGCTGTAAAAACGTCGAGTAAATCGCTACGATAGGCTTGACACCTTGCGTTGCCATGCCAGCTGCCAGCGTGACGGCATGCTGCTCAGCAATCGCCACATCAAAAAAGCGCTCTGGAAAACGACGCGCAAAGTCGATCATGCCAGAGCCTTCTTCCATAGCAGGCGTAATGGCTAGCAATTTGTCATCTGTAACTGCTTTATCACATAAAAACTGCCCAAATACTTGCGAGTATTTCAAAGCAGGTTTCATTGTTACTGTTGAAGCAGCTGTTATGTCTGAAGCTTCTGTCGCCTTGCTCTGTGCCTCGTTCTCAGTTTCCACAGGCAACTTACTGATCGCATGATAACCGACTGGATCCAGCTCAGCAGGCGCAAAACCTTTGCCTTTAGTGGTATAAATATGGATTAAAACGGGACCTTTTAGCTGCTTGGCAATCGATAATACGCGCAGCAATTCAGGGATATCATGACCATCAAAAGGGCCGAAATACGTAAAACCAATTGCTTTGAATAAGTTGTCTTCTAGCTGCGGCACATCGCGCATCTCTTTATGACGTTTGCGACGATCGAACGTTTGCATATCAGGGCGACGACATAAAATAGGCTCGCCTGCGTCAGAGATATCTACCTGATAACCCGACTCCCAAAGCATCGCTAAATGCCGTGAAAAACCGCCAATAGAACACGATATCGACATATCGTTGTCATTCAAGATAACTAAAAGATCAGCGTCTTGCTGTACCGCGTCGTTCATGGCCTCAAACGCCATCCCGCCCGTCATTGCACCATCACCAATAATACAAGCAACGGTCTGCGTCAGGCCTTGATAACGCAGCGCCAGACTCATACCCAAACCCGCTGATATGGATGTCGATGAATGACCAACCCCAAAAGTATCATAAGCGGATTCTGCTCGCTCAGGAAAGGCAGTCAAGCCATCTTTTGAGCGAATAGTACCAATCTGCTCACGGCGTCCCGTTAGTACTTTATGCGCATAAGCTTGATGTCCCACATCCCAAACGATCTGGTCTTTTGGTGCGTCTAATAAATAGTGCAAGGCGATGGTCAGCTCAACCACCCCTAAATTGGCACCAAAGTGCCCGCCGCTTTGTCCTGCTGAATACAACAAAAACAGACGCAGCTCATCAGCCAACGTGATCAATTGAGCCGTTGTAAAATCATTGAGATCAGAGGGTGTAGCAATACCATCAAGCAGAGGCGTTTCAGGACGCACGCGCGGAATAACAGTATAAGTTTGCTGTAAATTCGACAGCTGGGCAGCAGAATCAAACGCTGACGCAGATACGGAATGAGACTGTGGGGAAGAAGGTGACTGCTGCATAAACCGTACGATACCTACCAATCTGCTGATAAGACGCTGTCTTAGTGCATAATGCGGACTAAGCGACGTCAATAATATCTACATCATTATTGATGTAATTGACTATATAATTATTTGGACAACGTGGAACGTGCCTCTTTCAACGTGCCTACAAATACTAGGGTGCTATCTGTGCTTTTTTAACATAAATACACTGTCATAGTGGACAGTAATGAATCATAGCTATGATACTTCAACGCCGATGGTTGATATTATGCCTGAATTCATCGGCATCAATATCGGATGTAAGTGACGACATAGTAATGTAAGGACAAAGACTTGTCACTGTATCCGTCAAAATAGTATGGCATAATAGCATTTTTTTTTAATTGTCGCTTTAATCATCGTGCGTCGTTTGTGAACTTTGTGTGTTTTCATCACAAAGACAATCAGCACGCTGTCTCTACAAACAGGTTATACTATTAACCTTAATAACTATAATAATGTGTCTTGGAAATAAGATGTCTCGGATCACATGGCTATTTTAATGTGGTGATAACATACCCTTTACCGACACGATTATCGGATTATGTAGGACATTAATGTCATATCAATTTATTACTAGCGCCAAACTACCAACTCGTCATGGCGAGTTTGATATTCATATCTTTGAAAACGATGATGGTCAAGAGCATGTGATGCTGACCGTTGGCTTGTTTGCGGTCGACCAAAACCAAGATCATATCCCAGACGTGCGTCAAGATGACACGCCAATAGAGCGACCGCTTCCGTTGATTCGCATTCATTCAGAGTGCCTGACTGGGGATGCTTTTAGCTCCTTAAAATGCGACTGTGGACCACAGCTCAATACTGCCATGCAAGCAATACAAGAGACGGGCTGCGGGGCTATTTTGTATTTGCGTCAAGAGGGCCGCGGTATTGGTCTGACCAATAAAATTCGTGCTTACGCTCTTCAAGATCAAGGCCATGATACGTTAGATGCCAATCTCATGTTGGGCTTGCCCGCGGATGCGCGTATCTATGATATGTGTGGACCGATGCTGGCACATGTGGGTGTAGATGCAGTCAGACTCATTACCAATAATCCAGACAAAGTGGCATATCTGACTGAACATGGTATTGATGTTGTTGAACGCGTGCCATTATTGGTTGGGGTAAATGATATGAACGCTGAGTACCTAGCGACCAAGCGTGACCGCATGGGACATTTGCTGGATAAAGACTTCAATACCGCCCTACACCTTAATAAATAGGCAGAGATGTTATGAGTATGCCAACTTTAGATAATAAGCAAAATCTGCCAGCAGCAGATGACGCGACGACACCCACTAATAGTGATATCGTGCGCGTGCGTGAATTTTTAGTCGATTTACAAGCCCGTATTTGCCAAGCGTTAGAAGCGCAAGAGCGTGCGGGTGGTGGCAATGCAACCTTTGTCCCTGATGATTGGGAGCGCCCTGAGGGAGGCGGTGGACGATCAAGCGTATTAGCAGGTGGCA
Organism: Psychrobacter sp. JB193; assembly: GCF_002285555.1. NCBI lineage: Bacteria > Pseudomonadati > Pseudomonadota > Gammaproteobacteria > Moraxellales > Moraxellaceae > Psychrobacter > Psychrobacter sp. JB193. The sequence continues at coordinate 1,360,407 of NZ_NRGY01000001.1, forward strand.
AAGTTATTGAAAAAGCGGGCGTCATGTTCAGTCATATCCATGTGCACAACTTACCTGCTTCCGCTACTGCTCGTCATCCTCATATTGCTGGTCGTAAAGCACAGGCCATGGGCGTCTCATTGGTGGTTCATCCCATCAACCCAAATGTCCCTACCAGTCATGCCAATGTACGACTGTTTGTCGCAGAAGCTGCGGGTGAAGAGCCGATATGGTGGTTTGGTGGTGGGTTTGATTTGACGCCGTTTTATCCGGTGCTCGAAGACTGCGTCCATTGGCATCAAGTCTGTCATGATCTTTGTGCGCCTTTTGGTGACAATGTCTATGCAGATTTCAAACAGTGGTGCGATGAGTATTTTCATTTGCGCCATCGTGATGAGCAGCGTGGCATCGGTGGTTTGTTCTATGATGATGTCAATACTGACAGTCGCGGCTGGGACTTTGAGACTTGCTTTAATTTTATGCAAGCCGTTGGTAATGGCTATCTTGATGGCATCCTACCGATTTTTGAGCAGCGTAAAAACACCCCTTATACCGATGAGCAGCGTGAGTTTCAGCTTTATCGTCGTGGACGTTATGTAGAATATAACCTCGTCTACGATCGTGGTACCTTATTCGGACTGCAAAGCAATGGTCGTATTGAGTCCATACTTGTCAGTATGCCGCCTCTCGCCAGCTGGCATTATCGTCTAGAACCTGCTGAGGGCACCCCTGAGTTTGAATTAACCGATTACTATCTAAAACCGCGTGATTGGTTAACACCATAGTTAGCATCACTCTCTGAAGGGTAAAAGTTACTTTGCATAACAGTCATCAACATCAGTATTTTTAAAATATATAAGGTCAGCTATTATTGCTGGCCTTTTTTATAGCGGGTCTTTTTATCATCGCTTTAATAATGATAGTAGCTTCAATAATGATAGTCGCTTCAACAACCTCGAATATAGTCAACTTAAATTAACCCTAATGACCCTATCACTGGTGTAAATTTTACGAGGATATAACAACTATCTTAACTATTGTTGCGTCAATAATGGTTACAATGGCCTATATTTTCTCGAAAAATGATGTAGGAGTGACGGCGCTTCTAGATTAGGTTTAAATAGCATTTTTATAATAATATTTTGACATGAGGCCAGCACTTTATAGCCCGCCTATTATCAGTCATGTTTAAAGGAGTAATTTATATGACACAGGTTTATACCAACAAATCATTGAAGTCTGTTATTAGTATTGCATTGATGACAGCTGCCTTAGGTCTCACCGCTTGTAGCAGCCCAACCGATACTGACGTAAAAACCCGTCAAGACAGTATGAAAAGCTGGGGTGATGCAATGGGTGTTATGGGTGATATGGTGAAAGCACCTGATACATTTGACGCTGCTGTATTTAAAGAACAAGCCGCTTTTTTGGCAGAAGATTCCTCAACACCTTGGAGTCACTTTGAAAACCAAGAAGCTGCGGGTAATGCAACTGAAGCAGTCTGGTCTAATGCCGATGGCTTCAGTGCTGAGTCTGGCAACTTCCAAAAAGTCACGGCGGAGCTAAGCGCTGCTGCACAGACAGCGACCAGTGTTGATGATGTCGCCCCTGCTTTCGGTGAAGTGGGTGCAAGCTGTAAATCTTGTCATACAGAGTTTCGAGCCAAAGCCAACTAAATGCTCCTTGTTTACGCTCACTAAAAAACCGCTCCATCGTGTGATGCAGCGGTTTTTGTCATTCTATTTTGTACCAAACAATTCAATCTAGTGCAAATTCATTCGCATCTTTATCACTCTTCGTATTTTGCTCATGATTGATGGCACGCTCGTCATTGAGTTTTTTGACAATGGCTGTCACTGATGGATCACTCAAATCAATCGTCCTAATAGGGAATGGTATGTTCACTCCTGCAGTATCTAGGGCTGTCTTAATCTCGACAATAACCTCGTGAATGGAGGCAACTTTGTTGGCTTGCGTACCATCTTCGATAAACCAGCGCACCATCAAATCAATCGTGGAATCACCAAAACCAGTTGCTATTACACTCGGCTCTGCTTTTTTAGAGACACTATCAGCCTTATTAAGTGCTTGTATGATTTCCGCTTTTGCCGCCTCGATATCATCTTCGTAGCCAATGCCAACCGCGACCTGTAAGCGGCGCTGCTTATACGCAGTATTGACGGTCAATGCTGACGTGTACAAATCAGAATTGGGAATCACCACTTGTCGCCCATCATAAGTCCGGATGGTTGTAGCACGAATTTTGATGTCCTCAACGGTCCCTTCGTATTCTCCCGACACAATCTGATCGCCGATACGAAACGGCTCTGAGATAAGTAGCAAGATACCTGACAATAAGTTCTGAAAAATATCTTTAAAAGCAAAACCAATCGCCACAGAGCCAATACCAAGTGCGCCAATCAACTTGGCAGGAGTGAATCCTGGCACCGCAATTACCATAGCAATCATCACACCCACAAAGATAATCAGGGCACCGCCTACACGCTGAAACACCTTCACCAAGTTTTGATGGTGAATGCGACTGCCTAAAACTTTTTGCACCACTTTTTTAAAGATAATCGATAAAAACCAAAAAATCAGGATAACGACGATTGATGCTACAAAATAAGGAATACGTTCAAGAAAGCCAACCACTATCTCATTTGCTGAATTGATGATGCTGTGATAGGTCAGCGCCTCAGGTGGTACGGTTTCGACCGCTGTCGAAACATTGGCTGCTGTTTCTGCCTCAGAGGTAGGCATGTCAACGTTACTCCCTCGATTTGCTTGGTTCGTTTACTTTGTACTTACTGGCTATATAAAATTGCCATCAAAAGCATGGCTCAGTCTGTTTTTATTTTAACGCATCAATTCGGCTTGTACGATCTCAATCCAGTAGCCATCAACGTCTTTGATAAAGGCAATGCCTTTCATCTTGCCATCTTCTGGACGCTTTTTAAACTCGACGTCATTTTTGTCAAACCAAGCCACTGCTTCTTCTAGATTGGGCACGCTAAAGCAGATATGACCAAAACCTTGTGGGTCTTGATTGCCATCATGATAGCTAAAATCCGCTTGGGTTTCGGTACCATAATTATGGGTCAATTCTAAAATACCACGCTGACGGAAGGCAAAAATTTCTAAATTATCGCCTGTCGGTAAGTTTTCTCTCTCACTCTCCGTAAGCTTGGCCAAAAAATACAAGTCAAATCCCATCTCAGGGAATTTTTTTAGGGCAAGCAACGTCATACCGAGCACACCCGTATAAAACGCTAAGGATTTTGCAGGGTCTTTGACTCGTAGCATGGTGTGATTGAACGTAAAGCCCGTGGTTTGAGCAGAGATAGCTTGGACGCCTTCGGCCTTGATACTGCTCTCAGGCTGGGCGATGTTTGTTTGATTATTATTGTCGGTCACTGAAGTAGACATAATGGTCATTATCCTAGTTTTTACAGAATATAAAGGTGAAAAACGAGCGAGCCATGTCTGTCATGACTCGCTTGACCCTGTCATCATAATAAAAAATAGACAAAAGATTGATGGGGGTTTTGTAAGAAAATACATTTGATAGCACTAATATAACAGCGACATTAGCTGTCTAAGAACCGCACTTTTCCTGTCTCTAAGTCATACTCTGCACCAACGACAAGCAATTGACCACTGTTGGTTAAATCCTCTAGCGCTCGCGAACCATGCTTGAGCTGACTGACTGACATGCGGACATTGGCGCGAATAGAGCGATCAACCAACTCATCGGCATCAACATCTTGGCCATTGGCAGTCGCCAGTTCGTGCAAGTTGTAAACGCTTGGGCGAATACGATCGACGATGGATTGTAAGTTAGGAGAGTAGTTTTGTTCTGGGTTGATAAGCGCATCTACGCAAGCCGTGACTGCACCGCAATGTGAATGCCCCAATACAACAACCAGCTTTGTACCGAATTTTTCGGCGGCAAATTCAATCGAGCCGATCTGTGAAGGTGCTACTATATTACCCGCAACCCGAATGACAAACAAATCACCCAAACCTTGGTCAAATACAATCTCAACTGGCACTCGTGCATCTGAACAACCCAAAATAATAGCCAATGGGTCTTGGTCTTTGACCAATTCTGGACGTCGCTGCATCAAAACGTCTGTGCTGCTAAGGCTATCAACGTAACGTGCATTACCTTCTTTTAAAAGCTCAAGTGCTTCTTGACCTGTGTTTGGGCGTTTATCATTAGGCATGGGAAATCCTTTGTTATCAGACAATTAAAATAATGTATGGTTCTAATTTTGCTTTAAGATTTATCTCTTAGTATCTTGATGATACGATTTAATAAAGCGTAAAGGCTTACTATATGGCTTAGCCACCAAGTAATTGTATAGGATCAAAAGCCAAAAAATGACAAAAAATTTTGTTTTAATGTCGTTATATAATCGATCTACTATGCAGTAAATACAGCGTCACTGGTATCACTTTTGCGACATCTTTGGAATGCGAAGCGCACAGCAAGCAAGGAAAATTGATACCAGTGGACCGTTATCATATTTGCATTTATTGTCTTTAAAACTGGCTATATGCTGACAATAATCACTAATCGTGCAAGAGATACAAATGCCATAACGTTCTTTGACCTATCAATACGTGTTAACAACGTCATAAACTAAAAGCGCCCTCTCATCGTCGATCGTACTACTTTAACGAACTTGCACTGATTTATATCACGGGTTTGTTATAATACGCAGCAATCAGACGACCACGCTCATGCTCATGCCCTTTATCGATATTACAGCAATCTATGTTAAATATTGCACTGGCATATTGGCGGCTTAGGAACAGATACTATGACCAACTCATCTTTGAACACACACAAAGCCTCTGCGCTCGCAGGCGCAAGTCCTGTGCTGTTGCAGCTAACTGGTCTCAAAAAAATCTATGACCAAACTGAGGTCTTGACCGATATCAACCTTGATATTAGGCATGGTGAATTTTTGACCCTGCTTGGTCCATCAGGCTGCGGGAAAACCACCTTGCTCCGCTTGATTGCAGGGTTTGAGCAGCCAAATGCTGGAGCGATCTATTTGGATGGCGCGCAGATGGCAGGGTTACCAGCGGATAAACGACCCGTTAATACGGTGTTTCAACAGTATGCTCTGTTTCCGCATATGACCGTCGCTCAAAACGTGGCCTATGGTCTTAAGCTCAAAAAAGTACCCAAAGATGAGATTCAAACTCGCGTACGTGAAATGCTGGCCATGGTGCAGCTAGAGCACTTGGCCAATCGTAAGCCACAAGATTTATCAGGTGGTCAGCAGCAGCGAGTTGCCATTGCACGTGCCGTCATCAATCGCCCCAAACTTTTATTGTTAGATGAGCCTTTGTCCGCACTCGATCATAAGCTACGCCTACAAATGCAATCAGAGCTAAAGCGTTTGCAACGCGAGCTTGGCATTACTTTTGTTTTTGTGACTCATGACCAAGAAGAAGCGCTTTCTATGTCAGATCGCATTGCTGTGATGAAAGACGGTAAGTTTCAACAAATTGGCACACCAATTGAGATTTATGAAACACCGTCCAATTTATTTACTGCTAAATTCATTGGTGAGACCAATCTCTTCAAAGCAGAGGTCAAAGGCGTGTATCCAGACCAGCCTGACCGTGATGGTAAAGTGACCAATGGACGTATCGAGGTCGAGGTCTGCGAGGCACAAGCGCAAGAAGGTCCAACCACCTTACGCAACTTACGTCTTCCTGATTTTGCGAATGGGGTGCAAGTGGGCGATATCGTAAACTTGCTACTGCGCCCTGAGGATTTACGGATTTATGATCCCAAAGATCTGACGCATACGGGCTTACTGGGTCACGTCATTGAGAGTAACTATAAAGGCAGCACCTTAGATTCGATTATTGAACTGGCAAATGGTCATGTTATCAAAGCGTCTGAATTTTTTGATGAAGACGATCCAAGTTTTGATTATAAGCTGAATGAGGCGGTCAAAGTCTCGTGGGTTGACGGCTGGGAGTGGGTATTGCCTGACGATCCTAATGCTGAGCAAATAGGTGATGGACAAAACCTAACCGTACAAAAGGATGGCAGCTAATGGCACGTACTAGCTTAGGCAATAAAAGTCCTTTTCGTACGGCGACTCTTTGGCTGATTTGGGGGTGGTTGCTGATTTTTGCACTACTGCCCAACATATTGGTCATAGCGGTCAGTTTTTTGACGCGTGACAGCAGTGCATTTATCAGCTTGCCGGTCAGCATTGATAGCTATATCCGTATGATGGATCCGCTGTATTTTGAAGTGTTTGTCCACTCATTATGGATGGCCAGTATCACAACCGTTATTTGTTTATTGCTGGGTTATCCCTTTGCATGGCTGGTATCCAAGGCAAAAGTGCGCTGGCAGCCTCTGCTCATGATGCTATTAATCCTGCCGTTTTGGACCAACTCGTTGGTACGGACTTATGCCCTCAAATTGCTGTTTGCCAATAACGGTTTGATTAATACATCCTTATTGGCCATCGGTGTAATCGATGCACCTATTGATATCTTATATACGCAAGGGGCCGTGATTGCTGGTCTAACCTATTTACTGTTTCCTTTTATGGTACTGCCCTTGTATGCGGTGTTTACGGATTTGCGCAACGATATGCTGCTTGCCTCACAAGATTTGGGCGCGTCAAAAACGCAAACCTTTTGGCATGTGGTACTGCCTTTGACCACGCCTGGGATTATCTCAGGCGTACTTTTGGTATTGTTACCGGCGATGGGTATGTTCTATGTGGCCGATATTTTGGGCGGTTCACGCAACCTACTGGTTGGTAATATCATCAAAAACCAATTTTTGGATGCGCGCGATTGGCCGTTTGGGGCAGCGGCTAGCGTGCTGCTGACAGTGGCGATGGCAGTGCTATTACTGGCTTATCGCGCCAGCAGTCGCCGTATTGGTAAAACTGACTTTAATGAGGTGGCCTGATGTCGAATAACTCATTACACCACTCGCCTAGTCACACATCCATCAAACACAAACGCTCGTTCAAGATCGGCAGTATGGCAGCAAAAGGCTATCTGGGACTGATTTACGCGTTATTATATTTACCCATCATTGTCTTGGTGGTGATGTCATTCAATAAGTCAAAAATTGGCTATAACTGGGGCGGGTTCAGCTTAAAGTGGTATGAGTCGCTCTTTAACAATCAAGCCATGCTTGACGCTTTTTGGCATTCTATTGTGCTCGGATTGGTTGCTGCCACTGTTTCAACCTTGATTGGAACCTTGACCGCGCTTGCTCTACATCGGTACAAATTCCATGGTAAAGGTTTGCTTAACGGCCTGCTGTTTGTGTTGATGATGTCGCCTGAGATTGTCCTTGCCATCTCCTTACTGGCACTGTTTTTATTGATTGGTATGCAGTTGGGCTTTGTCTCACTACTGCTGGCGCACATCACGTTTTGCCTACCTTTTGTGGTCATTACGGTCTTTGCTCGCTTGAGCAGTTTGGATGAGCGTCTGATGGAAGCGGCACGCGATTTGGGTGCTAGTGAATCAACGATGGTACGTACCGTACTGATTCCGGTTATTCTACCAGCCGTCATGGCCGGTTGGTTGCTTGCCTTTACTTTATCATTAGATGATGTGGTGGTGTCGACCTTTGTCACAGGCCCTAGCTATGAGATTTTACCCCTACGTATTTACTCCATGGTACGCGTGGGTCTCAAACCAGAAGTCAATGCTATCGGAACACTGCTACTTGCTGCTTCTTTAGTGCTGGTCATTATCTCACAGCTATTGTTACGTCGACGCTAACCAATTAAATAACGGCTATCAGCCATAAGCTTTGAGTGAAAGTCAGCGCTATATGGACTATAATGAATACTTCTCATCTTAGTGGTCAGGTTATCTTATGTTAGAGCTCCGCCATCTCAATACCTTAACAGCGCTACGAGCACACGGCTCGCTTGCCGCGGCCGCCGATGAGTTACACGTGACTGCTTCTGCTGTCTCACACCAGCTAAAAGAGCTAGAGAATTATTACGACATTAGCCTAGTCAACCGTCGTACCCGCCCACTCACTTTTACACCCGCAGGCAAAATGGTATTGGCACTGGCAGACAGTATCATGCCGCAGGTGACTCGTACCAAATCCAATCTGAAACGCTTGGCTCATGGTCAAGCAGGCAGATTGCGCCTCGCGTCTGAGTGTCACAGTTGTTTTGACTGGCTCATGCCGATTCTCAATCATTATCGCCGCGAATGGTCAGATGTAGAGCTGGATTTTGCTACTGGTTTTGAACCTGAGCCGCACCACTTATTGATGGAGGGGGATATTGATTTGCTGATTACCACCAGTGACTTGCCAATAGAAGGTATCAGCTATCAGCCCCTGTTTGAGTATGAAAGCCGCTTGGTACTCTCACCCACCCATGATCTGGCAGCACAAGACCATATTAACCCTGAAGATTTGATTGATGAGATATTGATTGCGTATCCAGTGGAAGCGAAGCGTCTCGATATCATTGCCAAATTTATGACACCCGCGCAAGCAAGCTTTAAGAGTATCCGCACAACGGAATTGACCGCCATGCTTATCCAATTGGTTGCGAGTGAGCGCGGTGTGGCTGCCCTGCCCGATTGGGTAGTGGCCGAATATGAGAAAAAAGGTTGGGTGGTCTCACGAAAACTGGGCGATGGCGTACGTTGCCAGCTTTATGCCGCCACACGTACCGCTAGTCAGGATATTGCCTACATGCAAGGATTTGCCAGTTTATTGGCAGGAATCGTAAAGCCAGTTTAATACTCCACTGTTTATTACATTTCTTGGTTATGATATATCGTCCGCTTTCCTACGTTATGATAGGCGCTGGGAGCAATGATGGTTCCCTAGTGAGGGCTTGAACCTTTAACTATGCGCTATTGTTATCAGTACTCTAAATTATTTGTAGCAGCTCAGTGTACATAGCAGTGTCCTTTTGAACATAAATAAAATAGTTATATAAGAATATAAACTGAACTTGCCCGATAAGCAAAGTCTAGAGAAGCAGATAGAATCGTTATTTCGCCCTTACGCAGGGGGCCGCAACCATCTAATACAAAAATAGAGTGATGATTAATAATGACATTAGGTGTGCGTAAAAAATTATAATAGCTATTTATAAACAGTTGTGTAGGACAACTTGGGAGGAAAAGTTGAGTGAAAAATACAAAGTAGCGTTTTTTGATGTTTATCTAAGAAATAAGTTTTACAAATTTTTTACAGCTGTAGGGGGAACTTTAGGGCTAGCTTTCTTATTTATCGATCTTCCTGAAAGTATAACTCTACCCAAAAATATAGCTATAAATACTAAATGTTCGGCTGCGATAGTTGTAGTTACTCTTTTGGTTATTGCTTATATCTTCATGTGGTATAAAGCAAACAGGTTAAAGAAAATATCAATTAAAGTTGATGCTACTAATGTTGTTATTAAAGCAGGTGATCTGTTTGAGGAAGAAGATCTTATAGTTATAGCCTTTAACGAGTATTTCGACACGATTGTAGATGACAAGATCATTGCAAAAAAGTCCCTAAACGGGCTTTTTATAAACAATATTTTAGAAGGTAGTGTTGATGCTCTAGACTTATTTATTGAGAGCAATATTGACAGTAGGCAAAAGCTAGAAGTAGTAAACAGAGTTAGAGGTAATAAGCAAAAATATAAAACAGGAACTGTATGTCTGTATGCGGACAAGTACATCCTAACAGCTTTTGCAAAATTTAATGATAGAAATGAAGCTAGATTAACTATGCCAGAGTATCTTGAGTTTCTAATTAATTTTTGGGATGAGGTTAATACAATTTATGCGGCAAGATCTGTAAGTGTGCCTATATTTGGTTCAGGTATAACAAGAATAAAGGAGCATAAGAACACAACAGATGAGCATTTATTAAGAATAATGCTGAGCTATGCTGAAAAAACTATAGAACCAAACTTGGTAAACTAAGTGTATTCACAGGAGTTTATCATGACTAAGAAAGTCAGAACCTACAGTGCAGCTTTTAAAGCTGAAGCCGTCAAAAAGATAGCAGATAATAATGGCAATGTTTCAGCGACTGCAAAGCAGCTAGGTATAGCGATGCAGACCTTATCTAACTGGCAGAATAAAGCGAATGAAGGCAAGCTTGTCGGCACTAAGCAATATGATCCTGAACTCATGGCCATTATAGAAGAGAATAAACGTCTTAAACGTGATCTCAAGGTTGCTCAGGAGGAGCGAGACATTCTAAAAAAGGCGACGGCGTACTTCGCGAAGCACAGTTGATGAAGTACGTCTTTATCAAGGATAACCAGAAAATATTTAGCATCACCTGCATGTGTCACGTATTAGATGTTAAGCCATCAAGCTATTACAACTGGATAAATCGTGGCATCAGTAATCAGCAGATCCATCGCAATCAGTGTGAGTTGCTAGTCAGAGTGGCTCATGATGAGACTAAGCAGCGCTATGGCTATGAGCGACTGTATGCTTACCTTACAGGGCAAGGATATGCCATAAGTAAGTATATGGTTAGACGTATAAAGGAAGAATGCGGCATTAAATGCCGTCGTCACAAGCGCTTTAAAGTCACCACCAACTCTAATCACAACAAGCTGGTCTATCCAAACCGTCTAGAACAGAAATTTAATGCCAATCGTCCTAATGAGGCTTGGGTCAGTGACATCACTTATATTTGGACAAATGAAGGTTGGCTATACTTAGCAGGTGTTAAAGACCTATATACTAAAGAGCTCGTCGGCTATGTCATCAATAAGCGCATGACCGCTGATTTGGTATGCCGTGCACTTAATATGGCAATCAAAAACAAGCGACCTAGCCAAGGGTTGATTTTACATTCTGACAGAGGCAGTCAGTATTGTAGCAATGAGTATCATAAGATCATTAAGTGCCACCAATTTACAGGCTCGATGAGTGGTAAAGGCAACTGCTTTGATAACGCGCCCATAGAGAGCTTCTGGGGCATATTAAAGAATGAGCTGGTGTATCACCAAGACTATAAAACAAGATTCGAAGCCATCAACGATATCACTAAATATATTGAGCTTGAGTACAACCAAACTAGAATTCAAAAGGGCTTGGGCTATAAAACGCCAAGACAGGTGTGGTTTGACTATTATCGTCAGGCTGCGTAATTAAAATCTCCCAAGTTTAGTTGTACGGATTTGACGGCAGGGGTCATGCTTTGGACTTTTAAGATTAGCGAAATGAAATTCACTCACCCAGCAAAGCTAACGATAGTGATTTACCCTGAAAAAATGAAAACTATTAACTTGACTAGTATTGAAGGATTAATTAATGGCTTATAGGAACGGAACATACGTAGCTTTTGATGGCCTAGGTACTACAAGTCCTATTCTAGGTGATATCAAGTATTTTAACTTGCTTAAAGGATGGAAGATTAATAACTCTGCTGATTTTATTTTTAGTGATAGTCATAAGAAGACCAATCAAGTAAGGGATTATGCAACCATAAATCACCTAAAAAGTGTGTTGAGAACACGGTTTAGCCATTCTAAGAACATGATTCTCATACTAACTGACAATACAAGACCCAATCGGGAGCTATTGAACTACGAGATAAAAAAGGCTATTGAATTAGGTATTCCTATTATTGTCTGTTATGCAAGTGTGCAGCAGCCAATACATAAACCTGCTTTCTTAGAAGGCTATTGGCCTCACGAATTGAGAGTAGGTATTGAAAATAACACAGCTAAATGCATTCATATACCTTTCAAAAAACTACCTATCTTTGATGCGGTAGCCCAGTTCAGTGTTCATAAGAAAAACGATTTACATGCACTTACCGTCTACTCGCAAAGTGCTTATACAAAGTTTGGGTTATAAATAATTTATATATTGTTAACCTTTAAGATATCCACAGGTTGGTCATTTTTTATTGAAAAATCGGGATCTTTCTTGATGCGATCAGCCATTTCATGAATCCATAGACTAAGGACTACTTATGAGCAATGATAAAATGAAAGCTCCAAGTGATGAAAAAGAAAATATAAATCAAAAAAAAGTATGCGGTATTGTTATGCCGATTTCCGAAATAGAGGGATTACCTAAGTCACATTGGGATGAGATTTACACTATTATTTCAGATTCAATTGAATCTGCTGGTTTCACACCTAATCTTGTAAGTAATTCTGAAGATATTGGAGTAATACAAAAACGTATTGTCCAAAATCTATATGAAAATCCTATTGTTGTATGTGATGTCAGTGCCAAAAATCCAAATGTCATGTTTGAGTTAGGACTTAGATTAGCTTTTGATAAGCCCACTATTATTATAAAAGATGATAAGACTAGCTATAGTTTTGATACATCTCCCATTGAACATTTAGAATACCCTAGAGATTTACGATTCTCTAAGATAAAAGACTTTGGAGACAAACTAGCAAGTAAAATAGAAAGTACTTATCGAAAATCAGTGAACGATAAGGATTACAGCACTTTCTTAAAACACTTTGGAACTTTTAAAATAGCAAAAATTGAGACAGAAGAGGTTACTAAAGAAGATCTTCTTATGGAAGAGATGAAGTCTATTAGACATCTTATTCTTAGAGATTTTAATATGAGAAGTCGCGGTACTCAAGATAGGACGAGAGATCTTGATAATGAAAGCAACGAGATTAATGAGATCAGTAACACCATACATATTCTCTTCCAAAAGCCTTCAACTGAACAATCTAATACGGAATTAGAGATAGAGACATTTCACAAAATATTATCAAATATGAAAGGTATAGGACGAGTTATTAGTCATAGAGATAGAGGTGGCGCAGTTGAGATGGTAGCTAGCTTAGATAGTACAAGATCAAAAAATGCGATCCGCAGGGAATTGAGCAGTAATTATAAACAGCAGATATTGCAGATTATGTAGTGTATTAAAAATTAACTAAGGTATACCCCAACGGAACCAGTCATTTTGCCCTTTAAACTTACTGACAAACCATTTAAAACAGACTGTATTTCGGTAACTACTTAAAACAGATCACTAATTAAGCAGGTGATATCGATAAAAGCTCAAAGTACGCACTTAAAGAAATAAAAACCAAGCGCGGTCGCCAGCAACGTCAGTCCAACGTGCAGACCTATTAGCATCAAGCCTGACAATAGACGACCATCATTTATCAAAGCAAAGGTCTCAGCACTAAACGTACTAAAGGTGGTTAACCCACCCAAAAACCCAGTAATCACAAACACACGAACGTTATCAGACAGACCACTTCCCATACGCTCAAACCATACCAATGCTAGTCCTATCAGCAGTCCGCCCAAAATGTTGGCGCCGAGCGTGCCAAGTGGTATCCAGTTGTGTAACGCATTAAAGCGCGACAACCACGCACGCAAACAAGCACCAAATGCTGCTCCCAAACCAATAGCGAGCCACTGCATAGACGGTTCCTAAATCAAATAACCATTAATAAATGTATGGCCAAATAAAGCAGCTATACGGCCGGTAGCTCGGTCATTGGCCAACGAGGCACACAGCTTACCGCCAAATCATCTGACTGCCCAGCTTGCAAGCGCTCGTAACCTGCATAGGCAATCATCGCGCCATTATCAGTACATAAGGCAGGCGGCGCATAATGAACCGTGGCATTTATTTTAGCCAGCTCAGCTTCTAACGTCTCACGCAAATGCGTATTGGCACTGACACCGCCGGCAATCACCAATCGGCTCATATCTGCTTGCTTGAGCGCTTTGACGCATTTTTTTACCAAGGTATCGACCACGGCATGTTGAAAGCTGGCAGCAATATCGGCACGAACTTGTGGGTCGCTATCAGAGCCGTTGTTTCCTGAGCCGCCTGAGAGTGGAGTATCTTTAATCAGATTATGTACCGCTGTTTTCATACCACTAAAAGAAAAATCCAAGCCGCGATGTAGCATGGGACGCGGTAAGTCGTAAGCATTTGGATTGCCAGTTTCGGCCAATTTGGCGATATTGGGGCCACCTGGGTACGGCAAGCCAAGCATCTTGGCGGCTTTATCAAAGCACTCCCCTGCAGCATCATCTATCGATTCGCCCAATATCTCATAGCGACCCACACCATGAGCAGCGATCAGCAAAGTGTGGCCGCCCGACACCAATAACGACACAAAAGGAAATGCTGGCGGATTGGCGCCCATCAGCGGTGCAAGCAAGTGCCCCTCCATATGGTGAATACCAATCGCTGGAATATCTAACCCATATGCCAAGCTACGTCCAAATAACGCACCCGTCATCAAAGCCCCAATCAATCCAGGCCCTTTGGTATAGGCAATCGCATCAATCTCATTTTTACTAATGTTGCATTGTGCTAATAACTCATTTAATAAAGGCACAAGCTTACGTATGTGATCACGACTGGCAAGCTCAGGCACCACACCACCATAAAGCGCATGCAGCTCTATTTGCGAATACAACACTTGACCGAGCAAACCTTGATTGTCTCTATCCATCTGCTCACTATCAAAAATCGCAAGTCCCGTCTCATCACACGATGTTTCTAACCCCAATACCTTCATACTTTTGCCTTTGTATCGTCTTGTGCCGCGTTTTTTATTTTATGCCATTTGCTAACATCTCAGTAGTAAAAAAATGAGTGTCATCATCACAGTTATTACACCAAATGCGTTTAAAACTGCCGATGACATTTGTGAGCAAGGCATTGATAAAAACGGGCTTAAAAAAACCGTCATTGTCAGTCACAATGACGGTCAGTTTAGCAAATTTCAATGGCTGATATACTCTATATACACCGTATCAGCTGACCGACGCCAGCATATAATCAACAGCCGCTTTTACTTGCGCGTCCGTGACACCGTTTACCGCTTGTGCAGGCATTTTATTAAACCCTTTAGCAGAATGCATATAAAGGGTTTCTTTATCCTTGGTCAGACGCGTTGACCATGCCATCTGGTCACCATATTTGGGCGCATTTAACAATCCTGCGTCATGACACACTTTGCAGTTGGACTCATATAGAGTCGCGCCTGCATCCGCAGCCAACATTTCAGGCTCAGCTTGCTCTGCCGCTTCTTCAATGACAGGCTCGACAGCAGGCTCTGCGTCAGCTTCAGGTATAGCAGTGTCGGGTTCAGCGGTCGGTGCTGCTTCTGTCACCTCAGCGGTAGCGACAGAGTCACTCAACGCGGTCGAGTCTTCAGCAGGCTGATCACTACC
Source organism: Psychrobacter sp. JB193 (assembly GCF_002285555.1). Lineage (NCBI taxonomy): Bacteria > Pseudomonadati > Pseudomonadota > Gammaproteobacteria > Moraxellales > Moraxellaceae > Psychrobacter > Psychrobacter sp. JB193. The sequence continues at coordinate 1,375,581 of NZ_NRGY01000001.1, forward strand.
GTCATTACCACTATCACTACTACAGGCACTAAGTAGCAGTAGCGCGCTTATACCGACAGCAGATAAATTAAATATGTGTGTACCCGATTTCTGTCTCATGCTGACATCTCTATTCGATCATTCATATTGGCTACTGCTTATCATAATGTTGGCTTATGCCACGCTTATCTAACATACGCATCTAGCGCTTATTGAGGAGCCGCGTCAGTTGTTGTCGTTTCAGTAGTAGCAGCGGTATCAGCACTATCTGTAGCAGCACCAGCGTCCGTACCAGTCATGGCTGCATCTGTGCTGTCAGTAGCAGTCGCGGTATCAGCTGTTCCTGTTTCTGTCGTGGCCATATCTGTAGTTGCTGTGCCTGCTGCCGCATCCCCTTCAGCTGCTGGCATTGGCGCTGCGGCTTCTGGAAAATCCATCTTTTCGGCTTCAGGCGCCTTTGCACGAGCCATTTCAGCTGCTTCATCTACGCGATCTATTGCTAATACTTCATGTGACTCATGTTCACCTTCTTTGTCACTACTACAAGCGCTCACACCAAAACCAAGCATGACGATAAGAGTGGTGCTTAGTGCCGTATTCAGTACAGATTGTCTCATTCCAACATCCTCAATAAAATGCATATAAAACGGTTGATATGCTGACTACTATTTGCAAATATCATAGCATAAAGTCTAGACAAACCGTTATAGACAGTAGGGTTTTTTATTATTGCTCTATCAGACGACTCACCATCCTTTTCCGTTATTTTTCGTGCATTTGTAAGCCATACTCTAGAAGTTTCATACCTCTCATACACCTTTATGATTGTCGCAATCTTCTTCTGCAACTTAATGATAAATAGGGATTAATCCATTAAAATCATTGACTTTGTTGGTATTTTTGATTAAAATACGTGCCCTTGCACCAATGCGCAAGATTGTCCTAGTTTGAGCTGATGCCTGTAATCTTGAGATATTACGGCTAAATACTAATACACAGCCAAACTAATGCCCTTATATCTCATCCTAATCGAGGAGTCTTCATGCCTGCAGTTAAGGTTAAAGAAAACGAACCAGTTGATATTGCTATCCGTCGTTTCAAGCGTGCTTGTGAAAAAGCTGGCGTATTATCAGACGTACGTAAGCGTGAGTTTTATGAAAAACCAACGCAAGTACGTAAGCGTAAAAAAGCAGCTGCTGTAAAGCGTTATAAGAAAAAGTTACAACGCGAAACTATTCGTACCACTCGTATGTACTAATCAATACTCTGATTAGTTAAGTACAAGCGCTACACTAACGCCACTGTTATCCATCGATATCAGTGGCGTTTTTTATGCTACAATTTTTGTTATTATTGCTTATATCATTTTGCTTAAAAACCGCATCAGCAGGCGTTTAGCCAAATATTCACAAATAGCATGTATCAAATAAAATTTAACGTACAAGGATAATAACAGTGAGCCAACTTAAACAGACGTTATCAGACACCATCAAAACTTCTATGAAAGCTCGTGAGCTTGAGCGTGTTAAAGTTTTGCGCAATGTGCAAGCCGTCATCAAGCAAATTGAGATTGACCGTCAAACAGAGCTTGACGATGCGCAAGTATTAGAAGTGCTACAAAAACAGCTCAAGCAACGTCAAGAGTCGCTGACTATTTTTACAGAAAACAGTCGTGATGATTTGGCGGCCAAAGAGCAGTTTGAGATTGATATCATCAATGAGTTTATGCCAAAACAAATGAGTGATGACGAGATCAGTGCTTTAGTCAATGCCGAAATCGCTGAACAAGGTGCCACATCAATGCGTGATATGGGCAGCGTCATGGGCGTATTGAAGAATAAAACGGCTGGTCGTGCGGATCCAGCTTTGATCTCAAAACTGGTAAAAGACGCACTCCAAGGGTAGAGCGATAGACAGTCTGCAATAAACCAATGCGTTCATAAAGACAGTACTATGAAAATGACCGCCTAAGGCTCAAAGTCTTTGGCGGTTTTTATGGCTTTGAGCTCGGCATTTATATTGGCGAGTAACGGGCGTGCGCTATTGGCTTGAGGCGTATTTTGCAAGTTCTCCGCCAGTTGTTTGGCTTGTGTGAGCGACGTGAGGGCGCGCTCGTAGCGACCGCTCCATAGTTGGTCATGGCTGCGATAGCGCAACGCGTTGATAGTCGCGATACTGGCAAGCTCTGGCGAGGTTGTGGTTTTAGCAAGTTTTTCATTGGCCAACTGTAGGCTTTGCCAAGCAAAACGATCACTTGGCTGCTGCTGCGTCAATGGTTTGAGTAACGCTTGAGCCTTCATTGGCTCATTGCTATTGGTCAGCGCTTCTGCGAGATAAAGACGTAAATCACGACGCTCAGGATATAAACGCTGCTGGCTCTCCAAAATGTCAGCAGCCTGTGTCCATTTGTCTTGTTCACTTAAAATTTGGCTCTGGGTAATGGATAGCAAAGGCTCTAAGGCTTGACGCTGCACCGCTGGCAATGCGTTGATGCTCGCCAATACCTCATTGGCATCTTGAAAGCGTTGTTGTTCACCATACCAATGCATTAGTGCCAACTTCGCACCCACACTATTTTTAGCAGCCGTAATTAATTCTGTCTCAGAAGCATGCTTACCCGTACTTTTTACGCGCCAGTAGAGCAAATCAAACAAGGTCTGATAGCGCTGCTGCTGTTTCAATGATAAAGAAGGATAATTCTGCGCGCGACTCTGTGCTTCACTCAAACGCTCATTACTGAGCGGATGCGATTGAACAAAACTGGGTAAAAACCGATTTTCGACTTGGTTGAGCTGACTTTGTTGATTCATGGTAGCAAAAAACCGTGGCATGGCTCTTGGGTCATAGCCCGCTTGGGTCATGATTTGCATGCCTACGCGATCGGCTTCACGCTCATTGCTACGACTAAACGCCATACTGCTATTCATTGTAGCCGTTTGACTGCCCATCATGACTGCCGCAGCTGCATCGCCATCGACCGCTGATGCTGCAATAGCAGCCAGCATACCGCCCAGCTGCATGAGTATGGCCTTTCTGCGTTCATCTGCCCCACTCTCATAATGATGTTGGCTAATGTGAGCGACCTCATGAGCCACCACACTGGCAAGCTCATCCATACTTTTGGCGGCCAGTATCGTCCCTGTGTTGAGACCAATGACCCCGCCTGGTGCTGCGAACGCATTGATACTTGGACTATCGATAATCACCACAGCCATTGGTGCTTGCTGCCGCGCTTGCGCATTCAAACGCCACGTCATGTCTTTTACCGTCTCTTGAATCCAAGGATCGTGCTCCATCTTGATTTGACTATTGGCTTTTCGTAGTGACCATTCACCGAGCAATTTATTTTGATATTGCTCATCGAAGCTCAAGCCCTGTCCGCGTAAGCTCGGTAAACTTAACTCTTTTGGGTCAGTGGTGCTCCATGAATTATAAGCAAATGATGATGCTTGGTTATTACCGCTATTACTCATATCATTATTACTAATGACATTATTGATATCGCTACTATTGGCGCTCGTCGCTACCAACAATACTGAGGACACACCAAACCTGATAGCGCTTGATACTGCCATAGACAGACGGGTTTTTTGTCGATTGTATAAAGGCGATGTGGTTTTTAGCAAGCCTTTGGTAATCGTATATGTATTGAAAAAATTCATGGTTGCTCCACCAAATATCGACTGTCTATCAGCTCGGGACAAGTACGCATCCTATGCAAGTGAAAGATGTTTTTCGACTATACGAGTTTGCCTATGTTAGGTCAATTCTCATATGCATTTAACTACCAATCACTTAGCGGCGCGTCACTATTGTGAAACATGACTGTGTAATTCTAATGAACCGAATATTGTGTTGATAATATTCAACTGCAATTGCGTATCGGCTCTTTGGTATAATAGCAATAGGGTCAGACTGCTGGTTGATTAGGGATAATACTTCAATGCACTATAACAACTGATATCAGACAGTGATATGGTTACTATAAACATTGCCACCCTAAACCCCAAATACTGCTCATAAGCATAGTAACACATACCAACTGATTGATATTTATAAGGTTTAGTTTATGTCCACTGATAGTCAGTTATCCACCACGAACGCGCTACCCTCTATCAGCTTGGCAGCCACTTTGTCTGACGCTGACGAGCAAAAGGTCAATGGCCTACTAGCATTGTTACAGGCAGCGACTAATACGCCAAGCCATGACGCGGACGTAAACCAACAGACTATCGTTATCAAGCGCTTTGTCGATGGCCGAGGACTTGCCTGTCCGATGCCATTACTAAAGACTAAGGTGGGACTGCGCGATGTTGTAAATGGCGAATCTTTATATGTAGTCGCCACTGATGCCAACTCACAAGCAGACATCACCGCTTTTTGTCGTCAAAGCCAGCAATCGAATACAGAAAACCCGTTATTATTAACTGTGAATAAGTACACTAATGAGCCGCCGACTGATGGCTCTTTAACCCAGCATTTCGATACAATATATCACTTCATCATTACCAAAACTGATAGCAACTAAACGTTGCTATCCTTTACAATTAGAACTATAAAGATTTTTATCTGACTATTTGTGTAACTATCTAATCAAGGTCAAGAATATGGCTAATACTACTACTGATGCTGCAAAAACGAGTAAAAAAGACAGCGCAGCACCCATAAAAAATGACGCACGTGACGCCGCGTTAAAAGCCGCTGCCCAGCGACCCCCTTATGATGCGAGCGCGCTTGGCGACACCAGTACTCGTGATTTAGTACCGGCTATGCCGACTCATTTGTCAGCGCCTGGCGTCAACTTGGGTGCTTATATCAATACTGTGCATCAAATCCCAATTTTGACCCCGTTACAAGAACAGGAATTGGCGCATCGCTATTACGATGAAGGTGATGTGGAAGCTGCGCGACTGCTGGTTATGTCGCATTTGCGTTTTGTGATTCATATTGCCCGTAGCTATTCAGGGTATGGCTTGCCGCAAGCAGATTTGATTCAAGAAGGCAATTTGGGACTCATGAAGGCAGTCAAGCGCTTTGACCCAAATAAAGGCGTGCGTCTGGTTTCTTTTGCTGTCCATTGGATCAAAGCTGAAATTCATGAATTCGTCATTCGTAACTGGCGCATTGTTAAAGTTGCGACGACCAAAGCGCATCGCAAACTGTTCTTTAACCTTCGTAGTCTCAAAAAAACCAACAACCAACTGACGTTGGAAGAAGCGGACGCGATTGCTGCTGACTTGAATGTAACGCGTAAGCAAGTGCTCGAAATGGAATCTCGCCTTACTTCTTACGATGCATCGTTTGAAGCACAATCGAGTGATGATGACGATGGCCGCTATGCACCGCAGCTGTTCTTAGAAGATGGTATTGATCCTGCTGAACAGTTAGAAGAAGAAGACTGGGAAGAAAACAATTCATCCGCCTTAATAGCAGCGATGGGCACATTGGATGATCGTTCGCGTGATATCGTCGAGCAGCGCTGGCTCTCTGAGCAAAAATCTACTTTGCATGAGTTGGCAGCGGTCTACTCCATCTCGGCAGAGCGGGTACGCCAAATCGAGAAAAACGCCATGGATAAAATTCGTGACGCGATGACCATCGATAGTGTTATCTTGCCAGAAGACATTCAGTAGCAAGGAGCAGTCATCGCTAGGTTTGGACAATAACTGTCGATGATTGTGGCGGTTAACGACCTTTTGAGCTGTATACATTGAATATATTGATACGCTATTACCGGCTTTTAGATAATATGAGTGTTGCCATGATAAATTGGATAGGTATTGCTGCGATCAATATGGCGATAGCAGTCGCTCTAGGCGCCTTTGGTGCTCACAGGTTAAAAAGCTTGGTTAGTGCTCAGCAGCTTGAATGGTGGCATACGGCAACCTTATATCTATTTGTCCATGCACTTGGTTTGCTACTCGTGGGTTTATTGATTCAATTGAAATATATCTCTCACACCACAGCGTGGTTATTACAGATTGGCGTTATTATATTTGCTGGTAGTTTGTATGCCATGACGCTGGGTGCACCGCGCTGGTTTGGTGCCATCACCCCTATTGGTGGTATTTTGATGATTGCAGGTTGGCTATGGCTTGCCGTATCGGCTTTTCGTTTGGGTCACGCCAGCAGTTAATTGATTCGCTATTAGGTCAAGTCGATGGTAAGAACGGATTGGCAATAAGGACTACCAAATTATCAAGGAGATCGTTGTATGAGTAATATCAGTGTGAATGGCAAACACTTACAAACCACGCATCAGACCGTGCAATTGGTCATTAATGAGCTTGGATTGAGTCAAGGCCGTTATGCGGTAGAAGTCGATGGTGAGCTTATTCCTAAAAGCGAGCTGACCCAATTACATATCGTTGAAGGTATGAATATCGAAGTCGTCCAAGCAGTCGGTGGTGGCTAATCACTGGATCAAGTTTATACGTCGCCTTAAGCCACGACCGTATTGTTTACTGTAGAGTATATTTGCTGAATAAGTGTTCTGCACGACTATTTATTGAACAGTATTAAGAGTGAATAACATTAATCAGAAGCCATATTAATCAAAAGTCACTAATAAAAAAAGACCTCAACGTATTGTACGTTTGAGGTCTTTTGTAGATATTGGGGTCTCGAAAATTAAAATGACACGGGGTTTTATATACTTATTATACTATTAACCCACACTCATTTGATATTCCCAAACCTCAATATAATCAGACGGCTGGTTCAGCATCAGCAACGGTCAAGTCTTCATAACGATGATCGCGCCCTGCTCCCTGAGTCTTCTTACGTTCTTGACGCGTTTTATACTTACGCACCTGTCTATCAAGTTTGTCGGCCATTTCGTTAATAGCTTTGTACATATCATCTTCACAGGCTTGGACAAACATTTCTTGACCTGAGACTCGCATAATCGCTTCAGCTTTATGGCTTTTTTGACCGCCATCACTCGCGCCGCTATTGTCTAAAGATAAGATCACTTGAATACTTTGTATCTGATCAAAGTGTCGTTCAACTTTTACAAGCTTTTCGCGAACCGCTGTGTCCATAGCTTCGGTAACACTGATATGGTGACCACTGATAGAAACATTCATATTATTGTCCTTTTATTATTACTTGCATTGTTACTTTTAATCAACAGATGAGCCAGCGTTCTTGCCTTTGTCATCCTGCCTTACCAACAATAATCTAAACATTTGGAATATAAGAAAGACGTCTCCTTTCGTCATGCTTTCTTTATTACTGTAGAACAATGATTAGCGATTCATTGTTGGTATGGCTCTAATTTGTCATGAAACTGAAATAGTAGCAAGACGCTAAGTTGTAATTAAATGTAAAAAACGCTGTTGTTTCATAAATGTTTCTATATAATCAAAAAATTTTATTTTTTATATTTGACTGGTTTATCAATAGATATAGGACAAATTGGCTTATAATTCATTACCTTATCAGCATTAATATTTCTGTTTACGCTGGGTAGATGAGCCAATATTCATTGCTTCACGATACTTGGCCACTGTTCTTCTGGCTATATCAATTCCCTCTGCCAATAAACAATCTTTTATGCGACTGTCTGATAAGGGCTTTTTGAGGTCTTCATCGGTGATCATTTTTTTGATCATTGCACTGATGGCAGTCGATGAGATGTCACCGTCTGCACTGCTGACATGAGATGAAAAGAAATGCTTGAGGGAGAACAATCCTTGCGGCGTCAAAATGGTTTTACTGGTGGTCAAACGTGAGACCGTGGATTCGTGTAAATCCACTTCTTCTGCAATAGCCTTTAAGATAAGGGGCTGCATTGCCGTCGCACCGTATTGCAAGAAATCTTGTTGATAACGAACGATGCTGGTTGCGACTTTGAGTAGGTTTTGATTGCGCTCTTCGATACTGCGAATGAACAACCTGGCGTCAGTAAGGTGTTCACGTAGATATTGATTGTCTGGGCTATCATCGCCGCGTCTGACTAGATTGGCATACTCTTGATTGACTTGTAGTTTTGGCAACGTATCAGGGTTGAGGCGCACATGCCAGCCCGTTTCTTGGGCCTCTGAGTCGCCATTACTATCGCGGCGGCGAATGGGCGTGACCAACACATCAGGAATATCATAACTGTCAGTCGAGCGAGTATAGTCTGGCTGATTGCTCTGAAATAACAGGCCTGGCGAGGGGTTTAGTGTGCGTAGTAGATTGAGCGCAGGTGTGATGTCTTTAGGTGCAAGACCAGTGCATTCAGTGAGTGCTTTGATATTATTGCTGACCAAATGCTCACTGGCCAATAATAGCGCGTGTGCTTCTTTTAGATATGGCGTATTTGTATCGAGTTTGGACAACTGAATTGCCAGACATTCATTCAGATGGCGCGCACCCACACCCAATGGATCGCAAGATTGAATGACACGCAGCACCGCCATGACTTCGTCATACTCAACCCGCTCATCCCACTGATAGAAGTTTGCCATGGTATCAAAGCTTTGCAATAGCTCATCGATATCTAGTCGAATAAACCCCATGTCATCCATAGAATCCATCAAATACGTGGCAATTAAGGTGTCCACTTCTGACAGTCGCTTAAAATTAAGCTGCCAGCGTACGTGGTCTTGAATAGTGGCAGAAGTGCCGCCTTGATAACTATCAAAGTCCTCATCACTTTTGCTGTTACTAGAATTCTTAGTTGCAGATGCATAGTTACTGTTATCGAAATTATTCGTGTCAAAAAGGCTATCGCCATCCGCCGCATAATTATCGATGGCACCGTCATCAATACTGGCTTGCTGTAACTTATCTAAGCTGTCACTAAACTCATCATTGTAGTCAGAATCATCGTCAAACTTCGACTCATTACCATCGTAGTCTGCGCTCAAAGAATCCGTACCAGCGCTTTGGTTCCAACTGTCTAGTGTCAATGAGGTGTCTGACTCATTGACGCTATCATCAGTATCATACTCGTATTCGTCTTCTTCAATCCGCTCAAGCAAAGGGTTGCTGTCCAGCTTGATCTGCACCTCTTGCGCCAGCTCAAGACTAGAGAGTTGCAGCAACTTGATGGCTTGCTGCATCTGCGGTGTCAGTTTTTGTGAGGTATTCAGCGTGGTTGCCAATCCGAACGACATATTCATGGGTGGCTTATTACACTCCGATGGTGGTGATAGTCTATATATGTTGCCAATTCAGGCGGAGATTTAATGGTCTTAGGGCATGACGATAGCATTTTTTGCTGCGATTTTGCTATGATAATTTATGGTCTACCCAGATATAGTCAGTTCATTTAAAGACAAAAATGCTGTTAAGCGCAATTTTTTACAGCTGCTGGCAAGCAAAATATACGACCAATGAAAAAAGCTTATCTTGTCAAAATACTATTTTAAATACCCTTTTGCTACCTTGAAAATACCATGCATTTGTTATGTATCTTTTATCATCATTGATTATTTTTTTACTTTGGCAGTGGTTACTCAATACTAAGCAAGGTAAATATATTCAAAAATCCAAACGCTTGATAAAAAACGATGGGACTTATACTCTAAAACCTTAGAATCACTCTCATAAATCATAAACCAGCTGAGAACAATACTATGAATAATAAAGCAAATAACCATCCATTTATCACGGCGGCCATTCAAATGAATAGTCAGCAAGATATCGAAAAAAACCTAGCCGATATAAAAGCCGCTATTGCTGATGCGTGTACTCAAGGTGCACAGCTTATTATCTTACCTGAAAACTGCTGTAGCATGGGTGAGCAATTTGCCACTGCAGAGCGGTTCGATGAGCTGTCAGCGACGATAGCCCATTATGCCAGTACTTACAATGTCTATGTGCTGATAGGTTCACTACCCTGCACTTACCGTCCTGATGGCATGCTGGTTTCTAACGATAGGCTAAGACAGGTCAGTCAGCTGTTTGCTCCTGATGGCACACGAGTGGCACGCTATGACAAGATTCATTTATTCACGGCGATCGTGGCTGATAAGCAAGGTAATTACAATGAGGCGGCAACATTTGAGCCAGGTACCCAAACGGTGGTCACACCACTTGAAATCAATGACGTGGTCTATCAACTGGGTATGATGGTGTGCTTTGATCTGCGCTTTCCTGCATTAGCGCAGCGTCTGCGTCAGGCAGGTGCCGACTTATTGAGTGCTCCGTCAGCCTTTACCTACTTGACAGGTCAAGCGCACTGGTCACTGTTATTGCGCGCGCGTGCCTTAGACAGCCAGTGTATGGTGATTGGCGCAGCTCAGGGCGGTGACCATATTTATAAAGGCGGCAACATTCGTCAGACATGGGGGCACACAGCGATTAGCGCTTATGACGGCACCATTGTAGACAGTTATGATGATAGCAAGTTGAATCAAGACAATACTAAAGACAATAAGAATTATGCCATTGTCATGGCTACATTTGATCAGCAAGCACAAGTACAAGGTCGACAAAAACTGCCTATTTTTGATTGCCATCGTTTGGCATAAGACTGTTTATATAAGTACAGTCGACTCCAAATAAAACAGATACGTTGTACTCCAACGCGGCACTGGCATACATTTTTCTTGCTTGCTGTGCCTACGCAGACAGAGGCTACGAAAAACGCATTTCAGTCCCGCTGTATCACTTTTATACTGAACTCACTATAGATGTAAAGTTATATAAGTAAGCTTAAAGACTCTCGCTCTCATTTTGTGCGTGCGTCGCTCGCGGATGAGCGCGGTCATAGACCTGTGTCAATTTAGCAAAATCAACATGGGTATAAATTTGCGTGGTACTGATATCACTGTGCCCAAGCATTTCTTGAACCGCACGCAAGTCGCCGCTGCCGGATAGCATATGTGAGGCAAAGCAATGACGCAGTAAATGTGGATATAGGTTTTGCGCAATGCCAGCACGAATCGCCGCCACCTTTAATCGTTGTTGCACGGCACGCGTCGATAAGCGGGTTCCTAGTTTTTCGCTGATGAACAATGCCCTATCTTGTTGCTCTACCCATAAATCACGGTGCGGCAGATAGCGCATGATGGCTTGTGCAGCCTTGGCGCCTAAAGGCACCAAGCGCGTTTTATTACCCTTACCCGTGACTCTCACCCGTAAATCAGACAAATCTACATCTGCCATATCAAGTGCGACCAACTCACCAACGCGTAGTCCACTACTATAAAGCAACTCAAACATGGCTTTATCGCGTAACCATAAACGGGCTTGTTCGGGCGTGTCAGGCATGTCTTGATCGAGCAGCTGCGTCAATAAATCCACATCCGCGATAGACGGCAACGGTCTCGGGCTACGCTTTAACTGATAACCTGTGGTTGGATTGATACGTGCCAAATTCTCTTCAATTAACCAACCATAAAAATGGCGAATAGCCGATAGCTCTTGCTGCACACTAGCCAGTGCCAATTTATCTTCATCTAGACGATGGCCGATATGTTGTGCCAATTGACGCTTATCACAGCGTGTCCATGACAAGCGCTTACCGCGCAAAAACAGTGCCAACTGATTAAGTCCAGCAAAATAAGCCGTTAGCGTATGCGGCGAATGGTTACGCACCGATAATGTATTGAGCCAACGGTGGACAGGCGATAGTAGCTCTTGTAGTGCGGTATCCAGCTCTACCGCAGCGGCCAGCTCGACTGATAGCCATGGCGCCGCGTTCGTAGATTGCTCGTCTTGATTGGACATCACCATATAAAAGTCCGCCTTAACATTGGCTCGATCATCAGTGTATAGTCGATGCTAAATAAAATAGATACGTTGCGTCAATACGCAAGACTGGCATCAATTTTTCTTGCGTGCTGTGCCTCTTCGGACAGAGGCGACAAAAAACTTATGCCAATTTCGCTATACCTTTTTTATATTGACCTGACTACGTACAGCTTATCATTGATGATAAGTGCCTACTCTTCTGAGTGAGGTTTGAGACCTGCTTGTGCCATTAGCCCATCTGGGCTAAACACACCCTCATAGACAAAGGCTGTTGGGCCAGTCATCATGACTGAGTACCCTGGCTGCCATCTGATAATCATACTGCCACCATAGAGCTGCGCGCGCACATCTTCGCCTTCATCAAGCCAGCCTTCACGTATACCGACGGCAACAGCGGCACAAGCGCCCGTTCCACAAGCTTGTGTCTCACCAACACCGCGCTCATAAACACGCAGACGAATATGACGCTGATTCATGACTTGCATAAACCCGACATTGACGCGATCTGGAAACGCAGGATGCGACTCAATGGCTTTACCCAGTGTTTCGACATCGGCATCAAGTACATCATCGACTTTGATCACCGCATGTGGATTACCCATGTTGGCAACATAGAGCTGCACTGGCGTACCATTGACATCCAAATGATAGGCATTTTGGATTTTTGTGGTGGCTCTGGGTGTAAACGGAATCTCATTTGGCTCAAATTTGGGCTTGCCCATATCGACTTCGACCCAACCATAACGGTCGGTCGTCAAAGAGATAATGCCACTTGCAGTCTCAACACGCAGACGCTGTTTGAATGACAGCTTACGTGCTTGAACAAAACGGGCAAAACAACGCGCCCCATTGCCGCACTGCTCGACTTCTGTACCGTCGGTATTAAAGATGCGATAGCTAAAGTCAACGTCAGGGCGCATCGGTGGCTCGACCACGAGTAGCTGATCAAAACCAATGCCTAAATGACGATCTCCCAACAACTGTACCAAATCCTTGGTCAATTCTAAGCGCTGAGTCACCAAATCAATGACCATAAAGTCGTTGCCCAGACCATGCATCTTAGTAAATTCTATTAGCATACCCTTGATATCCTATCCTATTTTTATGTATGCCTTATATTAGCACGCTGTCAGATACAATCATAATTATCACTGCTATCAAATGTCCAGTTATCTCAGCGTTGTACCGTCTCTCAAACCTATATTTGACATCATCGCACTCTTTAATGCGGCTCATATGGCGGTTTATATTTATTTTGTGAGACATTTAAGCCGTTAGCTATAGCACGACTTTCCTCATTGCAGCGTCAGTTGCTCTCAAATTCGCCCATAAAAAACCCATTGCTTTTATCACAATGGGTTTTTTAGCGGTTCTGAATACTATGCTTTACTACTCTTTAGTCTTGCCACAAAACTTCATCAGCGTACAAGGATTCAATCGTCTCACGTTTGCGGATCAGTTGATGACGATCCTCTGACACCATTACCTCGCTTGCACGTGGGCGCGAATTGTAATTACTGCTCATGGTGAATCCATAAGCACCTGCACCCGTAATTGCTAAGATATCCCCTTCCGCTAGGGATAACAGACGGTCTTTTGCCAAAAAATCGCCCGTTTCACAAATAGCCCCAACGATATCCCATGCTTTTGTTCCATTGGTATCAAGACCAGCGTCAGGCAATACGTTTGGAATGACTGCCATTTCTGCTTGATATAACGCTGGGCGAATCAAATCATTCATCGCTGCATCGACAATAGCGAAATTCTTATGCTCAGTTGGCTTGAGCACATCGACTTGGGTTAAGAGCACGCCAGCATTGGCAACGATACTACGACCCGGCTCAAAAAACACCGTTAAACCAAGCTCACTCAATTTTGGCAGTAATGCTGCTGCGAATTCTTCAATAGACACAGGGGTTTCATCAATATAACGCACGCCCAAGCCACCGCCCAAATCAATATGACGCAGCTCAATACCATGCTCCCGTAGGCTATGTATCAATTCAATGACTTTGTCCAAAGCGGCAACAAATGGCTCAACCTCCGTTAACTGTGAGCCAATGTGGCAATCGATACCGACAATATCGATATGAGACATTGCTGCTGCCTGTTGATAAACTGCAAGCGCATCTTCGTGCGTGATACCAAATTTATTGTCTTTTAATCCCGTCGAGATATAAGGATGAGTCTTAGCATCCACGTTTGGATTGACGCGTAATGAGATTGGTGCAGGCTTATCAAGTGTCTTTGCCACCTCATTGATGAGGGTCAGCTCACTGATAGACTCGACATTGAAGCAGCCAATGCCTTGGGTCAGCGCATACTCGATATCGCCATAAGTTTTTCCCACGCCTGAAAATACCACGCGTGACGCCTCGGCCCCGACCGCTACCACGCGCATCAACTCACCACGTGAGACAATGTCAAACCCTGCACCTGCTTGTGCCAGTACGCTCAGCACTGCCAGATTGGAGTTGGCTTTGACGGCATAGCATATCTGATTATCGAGACTGGCAAAGCTGTCGGTATAAGCTTGGTAAACATCCAATATGGCCTGTTTTGAGTAGACATAGCATGGCGTGCCATAGTGTTTGGCAATGCTCTCAATACTGACTTGCTCCATATACAGCGCCTCATCACGATACTGCAAGGCTGGCAAGTGATTGGTTAAAGCCTTGGGATCGACATACAATCCTTGCTCTGTTTGGGTAGTGACAGATTCGCCAGTAGGTAACTCAGAATGACTCATATAAACATCTCTAATATAATCGGGTATCAAATGAAAATGAAGCTAAGAAAGGGACAAGGGCGCATTAGACAAAGATATGTCGTCATAAGCACGCTTTTTAATAAAAAATCTTAATTGGCATTAATAGTCGTTGGGATCAGTACTCGGTTCTGGTAGCTCAAAATCCTGCGCGTTTTGCGTATTGGGTACGTTATTAGCATTACTAACGCTGTCATCGTCGATACCAGCAAAGGCGGCATCTTGTGGATGACTGGTACTGTCCAACACAGCAGTGCTACTCTGCGCTGATTGGCCATCAGCATTTGCCAAATACAACTCCCCTTTTTGTCCGCAGCCTGACACACCCAGTATCACAACACTACTGATGATAAGCGTCGATATTGCATGGCGACTGAAAGTAATCATATTGGCGTACTCGGTTTTTGAAGTGCGGCGGATAGTAAGCATAAAGTAGGTAACCTGTAACCTTACAGCGGTGTAAGTATATTAAAGAACGTATGATCGGTAAAACGTCGTCAAGTGCCAAGCACACTATAATAAGTGAGCACTGACATATAGGGGTCAGTCAGTTGCCAATATGAGCAATATGACTGCTTTAAATCATAGCATTATTACATAAAGCGATGCTGATACTGAATACAACTGGCAATAAATTTAGCGAAATCGCTCATCGTTGAAGATTTATGAATAATGCCCTAGCAAAACTTTCTTACAATTTTTATTAAGTATCATTTTCTCTGATTGTCTCTGATCAGCCCTAACCACAATCGGTGTACAGTTGTTATCGATGTGTATACATCTTAGGTGCCAATCCTCATAGTTATCATGGTATAGCCCCAAAAATATGGTACATTATGGTCAGCCTTGTGGCTATCACTATAGAGCTAGGGTAAGGCAATAACATGACTGAACCCGCTCTCATCAGTAGAGTCAGCCCAAGTGTGATTGAAATCAGCGATATCATTGCCATTG
The DNA here is from genome assembly GCF_002285555.1 of Psychrobacter sp. JB193. Taxonomy (NCBI): domain Bacteria; kingdom Pseudomonadati; phylum Pseudomonadota; class Gammaproteobacteria; order Moraxellales; family Moraxellaceae; genus Psychrobacter; species Psychrobacter sp. JB193. The sequence continues at coordinate 1,390,972 of NZ_NRGY01000001.1, forward strand.
GTATATCAGCAGGGATGTGGCTGGTTTTTGTTTATCGAACCGGTATTCATCACGAATGAATATCTTTATAAAAATATAATCTAAGGATAGAGTATGAGCGCAAGTCTAACCAGCACTTTTGATGACAAAAATACTGAAACATCAACCCTAACCAATCCTACCTTAGTCCTCAACTGTGGTTCTTCTTCCATTAAATACGCACTGATTAGTGATGACAATGCAACTCGTATCACAGGTCTGGCCGAAAACTTAGGACTCGATACCGCCCGTATCAAACACACCACTTTAAACGGCGAGAAGCTTGAAATCTCAATACCAGGTGGTAATCATAAGTTCGCCCTACAAAAAATTCTTGAGCTATTAGAGCAATATCATTTCATCGCGGTCGGTCATCGCGTGGTTCATGGCGGCCGTGAATACTCTGAAGCGGTACGTGTCGATGACCATGTCCTTAATGAAGTCAAGCGTCTAAAAGTATTGGCACCGCTACATAATCCTGCTCATGCTTTAGGTATTGAAGCCGTTCAAGCCATTTACCCTGATATTCCACAAGTCGTCGTTTTTGATACTGCGTTTCACCAAACTATGCCTCCTGTTGCCTTTCGCTATCCGCTACCAAAAAACCTGTACGAAGAGCATAAAATCCGTCGTTACGGCTTTCATGGTACGTCTCACGCTTACGTCTCAGAGCGCGCAAGTAGTATCACAGAGGCAAGCGGTACGCATGGCTGGCTAACAGCGCACTTGGGTAATGGCTGTTCAGCGACTGCGGTCTACGATGGCAAAAGTCTGGACACCAGTATGGGGTTAACGCCACTTGAAGGCCTTATGATGGGTACGCGCAGCGGCGATGTCGATCCAAGCTTACATATTCATTTAAAGCGCCAGCTGGGTATGAGTTTAGAAGACATCGATACCATGCTTAATAAAGAAAGCGGTCTGCTGGGTATCTCTGGCTTGTCGAATGACTTGCGTACCGTTGAGCAAGCCGCCAAAGAAGGTCACAAAGACGCCCAGCTTGCTATCGAGATGTTCTGTTACCGCGTGGGTAAATACCTTGCCAGCTTGAGCTGTGCGTTGCCTGAATTTACTGGTATCGTCTTTACTGGCGGTATTGGAGAAAACTCGGTCAGCACACGTACGCGCATTTTAGAAGTGATGCGTCATTTCGGTATTAAGGTCGATGCAGATAAGAACGCAAACTTGGTTGGCGGTAATGAAGGCAGCTTCCACAGTAGCGATAGTAGCTTTGAGCTATGGGTCATACCAACCGATGAAGAAGGTCGCATTGCTCAAGAGACGCGTGAAGCGCTAGACTTAATTTAAGATCCATTTCGATTGTTTCATTGTTTTAAAACCTGCGCTTCTGGTAAATCATATGATGAGAAGCGCTGTGTTTGATGCATTGTTTTACACATTGTGGCAAGGATGAATTGAGCCTTAAAAATATAATAAACCGTAGGATACACTATGCAAACCATTTTACTTGTTCCCATTAGTCGCGGTATCGGTGTCACGTCAGCCGCGCTTGGACTGATTCGTGCTTTTGACTACAACGGTATCAAAGCTGGTTTTATGAAGCCGTTTTTGCAAGATGATACACTGGATAAGCAGCGCAGCTTGGACAGCTCCAGTGCGCTTACCATGCACGCTTTTGGGTTAAAACCGCCCAAATCCATCAGTCGTCAGCGCGTTGAGCGTATGATTGGTGATGGCAACCTTGACGATCTGATGGAAGAAGTGGTCATCAATTATCACACCATCGGTGAGGGTCATGACGTCATCATTTGTGAAGGACTAGTACCAACCACTGAGACGTCTTACGCCTCACAAATCAACCGTGCCATTGCTCATGCATTAGATGCCAAAATCATCTTCGTCAGTACTGCTGATACCAGCAATCCTGCCTATCTGGCTGACAAACTCGATGTTCACGCTCGTGAGTTTGGTGGTATTGCCACTGCGCGTACACTTGGGGTGATTTTGATGCGGGTACAAGACGTACACAATACTTTTGAGACCCAGCCGGTCGCACCCGGTGAAGCTGTCGTACACTTGGATGACTCGTTCATGCAAGAAGTAAAACGCTTGTCCCCCCACTTTGATACTGATGCCTTTCGCTTGATCGGTGTGGTGCCTTTTAGCGACTCACTCTCTGTGCCACGTACTTGGGACATTGCCACTGAACTTGATGCCAAATGGCTCAATGTGGGTGAAGCAAAAACGCGCCGCATTAACCGTATTAGCTTAACTGCTCGCTCTGTTGCCCGCGTCGACGAGGTGTTCAAACGTGGCACTTTAATCGTCGTCCCTGGTGATCGTGATGATTTACTACTGGCAGCTGGCTTGGCCTGTATCAATGGCATCCCGCTGGCAGGTTTGGTTTTAACGGGCGGCGTTGAGCCAAGTGCAACCGTTGCGGAATTGTGGCAATCAGCGCTCAAGACGGGTATCCCTGTCATGAGTGTGGAAGATGACAGTTATGAGACCGTACAGAGCTTGGTACACATGAGTTCTGAGATTCCAAGTGATGACACCGAACGTGCGGAAGAAGTGGCACGTTACGTGGCAGCGCATCTAAACTTGGACTGGATTAAAGAGTATTTCAGCCGTGATTATGAGCGACGCTTGTCTCCTTCTGCCTTTCGCCATCAAGTGGTCAAAAAGGCACAAACGGCCAAAAAACGTATCGTCTTGCCAGAAGGGTCTGAGCCGCGCACTGTCGAGGCCGCCTGTATCTGTCAGAGTCGCGGTATCGCCAATTGTGTGCTACTTGCAAAGCGTAGCGACGTTGAACAAGTGGCCAAAAATCGTGATTTGGTCATTCCAGAAGGGTTAGAGATTATCGATCCTGATGATCTCGATATGGGCAAATATATCGCTGCCGTCGTCGAGCGCCGTAAAGGCAAAACCAGTGAAGATGTCGCTGCTGAGTATCTCAAAGATACGGTGTATTTGGGTACCACCATGCTACAGATGGACGAAGTCGATGGCTTGGTTTCTGGAGCGATTCATACCACTGCCAACACCGTACGTCCAGCGTTTCAGTTGATTAAGACAGCACCGCAATACTCTTTGGTATCGTCCATCTTCTTTATGCTATTGCCTGAACAAGTGGTGGTTTATGGTGACTGCGCCATCAATCCTGATCCAACCGCAGAAGAGCTGGCTGAGATTGCTATTCAGTCCGCGCAATCGGCGGCAGCCTTCGGTATTGATCCAAAAGTTGCGATGATCAGCTACTCTACTGGCTCATCAGGTGCCGGTGCAGATGTCGAAAAAGTCACTCGTGCCACTCAAATCGTGCGTGAGCGCGCACCAGACCTAAAGGTCGATGGCCCCCTACAGTATGACGCCGCCTCAGTCATGAGCGTCGGCAAACAAAAAGCGCCAGACTCACCGGTTGCTGGACAAGCCAACGTCTTTATTTTCCCAGACCTCAATACAGGTAATACCACTTATAAAGCCGTACAACGTAGTGCTAATGTCGTCAGTGTTGGCCCCATGTTGCAAGGATTGAACAAGCCTGTGAACGACTTGTCACGTGGCGCCTTGGTCGATGATATTATTTATACCATCGCGCTGACGGCCATCCAAGCTTATAGCGATGAGATTTGATCGCTACAGCTTAATTGCTATCTGGTCAATGATAAATAAGAGTAATGCATAAGTAACACTGTACTACTGAAATGGATTTTTCTTACTGGCTGTTCGCAAGTGTGACAGAAGCTTTGAAAAATCTATCTCAGCCACATCGTATTATTTTTAGTTTTATTATGCTGATTAAAAACCAGATCTTATATCACCGACTGTCGTCATGATGGTCGGTTTTTTATTGTTCATTTTTGATGACTTTTGAGGGCTTTTAATGACAGATGCTGCTGCGCCCTTTACAATAGCGACTTTCTGTTTCGCCTTTTTGCTTCCCTATCCGTGCCAAACCATATCTACGATAAACCATATCTGTGCCAAACTATGCCAAATACCACTGACAGTCTCGATGATAAAACCTCTAGGCCTGCCATTCGTGCTTACTTGGGCGGCTCGTTCGATCCTGTGCATCAAGGTCATATACAAATGGCCATGTACGTGTATGAGCGCTTGTTACCGATAGCGGAGGGGCAGCAGCGCGACCTGCATGTGTCATTATTGCCAAACTCACGTTCCCCATTTAAGCAAAAAAGCACAGACCCTCACCATCGTCTAGCAATGTTAAAGCTGGCGACCCAAAAGACACCTATTCAGATTGATGAGCTTGAGCTGTGGCAAACGCCGCCTGTTTATACCATCGATAGTGTGCGTACATTAAGACAGCGCTATCCACGTGACAGTTTGATCTTTATCATTGGTATGGACAGCGCGCTGAGCTTGCCACATTGGAAAGAAGGGCTGGCGCTGACGAATCATGTCAATCTTTGGATCTTTAGTCGCAGTCATGTCAGTCGCATCTTTGATAAAGATGGTGCGGATAAAGATGATGTGGATAATGACATTCTGCCAGACCCAGACAATATGCCGAACACAGACACCATTCAAGCCAAACTGCCCGTACCGCTACAATCATTAGTCGTTGGCACACCGACAGAACTAGTCACGCCCATTACTAAAGCGCTTGCGACGAATACTGGCTTGAAAAGCACGCATCAAGGCCATATTTATATAGACTCGCGGCCTGTCGCAGCCGTGTCGAGCACTCAGATGCGCGAGCAGCTACAGTCTTTGCAAGATCGATTGAATATAATGCAAGCAGCCGACAGGCAAATGACCTCTATACCACCAATAAATGATATCATGAGCCATACTGCCACCAATCCGTTACCTAAATGGCTAAATCCGGCTGTTTATCACTATATTATCGCCCATCAGCTATATTCTGCTGCTCAATTCCGTTAAAATCGCCTTATCTTTGTCATTTTGCCCATTTTGTCTGTACATACGGCTGGCGACAAATGGTCAGTTGGACAATCCCTATTAATGCTTTACCTTTTATTTTACATATTTACGATTCAAGAGATTAAAATTTATGACCAATACCATGACTGAAGAACGCATAAAAGAGTGTTTGACCCTTGTAGACAGTGCGCTGAATGATATGAAAGCGAAAAATATCACTGTAATGGATGTAGCAGATTTGACTGACGTTATGGAACACATCGTCATCGCTGATGGTACGTCGAAGCGTCACGTGCGCGCCATGGCCGATAGCGTCGGTGCTGAAGCCAAAAAATCTGGCTTTATGCCACTTGGCCGTGAAGGCGGTATCGACTCTGACTGGACGTTGATTGATTTGGGTGCTGTTGTTGTGCACATGATGACGCCGCAAGCTCGTGAGTTCTATGACTTAGAAGGCCTATGGTCATCACCTGATCAGTTGGCTGAGCTGGTTGCAACCCCGCGTGAAAAGAAAACCGCAGGCCGTCGCAACAAAAACAAATAAGTGTATTGAGTTCGATATATTTATTGCCTTAAAAAGACCAGAGACTGATTCTGGTCTTTTTTTATGGGTGACTGTTAAAAATAGCTTTATAAATACACATGGTATAAATAAGCTGAAAGCTGTCTATGATTGCGCTAAGATGATGACAATCATCCAATCGTATTTGCCTAAAAAATGACCAGCCGTTAGGAACCCCAATGCGCATAGAATCAACCGAAACATACGTACAAGAAAACACTAACCTTGATTTTAACCAACCCTTGCCCTTGCATATCGCCACTCTCACCTGTGTCCGCGCTGGCAAAGCCATGCCCTTCACTCGTGAAGAGATGAGCGCCATTGATAAACACCCAATCGACGCGCCTGTCGCCATCAACTTCATGGGTTTGACCACCGACGAGCAAGCCGATCGCAAGCATCACGGCGGCCCATTAAAAGCGGTACATCAGCTAGCACCTGCGACTTACGACAAGATTAACGCTGAGTTTGGTCTAAAGGTGCACGTCGGTACACTCGGTGAAAACCTTACGACCGAAGCCGTCAATGGGCTGCCCGAAATGACTGAGGCTACCGTTTGTATCGGCGACGTTTTTCAATATGGTGAAGACAAGATAAACGGTGAAGATAGTGTGCAGCTGCGTATCGTCCAACCACGCCGTCCATGCTACAAGATCAATGATCAAATTGGCCAATTTACCAAAGTGCCAAATATCGCATCTTGGGTCAGTAAGCAAGGTATCTCGGGTTGGTACTTCCAAGTGGTGCGTGATGGCATGATTAACGCGGACTTACCTGTGTATTTGATTGAACGTCCCTATCCGTTTGCCACGCTTGAGACACTCTGGCAATTGTCCAATTCAAAAGAGAAGTTTGACGCTGAGGTGATTGAGCCGTGGCTTGAGATTGAATGTTTGGAAGATAGTTGGAAAAAGGTATTGGCGAAGAAGATTCGGAAGGGTTAAACACAAGTACCAAACCTTAGACATCATTTAATAATACTATTCACTTAAGATAAAGATTGGTTTAACGGCACACCTTTATTCACACAGAGCATTTCATGGTAAAAAACATTTTCTTAGCACTTAGCTTAACTCTGCCTTTAATTGGCTGCGTAACCACTGCCCCGTACGTAGCAACCACCAAACACTACAGCATTGATAGTAAAACCTATCAATCGACAGGCAAAAGCCAGCGTATCAAAACCATCGTCTTGCACTATACCGTCTCAGACAATGAGCGCTCCATCAAGACATTGACCACGGGCAACGTGAGCGCGCATTACTTAATCTTGGACAAAGATGACGATAAAATCTATAACCTCGTCCCAGAGTCGGAGCGCGCTTGGCATGCAGGCGACGGTGGATTTTCAGGACGAACCATCCTCAACGATACGTCTATTGGCATCGAGATTGTAAATGCAGGTATCAAGCCTGAATATCGAGATGCGCTAAAAAATAGTAATCTCGATTATCACCCTTATGAGCATTATGCGGCGTTTAATGAATTGCAGATTAAGAAAGTCGCAGAATTGGTGCAAGATATCGCCACGCGCTATGACATCTCACCCAAAAACATCATCGGTCACTCGGACATGGCACCCTCGCGCAAGATAGACCCTGGTGCAAAATTCCCGTGGGAGCGTTTATACAAAGAATACGGCATTGGTGCTTGGTATGACGAAGCGGACAAGCAAGAAATTATGAATCGACGTACCTTGGTCGCGCCAAGTGTGCAGGAAATCAAGCAAGCCTTTCGCAAATATGGCTATCAAATCAATAATAGCGATGAGTGGGACAAACCCAGCCGTGATGTCATTTATGCGTTTCAATTGCATTTTAGACCGCAGCAGCCCACAGGTGTGATAGATAGCGAAACTTATGCCATATTACAAGCGCTAAATATGAAGTATGCAAGCCGCGATGATTTTTATTAAGTAGTACAAAATATGCAGAGATATGTGCGATGCTTGATTCTAAGAAGATGAGCTAAAAACATATTTATCTAAGCGAGACGACAGTTACTCAACATAGGATTGCTACTTGGGCTACTTATTGCGACGGGCTAATGATAAAATCAGCACTTACGGATAACAGATAGCATCACTGCTCACCTCATATCATTGGTCTTACTAAAGGCTAGGATGATGCGTGGCTTTAATGATTGATCCTATTAGCAGTCCTAATATCTGCATTGCTAATGCAGACTCTAATAATAGTAACAAGGAATATGTATGTACCAAGCCTTTCAAAAACATCTACAACAAGAAATCAGCGACATACGCGCCGCAGGACTATATAAAAACGAGCGCATCATCACCTCTCCGCAAAATGCCATGATTAAAATCACTGATGGCCGTGAGATGCTGAACTTCTGTGCCAACAATTATCTTGGCTTATCCGATCATCCTGAGATTAAACAAGCAGCTATACAAGCCATTGAAAACTCAGGTTATGGCATGTCATCGGTACGTTTTATTTGTGGTACGCAAGATTTGCATAAGCAATTAGAGGCATCAATTTCCAAGTTTTTTAATACTGAAGACACAATTCTTTATGCGGCCTGTTTCGATGCCAATGGCGGTGCCTTTGAGCCACTGCTGACCAGCGAAGATGCTATTATTTCTGATTCGTTAAACCATGCCTCAATCATCGATGGTGTGCGCCTATGTAAAGCGGCGCGTTATCGCTATGCCAATGCGGATATGCAAGATTTGGAGACGCAATTGCAAGCGGCGCAAGCACAGCGTTTTCGTTTGATTGTCACCGATGGGGTGTTTTCAATGGATGGTAATGTGGCGCCGATGGATGAGATTTATGCGCTCGCACAAAAATATGATGCCATGGTGATGATTGATGAGTCGCATTCAGCAGGCGTCGTCGGTCGCACCGGTGGCGGCGTGACTGAATTGTTTGATCTGCGCGGTGATATTGAGCTGATCACGGGTACGTTGGGCAAGGCGTTTGGTGGTGCAATTGGTGGCTTTACGACGGGTAAAAAAGAAATCATTGAGATGCTGCGTCAACGCTCACGCCCGTATTTGTTTTCAAACTCTATTCCTCCTATGGTGGCTGCCGCTGGGGTAAAAGCGTTTGAGATGCTGTCACAAGACAATACGCTACAAGACAAACTGCATGAAAACACCGCCTATTTTGTTAAGCAAATGCAAGATGCAGGCTTCGATATCAAGCCTACTGAATCGGCCATTTGTGCAGTGATGCTCTATGATGCCAATGTCTCGCAACAAATGGCAGACGCATTGCTTGAAGAAGGCATTTATGTGATTGGTTTCTTCTACCCTGTCGTACCCAAAAATGAGGCTCGTATTCGTGTCCAGCTCTCTGCTGCCCATACGCGCGAGCAACTCGACCAGTGTATCGCTGCCTTTATCAAAGTCGCCAAGCAAATGAAGGTGATTGATTAAGCGTCGTTCGGTATTTATCTAGATTCAACAATAAAATGCAACACAGCTAAATAAGAGAAAAATATGAAAGCACTGGTTAAAGCTCATGCCAAAAAAGGCATCTGGATGCAAGACATGCCAGAACCGACCGTCGGCATCAATGACGTTAAAATAAAAATTAAAAAAACCGCCATTTGTGGGACAGATTTGCACATTTACAAGTGGGATGAGTGGTCACAAAACACCATCAAGACGCCAATGATTATCGGACATGAATACGTCGGTGTCATTAGTGAAATGGGCGATGGTGTCAAGCATCTTGAAGTGGGTGATCGCGTCACAGGCGAAGGCCATATCGCTTGTGGACATTGCCGTAACTGCCGCCGTGGTAAGCTGCATGTGTGCGAAAATACCATCGGCGTGGGCGTTGACCGCGATGGCGCGTTTGCCGAATATTTGGTGATACCTGCCGATAATGTCATCAAACTCGATGAACGTATCAGCGATGAGATGGCTGCCATTATGGACCCCTTTGGCAACGCCACGCATACTGCCCTTTCATTCCCGGTACTTGGTGAGGATGTGCTGATTACGGGTGCAGGACTGATTGGGTCAATGGCAACGGCGATTTGCCGATTTGCAGGGGCGCGTAATATTGTGGTCAGTGATATCAGTGATTATCGCCTAGAGCTTGCCAAAAAAATGGGCGCGACGATGACCATCAACCCAGCCAAAGGCGAAAGCATCGAAGGCGCTATCGAGGAGCTAAAAATGCACGGCTTTGATATTGGGCTTGAGATGTCAGGCTCGCCTCAGGCCTTTGATTCGATGATTAGTAACATGTATAACGGCTCTAAAATTGCACTGTTGGGCATTTTGCCTAACACCACCACGGTGGATTGGAGCAAGATTATCTTTAAGGCGTTGACCTTAAAAGGTATTTATGGGCGTGAGATGTGGGAGACGTGGTATCAGATGGAGCAAATGCTGATTAGCGGTATTGATCTGTCGCCAATCATTACCCATCGCATGCACATTGATGACTTTCAAGAAGGCTTTGATATCATGGAAAGTGGGCAATGCGGTAAGGTGATCTTAAGCTGGGATTGATTTTTGCGATTTAATATTTGAAGAGTCGTGGTTAGCTTTTATATTGTCACGATTTATAAAACGGCACTGATTTCAGTGCCGTTTTTTTTTGGTTATTAAGAAGTGATCAGATAGGTAAATCATGAGTAATTCTAACCAAGATAAACTTCAAAAGTACTTGGCAAAAAAAGCCAAGTAAGCATAGGAAAAGGAACAGGAAGCGAAACCTGTTTCAGCTGGTAAGACTCAGCTTTAAGAACCTATACGACTTCAAAGCCTCTTATAAATAATTATTTAGATAAGTACTGCACCTTGGCTTTAGACTGAATTTGTATATGATAAGCTTAGCTTGAAGTATTAAATTAGCTTATACTTAAGACTCACAGTAAGTTTGTTTTGAATTTTTTTAAGATCTTTGCTACTCACATAAAACCTTTTAAGAGATATAGAATGTGGAATATACAAGGAGTAATATCACCTATTGCTATCGGCGAAGAAGGTCATAGCCCTAAACGCTCTCCATATCCAATTAGCATCAATGAATTCGTACAGAATTTCGCATTTTCAACTGAACGAATTGAAATACTTATTGGATTCTTAGCATATAGAAGAGCTATATACTTATCTGGTATTGAAGCAGGTTTTCAATGGGTAAATGGAAGTTTTGTTGAAAACATAGAGTCAATTGCTGAACGTGCTCCGAACGATATTGATGTTGTGACATTTAGCAACTTATATAAAACTATACCCGATTATATCGATTGGGCTGAAAGGAATAATAATTTAGTTGACAATCCAATCGCTAAGAGTCAATACAAAGTCGATTCTTACTGGGTTGACATGGACTTAGGCTTTAATGAAGCCAGTATCAAACGATGTACTTATTGGTACAGTATGTGGTCTCATCAAAGAGATACTAATATTTGGAAAGGTTTTTTTGTTATCCCTTTATCTCCTAGCGAGGATATTGAGGCTCTCAAGTATCTTTCTGAATTAAATATAGAGTCTAACAATGCGTGAAAATGACTATAACAAGTTACTTGCTGAAAGAAGTACACTTGAAGGCCTAATAGAAGAAACACCACCTTATGCTATTGTCGATAGGATGAGCCTAGAGTCACGTTTAAAAAGTGTTCAAACCGCAATTAATAAAGTCGATACTCGTAGGTTAGTGAAAAAGACCATTTTTACATTCAGAGGTAAACCAGTTCATAAAAGTTATGGTATTACAGCTGAATTTTCTGGTAAAGCTATCGATAGTCTAAACGATATGATTGCAAGTGTAGTTGCTAGTTTGAGTAATAATTTACGTTTTTCAGGACCCATACCAAATAGAAATCAGCATCAACTGTTAATAACAGGTACTGCAACTGGTTCATTTGGTTTTGAATTAGAGTTACCAGAACCTGATCACGACTTGCTAGCAGAAAGAAATGGAACTGAAACAGCCATAGATGATATACAAAAGCTACTACAGTATGGAATTGATGGTACAGACGAGCAAATTAGTGATGTAATTAATGAGATACATCCAAGAGCTGTTCGTAAAGTACATGATTTTCTTGAACTAATGTTTCGTAGTGAAGCTTTGTTTGCAATGGAATTCAATAAAAAATTAACTCGCATTGATTCCCAAAATGTTTTAGAAAAACTCATTTTACGACTTTCAGAAGAAAATATTAGTGAAATTGTCGAAGAGTACAAAGGTGAGTTTCAAGGAGTTTTACCTAACTCTAGAACTTTCGAGTTTACAGAATATTCTGATAGAACTTTGATCAAAGGTAAGATTGACCACACATTTGAAGACCCAGACGTGATAAATCGTGAGTATTTGCACAAACCTGTCACAGTTGAGTTCAAAGTTGTACAATATGGACAAGCCAAACCTAAATATACTTTGCAAGATATAAAGAAAATTAATTAACTGATTATTGCAAGATTCTAATAGAAAGAACTTTCATTAGTCATCAATCATTATCTAAAGGCGCGTTTTGGTCCAGATTAACAGGTACAAGCGAAAGGCGGGAAATAGCCCCCCTACTTTGAAACCCCAAAACCCAAACACAAAAAGGTGAGCATTACGCCCACCTTTTTTTATGTCTAAAACAATACTCTAAACCAACTTAGCCTATCTAAACCAAGCACGAGCGTTACGGAACATACGCATCCACGCGCCGTCTTCATCCCACGCTTCTGGTTTCCAGCTGTGGTTATAAGCTTTTAGGTTACGCTCAGGATGCGGCATCATGATAGTGACGCGACCATCTGTGCTACATAAACCCGTGACACCGCCGAGCGACCCGTTTGGATTGAGCGGATAGGTCTCGGTTGGATGACCTTGGCTATCGACATAACGCATCGCAAGCTGACCGTGGTTTGCCATACCGTCGATCTCAGTGTTGTCCAGCGTGGCATAGCCTTCACCATGCGCCACCGCGATTGGTAAGATACTGTCTTGCATCCCTTTAAACAGGATCGACTTGGTACGTTCGACTTTTACGTTGACGGTACGCGCTTCAAATCGAGCTGATTTATTAGCGACGAAGCGTGGGAAGTTCTCAGCACCTGGGATCAGGTCTTTTAGCTGTGCCATCATCTGACAACCGTTACAGACACCAAGGCTAAAGGTATCAGGACGGGCAAAGAAGCGCACAAACTGCATGCGTAACTCGTCATGGAACAAGATAGAGTTCGCCCAGCCAGAGCCTGCACCGAGGACGTCACCATAACTAAAGCCACCACAAGCAACCAGACCGTCGAAGTCACGTAGATTGATGCGACCATTCAATAAGTCACTCATGTGTACATCGACCGCTTCAAAACCAGCTTGCGTGAAGCCTGCTGCCATTTCTGTCTGACCGTTGACACCTTGCTCACGGAGGATGGCGACTCTTGGTTGAGCCTCACGGCTAGCTAAATATGGCGCTTCCACCTTCTGATTAAGATCGTAGTTTGGCGCAGCGATAAGTCCTTGATGGCTGGCATCAGCAATCAAGTCATACTCTTGCTGTACGCACGCTGGATTGTCACGGCGACGTGCGATTTGATAGCTGACCTGAGTCCATGCTTGCTGTAACTCAGTACGGCTAAAGCGTAGAGTGTTATCACCCATGAGCGTTGGCGTTTGGATAAGTAGGCTGTCTTCTTCACTGCTTTGACCGACGAGGCTGAGCATATCGGCAACATTAAACTCTTCTGCCAACTGCATTAAAGCGGCAACGTTTTCTGGCAATACTTGGATGACCGCACCCAGCTCTTCACTGAACAGCTGACCGAGTAAATTGTCATCATCTAATGACAGCTTGATACCTTGACGGCTGGTAAACTGCATCTCTGCGATAGTCGCCAGTAGACCACCATCACCGATATCGTGATAGGCGCTGATGACGCCTTGCGCGTTACCTGCTTGGATAAAGTTAAAGAAGTCGATCAAATCGCTTGGCTGCGCTAGATCTGGGCAGTCGTTGCCTAATTGGCTAAGTGTTTGCGCAAGGATTGAACCACCTAGACGCAATTTACCTTTAGACAAATCAATACGATAGAACGCGCTATCGCCATTGATAAGCTCAGGGGTTAGCGTTTTTGCCACATCAACGACAGGGGCAAACGCAGTTACGACCAAACTCATTGGCGAGACGACTGATTTGTCCGTACCGTCCTCGTCACTCCAGTTGGCGCGCATAGATAGCGAGTCTTTACCGACTGGGATGGCGATACCGAGTGCTGGGCACAGCTCTTCACCGATAGCATGTACCGCATCAAACAATGCCGCATCTTCTGTATCATCGCCGCACGCCGCCATCCAGTTCGCTGACATGGTGATATCAGACAACTGAGCGATACGTGCGCCCGCGATGTTGGTAATCGCTTCGCCCACTGCCAGACGTGCAGAGGCTTTTGGATTGATAAGGGCAACAGGCGTACGCTCGCCGACACTCATGGCTTCACCAGTCATCGGCTGACCATCTAGCGCCACTAAGCCCGATGCCGTCACCGCGCAATCTGATACAGGCACTTGATAGCGACCCACATACTGATCACGCACGACCATACCGGTGATAGAACGGTCACCAATGCTAATCAAGAATGACTTGCTCGCTACTGTTGGGTGACGCAATACATCGGTAATTGACTCGGCTAGATTAACGTTACCAAGCTCTAATGCTGGCAACGTGCGCTCCGTACGCTCAAAGCTACGCTGCATTTTTGGTGTACCGCCGAGTAGTACTTGCATCGGCATATCGACTGGTTGCTCAGTTAATAGCTCATCATCAACGATTAGCTGACGGATATCCGTCGCCTCACCCAAGATGGCATACGGGCAGCGCTCACGAGCACAGATCGCATCGAACTGATCTTTACTCTCTGGACGAATCGCCAGCACATAACGCTCTTGCGCTTCGTTCGACCAGATCGCCATTGGCGACATACCCGCCTCTAATGATGGAATCTTACGCAAGTTCAGATGCGCGCCCATTTCATGGTCATTGACCAGCTCTGGCATCGCATTAGACAGACCACCTGCCCCTACATCATGTAGTGAGACGATTGGATTGCCGTCTTTACTGTTATTACTGGCGTCTACATCATCTCCAGCTAGCGCCCAGCAGCGATCGAGGACTTCTTGGCAACGACGCTCCATCTCAGCGTTATCGCGCTGTACTGAGGCAAAATCCAAACCTTCATCGAGCTCGCCACTATCGACTGAAGATGCCGCGCCGCCGCCCAGACCGATTTGCATCGCAGGGCCACCAAGGACGATGAGCAAATCGCCTTTTTTAATCGCATTTTTTTCAATCAGGTTGCGTTTGATATTGCCGTAACCACCTGCCAGCATGATTGGCTTGTGATAGCCGCGCATCTCGCTACCGTCTTTTGCCGCAGAGGTATCTAGCTGAAAGCTGCGGAAATAACCGCATAAGTTCGGACGACCAAACTCGTTTGAGAAGTTAGCACTACCTAATGGCGCTTCCGTCATGATCTCAAGACTGGTTGCCATACGATCTGGCGTACCATACGCTTGCGTGCTTAATTGACCTGACTGCTCCCATTTCTCAGCCAGCTCTGGAATATGCAAATGTGATACGTGGAAGCCTGCTAGACCCGCTTTTGGCTTACCGCCACGACCCGTCGCACCTTCATCACGAATCTCACCACCAGAACCAGTCGCTGCACCTGAATACGGAGCAATCGCGGTTGGGTGATTGTGGGTCTCAACTTTCATCAAGATATCGATGTCTTCTTGATAAAATCCATAAGGATGAATTGAATTGGCATCCATCGCGTCAGTTGGGATAGGATAAAAACGCATACCGTCAGAGCCAGCCATCACAGCAGCGTTGTCTTTATAAGCAGACAAGATACCTTGCGGATTAGACTGATAGGTGTTTTTGATCATTTGGAACAATGACTTTGGCTGCACGTCGCCGTCAACTGTCCACTGGGCATTAAAGATCTTATGACGGCAATGCTCTGAGTTTGCCTGTGCAAACATCATCAGCTCAACGTCGGTTGGATTACGCTTTAGCTCATTGACGTACGCATTCATCAGATAGTCGATGTCTTCGTTTGATAACGCAAAGCCGAACTCGGTATTGGCGGATTCTAGCGCTGACTGACCTTGTCCGATCACATCGATATGATTGAGTGAAGCTGGTGCTTGATCGTCAAACAATTTGCTGACATCGCTCAAGTCATACACCAAACTCTGAGTCATACGGTCAAACAATAACTGCTCAGCGGCAGTCGGTAGCTTCTTGTCAGCCGCTTTATTATCAAGCGTTAGTGTATAAACAACGACACGCTCAACACGATTGATATCGATTTCACAGTTATTAAAGATATCGGTCGCTTTACTTGCCCACGGCGATATCGTGCCAAAACGTGGGCTGACGATCACTTGTCGTTGGTTGTCTTCTGGCGCTAAAACGTCAATACCTTCATGAATCCCAAACAAGTCCAAGGCTTTTTTGTGCTCATCACCACTTAACTCGCGTGATAGCACATATACTTGCTGAGTATGGATTTGGCTAACATTTAGCTCGGTTTTTTGCTGAAACTGACTGATGAGTTGCTGCGTCTGAAAATCGGTAAGGAACGGTTGTCCGGCGATGGTCATCATAAAGGCATAATCCGTAAGATCAAGGCATCTCTGCCATGCAAAGTAAATGGTCTGCGTATTATAACAAGAAGCCCTATAAGAAGCAGGTCTAAACCGAGATAAATTGCCCATCGTACTTATAAATTCAAATGCCACTCTTTATCTTTACCCAATTTTTCTACAGCAGTAAGGTTTCGCTTGGCGGGTCACATTTTTTACCTAACCTTTATATACCTTACAAACACTAACATCGCATTACGCTCAGACTATATAACTATGAGGGTGTCTATCGTTACTCTACCACTTGACAATAATTAAAACGATCAACAATTAAAACGATTTACCATCACTTTATTTTTTATCAAAATTCTAACGCAATAAGGATATATCATGAATAAGCAAGAACAACTCGACAAAATCCAAGACGTAATCAAAGACGTAAAATTTGCCATGATGAGCACCGTCAACAGTAAAGGCGATGTCCATGCTTGGCCAATGACAACGAGCGAAACCAGCATTGGTGCCAAAGAAATTTGGTTCATCGGTGATAAAACCTCGGACGTCGTCAAAGACATTCAAGACAATCCAAAAATCGGTCTTTCTTATGCCTCTGAAGATGAAAAAAACTATGTCTCTGTCAGTGCTAATGCAGAACTATCATCAGATCAAGCCAAGCTAGATGAGCTATGGTCACCTGTTTATAATGCGTTTTTCGAGCATGGTAAAGAAGATCCAAATGTACAATTAATCAAAGTTGTTCCACATGGTGTCGAGTGCTGGTTAAGTGGTAGCTCAACTGTCAACATGTTCAAAATGGCAGCCGCGGCTCTACAAGATGGCAAAACCGCTGAAGATATGGGCGAACAGTTTTCGGTCGCTCTATAGTTCAGTAACTGTTCTGCATAAACCAGTATCTGTGTAGTAGAAAATAATAAAAGTAGTAGAAAGCAACAAAACACAAAAATATTCTACGATAGATAGTATGTATTTAAAGCGTCAATAGGCAGTGGTTTATTGGCGCTTTTTATCTCTTAAAACTGGTCACAGCAAATTTTAAACAAAATAATTCCAAACCCTAGCTGTTAAATAGTAAAGGATAACTATTATGAGTAAACAAGCACAAATGGACACCATTCAAGCAATGGTAAAAGACATCAAATATACGATGATGACCACTCGCAATGATGAAAATCATCTACATTCTTGCCCAATGAATACTACTGAGACCAGTATCGGTGCCAAAGAAATCTGGTTTATTGGTCACAGTCCTTGCGAAACCGTGAGCAGTATTGAAAAAAACCCTGAAGTGAACTTGGCTTATGTCAGTGAAGATGGCAAAAAATATCTTTCTATCACGGGTAAAGCTGAGCTGGTTGAAGACGAAAAAAAACTCAATGAGCTGTGGTCACCTATGTACAATGCCTACTTTGAAAAAGGCAAAGAAGATCCACGCGTTCAGCTGATTAAAGTCGTGCCACATGGCGCTGAATACTGGGCGAACGGCAATGCTATTACTAGCGCTGTTAAAATGGCAGCGGCAGCAGTCACCGATACGGCTATTGAAAAAAGCTTGGGTGAAAACTTCTCGATAGAGCTGTAATACCTTAAGCGTTTAAGTAATTTAAGCGTTTAAATATTAGAAGTAGACAGTAAAAAACGCCAATCGCGATTTGCGGCTGGCGTTTTTTGTGGTTTATGCTCATGTTTGTGACTAATAATGCTTGTATATGTTCGTCACTATTGTGGTGGTTTCGCATAACCCTTGTCTGCTGGATATGCTTTTGCTTGTTTGGGTTTGGGTTTGGGTTTAGAAGGATCGTATAGCTCATAAATCACCGTACCAATAACGCCCGTATTTTCTATAGAGCCGCTACTGGTATTCGCTGCATAAGCATTGTCTGGTTTGCTAAAAATAAAGGAGGCCACTGCACTTTGACTTTTGCGAAAGCCTTCAATCACCAAATCATCATTAGGTCTTAAAACGTATCCATCATCATAGCGACTGGCGGCACTGCCATTGAGAACATTTAGACCATCGACACTGGCAACGATTTCATAAGTATTGGCGCTGTTATTATGATACACCAGACGATAAGCTTGACCAGCCATACCTTTGAGATAGTAGTTACCAGCATCACGATACAGTGGTAATTTACCATTGTCAGTATGTATTGAGAACTCAACTTTCCCTGCCAATAATGACATACTGTTTACCGCACGGCCCTGATAATTTTTATCAGCATACGATATCTGCATCTCCTGAAGTGGATTGTCACTGGTACGACTCAGATCGACAGTAATAATCTCTGAATCAACATCATCACCCCACTGTGTACCCAACCGCTCTGATTCAGCTGCGTCTTGCAGAGACTCTGCTTGCACAGCCTCTGCTTGGATACTCGGTGCTGTTTCTCTCTGTATACTTGGCGATTGTGAACACCCTGCTAGTATCACCAACCATAAAGCAGCAGCGATCAATTTTTTCTTATGTAATACCATTGTTGTGTCCTCAGTCCAATGACGTTGTTTTATATTTTATCTAAAATCCTTGTCATTTGTTTGTTTTTTCGAGTATATAGGAACCACCCAAACAATCAAAGTAAAATACAACGGCTCTCTCGCACCTTTAAAAGCCAAACAATAAAAAACGCCAGCGGCTGATGCGACTGGCGTTTTTTGTGCATATGAATTTGACTATAAACAGCTACCCACTTTGTTTTAAGTAAGGCCAAGCCGCCTTTAGATAAATCATCATCGACCATAGTGTCAAAATGACAGCGCCAACCATCAAGATATAGCCAATCATTTCAAGCGACTGCCAGTTCAGCAGCAGTACTGTGATCGCGACCATCTGAAATGTGGTTTTAAGCTTACCCACATAAGACACCGCCACGCTGGTACTTTTGCCCAACTCTGCCATCCACTCACGCAGCGCCGATACCGCGATTTCGCGTGAGATAATGACGATAGCAGCAATCGCCATAATAATATTGGGGTGCCACTGTACCAAAACAATCAGTGCGGCGGCGACCATAAGCTTATCAGCAACTGGATCCAAAAAACGACCAAAGGCTGACATCACATTGAGTTTACGAGCAAAATATCCATCAAGCCAATCAGTAATCGCGGCAATGATAAAGACGCTGGTCAATAATAAGTGGCGTAATAAGCTATCACTGAACTCGCTCATGCCTACCCGTGCAATCACGTTATCTGAGATGGCAGGCAAGCCAATACCCATGGCAGGTGGCCAATAGGCAATCACCACAAACAGCGGAATCATCAGGATACGTGCAATCGTCAGATTATTGGGCAAATTAAAAATACTTTTTTCACTTTGCACTGGCAATGATTCTGGCTCTGGCTTATGCAGCGGTGTACTCTCGGTCATGGAAAACCCAGTCTATGGTGGACGTAAGAATGCTGGCTGCTAGCTTAGCACTTTTCATGGATGCCGTCATGCCATCTCTGTATCTTCCTCGATACTGGACATATCTTGCAACCTTTACTGCTTTTCTTACTCATACTTTATCAATCATTCTACTTATTTAAGCGAATTATTTGATATAGATATCTCAAAGCAACCTCTATAGTATTTTAAAGCCACGGCTACAGTTGTACACCAGAAGTTGTAAGCAGATGTAAGAATTTATTGAAATCTGGCGCTTTGGTATTATCTTAATTATAACAATAATAAAATGTTAGCCACTTACCTTGCAGCCTAATCGCATAATAAGTTTCCTCAGCCCATAGTCTCCTCCTCTGTGGGCTATTTTTTTGTCTTTAAACTATTGATTTATATATATTTAATATTTTTATACATCAATCTGACCACCAATTTGACCACCATTTGCTCAAAATTTTAATAGTTTGACCACCAATAATATGAACATGCCAGCCATTCACTTGACTGGGTTTTGAGTTTCAACATTCCTCAACATGCTAGCGCGGTGCTCGCTTACGATACCTGTCCATAAAGTCGCTTTAACCTCTTAACATGACTTTAACCTACTAATTATCGCTGCAAGTCATGCGCTTACGTTACTTGTCGCAAAAGTCGCTTTAACTTCTTTTTGAAACGGTTTTTTTCTTGTGCGTGTGAATAGGGGCGCTCTTATGTGGTTTGCCTGTTTAATCTCGATTTATAGCCCCCCTCGATACCTGTCCAGAAAGTCCCCTTTTTATGGACTCAAAGTATTATTTTGATTGCCCTCTAAGATGTCCGAAAACTAGCCAGCATTGGCATAAACTGCACCCGTGCGCGTACTGTGCCCATAACTCTAACGTGTCCAACAATCTACCTCGTACTTGTTAAGAAACTACCCCTTTTTATGGACTCTAAAAATTCCCTTATGCGTGCGCGTACTGTTCGCAAAAGTCGCTCTTTTTATGGACTCCAAAAACTCCTTTTTATATTGCGCAAAAACCCCGTCATTGGTGCTTGCTTCGCGCGCGTGCGTACTGTTCCATAAACTCATTTTTAACCCTGCTTATGATGTCCGTAAATTAGCCTTTGTATGGACTCCGAAAACTAGGCAACGGCAAGATAACGGCAAGGTTCAAGCCAGCATTGCGCGGTGTGTGATTTGATTTTGAATATAAGGTTTTATAAGGTTTGCTATATGTGGTTTTCTAACGTTTCAATGTGAGGTTTTATGAGGTTCTACTATGTGAGGGTTCAGGTTTTCAATGTTAAGTTTTATTAAGTCGGTACTGTCTGCCAATGTAAACAAATGACAACATGTAAGGCGGTGCAAATTGATTTTGAATGTAAGGTTTTGACAGGTTCACTACTTCGTATTTTCATTTTAAATATTGGGTTTTGTTGGGTTTTACGATGTCCAAAAACCTAGGGGAAACCTTAGTTTTTTTACACTATAAAAAGGGCTTGGCAGTGATCGCCTAACGTGTCCGAAAACTCACGTTTCATCAGGTGATAGAACCATAATTGGTTTTATCTGTCATTTGATACGGCTATGGCGTAGGGCTTCATCTGTACGCCTTGTACTGTCTGCCATTGAGTCAATTATCTAGTGTTTTAAAGTGGTCATCTCGTATCATGTGGTATAAAAAATAGGCTCAAATCTGAGCGCATCTATAATCCGTTACAGCCCTACTATAATTTAGCCCTAAAATTGCCTTATAGCCCATGACTGGTAAGTGTTTGCGCTCCATTCGCTTTTTGGCAGTTCGTAGCGGAATAGTTAACTTAAACCATGCTCAATATGTCCAAAACAGGACGCATCTAATTTTTGACAGATATATCCTGTTTTGGTGGCATCATGACGCTGTGGGCTAATGGTAGTAAGGTATCACGCTAACAGTTACCCCATTGGGGGCTGGTGATCGGTAAAACGTGGTAAAAGTAAAAACCGTTTCAAACTATACTTTTCTATACTTTTTTGGCTGTGTCACTGTTACCGTGATTTAGTTTTAAACCTTAACATACCTTAACATGCTGCCAGTGCTCAAACTGATCTCACGATAAACATTTATCAACATTATTCTTGACGGCATCGAGTAGCTGCAACTGGTTGCAAGTGACTGCTATCAATAAACTTAAGGGCTTGTACCTGCCTGCATGTTATTACGTCTTACTGATCTGTCTATGCCCTGTCTATAATTATGACCAATAAAAAAGGCAGACGATAAACGCCTGCCAATATAGTTTTATACCTAGAAAAAGTCGCTAAAGTTGCTAAAGTTGCGCTAATCCTTACGGGTTATGACTTGTAGCTTAGTTTGCATCTGCTAAGGTGCTGCTAAAGTTGCTATAGTTCCGCTAAAGTTAGCCATTCTTAGCTAAAGTTTAGCAAGTTTAGCAATGCTTAGCAGCGCACTACCTAAAGTTAAGCCCTTGACTGGCAAGGGCTAGATGAAGTTTAGCAAGTTTAGCAGCTTTTTAGGGTTAGCTAAGTTATAGCTAAAGTTAGCTATTCATTAATTAGCTTAGGATTAATACACACTAAACGCCTGCGCCCCTCACTCTCTAACCTGATATGCCCCATACTTTCTAAGTCATCAAGTAAGCTGTTCAGCTTCTTACCTCTTAGGGTATTGGGTGCATTCTGTGACACAAACGACTTATTCAAGATAGGTGGATTTTTCCCCCTCGCTTTGTCCACTAGCCAGCTACTTAACTTCTCACTGTCGTTCTGCTCACCTGTGGGTGTTGCATCAAGGTAGCGTAAGCGTTCGCTGGTGGAATACTCCACCAACATAAACGCCCGTTTAATATCATCAGCAGTGATCGCCTTACGTCCCTCAAAGAAAGCCATTAATGACGCTATACGGCTGGCGTTTTCTGCCATACGTGACGCATACGCTTTTAGATACTCCAACGGCTGCCCCTGTGCTTGTCTGTTCTCTATTGCCTGTTTGAAGTCAGTAAAGACTTGCCTAGTCTGATTGTCTGCCCATTGCATCTTAATGCGCTTCGGTGCGCCTATGCTGTCATTGGGTAGATTGGCTGGTGATGGATCAAGTAAGCTCTGACAGCGTGCCCAGTAGTCTATTAAGTAAGGGTTATCATACGGGCTGTCATTATTGCGCTGCTCATCGTTCCATACTCTTTGACCGCGTAAGTCCTCAGGGCAAGCAATCAATGCCCTTGCTAAAAACCCTTGCCCATTCATCACGGGGTCGGCTAGTGCTGGCTCTAAGATAACGCGCTGCCCTTGTAGTAATAGCGTCATACGCACGTTGTAAGCGTCTGTGTGCGGTGTTGCATAGGCAGACTTTTGCGAGCGCAAACGGGACACTTCACCATCACTGTATAGCGTTGTTAATGATGATAGCGCATTGCCTGCGGTATCACCTTTCATGGTGTGCCCGTTAAAAAACTGGGCGGCTTCGTCTGTCGTCCATGAAGCGTTACTGATACTACCATCAATAAATTTATCGAGTATCGGCTCAATGGTCGCTTCTTTAAACATGGTCTTAGGGTTTTGGGGCTTTGGGTTGTCCTCTAAGAAGTCGGCTAGCTCCTTACCCTTTAAACTTGCCTTGTTATTCTCCCATGATGACAGCTCAATAAGATAATCAGCATATAGCTGCTTCTCATACTCACGTATTTTGAAATGCGTTAAACCCATCGTTTGGCTTTTGCCTGATCCGCTTTCCCCCTCTGTGATTAATATTAAACTGGTCGGCATGTGCCCGTTGCCCATTGGTGCATCAATGAAGCGCTGCCCCATGTGTGCCAGTGCTCCTAAAACGCATTGACCTGCTATAGCGGTCGGTGCTTGCGTGTAGTGTGCGACTGCCTTAACAACGTGGTGTAACAAGCCTGTGAACGCCTCTATAGGGTAAGGCGTGGGCTTACTTGGATCATTGGCTAAAGGTTCAGGCGTGCCCCATACCTCGCTTTGTAGATCGAGTATTGCTGTATCGTCATCGGCTAGAATATTGGCATAGGTAGCGCCATTCTGTAGCTGTAGCAGTACATCAAAAACCGTAATAACTGCTTTGACGTTTGCCCCTGCCAGCGGCTTACAAACTTTGTCTTTTTTGTCTAAAGTAGTAAAGATAGTCACGGGATAAACTTCGGCAAAGTGACTGACCATGCTATTAAATAGCAGCTTATCAAGGCTTACCAGTAGCGTGACATTATCGGCTATGAGGTAGTAAGCCAGCTTTACAACGTCTGCCAGTGGGTCATCAATCGCTATGATCTCATTACCACTGTCTAACGTGCCAATGATTAAGGCAGACGGCTGCATACGGTCAATGATTAACGGCTCATGATTGCTGTTAGGTGTAATGCTGGCAAGGGTGACGGGTTCGTCTTGGTTACTGCTCAATACTAGCCCTATCGTGTCAGCCGTGGGCGCGTTCTTACCTGTATCAAAGCCTGTGGTTATGGTAATATCACTATCAAGGTGCAATAGCTTATCTTGTATGCCTAACTGCTCACATAGGTTATAAAGACTGAGTAATATATTGTCATCTGCCAGCCCTTGCCGTGTGGCTGCATCAAATCTACTTATCATCTCAAAGCCTGCGCTAAATGCGCGGGCTTTTTCATGGGTGGCTGTTTGTGGTGTGGTGGTCATCTGTTCCCCCTTGCTTGCGACTGGTTCGGTTTGCGCTGCTCTCTATACTTTTTGTAGTAGCTTTTGCGCTTGGCGTGTTTACGGCTTTGCTTTGGTGGGTAGGTTTTCACTGTTTACCCTCCTTGCCGTAGCGAGTCATTGCTAGGGTTTCTTTGATTGAATTTACCTGATTTTGTAATAGGTCATACCACGTTACCGTAGCGTCATGCGTCAATCTCGCCATTGATATAGCGGTGTGCTGCTCTATTTTTTCGTAGTGAATAAGTCCTAACAGACTACCAATGTCACTTATTACAATAGACGCGCTTTCAATGTCACAAGCAATATCTGATAAATCAAAAGCAGATATTAAAATCACTTCTTTATCGTCTGCTTCGGTGGTGTCTATTACTTTGCGCTGGCTTGATTGGCTGCCACTGTATAGCGTGGCTATTGCTTGGCGGTTGGCTTTGGTGTCATGGAATAATGACGGGGCGGCATCATCGCGGCTTACCTTGCCGTCATTGCGGTAATGGTATGTTTTGCCGTTGGTGGTAAAGCCTAAACAGCCGTATTCTTTATCATTGAATAGCTGATAATTACCACTGCCCACAGACGGACACAGCACGCTATCACCTGCCTTGAATGTGGCTGGTGTGTGGTTGGTAGTGGTTTGAGTGTTTGAGGTCGTACGGATTGAATTAGGCATGATAGCCTCCTAGTAATTTAGTTAGTTTGTTGTCACCCATAAAAATAGGGTGACGGGTCTTAACTACCGTTACTAGACGGTTGAGCTTATTTACCGTAAAGGCTGTTGTATTAGGCTCTATCAACCCGTCATAGATGTTTGCACCAGTGACGGCGCTAGATATATGACGTGCCTGTATAAAGACAGACGTATTTTTATTCATGCCTGTAGTAGCTTGCTGATTAGTAGTCAGGCAAGTTTTAGGCACAAAAATAGCCAATGAATGACGGCTTGGCTTAACCGCTAGTAATTTAGTAGTGAGGCTATGATAACCGCTGTTATCATCGGTTGCAATCGGTTTTGCATTCACTGGCTGGCACGCTACCAATGACAATAGCAAGCCAATACCTGCCACCCATGCCATGAATATGATAAAGCTAAGTAGTAAGCCGCGCTTATGTGGCTGTGTGCGATTGTGTGCCCCGTGGCTGGCTTTTAGACTGGTTCTGTTATCTTTGGTCATTTCTTACGTCCTCCACGTTGAAAGCGATTTCTGCAATGTTTTTCGATAGCTCTTTTAATGACTCCACTTGTCGGCTGCCTGTCGGTAACAAGCTGCCTAGCATCTGCGTTTCTATTTCTGCTAATTGGGTCATGGTGTTAATGATGGTCACATTGGCGTGCAAGGTAATGATTAGCTGGTCAATAAAGCCATCAGGCATCATCAGCACGCCTTGATCTTTCAACCCGTCCATGACTTGATTTATAAAAGTGTTATCACTCATAGTCATTCACCTTGATTTCAGGCAGTAATATAAGCCCGTCCATCTGTTCGCTTAAGATGGTTGCTAGTTCACTGTTAGCGAGTAGGGCGCTTCTAACTGCCACTATCACGCCCTTACTTGCTTCATCATCGGTCTTGATCGCACTAAGCGCCATTGATAGATGCTCGCTATCGTTTGATAGGTCTTGTATGCGCTCATTAATGATAGACAGATAATAGCTATCTACTGCCACTAGGCGCGGTTCTAATATGTCGTTTGATTGGCTCATTTAGTTCACCTCGCTGTTAGATAACTCGCTTTCAAGCAAAGTTTGCTCATCAAGCCAATAGACAGAAAACCGCTTGTCGTTGTGAGTGACTATCTCGCTTTGAATGGTTAGCCCTGCGGTTCTTAGATCATGAATGCGCTGTGCTAAGCATGTGATTTGATAAAGGCGGTAAGCGTCCCATGTGGTGATCGTTGCGCCTGTCATCAGGTGCGCTCTGACAATATCAATCTGTGTCTTAGGTGCTGGCTGGTTGGTCACTGGGGCGGTGGCTGTAGTCGTCATGATCTACACCTCGCTAGTGGCTGAATGTTGGCGCTCAAGCCATGCCAATAGGTCAGCATTTCTAAATAATAGAATGCCGTTGATGTCGGTAGGTTTTGGGAATTTGTCCGCTTTCCACCATCTGCGTAACGTTTGGTGGTGAACGCCTATGAGACTTGCGGCTGCCTTGATGCGAGTTTGCCCATTAGGGTGTAACTCTGTGGTGGTGGGGGTGTTCGAGATGTTTAGCATTTTGCTAACTCCGATGTCATGCCGTTACTTGGCGTTGATTTGAGTTAGCAGTATGACTTTTGATACGAGGGTCATATAAGGTCACATGACGGTCACATGACCCTTAAACTTCGATATGACCCTACTTCTTGGTGCAATTAATTTTTGCTTGATTGGCTCTTTTAAGCCAGTCTGCTACAAAGTTTTTAGTTACTGGTGTGCCATGTGATTGTGAGGCGGTAACGATTAAATCATTAGCTAGCCCCTTACCCATTGGGGGTGATAGATCGTAGTCATGCTCTTTTAGAATAGCGTAAAGCATACAAGCCACTTTAGTTTGTGAGTTAGGCGCTAACTCTTTGTCATCGGCTGGCATGTTTGCCAATGTTGCATTAGCTTTGCTTAGCTGCTCTTTGAGTTCTGCACTATCAGCGTTTGCTTTATCAAGCTGTGCTTTGAGTTCTGTTATCTCGCTTTTGTTCTGCCTGTAGGTATCTATAGCCGTGTTCAATCTAGCTGTAAGTTTGTCATTATCAGTTTGAGCATTTTCCAGCTTTGCGAGTAATTCACTATCATTCTGTGCTGGTGTATCATCTTGACTGGTATTGGCAAGTGAGGCTATATAGCTATTCAGTGCACGCTTTGAAAATCTGATTTCCCCAGCATCAATATGTGTTAGCTTAAATTCCTCAGCTTCCTCAAGTCCTCGCGGCTTATCATTAAACAAGAATACATCGCTACTATCTGCAAATTTGGCGGTTTTCTTTTCAAGAATGCTGTAAATCATAACCCCATCGTTTGGTAATCTCATATAATCATCATCACTACAAATTTCTTCTGCAAGTGATCTATATGTGAAATAGCCTGCCACTAATTCTGTGTAAAAACCATAATCTCTATCATCGCTATCACCTATAAAGCTGCCAACATACCCGTCAAAATAAAAGCATGGGGTAATGAGTTTTCGCCTTGCTATATCTCTTAGTTTTACATAGTCATAAGCATTATAATTAAGAAAACTTAATGTTTCGGCAAGTGTTAGATAGTCGTCCTCACGGTTTTTCTTATGTTGATTAATGTCGTAAGTTCTACCATACACATCATGGATAAGGTTTGGGGGCAATGTCCTATCTTGGTTTACATTCAATTCAGGGAACAAACTTTTAGGCATATCATCATTATGATAGTTTTTAATATATTCCTTAAGGTCTGCAATTTTAATCGTACGCCTTGGGTGTGCTATATGACCTACCGCAAAATCCGTTAGACTCTTAAAACCACTTTCCCCTCCATCTCTACCCATTTTTAGAAAGTTGTCCTCAAATGCTTGATGCAATACTAAGCACCTTGGTTCTACACAAGAAACATAAGGGTGAATAAACGTACCTCTTTGCAATCCATTGTCATCACCTTTAGGTTGGCATTGGCTTGCCTCAAACTCTAATTGGTCGTTAGGTATGCCACACCATATCAAGGCTGCTTCTAGCACTGTAAAATAATCATACCTGTTCTTTATATCATCACAATTATTGAACTGGTCGTAATAACTCTTATCTTTACTCACATTCACACCCCTACACCCTTAAGCAAAAATAGGAGCAAGGCGGTGACAGCATAAGGGTGTGAATAGCTGTCGTTCGGGTAATTAGTCCTAGCCTTGCATGGTTGGTATTACATGGCGTTAGCCATGCTTTTGTGATCGTTGTTTAAAGCTGGCATGAATGACATTATCAAACTTGCCTGCCTTAATATTATCTAAGTAGTTCGCCCAGTCCGTCATCATGCGCGTTCGTTCAGGTACGGCTTGCATACGGTTATACGCCTTGCCGTACTTGTTAAGCATTTGGTGTCCTAGCTGTATCTCTGTTAGCAGCTCGTCATAGCCTAATCGTTCCATCAGCATAGTTTTTGCGCTGGCTCTGAACCCGTGGGGCGTGTGTACTTCTTTATAGCCTCTGCCCTCGTAATTGCTACCAATGCCCGTGCTATTCATAGATGGATCATTCAATACTTTGTTAATGGCTTGCGGATCATGATGCGGTGCTTTCTTACGGTTGGCATTGTGGAATACATAATCATGACCACCTGTGAGTGACTGCATTTGCTCTATGACGGCTATTGCTTGCGGTGCTAGTGGTATGACTAGACTTTCCACCATGTCCTCGCGCCTCTGTCCCTTTTGAGGGGTAAAAACCCATTGCTTAACGTTCAGGTCAATATCTGCCCATCGCATCGCGCATATATCACCTACACGGGCAAAAGTAAGCGTTAATAGTTTTAATATCGGTTTGTTATAGACTTGCTTGTCACTTAACCCGTCAATATCTCTTAATAAGACGGCAAAGTCTTTGGGGTCTGTCAGTGACGCATGGTGTTTGGTGCGTGTGGCTTTTAATGCCTTAGCGCCTGATAGCTGGGTTACTGGGTTGTACTCAATGAAGCCTTTTAACACAGCATGGGCAAAGATACGCTGCGCCATGTGCTTAACGCGGTTGCCCTTATGCACATGCTTTCTTTGTATGTCACGGCATAGCGTCAATACTTGCTGGCTTGTTATCTCACTAACTGGGAATTTGCCAAAAGTGGCAGTTAATGGCGCTAGGTAGTTATTGATGTTTTCTAGTGTGCTTGGCGCTGGTTGGTGATCGGGGTTACTGGTTTGCTCATATAGCCAGTCATCAGCTACGGCTTGAAATGTGTTGGTTATGGCGGTGGCTTGCTTTACCCGTTCACTATCGCGCTGTGTGATTGGATCAATCAGTTGGGCAAGCATACGCATATTGTCGGCATGGGTCTGTCTTGCCTGCTCAAGCGTCAAAGCTGGGTATTGTCCTAGTGTCATCTCTTTACGCTTACCAGTGATAGGGTGCGTGTAGCGGTGCTGAAACTCTATACAGCCACCACGTAAGCGCAAACGTAAGCCAGCATAGCCACCAATGGTGTGATAAACGCGCTTTTGTCCCTGTGCGTCTTTGATCGCTCGCTTGATTTGGGTATCAGTTGTTAATGCTGCCATGACCACGCCCTTGTTACCTATTTACAGTGATAAATCTGACCACCAATTTGACCACCATTTATGTAACTAATTGGTGGTCAGTTGTGATAACGCTAGATAATAGATATTAGCACGTAATGCACGTAATATATAGGCTAAGGCTAACTTTAGATAACGTGTGATAACAAGAAAAACACCCCCTCTGTGGGCTTTTTTTTGTCTACTCTATGATGAATGAGACATTGTTCTTTTATTTATTGCTACGCGGTGTCACCTCTTGCTTCAGCGTTTATAGATGTTCCTTAGTCTTAAAACTCTCGGAAAAATGAAGAATCAAGAAGCCCACTACCGATAAGATGATGGCAATCTCATAACGACCATAAGCGATCGAAATCCCAATCGCACCTGTATTCCATAAACTAGCAGCCGTCGCTGTCCCTTTTGACCCTTTTTCATTTTTAAAAATAGCGCCACCGCCAATAAACCCCATACCAGTAATGACAGCATACATAATCCTAGCCTCACCAGTAGAATCATAAATGTCCATGCCTACAAGCATAAAAGCACACGACGCAATCGTTACTAATGGGAATGTTCTAAGGCCTGCGCCATTATCTTTCATCTCTCGATTGAGAGCGATTGGCAGGGAGAGGATAAAGGCCACACTTAATTGAAAAAAGTGATAGCCCAATAGACCAAAATCTATGTCAAATCCAAACATGTCGCTTTCCCTATTTTTGAAACCCGTCCAGTGACAACAATATGCGCTTTATATTCGTATATCATTACCTTCTATCGTTGGTCATTTCACTCAAAGGCTGTTTTGCCCAAGTACATAATTATCTCTTAGTAAGAGACAATAGCGGTAACGGCTTCTTGTGCCATTTGATAACAGCTTTCGATATTGCCTTGTCCGCACCAATCGCCACTGACAATCCAGCGATGTTGGCGATCAACCAAAGCGCCTAATATCTCACGCCTGTCTTTACCATCAACCACGGTTGCGGCATAACGCCAGCGATGACAGTCGATTTGGCTGGGCGCACTGCTTTTATTCCAATGCAATAATTGCTGCGCCGCTGCTAGCAGTTTTGCTTTTACTGTCTCAATATCGTCATCGACGTGCTCCTCTGACCAATCATTGCGAGCATGAATAGTGATACTCGGTAGTAACTCATGATTGGCAGGCTTTTGATGTTCGATGAACACTCGGTCTAGTATTGAGTCCTTAACATAAGCCACATCCCAGCGATCTATTTTTTGATGGTCTAACGCCTCAGGCAAGGATTGTCCTTTCTCCCAGCCCAGCATTAAGGTATAACACGCCAGCATTTGCGGCATGGTAATATCCGCCTGCCGCTCAAACCCACTGTTTGCCATCATATCTACTGCCTGAGCGTTAGGCGCTGTACAAATCACCCAATCAAACCAGCCAAGACTGGTACCCGTATCATCAAATAGTTCGGTTTGTTTACCAGCTTCATGCTTTGTGTATTGCGTGAGTGACGCAACTCGCGTCTGAAACTCGATGGTCGTGTGTGCCAATTCATCAGCCAATGCACGTCCCCAAGCCGTCATCTTTGGTGTGCTGATATAGCGCGGTTGCTGCGTATTCCATTGCTCTTTGTGTTCGATATTGGGTAATGCCTCATTTTCATCTTTAGTTACTGGCGCAGGCGTCATAGTGACCACCTGCGCGCACCACGGTTGTAGCAAACCTGTCACGAGCCAAGGCTTAATAAATTGCTGAAACGGCGCGGTCTTCGCCGTAAAAAACTGCGCACCAAATGCCCATTGCCAATTCTTGCCTGTGGTACTGTTAGTACGATAACGAGTCGCTAGTCGACCCACACTACGAGATTTTTCAAAAATAGTAATGTGCGGGCTGCGAGATGGTTGTTGGTTTTGGCCTTGATTGAACGCCCGCTCTAGTAACGTGGCGGTAAATAGCCCAGTCAGCCCTCCACCAATGATAGCGATTTTTGGCAATGCGGTTTTGGTGGCAGATAAAGAATGATTGGTCATAATGACAATAGGCCCTGTATAGCGTTCAATAAAAAAATGTATAGGTAAAATGGCTCAACCTAATATTGAACCTTTAAAATCCCTTGATAGCAATATCATCTGCGTAAAAAAGCCATGCTATCTTCTATAACATGGCTTCTCTTAGATATGACTTCTCTTAGACATGGCTATGATGGATTTACGTGCTTACTCTCACTTGCACTCAATGAGCACAGTTAGCCATCGCCTTTAATCAACTTGTATCCCAGCTTATTTTTTACGTTCCGCTTTGACGATATCAATCAGCTCAACAATGACTGAGCTGTCAGCCAGCGTAGACAAGTCGCCTAACCCGTCATATTTCCCTGCTGCTAAGCTCCGCAGAATACGACGCATGATTTTACCCGAACGGGTTTTTGGCAGCGCATCGACAATATAAATGGCATCTAAATTGGCAATTGGCCCAATCTCGGCACGCACATGACGATTTAGCTCAGTTTTTAGGGATTTTGTTGCCTCTTCACCAGATTTTAGGATAACAAAGGCGCAGACACCAGTACCGCGAATCTCATGCGGCATACCCACAATCGCAGCTTCAGCAGTAGCAGGATGCGCAACGACGGAGCTTTCAATTTCGGCAGTGCCCAAACGGTGACCTGATACGTTGAGCACATCATCAACACGCCCAGTAATCCAGTAGTGTCCATCTTCGTCGCGCTGCGCCCCATCGCCCGTAAAATAATAGCCCGGATAATCACTAAAATAAGTGGCCAAAAAGCGTTTGTGGTCGTTATAAACTGTCCGCATTTGTCCTGGCCAGCTGCTGTTAATCAGTAGATTTCCTTCGGCAGCACCTTGTAGTATCTCTCCATCACTATCGATAATTTCTGGTTTGATCCCGTACAGAGGATTCATCGCAGCCCCTGGTTTGAGGTGGTCAGCGCCTGGCAACGGTGCCATTAAGATACCGCCTGTTTCTGTCTGCCACCACGTGTCGACAATGGGACAACGACCATCACCAACCACATGATAATACCAATCCCATGCTTCGGGGTTGATCGGCTCGCCAACCGACCCAAGCAGACGTAGGCTTGAGCGATCCGACTCACGAACGAAGGCGTCGCCCTCTTTCATCATCGCTCGAATCGCTGTGGGTGCCGTATATAAAATCGTCACGTCATGCTTGTCAATAATGTGACCAATACGCGCCCATGTCGGATACTCAGGCACCCCTTCAAACATCAAGGTCGTCGTTCCATTGGCAAGTGGCGCATAAGTGGCATAAGTATGTCCCGTAATCCAGCCGACATCCGCTGTACACCAATAGACGTCATTGTCTTTTATATCAAAAACATCTCGGAAGGTAGACAACGCATAGGTAATGTAGCCACCCGTGGTGTGCACCACGCCTTTTGGCTTACCCGTAGAACCAGAGGTGTATAATAAAAACAGCGGGTCTTCAGCATTCATCACCTCAGGCTCGCAGTTCACAGATTCCCCATCGACCAAACTGTGATACCACACATCACGGCGACCGCTCATCGGTACAGAATTGCCTGTACGATGGACGACAATGACGTTTGTCACACTGTCTGTCCCATCCATGTCCAACGCGCGATCGACATTGGCCTTAAGCGGGGTACGCTTGTTGCCACGTATGCCTTCATCAGCAGTAATGACAACTTTTGATTGGCTGTCGATCAGACGATTACCCAAACTCTCAGCAGAGAAGCCGCCAAAGACTACTGAATGGACAGCGCCAATACGAGCACATGCCAGCATAGCAATCATGGCTTCAGGAATCATCGGTAAATACAGCGTCACGCGATCGCCTTTTTCTACACCAAGCTTACGCAGGGCATTACCCAGCCTACAAACCGCAGCATGCAATTCTTTAAATGAGATGATTTTGTGTAAAGAGGGATGATCGCCCTCCCAAATAATGGCAGGCTTATAAGGGTTTTCTTTTAGGTGTCTATCGAGGCAATTGACAGAGATGTTTAACTCGCCGTCCTCGAACCACTTGATGCGAAAATCGTCTAAGTCATAATTGACGTCACGGATTTTGGTGGGTTTTTTTATCCAATCAATCAGCTCAGCACGCTGTGCCCAAAAGTTG
This sequence comes from Psychrobacter sp. JB193, assembly GCF_002285555.1. NCBI lineage: Bacteria > Pseudomonadati > Pseudomonadota > Gammaproteobacteria > Moraxellales > Moraxellaceae > Psychrobacter > Psychrobacter sp. JB193. The sequence goes on from NZ_NRGY01000001.1 coordinate 1,424,382, forward strand.
GCATTGGCATCAGGTGATTCAATCGATTGCTGATACTCTTTGCTATATTGTTCGGGTGAGGTGTTGGCAGCAGCGATAAATTCGGCGGCAATGGGAAATGATTTCTGTGTCATAGTGTTCATCCTTGTTGATTATTATAATCTGTGTTCATAAACGTCGATCACGACGTCTCGTACAGGTCATCAGAGGCGTCTTCCCTAACGTTTAGTACCTTCTACAACATTCTACACTTAACATCAGTTTGCCAAATAAGCCAAGTGGTTGCAAGGTCTCAACATCCAATCATAACAATTCCTCTGTACAGATATATACTCGGTAACTTATGATAAATCCCATTAACGCCGTCACTGACTCATTAGAACACTTACTGATTAAAATGGCTGATTTCTGATGGGTTACTGTGGCGATATGGCATTTAGTCCTTGTAACCTGATAGTAAATATGGACAATAGCCACTCAAGCCATCGCTTCAAACAATGAGATCGCTTTGATTGTTTCACTATCGTCGATTGGCTTTGACCTTTTATCTTTATCACTTTATGAGAACACCATGAGTCATACCCAAAGCGCACCACACCACACTCATTACGATGTCATCGTCATCGGCGCTGGCGCGTCTGGATTATACTGCGCGCTCACTGCTGGTCGCCGTGGTCGCCGCGTACTGGTGTTAGACCATGCCAATAAAGCGGGTAAAAAAATCCTCATGTCAGGTGGTGGCCGCTGCAATTTTACCAATTATTTCGTAGAGCCTGAGCACTTCATCGGTGACAATCCTCACTTTTGTAAATCAGCGCTTAGTCGCTATCCCAGTTGGGAATTTATCGGTATGGTTGAGGCGCATAAGATTCCTTACCATGAGCGCGAACATGGTCAGCTATTTTGTGATGACTCTGCCCAAGATATTTTGACTATGCTGCTGGATGAATGTACGGCAGCTGGTGTGCAAGTACGGTTAAATACCAATATTGATCGTGTCCAAACGCTGAGCCAAGACAATCAAATACGCTTCCAACTGACAACCAGCAAAAAGCTGGGCAAAAAAGACATCGCAAGCGAGAGTAAATCGTCGCAAACGCACTATCGCTGCGAGTCGTTAGTCGTCGCCACAGGTGGACTCTCCATTCCAACCATGGGCGCAAGCAGTTTGGGTTATGAAGTGGCGCAGCAATTCGGTCACACACTCATCGCCACTGATGCTAGCTTGGTTCCCTTTACCTTTACGGATAAAACAGGCGAGTTAATTCGAGCGCTTGCCGGTATCAGTCTGCCCGTGATTGCCAGTAATGAGCGTATCTCTTTTAAACTGCCGGTACTGTTCACCCATCGCGGACTCTCTGGCCCTGCAATGCTACAGCTCTCAAACTATTGGCGCACTGGTGAAGTCATCCGTATTAATTTACTGCCAGAGACTGATGTGACAACACTACTGCTTGCCCGCAAGAAGTCACACCCAAAACAGCTCATACGTACCGTACTGACAGAAAACACCGATGGTGCGCTGCCCAAAAAGCTACTGGCAGCTTTGCAAACGCACTTATGGGATGATATAAAAGAGACCGAACTTGCCAATATTAAAGATGAGCGACTGATTGAGCTGGGTGACACGCTAAACGGTTGGCAGCTCAAACCCTCTGGTACAGAAGGCTATCGTACGGCTGAGGTGACTCGCGGCGGTGTCAAAACCGATGAGGTGTCGTCAAAAACCATGCAGAGTCATTTGCAAGAGGGCTTGTACTTCATCGGAGAGGTGCTCGATGTGACAGGCTGGCTTGGCGGTTATAACTTTCAATGGGCATGGGCCAGTGGTTTTGTATGTGGTGAGGTCGTATAGCCAGACCCTTACTTGATAAACCATATTTAATAAACCCTGTGTGATGAATCCTGATATAAAACCCTTTAACCACCCTTTTTATGAGTAGCAATCACACATATCGTATGATGAGGTGACAAATGCGTGCAATTAAACATGTTCATGGTGATAAAGCGCCCTATTGGGTCGGCGATGGTTTTTTTGTCAGAACCCTCATTAATTATGTAGATGAAAATCCTGATTTTAATTATAGTCACACCGATCCTTTTTTATTGTTCGATTATGGCGAGCCCACGATCTTTGAGCCCAATCCTGAGTATCAAACGCAGCCTCATGGTATCGGTAAACATCCACACAAAGGTTTTGACATCGTAACCATCGCTTATGCAGGCGAGATCACACATAGCGACTCGATGGGTGGTCGCCATGATATTTCGCCAGGCGATGTACAATGGATGACCGCAGGGCGCGGTATTACCCACGAAGAGTTTCACTCGGAGGCATTTGGTCAGCGCGGCGGTGTCTTTAGTATGGTGCAAATGTGGGTCAACTTGCCAAGCACTCACAAACTGACTGATCCTAAATATCAAACCTTTAAACGGACTGATATGCCAGTCGTTACTCTGCTAGACGACAACGCTACAGACCATCAAACGCCTATTGGTAAAGCTGTCATTATCACTGGCGAATGGCACGATATCACAGGCGCTGTCAGTACGTTTACGCCTGTCAATGTCTGGGATATTGAGCTGCATACTAGCGGCAAAGCGAGCCTGCCCATTCCCAATACCCACAATACGTTATTGCTGGTACAAGAAGGCGAATTGCTCGTTAATGGGACGGCTGTGAATGCGGGAAGCTTGATTCAGTTTGAAGCGCCTTCTGATCAAAACGTCCATACTCAAGGCAATCAAGTCCAAAGTAAGCAAACTGAAAGCGAGCAAAATCTTCACACTGCTATACCGTCTACTGACACGATTGAGCTGCGCTACCTAACTTCTGATGAATCATCCGTACCTGTTAAACTCCTGCTGTTTAGCGGTGAGCCTATTGGAGAACCTGTGGCAGGTCATGGGCCATTTGTAATGAATACGCAAGAAGAGTTGCGCCAGACGTTTCGTGACTATCAAACGGGGAATTTTGGTAAATAATTAATGATGCTGCACAAAAAAGCCAGCTAACGGTATCATATAGAGACCGCTAACTGGCTTTTTTGGTGAGTAGCTTTTCAATGAGTGACGTTTGTACTGCCCCCTACATCAGCTACCAAACTTTTATGCTTGATTTAAGAATGGATAGTCGGTATAGCCTTCGATACCGCCACCATAAAAAGACTCTGGACGCTGCTCATTGAGCGCGGCACCTGTGCGAATACGCTCAGCCAAATCAGGGTTGGCAATGTAGTCACGACCAAACGCAACCGCATCAATATAACCCGCTTCGATATTGCGCTCGGCTTTTTCGGCTGTATACCCACCAGCAGCGATAATTAAGTTATCAAAAGCGTCACGCACATTTTGACGGAATTCATCGCTATAAGGCGTACCACCCGCCCAATCAGGCTCTGATAAATGTAGATACATCAAGCCACGTTTATTGATCTGCTCGACCAACCACACATTGTCCTCTTCATTGTAGCCAGCTTCTACATTGTTAAACGTACCCAGTGGAGAAATACGAATACCCACATGATCGGCGTCCCACGCATTGACACAAGCATCAATGACATCAAGCGTTAAACGCGCACGGTTCTCACGACTGCCGCCATATACATCATTACGCTGATTGGTCTGCTCAACCCAGAATTGATGCAACAAGTAACCATGCGCACCATGAATCTCTATCCCATCAAATCCTGCTTCTTGCGCGTTTTTGGTGGCTTGCGCAAAATCCGCAATCACTTGCTCAATCTCATCGAGCGTGGCAGGACGTGGCGGTGTGGCATCCACACGAATCGCTTGATTGTCGCTATCACGTAGAGAGGTACGTATACCAACATCGACATCAGAGGCAGAAATAGGCGCTTTACCCTCAGGTTGTACGCTTTTGTGCGATACAAGACCGGTGTGCCATAGTTGTACGACAATTTTTCCACCTTTTGCATGGACATTATCGACGACCGTTTTCCACGCGACGATTTGCTCTTGAGTGTGTAAACCAGGCGCGCCTGCATAGCCTTTTGCCTGAAAAGAAACCTGCGTCGCCTCCGCAATGATCAACCCAGCCCCTGCGCGCTGTGAGTAGTACTCTCCTGCAAATGGAGTCGGTACGTCACCTGGTTCGATTGAACGAACACGCGTTAGCGGTGCCATGATAATGCGATTTTTTAACGTCTGCGTACCCATTTTTACGGGTTCAAATAAGCTGTCGTGTGCCATAAAATATCCTGTTGTTATCGATTATAAAGATTATTTTTCGCTGAAAAATGCTGATAAAAGCATCTGTAGATATGCTTTTATTGATTTTCTTTATAAGGGATAGATGAGGTTATTCAAGGAAAATTTACAAACAAAAAGGCCAGTACAACATGATATCGGTATTGATAATACTCATTATTCAAATCTTCTTATTACCTTATTAAGTGAATGCCTTTAATAAGATTTACTAACAAAACGATCGATCCGCAAAGTCGCTGTCTGCCTGAGCTTTTAAATGCTTAAAGCTCAAGATTTAAGCATTTTTTTGATAGACAGATTCAAGGATAAATAGGTGCCAAACAGTATCACCACTGAACCGATGATCGCTGGCGTATCCAACGCTTCACCCAGCAATAAGTAACCCAAAACAATCGCAAAAATCGGAATGACTAACGTAATACTGGTGGCACGCATCGGCCCAATGCTTTTAATCAACTGATTCATAAAAATCAGAGCGATGGCTGTTGAGAGCACGCCAATACAAATGACAGACACCCACGCGGTGAGACTGATGCTCTTGCCATAAGGAAACTCATAAAGGGCAACTGGTAGCATTATCACACTGGCAATAATGAGTGAGCCTGCGGTAATCGCCACTGGTGAGACATTGTCTAAATAGTTTCTGGTGATGTTTGCCCCCACGGCATACCCAACACAGGCCAATAATGCGTAACCCATCGGCAATAACCCAGATCCTGATGTGGCACTCTGCTCGCCAAACAGATTCTCACTCATCAAAATAACGACCCCGATAACCCCAATCACCAAGCCTAGGATTTGTTTCTTTGAGAGTCTGTCTTTAAAAAACGTACTGGCGATAAAGCCACTCATCATGGGTACAGAGGCGTTGAGTACTGCCAATACGCCCGCATTTACCGAGCGCGCTGAAAAAGAAAATAAGATAAAAGGTATGGCAGCAGAAAACAGCCCAACTAGGGTCAGTACCTTCCAGTTTTTAACGATGCCTTGTCTGTTTTTCTTTTTGATCAGCACAAAAACCAACATGGTCAGCCCTGCCAATACCACTCGCAAGCTGGCAAAGGCCAATGAACCAAACTCAGGAACGCCAATACGATAAAAAATAAAGGACAGCGACCACATAAAGGAGAGGGTTATAAAAATGATGAGGTCACGGTTGGTCATGGGTTGATCCTATCGAGCGTTGGACGGCATGGGCATATTATAAAAATGCGCAATCGTAAAAGTAGCAGGGAGATAAAAAACCTCGATGATAACTTTTTACGCGCTCAATGGGTATGGTGTTTTCTGTATCTATCGAGGATTTTTGTCTACGTGGTAGTCTTGCTCAATATATAATTGATAGTTTATCGCCGTGCTCCAATTCTTTAAGTAAAGTTAGCTTGTTTATTGGCGTTTGCTTTATGATTTTTATGACAACGTCAGGCTTTAAAGTGAAAGTAAAATAAAAGTTGGTCGAAAATCTTACTACAGCCAATGACGGCTCTATATCGAGTTTACTGTTCATTAATTAAAGAGTACTTCGGTAGTAACCTTCGCTTTTAACCATGAGGTAACTACGTACTTCGTAAATTCATTATTGATATTGTCGCGTAAAAGGGTATGGAAATACCTATCATGCAATATGATGCATTAATCTTAGATAGATACAGCATCGATTTTTATGTCTTTGTTACAGTGAGCTATGCTGAAAAAACTATAGAACCAAACTTGGTAAACTAAGTGTATTCACAGGAGTTTATCATGACTAAGAAAGTCAGAACCTACAGTGCAGCTTTTAAAGCTGAAGCCGTCAAAAAGATAGCAGATAATAATGGCAATGTTTCAGCGACTGCAAAGCAGCTAGGTATAGCGATGCAGACCTTATCTAACTGGCAGAATAAAGCGAATGAAGGCAAGCTTGTCGGCACTAAGCAATATGATCCTGAACTCATGGCCATTATAGAAGAGAATAAACGTCTTAAACGTGATCTCAAGGTTGCTCAGGAGGAGCGAGACATTCTAAAAAAGGCGACGGCGTACTTCGCGAAGCACAGTTGATGAAGTACGTCTTTATCAAGGATAACCAGAAAATATTTAGCATCACCTGCATGTGTCACGTATTAGATGTTAAGCCATCAAGCTATTACAACTGGATAAATCGTGGCATCAGTAATCAGCAGATCCATCGCAATCAGTGTGAGTTGCTAGTCAGAGTGGCTCATGATGAGACTAAGCAGCGCTATGGCTATGAGCGACTGTATGCTTACCTTACAGGGCAAGGATATGCCATAAGTAAGTATATGGTTAGACGTATAAAGGAAGAATGCGGCATTAAATGCCGTCGTCACAAGCGCTTTAAAGTCACCACCAACTCTAATCACAACAAGCTGGTCTATCCAAACCGTCTAGAACAGAAATTTAATGCCAATCGTCCTAATGAGGCTTGGGTCAGTGACATCACTTATATTTGGACAAATGAAGGTTGGCTATACTTAGCAGGTGTTAAAGACCTATATACTAAAGAGCTCGTCGGCTATGTCATCAATAAGCGCATGACCGCTGATTTGGTATGCCGTGCACTTAATATGGCAATCAAAAACAAGCGACCTAGCCAAGGGTTGATTTTACATTCTGACAGAGGCAGTCAGTATTGTAGCAATGAGTATCATAAGATCATTAAGTGCCACCAATTTACAGGCTCGATGAGTGGTAAAGGCAACTGCTTTGATAACGCGCCCATAGAGAGCTTCTGGGGCATATTAAAGAATGAGCTGGTGTATCACCAAGACTATAAAACAAGATTCGAAGCCATCAACGATATCACTAAATATATTGAGCTTGAGTACAACCAAACTAGAATTCAAAAGGGCTTGGGCTATAAAACGCCAAGACAGGTGTGGTTTGACTATTATCGTCAGGCTGCGTAATTAAAATCTCCCAAGTTTAGTTGTACGGATTTGACGGCAGGGGTCACAGGATTTAGGACTTGTAAAGTGTAATATGATTATAAAGGCTATTTTGAGGGAATAGTTTGGGTAAATAATTATAGGTTTAAAAGAGTTAATTCAATAAAAAACGCTCATAAAGAGCGTTTTTTTGGATAAGAGTTCGGTAGGCACGATCCTACTATCACCTTGACTCTAGTCATCTAAATTCTACAAGGTCTAAATAAGTATATCTATTTGATTTCACTATAGGAGGTGTTGAGTAAACATACTCAATAAACCCATTCCAGTACATTCCTCTAGTATCTCGAATTACGTTATCTATAATTCCTCTGATATGAGGATCTAAAATCGGCTTTTCCCCTAGGTACTGAAATATTATCTTTGGAGTACCATATATCGTTTGTGTTTCAACTATACTAATATTAGGATCTATATATGCAACGTCGTAAACATCACGTACAAAAGGTCCGTAATTATCGAAATACCATTTTATACTCGTAACTTGACTACCTGTAATTCTAACTGATTCCCAGTCAGTTAAATAAATCAATTTCGTTAATCTAGCATTAGATAATTCATGTGAGTGTGGATAAACAACACAAATATATTTTATTAGACTATTGAGTATATTCATATTTTGTCCTCACTTACTATAGTTTTATTCAAGATAGCGCGATTGTAATCTAAAAGTTCCAAAATAATACTATCATGTTCGTCCAGAATACGATTTATTTCGGCTAAATCGAACTGCTGATTAACAGTGGTGCTCTCACACAGAAGGACACCTATACGATCGCCTAAATTTTTGGTAATCATATAAGGATAGAAACTTCTACTTTGCATATTGAACTTCCTTGCAACCTCCATCTTAATCCCAAAAGTTTTAGTCTCTTTTAGATATTGATTATCATTACCACTCAAGTGAATAGTGCTTGTATTAGTATCACTACTTACAAAAGCTTTACCAATGACCCCTTCATCCTTTGGAAATCTCAATCTATTAGTTTTGTTATAGCTCACGTTAACACTATATCTACCAAAAATATGTAAGAAATCTTGTTCATCTATATTGCTATCTACACTTATAAGCATATAAAGTGAAATTCTTTCATTAGGTGTGAACCCCAGCTTTTTGGACAGAAAAGCTAAAAACCTTGAAGTTATCTCTCTTGATTCAGATAAATGCTGTGTTTTTAAGTCAGTGATCGCTTCTTGGGCATCATTAAGATTTTGCTTTATTTCATTTAATTCTTTATCTTTCTCTTCAACGTCAAGACTAAGTTGCATCTTTTCATTAATTAATGCGTTAATTTCAGCAACCTCCTTATCTCTTTTCTTTTTATTCTTATATATGAATAGGATATATAAGGGTAAAATAAGAAATAAAATATAGAAGGCTTTGTTCTCTAAGACCTTACTGTATGGAATACTATCATCTCTTATAATTTGCATGAAAGAGCCAAATGAAGGTGTAAAAATAATACCTATTAAAAAAAGTACTAGGCCTTCGATAGTTTTAAAAAACTCTAATACATGCCTCTCTAACCACTTAATACTTTTTACAAGACAAGAATCATTTGTTGGACTAGACATGTTTTTATAAAGCCTTAAACTATAGAAAATACCTTATTATACATATCATATCTATAAAATTACCAATATATGTTGAGCTTAAATATTTATTATACTATTTAAGTCTTTTGACTCGATTTTACTCATATATTTTCTCAAATACTAATCAATAGAAGCTTTATGCGTCATTAGTTGTCGTTTAGTTTTATTCATAAATTATAATTCACCTTCTCTAGAATCTAACCAAAACACCTCGTTACATCATCATCTCCAAATGCCCAAAATCATCTTTCCTACCTACCACCCATTGAATTCCAAACTTGCATCGGTAAGAATGGTTTTATCTAATTTATAAAACCATTCTAAAAAGGACAACTAATGAACCTGCGTATTTTAAAGTCTGCCGTAACCAATCCTTGGTTTAACCTCGCTACCGAAGACTGGATATTCCAAGCACTGGACGCCAATTCTCATACGCTATTCTTATGGCGTAATTCTGAGACCGTCGTCATCGGGCGCTCACAAAACCCGTGGGTAGAATGCAAAATCGATAAAATGGAAGCAGACGAGGTGTTTTTGGCGCGTCGTCAGAGCGGTGGCGGCGCGATGTTTCATGATCTGGGTAATACTAACTTTACTTTTTTGTCGCCTAAAAACAGTTACAACCAAGCAGCGAACTTCACAATTATCATTAATGCGCTCAAAAAACTGGGCATAGACGCTCAGCTTTCAGGTCGCAATGACATTCAAGTCGGCGATCGTAAGATATCGGGTAATGCCTTTAAACACGCTACGGATCGCAGCTTTCACCATGGGACATTACTCGTGAATGCCGATATGCAAAAGCTGGGTGACTACCTCAATCCGCACCCACTTAAGCTAAAAGCCAAAGGTATCAAGTCGGTACGCGCTCGCGTCGCGAACCTAGTTGAGTTCAATGAAGACATCACTCATGAAATCTTATCTAATGCGCTTATTGAGGCGTTTTGCGAGTATTACGGAGAGACTGCGCCAGTAGAAGAGCTAGATGAGGCCAGTCTTGCTAAGCAACCAACGCTTAATCAGTACTATGAGCAAATGGCAGACTGGGACTGGCGCTTCGGCAAGACGCCTGAATTCACCCATCATATAGAAACGCGCTTTGACTGGGGCATCATTGATATGCATCTCGATGTGAAGCAAGCCGTCATTACCGATGTGGTCATTTTCTCTGATGCGCTGAATGTGGAATTGATTGATTTATTAAAGGATGCCCTAGCTGGTGTTAAATATAATAAAGATAACATCAAGACTAGGCTCGATGAATTGAGTCAAGCAAATACCGAGTTGGCAGCGCAAATTGACGATGTATCTCGTTGGTTGATTGGTATACTAAAAAGTTAGATTTTTGCTGGTTATTATTATCAGTAAAAATAGCCTACTTTTCTTTATAACCTTATATTCAAAGATCTCTACATTCAGCATAGACCAAAGGTGTTATATAATCTATAAAATTAGACGAACTTAAGTTTGATGTTTAAGGTGTTAGCCCTCTATAATGTCCTGCAAATAATGGATTCGCTGTAAGAGTCTGAACGTTGGGCATTTTAGCAAGGTAGCATTATGGCAGCCTATATCACAGTTGGCGCAAAGACCTCTCACGGTGGGACAGTCCTTACTGGCTCACCGCATACCACTCATAACGGTATTCCTGTCGCTCGTAAGGGCGATCAAGTCATGTGCAAAAAATGCAAAAAGATGACCGTCATCGTGAGTGGCGATGCTTCTTTTGTGGTCGATGGTGCGCCCATTGCACGCGGCGGCGATGTAACGAGCTGCGGCGCGAAACTGATTGCCAATCAGCAAGCGTTTGCGGAGTCGGATTTTAGTGTCGGTAGTATCGCGCAGGCGGAAGCAATTAAAAAAGAAACTCTAGAACAAGCTAGTAAATATGATACCGCCTTTCATTTTGTAGATAATGAAGATGTTCCTTATGCTGGTTTTCACTATACTGCTGAAAATAAACAAAGCGGCCAAATTTATAAAGGCATTACAGATGAGAGTGGTTGGACGGAGCGTTTCTACTCCGATACTGACGACCAGATTGAGGTTAAGCTGGATTTAGAGTGGCAAAAAGACTTAGGAGCATTTGAATGAGCAATAGCACAAGCGGAAATATGAAGGATGGGGACACCTCCACTAAAATAAAACCAAGACCTTTTATATCAAAGCAGCACCCTCTAAATGATTCAGAAGACCCCTTTACCGCAGCAAAAGTGAAGGAAGAGCTTGAAAATAGATTGGCTCTCAAAACATTTCCACATCAACGTGTATCATCTTTATGTGGGCCAGCAACCCTTTTTTATTGCTTACTTATTGACTACCCAGATATATATAAGCAGGCAGTAGCCGAACTCTGGAGAGATGGTAAAACTACAATAAATCAGCTAAATATTAGGCCTTTTGATGCTAGAAAAGCTAGAGATTTTTTTAATTCTAATAATACTCAGGTAATGAAAGCTATTGACTGGATGACATTAGCAGGTTTGCGTGACTCATGGAATTCTGCTCTATGTTACGACTCTCCTTTAAAACAGGTTGCTGGAATTACAACGCCAGGAGAGATAAAAGACTGGTTTAGACTTGCAGGATATAGAGTAAAAGATACGTACTATATGCCTTCAGTCAACAACTTTATAGAGATTAATGGCTACGTTAAAAACCCAAAGTATCACGTAATCTCTTTATTGGACTCAAGTATTATTTCAACACAAGCAAAAGGCTATTTTGTGTATCCAAATCATTGGATTGTATGGACAGATGTGTTGTGTACTAGCAATAAGCCTATTACTGAGAATCTTACCTTTTCTGATAATGTTAGCTTTAAGCTATTTTCATGGGGAGATCCTGGTATGAGGACTCATGCTGATTTATCTTATGCAAAATTTAGCGCATACATTACGACCACTATTATCATAGAGAAGTAATATAATGAATAAGTACTTAGTTCTCTTTATGGCAACATTGCTATTTGGTTGTGCTCCCAGTGTTGAGGTAACGCCTAATAAACTGCCCGACGCTTACCTGAATCAACCTTATAAGACAAATATAAATATAATAAATTCAGCAGTTGACGACATGACGTTCTATTCAACGTTTTCAGACGCTAGTTTTAAGATTACTCCTACAGTCAGGGAGGGCGGTCAAGACGACTATAATAATTTAACGATTAGTGGCCTACCCACTACTCTTAAACCTATAACAGTTTATATATCAGGCAATACCTATGGAACTAATTTTCCTGGTAAAGATTTTGAAAAAGAGTACAACATTGAGGTGAAGGTTACAGAATAGATAATCTATATTTTCGATGAACTTACTGATAGTAAGAGTCAACTATTCTTTCAAAGTAAATAACTCCAGTATTGTCAGAGACTCAAAATTCTGAGAGAGTAAGATAAGAATGAAGTTATTCACTTTTGGTGTTGGTAACAATTATCTTTAGCAGGTATGAAAAGCAACTCTCTGTTGGGACTAGTAAAGGCTCTACAAATATAGAAGAAGCAACGGACATGAAGTATAACGCTGCAAAAAATATAATAGTGTATACAGGAAAATAATCAGTGAAAATAAGAGGTAAAAAATATAAGTTATCTGATATTTCACTTATTGCTTTCGTTATTATTTTATTTATATGGACTGTAGACTTAGAACCAGATAAAGAGCTAGAAATATATCAACAAGAATTAGTTGCGAAGGAAAGTTGGTTAATATCTCAATTAAATGATATCGCCAATTTTATTAACTTCAACAACAGTGAATATGATTACATTAATCGAGAAGTTTGGTTCACTGCTTGGTATGTCAGTCCCGAGTTTGATAAGAATAAAATGTTACATTTACATAGCTTTCTTCTCAAGGAAGGCTGGATAGATATGACTGATAAAATTGACAAAAACGATTATGATTATATATCTAAGACCTCAAGTAGATCTGATAAAACAGCCAAACGTGTTCGCATTCTATGCAAAGATAAAGCTACCATTTTCATGTATATGACCGACATGCAAAATGATTATGAATATGAATCTTTTGAAGCACGTACTTTAGTAGACTTACTATATGACTATAGTTTACCTTGCTATGACTTAAATGAAAAAATATATGACAATCCTAGTGCTATAGAATTGGATAATTAATAGCTATAACAATTAAAAAAAGGATATTCAATGCATCAAAGAAAAACTACTACTTTCATTCAGTCTTTACTATTAGCTACGCTATTATCAAATGTATTCATCATTTCCGCTTACTCAGCCGAATCATCAAACACTCCTATACTGTCAAATCAAAGCACCCCTGCTGAAATATACGAACTTGGCCTTGCCTATTATGAGGGTAACTCAGTTCCTCAGGATTATGAAAAATCTTTTAGCCTATTTAAAAGAGCTGCTGATCAAGATTATGCTCCTGCTAAATACGATCTCGGTACTATGTATTATGAAGGTATTGGTGTGGAACAAGATTATAAAAAAGCATTTAAATGGTTCCAACAAGCTGCTAACCAAGGGTATTCTAAGGCTCAATTCAATCTCGGTGTTATGTACCATGAAGGTATCACTGTTGAAAAAGATGATCTAGAAACATTTAAATGGCTTCAACGATCTGCTAACCAAGGGGATGCCGACGCTCAGCATCATATAGGCGTCATGTATCATGAAGGTATTGGTGTGGAACAAGATTATAAAAAAGCAATGCAGTGGTATCTGCTAGCAGCTGATCAAGATTTAGATATGGCACAACTTAATATCGGTGGTCTCTACGAGAACGGCTATGGCATGCCGCAAGATTACGACAAAGCTTTTGAGTGGTATCAAAAGGCAGCAGATCAAGGCAATCAAGAAGCCAGTAATCGCATCGGTAAATTGGTCATGAATGGTAAAATCGACGATGAAGACATCGTTATCTATAGTACCCAAGAAACAGGTCTTACCTTGGGTGATTTAGAGAATAGTTCAGAAAATTAAGAAAATATTAATAATGATAGAAACGAGATTTCAGTAGGCACTACGTATTAGAACCTGAATCGGCTATATAATATACAATATCAAAGAAATTCTTCCTAATAATACTTATAACTATTGCCCTATCGTTTCTTAATCATAGGATATATCAACCTCCAATCCTAGGTAAGTTAAAGCTAAGATATATCTCTGGCAAAAACTACCAATTGACTTACAAGGGTGAAAAACTTGCTGGTAAAGTGATAGCCGTAGATTGGTTTATTATGAAAATTATAAAAAGATCTATCATTATTGTATTCTTACTATCTTTCTCGTTTCTTTATTTAATTTCTAATAAAAATTTTATAATTATTAATAAAACGAATGAGTCGATAAGAGCTACAAACTTTCAGTATGCTAGGTTAGATACTGAGCCTACTATCTCGGAGATGGAAAGTTATACATATAGATACTGACCCCTGCCGTCAAATCCGTACAACTAAACTTGGGAGATTTTAATTACGCAGCCTGACGATAATAGTCAAACCACACCTGTCTTGGCGTTTTATAGCCCAAGCCCTTTTGAATTCTAGTTTGGTTGTACTCAAGCTCAATATATTTAGTGATATCGTTGATGGCTTCGAATCTTGTTTTATAGTCTTGGTGATACACCAGCTCATTCTTTAATATGCCCCAGAAGCTCTCTATGGGCGCGTTATCAAAGCAGTTGCCTTTACCACTCATCGAGCCTGTAAATTGGTGGCACTTAATGATCTTATGATACTCATTGCTACAATACTGACTGCCTCTGTCAGAATGTAAAATCAACCCTTGGCTAGGTCGCTTGTTTTTGATTGCCATATTAAGTGCACGGCATACCAAATCAGCGGTCATGCGCTTATTGATGACATAGCCGACGAGCTCTTTAGTATATAGGTCTTTAACACCTGCTAAGTATAGCCAACCTTCATTTGTCCAAATATAAGTGATGTCACTGACCCAAGCCTCATTAGGACGATTGGCATTAAATTTCTGTTCTAGACGGTTTGGATAGACCAGCTTGTTGTGATTAGAGTTGGTGGTGACTTTAAAGCGCTTGTGACGACGGCATTTAATGCCGCATTCTTCCTTTATACGTCTAACCATATACTTACTTATGGCATATCCTTGCCCTGTAAGGTAAGCATACAGTCGCTCATAGCCATAGCGCTGCTTAGTCTCATCATGAGCCACTCTGACTAGCAACTCACACTGATTGCGATGGATCTGCTGATTACTGATGCCACGATTTATCCAGTTGTAATAGCTTGATGGCTTAACATCTAATACGTGACACATGCAGGTGATGCTAAATATTTTCTGGTTATCCTTGATAAAGACGTACTTCATCAACTGTGCTTCGCGAAGTACGCCGTCGCCTTTTTTAGAATGTCTCGCTCCTCCTGAGCAACCTTGAGATCACGTTTAAGACGTTTATTCTCTTCTATAATGGCCATGAGTTCAGGATCATATTGCTTAGTGCCGACAAGCTTGCCTTCATTCGCTTTATTCTGCCAGTTAGATAAGGTCTGCATCGCTATACCTAGCTGCTTTGCAGTCGCTGAAACATTGCCATTATTATCTGCTATCTTTTTGACGGCTTCAGCTTTAAAAGCTGCACTGTAGGTTCTGACTTTCTTAGTCATGATAAACTCCTGTGAATACACTTAGTTTACCAAGTTTGGTTCTATAGTTTTTTCAGCATAGCTCATACACTGTGAAGGGTCACCAATCTAGAGTGCTTAAAGTTCACAGGAATAATCTATTAAATAAAAGCTTATATATAAGTATCGATTTCTCTTACAAACTTGGTGATCCTGGAGAGGAAAAGTATCGCAGTTTAAAAGGTACGACTTTTTCTAGTGAACCTCAATATGCAAGACAAAGAGCTTATTGTAGCTTTCAGATAAATGTATACCCTGACAATAAAACGACTGTAACACCAATTAGAAAATGGGGCTGTATTAACCCTGTTTATTATCATCAGCCTCCGCTTCAACATAATAACTAGGTTGCATAACAGTGCCGGAAAATAAGACTTATGAGTAAGTGACAACCTCCAGCTTTGAAAAAGACGGCAGGAAACTAATTCCCTACCGTTTTATTGTTTTTAAAATACAACTCTTAAATCCCTGCCGCAACCTCTGCTCCATCACGAATCGCGCGCTTGGCATCCAGCTCCGCCGCGAGTTTAGCGCCACCAATCAAATGATATTGCGCATCTGGCGCATCACCCACGTTTGGCATCAGCTCAACCACTGACTCTTGACCAGCACAGACGACGACGCTATCGACACGCAACAGCTGCGTTTGCCCTTGATTGTTAGTGATCCAAATTCCTTCATTGGTGATTTTATTATATTGAGCGCCTGATACTTGGATGACACCGTGCGATTTGACATGAGCGCGATGCACCCAGCCTGTGGTTTTGTTCAGACCACTACCTAGGCGACCTTTGGTACGCTGCATGAGGTAAACTTGGCGAATCGGTTTAATACTTTCGGGCTTAGTCAATCCACCATCGTTTTTATAATCCGTATCTTCAGTGACGCCCCACTCTTCGCGCCATTCGCTCACTGACTGGGGTTTTGGACGATAGCTTGGGTCTTTTAGTAGCTCAGGGCCTAGTTCATCAAGCGGCTGACCGTGACGTGCAGTTAGATATTCACTGACATCAAAGCCAATGCCGCCCGCCCCAATGACGGCAACGGTATCGCCGACCGACTTTTCACCCGAGAGCAGTTCAGCGTAGCTCATGACTTGTGGCAGATCTGCCCCTTCAAGCTTACCAGCAAGGCTTCTTGGCACGACGCCAGTAGCGACGATGATATGATGGAACTTGGCTTTTTCAAGCATGGCTTTATCGACTTTGGTATTAAGTTTGACCTCAACGCCTAGATGTTCAAGCTCATTGATGTAGTAGCGAATGGTTTCAAAAAACTCTTCTTTACCTGGGATGACTTTGGCGTAGTTAAATTGTCCACCCAAGATATCTTTGGCCTCAAATAAAGTCACGTCATGACCACGCAGCGCGGCCACGTGCGCCGCTGACATGCCAGCCACCCCGCCACCGATGACCGCCACCTTTTTAGGTTTTTTCGCCTTTTTGTAGACCAACTCCGTCTCATAGCAAGCTTGCGGATTGACCAAACAGGTGGAGCGTTTGTGCTCAAAAGTGTGATCGAGGCAAGCTTGGTTACAAGCGATACAGGTATTGATACGATCTGCTTGACCGTTTTTGGCTTTATTGACCCAGTTTGCATCGGCCAAAAACGGACGTGCCATTTGAATCATGTCCGCTTGACCACTAGCGACAATTTCTTCTGCCAAGTCTGGCATGTTGATACGGTTGGCGGCCATCATAGGAATGCTGATGTGTTTTTTGATTTCAGCACTAAAATCAACAAAGGCGGCACGCGGTACACTTGTCACAATGGTTGGTACACGCGCTTCATGCCAGCCAATACCAGTATTCATGATGGTCACGCCAGCCGCTTCCAGCGCTTTGGCAACCGTGATGACTTCGTCCATGACGTTACCGTCTTTGACCAAATCAATCACCGACAGACGGAACATAATAATAAAGTCTTCTCCCACTGCCTCGCGTACGGCTTTGACGATGTCGACTGCAAATGTCATACGACCTTGAATATCGCCACCGTATTTGTCCGTGCGTTTGTTTACATGACGCGACAAGAACTGATTGATCAAGTAGCCTTCAGAGCCCATGATTTCGACACCATCATAACCCGCCTGCTTGGCGAGACGAGCTGAGCGAGCGTAATCTTTGACGGTTTGTTCAATGTTTTTGATGCTCATCTTACGCGGTTTAAAAGGCGAGATTGGCGATTTGACAGGACTGGCTGATACGACAAAAGGATGGTAACCATAGCGACCACTGTGCAAGATCTGCATGATGATTTTGCTGTCGTATTTGTGGGCTGCACGGGTGACGCGTTGATGATTGATCACATCAGCTTTTGTATTCATAGTACCACCAGCAGGCAGCAACCAACCTTCACGATTGGGCGAGATACCACCCGTAATCATCATAGCTACCCCGCCTTTGGCACGCTCGGCAAAATAAGCAGCCAGCTTACCGTAATTATAGAAACGGTCTTCAAGTCCTGTATGCATAGAACCCATGACCAAACGGTTTTTTAGTGTGGTAAACCCTAAATCTAGCGGCTCAAACAAATGCGGATAGTGCTCGTTGGTGCTGGCGGTATCAATCATACTGGCAGTGGCGCTGGCGGTCATGTCATTTTCCTTATGAATCGTTGGTGAGACTAAGCAAGCTATAGAATTTTGTGTTGTTGTTATCGTAACACACCGCCATTATTATCAGCTATGCAGACAAACGACTGATGAGTGAGCACTATGTTGGTAACGCTGTTTTAATCAGGAAGTCTGCTCATCATATCGATTATAAGAGAGCGCCAAATGAGATCAATCGAGCTATTTTAAATTAACCTTATCACTATCTTGTTAAAACTGTTTTCACCCAAGCTTAGGCTCAAGCCACTGATATATCAGCATGCCTACGATCATCGCGGGAATAAATACATAAGCCTGCCATTGTCCAGCTCCTAACAATACAATGCCCGGTCCCGGACAGATACCGACCAAACCCCAGCCAATGCCAAACAGCATCGCGCCGATAAGCAGTTTTTTATTAATAACGGTTGTGGTTGGCATCTCAATTGGGCTACCGATCCAACTGGTTGGTTGACGCTTAGCAATTTGCACCCCAATGATGGCCACGATCAGACCACCGCCCATTACTAGTGCCAGAGAAATGTCCCATGCACCAAAAACGTCTAAAAACCCTTGTACCTTGGTAGGATCTGTCATACCAGATATCAGCAGTCCTACGCCAAATAGTAGCCCCGCTAGTAGTCCAATCATATTTTTTAACATTGCTCTGTCTCTCTATTTTTTTATGTAGGTAGTAATCAGCCATCTTACTCGTTTAGATCAGTCCCAAAAGATGGCGACCAATATAAACCGTCACCATGCCACATACCATAAAGGTCACCGTTGCCACCATCGAGCGTGGAGACAAGCGCGCATTACCGCAGATACCATGTCCGCTGGTACATCCTGAACCTAAGCGCGTGCCAAAACCAACCAATAACCCTGCACCAATCAACAACGGCAAAGACGTACTCATTTCCATAGCAGGTAATGGTCTGACCAGACCATATAACATGGGTGACACAACAAGCCCCACTATAAACAACACTTGCCAAGCTTCTACCCGCTTGGGCTTAAGCAAACTTGAAAAAATACCACTGATACCCGCAATTCGTCCAATGCCCAATAGCAGTATGACTGTCGCTACGCCCAGCAACAGTCCACCTACCAAAGAGATGGGCGTAAATGCTTGCCAATCTATTTGTATGTTCATCATAGTTCTCTCAACCCATTGGTAGCAAAAGCAAATACAGTATTTAATTTATAAAAATACATTATATTATTATATATAATAAAAAGGTAAAAAAATACTGAACCTAGCGTGACACTAGCGTTCAGTATTTTAGCTAAACGTTTACTACTCTTATATCCTGATACTTACTATTATTGATACTTACTATAAAGGTAAACGACTTGAACTAGTGAGCCAGCACCTTTTCTAGCGCTGATTCAAAGCGGGTCACCGCACCGTCAATGTCGGTCAATTTATCCAAACCAAATAGACCCAAGCGGAACGTTTTAAAGTTATCAGGCTCACCAACTTTGAGAGGGACACCAGCAGCAATCTGCATGCCCGCTTCAGCGAAAGCACTACCTTTATGCATATCATCGCGATCAGTATAAGCAACGACCACGCCTGGCGCTTCGAATCCTTCAGCCGCGACGCTTTCTATGCCTTTGTCTGACAATACCTTGCGGATACGTGTGCCCAACTCCCATTGAGCATCGCATAATGTATCAAAACCAATCTTTTTGGCTTCCAATAGCGTGTCACGGAATTGGCGTAAGCCATCGGTCGGCATGGTTGCATGATAAGCATGACCGCCATTCTCGTAGGCACGCATGATAGTCAACCATTGCTTCAAATCTAAGCTAAAGCTATCTGACTCTGTATTGTCTACTTTTTTAATCGCGGCGTCACTAAGCATCACCAGACCCGCACACGGCGTGCTGCTCCAGCCTTTTTGCGGGGCGCTGATGAGGACATCAATGCCCAGTTCTTTCATATCCAACCAAACACAGCCTGAAGCAATACAGTCAATAACCAATAAGCCACCCACACTGTGAACCGCAGCGCTCAATGCTTTGATATAGCCTGTTGACAAAATCATGCCCGACGACGTCTCAACATGCGGCGCAAAGACCATCGCGGGCTTTTCCATTTTGATTTTGGCGACCGCCGTGTCGATATCCACTGGTGCGAATGGTCTTGGTGACTCGCTATCATCTGCTCGCTCTGCGGTTAATACCGTAGATGATTTGGCGATTTTGCCTTTTTCTAAAATTTGCGTCCAGCGATAACTGAACCAGCCATTACGGATAATGAGACAATCTTCATCGTCTGCCAACTGACGCGCCACCGCTTCCATACCATAAGTACCAGAGCCTGGCACAATCACGACGGCGTCAGCGTTGTACACTGATTTTAGCTCGCTGGATAAGTCAGTCATCACTTGCTGAAAGACCTGAGACATGTGGTTCAGGGCGCGGTCAGTATAGACCACCGAATACTCTAATAAGCCGTTTGGATCAATATCTTGACGTAATGCCGTCATAGGACGCTCCTTGTTTATGGTCAGATCATGAAATGTTTCTCTAAAATTGGCTGCCACAAAACTCTGTTACGCTTTTACCAACTATTTGAATAAATCAGCCTGCACTATATCCAACATAAAATAAATACCGTGCTGCCAACATCAAGCGTGTAGAACG
The DNA here is from genome assembly GCF_002285555.1 of Psychrobacter sp. JB193. Taxonomy (NCBI): domain Bacteria; kingdom Pseudomonadati; phylum Pseudomonadota; class Gammaproteobacteria; order Moraxellales; family Moraxellaceae; genus Psychrobacter; species Psychrobacter sp. JB193. Next base: position 1,445,023 of record NZ_NRGY01000001.1, read on the forward strand.
TAAGACAGAGATGACAATATAGCACTATATCTTAGCACCACTATCATTGCTAAAGGTGTCTTGTACTCATGAGTTTTTTAGTGGTTTATGAGAGCATACAAAATAAAAACATCAATTTTATGGTGGATACAGAAAATAAGGACTAATAACATCAGGCTTGCCGAATGCTAGTACAAGAGATTTTGAAGAAGATTGAGTTAGCGGAATGGTTTAAGAATGGAGAAAGAATATAAGTAGCTCTATGGCAATCAGTAAGCAAGAAATAATCGATAATTTTAGACAATAAATAATGATATGAGATACAAGTTAGCGACCACGATGAGTATCTTTTAATCCTGATACAACAAAATTGAGCAATTCACTGTCACCTTCGCGGGCTGCCTTACGCATCAGCTTAGATGGCGAATGGGTCAGCGACTGGGTGAGACGACGTGACAACTCGATAAGAATCTCTTCCGGACTGGCATCATCTTGCTGTAATTTGGCAATAGACTCGTGTAGTAGCTTATCGACTTTATCCTGAGTATGCGCACGATACTGCTGAATGTCTTTACCCACTTGTCGTACCTGAAAGCGACGATCGACCTCAACGACTAACTGGCTGACCAGTAACTCAGCATCGACTGCCGCTTGGCGACGCTGCTCGATATTACCAGCAATGACATGCTGTAAGTCATCAACAGAATATAAATAGATATCATCTATACGGCTGATCGAGGAGTCAATGTCACGTGGCACGGCCAAATCAATCATGAGCATGGGCTGATAACGACGGCGCTTGAGTGCCTGTACGGTCATGGTTTTATCAATCAATAAATCCATACTACCGCTACAGCTGCTGACAATATCCGCTTCTGCCAGTACCTGAGGCAATTCTTGTAGGGTTCTGACTTCCACACGGCGGTCAGGATGACGCAGTTCAGCGGCTAGCGCTTCTGCTCGCTCAGGGTTACGGTTGCAAATAATCACGCGTCCCACACCCAGCCCAGCGATATGTGTGGCTACCAAACGGTTCATCTCGCCTGCCGCAACGACCAACAAAGTACGGCTAGGTAAATCATCAAATATTTGCGTCACCAGCTTGGCCGCAGCAAAACTGAGAGACACTGCTTGAGCGCCAACTTTGGTTTCATTACGCACACGTTTGGCGGCAGCAAACACTTGATCAACGATCCAGCCAAGCTGATTGCTTAGCACTTTTTGCTCTTGCGCAAGGTGTACTGAGCGTTTGATTTGACCCAATATTTGCGGCTCACCCAGTATCATAGAGTCCAGCCCTGCCGCGACTCTCAGCCAATGAGTCAGTGCATGAGTATCACGATGCACATAGAGATATGGGTCGATATCAATAAGCGATAATTGCTTAAAATCAGCCAGCCATGTTTTGATTTTGACAACATGGGCGTTGATATCAGCCGCAGAGACATGGTTACTACCGCTCACAGCCGTCGTTTCTTGTGCCTCAGATTGTGACGCTGCTTCTGTTACTACAGGGACAAGGGCATAAATCTCAGTACGATTGCAGGTAGAAACAATCACGCTACCATCCGTGAAAGTCTCTAATTGTTTGAGAGCGATATTCACGTCGTCACCCACAAGCGCCAAACGCTCGCGCAGAGCAACTGGTGCAGTTTTGTGATTGACCCCAATGACCACTAATCTCATTATCAATAGACCATAAATATGATGCTCAACTGCCCATCACGCTGTCTTCTTTCTATTAAAAGACAGTCCTGATAAACAGCGCTGAGAGGAAGAACCTAAAAATCGCTTATTATATCATTATTGCTAGCTTTAATTAACACTCGCCCTTCTATGAAGCGTATTTGCCTGTATCTGGGCGTATATATTACAAATCAACTACCCTTATGATTGATAAAACCAATGGTCGGGTTTTGGGGTGTGGTCATAGAAGTAGACATAAACGGGTCGCTTAGTTCCTCGTAACTTGCTATATTTTTAAAGTATTTTTCAATAATTAACTGCGTGACGGATTTTGGTCAAAAGCAGACAATATAGAATAAAAATACGTTTGGTGGCAAGACTGCTGCCACTATCAAGTAACATGGACACTATTGTTTATCGTCTTGTTCTACTCGTATAATGCTTGTAATGAGTACTCACTACCAATATTTGGTTGATATGATTAAATAAAATTGCTTTATCACAATAGATAAGCAATGGGCGAATACGGCTATCTATGATTTTTTTTGGGTCAGTGTTTCAATCACAGTTTCGATTATTACTTGTAAATGGCGAATCGTTTAGCCTTCGTGCTTTGCTGCGTGTCATTATGGATAGCCTATATCGACGTTATAAACTGACGTTGTCATTGGCGGTTTGTCTGTGCCTGATGACACCAGCACACGCCAGTCATGCAGACTTGGGGCAAGAGAAAAATTTGCCCGAGATATCCACGCCGTTTATTGATTCTAAAGCCTCTATAAATGCGCCTAGCGATGATCAAACACAGCCTGTAGAAACGGTCGATAACATCAATGGTTTAGCACCGACGAGTATCTGGCAACCTGAGATGCAAGAGCCAAGCTTATATGCCCTATTGGATGCCGAGTTTGCAGCAGATCGTGATGACAAACGACGAGCCCTCGCTATCTATAAACAGCAATCCTTTAAAGATGATGCGACTGCGGTATTTGAAAGGGCGCTGAGTCTGTCTTTACGCAGTGAAAGGGTTGAGGATTCGTTGCAGTTTGCTAAAGCATGGCAAGATCAAAACCCGGACCATGTACCTGCATGGTTTTATGTCGCGCATCTCGCACTTCGAGCCCATGATTATCTACTGGCTGGTGAAACACTCAACCGTATTTTACGTTATGACCCTCGCGCTGATTTGAGCGAGATTCTGATTGGCATTTATCCAAATAATGATGAAGACAAACGTGAACTGCTGGCCGCGCTACAACCACTCGATAGCGAACAAAACGCCTCATTGTCTGTTTTAAAAGCAGGTCTCCTCTATCAGTTTAACGAGCCTGAGATTGCCATCGTACATATCAACCGCGCTTTGGAGCGTCAACCTGATTATGTGCCTTTTATCACTTTGAAAGCTGATATATTGCGCAAAATCGTTACAGCGGAAACAGTTGTTAATTACCTAAACCAAGCGCGTATGCGTAATCCTGATAGTAAAAGCTTATACTTATACGAGATTCGCTACTTACTGGACATCAAACAAAGTCAGGAAGCATGGGAATTATTGCTTAACGCTCATAGTCAGTTTAGAGACGACGAAGAAATCACTTTATTGGCAGCGTTGGTCAGTTTGGATATTGAAAAATACGACAGTGCCGATCAGCTATTGAACACGCTCGCCAAAACACCTGCTTATCTTGATCGCGCCTATTATTATCTTGGTATCAGTGCCGAGCGTCAGCAAAACGTGGAGCAAGCAAAACGTTATTTTAATAATGTCATGCAAGAGGATTTGGTACTAGAAGCACGTAGAAAAGTCGTGGCGTTTGAACTGTTAAACGATGATACCGATGCGGCTATCGCCACGCTAGAAAAACTGCGTAAAGATTTTAGCGTATTCGCGCCTGACACTTATGTACTACAAGCCGATATTTTATGGCAGCAAAATGAACCTGAAGAAGCGCTTCGCCTCTTAACGCGCGCCGCTCGTAAGTACCCTGATAACGAAACACTTCTGTTTGCACGCGCCCAGCTGCTTGATGACAAAAATGACTACATTGTCAAACGTACGTTGCTCAACCACTTGCAAGCATTAGACCCTAGCAACTTGTCGTATCAGCTGAGTTATGCTCAACTACTCCTCGCCAACGAACGCAGCTCAGAACAAGGATTAGCATTGGCCACAGCTATCATTCAAATTCGTTACGATGACCCTCGTTATGACAATGATCTACACTTGCAAGCACTCAATGTACTGGCCAGTAATTCATTGGCCAATGAAGACTATCAACAGGTCATCGACTACTTACAAACGCCTTATGATGTGTTCCCAACTTTGCGTTCAGGTACGTTGCTATTACGCGCTTATCAAGGTCTAGGCAATAATGAAAAGGTCGAAACATTGCTAGCGGATTTGCAGCAGCGTTTTTCATTCGGACAAAGCAATATCAGTGACCGCATACAACTGTATTAATTCATGCTGGGAGTAAACCATTGGTTAGCGCCAAACGTTTTGACGCCTTACATATATGACTTGGGTTACTTGGGTATGATGATTACAAGGTCATTATAAGAAGCTAACAACCACGTATAACTGAGTAACAAATAAGAATTAAGCTAATATTTTGTCACTTTGTCCATTTTGAGGAAGCACTATTATGTCAACACGCCCTTTTTACAAAACCAATAAGTTAGCTTTGTTCTCTGCTTTGACGGCAGCAATGGTTATTACTTCTGGCTGTCAGTCGTTAAAGACTGCGAATGCGACCAATCAACCAACCATGATGCAAGGTCAAAACGCAGACCAACCTAAAAAGCTTGAAAACTTTAACATCACAGGCAAAATCGGCGTTACTACTCCGGCCAATGACACCGCAGGAAGCCAAGGCGGCAGTGCATTTTATGCGTGGGGACAAGAGAACGATCGCTTTGCCATTGAACTGATTGGCGCATTGGGTATTGGTAAAACCAACATCGAATACAATGGTCAAATCGCCACTTTGGTCAGCGAAAAGACAGGAACCTTGACCGCTGATGATCCTGAGACTCTATTGCAAAAAGCCACTGGTTGGAAAGCGCCCATCTCACAACTGCCTTATTGGATATCTGGTCGCCCAGCGCCATCAGACAGCGCCCCACAGCTTGATGCTCAAAATCGCTTAGTCAGTTCGGTCAATGGCGAATGGCGTGCCAGCTTCACGTATAAAGGTAATGACAAGCTGCCCAATAAAATCAGTGCGGTACAATCACAAGGCAATAAAGTTGTCATGACCATCAATCATTAAACTATTAGTAATGAATTGGTATTAATGAATTGGCTTTTTGTGTTTATTAAGATCGTTGTTTATGAATAGCTCCCTAACCTCTGCCTCTAATATCAGCCGCTTATCCCCTGCAAAAATCAATTTGTTTTTGCACATTACGGGCAGGCGTGCTGACGGCTATCATAATTTGCAAACGGTATTTCGTCTTCTCAATTGGGGCGATTATTTGCATTTTTCGGTGGCTAAAGCTCCTGTGATACAAACGGCTAATATCGGAATAGATGCCAATACTCTCTGTCATCAGTTATTGGTATTGGCTGGTGCTAAGAGCATCACTGCCGATATAGAAGACAACTTAATCTTTAAGGCGGCGTGTGCATTGCTCGCGTTTGCCATACAGTCAGATACGCTACCTAAGCAGTTGGCGCAAGTAGTTATTACTTTAGACAAGCATTTGCCAATGGGTGCAGGTTTGGGTGGTGGCTCCTCCAACGCCGCAACGACTATGCTGGTGCTCAATGAGATTTGGCAGCTTAACGTTACTTGCAATGAACTGATAAAAATCGGTGCGCAGGTAGGTGCAGATGTGCCTATCTTTATCTTCGGGCAAGATGCTATCGCGATGGGTATTGGTGAAAAATTGACTGCCATTGACTTACCTGACCAGCAATATTTGCTCCTCACTCCTAATGCGCATGTCAATACCGCTACCCTATTTGCTCATACCAAGCTAAAGCGAGATATCGTCCCTATTTCGATTGATACCATTCAAAGCCAATACACTGACTATGTTCAAACGCTCACCGCGCCCTATTATAATGTCTTCACTCCAGTAGTGACAAGCCTCTCTCCTGCTGTTGCAGAGGCATTACATTATCTGCAAGGGTTAGAGGCACAAGCAATGAGCACAGCACGAATGACCGGCTCTGGTAGCGCGGTATTTTTACCGTTAGATGTGAGTATTGCCTCTGATAAAAAGCTATTGGCGAAGTGGATTAAAGAGGCGCCTTGTGCAGGATATGTGGTGGGGAGTTTATAAGTGGGTATTTTCCAAAATAGCTTTTAAGCAAAAAAAATGCGTATCCTTTAAAGATTCTGTACAGAATATCGTATACACAAGCTTCGAACTATCACTAGTCGTAGATATCAAATACAATCTTGTACCTTAATATTTATCTGTCAAAACGCCTTCGACGTCAATTTAATATGAATAAATCCTAGAAAAAGACGCAAATGACTTGCAAAATCTGAAAATTTACTTATAATAGGTCGCCTCAATAGGGGTATAGCCAAGTTGGTAAGGCATCAGGTTTTGATCCTGACATCCGTTGGTTCGAGTCCAGCTACCCCTGCCATTTTTTAGTACGAAGCGTTTGAGATGGATTTATTATAAGCGGCTTATAAACAGTCACTTATCTTAATATCATTGACAACGTTATCCCAGTTTCGGTATAGTTCGCAATGGACACCGCTAGGGAAAAGTTATGTTTTGGACGGTTTATCCGTTTCTTAGATAACTAACAGGTCGTGAGCCCATTCTGAGAGTGACTAATTGGTTACTATTAGATATCGGAGTCCACAGCCTAGACATTACAGGGGTATAGCCAAGTTGGTAAGGCATCAGGTTTTGATCCTGACATCCGTTGGTTCGAGTCCAGCTACCCCTGCCATTTTTTACTGTAATAGTATACTTCAACTTTTTTCACCACTCTTTTCTTAATTTGAGCAGTTTGTCACTGCTTAGCGGTCGCTGCTTGAGTCAATCAATAGGACTTCTGTCATGCCTTATTTGGCGATTTTTACGGGCAATGCCCACCCAGAATTAGCAAAAACCGTAGCCGATCACCTTCATATACCTCTTGGTAAAGCTGACATCACGCGTTTTTCTGATGGCGAAATTGCCGTGGAAATCAAAGAACACGTACGCGGTAAAGACGTGTTTATCATGCAGCCTACTTGTGCACCAACCAATGACAACTTGATGGAAATCATGATGATGGCCGATGCTTTGCGTCGTTCTAGTGCTGGCCGTATCACAGCCGTCATGCCGTATTTTGGTTACGCTCGTCAGGATCGTCGTCCACGTTCAGCTCGTGTGCCTATTTCTGCTAAAGTCGTCGCTGACATGCTCAACATCGTCAGTATCGATCGCGTGATGACGGTTGATTTGCACTCAGATCAGATTCAGGGTTTCTTTGATATTCCTGTTGATAATATCTACGGTACACCCGTTCTATTGAATGACCTACAAAAACAAGACTATGACAACATCATGGTGGTTTCACCTGACGTTGGCGGTGTGGTTCGTGCGCGTGCGATGGCGAAGCAGTTAGGCGATACGGATTTGGCAATTATCGATAAGCGCCGTGCACGTGCCAACGAGTCACAAGTCATGCACATCATCGGTGATGTCCGTGGCCGCGATTGTGTGATTGTTGATGATATGGTTGATACCGCAGGTACCCTATGTAAAGCGGCTGAAGCACTAAAAGAACATGGTGCACGCCGCGTCTTGGCTTACATTACCCATCCTGTTTTATCTGGTAACGCGCTAAAGAATATCAGCGAGTCAGCATTAGACGAAGTGGTTGTGACTGATACCATTCCTTTATCAGATGAAGCCAAGGCTTGTAGTAAAATCCGTCAGGTAAGCATTGCACCGATGCTGGCTGAAAGCTTACGCCGTATTAATAATGAAGAATCTATTAGTGCGATGTTTGACGCTTAAGCTCAAAACGTAAACAATCGTTACGGTGGTTTTTACAATCATACGCGTGATAATAGATTATCAGTAGCCAAATATAAAGCGTCAAGTGTCTTCACTTGGCGCTTTTTTTACTGAATAGTTTGTACAGTCATTTTGCGTAGGTCTTTATTATTACTACAAAACCACGTATAATGCGCGCCTGTGTCGACCACTTTTGACTTTGTCAGGTCGATATTACCAAAAGTGCTGATCAAGCTTAGCAATAACGATTTTTAATGACTGTAATAGGCATATCATTCGTTATGATGAGCGAATGGCAAGATTTGAGTGTTGTCTGTTTTATCAGCAACGACAAATTTTAGCTATCATCACCCATTAGTGGATTGGTCGCAAATCCACTTTTTTATGACCAGACACTTCATCATTCTTTTTATAGGATTATATCCATGAGCACTAATCATTTTGAGCTAAATGCAGTTGATCGTTCTGCTGACCTACAAGGTAAAGGTGCGAGCCGCCGCCTACGTAAGCAGAACCTAGTTCCTGCTATCATCTATGGTGGCAACGCAGAGCCAACAGCAATCTCTATCAAGCTAAACGAGTTGGTAAAAGCGCTTGAGTTTGAAGCATTCTTCTCACACATCTTGACCATCACTGTTGATGGCGAAGAGCATCAAGCCGTTATCAAAGATTTGCAGCGTCATCCTGCAAAAGGCTTCCCAATGCATGCTGACTTCCAGCGCGTTGTAAAAGGTCAAAAAATCCACATGAACGTTCCTGTGCATTTTGTTGGTCGTGAAGAAGCACCAGGTACAGCTGCTGCAGGCGTACTATCTACGCTAGTATCTGATATCGAAGTTGTTTGCTTACCATCACAATTACCTGAATACCTAGAAATAGATGTATCTGGTATGGAAATCGGTGATTTGTTCCGTCTATCAGACATCACTCTTCCTGAAGGTGTTGTGATTCATGAGCTTGAGCTAGAAGATGGCCATGACCGTACTATCGTTAACATGCAGCCACCAACGGTTGAAGAAGTTGACGAAACTGCTGACGACGTTGATGCTGATGAAGTACCAGCTACTGAGCAAAACGACGGTACTGAAGAAAACAAAGACAGCGAGTAATCATTCCTTTATATAGTCACTCGTTGTAGTGCATATAATCGATGATTTATTCAGTCAAAAAAACAGCAGGTGATTCAGATCTCCTGCTGTTTTTGTAAGTAGGGTTTGGACACCATTATTGGTAAGCTAAGACAGTTTTGTCACACCGTCTTTTTGAATATGACTCGACAATGTTTTATGCTGTAGCAAACCTTACCACTCATTTATTACATTCAAGCAGGGTGTTTTTATGGCCATAAAGCTTATCGTCGGTCTTGGTAATCCTGGTGAGCAGTATATGTTTACGCGGCATAACGCTGGATTTTGGTTTGTCCATCATTTGGCCCAGGAATTTAATATCACCCTCTCCCATGACAAAAAATTTCATGGCGTGACGGGGCGTGGACGTATCCATGGGTCTGATGTGCGGCTCTTGATGCCATTAACCTTTATGAATAAGTCTGGTCAGTCAGTGGTGCCGATGGTCAACTTTTATGGAATCAATAATGACGAATTATTGATTGCTCATGATGAGCTCGATATTCCTGCTGGCAGTATCAAGCTCAAAACCAATGGTGGACATGGTGGTCATAATGGTCTACGGGATATCACGCCTCATCTCGGCAATGATTTTCATCGTCTACGCATTGGTATTGGGCATCCAGGCCACAAATCTAAAGTCAGTGGCCATGTGCTTTCCAAAGCTGCTCCTAATGAGCAGATTGCCATCGATAGCGCTTTGACAGCTGCTTTTGAGGCATTACCCTTATTGTTAGCTGGTGATGTCGAAAAAGCGCGTGCACAAATCAATGGTTTTAAATTGCCTGAGTAACACCATATACAGGTCAGCAGTCTTTTATTTTAGCAAGTTAATCTCTATTAACCTTTTGATTTAGTTAACTAATATCAGCTACGCTAAGGAAGCAACCTATGCTACTTAATATGCTTAAATGCAAGTTACACCGTGCCCGTGTTACCCATGCCGAACTGCATTACGAAGGATCGTGTGGTATCGACGGTGATCTGCTCGATCTCGCTGGGCTACGTGAAAATGAGTCTATCGATATCTATAATGTGACCAATGGCAAGCGCTTTCGTACCTATGCCATCCGTGCTGAAGCAGGCTCTGGGATCATCTCATTAAATGGTGCTGCAGCTCATATGGCAGACTTAGGTGATATCGTCATTATCTGCGCTTACGCCCATTTTGATGAAGTGGAAGCGTCAACGTATCAACCAAAGCTGGTCTACTGCAACGAAGACAACACGGTGAAAGACACCGCCAACATCATTCCTGTCCAAGTGGCTTAGATTGAAAAAACACAAAATCTTCGGACAGAATAGACATAACTGACCAACTAAACTGTTGAAGTTATTGTTATTATTTAGTCAAAACCTTTATACTAATACAAAAGCTGAATCCACATGTAGATTCAGCTTTTTTTATACCTTTATGCTTAGGATGTGTTATTAATTAGCCCATTGATACAGCGAGTGGTCTTAAAATCTGAGTAACAACACATCCTAGGAAATTTATATTTTTTATGACAATTTTTGATAATTGATAAGGAACAATACTAATGTGGCTGGCTGTTATTGCGATACTCATTGGATTAGCAATTTTGGTTTGGAGTGCGGATGTTTTTATTGACGGGGCGACCACACTGGCAAAGAAGTTCAGTGTACCTAGCTTTTTGATTGGTGTTTTGATATTAGGAATAGGAACGTCAGCGCCTGAAATGGTTGTGTCAGTGCTGGCAGCAATAGAAGGCAGCCCTGAGTTGGCGCTGGGTAATGCTTATGGCTCTAATATTATCAATATTGCTTTAGTCCTAGGCGCAACGGTATTAATTAGCCCTATTATCATTCGTAAGGCTATCGTAAAACGTGACTTGCCCATCTTAGTAGGGATTACCGTTATAGCGGCATGGCAACTGCGTGATGGCGCATTGAGCGCAGTTGACGGCATTGTCCTAGTGGTATTGCTCATCGCGGTATTGGGGATGCAGATTTTTCTGAGCCTACGTGAAGGCTATCATGAACATGAAGACGATGTAGTAACAGAAATAGACGCAGAAAAAGCCGAACAAAGCGTTGCACGAGGGCTTGGCTCTTTATTTATCGGTATTCTGATGTTGGTCGTCAGCTCACGTGCAATCGTTTGGGGCGCAGTGGAGCTGGCCACTTTTTGGGGATTGAGCGAGCTTATTATTGGATTGACGATTGTCGCTGTCGGCACGTCATTGCCTGAGCTGGTATCGAGCTTGTCAGCGGCACGCAAAGGCGAACATGACATGGCACTGGGCAATATTATTGGCTCTAATATATTCAATACGCTGGGCGTCGTTGGTCTTGCAGCCTTGATTGCCCCCATCACTGTCAACCCTGTTATCTTGTCGCGTGATGTCCTGACAATGGGCGCAATTACCTTATTGCTTGTTGCTCTATGTGTTTATGTGTATATGACCAAGCGTAAATTTGGCCGTCTTTCTGGTACCACGCTGGTACTCTTCTTTGTGGGCTATACAGGATGGCTTATTCAAACCGTCAACATGTAGTTTTTGCTATTCAAAACAATGTGCTTAGATAAACGACAGACAGTAGACTGAGTGTATTTTTACCCTACTGACTTTTCTGGTTTTTCTTACGATTTTTGAATCCACTCCATAACCCTTCATGTGCTACTTTTGGCATCTTTAGGGTAATGGTGTTGGATAGCATATCTTGCACCGCAAGACCACGACGATTGAACACACAAAATGCGTAATTAAATATCAAACCCAAGAAGGCGCTGGTTAATAATAAAGCGCGCGATCCGCCGATTAGACTACCAATAATACCAAACAATAATGGCATCAAACATGCCGCTAGGATACGTTTAAAAGACTGTCCCCATGTCAGCAAGTGACCTGAGTTGTTCACCGTTTTTAATCGCCAAGTTTGCATACCCAATGTCTGCCCACCGCGGCGCCAAAATATGCCATAAAATGCGACCAGCGTTAGTACAAAAGACGGCGTCATTACCACGTTCTGATACCATGTCGGTAGCGATTGTGCTTGCGATGATTGTGTCCCTGTCTGCATGGTCAGCACTGTACCTATCACGGTAAGTATTGTCCCGACCAGAAACAGCAATGCCAAAATTAACATACCATCATAGATAATCGCCACAACGCGAGTCGTTGGCTTAGCGATCGTTGGTTCTTCATCAGGCAGTGGTTGTGTAGAGGGGTTGCGCTTAGGCATTGATTTATTAGCCGCTTTTGCTGGGCGTTTGGATAAACTCTTTGACATGGACAAGCTCATAGCAAGCAGTGAATAGTGTCTCTATTGTACCGTAATTCACAGTCTTAGCGTACATTATCATAAGGTGTCACTGTGTGACAAAATAATGGTATCAGACAAAATCTATAGACATAAAAAAATCGCCAAGTTGTCATAAGACAGGCGATTGATTTAATTGATTATGCAAAATGGTGCGCTTGGAGAGATTCGAACTCCCGACCCCTTAGTTCGTAGCCAAGTGCTCTATCCAACTGAGCTACAAGCGCGTACTTTGCAAATCATTTACCGAGTTGTTAAAAACAATTTCAGTAAATTAGGTTGGCTATTATATAGATAATATCGCTTGTGTCAATATCTTTTTTTACTAAATTCAAATTAATTTTTGATCTAATAACTAAAAAGACTTAACGCCAATATATTGCTTTATTACTCTAATAACAACTGAATAAATGGCGGTGAAGGAGGGATTCGAACCCTCGATACGCTTACACGTATGGTTCCTTAGCAGGGAACTGGTTTCAGCCACTCACCCACTTCACCGAACGATATAAAACGCTTATAAAATAACTATAAACTCAGTATCATTGCTAACGATACGTCTTATGTCGTGGGCGAGTATTATAGCAAAGCCAAAACGAATTGCAAGCGTTGTCTACAGATTTATGAGAGTTTTCGTATAATTATTTATTTATAGGCATTTATAGACGTTTGAGTAGAAAAAACTTTGCCAAAAATAGTCCTTTGGCTCTCTAACGTGATATTTATCAATGTGTCATGTATCTAAGCGCAGCATTTGGACGACTATGGCTTTTTTGTTAGCAGGTGGCTATAGTATTTGCTGTTCATTTTAAACCATATAAAAGGAAGTGTTATGCGACCAGTGGTACTGTGTTTTTCAGGATTGGACCCCTCAGGCGGCGCCGGACTACAAGCAGATATTGAAGCCATTGGGCAAGCAGGTGCCTACGCTACCGTCGCTTGTACAGCGATTACTATACAAAGCTCACAGCAAGTATTTGGTTTTGACGCCTGTGCTGCAAACCTAGTCAAGGCGCAAGCCACGACAGTGCTCGATGATTTACCAGTCGCTGTCATCAAATCAGGTATGCTTGGCACAACTGATAACATCGCAATGCTGACAAACTTATTTGCTGAGCGCGTGATCGCTGCTACGGTGCCTTTCGTGTTAGACCCTGTATTGGTCGCCAACAGTGGCGGTAGCTTGGGTGACGAAAAGACACTAGTAGCTGCCTTCAAGAAGCTGTTACCTTACGCTACTTTAGTGACGCCCAACAGTCATGAGCTGCGCGCTTTGAGTGGTGAGCAAGATCTACACGCTGGCGCACAAAAACTATGCGCGCAGGGTACGCATGCGGTCCTTGTCAAAACCTCGCATGATTTTGATAGCGGTGATATCGAACAGTATCTATATGTCAAAGGCGAGATGATACATCAGAGTACTTTGCCACGCTTAGAGGGTGAATTCCACGGGTCAGGCTGCTCACTCGCCAGCTTTATTGCGGGACGCTTAGCCATGGGGGATGCGCTTGTTGATGCCGTCAAAGCAGCAGACAGCTGGATTACCCAGACACTGCGCGCGGCTGACGTTCCGCACCCTGACAATGCTGACGCCCAACTCATACCCAATCGCTTCGTTCGCATTTAATGTATTGGTTTTCCTATTGATGTAGCCACACAGATAATACGCTATCTTGAACGGATTCAACTGAATTAAAAAAGGCGCTCTAAATAGATAGAGCGCCTTCTTGGTTCAAAATTTTATAAACAGTCAGTGCTGGTCTCAGTAACTAACGTCAGCCTATCCCAGCATGGGCATAAAATTGGCTGTCAAACCACCAATAAATATCTCAAGCAAATAAAATGCAAAGAAAGCAACCATTGGTGATAAATCCAGCATGCCTAAGTTTGGGGTGATGCGGCGAAATGGCGCTAAGATAGGCTCAGCAAGATTGATAATAATACCAATGATGGGATGCTCAGATCGGGTAAACACCACAATCCAGCTAACGATAATAGAGCCTATTACCAAATAGCGGCATAGACGCAAGAAATCTAACACTAAGCTTGTTGTGCCCGTAAAAAATAACGGCACGGGGGCAATGCCTTTATGCGTGAGCGCCGCTTTCCCTGAAATATCAATAAGGCGAATCAAAAACATAAGCACAATGGCAGCGATACTGATACGACCTTGCCCGACGGTTGGAAAAATACGTCCAAATACGTCGACAATATGTGTCGCTTTATAGGCTGGGGCAATCATGGGGTTTCTGGCGTCCATTCCTGCAAACTGTAGCATAAAGCGAATAAATACCAACATCATGGCGAATGTGGTGACCAAATCAAAGATTTGAAATAACATGTTGTTCATGAAGTGCTACTCAATATGATCTTATTAACAGGTTATAGGGTGACAAGTGTCATGTAGGTGTGGGCGCGGTATTACTTCAAGTACATTATCGGTTGCAGCAATGACGCACTTGATACCATAGAGTAAACTATTTACTCATCTCTTCACTTAACGCTTGGCTGCGATCATAACAAGCTTGCATGGCTTCACCAATTTGGCGACCAATATCATTGACTTGCATGGACTCAATTGCCGCTTGAGTGGTGCCATTTGGAGACGTTACTTTGCGACGTAATTCAGCGGGCGCATCTTCACTATCCATCGCCATTTTTGCGGCGCCTATCATGGTTTGTAGTGCCAGTGCCGACGCCTGCTCTGTATCTAGTCCTAAGGCGATGCCTTTATCGACCATCGATTCGATAAAATAAAACATATAAGCGGGCGCTGAACCTGACACGGCCGTAACCGCGTGCATGTGCGCTTCATCTTCAACCCACATGACCAGGCCTGAGGCTTCCATCACGGCAGTAGCTAACTGTTTTTGCTCAGCAGAAATATTGTCCGTACCATATAGCCCTGTGGCACCCATCTGAATCATAGCGGGTGTGTTCGGCATCGCACGTACAATATTGCGGTAACCATTTAACATGTTAGATAAAAGCTCGGTCGACAAGCCTGCCGCCACCGAGATCACCAATTGGGTGCTCAAGGCATCAGCAAACGCGCCAATCACCGCTTTCATGACTTGTGGCTTCACAGCCAGCACTACGATGTCAGCATCGATAACCGCTGCATTTGCATCGGCAGTAGGATCGACGGTGTTCAATCCTTTCGCTGCCAATTGTTCACGTACAGACAGATTAGGGTCAGCAACCGTAATTAGATTCGGTTGGATACCGCAGCCAATCAGCCCACTAATCAAGGCCTGCGCCATATTACCGCCGCCAATAAAGCTGATTTTCTTGTTATCTAATACTGACATACTTGTCTCCTACTCGCAAAATTCAAAGGCATTAAAACTAACATAATGCTAGGTAAAATGACACTCAGTTTAACATACTGCCACCGCCATCGTCTGAGAAATTCAAGCGGTCAAAACGGGTATCAAGTAACAAAAAACTCAATGCCGTTAAACAACGTCATCCGTTTTTTAACAGATACTATTGAATACTCAAATGACTATTCAACAGCTCACTGAGTAGACTTTCTGTGAGCTGACTAGATAGATCAGCAGAACTCAAATGCCAGCTCTCGAAAGGTGATAGTAATAATATAGGAATTTCCTTTGCTGGCTCACTCTCAGTTCGTTCATTAGTTACTTCGTCTTCTAAAACTACACTCACCACCACCAAACTCTCTCGCAACCAAAGTGGAATACCCAGTGTTTGGTACAGTTTTTTGCCTGATTGTGGGCGTGAAGCCTGTTTGGTTTGAATGCGCTGCTGACGATTTAATGGCGCTATTTTTAATACTTGTTTAGTCGCTGTTTCACCGTTTTCACTATTGCTATTATGATCTGATAGTTGTGCCAACACATTTGGGGTCACGTGCAGTTGCCACATAAAGTCTGGACTCATACGCAAGCTTACGAGCGTAGATTTGGTAGCAGCAACATCAGGAACTAAATTAAGATTACAATTTAACTCTACCTGTTCGGTAAGCGGCATCTTAAGCCATTTTAGCCAATCACTGCTCAAGCGATACAGCTGCTGGCGGTAGCGACGAATGGTATAGGACTGCTTGCGACCTTGCCAAAATAACTCGGTTTGATGATCATGATCACAGCGTTGGCTTAGCTGTATCACATCATCTATCAGTTGTTTGGCTGGTGGTAACGGCTCATCTTGACCAAGCCAGTGGTGCAATAGTTGGCGCTGTCGATGCAACGGTAGCGCTGCTAATTTATCAATATCGAGTACTCGCTGAGCAGAAGACAATTGTAATGAGCCAATAGCGGTTTGCTCTACATCTTGTATCGCTTGAGCTCGGACAGTCGCCTCTGCATCGCTCAGTAGCTGCGCGCTACGAGCAATATTATCGATGACATTTGGATTGTATTCCGCGAGTATTGGCATGATGTCTCGTCGCAGACCACTGCGTACGTTATCACCAGTCTCATTGGTCGGATCGTCAATATAAGGGAGCTGCAAACGCGTGGCATAAGCACTGATATCAGCGCGCTGAACGGTGAGCCAAGGCCGCCATAATATAATGCGATGCGCCCCTTGCGTTTGTACTCGCCAAGGCTGTATACCAGACAAACCGTTGACGCCTGCTCCTTGAATCAGACGCATAAGCACTGTTTCTGCTTGGTCATCAGCGTGGTGCGCCAATAGTAATACATCGTCTTGATTCATATGTACACGCATGACGTCATAGCGTGCCTGCCGCGCGGCTTGCTCATCATGACCGTTCACTTGTGCCTGTAAGACATGACACGGCAGTTGCTGCTTTTGCGCCCACTGTGCCACATGCATCGACCAGTGGTGACTGTCCGCTTGCAGACGATGATCGACATGTAAAAGCTGTGGCAAAAACGGTAACTTTCCTTGGCGATAAAGCTGAACACATAATGCGGCGAGCGCCAATGAATCACGGCCACCACTACAAGCCAGCCAAATACGCCGACCATGCAGCCGTGCACCATAGTCAGATAAGCTATTCAAAAATGCTGCTTCTAATTTGGCATCGGTAGGTCGCGCTGCTATGGGCTCAATGGGATGTGGCACGATGGCACTACTGGTCATAGCTAACCCTGCTTATTTGATGGTCATATGAATTGTGTAGTCGATTGACTTTAAAAAGAAACATTTATCCCAGTCGCACGTAGTCTCTCATGTATCGTTTTCATGTTGTACCGGCTACAGTCAATGTACTTTAAAATCGACATTATACGCATGGCATGAATTTTCATAAGCGTTTGTAATCTTATAAGGTTTGATCCTAAAAAGCCTATGGTTAATGTTGCTTAACCGTTCTGTTCTATCCGTTCATAGATTAGTTCATAGGCATAAAAAAACGCGCCATTAAATGACACGTTTTTATTTTAGCACTAAGCTTGGCGCTCTCACATAAAAAGCTCAAGCTTAAACTAGCAAGGCAACATCACATTTGAGTTAAAAGACTTCAGCTTCTCATAGCGTAACTCACAACGCTTTTGTGCATCTAAATCTTTAATCTCGTCCAATTGCTCAGCAATCAGCGCTTTCAAAGCATTCATCACAGGCTGCGGCTGGATATGAGCGCCTTCCCCTTCTTCGATAACGGCATCAATCAAACCCATCTGATGCAGATTAATCGCATTCAGTTTCAACGCTTCACTGGCATCTTGTGCTTTTTCAGCCGTTTTCCACAGGATAGAAGCACAGCCTTCAGGAGAGATGACCGAATAGATACTGTTTTGCAGCATGTTTACTTTGTCACCCACCCCAATCGCCAATGCACCACCAGAACCACCTTCACCAATAATAGTCACAATAATAGGGACTTTTAGGCTAGAAAAAACAGCAATACTTTCGGCAATAGCTTGTGCTTGTCCACGTTCTTCAGCGCCAATACCCGGATAGGCACCTTGGGTGTCTACGAAAGTCATCACTGGAATATTAAAGCGCTCAGCCATTTTGACCAAACGAATCACTTTGCGGTAACCTTCAGGGTTTGCCATACCAAAGTTATGAGCAATACGCTCACGAGTGCTACGACCACGATGTTGACCAATGACCATCACAGGTTTACCGTCGAAGCGCGCAAGTCCGCCTAGAATGGCTTTGTCATCGGCATAAGCACGGTCGCCATGCAACTCATCAAATTCGGTAAATAGCTGATTAACATAGTCCATAAATAATGGACGCTTGGCATGTCGTGCAAGCTGCACACTATCCCAGACAGTGCTCATAGACGCTTCCCTTTAATCGTTATACATAATAATGATATCGTTATCTATTTTTAGATAATGAAAGTACAGTTGTAAACTCAATAGAAGCTATAGTAGCACATCTTATTTGGCATGGCATTACTGACAAAGCAGCTTTTGTTACGTTAATCTTTAATGCCATCATTACAATAGTAACCACTCACCGTTTTAAGCAGCAACAATGCTTAGCTTCACGCCCCACTTTGCAAATTGATCGACTTCAGTATAAAGATCAGGCAGCAAAAAAGCATAATGTTCACTATCATTAGCCACCGTGATTTGCCAGCAATTATCTTCAATGATTTCTAACTGCAACTCTGGTAACTCCTGATCGCTACGGCTGTGATGCGCCAGCACCGCAAGACGCAACAGTAGACACAAATAAACGAGCTGATCGCCACCGATGTTAAGAGTTTGCTCCAGCATATCTGCTTTGAGCTTACGACGATGATTGAGCATCAGTTGTGCCATACGCTTTTGGTCAACTTGCGAAAACCCTGGGATATCAGAATACTCGAGCAAATAAGCACTGTGTTTATGATAGCTACTGTGACTGATCGCAAGGCCAATTTCATGCAAAAAAGCCGCCCGTCTGAGCAAATCACCATCATCACTACTCAGCAGCAATCTTTTCTTCACTTGCTCGAACAAAGCCCGGCTGGTTTTTACCACTTGTTTGGCTTGCTTTTTATCGCCTGAATAGCGCTTAATGAGGGCGAGTACACTACGGTCACGCACATCTTCACTCGCAAAGCGTCCAAGCATGTCATACATGACGCCTTCACGTAGCGCCCCGTCTGAATAGCTGATGGTGTCAATACCCAATACTTGCATCACAGCGCGCAGTACTGCGACGCCTGCAGGAAATATGGCTTTACGGTGTTCCTTGACACCTTCTAGATCAATATTATCGACATGACCTGTTTTGAGCAGTAATTTTTCGAGATTTTTAACGCCTTTATAGGTGATGCACTCTTGCTCATCAGCCCAGCCTTTTGATACCAAGACATTGCGCACCGCTTTAATCGTACCACTCGAGCCAACCACACTGGTCCAGCCCATTTTTTGGTAACGACCATTAATAGCGAGCACTTCTTTACGCGCACCTGACATGGCTTTGGTAAAAGCTTCTTTGGTAATTTGACCATCAGCAAAATACTTTTGCGTGAAAGCCACACAACCCATTTGCAAGCTTTCGGTCAATAGCGGATCGAAGCCTTGACCGATGATAAATTCTGTTGAACCGCCGCCGATATCAATGACCAAGCGCTTGTCGCTACTGGCATTGGTGTGAGAGACACCCAAATAAATCAATCGCGCCTCTTCCCGTCCTGCAATAATCTCGATGGGCTTTGGTAAAATTTTATTGGCATGAGCGATAAAATCGTTGGAGTTTTTGGCTTGTCGCAACGCGTTTGTTGCTACCACACGAAGACGTTCGGGTGGTACCGAATCCAAGCGTGCCACAAAACGGCTTAAGCATTCAAGACCACGCTTTTCAGCGGCCGCACTTAAGATATTATTTTCGTCCAGTCCAGCCGCCAGCTGAACCTTTTCAGACATAGAAACTACTTTTCTCACCTCACCATGATCAAGACGAGCAATGGCCAAATGAAAACTGTTGGAACCGATATCGATAGCTGCCATCATCTCATCGTCAGTGAGAGGTGGATTTTTAAGATAGTCAATAGGCATAGGAGAAATCGTTACCATGTCAGATAAATAGGAAAAATAGGGATTAAAAGTGAGACAAAGAACAGATAGAAAACTACACGGGCAGAAAACATGACATTTATGCGAACCGATGTAATTGCCACCATTAAAGCATTTATGCCAAAAACTGGCAAGAGACACAACATTGGCACATAAAGACAAACACACTATTCATGAAATAATGGACGCATGCGGCGCATCTGTTACTTGTATTCACTAGGTTGGTTTGCTACATTAAAATTTAAGAATATTATAATAGATAACAGTTACTTACTGAGTAGTTATACATATAGAGTAAAAATAAAAGCCGCAATGATGTCTACTCAAACGTGTTTTGATTGGTGCATAAATGGGTACATCATACGTGATATAATAAATGACTAGCAAGGATGCTAAACCATGAACCTCAATGACACAGCGCTCTCAACCGAAACCGCAACCACTCAGGATGGCGATTATACCAACAAGACTACCAAAACAGACCTCATAAAAGCCGATCCTTCAATAAAACAAAATTTTTACGATTTTTATTTGAATGAACATCAAAACATGGCATGTCGCCGTTTGCATTTTGCTGGCAGCAGCTTTGGTCTATTGGGTCTAGCAAAATCTGTCAAAGACCGCTCTCCAACCCCCTTACTAAAAGGTATTGCTGCCGGCTACGCCTGTGCATGGGTTGGGCATTTTTTCTTCGAAAAAAACAAACCCGCCTCTTTTAAATTTCCGCTCAAAAGCTTTGCCAGCGATTTTCGCATGTATAGTGATGTGCTACGCGGTAATCTAAGTTTAAAAGATCGCAAATACGACAGAGCCAGAAAAAAACCAGCACAGTAATGAATTTACTTGTGCTGGCAATGGTTTAAAACCACGTATTTTTAAAAAACAGCGTTAAGCATTCAAATTAACGCTTTGCCATGTCTGCAAAGATTTCATCAGCAGCCGTAATTGACGCATCAATATCTTCATTGCTGTGCTTGATTGACATAAAGCCCGCTTCATAAGCAGACGGCGCGAGATAAATACCGCGATCGAGCATACCATGGAAGAAAGTATTGAACACATCCATATCGCATTCTGTCACGTCATCAAAGTTTTTTGGCGTTTCAGTTGTGCTGTCTTTGACAAAGAACATACCAAACATACCGCCAAGCTTATTAGTACGTAGGTTGATACCATGCTTGTCAGCTGCCGCTTGGAAGCCATCAACCAGATGATCGACTTTAGCAGCTAAGTCTTCGTAAAAACCCTCTGCCGTTAAGTCTTCAAACATCGCAATACCAGCACGCATTGCTAGCGGATTACCTGATAATGTACCAGCTTGATACACGCCGCCAAGTGGCGCGATACAAGACATAATCTCTTCTTTACCACCAAACGCACCGACTGGTAGACCTGCGCCGATGATTTTGCCAAAACATGTCAAATCAGGGGTGATACCAAAATGTGCTTGTGCACCGCCCAGTCCAACACGGAAACCTGTCATGACCTCATCAAAGATAAGCACAGCGCCATTGGCGGTACATTCTGCACGCAAGGTATCATGGAATTCTTGCGCCGGAATGACCATGTTCATGTTGCCAGCGATCGGCTCCAAGATAACGCAAGCAATCTCGTCGCCCCATTTCTCAAAACAGTCTTTGATCGCTTGTGGATCATTATAAGGAATCGTAATGGTATGCTTCGCAAAATCCACTGGCACGCCTTTAGACGTTGGCTCACCGATATCGAGCATGCCTGAGCCTGCTTTTACCAGCAGACTGTCTGAGTGCCCGTGGTAGCAGCCTTCAAACTTGACGATTTTGTCGCGCTGAGTGTAGCCGCGCGCCAAACGAATCGCACTCATGGTCGCTTCTGTCCCTGAGCTGGTCATACGAATCATCTCAACACTTGGAACGATTTCGCAGATCTTGTCTGCAACCGTCGTTTCAAAAGGCGTTGGTGTCCCAAAGCTCAAACCATCGTCAGCGGCTTTTTTGACCGCATCAATGACTTTTGGATGCGCATGACCCAAAATCATTGGGCCCCAAGAACCCACATAATCAATATAAGCATTGTCTTCGGTGTCATAGATTTTGCTGCCATTGGCACGGTGCATAAAGATTGGCGTACCACCGACCCCTGCAAAAGCGCGGACGGGTGAATTGACGCCACCTGGGATATGTTTACGGGCTTGTGCAAATAGCTGTTCGTTTTTGGTACTCATAAGAATTCTCTACTTGTGGGTTTTGTTATTTTGTATCGATACGTGCCTATTTACTGGTGATAAAATCTTTGGATTCAATACCATTGGTACTGACTGGTTGTCGCTGAGCCACTCTTTTAAATCAGTCGCAGCTTTCTTTTATTACGCTTTTTTAACCACAGAGGATTTGAGCTTCATAGGGCCATAACCATCAAGTTTGCAGTCAATATCGTGACCATCGGTCGCGTCTGGCAACAGACGAATGCTTTTTGCTTTAGTGCCCACTTTGATGACGATTGAGGAACCTTTAACTTTTAAATCTTTAATCACGGTGACCGCGTCGCCATCCTGTAACTCATTACCTACCGCATCGCGGATGACGGCATTTTGGTCTTCAGCTTGCGCCGCATCCGTCTCAGCCGCCGTCCACTCGTGAGCGCACATCGGACATACCAGTAACGCACCATCTTCGTACGTATATTCAGCATCACATTTTGGACAATTAGGTAAGCTCATTATTTCCTCGGCAGCCATCGTAAATTAGGGGTATTCTGGAGCTCACATTGTACCGTAACTCGTCACCTTTAACCAATTTGTACCTTTGAAAATTGGGTATCGGCCCCAAGCTATAGCCAAGCGATGACATTTTTTATGACTGTCGGTTTTGTGGTACTCTTTGTAGCTACATCTAGATTTATTTTTACGCTTTTTTCTCATTCAATTTTGCTGCTCATATCTTTACTGAATACACTTTTATTAGAAGGATAATAATAATGACTCAAGTTTCAGACACACCAATACTACCGCAGTTTGCCCAACTCACCATTCAAGGCGAAGACGCGGAAAAATTCTTACAAGGTCAGCTTACCTGTGATGTCACCAAACTTGGACTGAGCTACCAAGCCGCCGCTATTGGTAATTTAAAAGGTCGGATTGAATTTGGTATTTGGATTAAAAAACAGGCAGAAAAACAATATGATGTGGTCATTAGTGCCGATTGTGCCGCATCTCTACAATCGCACTTGAAAAAGTTCGGGGCATTTTCTAAATTTGATACCAGCGAACCGATTGCTATTTATCCCTGTGTGCTGGCAGATGAGCCCACTTTTAGTCACAAAGAAGATCATAATACGTCTAAAGACACGCAAGCATGGATGCAATGTAGTCTTGCTACGGGCAACTATTGGATCGTTGCCGCCACTCAAGGTGAGTTCCAACCACAAGAGCTGCGACTGCATCAGCGTGGCGGCATGGACTACGACAAAGGCTGCTATTTGGGTCAAGAAGTCATTGCTCGTATCTATTTTAAATCTGCCCCAAAAGCGTTTTTACACTATGTAAAAGGCTCCAGTGTAAAAGGCGCAGGTACCGCGCCAACAGCAGGGGATAAGCTGGACAAAATCCAAGTGGTCAATACCCTAACGACGGCTGAGGGTTTTGAAGCGCTCGTGGTGGCTCGCCCAGAACATCTTGCTGAGAGTGAGTTGACGGTATTGGATTTACCGCCTGCCCTACAAGCAGATGTTGCTCGCGCAAAATAGCACCAGACAATGCGCACATTTCTTACCTATTTTACTAAAACGCAGCAGAGCGTCCTATGACACATATTGTGGTACTCGGAGCAGGTGTGGTGGGCGTGACCACCGCATGGTATCTACGTCAAGCTGGTTATGACGTGACTGTGATTGAGCGCGAATCAGCGGCAGGCATGCAAACGTCTTTTGCCAATGGTGGTCAGATATCGGTCTCGCATGCCACGCCTTGGGCCAATCCAGCCACGCCGATGAAAGCGCTTAAGTGGCTGTTTAAAGAGGACGCGCCGTTGCTTTATCGGCTCCGTGCGGATAAAGCGCAGCTCAAATGGGCCATGCAGTTTTTGCAAGAATGCCGCGCTAACAAAGCCGATGCCAATTTGGTACAAATGGTACGTCTGGGGCTGTATTCACGGGATGCCTTGCAACAATTGCGGGCTGATATTGGCATTGATTACGAGCAGCAGACTCGCGGTATCATGCATTTTTATACCAGTCAGGCTGAGTTTGATGCCGCTCTCAAACCTACAGAACGCATGCAAGCACTTGGCTGTGAGCGCTACGTCATTGATATCAATAACGCCGTGAGTCTGGAGCCAGCGCTTTATCACATTGCTCACAAACTCACAGGAGCGACGTATACCAGTCGCGATGAATCTGGCAATGCGCACCTCTTTACCCAGCGGCTTGCTCAGCGCTGTATAGAAGCGGGCGTCCGTTTTTTATATGACACCGAGATTCTAGCTATTAATACCGACACGCAAACCAGTCGACCGCATATCCACAGCATTACCATCAGACCCAAAGGCGAAAACGCCCAAACCTTTAGTGCTGACAGCCACGTATTGGCGCTTGGCAGTTATAGTGTGCCATTGATGAAGACGCTTGGTATTCATCTGCCTATTTTTCCGGCAAAAGGCTATTCAGCCACTTATCAAGTCAATCCTCGTGCGCCGCACCATGCTCCTTTTATCAGCCTTATTGATGACGAATTTAAGCTGGTGACTTCACGTCTTGGTAACAAACTACGAGTCGCAGGGACGGCGGAGTTTAATGGCTATAATTTAGACTTAAATACTGTTCGCTGCGAAGCCATTACCAAGCGCGTACAGCAATTATTTCCAAAAGGCATCATTGCAAACTCTGTCCAGTATTGGACAGGACTGCGACCTATGACGCCCTCTAATGTGCCTTTAATTGGACGCGCCCATGTGGGTCAAGTTCGTCACGGCAGTCATAATGTGGATGCGACCTACGATAATTTGTGGCTCAATACTGGTCATGGAACGCTTGGTTGGACACATGCCTGCGGGTCAGCAAAGGCGCTGAGCTTATTGATGCAAGGCGAGGTGCCCGCTGTCGATTTTGACTTTGTGGGCATAACCGCATAAAAAAGGCGCTTTATGTAACGATAGTCAGTCCTAAATAAAAAAAGAACCTCCATTATCATGCAATACTGATATAAAGTTTTCTTACTTGCTGTACCTTTACGGACAGAGGCGGCGCAAAATTTGTATCAGTCTCGCTATCTTTATTTTATAGTGGATAAACTACATATGAGCGCTTTTTTATACAAGCTAAGTCTGTCTAGCCTAGGCTGCACTGCTGGATTCGCTGTCAGATGCAGTGGTTGCTGAGTCAGTAGTGTCCAGATTAGACGTTTCAGGCGCGACTGCCTCTAATTGCACTGGCACGCCATTCACCGCTGCATTACCACTTAATGTATCAATCAATGTATCATCTGTCAGATCGTTCACACTGACACCAGCATGGGCTTGCGCAATTTTTTGCTTAACGCCTTTACGTCCATGACCAAAACCATGCGGAATACTGACAACACCCGGCATCAGATCATTGGTCACTTCTGCTGTAATGACCACGCTGCCTACTCGAGAGGTCACTCTCACATCTTGACCGTCTTTAATACCGTGCTGCTCTGCTGTTTCTGGATGCAGCATGAGCGTACAGCGCGACTTACCCTTTACCAAGCGCTGGCTGTTATGCAACCAAGAATTGTTGCTGCGCACATGACGACGACCTATGAGTAAGATTTTTGTGTCATCATACTCTTGAATCATCGCTTGTACACGATCCAAATCTGCTTGATAAAAATCTACATTTAGATTAATTTTCTGATCTTTGTGCTTTAACGCTTGTGGCAGCATTGGTTTGAGGGGCCCCAAGTCAACGCCGTGCAGATTTTTTTTCAATTTTTTTAAATTCAAACCTTTATAGGGGCCGCGTCTTAGGCCTTGATCAAGTATGAATTTGGGTCCAAAAAGAGTGATGAGCAGGCGTTCAACCTTAGTAGCCATCGATACTTTTTTATCCAGACGCTTTGCCAGCGCCAAATAAATCTGCCAATCGTGTTTGGCTTTTCTATGTTTACGAAATAAGGCTTTTGAATATTTGGCGACATTGTGTACCGCAAAGTTGTTAAAGGTCACGTCGTAATGGTCGCGCTCTAATGGCGAGACGGGCGGCAAGATAATATGAGCGTGACGACTGGTTTCATTAATAAAATAATCCAACGACACCATAAAATCTAGGCTTGCCAGCGCTTTATCCAATTTTTCACCATTGGGTGTGCTTAAGACAGGATTGCCTGCAACCGTCATAAATCCTTTTAGTTGTCCCTCGCCGTCTACCAGCATCTCCTCCGCCATGGTAACCACTGGATAGTCGCCATTGAAATCGGGCAAATTATTCACGCGGCTGTGACGCTTACCCAAATAGCCAGGACCTGAGTTATTGACCACATCGACCGCAGGGTTGGGGAACATCAAGCCACCGATTTCATCTAAGCGCCCAGTCACGATGTTCATCACCATAATCAGATATTGACTCAACAAGCCAAACGCTTGCACTGAGACGCCCATGCGCCCATAACAGACAGCGCTCGGTGCTTCACAAAACTCTGTCACCATACGTTTGATATCAGCTGCGGCAATACCAGTAATACTGGCCACTGACTCTGCACTATAGTCTTTGGCAAAGTCTGCGATTCGCTCAATCTCTGGAGCTAAAGACGCCGCTTTATTATTGTTAAGCCGTGCTTTATCGGCATAGCCTTGCGCGTAGATTTCGTTCAGCATTGCTAGGAGCAATAACACATCGGTCGCTGGGCGTATGAAATGGTGCTCGCTTGCAATCTCTGCGGTTTCGGTTCGTCTTGGGTCAATCACCACCACTTTACCATCGCGAGCTTTGATGTCTTTTAGTTTTTGGCGCATGTTTGGTGCGGTCATAATACTGCCGTTAGACGCTAGCGGATTACCACCTATGATGAGCATATATTGGGTACGATTGATGTCAGGAACAGGAATACGCAGCATATGACCGAATAAATGCATACTCACGATGTGATGGGGTAACTGGTCGATGGAAGTGGCAGAAAAACGACTGCGCGTCTTGATGCTACCCAGTAGATGCTTAATCGTTAGCATCCCGCCCAAGTTATGCACGTTTGGATTGCCAAGGTAGATCCCAAGGGCGTTTTTGCCATGTTTTTGCTGTACGAATTTGATGCCTACTGCTACTTTGTCCAAGGCATCAGGCCAGCTAATTTCTTTCCAGCCATCTTTCGTTCTCTCGACAGGCTGGCGCAAACGATCAGGGTCTTCATGTAAATCCTGCAAGGCAGTCGCTTTTGGGCAAATATACCCTTGTGACAACGGGTCATCCTTATCACCCTTAATCGATAGTACTTTTTCACCATCGTGTTTGATGACGATACCGCACATCGCTTCACACAAATTACAGGTCCGAAAATGTGTTTGTTCGTTGTCCTGCACAGCTTTGCTACTCATGGTTACGCTCCTTATTATATGTTTACGATCATCCTTGCTACATAAATTCCATTTCATAATAGTGTGATAACCATCACTTTTTTACGAGGTTGCTCACCACAGTACTTTTTATATTGATTAGTGACAGCTTTCGTGAAAAAAACTACTAAACAACACATCAAAATTTTTGCACAAGATAGCAATGGCCTGCGACCTTGAGTATCGCTCTTGATGGCAGCCTATTATCAACTCATGGACTTGCGCCACAGCCACATCAACGCAGAGATTGACTTGAGAGGCTTCAAAAGAACACTGCGCTGACGTCAATCCTTGGGCAAATATCTCTGCCCATGACTCTTTTATTTCACCAATCAAGCGACCCAAACCTTTACCTGATAAACGATCAGTGACACCGCCCTTTTGGCATATCTCTTGATGTTCTGCCTGCGTTGTCGCACGCAAACCATCTTCGATTAAGCGCTGAAACAGCTCGATATTCTGAAAAGCTGCATCAAAAATCATGGTCAAACAATACTGGCAACGCTGATAAAACTGCTCGCTTGTCAACGTTGTATAGTCCTTGAGCATAGTTATCCAAGCCGTACGCATGGGTGAGAGATAGTGATGTTTGAGCTGCTCACTCAACTCGTTTTGTAGCGACTCCAAGCTATCGAAATGATTATAAAAGCTGGGCTGTGCAATACCGGCATTTTTTGCAATCTTGTTCATACTCATGCCACAAGCGCCTTCTGCACTATAGAGTTGCAACGCACTTTTTAGCAGAGCATGCCGTGTTTTGGCTTTGGCTCGCTCACGCTTTGATTCTTTAGGCATTTCAGTCGCTATGTCTATCAAATTCATTGGGTCAAATGTATCCATTGTCCATTTATACGAGCTTTATAAAGTATTTATTAAATATGATGATTATTAAATATAAAAATAATTTCAACTATAAGCCTATAGCCATTTCTCTAACAAGTCTATCATTAAGTGTTTAACGCCCGTACATAGATTTAGGACAAAGGCGTTGAGCGACGCTATAACCGTGATTATCTTTGCTAAATTTGCTTACGGTTTTTACGTAGATTACTGAGAAAGCGCGTCAGTTATTACACAAATAAGCGGCTTATAACACAGAAGTGTAAATCACTATAATGGAGAAACACTCTAAACATTGACTATACAGACAAGTCGATTAGGAATGCCTATATTAGATATCACCAGTTGGCTTATATATGAGCTTGCTGAGTAAAAAGGTAATGAATAAAAGACAGATGGAACAATTGTCTTTACAACCACTTTTATAATAATAGAAGGAATATAATAATGAACGAACATACTCTAAAAGGTGACTGGAACCAGATGAAAGGCTCAGTAAAACAAAAATGGGCTGATCTTACTGATGACGATCTACTACATGTTGAAGGCAGTCGTGACAAGTTAGTAGGTAAAGTCCAAGAACGTTACGGTCACAATAAAGAAGACGCTGAACGTGAAGTTGATGCTTGGCGCACTGAAAATAAATACTAATTTTATTTAGTTATTGCTTTGTAAAAGTTAAATTGTATTACGAGCAATAAATAGAACGAGTAATAGATAGATTAAAAATACCAGACAATAAAAAACCGTATGAGGATTCATACGGTTTTTTTAGTTTGCACAATTCATAAAGAATCAAACGATTGTGTATTTGGCATATGTTATTAAGATGATAAATAAATAAGCAAAATCCAGATACGATAAAACCGCATAACACTCTTGTTATGCGGTTTTATTGTTAACCATCCATGTTACCTATCACCACTGCTTCCTATGCATCCTTGCATGATATTCAGTATATTGTGATACTGGGCATCCTGCCCTTTTTACTACACTTAACAGCATACTACTGCTGTCACTGGCAAAACTTATGTGTCCTTACTTCATTTATCATCATCATCCTGATTCTAATAAATGACTCATTATCCTTAATGCGGTTCACTCAATCCTTGAGTCACACTTCCTAATGCCGTATGAACATAATGCTTGAATCCTAACCTGCTGTTAAGTCGCGTAAGCGTCATTGCGTGTAAGCATATGCTTACAACACTCTTATTATTAAACAATAATTACAACTTATTAACGCACAGGACACGTAATATCAAGCTTTGTCACTTATGATAGATAATGTAAGAAAAGATTTCTAAATATAGAAATTGTCTTTTATATTTTAATTACCTTCAAAAGCTACCTAATATAAGTATTTTGAAATGTGATTTTTTACCATTCATAACATGCAATACCTTTTTGGCCACTAATAACCTCACTATTAGCCAGCTATTTTAACCCTATCATAGGACATTGGATTATGAACTTCTCAAACCTTTTTTCATTTAAGACAGTGGTATCTACGAGTCTGGTCGCTGCATTATTAGGTACTACTGTCGGCTGTACCGTTGCAGGTCCAGGTTATGGCTATGACAATCGCCCTGTTTATCGTGATAATAGTAATAACGACAATGCCAATTACAATCGTGCTAAGCAACAGCTACGCGAAAACTTGCGCCGTCAAGGTTATCAAGTCATGGACATCAGATCTGATAACTACCGCGGTGATCGTGCCCTAACGGCCCACGTTAGAAAAGACAATCAGAACTATGAACGTCAGTACGCCTACCCTAGCCTTAGACTGATTAGCTCAAATAGAACTGGTTGGTCAAATAATGGGGAGCACAATAAATATGATAAAAAGCATCCTAATAAAAATAAGTACAAGAACAATGGCAAACATAAAGACAAGCATCATGATAAGCGCAACAAGCATCGTTGGTCTTAAAACGCGTTTACGCTTTTGACATCCCTACGCTATGGATGCCTTAGGTCAAATAAACCCAATGTTGGTTTATTTGACCTTTTTTATGCTTTAAATAATATCAATGCCTTTAAAGTTCCAATACCTTAATCACATCATAGGCGGGCGTTTCATAAGGGTGGGTATGTTTTAATGCAGCAATAGTCGCTTCAATGGCGTTTTCCTCAACCACCATCTCCACTCGCCACTCATCAACGGTTTCAAGACAATTGTGTGTACCAATATGCGGTGTACTACCAGTCAATGGCATGAATTGTCCTGTGCCCTGCACTTGCCAGCAGCACTGTTCATAATCACCGATCGTCCCTGCGCCCGCGGCAAACAAAGCCGACTTTACTGTATCTAAGGCATCATTAGGAACGAATACTGTCAGCTTATACATGTCTCTACCTCATAAAATGGCGTTAAGATAAAAGTGGCTATGTACATTTGCACAGATACCTATTTTTTGGATAAAGACGGGTGATCCGTCCATACATAGCGTAGTAGCCAGTCTTTGGCATCACCAGCATAATCGATCCCAATACGAGGGCGCAATGATATGGTCGGTGCACAGCCATCATCTTCTATCCAAACATTGGATGTAGGCTCAATTGATTTTCCATATAAGTCACGGTCAATCTGCAAACGTTTTGTGAGTTTGCCCGGACCAGCAAACTGTTTGGGATGAGTCAGTTGCTTGTCTGCGCTTTGATATTGCTCATCAATCAGACGATCACTATCTTCTGTCAAAAATCCTGCTCGAATCAAAACCGATTCAGGCGACTCGGCAGCCGCTGTGATCATATTGAGTAAGTGATGGATGCCATAGGTTAGATAGACATAAAATACGCCGCCTTGTGCATACATGATCTCAGTGCGTTCCGTCCGCGTTCCTGCATGGGAATGACAGGCAGGATCTTCTAAACCAATATAGGCTTCGGTCTCAGAAATGCGCATTCGCAAAACTTTTTCTGATCCGTCGCTGTCGGTCAGTTTTCGACATAGGACCTTACCTACCAAATCAGCGGCCACCACACAGGTTGGACGCGTAAACCAAGCTGGCTCTAAAACGGTTGATGAAGCAGTAGACATTAGCGAAGCCTTTTCTTACTTGTGAAATTGGAAGTTATATACTTGTGCTCATGGTGTATTCCTGACGTCCTGTATGCTCATCAATTTGTTCGCTGACAACAGTAAAACCTTGCGATAGATAAAAGTTAAAACTTGGCTCATTTTCTTTATAAACAGAAAGAACAATATTTTCCCTTTGCTTTTTTGCATGGTTCATTAATTGCTTACCGATACCTGCTCTCTGATTCTCAGGAGATACAAAAATAGCAGCCAAAGTATTTTCATGTAAAGAATAAAAACCTAGTACTTTGGACTCTCTTTCGTAAACATAATTTTCTGAAGCTGGTATGTAGATATTCCGCATATTATTTACTTGCGACCTCCAAAAATCAGGCGCAATAAAATCATGTGCTTCGATAGACGCTCTTAACCAAATATCCAATAATATTTCGATGTCATCTTTTCTGTATTTTCTAATCATCTCTAATGTCAACTCATAAATAAGAATTTAGGGTATACTCTAATATGATAATATCTTTTTAACATTTAGTAGTTTGGCTGGTTCATATCTTTGTCTATCAGAGTAGAGTGGTCAATTTTAAATATCGGATACACCTCAATAATAATTCTTTTAGCGTATGGCTCTTGATAGTTCAAGTATGCTCAATATTAATGTTTCATCTTGATATATATAAGCAGATATAGCCGAATGCTTAATATCTGTATAGTGCGCCAATTGTAAATAGACTATGACTATTTTAGTAAGTTAAGACGTCGATACTATTGGCCTACAACCAAAAATTCAAGTCCTCATTAGGAAATCCAAATTAATCTAATACCATAAAAAAACTGAGCACATGGCTCAGTTTTTTTGACGTTAATTATCGAACCTTTAGCTCAGTGGCACACCAATACGGTTAGCCACTTCTTCATAGGCTTCGATCACATCGCCTAGTGACTGACGGAAACGATCCTTATCCAGTTTCTTCTTAGTTGTCTTGTCCCAAATGCGGCAACCATCTGGAGAGAACTCATCTCCTAATACGATGCGGTCATGGAACACGCCAAATTCTAATTTAAAATCAACCAGTATCAAATCGCCTGCTTCAAACAACGCTTTTAGTACATCGTTGACTTGATATGTCAGCTCTTTCATTCTAGCCAGCTGTTCTTCAGTTGCCCATTCCAGCGATACAGACAATGATTCATTGACCATCGGATCACCAAGGGCATCGTCTTTATAAAACAACTCATAAGTAGGCGGCGTCAATGCTTGGCCTTCTTCTAAGCCCAAACGACGAACCAAACTACCTGCAGCAAAGTTGCGAACCACGCACTCAACTGGAATCATATCCAAACGCTTGACCAATACTTCATCATCAGACAACTGCTTTTCAAAATGCGTTTCAATGCCAGCATCCGCCAATTTTTGCATGATAAAAGCGTTAAAGCGATTGTTGACGACACCTTTGCGTGCCAATTGTTCGATACGCTTGCCATCAAGCGCTGAGGTGTCATCACGGAAATGTAGAATCAAAAGATCATTGTCTTCTGTTTCATAGACAGATTTGGCTTTGCCTTTATACAGCAGTTGTTGCTTTTGCATGAGAGGAGTCCTGTTCGTTCAAGCTTATGTGGTAAAAACGCGCAGCTACCGCTGAGTCTTATATTACTACATTAATCTCATTAGATTAATTGCAATAAAAGCCAGCGGTATAGAGAAGGAGATAGAATTAGTTTGCGGGTGTGCTCACCGTGCGCTGAGGTTTTGGCAGTTGATACTGACTACCTGATTCATTCTGTAGTGTCAGCGTATTTGCCCCTGCATTTGGCGTTGGGTACAGTGGTACAAATGGGGCCGTTTCTTTGTCAGCTGGTAGCGCTATTGGCGCAAGCTTTTTGCTTTGCTGATATTCTAAACTGCCATTGTCACGCTTACCAAGCACGTTTTTCACACTTTGGCAGCCGCTTAATACGATGGTGCTACCTAAAATTAGGGTCAACATCGCAGGGAATATTTTTGCAGTCTTTGATGATACTGTCATCATGTTATCTCTCTGAGTTAGCAATGATTGCTCATTTGAGCAATTGGCTTATTGTGTTCACAAGATCTTAGATAGTCATGCAATGCTTATGTTATCACTCATATGCTTCGCAATTATCTGCTCAATTTTACAATAAGTTCGCTTTGACTAAGGCGTTATCAATGGTCGCATGATGTTGTTCTGCCAACCATACTAATGGCAAGCGAATACCTGTATCTATCATGCCCATTTTATGCAGGGCGTATTTCGCTGGAATGGGGCTCGACTCAATAAATAAATCACGGTGTAAGTGCTTAACGACATCATGGGCTTTATTGGCCGCATCAAAATCACCGCGTAAGCCTGCGGCAAAAGTATCACTCATGGCTTTTGGCGCGACGTTGGCAGTGACTGAAATATTGCCTTTACCG
The DNA here is from genome assembly GCF_002285555.1 of Psychrobacter sp. JB193. Lineage (NCBI taxonomy): Bacteria > Pseudomonadati > Pseudomonadota > Gammaproteobacteria > Moraxellales > Moraxellaceae > Psychrobacter > Psychrobacter sp. JB193. The sequence continues at coordinate 1,478,895 of NZ_NRGY01000001.1, forward strand.
CCAAATTTCATCAATTCAAGCGCTGTACCGTCATCGCCTGATAGCACAACCATTCTATCACCAACCGCTTTGATGAGTTGCTCACCGCGTAGTGCAGAACCAGTAGCGTCTTTAATCGCAACGATATTTTCGATATCAGCCAAACGTTCAACCGTTTCTTGAGCAATATCCACGACCGTGCGTCCAGGGACATTATAAAGCATCTGAGGTATGTTGACCGCCTTGGCAATCGCTTGATAATGCTGATATATGCCTTCTTGAGGGGGCTTATTATAGTAAGGCGCGACCAACAAGGCACAGTCTGCACCAGCATCTGCTGCATCCTGAGTCAGTTTAATTGCTTCCATCGTATTGTTAGCACCTGTTCCAGCGATAACTGGTACGCGACCTTTGACATGCTGCACAAAATAACGAATGACATCGCTGTGCTCTTGCATAGATAGGGTTGCCGACTCACCAGTGGTACCGACAGCAACAAGACAATGAGTGCCTTGCTCAATCTGCCAATCTATGAGGTCTGCCAGACGTTTATAATCAACCGTGCCGTCAGGGTGCATGGGCGTTACCAAGGCTACCATTGAGCCTTGTAGTCGGGTTTTGATCTCGTCGTATGCTGTGCTCATAACCGTGCCTTACTGTATTATCCTAGCTTTTGTCAAAGCTGTCACATGATAGGTCGTTTGCAAGTGTCCATTGTTATGGTAGCACCCATGAATGTGTGCACTTATAAAGACCATGGCCAATTTCTTGCTTGATAACTTCTTGCTGAGTATTTGGCTGTTATTTATGGCATTGATAGCAGATATTTTAAACGCTAACACCAGTATTGGCGGTATTGTTGCCAATCACCAAATATGCCTTTTAAATAAGAAACCCATAATAATAAAATCGCCTGCTAGTGTAGCATATTTTGATTTAACCGCTATCAATCAATTATCCGTCAATAGCATTAATGAATACCAAATCGCCTCTTATTTTTCTTTTAAAGCATGATAGCGATGGCCTAAACCTCATATTGTTTCGGCTTAATTAGCGAATGGTCAACACATCGATAGTAGGACGATATAAGCGAAAAGGCAAGCCTCGCGTGCCGACACCGCTACTCACAAATATCTGTGCGCTACCATATTGATATAAACCGTGCTGTTTACTCATACGGTTGTTTCTTAGCAAGGCGGAGCGTTCTTTATTGCGCTGGATATCTTTTTGTTTTTGCGCCAACCATATATTTTTTTGAGTTGTTTTTGCCGCACCCGTGATCAATAAAGGGCGTGGTTGCACCGATCTTGGCAAATGACTAATACTATCAAATCGTGATGCTAAAATAATAACAGGCTGAGAGGCATGAGTAATCTTGTCAGCAAGCGCCGCTTTGGCTGCTTTACTGGGAGTTTCAACCTCAGTCGTTGGTTGAGGAATATCTTGCCAGCCGCACAGCAATGCGACCACAGGATTATTTTTTGTGCTTTTTTTCTTAGTTAACTTTTGGCTATTTCGGGAGTAACTTGACACGCTGGGCACTGAATGGCCCTTTGCAGTTGCCGCGCAGGTCAGGGGCAATGACGTACACTGCTGACCAATATAACTGATATCCAGTATGTCAAAAGCGCTGGCCAACGTATCTTCTAATAAAGGCTGACCTTGCTTTGTAGTATTAATCGACTGATAACGCAGATCTGAGACGCTCATCACAGTATAGATGGGCTTATTCACACCTTTGAATAGCATGAGCTGTCCAACCAAATCAGCGCTCGGGTAATACAACCAGTCGCCTGTAATCATGACCGCATCTGCTGATAACGCATTAATGGTAGCAACCAATTTACGAATGTGGCGCGGCTTGCCACTATATAAACCAATACGCAAATCCGCCAGTACAGCGACGGTCAGCGGTGAGGACAAACTCAAATCAACCGCATGATGCTCTACGCGCAAACGATTGGGCTGTACAATCACTGTATAAAAATACAACCCCATGACCAGTATTGCCAACACTAAGAATGATACGGCGTCTTGCATCATCGGTAGCGTCTTTTGTAACCACCCCAAAACCAACAGCACTATCCAAACAGGCATGGTATAAGCAGCATAATACAATATCAACTTGACCCAAATACGCAAAAAACGCTTGGTGGGATTGGCATTGAATGTCTGTAGCCCTGACCACAGTACTATATACGCTAGCAATGCTGCTGCCGTAGAAGTACTGAGTATATAAAAAGCATGGTCAGTCATAATTACCTGGTAGTTACTGAAGAATAGGAGCCTATCAAATGGCTTACTCTATGTTAGAACGCATTGAGCAATAAATCTATCACTCATGGCGTCAGTTAGTGACGGCTTTTGGTCATTTGCCAAAAAAATCAGCCATTATAGAGGTCAAGCTCTGTGATAGACAAGTACAATTATCGACTCGCTCTCCATACTATCCTGAAGCCCAGTCTCTATTATTGCATCTGCGACAGCTTTACTTACTCAATGCGCAGACCGATAATACCAGGCACACCTTGACGAATAACCTCAATAGTCACCACACCTTTTTTGGGTAATGATGAGATCGCACTTGAAAAATCTGCCACTTTTCTAATTGGTTTTTGGTGGAAATTGGTAATCACATCGCCTGCCATGATACCAGATCGCGCTGCCAAACCAGTTGGATCAACGGTGGTCACCAAGATACCTGAGCTTTTGTCTACACTGATTTCTGCTTGTTCATCGGCTGTTAGGTTACGTAGACGCAAACCCAGTTGTATATCGTTACTTTGCTGATCGCCACCTTGTGCTCGCACGTCATCGGGTGCATAAGTAAGCTTGCCACTCACTGTCATCTGCTGACCGTTACGTTGGATTTGGGCGCGAAATGTATCGCTGGGTTTTGCACGATTTAGCAGATTGAGTAAGTCTGAGGCACGCATAATTTGTACATCATTATATTGCAAAATGATATCGCCCGATTTTAAACCTGCTTTTTGAGCGGGTGAATCTGGAGAGACACGGGTCAATAATGCCCCTTGCGGACGTACTAAATTGTAAGCTTCTGCCAAATTGCGATCAATATCTTGAGGATAAATACCCATATAGGCGCGCGCCACTTCTCCGTTCGTTTTTATCTGCTCATAAATATCCATGGCAGCATCAATCGGAATCGAGAAGGACAGCCCCATATAGCCCCCAGTACCACTGAAGATACGTGAGTTAATACCAATCACTTCACCGCGCTGGTTAAACAATGGACCACCTGAATTGCCAGGGTTGAGTGCCACATCGGTTTGGATAAAAGGTACACTGATCTCGCGTGAAAAGCTGCGTGATTTGGCACTGACAATGCCCGCTGATGCTGAATAATCAAAACCGAATGGCGAACCAATAGCGAGTACAGGCTCCCCTACTTTTAGCGCATTTGAATCCCCAATTGGCAGCGCTGGGAACTTACTGCCTGCCACCTTAAGTACTGCCACATCTGAGCGCTCATCACTACCCACCAAAGTCACATCCAGCTCTGTTCTGTCATTAAGCGTGACCGTGATTTTATCAGCCCCTTCTATCACATGATGATTGGTCAGCATATAGCCATCAGAAGTCACAAAAAAAGCCGTGCCATAAGCATGCTCAACCGCTGGTGTGGTGGCCTGATCTGGAATACGTAGGCGATCACCAAAGAATTGTCGCAATAATTCGGCCGTTTGCGCTTTTGCAAGCTCCTCCTCACTGACTGTTTTTGTGACGTTGACGCGTGCAACCGCAGGCGTGACTTGTTGTACGAGATTAGAAAAATCCGCAGTGGTTACGGCGGCTTGAGCAGAAGTCAAGGTCGTTGCAGTGATGCCAGTTGCCATCGCTGTGCCAACAGCAAGCGCCAATGCACTGCGGCGTAACCAATGTTGCATACTAAGTTTAGTGCGCGCTTTGAATATAGTGATAGGCATATCGTCCTCTGCATGAATGGTCAATTATTATTAAGGGCCATATTGGCTGTTATTGGTCGTGACTTGTATAAGCTAAAGTGATCTTAGATAATGTCGCCTGCATAGCTTTCGCTCTGTTTAGCGTTTTATTAGATCAGTTATTGATATCGTTGAGGCTGTTTATTCTTACTCACGCTTTTGCAGTTACAAAGTATTCGTGCTGATACGGTGGTAATTCCTATCATGATAGGTAAGAAATAAAATCATGGTATGATAGCAGCCAAATAATTTCTCAAAAAACAAACGTTGAATTTACTGACAGTAAGTTTATCAAATTGACGATCATCACTCTTATTTTTCATCTTTTGCATTTCTAAAATGGCGTTATATGTTCGGGAATGCTTTTGTCTCTACTACTTTATAGTATATATATCATATTTAGCTCATGTTGTGATTCATGATGGCTATCATTGTTGTAGCTCAGACTTTATAAAAAGATGCCATTATCAACAGACGCTCTAATTATCACGCGACTGGCGACAGTTTTTCTATAAAAACGATTGATAGATATAAAATATGACAAGATTATAAAAGGATCAACTTATGGATACCGCCCTATTATTATCTGGCGTGGTTGGGATTGGTATTGCCGCCCAATGGTTGGCTTGGTATTTAAAGCAACCGTCCATTTTATTTTTATTGCTAATTGGCATTATTGTAGGACCCGTATTAGGCGTTTTCGACCCTGATTTGGTGCTTGGGGAACTCATGTTTCCTTTCATCTCTTTGGGTGTGGCCATTATCCTGTTTGAAGGCTCACTGACATTGGAGTTCGATGAGATCAAACAGCATGGCACGGTTGTGCAGATGCTAGTCTCAGTTGGCGTTCTGATTACCATTGCTATCGTTGCCCTATCGACGTACTTGTTATTCGATGTGGACCCATTGGTCGCTCTATTGTTCGGTGCGCTGGTCTGTGTCACAGGCCCAACCGTTATTATGCCTCTACTGCGTAGTGTGCGTCCCAATAAAACGATATCTAATATCCTAAAATGGGAAGGCATCATCATTGACCCAATCGGCGCCATTGCCGTGGTATTGGTCTATGAGTACATTATTTCAGGCGGCGAAGCCAGCAGTATCTTACTGTTTGCTAAAATCGTGGTATTGGCGACCGCACTTGGTATGGCTGGTGCTTGGCTGTTGGCGTTTCTGATGCGCCGTCACATGATTCCTGAGTTTTTGCGTAATGTGTTTACGCTTGCCTTTGTGCTGGTATTGTTTTCGGTCTCCAATCACTTAGAACACGAATCAGGTCTTTTAACCGTCACGGTACTGGGTGTTGCCTTGGCAAATTGGCCAAAATTTCCACGCGAGACCATTTTAGAGTTTAATGAGTCTTTGACCATTCTTCTGATTTCAGTGCTCTTTATCATTCTTGCAGCTCGTGTGGAGTTGGCAAGCTTGCTCAGTGTTGGTTTTGCAGGCTTAGTATTACTCGTTATTGTCATGTTCGTGGCGCGTCCGCTATCTGTGTGGGCCTCTTCGATCGGCTCAAACCTCAAAACCAGTGAAAAATTCATGATTAGCTGGATTGGGCCACGTGGTATCGTCGCGGCTGCCATCTCGTCGTTATTTGCCATTCGTTTGCAAGAGTATGATATTCAAGGGGTTGAGTTATTAGTGCCGCTCGTCTTTATGGTCATTATCGGTACGGTCATGATTCAGGGCTTGGGTGCAAAGGTAGTCGGTAATTTGCTGGGCGTACGTGAGCCTGAAACCAACGGTATTCTGATTGTCGGCTCAAACCCTATTGCCCTTTTGGTGGCCAGCTCTTTGAAAGATCAAGGTTTTGACGTCATTGTCGCCCACAACAACTATACCAATATTGCCCGCGCTCGCATGAGTGGGCTACGTACTTATTTTGGTAATCCCATCTCTGATCATGCTGATCGACACCTTGACCTGATCGGTATTGGTCGTTTATTTGCCATGAGTATGGATAAAGAGATGAACACCTTGTCTGAGATTCATTACCGTCATGAATTTGGTGAGCGTAAACTGTATCGTCTCAAATTCAGCGACGAAAAAGCCAGAAGTGAGCGTGATGACAAGCAATCAAACTTCCATTCGCAGTGGCTGTTTGGCAAAGATGTGACTTATACCAAGCTTGCTAGTATGCTGTCAAAAAAGGCCCGTATCAAAATCACCAACATTACAGACAGTTATAGTTTTGAGCAGTATAAGGCAGATAACAAACAATTTGTGCCGCTCTATACTATTGACAAAGAAGGTAAGTTGCACGTTATTACCGATAAATTCGATGGCAATGTGCCACGCGATCGCAAGCTTATCTCACTGGTGGTCGAGGATGAAGTACAGCCAAAGCCTGTAGATGTCACCCCAAAGCAAGAGCAAGCGCGAATGGCAGCCGATGCCAGCTTTGAATCCAAATCCAAAGCGCCTGAAAAGCGTAAAGAAAAGGAGCTGAGCGATATCAGTGCTCAAGCAGCAGCGCAAGAGTCTGTGGCAAATATAGAAAAAGACGGTGAGCAAAACATAAGCAATGATGCATCGCCAAAACCAAGCAGCTCAGAGACTTTATCGGACACCGTAACATCCTCTAAGGATAAAGCGACAGAGTCAAAAGATGCCTCTACTAACCCTGCGAATAAAGGCGTGATGTCCGCCAACTCAACAGCGACGTCGAAGACCAAAACCTCTGGCAGTAGTACCAATGGTAATGGCAATGCCCCAAAAAACAAAAAAGGAGGCCTTGACCCAAATCGCCTGCCTGATTCTGGTCAAGACAATACAGCTAGTGCAGACGTTGATAGTCCTAAAACGTCTGAACAAAAAGAGCCTGAGAAAAAAGACTCAAGCAACGCAGACAAACGTTAAAAGTTTCTACATAAAATGCTTATAACGAAAAAAGCCTCAACGTAATGTTGGGGCTTTTTTATGCTGCTTCTGACACAAGGCTTTTAATCTTACTATGCTTCTTCAAGGCTGTTATTTTTTTAAAGGTTGCTATTGGGCAAGCAGTTTTTCTTGTACCATCTGCCAAATTCGCACACCAACCTCATCTGCACTGCCTGACGCATCAATACGCTGTATTCGCATAGGATAGTCGTTAGCAAGCTCGCTGAACCCTTTATGAACCCACGTAAAAAACTCGGTGGCTTGCTGCTCAAACCGATCAGCAGCACCGCGTTTGTTAGCGCGTGCCATTCCTTCTAATACTGGCAAATCTAACCACAATGTCAAATCAGGTAGTTGTAGCACAAACTGACTGATCAGCCCCTCGATCTTAGCACGCATAACATCATCGCCATGTCCGCGTCCAAACCCTTGATAAGCAATGGTCGAATCAGTAAATCTGTCACAGATCACCCATACACCACGCTGCAACGCTGGCAAAATGACTTGCTGCATGTGATCGCAGCGCGCAGCAAATAACAGTAATAGCTCAGTATCGTCCGTAATATCGGTGGCTGGATCTAATAATATCTCACGTAGACGCTCTGCAAACGGACTACCACCGGGCTCACGAGTACGCAGATAGTCGATGCCATTTTCCTGCAAGCGTGAGCATAATTGTTCAATCGCTGTGGTTTTACCCACACCTTCAGTGCCTTCAAAACTAATGAAGCGACCTTGATTGGTCACGTGTGACGTTTTCGGTAAGTTAGATGAGACATGAGTGGATAAGGAAGAATCGGCTTGCAAAGAGACTGACATGGTATGACCTTTTGCCATTAATGAGCGTTATATGTGCTGTTATAACGCTCATTAAATGATAGGTTGCTTGATAAACAATGACTAAAAAAATAACTTACTGCGGCGGTGTTTGCGATCTCTTTTCACGCATGACACCCAAATACTCTTTTACGGCTTGATTGTGCGCATCTAAGCTATTGGTAAATTTGTGCCCACCTGTACCAGTGGCGACAAAGTACAAGGCATCGCTATCGGCTGGATGTAAGGTTGCTTCAATAGCAGAGGCAGAAGGCAATGCGATTGGCGTTGGCGGCAAACCATCAATTTGATACGTATTATACGACGTTTTCTCATCGATGTCGCGGCGGCGAATATTGCCCTCATAACGACTTCCCATCCCATAAATAATGGTCGGGTCCGTTTGCATACGCATGCCTTTATTCATACGGTTATTAAACACCGCTGATACCAAAGGACGCTCGTCAGGCACGCTGGTCTCTTTTTCGATAATAGATGCCATGACTAAGGCTTCATAAGGACTCTTATATGGCAAATCTGGGGCACGATTTTCCCAAGCGTCCGTCAGTGCTTGCTGCTGACGTTTGTATAAATCCGTCAATACCTGTTTGTCGCTGGTACCTTCACCATAATAGTAAGTATCCGGAGCAAACCAACCTTCAAGATTGTGATTGACGATAGGATCATTACTGTTGACCACCTCATCTGGCAATATACCAGCCAAATCCAGTGCTTTTGCGATACTGGCATTGTCACTATCGGCAGTCAGTACTTCTTTTTTGATACCCGGATTGTCACGTAGCGATTGATATAAGTCTTTAGATGTTTTGCCTTCGATGATCTGTACTTTTACCATGGCTGCTTTTGCGCCTTGTTCGAGCACTTGCAGCGCCTCAGCCATGGTCGGATTTTCTGGTAGTTGGTAAATCCCTGCATGTAGCGGCGCATCGACTTGCGACTTGATATATAGCTTAGCAATACTGGCAGAAAATAGAGGTATCTGCTGTTGCCACTGCGGTAGCAAACCATAATAGGTCTGACCTTTCTCAATCGTGACCATTTTTTGTGGCTGATCGATGCGTCCAAACAATGTCTGATACACCATGACTAAGAAAAACGCCGCAATGAGTCCAAGCACAAGCAATATTTGATAGCCGCGCTGCATAAAAAACGATTGGTTGTCCGTTTTATACTTACGCGGCTTATTATCACCACTGATGAGTGAGACATCTGTCGCAGGTTTACCCTTTACTTCTTCTACGGCAGGCACATCTGAGTCTGTGGGCGTGGTATCAGCACGTTGACCAACATTACTATCTTGTTGATTTGATGAGGTATCATTAGGACGTTCAGGAGGCGTTTCAGATGTAGGCTTACTCATGGCAACTCGCGAGGCAGATGTTTGCTAGAATTTAGCACTGAACCGTGGCATTTTCAATGGTATTTGCTTAGCTTGTGAATTAACTGGATACTGGCACTAAGCAACATGGCTTCATATTCTCAATTTCGACAGGTGCTTTTGCGACCCTCTTTTAATAAAAAAGCTATTATGAATCTACATTTTGATCAACGTCTTGCCAAAAATTATCACTCTCAAGCGCAGATTATTCGTGTGCTGAGCGAAGCTTGGGTCAAAAATAATGGCTACTGCCCGAATTGTAACACCCAGCCGCTAAGAGAATTTGCGAATGGGAAACCTGTTGCTGACTTTTATTGCTCGACCTGTACTGAGCAATATGAGCTAAAAAGTAAAAAAGCGACCTTAAGCAATATTATTAACGATGGCGCTTATAAGACAATGATTGAGCGTATCAATAGCGACGACAATCCAAGCTTCTTTTTTTTGACATACTCAAAAGCGCTGACGGTAAATAATTTTATGATTATTCCTAAGCACTTTTTTACACCTGATATCATTATTAAACGCAATCCTTTATCAGCAACGGCCAAACGTGCAGGTTGGATCGGCTGCAATATCGACTTACGACACGTACCAGAATCGGGAAAAATCTTTTTAGTAAAAGACCAGCATGTGATACCTCGTGATAACGTCACACAGCAATTTCAAAAAACCTTGTTTTTACGTGAGCAATCTAGTACTTCGCGTGGCTGGACACTGGATGTATGGCAATGTATTGACAGACTTGATATCCATTTTTCTCTCATTCAAGCTTATGCTTTTTCTGATGAGCTACAGCTCAAACATCCTAATAACAATCACATCAAGGATAAAATCCGTCAGCAATTACAAGTCTTGCGTGATAAGGGTATTATTGAATTTATAAGTCGCGGGAACTATAGAAAACTATACTAAGCATTTTGCATTTTTGATTACAGAAGACGATCATTTGTATTTGCTCTTTTTGCTAGGATCATAGGCACAATAAATCTAGCTAAGGGGAGAACGGCACATGACGAACGAAGTAGGCTTAACCACTTATCAAATAGAAATCGTTGAAACTATGAGTCATATTGTTGAAGTAATGGCGACAGATGATTCGTCAGCCATTCTACAAGCTCGGACAATGTATAGAAAGGAAGACGTTGAGTTGTTTTACGATGACTTGATAGATACCAAATTCAATATTTTTGATAAAAAATAGCGTTTTGCACGCACATTTCACGCCATTGTCACTACGTTCTCATTCAATAACGTTAGATTAGCCATCGGCATGATACCGCGTAAGGCATTGCAAAAAAACAAGCGCCTTAAAAGTAGCAAATCATCATCTTGCAATGGCCTGATGATAACTGGATAGGCTGTATTGGACAAAGCATCTATAATCACTTGTCGCATCACGCCAGCAACGCCCGATTGCGCCAAAGAAGGCGTGTACCATTGACCAGCCATCAGATAATTAGAGTTCTCTTGGACGGTACCAATGATGTTTTTCGACTCTAGAGACTGTGGGTTTGCCAAAGGCGCATCCGCTAGCTGATAGAACACATTACTCATCGTGCCCTCAATCCAGCAGCCATTCATGTCTCGCAGCAGCCCTTCTTCAATGTTTGGCTGTGCAGGAGTGTGCGATGAGTCAGATGGTAGTGAGTGTGATTTGATGCGTTGTAGCTCAGCACTTGCTAGCACCGTATCGAGCCGATTAAGACTTTTTAACCCTGCTAATGGTGGCGGCAAGCAAGCAATTTGTGCTGATAAGCAAATGGCTCGATTAACTGGCTGTATAGGAATGAAGCGCCCATCTGGTAAGCACAGCTGCTTATCAGTTGCGACCACCATATCTGAGGATTTTAGCCAAACATCACAAGCGCTTCCAGACGCGCTTAATGTATAGCCATACCCACGAACGGCTTGCGCGGCTCGCACAACGATTAGCTTGAGTATCCCTTGTTGTAAGCGCTGAGCATGCGTTGTTAACGCAGTTATTAAGGAACGGCTATCTACGTCGAGTTGCAGTGCTTTTTGATGGGAGATGAGACGCTGATGATGATAATCCAACCACAGTATCTGCCCGTCAATCACGCCCATGGTGGTAAAAAAACCATCGCCATATGCCAGTCCACGGTTGTCTAACGACAAAGTAGCGTGCGTAAGATCTGTCTCATTTTCTGATGAGTGTAGACAAAACCAGCTGCTAGACATCGGCATTGCTTCTCTCACAGCTTAACTATTATTTTCTGGCGCTTCAGATTTATTGATGACCAGCATACAGCTATAAAATTCACATTTTGCCAGTTCTACTTTTTGTCCGCCGACCACTTTATTTTTGGTGATTTGACTGTTAAGCATATCACCAACCATCTTACCGCCTTCATCACCCATTAATTGACGGGCAATTTTGTATGCTTTTTTGGCATGGTTTTGACTGAGCTCTTTTTCTTTATCAGAGTCAGTAGGATTGGCGTAGTACCAGCCAAGCTCCAAGTATTTTTCAGAGTCAATAAGGTCCAAATAAGGCGCATCAGCCTTCATAAAACGGTATTTGGTAGCCGCATTACTGGCGTAGTCCAAGCTGTTCTCATCGGTGCTTACCACTTTACCAAAAGTCGACTTAATCTCCTCTAGCTTGTCAATACCAAGCGGCGTCACCTCACCCGAGCCCCAAGATGAAACATCATATCTCACCGGTGTGGCTTGCGCAGCAGTTGCCCCATCTAAGTCAGCAGTCCCAGCAGCACTGTCTTTTGCTGGCGCATCATTGACGCTTGCCTGCTCGCTAGTGTTTGCATTAGCATCTTGATTTTGGGCATCGCTTTGGCTATTGTCACAGCCACTGAGCGATACACCAACCGCCATTATCATACCGACCATTAAGGTCTGCAGGTTGTTATTCCACATGGACAATTTACTCACACTTTTAGATTGGTCTCAAAATAGTATTAACGAGCGATCAAAGAAGCCGCTGATAATGAACAATGTTTTTACTGACAAGCTTGTTTAGCTCTTAGCTTTTTACAACGGAACCATCACTAGAGCAGACCCATATTTTTTTGCAATCTATAGTTTACCCAACTGCTTAACACTTGACTACCCTTTACGTTACGGATAACGGTCCCAGAGAGTACAGATTTGTTAAGGACCTTCCATATCAAAACCTCTTGCTTATTCAAATGGTTATTCGCTCCGTCTCCGGTTTGTCAAACCTCACCGTATCCCTTATGATAAGTGAGCTTTAACGACGCTCTTATTCATGAGTTTTGACTCTCACCGCTAGCGGAATATTTATGACTCAGCATTTTATAGTGATTGGCAATCCGATTGCCCATAGTAAGTCTCCCAAAATCCATACGCTATTTGCCGCACAAACGGGCATGGATATCAGCTATCAACGTCAATACTGTCCCAATAATGCAGACAGTTTTACCGCTGTGGTTGAGGCGTTTTTTTGCGGCGGCGGCGCTGGTGCCAATATCACTGTGCCATTCAAACAAATTGCTTATGAGTGCTGTGCGGCGCGCGGCGGCTTGTCAGAACATGCCAAAATTGCAGGCGCAGTCAATACGCTCTTATTAAACAAGGCTCTGTTGGATAAGGGCGTACCGCTAGCAGAGGCTATTTATGGCGATAATACCGACGGTCAAGGATTGGTCAATCATATAAAAAGTCTGAACTGGCCACTAACATGCGCGCGCGTTGCCATTATCGGTGCCGGCGGCGCTGTTCGCGGTATCATACTGCCCTTGATTGAGTCAGGCATCGCAACAGTAACCATCGCCAATCGAACCGTAAGCAAGGCGGTAAAACTGGTTGAAGAACTGAGCACAGCCAGCACTGTTATTGGTGAGCAGCAGATTAAAACATGCAGCACCGCAGAACTAGAGGGATCATTTGATATTATCATCAATGCCACTTCTATTGGCTTATCAGATGATAAACTACCGCTTCGCCATGATTTAAATTGCCAATACGCCTACGACTTGATGTACGGGCGTCCGCTACCATTTTTGCAGCATTTTGAAGCTCGCGGGGCACAGACCTCTGACGGTTATGGCATGCTAATTGGACAAGCGGCGTTAAGTTTTGAGCGTTGGACAGGCCACCCTATTGATGTTGCAAAAGCGACAGAAGACTTAAATAAAAGCTAAGCAGTCTATATGCTAAGTACGCAAAAAAGCGCATAAACTGAGTCTATGCGCTTTTTTTTGGCGTACTTTTTTAGACACATACTATCTAGCACATCATTTATGAAAAACGCGCCAGTAGCCAATTTTCCATACGCCGTAACGGCACACGTAAATTGGTCGAGTGCATGACAACTCCACCCGCCAAACCCACCATACACCCAATCGCTGTGTCGTATAAACGCGCACGCATCACCAACTGATAGGCTTGTTCAGAAAATGGCAAACCACTGCCATATTCAGCAATAAATATGGTCAGGGGTGTAATAAAAATCACCGCCAACCCATAATGCTGATCGACAAATGACTCAATCAATAGCATCATACATAATATAGCCACGGCAACACCCCATGTCGACAGCCCCCAAGACAGCAGCCAACTGGCAACCACCATACCCACCAATGTGCCCAACATACGGTGCAATTGCTTGATCCACATGGTTCGCAGCTGGATGCCTTGAATAATAATAAAGCAGCTCATTGCCACCCAATATGGATATTGCATCTCTAACGTCACAGCGATGACCATTGCCACACTCACAAACCCTACCACGATGAGACTGTCGCTGATCATATCTGTCTCATAATGATAACTAGGCGCAAGGCCAATAGGACGTGTGGCGAGCAAAAACAGCGTATACAGTAGCGCGAGCAACATCGACGACCCACTACCCAGCAAGACCAGACCTATTGCTGAGAGTATTCGGTCTACAGGTATAGGAATGAACAGCGCAATGGCACCTGCCATCAATGTAAACAGCCCTGCTGGTGGCGGCTGCTTATAGTAGCGACCGAACATCACCACACTAAGCGCAATGAGTATAAAAACTGGCAGCCTGAGTACAGGGATTTGCTGCGCCATCAAACCCAGCGCAAAGCTGAGTATCATGGCAAACCCCCAAGCCATCACTGTCACTAACCGATAAGGCAATCCACCGACCAAGGGCAAATTGAGAATAATCATCGAACCCAGTGATGCTTTGATTCCAGCGGACAAATCACCAAAGTAAGCCCCCACAAATACAGGAAAACTGATCGCAATCGCTGCAATAATAGGCATATGCCAGGGTCTTCGGCTACGATTGACGGTTAGTAAATGCCCAAGTTCACCATCAATGAGCCCCTTAATACGCGTGAATAACGTGGTCAACTAGGAGGTTTGTTTGTGTGATTTTGACTCGCTCATAGAGGGTCTGCCTTATGTATTTTGTCTATTGCTCTTTGGCTTGTTACTCATCTTAAACCGTTTATCTAAATCGTTTTTGACGATACACTTTTACCGTAATAAAACTAAAGGTAATAAATATAATATAAAGTCATGAATAATAGTTATGAATTGTATATTTATCGCTTTATAAGATCTATAATCATATCAACGCCATAACAGCCGATATTTGATAAGGACATCACAACAACGACCCTCATTATGGACTCGCTGTTTATAACCCACCCATATGACGACCGATATACTGTCTATCTCACTTAAAATAATGACACATCGCTGACATGAATTTTGACTCAAATACTGCGTCGTAAGTCTATGATAGCGAACCAACCAAAGAGAACGACTATGTTAACTTACAAAGCACCTTTACGTGATATCAAGTTTTTGATTAATGATGTCTTTGATTATCAAACCCATTACAAAAGCTTGGATAACGGTGAAAACGCTGATCCTGAAACGATTGACATGATCCTACAAGGCATGGCTGACTTTTCTGAGAATGTCCTCGCTCCTATCTATCAATCAGGCGATGAAGAAGGCTGTCATTTTGAAAATGGCGAAGTAACCACGCCAAAAGGCTTCAAAGAAGCTTACAATCAGTTTGTAGAAGGCGGCTGGCAAGGTATCTCGTATCCCGAAGAATACGGCGGGATGAACTTACCGACGTCAATTAACTTGATAAAAGCTGAAATGATCGGTACTGCCAACTGGCCATGGGCGATGTACTCTGGCCTATCAACGGGCTGTATCAACACGCTACTGCAATACGGTACGGATGAGCAAAAAGCTCTTTATCTACCGAAGTTGGTCGAAGGCTCGTGGGCAGGTACGATGTGTTTGACTGAGCCACAGTGTGGTACGGATCTGGGCCAAGTAAAATCAAAAGCCATCCCGCAGGATGATGGTACCTATAAAATAAGTGGTACCAAAATCTTTATCTCAAGCGGTGAGCATGACCTAACAGACAATATTATTCATATTGTCTTAGCACGCCTACCAAATGCACCAGAAGGCACACGCGGTATCTCACTATTTATCGTACCAAAATTCACGCCGAATGCTGAAGGCGAATCTGGCGAGCGCAATGCGGTTGTGTGTGGTTCAATCGAGCACAAAATGGGTATCAGCGCCTCTTCTACCTGTGTCTTGAACTTTGATGGTGCTACTGGCTACCTAATTGGCGAACCGCACAAAGGCTTAAAAGCGATGTTCACCTTTATGAACACTGCTCGTATCGGCACTGGTATCCAAGGTCTAGCGCACACTGAACTATCTTTCCAAAACGCGCTACCCTATGCAAAAGAACGTCGTTCTATGCGTACGCTATCTGGCACCAAAGACCCTGAAAAAGTGGCTGATGCTATCATTCACCATGCTGACGTACGCCGTATGCTGTTGACGCAAAAAGCCTTTGCTGAAGGCGGTCGCTCAATGATTTACCATTCAGCGCGCTATGCGGACAAAATGGCACAGGGTATCGTTAATGGCGATGATGAAGAGTTCGAAAAATGGGATGACAAGCTAGGCTTTTACACCCCTATCCTAAAAGGTTTTTTAACTGAACTGGGTATTGAAGCAGCCAAGCACGGTCAGCAAATTTATGGCGGTCACGGCTATATCAAAGAGTGGGGTATGGAGCTAATCGCTCGTGATGCTCGTATTGCGACCATGTACGAAGGTACGACTGGCGTACAGGCACTGGATCTATTAGGCCGTAAGGTTATTTTACAGTCTAAAGGTAAAATCATCCGTGATTACACCTCAAGCATCATGAAATGGTGCGGTGAGTATGCCCTTGATAAAGACATGCGTAAATTTGTTTGGGCACTGACCAAGCTATGTGCTGAATGGAATACCCTCACGGTACGCTTGATGCTGATGGCGCGTAAAGATCGTGAAATCATCTCAGCAGCCTCTGATGATTTCTTAATGTACTCAGGTTACGTCATGATGGGTTACCACTGGGCACGCATGGCAGCCATTGCTTATGAAAAGCTTAAAAACGGTGGCACTGAAGCACCAGAGTTCTATCAAGCAAAAATCCAAACTGCCGAGTTCTATTTCGATAAGCTTTTACCACGTACGTCTGGTCACGCTGAGGCAATGGTGGCGCCAAGTGAAAGCATGACGTCAATGGAAATCGAGCATTTTGCTTTTCTAGACTAGAATCACATACAAGTCATACGATAACTGATAAAAAAGCGCCTAAATCATAGGCGCTTTTTTGTGCCCAATTAACACTCACTATTTGCTTAAGTGCTTATTTACTTATGTAGATTCGCTTACGCTGATTCACTTACGTAGTTACTAAAGACAATCGATATTTATCAGAGCACCATGGTTTTACGACTCTGCAATCGAGTTTTTACTGCCTTTTTTATATCAATAACCAGATTGTCATGTTAGGAGCCAACCATGTTATCCATTAACCATCAAACAGTATCGTTAGCATCAAAGGGTATACAAGCGTTATTGCTCAGTACGGCGCTTGCCGTTATCACCGCCCATAGCGCCGTTGCTAAAAATAGCGATACCCCTATTCACTTTGCAAAAGGTGCTATTACTAGTACGACAACTGGGAAGCTCAGTCCCAACGAAGATGAGCACTGGTATCGTTTTCAGGCGGGCAGCTCACAATATGCGGTGATCAATATTTTGCCATTAGCGGGCACGGCTGAAACAGCCAATGTGGGTGTATTACATATGCCAAATGGTACACAAGATGGCACCAAAGGCGGCATCATTTATCAAGGCTGTCTGCCAACCACGGGTGATTATCGATTGCGTATCGCACGCAACCTTATGGCAACACAAGGCAAAACCGCAGGCTATAAAATAGAGACCATGATACTGCCTAAATACGCCAGTCAGTCGCTATGTAAATAGTGATTTTGAAATACCTATCCTAAAAATAAAAGCAGCCTACTTTGTAGCAGGCTGCTTTTATTTGGGTCAATCAATGACAGATAGAGGCTTTAGGTAACAAAAGCATTTGGACGTTTAACTGCCCAGCATTTTTTTATGATACACCGCGCTGATTTCTTCGACTTCAACGCATACTTGTAAGGCGGCGCGTCCTGACTGTTTTGGGCCTAACTCTTTTTCTATCGTGCTTACCAATAGCTCTGCGAGTTGATTGCGAATCACCAAATCACGGCCTGTCATTATTTTTAAGCTGGCATAGATAAAGCCGTTGGTTTGTTCATCATCTTCTACCCCTACCAAAAACGTCTCAAGCGGTATGATACGGCTCTTGATATCCGCTGGATTACCAAAATGTCCACTGTCCCACAGCACTTTGTTCAACAATTTGAGTAAAGATTCTTCATGAGAAATACTGACATTGGGCGTCGCTTGGATGGTTAAATGCGGCATGGATATATCCTTATAAAGTACAAGTAAAAAACAACAGATCAGTAGCAACATG
Source organism: Psychrobacter sp. JB193 (assembly GCF_002285555.1). Taxonomy (NCBI): domain Bacteria; kingdom Pseudomonadati; phylum Pseudomonadota; class Gammaproteobacteria; order Moraxellales; family Moraxellaceae; genus Psychrobacter; species Psychrobacter sp. JB193. Next base: position 1,496,770 of record NZ_NRGY01000001.1, read on the forward strand.
CCACTGAATTTATAAACTGTTAACGACTAATCTTTTAATAGCTAGTCTTTTAATAGCTAGTCTTTTAATCATCAGTAATAGCACCAAAGCGAGCAGTAAGCGTGGCTGATAGCTGCTCAGGTGGTAGCTCAATCTCTAAACCTCGACGACCGCCACTCACATAGATGGTGGCATAACTTTGTGCCGAGTCATCGATGATCGTCGTCAAACGCTTTTTTTGTCCTAATGGACTGACGCCGCCCAATACATAGCCAGTAGTACGTTCTACTTGCTTGTGATCTGCCATTTGGATCTTTTTACAGCCCACTGCCTTGGCCATTTTTTTAAAATTCAACGTCTTGTCTACTGGTAAGATTGCGACAGCAAGTACATTGGTTTCTGTCGACACCACCAAAGTTTTAAAAACCTGCGTGACATCCACGCCAAGCTTTTCTGCGGCTTCTAAGCCAAAAGAGGTTGCCTGACTGTCATGAGTATATTCGTGTAATTGGTAATTAAGACCACGTTTTTTGGCAAGATCGACGGCTGGCGTCATAATAGTTTACCTTCTTTTATTGGCATGAATGCAATAGCATACATAGGCTTTATTGTTTTTAGGCACACACATTATTAAGCCAAAATGCTTCTTTTTCAAATAAAAGTCTATCTAACATTTTGTGCTTATATTGAGTCCCTTCATTCATATTGGATACCCCATATGATTATTAGGCACTATGAATAATAGCAGTATATACAGACACTATATATCGCTTTGATGGCTTTTATGGCATTATAAGCGCAACATATTTGACTATTTCTGATACTGATTATGATACCGAAGTTCCTGAAAAAACGGATTTTTACAGCGCCAGCCACGACTGATGATGCCACGACAACTGATGGCAATCCAGTCACCTCTACGCCTTATGCAAAAGCCCCGATCAATCAGCTTTACCGTAAGCTCTCGGGTCAGTTACTTGACGTCGCAGTCAAACCCAAACTATTAGGGGAGCTGCCGGAGTTCGATGCAGACGATCAGACACTCATATTTTATGTGTTGCAAGATTATTCGCGTTCAAACAGTATTTTGATCGATTTGCAGACACAAGAGCATCGCCTGCCACCGGCATTGGTTGGAGTCAATGATTCCGCTCATCGTATCAAAGAAAATGCGGCTATCGTTTTTTTGAATCATCCTCATGCCAAAGACACGCCATTGTCACCGCGCCTTTCACGTCTCGTGTCTGCGGTATTGCAATATCCAGAACTGAAGGTGCGTTTGGTGCCTGTATCTATCTTATGGGGACGTGCGCCAGAAAAAGAAGATTCGCTCTTTAAACTATTAACAGCTGATAACTGGGAAGATCCTAGTATCACAAAACAGCTGTTTAATATCGGTGTGATGGGGCGTGATACCTTCGTCCAGTTTCATCCACCCCAAGATTTACGCACCATTATTCACACTCATCTTAAAGACGATACAGAAGACTCTGACCCCGTCGATGCGGTCACCACTGACTTAAAAGACCCATCAGAAAACACGACCAATAGCGACAGCAAACAAGGCGCCGCTGCAACACCACATTATGCATTGGTCGCAACCGCTGACAGTAACCGTGAGTTGGTGCGTACCATACAGCAGCAGCTCACGATTTATTTGGACAAACAACGGGCCAGTATGTTGGGTCCTGACTTATCAGACAGGCGCAATTTGGTTGATAAGCTGGTGTATTCGCCAGCGATCAAGCACGCCATAGAAGCGGAAGCCGAAAAGACGGGCACCAGTGTTCGCGATGCTCGTTTGCTTGCCAAAGGGTATGCCAATGAGATGGTCAATGACTATTCGCACTCAATTGTACGAGGCTTTTATAAGTTCTTAACCTGGTTATGGACGCAATTGTATGATGGCGTAGAAGTGCATCATTTCGAGCGTGTTCGTGAGATTGCCACTGACTACGAACTGGTTTATGTGCCTTGTCATCGTAGTCATGTTGACTATCTGTTGCTGTCTTATGTGATTTATAAAAGTGGTCTTAGTATTCCCTACATCGCCGCGGGCGACAACTTGGATGTCCCTGTATTGGGGCCATTATTACGGGGCGCTGTTGCCTTTTATATACGTCGTAGTTTCCGTGGTAATGCACTCTACACGGCGGTTCTACGTGAGTACATGCATACACTCATTACTCGTAACACGCCGATTGAATACTTCATTGAAGGGGGTCGCTCGCGCTCAGGACGCCTGCTACCGCCTAAAATGGGTATGCTAGCGATGACCGTACACAGTCAATTGCGTCAGACCAATAAACCTGTGGTATTCATTCCAACTTATATCGGCTATGAGCGCATCATGGAAGGCGGTACGTATGTTGGCGAGCTAAAAGGTAAACCAAAAGAGTCCGAATCTTTAATCGGTCTGCTCAAGGTGGGGCGTAAAATTGAACGTATCTTTGGTACAGTTCATTTAAGCTTTGGTAAGCCTTTATATCTAAGCGAATTCATGCAAAAATTCGATGTGTCTGCTAATAGTCTGCCTGCTGATCGTACCGATACACCATTAGACGACAAAACCAGTGCCATGGTCGATAACATTGGTGTCAAAGTGATGCAGCACATCAATAAAGCAGCGGTGGTCACGCCAGTATCGCTGTTGTCATTGGTACTGCTCTCTGCCCCCAAGGCAGCATTGGATGAGGAAAGCTGCCGCGAGCAAATCGCCCTTTATCAAGGCCTTGCTCAGCAGCTGGCGTATTCAGATGACACCGTCATCACAGACATGAGCCCGCAGCAAATCATTGATTATGGTATCAAACTCAAGCTCATCGAACGCACACCACATATTTTAGGCGATATTATTCAGATCGCAGGCAAGCAGGCGGCATTGCTGAGCTATTTCCGTAATAACATTCTGCACGTCTTTATTTTATTGTCTTTCTTAGCAGCACTGGTCGCGCGTAACGGTCGTATGGAGCGCAGCCGCTTAGACAGTATCGCTGAGCAGCTATATCCATTCTTACAAAGCGAGCTGTTTTTATACTATCCAGCGCATGGCTTAGCCGATACTATCAACAAAAAAGTCGACACCTTACTGTCTCATGGTCTGATTGTAGAGCTTGGTGATGGTAAGCTCAGCGTACCTGAGTCAAATAGCAAGTGCTATCAGCAGTTGCAAGTGCTGGCAACACCAGTTGGTCAAAGCCTTGAGCGTTATTTCATGACGCTTGCTCTACTCGCTCAGCAAGGCTCAGGCAATTTGACCGAAAGCGAGGTTGTTGATTTATGCCACCTGCTTGGACAGCGTTTGTCTGTACTTTATGCCGATGACATTCCTGATTTCTTCGATCGGGCTTTATTTACAAGTTTCCTCAGTGCATTGACTCGTCTTGATTACTTGCAAAAAGATGAAGAGACGGGTGTGTTGACCTTTGACCATCGTATCAATGATATCGCGCACCATGCCAAGTATGTCCTCACGCCTGATATGATGCAAATCCTACATCAGGTGGCAAGTTTGGATGAAAGCGAGATCACTCACGCGATTACCGAGATTAGCAATAAAAAGCAGCGTAAATTTGGGCGTAAGCGCTAATAAATAGCCAATTAAATCCAGCAAAAAAAGACCTCTAATCATTAGAGGTCTTTTTTATTACTCAAAAGTTAAGCTTTTAAGGCCAAACTCCTAGGTGGAAATCTTTTTATATTTCATGCGCTTAGGACTGGCATCGTCACCCATCGTCTTTTTGCGATATGCTTCAAACTCAGTGTAGTTACCGTCAAACCAGACTGGGCCTTCATCTTCAAATGCCAAGATATGCGTGGCAATACGGTCAAGGAACCAGCGATCATGGGAAACAACCATGACTGTGCCTGGGAATACTTGAATCGCATCCTCTAGCGCACGTAAGGTTTCGATGTCCAAATCGTTTGAGGGTTCATCGAGTAGCAGTACGTTTGCGCCTTGTTTCAGTGTCTTCGCCAGTTGCAGACGGTTACGCTCACCACCTGATAGTTGACCAACGTGCTTTTGCTGATCTGAACCTTTGAAGTTAAAGCGACCAATATAGGCGCGGCTTGGCGTGGTATAGTCGCCAACGGTAATGATATCAAGGCCGTCAGAAACTTCTTCCCATACGGTTTTATTGTCATCGAGATTGTCACGCACCTGACCGACATAGGCCACTTTTACGCTTTCACCCAAGTCAACTGAGCCAGTATCTGGCTTGTCGCGCTCGGTAATCATGTTAAATAGCGTGGTTTTACCCGCACCATTTGGACCAATAATACCAACAATGGCACCCGCTGGTACGTTAAAGCTTAAGTCTTTATAAAGCAGGCGATCACCAAATGATTTGGAGATGTCATTCACTTCAATGACTTTATTACCCAGACGTGGACCAGGTGGAATATAAATCTCAGACGTCTCATTACGTTTTTGGAATTCGGTTGAGTTCAACTCTTCAAAACGCTGGACACGAGACTTAGACTTGGCTTGTTGGCCTTTTTGGTTTTTGCGAATCCACTCAAGCTCTTTTTTCAGTGCTTTAGCAAAAGATTCTTCTTGCTTGTTTTGCTGCTCAAGTCGGTTGTTCTTTTGCTCTAGCCACTCAGTATAGTTACCTTCATACGGATAGCCATGGCCACGGTCAAGCTCCAAAATCCACTGAGCAACGTTATCCAAGAAATAACGGTCATGGGTAATGGCCACAATCGTACCACTATAGTTCTGTAAGAACTGCTCAAGCCATGCGACAGATTCAGCGTCCAAATGGTTGGTCGGTTCGTCAAGTAATAGCATATCAGGACGTGATAGCAGCAAACGACACAATGCCACGCGGCGTTTTTCACCACCTGACAATTTGCTTACATCCGCATCCCATGGTGGCAGGCGTAGCGCATCAGCAGCTTTTTCTAGCTGCGTGTTTAGGTTATGGGCATCCCATGCTTGAATGATGTCTTCCATTTTGCCTTGCTCTTCTGCAAGCTTATCAAAATCAGCATCAGGCTCTGCATATTCTGCATAAATGGCATCTAAACGTGCCAGCGCATCTAATGCTTCGCGCATACCGTCTTCGACGTTACCACGGACATCTTTGCTGTCATCGAGCTGTGGTTCCTGCGGCAGATAACCGACTTTCGTACCTGCTTGCGCACGTGCTTCGCCGCTAAACTCAGTATCTACACCCGCCATAATACGGAGCAAAGTTGATTTACCAGAACCATTGATACCTAAGACACCAATCTTGGCACCAGGGAAAAACGACAGGTTAATATTTTTGAGAATTTCACGTTTAGGGGGAACAAGTTTTGACACGTTGTTCATCGTGTAGATATATTGAGCCATTAACACTCCGATAGACTGCATAGAAGAGGCAAGCGAATCATACTCAGCCATAATGCCAAGCACGCTGCACCTCAAAATCAGGGTTACAAATTATAGGTCATTATCGCATTGTGACGCATACCCTGCAAGCTGAGAGGTTGTTTTAACACGTGTTTTACTCCTTTTGTCGCAAAGCGCTGTCATTTCTATCTGGTCACTGCTATAAAATTAGAAATAAGCTGGGTTAACTGAGCAATACAAGTCACCAAGCTGTTGTAAACGCTTTATAAATGGCACAAAAAAAATCATTAAACCTTTCGATAGTTTAACCAATAGCCGTTAGAATGTTAGCATGTCTTAACAAAACAATATTAGTATCAAGCAGTTTTCGCATGTTCGTCTCAGTTAGACTTAGCTTGGACACAGTAAAGATGCTCAAAGACTGATCACGTCATTCACAATCATCACAAAGGTAAGAGTTTTATGGCCACCGGCTACCGCCCTGAATGGGTTCAAGGTGCTTTCGTTGATTTTATTGAATCACGTTTGCATCCGTTTTGGTCATTGAGCATGCCCAAGATACGACTGTTAGCACGGCATCGACTGAGTGATGATTTAATCGCGCTACGATTTGAAACCAATCGCGCTTTTAGACAGCAAGCACTCCGCATACAAGAGGGCTGGCAGGGTGGACAATACCTCAATGTGAGCGTTGCCCTTGCAGGAATTTTTCATCAGCGCAGTTACTCGCTAGTGGGCTTGCCAGAGCACCCACTTTGGTGGATTGATGACAGCACCAAGGCTAAAACCAGTAAAAATCCACTGCGTCATACTGTCACTGTCGCGATCAAACCGCAAGGGTTGGTGTCGGATTATCTGACCAAACGTATGCCAATCGGTACAACCCTTCAAAGCAGCGTCCCAACAGGCTCTTTTACCTTGGCACAAGGATCATTGGTCAAAGAGACAGAACACAATCAATTAGCACCATTATTATTTATTGCTAGTGGCAGCGGTATCACGCCAATGCTGGGTCTTATCACTGAGGCATTGCACAATGGCCACCACGTCATTCTATTGCATTATAATCGCACCATTCTACTCCAAAGCCAATGGCAACAGCTGGCAACCGCCTACCCAGAGTTTACTTATCATTTGATTGATACAGCAGACGCTAGTACTTATTTAGCAGGTACGCGGCATCTAACTGCCGACAGTTTATTAACAATCGGCCTCTCATTGGCAGAAACACAAATATTCGCTTGCGGTTCGCGCGCCTTATTAACGAGTTTGTATAACGCTGCTGCCCAGATTACCTTATCCAATGGGAAATCGCTGCGTGATAACATCATTGTAGAAAGCTTCGGCACCAATTTTTTTGATGCAACCCATGAGCCAACCCTCGATAAAGAACCGACAGCACCGACACAGACGGTCTATTTACGAGTACGGCAACGACAGTTTAGTAGTGATACCACCCTATTGGCTGCCGCCGAAAAAGCAGGCATCCGCCTAACTTATGGTTGCCGCCAAGGTATTTGCCAGCTGTGCCGTTGTCATAAAATCAGCGGCGTGGTCAAAAACATCCAAACAGGCAAGCTAAGCCACGATGGTAATGAATTCATTCAAACCTGTATCAATGTTGCGGTAACAGATGTGGTGCTAGATGTGTAACAACACCATAACAGCTTAGTATATGTCACTGTCTATCATTGAAAGTTTTTAAGCGAACGTCTGTTAATGACAGACCAGCCTGTTTTTCTACCAATCTGCTTTTATGCTTTTTACCATGAATTAGTCAACTCACTACATTGAACCGAACCCAATACCCATAAGTTGGATGGTTTGGACTAAGGATCATTTATGCGCTTACTACCGATTACCAAAGCTCAATCAGCTGTACCCTACTTGCCTCTCTCAAATGAGGGACAGTTGGAGACGTCTCAGCCTTTAGCATCAGAGAAAACTCATAGTATGCCTAAAAAAGAGAACGTAGCGATGGATGAGAGCCATCATTATGACAATAGTCATGCCAACAGGCAGCCACAGTCTGGACATTATCCAATACTGACAGGCAACCCTTTAACAAAGGCTCAGACCGAAGCACTCGGCGAAGAGTTAAACGCACTGTATCAAGAGGTAATGGAGTCGCTTGGCAGTGACGAAGCGCGTTACATACAACGCATTTATGCCGCAGTCGCCTGTAGCGAGATGGCTGGTCGCGGACTGCTCGCAGTGGCAGGCCGATTGTCATCGAAGCGCTATCAAGGTGGCACTTGGTTATTGGGGACCGCCCTACTCAGTTTTAGCAAAATAGTGAACAATATGGAGCTTGGGCATAATGTCATGCATGGCCAATATGACTGGATGCAGCATCCGCACCTTAATAGCCAAAAGTTCGATTGGGACAATGTTTGCCCTGCGCCATTATGGCAGCATTCGCACAATTATTTACATCATACCTTTACCAATATTTTTGGTCTCGATCACGACGTAGGCTACCACCTTATTCGGATTACTGAAGAACAGGCTTGGAGGCCAAGTGACCGTAACAATCTGTTCAAAACAGCTGTCCTAGCATTGGGTTTTGAATGGGCAGTTGCTTTTCATGACATTCAAATCAGCGTTGAAGAATATGCCGACTCAACCGAGTTGCACCAAACGATGCAACAAAAAACACGTGCCTTACTTGCCAAAATCGCAAGACAATTGACAAAAGATTACGTCGTCTTGCCAACTGCGATTGGATTGACACTCGGTGGTCGTAGCGCATTGACTACCTTGAGCGGCACTGCCACTGCCAATGTTGCCCGCAATCTGTGGACATGGGCTGTGATTTTTTGTGGACATTTCACTGAGCAGGCACATATTTATACGCATATTGATGCCAATGAGAGCAAAGACGATTGGTATGTACGACAAATCCTTGGCTCTAGTAATATCAAAGGCAGCAAGTGGTTTCACATTTTAACAGGCAATTTATCCCATCAGATTGAGCACCATATTTTTCCTGATATGCCTGCCAGCCGCTATGCTGGCATTGCGCCGCAAGTGCAAGCACTGTGTCAAAAATACAATCTGGAATACAATACGGGTCGCTTTAGCCAGCAATTATGGCAAGTATTAAAGCGCATTCACCACTTTAGCCTGCCCACCACCGAAGAGTATCACGCTTATAAGCAATCGTTGGCTAAAGCAGATACTGCTGCTGACAGTATTGATAAGAGTGAGCACCGTTTGGGTAGTTGGAGCCGATTTTTGCCACCTACCCTCCGTCATACTTTGGCGTATGCAAAATAAAATATCGTGAAAAACGATGCTGTGATCGAGCACATCAGTAGCCAATACCACTTTTTTTAGGTAGAAGTACACGTAAATATATTAACATTCATACTATCTAGATTTACGGTAAGTTCCTAGATAATTGTACGCCATTCATCCATAATTGGATCTATAACATGGCATTTTTTGACTATTCAATATGAGTAATAGAAGATTATCAAAACGCCATGTATGACACTGAATAAATACTAAAAATTCGATAATAATATTCAATATTGGAGCATCATCATGAGCAACCAAATGTCTGATACAACACCAGAGATTATCCACAATCAATCAGCAAACCGTTTTGAGACTTCTATCGACAATCAAACGGGTTACATCAGCTATCAAGAACGTGGCGATACCCTTGTCTATGACCATACCATTGTACCGCAAGCATTGGGCGGACGCGGTATTGGCTCTGCATTGGTAAAAAGGGCCTTAGATTATGCGCGTGAAAACGGTAAAAAAGTGGTACCCCAATGCTCGTTTGTATCCGCGTACATCAGCAAACATCCAGAATATCAGGACTTACTATAGTTTGATCGTCATTTACCATAGAGACAGTAATAGAGCCGTTAAAATCTTACGGCCTATTTTGTCATCCATATAACTTTAATAAACCAACCCCACATAATAATAAGGTTATTAATATGAGTAGTTTATCTGACAAGCAAATCGATTTGCAGCTAGAAGACCTAGCAGGCTGGCAGCGGGATGGCAATAGTATCGTCAAAAGTTATCACTTTGGCGATTTCATTGAAGCCATGAGCTTTATGAATCAAGCTGCTTTTCATGCCGAAGCGCTAGAGCATCACCCTGAATGGCACAATGTTTATAATGTGGTTAAAGTTCGTTTGACCACACATGATACTGGCGGTATCTCAAGTTTGGATATTCGTCTAGCAAAACGCATGGAGCACATTATTCAACCAAAACGGTTTTAGTTAAGTATTCATTTTTTGGTTAACCATCTATCTATAGCGCAATAAGTTTTATGATGCGCATAAAAAAAGTCCTCAATTGAGGACTTTTTTATCTAAACCAATCAAACTTACTATTACATCTTGCGACCGACAAACGCAACGATGAACAAAATGACAGCCACTGCTAAGAAAATATATGCCAAATTAGCAGATAGTCCAGCGACACCGCCGAAACCTAATAAACTTGCTATCAACGCAACCACTGCAAAAATTATAGCCCAGCGAAACATAATATTCTCCTCAAATTATTGTTGAAAGATCAAATAGGTAAACACATACAGTAGATTCAAATTGAATGACTTATACTAAAAAGTCGCTACCAATATTTGCTTTAATTCCCCTAACCTTCCTTTAAATTACTTCTTATTTTTTTAGTATGCTTTCTAACTGTTTACGATTATAGAGTAGCAATATCCAATTAAAAAAAACGTTCACTTTAGTAATGATAGCGATAACTTATGTAATCTTTGTAGCAAACCTTATTATTATGACGCGTTTGTCCCTCTTTATATGACTTATGTGTCTCGATGGTGAACAACACTAGATAATAAATGTCTTCATTTTATAATCTGCTATAAATATTAAGGATAAATAAAGCGTTTTTATAACTACATACATTTTGCCAAATATCTATTATCTAAAACATCGGCGCTAAAAATCTGAGCAGTAATAGATATAAATACCAATAGTAAGACTGAGCGAGCAAACAAACCTATTGCTCAAAGAGACGATTTGGCTCAGTATTTATTAACACCATCATTTATACAGATTCCATTTATCAAAATACCAATAAGGACAGTCACTATGAGCAACAATATGGATACGACAAAAACCACACCAGAAACCGTGACAGAGAGCCGCCCCTATGCGGTGGTTCTGTATGGCGCAACCAGCTTCGTTGGCAAGATAACCGCGCACTACTTAACCAATTTTCTATCAAACGCCAAAGATAAAAATGGTGCGAATGTCACTTGGGCAATCGCAGGGCGTGATGAGGAAAAGCTCAATAAATTGCAGTCTGAACTTGAAAGCCCAGTCGATATCATTGTTGCAAACAGTAACGATGCAAGCAGCCTAGATAAGATGACCAAACAAACCCAAGTGATTATCTCAACGGTTGGCCCTTATCTGAAATATGGCGAGCCTCTGATTAAATCTTGTGCTGAGAATGGTACTGACTACGTTGACCTTACTGGCGAAGCCATTTTTATTAAAGACATGATGGATAAGTATCAAGATGCTGCTAAGCAAAGTGGCGCTCGTATTGTCAACTCCTGTGGCTTTGATTCGATACCATCGGATTTGGGCGTTTACTTTACCCAAACCAAAGCAGAAGAAACGTTTGGCGAAGCTTGTGACGTGGTACATATGAGGGTAAAAGCAGCCAAAGGTGGTTTGTCAGGCGGTACCATTGCTTCAATGGCCACTATTTTTGAAGAAGTTGGACAGGATCCTTCACGTCGCAAACAAGTAGCAAACCCTTATTTGCTTAATAACGATGAAGCGGCACCAAGCGTGCGTCAAACCAACATTAGCAAACCAGAATATGACAATGAGCACAAACGCTGGCTAGCGCCTTTTGTTATGGCGAGCATCAATACTCGTATCGTTCATCGTACCAACCAGCTACTCGACTATGAGTATGGTCGCAACTTTAAGTACGACGAAGCAATGTGGATGAAAGATGGCGTCAAAGGTCAACTATCAAGCTATGCTATGAGTGCCGGACTGTTTGGGTTTGCCACAGCCATGATGGTAAAACCAAGCCGTGAGTTTTTATCCAAGCATGTGTTACCCAAATCAGGTTCTGGACCGTCTAAAGAAGAGCAAGACGATGGTTATTTTGATATTCGATTCTTTGGACAAACCGCCAAAAACGATACCATTCAGACCAAAGTGACCGGTGATAAAGATCCAGGTTATGGCAGCACCTCGCAAATGCTGTCACAAGCGGCATTGTGTTTGGCACAAGATATTAGCAAAGACGACGTTGGTGGTGGTTTTTGGACCCCTACCTCTGCCATGGGTGACAAACTGTTGACCCGTTTAGAAGAACATGCAGGTTTGAGTTTTGAAGTGATCAATGACTAGTAGTGCCACTGGGCTATATGAATAAACTCATATCGCTTCTATTTTCTGAGTTTTTGAATCCATCGTAGGTTATAGCTTTCAACGGTCACAGCCGTGCCTTGCATATAAGGCACGGCTTTTTATTGCCTGAGATTCTGCTTGAGTAATGTTAAAAAAGAATAATAACGTTATTTTCAGGTAAACGATGTTGCCAATTTTTGGGTTTCTAACACACTATGCTACATATCTTCTGCTTAATGTCACAGCCATATTGCAGTAAATGACGTAGGATTAGATAGGTTATGGCATCAACTGCATTCTACTGTTTGCTTATTCGAATGTTGAGCGTATTGATTTTCAAAAATTAATTTATTCTTTTAAACATAATCAATGCCTTTTATATAGTGAATGCCAGCAAAAAATTTCGTTATAACAAACGGCGGTCTGAGATTTTCGCTGTTTTTATCTGCGACGTTTTTCATTGAAAATTTATCTATTATTTAGAGGAAACCATTATGAGATTAAATATATTAACGGTTGCTGTATTAGGTTCAGGCTTTGCCATGTTTGCCAGCTCGGCGAGCGCGGCTATGGTAACGGATAGCCATGGTAATGTGGGTTACGACACGTATGAAGAGTGCGTCACTGCTGTCAAAGATGGTTCGGCCAAGTTTTATACGCCTTATACTTATCAAAACCCCAAGCACCAAGCAGGAGAAGCAAGCGTCAAAAAAATGCGCTTGTCAGAAGTCATGATTCCTCAAAGTGTCGTTGATAGTAACCGCTTGACCACGAGCGATTATGCGGCAGGTGCTTGTGACTTAGGCGTCGGTCAATCAAATGGACGCTATGGTGTCTCAGGTGCCCTGGTAGGAAAATATGTGCCTATCGCCGCTGACATGCTTGTCAACGTTTATATGGATGCGGCAGGCAATCCAGTGCGCTTGACTATGCAGCAGTGTGACAATCACTTTGGCAACAAATTTCCTATGCCCATTGTCAGTGAAGTCAAAGAGCCAGAGGCACAAGTAGCAATTGCTGAGACTCGTACCATGGAGCCTGTCGTTGTTAACACCACTCGTGTCATCCGACCCGCTAAATACAGTGTAAAAGAAGTCATCATAGCACCCTCAGATCAGATCAACCGTGTGAATACCACGCAAGGAACAGCAGTTGCTATTGAGGGAGCGGATCGTACGGTTGTCGTTGGTGAGGAAGCAGATGCAGACATCATCGATAATACGGAGATCAATCAAACTTTCCCTGTTAAACGTGTACCTGATACCAATCCTTAACCGTGAATCATACGTTGAGAATGGCAAACCGCTAATGGGTTGGTAAACCGTAAAAGTCTCTACTGTATTTATATTAGTTACTATCGATATTAATAGAGGTATTGATAGAGGTATTGATAACGTCAGAGACAGTGTCTTTTATGACGTTATTCAATCTGACAATAAGCGTACAGTAGTTGCACAAAGTCACCTGCCAACATCAATCTGTTAGACTTTTAATCTATGCACTACTGAATCATTGATTGTTTAATTGCTATTCTCCAACTCAGAGTTTGTAACCCATTTAGTTTAGCTTATAAAACTCTTCATCCAAATCGATCATGATAATCGCTTAATGGTTATCATGATTTTATTTTTTCTATAGATTGAATGTTAGAGATATTAAATATATATATTTGAAATACTACATTAATTTTTTACATATAAAACAACGCTAAATAGTCATGAAGTTTAAACCCCTTTGAACTGACACTATAAGACTATAAATTAAGGAATCCATTGATGAAAAAACGTACTCTACCTTTATCGCTACTTATTGGTGCCACACTTACTCTCCCAAGTTTGGCTATGGCCGCACCTGCTGATACTGCGCAAGCAAATGTGCAAACTGCACAAGCAGACATGGAAGCTGCGCAAGCGAATATACAAACCGCACAAGCAGACATGCAAGCTACATCTGTCAATGATGGTATGGAGACTGAGGCTACCAGTCCGAATGTGGAACAGGGTGCTAATCAATCCAGTCCGTTTGTAATTAATGAAACTCAAACCATCTCAAGAGCCAGTGTGAATAAAGTTAGTAACCCTGCCAATGCCCAGCAAGCAATGCCTACGGCGATGCAGGCTCAACAAGACATGCAAGCTCAACAAGACATGCAGGCTCAACAAGATATGCAGGCTCAACAAGACATGCAGGCTCAACAAGATATGCAGGCTCAACAAGATATGCAATTACAAGTTGAACCACAAGGTATGCAAGACTTACAAGAAGACATGCTACAAGAAGAGCAAGAAGCAGACATGATGGATCAGTAGATCTTGGTAACTAGCTTTAAATATGTCAAATATATAAAAAGATTCAGGCACGGATTGGTTTTGAAGGTTGAATAAACTTAAATACTCAAACAGTACTTGGAAGTTTCTTTTTCAACACATGTTTAATGCTCATCTTCACAAATACTATATACAAAAAAGGCAGCCCGATGGCTGCCTTTTTTATTATTTGAAATTATTCATATCAAATGCATATGAGCTATTTTTTTGTTTTCGTCACGCCTGCTTCTTTTAATAAGGCGCCAAATGTACCCATCTTGCTAGGCACTTCCGTGCTCTCATTTTTAGCAGCTTTACCACGCGTATTAGTACTGCCCTTGTCCTGTCGGCCTTCTTGGCGACTGTCTTGACGACTGCCACGTGGTTTTGACGATGACGGACGCTTATCAGCTGCAGGACGGCTACTGCGAGGACGAGTGGCTTTATCATCATAACTTGAGTTAGCCTCAGCAGCCTTTGTCACTGTGCGAGCTGGCTTTTCGGCTTCAGGCTTCATACTAAAGCCAATGCGACCGCGTTTTTCGTCGATAGAAATGACGCGTACTGAGACAATATCGCCTGGCTTAACACGGTTCATAGGATCAGCGACAAAATCATTGGCCATCTGTGAGATATGCACTAGACCGTCTTGGTGCACGCCAACATCAATAAAGCAACCAAAAGCAGTGACATTCGTAACCACACCTTCTAGAGTCATACCTTCGCTAAGGTCTTTGATGCTATTGACATCATCACGGAAGTTAGCTGTCTTAAACTCAGGACGTGGATCACGGGCAGGCTTAGCAAGCTCATCTAGAATGGCTTTTATACTGACGTTATCATCGTTGGCTGCAAGCGCTGTGGTATCGATGGTGTTTAGCACCCCTTCATTACCAATAAGGTCTGGTAATGCTTTGCCCGTTTGCGTCAATAAGCTATCGACCAACGCATAACTTTCTGGATGAACACCAGTGGCATCTAGTGGGTTGCTACCATCATGAACACGTAAAAATCCTGCCGCTTGCTCAAAGGTTTTTACCCCTAGACGTGGGACATTTTTTAGCGCCTCACGGCTCTCAAAGGCGCCATGTTCTTTGCGGTAAGTGACAATTTGCTGTGCGACATTCTTATTCAGACCAGCAATATGCGCCAAGATAGCAGGACTGGCCGTGTTTACATCAACACCGACCGCATTCACGCTGTCTTGCGTGACTTTGTCCAAACTATCAGCCAATTGGTTTTGATTGACGTCATGTTGATACTGACCCACGCCAATCGCCTTTGGATCAACCTTGACCAGCTCTGATAGAGGGTCTTGTAGGCGACGAGCAATAGAAACGGCGCCGCGCACGGACACGTCTAGATTTGCCAACTCATCACTGGCAAGCTCACTGGCTGAATAGACAGAAGCGCCTGATTCATTAACAATAACAGCTTTGGCTTTTAGGGCATCATTGGCGGCCAAAATCTCTTTAATCATCGCATCGGTTTCGCGACTGGCAGTACCATTGCCGATAGCAACCAAATCAACCTGATAGGTGCTTAGTAGCTCATCGATAACTGCTTTGGCTTCATCTATCTTGTTATCAGGTGCGAATGGATAGACGGTTGCGACAACAGGCTTGTCTTCGCTATTCAACATCACATGACCTTGAGCATCAACAATGGCCATTTTTACACCATGACGGATACCAGGATCAACGCCCAAGATCACTTTGCGGCCAGCAGGTGCTGACATCAATAAATGCTGCAAGTTATTCGCAAACACTTCAATGGCATCTGCTTCGGCTGTCAAACGCTTTTCAGTCAATAAACGGTGCTCAATATGCGGACGCCATTTGTCTTTCCACAAACTGCTAGCCGCTTCTGCCAAAAACTCGCGACGGGCGGCAGGGGCTTTTGCATCAATATCAAAATGATTGATGATTTTTTCGATGAAAGGTGCGTCTTCGCCCTCAACCTTTAACCCTAGTACGTTTTCTTGACGACCACGCAGCATCGCTAATAAACGGTGGTTCGGTAGGCGCGCAAGGCTTTCACTATGCTCAAAATAATCTTTGAATTTCTCACCAACTTCACGTTTTTCTTCACTGGCCACAGTTGAGACGATACTGGCAGTTTTGGCAAAGCCATTACGTAAGTTATCCAGCAAATCTAGTGCTTGCGTCCATTCATCGACAATGATGGCTTGCACACCAGCCAATTGTTTTTCAATGTCACCGAAATCAACCTCAATTTCTTGACCGCTATCATCGGTCACATTTGACTGAATCTGATAATCGGCCAAAGCATCGGTGGGCGCTATTTCTTGAGTAAGAATCGCTTGGGCAGCAACGTCAAGACCCGCAGCTCTTGCTTTGGCAGCTGGCGAACGACGACGTGGACGATATGGCAAGTAGATGTCTTCAAGCTCAAGCTTAGACGTCGCATTATCAATACGGGTCTGTAGCTCGTCAGTCAAATTACCCTGCGTGCTCAAAAGCTCGGTGATCTTGAGGCGACGAGTGGCCATGTCGCGCTCATAATTAAGCGACTTTTCTAAAGCGCGTAATTGAGCATCGTCAAGACTCTGAGTCTTCTCTTTGCGGTAACGGGCAATAAACGGAACAGTCGCGCCTTCATCGTAAAGTTTGACAAACGCATTGACTTGAGCAGTCTTAATGCCAAGCGCGCGAGCAAGCTTGTCGTGAATATTCGCGTGTGTGGTTGCATCCAAAACCTGCGCATTTGTCGAGGTTTGAGATGGCGTTAAGGTATCAGTGCTACTCATATACGTATCAATCGTTGAGAAATGTAGTTTTGCATTATAGCAAAAGCTGCATGAATAAAAATCCTTTTTATCTTTTCGTTATTTATCGCGTGTTTTATCGCAAAAATCCTCTTATATCATAAGTTCTGTCGCCTCGTTAAACAAACGCATACAGCATTTTTCTTTATGGGTGATGCAATTGGGACTGCAATCTTATACACTAAAGTATCAATAGCACAAATATCGCTAAGTACTGCTGTATTGAACAAATGTTTTAAAATTTTATACCGTTTTGCTAGGTTATGGACTGATTCGAAAGTATTGACCCAAAAGCAATGACAATACTTTATAAACCATCTTATTTTTACCCCTTGTTTTGCTGATAATAATTTTTATAAGAGGATGCTTATATGACTGACAACAATAGCCCTGACACTTTAACTCAGCGCATTCTAGTGGTTGATGACGATGCCCGTTTGCGCTCTTTGTTACAACGTTTTCTAGAAGACGATGGTTTTGTCGTGCGTACAGCGCATGATGGCAGTCAGATGGACAAGCTGATGCAGCGTGAGCTTTTCTCACTGGTGGTATTGGATTTGATGTTGCCAGGTGAAGACGGTATCAATATCTGTAAGCGTCTGCGCGAAAACAATGGCGATATCCCTATTATCATGCTGACAGCCAAAGGTGGCGATGCCGATCGTATCGCCGGTCTTGAAGCTGGTGCGGATGATTATCTGCCTAAGCCGTTTAACCCAAAAGAGCTACTGGCTCGTATCAAAGCGGTATTGCGTCGTCAGAATCGTGAGCTACCTGGTGCGCCAAGCCATCAGCTTGAAGTCGTCGAATTTGGTCCATGGACGCTTGATCTGTCCACGCGTACGCTTAAACGTGATGGCAATGTGGTCACGTTAACCACTGGTGAGTTTTCGGTATTAAAGGCCTTGGTTCAGCATCCACGTGAGCCATTGACTCGTGACAAACTGATGAATCTGGCTCGTGGTCGCGAATGGGGTGCGATGGAACGCTCAATCGATGTACAAGTATCACGCCTGCGCCGTCTGATTGAAGACAACCCTTCACAAGCGCGCTATATCCAAACCGTATGGGGTGTGGGTTATGTATTCGTACCTGATGAAGCCGAGATCGAAACCATCAAAAGTGAATAGTTTGTTTTAATGTCATTATTATGATGAATGCTGCTTTGAAAAAATCTACTGTTTTCCAAAACATACCTTGCACTTTAGTGACAGGGTTTTTGGGTGCTGGCAAAACCACGGTTATCAACCAGCTATTGGCTAGTAAGCCTGTCGATGAGCGCTGGGCGTTATTGATTAATGAGTTTGGGCGTATTGGCATCGATGGTTCGCTGTTGGCAAGCTCCCAAGACGAGGCGATCGATAAGAATAGCATCGCTATTCGTGAGGTCAGCGGCGGTTGTATTTGTTGTACCAGTCAGCTGCCGCTCCAGATTGCGATTAGCCGTCTGCTCAGTGACCATCATCCGCAGCGCCTTATTATTGAACCCACAGGACTTGCTCATCCGCGTGAGCTGATACATCAGCTTAGTGCGCCGCATTGGCAGACCGCTCTACAAATGCAAGCAGTCATTACCGTGTTGAGCGGTGTGCAATGGCAGCAAGACAAATATCGTACTCATGACGGCTTTCAAGCGCATGTTAAAGATGCCGATGTCTTGGTAATTAACCGCTATACACACTTGAGTGATAGCGACAAGCAAGCACTACAAGCATGGGTAACCAAACTCAATACGCAGGTACATATTATTTGGGCAAGTACTGTACAAGCTGCGCCCAACAATGACAACTTGTCTACTACTGATATAACCGCGCTAAATAACCAACTCGCAACGCCCAGCCATATTATCGCGCAGCAGCGCACTATTAATATTAATTATCCTGAAAAACTGTCTGCTGGCTTGCGACCACCGAATACCGCTTTATCGCCTACTTCACTCTCAAATTCTATGCAGGCCAATGATGATAATCCGGTCAGTCCAGATATTGAGCTTCCTTATCGTTATCATGAGAAACAGCAAGACATACTATTGGCAGGGTGGCGACTACCAGCACACTATGTATTGCATGCTGATGGGTTACAAGAATGGCTGTTAAAACTGCCAAGCTGGCAACGTATTAAAGGCGTGGTTCATACTTCTGACGGTTGGTTACAAATCAATTTTACCCCTGACAGTTTGACCACGATCACTGTTGCCAGTCAATTAGATAGCCGACTTGAGGTTATTTTACAGGCAGGGGATGAAAGCGATCAGATGGACTTGGACGATGCTTCTCCTGTGACGTCTGCTATAGATTGGGAAGTGCGTGACCGAGAATTGATGGCATTAGTGATATAGTGACTTTATTTTCAACATCATTGTCTTAAAAATGAGAATAAAAAAGAAGCCTACTATGTATACATAGTAGGCTTCTTTTTTATCCTGCCACTAACGCAGTTGACTGTCTTTACTACCGCGGCGATTGAATAGCTCCGCCGCCCTTGCCTCTTGCTCAAGCTCAGTTTGACAGCTCACGCAGTGCTGAATACCTGGCACTGCCAATCGCCGGGCTTCTGGAATGGGATTGCCGCATTCATCACAAAACTCAGCGCTTACACCCGTTGGCAATGCACGCCGAGCGCGCTCTAACGCATCGTTAACGGTTGCATCCATTTGTTCGTGCTCTGCACCATCTCTTGACCAGCCACCTGCCATAGTTTTATCCTATTTGTTATTATTACTTATATATAAATTCTTTAATAACAAATAGATGGGGTATCTGCCAACTGATTGCAACCTAAAACTATATAAAATATAAAGCTAGTCTTTTGGTTGTAGCTCAATCACTTGTCCGCGTACCCCAATACTGTCATCACTCATCAGACAGACATACCCTGGCATAATATCCTCAGGTGTTTTTAAACTCATGGGATTTTCTCCTGGATAAGCATGAGCACGCATATTGGTGCGCGTACCACCAGGATTGACACAATTGAATCTCAAATTGGTGGTGTTTTGCGTCTCTTGGGTAAAAATATCGCTCATACCCTCTACCGCCTGTTTTGAGAGCGCATAAGCACCCCAGAATGCACGCGGATGCGTACCAACCGTGCTGGACGTAAAGACGATAGAACCATGATCGGCGTCTTTTAATAGCGGAAGTAAGGCTTGGGTGAGCATAAAGGTTGCCGTAAAGTTGACCTTCATCACTTCGGCAAACATATCAACGTCGTACATCTCAAGGGGTGTCAGTTGCCCCAGCATACCAGCATTATGCAAAATGCCATCCAGCTGACCAACTTCTTTATTAATCAGTCCTTCTAATTGCTGCATCTCTGCATAGGTTGCGCCTTCTAAGTTCATCGGGAGCATGGCTGGCTGCTTACCACCGAAGCTCTCAATTTCATCATAAACGTATTCAAGTTTACTGCTGGTACGACCGAGTAGCAAAACGGTCGCGCCATAACGGGCATAAGTTAATGCAGCCACACGACCAATACCATCGCCCGCACCTGTCACCAGAATAGTCTTTCCATCTAAACAGTTATCAGGTGGCAAAAAGTTACGGATAGCGTCATGAGTCAAAGGCTCGGTACGGCTTTGAGTGGCTTGCGTCTCCACTGATTGATCAATTTTTGTGCTCATGGTATTGCTCACTACTTATCGTTTAAGAATTGGGAATACTGGCCTAACATTGACGCTAAATAACGCCTTACATAAAAAGCTATTTATATATACTCAAAACGACCAGAAGACAGTAACAGCTCATTCAACTGTTTAGGTGTATCGACAATATAATCAGCGCCCCACGTTTTTAGGCTTTTTTGATCTTCAGGAGGAATATAACCATAGGCTGCTAAAATTGTCGGCATACCCGCAGCCTTACCAGCTTCGATATCACGTATGTGATCGCCCACATAAAGTACACAGCCAGCAGCACCGCGAGGAATACTGAGCTTCTCTAATGCCATATACATGGGCTCTGGATCAGGTTTTGAGCGAGACACATCATCAGGGCAAATCAACACAGCACAGCGCTCATCTAACGCCATCTTTTGCAATAACAGCTCTGCCAAATAGCGCGGCTTATTGGTCACAATACCCCATGGCACGCTTTGTTTTTCAAGCGTGGTCAAGACCTCTTCTAACTCAGCAAACACGCAACTATCTACGCATATATCTGCTTCGTAGTCATCTAAAAACTGTTGACGAAAAGTCAGTAAAGCGTCTTCGCTCACTTCAAGTTGATCATTGTACCTTAGCATCAGCTTTACCATTGCTGACGCACCTGCCGAAACTTGCTCACGGATTTCTGCTTCAGGTGGCGCTTGCCAATCGTTTTCGAGACTCATTTTGCCAATGATACGGACAAAATCAGCAGCGGTATCGATTAGCGTCCCATCAAGATCAAACAAAACCGCTTTTACAAATTCAGTCATAATTAAGGCTCTTAATACGGATAACATGTTGAGTAAAATAGGAGGTCATAAAACCACTAAGCACAGTTTAAGCAACGGGTTTTTGTACGGCAATCATATAATTGACATCGACGTTTTGTGCCAGCCAGTAGCGTTTGGTCAATGGATTGTAATGCAAACCAATGATGTCTTGGCGCGTAAAGCCAGCATTTATTGCCATTTTATCAAGCTCAGCAGGGGTAATGAATTTGGCATAGTCATGCGTACCGCGATCAAGCAAGCGTAAGACATACTCTGCGCCAACGATGGCAAATAGATAAGATTTAGGATTGCGATTGATTGTTGATAGCACGCACACACCGCCTGGCGCCAGCAGTTCAAAACATGCCTGCACAATCGAGCTTGGATTGGGCACATGCTCCAGCATCTCCATACAAGTCACCACATCAAACTGACCTGCATGCGTTTTTGCTAAGTCTTCTACTGGAATATGCTGGTAGCGTAAGGTATTGTCTAAACCGCTTTGCTCGGCATGCAGTGCTGCCGCTTTTAGATTTTCGGTACCCAAATCAATTCCTGTGACATCAGCACCGCGACGTGCCATCGATTCTGACAATATACCACCGCCACAACCGACATCCAGCACTTTTTTACCACTAAGCCCTGTCTCAGCCGTTTTATTCAGGGCGTGAGGCGCTTCATTGCTTTTAGCGAGATCTTTACTTTGATAACCACGCTTAACGTTTTCTTCTATCCAGTTCAAACGTAGCGGATTGATCTCATGTAAGGTTGCAAAAGCACCCGTGTTGCTCCACCATTCACTGGCCAATTTATTGAATTTTTCTACTTCACTAGGATCTACATTGATAGTACTAGTCGCTGTGTCATTGAGATTGCTGTCTGCGTGCTCATTTGAAGAAGGAATAGCTGAACCCATAACGGTTTTCCTGTATTGTCGTTATCATTATTGTTGTCTAAAGCGTACGATTATGCGCTCAATATTAGCATGAGACAGCCGACTTTGTCGTAAGTACATCGTCACTGATTGTGAGCAGTTTTAACCAATGCAAACGTTTGTAAGAAATGTACCTTAAATAATAACTGACAGCTTTACAACTGTTAGTTAAGATTCGGATTCACAAGCACACGCGTTTTACGTTATCATAGTCGATACGCTACTATGGCTAGATTATACTTGACGCTATATCGTTTATGTACTTAAAGCCATCTATCTGTTGATATACAAACAAACCGATATTCAAACAAACCTAAGTTTTCACACCTCAAGGATAAAGTATGAAACGTGTCATTACACTGACTGGTCTGGCTATGGCCGTTGGATTTGCTACTATGGGCGCACAAGCTGCCAACTACGTTGCTGGAAAAGACTATCGCGTGATAGACAATCCAGAAAAAATCAGCGGTGATGCTATCATTGTTCGTGAATTTTTCTGGTATGGTTGCCCGCATTGTAATGTGCTTGACCCGCATATGGAAAAATGGGCGAAGACCAAAGATAAAGACGTGGTCTTTCTCAAGACTCCAGCAGCGCTTAACCCAGTATGGGAAGCCAATGCTCGTGGTTTTTATGCCGCACAGCTTTTAGGATTTGAAAACAAAACCCATAGTGCACTATTCAATGCGATTCATAAAGATGGCAAAAAGCTATTCGATCAGGCGTCTTTAAGCAAATGGTATGGTTCAAAAGGGGTTGATGAAAAGAAATTCAACAGTCTTTATAACTCATTTGCGGTTGGTACAAAGATTGGTCGCTCACAAGCTGGTGCTAAGCGCTATCAGCTTTCTGGTGTACCTGCTGTCGTCGTACAAGGTAAATACGTTGTGACTGGCGAAGATGCGACTGTTCCTAAAGTGGTTGAGTTCTTGGTAGACAAAGTTCGCGCTGAAAAAAAATAATGTAGTGCTTCTTGCTGATAGGTCATGTATGAGTAACTGCTAGCTGACCTATCATTCTACAAGAAAGCCACCCATAAAAAAGCCAATCCTTCAAAGATTGGCTTTTTTTCTTAAGACTGTATGACTTTGCATCAAAATGATCATCGAATCAGATTACCCAATGTTATAACCATTCTGTTTTATCTTTATTTTTTCAACTGCGACAAGATAGCCACTTCACGAATGTAACTGGCCAAATCTTCTTTAGACTCAGCCATCAGCTCGTCATCTTGTGTGTGTTTGGCATACTCAATCCATAGCAGCAGCTGATACATGCTGTTGTGCTCAGACGCTTTGTACTGTTTAACAAACTGTTTTAGCGTGCCTTCATCATTGATATTCAAGCGATCAGCCCAGCTCTCTATCTTTGAGATTTGTTCTTTAGGGAACACAGCATTAAACAAGGCTTTGACCAACTCATGGCGATTTTCTTCGCTAATAAGCTTACCGACACGCTTGGTCTGGCGATTACGAGCATTGGCGCTAGTGATATCAGCCAAAGCCATCAACTCTGCCATAAAATAATCACTGGCTGGCAGGGTTTTTAGCTGCTTTTTTGATAGGTTAGCAAGCGGTATCGACAACTCTTGCAAGCGCTCATGAGCTTTTTTGAGTTCTGTGCGCGAGACACGCATATCCTGTTCTGACCAGTCAATCATAAACACTTTCCAAAATAATGAATAATAAAATTAATAATCTTTGAGATGTAGCAATCACTACCAACGATGCTTTTCGCGGTGCTTCGCCAGTACTTTTATACCTTCTGGCATAACGTTGACAAGGCGACGTTGCAAGTTATCCGTAATAAACACGGAGCGATGCTTACCGCCAGTACAGCCAATGGCCACTGTTACCGTGTGACGATTGTTGTGTAAAAACTCTGGCAACCAGCGGGTTAAAAATCCAGCGATGTCATTGGTCATTTCAGCCACTTCTGGACAATCAGCAAAAAAGGTGGCCACCTCAGCATCAAGACCTGTTGCCGTGCGCAGCTCCGGATTCCAATGCGGATTTGGCAAAATCCTTACATCAAATACAAAGTCTGCATCAATAGGACTGCCATATTTAAAGCCAAAAGACAGTAAGTTGACGACAATTTGATTGTCCATACCAATGTATTCACGTAAAAGATCTTTCAACTGATGAATATTGAGATCACTTGTATCAATTCTTATATCTGCATGATCTGCTATTGGTTCTAGTAGCTCAATTTCTCTTTTAATCGCGGCTGGTAGATTAAAAGCGACGTGCTTAGCATGCTCGTCATTAACGTCTTGAGACATTAATGGATGGACACGGCGAGTTGCATTGAAACGTGCTACCAATGTGTTCTCTTGAGCCGTGACATATACCACCTTGACGGCATGATCACCATATTCAGCCTTTAAGGATTCGTGCATCTCTGCAAAGTTGGACAAATCCGCACGAGGCGTTCGAATATCGATACCCAATGCAATGCGACGAATACCGCTTTCATTGATCAATTTATGAGTGGCATTCGCAAGCAAAGATAAAGGTAAATTATCAATAGAGTAATAGCCCAAATCTTCTAGAATATTCAATACCGAGGTTTTACCTGACCCTGACAGACCTGATATGACCAAAATGCTGAGCTTGTCAGTAGCGACTTTACGCACTGTCTGCTCAGAATGATCGTTACTTTTATCCTGACTTAAATCCATGATCTATCTACCCTAGTCCATTGCATTTGCAGGTTGCTCTGTCATAACGGTCGATTAACCGCTACTAATTGGTTGTCCAATAAGCGTGCACGTCCCAGCCAAGCGGCGACCAGAATGATTAAATTTTTGTTTTCTATATTAAAAGTTGCAGACTCTGTGATAGCGTCTAATTCATCGGTTTTGATTTCTAGATAATCAACCGTGAAACCTGCCTCATTAATACGCGTCTGTGTTTGCGCCAGTAATGAATCCGCTTCTTGCTGACTCAGCTTACTACTGGTTAACTGATGTGCCAAACGTTGTAACTCTTGATGCAATACGGGGGCGATCTCTCGCTCGCTTGCGCTAAGATATTGGTTGCGTGAAGACAATGCCAATCCATCATCAGCACGGACGATAGGCGCCCCTATAATATCGATAGAATAGCTTAAGTCACGTACCAATTGCTTGATGATGGCCAATTGTTGATAATCTTTTTGCCCAAAAACAGCAATATCAGGTTGTACAATGTTAAATAACTTAGAGACAACAATACCAACACCGTCGAAATGTCCAAAACGCGACTGACCACATAGCTGAGCAGTAATCGCCCCTGCACGAACAGAAGTGGGCGGTGGCAAGACTGGATACATCTCATCAATGCTAGGAGCAAAAACAAAATCTGCATCGACAGTAGCGAGCTTGGCAACATCCTCATCTAACGTACGAGGATAGCTATCAAAATCTTCCCCTGCCCCAAACTGTGTAGGGTTGACAAAGATACTGACGACCACGATGTCAGCATGTTGTTTCGCAATTCTGACTAATTCAAGATGGCCTTCATGCAAATTGCCCATCGTCGGTACCAAAGCAATACGCTGTAAGCTACTTTGTTCGATATTTTTTTGGTCACGATAAGGCTGTAGGGCGGTACGCAATGCTGATATGTGATGATAAATAATGGGCATGGTTTAGTCGTCTTCTCTTCCAAATTTTGGACAAATTAGCTAAATTGGTGCTGTTCGGTTGGAAAAATCCCTTCTCGTACTGACTGCTGGTAAAGGGCAAATGCGCCTTCGATACTGCGTGCACCATTGCGCTCATCGGTCAAAAAATCATGTACAAAGCGCGGCACACGACCATGCGCCATACCTAACATGTCGTGCATCACCAAGACTTGCCCATCAGTGTCTGCGCCAGCCCCAATGCCAATCACTGGTACGTCAACAGCTTCTGTTATGGTTTTGGCAAGTGCCGCTGGTACACACTCTAAGACAAGCAGCGCCGCCCCCGCAGCAACCACAGCTTTGGCGTCAGCCAGTACTTTATCAGCCGCAGCGTCACCACGTCCTTGAATTTTGTAGCCACCAAAGACGTTGACTGATTGCGGTGTCAAACCCAAGTGTACACAAGTGGGTGCCCCAGCTTGCGCCAAGGTTGTGATGAGATCACAAAGCTCACTACCACCCTCGATCTTGATAACATGGGCGCCTGCTTGCATCAGTTGGCGACTATTGGCCACTGCCTCTGGCAACGTTACATAACTCATAAATGGTAGATCAGCCAATATCAGGGCGTGCTTATTACTACGAGCAATATTGGCAGTATGATAAGCCATATCATCAACCGTCACAGGCAACGTAGAGTCGTGACCTTGTACCACCATACCCAAGCTATCACCAATCAGAATGGTATCAATTTGCGCTTTATCCATCATTCTGGCAAACATCGAGTCATAGCATGTCAAGCAAGTAAACTTGATACCCTCTTTTTTAAACTTGTTTAAAGTAGATAGCGTTGTCATATGATCCTCAATATTTTTAATTATCAATCAACCACTGATGTTATGAATTTTTGAATAAACATCTCTAACTATTTTTAATGTTTGATAAAACTGCCACCTTTCCTAACTATTGAATAAACGTGTTAAACCTGTCCAGTCCGCACTTTGTGAATAATCCTGTATAGATGTCCCCGAAATTTTCAAATCTGGCGCCAGCTCTTTCAGCGGTATCAATACAAAATTGCGCTCGGGCAAGCCTGCATGCGGTATGGTCAGCTGAGGATCTGTCATTTGTATGTCACCATACAGTAGAATATCGACATCTAAACTACGCTCACCCCAGCGTCGTAGGCGCGCCCGCTTCGCTTGTTGCTCTAACTGCTGACAAAACATCAGTAAATCAAATGGCGTCAATGTCGTCTGAAAGCTGGCAACGGCATTGACAAAATCTGGCTGATCTTGTGGCCCCATAGGCGCAGACGCATAGAAAGAAGACACGCCAACGTCACGTATATTCTCATGGTCTTGTATGCTAACAAGTGCTTGCTGCAAGTGCTCTACTGGCGAGCCTAAATCATTAGCTAAATTACTTCCCAAACCAATATAACAAGTAACCCACATGAGCTCCTCTTGACTGCCTTCTATAACAGCAGCGGGCTGTGAATGACGGGATTTGGTACTGGTTTCAACGTTATTCATAATGGTCACTGTGTTCTAAAGTCTCAGGTTAATACGGTCAGTTCAACATGACATCTGTACATTAATGAATATGTGCGACTGGCATAACTTTTTCTTGCGTGCTGCTAATACAGAGGCTGCAAAAAACTTATGCCAATCGCATCGCACCGTTGTTAAAGTCAATTAACTATATTCGCTATAAATCTCAGCACTACCAACGCTAGACTTTATCCGCACTTGGCTGACGACGGCGACGCTTTGCCGGTACAGGACCTTTATGTTCAGGTAGCGCATCGGCTACAGATTGACTGTCAGTCTGCGGACTGGTTTTGACAGACGTTTTTTGTGTAGCCGTCGCCTCTGCTGATTTGCGAGACTTCCTAGCTTTAGTTGCTGGCTTGTCGCTAGACTGAGTCGCTGGTTTTGGCGCTTTTTTTGCATATTTTGCAGTCGTTGGTTCGTTATGAACAGCGTCTTTCTTTTCTGCATTATTTACAGTGTGAGAGACCTCTACGCTAGGCTGACGACGGCGACGCTTGTGAGGTATTGGCTCGTTATTCATACTAACCAATGCAGGAGACGTTGCGACCGAACGAGTGACCTTAGCAGCGGTTTTAGCAGATGTATCCTTAACTTCAGCCTGCTCGGTTTTTGGTTGCGGTGCTTTCTCAGTTGGCGCTCTGTTAGCGACAGATTTTTTCTGCACCGTTACTGCGGTGACGGGGTTAACCTTTTCATCACTTGCCAGCTGTCTCTTCAATGGCGGTACTACTTTTTCGTGCTCTATGACGAACAGCGGCTTAGGACTAACATGATGGGGTTTGGCGGCTTGACTGCTGCTATTGGCAAGAGACAATTGCTGTAATTGCGCAAGTTCACTGCTGTCTTGTTTTGCTTGCTGCGTATCATAACCTTTATCATGATGACCACCAGATTGCTTAGCCGATGAAGATTGACTAGTCGCACGTCGTCGGCGTGATGGAATATTTGCTGGGTCGTTTACCATAGTCTGCTCATTCACATCTGTTCTAGTGTTGCCATTGGCTTTACTATGTTTGGGATTTTGTTGGTTGGTTGCGGATACCTCAACGGTATTGGACTCTGGTTTTTGGCGATTGCGTCCGCGACCACGCTGACCTTGACCTTGCTTATAAGCGCCGCGACGGATATTTTCGTCAAACGCGTCAATGACTTGCTGTTGCTCTCTTTCAGATAGCGTTTGATAAGTCTGCCACCACTCACCCATCTCATTGGTAGACTCTGATAGCGGATGCTCTGCATCACCGCATTGCTCACGCAATAATAAGAAGTCAAAACCTGCGCGGAAACGTGGATGTTCAGAGAGCTGCACAATTTGTTTGCTACGCGGCGCGGCAAGCTTTGGCTGCAATATCCAGATATCACGAATGAACTGCTCAGCAAATTTAGGAATGGCCGTTTTGATGCGTTGACGGTCAATCACTTTGCCAGCGGCATGCATCTGTGCTTCAACAAAGGGCATATTACGCTTCTTGGCTTTTGCTAATTGATGCAGATAGTTTTCCCACAAAAGTGCCGCATAGAAAAACGCTGGATTGATGCTTTTGCCCGCGGCAATACGTTTGTCGGTATTGATCGCCACTTGTTTGACCAGCGCACTTGGTTCAGAGGGTGGATAAATAATTAAGCTGTCAATCGCCCCTGACTCAAACAACAACGGTAACAACGGCACCAAATAGCCACCCGTAAACATCTTTTGCGTCTCATCGTAAAGACGGTGCGGCGATATCTGCTCAAGTAAGGTCCAATTACCATCATGAAATTGCGCAGCCAATGCGTCGTCAAATTCGAAGCCCAGTTTGGCCTTAAAACGTAAGGCACGCAATAACCGTACTGGGTCTTCTTCAATGCGCACGGGCGCATCACCCAGTAGGCGAATGACTCTATTATCAATATCTTCAAGCGCCCCGCAAAAATCGTGGACGATGCCTTTGAGTGGCTGATAATACAGAGCATTGATAGAAAAATCACGGCGAGAAAAATCTTGCTTGATGTCGCCCCACACATTGTCACGCAGGATCATACCATCTCGATTGGTATTGGCGTCACTCGTTGGCGGACCACGGAAAGTTGCCACTTCAATCAACTCTCGTCCTGAGTACACATGAGCCAATTGAAAACGGCGACCAATAATGCGGCAACGCTTACCAAATACATCTTTGATTTCATGCGGCTTGGCATCAGTCACAGCGTCAAAGTCTTTTGGACGCAGGCCTAATAAGGTATCGCGCACACCACCACCGACGATATAGGCATCAAACCCAGCTCGGGTCAATGTCGCAATCACTTCAGTAATGGAATTGGGTAATTCAGATTTATTCAGTTCTAACTGCTTGGCGGCACGCTCGGCCATGCATCTACTCCTCGCCGGTATTCTTTAACCACCCTTGACAAACGAAGCGTTTATCAGGCGGATGTACCCACTAGTTTAACAAATTTTGTGAGTGGTAGGTGTGTTATGACACTTACTTACGTGCTATTTTGTCAATATTGGGGTTAATTAATCCAAAATATGGTGCTGTCTTCTATACTCTCAAACGCGCTCGATTTTTCTCAATGGTTTTTGCACCAATCCCTTTGACGTTTGCTAATTCATCCACGGCTTTAAAATCGCCAAACATGTCACGGTACAAAATGATGGCTTGTGCCTTACTGCTGCCAATGCCATGAAGAGACGTAAGCTCACCCTCACTGGCGCGATTGATATCAATTATTTTTTGATCACGAGCTTGAATGGCTGATTTTTCTTGTGCCAGTAAATACTCATAAGCGCGCTGTGGATTGTCAAAACACGGAGCTGCACTGGCATTATTAAGCGCAAGTAGCGCCAATAATAAACAGCCACCAGCGTGGACTATCCAACTTATAAACGCGTTTTTGCTATAAGCGTTCATGGCGTTTGGCTGCATCCCATAGTGCGTCCATCTCTGTGATATCACTGTCCTCGAAGCGTTTGCCAACTACTGCCAACTGCGCTTCGATATAACCGAAGCGCGATTTAAATTTATGCACACAAGTGAGCGTTGCCGTCTCTGCATCCAGATTGAGCTTACGCGCGACATTGACTAGCGCAAACATACAATCGCCAAGCTCTTTTTCTATGTCCCTAATATTGGCCTTAATCTCCGCTTTGGATTTGTTCGTCAGCTCGGCCTTTAGCTCATCAATCTCTTCTTCCAGCTTGTCAAAGGCTCCACTGATACCGTCCCAATCAAAGCCAAGTTTTGATGCTTGTTTTTGTACATCTTGAGCTTGCATCAAGGCACTGCCTGCTTTGATGGCATCTAAACGGCGCGGTGGTTTACCTCGCGCCTCGCGTGCCTGATTTTCCTCAGCCTTAATCTCATCCCAGCGCTCTTTGACGGCTGCATCATCTTTGAGCGTTTCGGCTTCAAAAACATGGGGATGGCGTCGAACCAGCTTTTCTTGTAAGGTGGTAATGACATCACTCATATCGAAGCGACCTTGCTCTGCATACATCTGGCAATGAAATACCACTTGTAATAGCACATCCCCAAGCTCACCTTTGATATCTTCATCGTCCTCACTTTGTACGGCCTCGCCCAATTCATAAGCTTCTTCAATCGCATAAGGAATTAAGCTGTGATTGGTTTGCTTTTTGTCCCACGGACAGTCGGCCCGCAGTCTTGCCATGAGTGCCAAAAGATCTTCAAGTTGCCCACTGGCGGCAGGCGTACCTTGTACTGGGGTTGGCGCTACGATTTTATTGTTTAAAGTCGTCATAAAGGAGGCTCTTATATGCTTAACGTTTTTTCGGGTTATTAGTGCATGTCCTTATTTTTAACCTTATCAGATAACTTTCGATTAGAGTGAGGACATGCTCTAATGTTAGTGTATCATTGAACACGGATTGACTTATAATTGTGTCTCTTACTTCTTCATTCTACCACTGCTCACGCGCAAGGAATTTTATTACTATGTCCACTTCTGCGACCACCAGCTATCAACCAGCAACTGAATTCAATCCTATAACGATCAATTCATTTAAGGCTTATGATATTCGTGGCGAGCTTGGTGTCACTCTTGATGAAAACATTGCTTATCGTATCGGCCGTGCCTTTGCACAGATTTTATATCAGCGTTATCACACAGTCTCTAATAGTCAAAGTAGCGATATGGCAACACTACAGCCTGCGATTGTCATCGGTAGTGACATCCGCCATTCAAGTGAGCAACTCAAACAAGCTGCCATCAAAGGTATGTTAGATGCTGGCGTTGATGTCATCGACTTAGGTATGACAGGGACAGAAGAAGTATATTTTGCTACTAGCCATTATCAGGCGCTAGGTGGCATTGAAGTGACCGCCAGTCACAACCCAATTAATTATAATGGCTTAAAATTGGTGAAGGAACAATCAAAACCCATCAGCGCGGATGATGGTTTGGCAGAGATTCAAACATTGGCAGAATCTGGGCAATTCACAACGGCTCATCAATCAGGGCAGTTGCAGGTATTAACCAATAAAAACGCTTATATCAATCATGTGATGAGCTTCATTGATACCGATAAGCTCAAACCGCTCAAATTGGTGATCAATTCAGGCAATGGTAGTGCCGGGCCAGTCGTAGATTTATTGATTGACAAGCTGGTACAAGCTGGCACGCCAATCGAGATTGTGACCTTACATCATATTCCTGATGGTAGCTTCCCAAATGGCATTCCCAATCCAATGATTGAAGCCAATAGAGTCGCGACTCAGCAAGCGGTGCTAACAAACAAAGCCGATCTTGGTATTGCCTTTGATGGTGATTTTGATCGCTGCTTCTTATTTGATGAACATGGCAAGTTTATTGATGGCAGCTACGTAGTGGGTATGCTGGCGCAAGCATTTTTAAACAAATACCCAAACGAAGCCATCGTCTACGACCCACGTGTGGTATACAACACCGAAGCGGTGATACAAGATCATAATGGCAAAGCTGTGATCAGTAAGTCTGGACACTCTTTTATCAAACAAGTGATGCGTGATTCTGGCGCTGTCTATGGCGGCGAGATGTCGGCGCATCATTATTTTCGCGATTTTTTCTATTGCGATAGCGGTATGATTCCATGGCTGTTGACCATTGAGCTATTGTCCGTCACGGGTAAGACTTTGTCCGAATTGGTCACAGGCTACATACAGGCGTATCCCAGCTCAGGTGAACGAAATTTTCACCTGACCACCCAGGATGCGCCAACCATTATTCGAGCAATTGAAGAAAAATTTAGCACTCAAAAACCAACCAAATCTACCCTCGATGGTTTAAGCCTTAACTTTGGCGAATGGCGTTTTAACTTACGAGCGTCCAATACCGAACCCCTCATCCGCTTAAACATCGAAAGTCGCGGTGATGCGGCATTGCTGGCC
This sequence comes from Psychrobacter sp. JB193, assembly GCF_002285555.1. Classification (NCBI taxonomy): domain Bacteria; kingdom Pseudomonadati; phylum Pseudomonadota; class Gammaproteobacteria; order Moraxellales; family Moraxellaceae; genus Psychrobacter; species Psychrobacter sp. JB193. The sequence continues at coordinate 1,529,448 of NZ_NRGY01000001.1, forward strand.
ACCAAGATTAAAGAAATCCAGCAGTGGTTGGCACTGCAAGGTGCCGTACCCGCTTAAGGTTATTAAAAGACCATGTATATTGGAAGATAAAAAAGGCTCACTAATATATATTAGCGAGCCTTTTTTAATAAAAACAACTTTTAAATAAAGATAAAACCAAACGGTTAGTTGGAGCGACCAATACCTCTATAATCGCCCACTAACTGCTGAATTTGGGTGCGTGTCAGGGCATTTTGTGCATCAAATACAGGCATTGCTTGCTGATTGATTTTGACAATATCAAGCTCGTGTCGGGGTGACCAGCTAATGATAAAAATTGCCTGAGCTTCATTCATCTGATGATAAGGACTGGCAATCAATTTAAATAAAGGTTGCTGATTATAAAGCGAGATCAATTCAGGTTGAGCTTTGTCACTATAAATCAGGGTGCGAATATTATAAGACCACAATAAGTCTAATAATGGGTGAATGGCTGAGCCTGCCGTACGTCCTGAGCCAGACTTGTAACTCCCGCCCCAAATCATCACAGTCTTATTATCGATAAATCCATCAAAATACTGCCAAAACTTACGAAATATCAGCTCTTTTTGATCTTCATTGATATGAATAATAGATTCTAGCAGCGGCATCTCTAGACTATGTGCCTGACTCGACTGCTGTAGCCTAGACAACTCTGCTGGTAACGTATTACCACCAAACCCCCAGCCAGCTTGCAGATAACTACTACCCACCCGCTCATCTAGCCCCATGATATGACTCACTTGCTTAATATCAACTTGTTGGCTATCCGCCAAGCGTGACATCTCATTCATAAAGCTCACCCTTGTCGCAAGCATTGCCATGATGCTACTACGCGCAAATTCTATCGTTGCGATATCAGCATGATGCGTGGCACGAGCATGCTGAATTAAAGGTTTTAGGACCTGTAAATGATTGCTACTGTTGGCCGTCTTTTCACCAAGCAACCATAAGGACGGGTTTAACATCGAGTTATAGGCATCTCCATCTTTTAAAAAGACAAAGGGTACGTAATATACCCAAGCCCGCTGTAAACGTTGAGCAAGCGCTGAAACATCACCCAATTGCTCAATGCCACTCATGATCAAAGGCAATGCTTGGCGATTGCTGTGATTAAAGGCGGTAATCCAGTGATCTTCTGTCCAGCTCGTTCTCATACTGTTTAAAAATAACCAGTATAGCGCGACTGTTGGCGGCTGAGTATTAGGATTGTCGTTGTCGATATTATCACTATCAGCACAGTTTGTTTTTTCATAGCCCTGTATAAGCCTATCAGCACTACTTGGTAACGCTTGGCTAACAATCATTTGCTGCTGCTCATACATCTGCCACAGCGCTTGCAAATGATGCTCAAAGCCATATTGATGTAATTGCTGTGACAATATATCCAAATCTGCATATAAGTGAACGCGCTGGCCTAAACTGGCCAGCACGACCGCACTGGTGATGGCTTCAATACTATGGCCAACAAGCACACAAACATCAGCCTTATTCGATAGACTGGGTTCGTACTGATAATGGTTATTATGACTTACGTCAGCGCTCATAAGGATACCCTATAGCATGGTTGAGATATTGGCAGTTATTGAGATAGCTGTTTAATGTGCTGTAGTAATTGGTCAGTCGAGGAGTCAAACTGACCTCCTGCGCCCTGCTCCATAGCAGCATGTACAGATTCTGCCATTTGCTTACCCATCTCAACCCCCCACTGATCAAATGGATTGATGTCCCAAATACTGGCCATAACATAAACTTTGTGCTCATAAAGGGCAATCAAAGCTCCCAAACTATGCGGGGTCAGCTCATCAATCAATAATGTGGTTGAAGGCTGATTGCCTCGATAATACTTGTATTTGTCCGTCTCAACATCCGCTTTAGTATTCGCTATATTTGCAACGGCTGTATTACCAAAGGCTAGGACTCGGCTTTGTGCCAAACAATTGGCCAAAGACAAGTCGTGCTGCTGCTGTAATGAGGCATTTCTTACCTCGGTACTATAGCGGCGCACACAGGCGATAAAGTCACAAGAGACCTGCTGCGTGCCTTGATGAAGCAACTGATAAAACGCATGCTGGGCATTCGAACCAATCTCGCCCCATAAAATTGGACACGTATTATAATCAATACGGTCGCCGTGCTGGGTCACTGATTTACCATTACTCTCCATCTCAAGCTGAGTTAAGTAGCTTGGCAAATAGATTAAACGACCATCGTAAGGCAATACCGTATGCGCATTCACTCGTAAAAAAGTACTGTTCCAAACTGCCAACAAACCCAACAGTACTGGCAAGTTTTCGGCAAAATCTGCCTGCGCAAAATGCTCATCCATACTATGAGCGCCGCTTAATAGCGCCTGAAATTGAGACATACCAATACGAATGGCAATCGCCAATCCAATCGCTGACCATAAAGAAAAGCGACCACCAACCCATTCCCACAGCTGTAGTTGATGCTCGGGATGGATGCCCCATGCATTCATCTTGTCACTGTTGGCGGAAATACCAATAAAATGTCGGCGCAACACACTGTCTTCAGTACCAGCGCGCAGTTTGGCAGTAGCAAGTAACCAAGATAATGCCGTTTTGGCATTTGATAAAGTATCAACTGTACTAAAGGACTTGGACGAGATAATAAATAAGGTCGTTTCAGGATTCAAATGTTTTAGTAAGTTGTCAAGCTGAGTGCCATCCATGTTAGAAACGAAGTGTACTTCAACCTCTGTATCTGCCCACTCATCCAGTGCTGTTGTCGCCATCAGTGGACCCAAATCAGAGCCGCCGACGCCAATATTGACTACATCGGTAATGGCCTTTCCTGAAAACCCACGCCATGTCCCTTGACGGACCCGCTCTGATAGTTTTGCAACTTGTGCCAGGCTGTGATGCACATCGGCGACTACATCCTGTTCACCCGTCTTTAAGGTTGATGTAGACGGTAAACGCAGCGCTGTATGTAAAGCTGCACGTTGCTCACTGGTATTGACCATAGCACCTTGCATGAGTGCTTCAATTCGAGCGGATAACTCGCAACTTTTTGCCAGTTTTAAAAGATTTACCAGTACTTCCTCATCGAGACACTGCTTGCTGTAATCCATGTACAGTGCATCAGCTCGCGTACTAAAGTGTGCGGCACGGTCAGCATCTTGCGCAAATAACGTAGACAATGACCATTCTTGCGTGGCCAACATTTGCAGTTGTTGCCAGTAGGTAGAATGTCGAGCACTGCTATACGCTCTATCCTTGCTAGTCTCTGCCATCAGCTATTCATCATCTGTTAATTGCTGCTGAGCAAAATAGATAAATGCTTGCATGTAAGAGCGCATATCGCCTGCATCGTAACTATCGCCGCGCATGGTGGTTACATTAACTCCATACTCACTAATGAGTGCATCGATGGCATCGGTTAGCTGTATCTCACCACCCACTGAGGCAGTCGTATTAGCCAAATAATCAAAGATTCTATTGCTAAATACATAGCGACCTACGACGGCAAGTTTTGAAGGTGCTTCTGCTAAACTGGGTTTTTCTACAAACCCTGCAACCCCAAAGCTAGTATTCACGTTCGTATCATCTACTTTACTATTACCACTTTGCTCTTCATTTAATTGAGCAATACCATACTTATGGACATCCTCATCGGACACTGTATTTACGAGGATTTGTGAATGATTGTCTTTAGCAAACGCATCAAGCATAAAAGCCAAATTATCGGTAGCAGCGTCGGTCATAAATGGATCAAGCACCACATCAGGCAATAATACCGCAAAGTCATTCTCACCAATGATAGGACGAGCAGCGAGTACGGCGTGACCTAAGCCCAATGCCTTGCCCTGACGTATCATTGACACCGTCACGTCAGCTGGTAGCCAATTTAAGCTGTCTGCCAACTCATCCTTGCCTTTATGACGCAGCTGAGTGTCTAGCTCAACATTAATATCAAAATAGTTTTCGATCGCGCTTTTTTGCGCATGACCGACCAAGACAATGTGCTTGATACCCGCAGCAATCGCTTCTTCAACCACATAATGAATAGCTGGTCGATTGCCTAAAGGCAATAACTCTTTTGGTACAGACTTAGACAGCGGTAGCATACGTGTACCGAAGCCTGCAACAGGGATGACAGCGTGAATGACATTAGATTCAGTCATATGAGTAAAGTACCTTAATAATAGAAAAAGCAAGTTAGAACATAGCTGAGAAATCTTTTGTATTTTCTATCGTTAGAAAAACTTAGAAAAACAAGTAGTAAATATTTAACTAGACTTTAAAATAACTAATCAAAAGCATTGAGGTCATTCGAAATTTTGTCATCTTAGTCTTCAAAATGGATACAATTAGACTTTTCAATTAGTAATTTTTGAATAATATCTTCAACTTCAACTTCTGTATTTTTAGTAAAGTCAAAATATCTAGGATAGAGTATGTAAGCAGCAGCGAGAATTTCTTCTATTGTTCGTTTCGCTATCCGCCGAGAGTTTGGTTGGCGATCATCCGTAACTCCCCAGCCAGAATAGAAAGGACAACCAATAGTTGTCACTGTTATATTTCTTAGTAGGGCTTCAAAACCTGCTTGGGAGGTGATTGTATATACATGATCAATTGTTTCTAATGATTGAGCGAGTGGAATATCCTCTGTCAATACCTTACAAATATCAGCTACTTCCTTTGGATCTGAAAGCATTTTACGCTTTTGAAGTAGCACATCTGGATGTGGCTTATAAATAACTTGGGAAGTAGGATTTTCAGCTACTGCTAAGCGTACTAAGTCATTATTGGTAATATGAATAGAGCAACCATATTTGATTGATGCATCATCCTCAACTTGTCCAAGCACCAACACTCTTTTCTTGGTTTTTTCTCCATAAACGCTATGAAGATTAACATCAGAATTATGGTTATATTTGCTTATCCCAGTACTAAGTAAAGCATCCTTTAGCCGCCTAGCACGTTTCATTAATTCTAAATCTGACTTAAAGTCGTAAGTATTAATAATATCTTCTAAATCGGATGCTTGTCGTGCATTGAAATAAGCAGTTTTACAATCAAAATTTAGTGACATGGGTGGTGTATGCTCAGAACCCAAACCGACTGAACGTATAAAACCATCTTCGACATAAGTAATTTTCGCGCCACTATCTTGAATTATTTTGGGAAGATCCATACCCCAAATAAGAATTTCGATATTATTATTGAGTATATGAGGTATGTATTTTTTCCTAAGTAAAGATTCATTCAGATTTATAGGGATATATACAATCTTTTTATTTGAATAGAACCTCTCCAAATAAGGTCTTTTCCACTCCTTAATATTGAATGCAAAAACAGTATCTTTCGGATCTACTCTAAGATGTTTACGATTGTTGATAAAATCGAGAAAAAACTGCTTTGGATCACGTATTAATTTTCGGGTCAATCGATACAGTAACATTGAAAACCTACTAAATATTAATTATTCATAATGCACTGAAAGGCAGAAGGTATTAAGTCTATAATAATACTGTATCTAAAAATAATGAAGACTATAACTTTGTCTAATATATTATATATATTACTTTCTTTAGCATTAAAAATCACACGAAGCAAACATCACTATAGGTCAATTTTAGTTCCTCCAAAGCTTTAAGCCAGCAAGTGCTGGCTTAATAATTACTTGTAGATACATGAATTATATATAGTTCTGCATAAAGCGAACACCAGAATGCTGAGCGTACTTCCGAACCAGTTCGGCTGCTTGATTAACTATTTTATTCTCACTCTTAGCAGCAAGAGAAATTTTTCGCTCTGTTTCAGGCCATGGTCGACCGAATAGCGAATTAGTATATTGAACCTGTGCCATTAACCGATGTTTACTAATGGGGTTAGCACCCTTATGTAATGCACTAGTATCTACAAGAAAAACTGTTCCTGCTGGCCCAACTATATTGACTTCGTTATTCATAAGTCCTGAATCAATCACTGCACTGTCCGCATGACGACCATCTGCCCACATTTCCGAAGGCCTGTTACGATGAGTACCTGGTATTAATGTATGTGGTCCAGCGTCCATATCTACATCAGTCAGATATATGAAAAGCTTCACAAACTGCAAACGATGCATATCGTGATGATAAAGCTGTGCAGTATCTGAAAGCTCTCTTTGTGATTTAACTTTGCGGGCTGAATTCAGGAAAGCAACGGGAGTATTGAAAATTGGTGGTACACCCATATACTCCTGAACCATGGCAAGCAAAATTGGATCACTCGAAATTTCGTACATTTCCTCAAATGTAGTTAGTGGACCATGTTTTCCTTTAATCTGTAGAGGAGCATCATCTGTTCCAGTAATCGCCTTTTCAACGTCACTGCCACAATCAGTCTCCATACTGCTCAGAATTTTGTTTTTTAAACGCTCAACTATTTCCGCAGGTACCTGAAGTTTTGTTTTATAAAAACCGTGATGCTTAAGATGATAAAGACCGGTTTTCACAGTATTTATGGCATCAATATCATCACCAAAAATAGTTTGAGAGTAGTCATACTGTGTCTTACCAACATGATCTGAAAGCACATTACTAAACACACGGTTGCTACGTCCCTGTGTTTCACTAAAGGCCTCTCTGAAAAGCTTATAAGTTGTTTCGTCATTAATGCCTGTTTTGGCATAACGCTCATAGCCTTCAAGCACTTTGCGTACTGTCCAAGATGGGCTAAGATAGTTCTCAAGATTCATTGCTAAATCTTGTGCTGCGCTTGCCTCGAGTCGGACGCTATAATCTCTTGCCTCGATCAAAAGCTTATCAATCGGCTGATACATAAGGAATCCTTTTACTTGAATCAATCAATTTAGATCTGCATGCGTTTCAACAAACGCTTCGACAATTCGATTGACAACCCAATCTGAAACGTGACGCCCATCATCTTCACGAAAACTTTCAGGGGAGTTATGCATGACAATCTCGTACGATGGAAAGTATGAAACCTGTTCATACTCCCTAACGATTTGCCCGATTGCTGCTCGCAAAATCCCTTTACCTTCAGAGTTTGCAACTAAGATATCGTTATCAGAAAAAGTACGTGCTAAACTAACTGGAGATAATGTAAAAACGATCTGCGCATTTGGTCGAACCGTTTTTATTATTTCAGTAATTTTTTTCAAGTTTTCGTAGTTTTCAGAAAAAGTTGACATGTGAAACTCTGTCTCGAACTCTCCAGCCCCTCCCGAATACCCTGGTTTTTGACAAGCGATTTTCCCACTAGACAAGTTTCGAAACACTTCAGCCATACCAAAAGTTATAATAAATAAATCTGCTTCGCTGATTCCTTTATCAACTGCAGTGTTGCAATGAAACACTGCTTCTCGAAGATCTTCGGGAGTACGTCCGATTACCATACGACGGTAAGGATCCTGATATATTGTATTGCCACCCCAATACGGGTCTTTATTAATAGTCCAATAGTCGTCTTCCGATTGCTTCCACTCTCCAATATATCGCTCAAATTCTTGGCGCACAGTGAAACTATTAAAATAATCCATGTGAGGTCTATTTGGAAGACGATCAATTTTGAAACGCTCAGTATCCATTACAATTTCTTGCATAGGCGGGCCAACTTCAAAGCCTTGCCCATTCAATGCTGTACGTATTCGCTCTGCAAAGCAGCTACCAACAGCAAAAATTTTATCAGTTTTTTTGAAAAGTGGTTTCTTAGTAGTTGTTAGCAGATTATTTTTAAAATGGGTGCTCCATCGTGGATTTGGCTTATCTCTAGCTTGAATTTTATCCAGTCTAGCTAATGGGTTTTCAGAAACACTAATCTCTGGTATTTCGCTCATCTCAATTCTTCTCCATTTGCCGTAAATGTTAGGTTTGAAAGCCATATTAGTTATGTTAGTTATGTTAGTTATGTTAGTTATGTTAGTTATGTTAGTTATGTTAGTTATGTTAGTTATGTTAGTTATGTTAGTTATGTTAGTTATGTTAGTTATGTTAGTTATGTTAGAATAATGCAGAATAAGCTTAACAAAGTCAAGTTGATGTATTTTTAATCAGTATAAATTATTATATCTACTCTTAGGCTCCCATACGAAAACTTAAAGCATATTACGAAAGCCTGCCATCCTTGTTAGAAATTTACATTTTAGCTTTTTAAAGACTTATTCTTATTTATAAGATTAGATAAATTAATACATTTAATTATTACAACTTATGCTAGTGTCCTAATATAATTTATAGTTGCGAAATTCGATACTATTAACTCGTTCCAAGTAGTAACAATTGAGATTTAAGATAGATTACTATTCATTACTAAAGCATGCCTATTTATAAATAAAAAAATTTAATATTATTATATTTTATTAAGCAATTTTAGATACCTATTTTCGAATTTTTCATTCTTACTGTTTAGTGAAAATGCTAGTTTAAATGACTCTAAAGCCGCTGACTCATTCCCCTCTTCTACCTGCATATTACCTCTAGCATAATAAGCCTTGGCATAATTTGGGAACTTTTGAATTAAAATGTCCAAAAGGTGTAAGCTCGTCTTCTTATCACCTAACATTCTGAGAGTATGTGAGTATTTAAATAAGTAATCAGCATTATTAGGCGCTATCATGATTGCTCTTGCCAAATAATCCATTGCCAGCTGATACTCTTCTTTTTGTAGATAACTGTCTCCAATCATATACAACGCACTTTCAAAAGCTGGAAACTTAACTAGTACTTTCTCAGCACAAGCAATGCACTTATCAAGATTGTCAGATTCAAAATTATGATATGATTCAGTGAGGTCAGAAAACAATTCATCATCATATATGTTGAAGTTTCCTAAATTTGAGAACAAATCTTTTTCAATAAGACCATCAGAAACAAAACTCGTTAACAACGTATATAATTTACTAGAACGCGAAATCACTGACGGTACATAATGATCGACACCTAAAAGCGAATGAATTTTAACGTTTTCGAATTTTCTGATATAACTTGCATTGATTAAATCTTTAGGAGTAGACTCCCCAATTATCATATATATTGTTTTATTAAAGTGAGCTATCTTTTCTAGTAAAAAGTCTTTTTTTACTATATCTTTTTCTAAGTGCTTTATACTTCTAGAATGCTGCTCTCCTAGTATAGTCTCAGCTGGAAATGACAAGATATTTGCGTTTAACTCTATTCCATAATGGATAGCCGCATGCCCACCCATACTGGTTCCAACAGAATATACGTCCTTAATACCTAAATAATCTATCCATTTTCTGAGGCAGAATATTGTCTGATCCAAGCTTGTGCCTAAGCTTGGAATACCATTGAGATACCATTGATTAGAAGGATCATTAACAAAAATTATATTCTCATCAATTTCTCTGCCAAGCTGCCAAAAATTAAATTGATTCTCTTTCATGTTAATTGCAGAAAAGAGAATCACCAACTTAGATGAACCTGATCTAATGAATATAGAATGGTTATCACCTTTCAGAGGTGATGGAAGCTCGCTATCGCTCATGGTCTAATAACTTATCAAGTATTCTTTGATAGCCATGCTCATCAATAATCGCTTTGAGACGTTGGCTATATGATTCTACCAAGCTATGTTCACTTAGGAACTCTACTAGACTATCTTTGAGATTGCTTTCATCAAGTGTGTCAAATGTTGAGATGTACTTCATCCCGCCCAGTTCGTCCCAACCCACACATTGGTTGATTTGATTATCAGCAATAGGGATTAGTAGCGCTGGAATGCCAAGATATGCTGCTTCAAATATAGTAGTACCACCGCCCATAATGGCGAAACGACAGGTTGACATTATTTCTGCCATACTATCAGGATTGACAATAAGCTCTATATTTTGATGGCCGTTTAAGCTGATCCAATCAGATATCTCTTTGATATTTTCGTTTTTATCACTAACTATTATGGTTAGCTTCCAGTGCTTCTCTGTAATAGATTGATAGCATTTCTTCAAAATATAAAGAATCGCACCTCTATCGCTACCACCCCCAAAAGTCATCAAGATTTTCTTTTCTTTGTGATTTTCCTTGAGTGTAGGACTAAAAAATATGGGTCGTAAAATACAATATTTAGGACCCAATAAAAACTCTACATCATCATATAAAACATCTTTGCTATAAAACTCAGATTTCTCATATGGGCTACCATTCACTACTAAATTAGCAGCAAAATTTTGCTTTTTACTGGCATCATATTGTTGAACAATTCTTATGCCATTTGCACGTAACTTTTTTTGATGCTCTCCATCAGACCTATAATCATCAATAATAATGTGTTTAGAGTCATACCTTTCTAGCACACTAAGATGAAAATCAGCTTCGCCTTGTGAGCTAGACCAATTTTCTCGAGGAATCCACTCAATAAAAATATCTTCATCAGTTTCATTTTTTAGGCTATTTGGTGGTCCCACCATTACGACACCATACCCTCTTGTACTTAACGATTCAGCAAGTACTCTGCACCTGACCAAATGGCCAAATCCAACCGTAGCACTTGCTGAACATCTTATAACGACTATATCCAATTTCTAATCCTATTCAATAATTTCCAAAGCCAATTTTCTTACGTTTTGATCGCCTTTGGTTAAATAACGATTTACATCTTTATTAAACCAGTATGGAGGATAAAGAACTTTATTTGTGACAGGTCTTGAGTGATATCTATAGTCTGTCGTGAACAGACTACTTCCCATATAAAAAAGCCATAAGGCTGACTTATATTTTAATTGACTATCGACCACAAGGTCGACCTCACCTTTCAGCATTTTTTCGAAATGCAATCTATTGTTTGGCGAAGGATGCCCTACTGGATAATCAACTGTACCAAAATGCCCACACAGAATAGTGGGAATATCCATCACACCTAATTCAATACTTGAAGTACCATTATAGACAATGGCAAAGTCGATCAAGTCTTTCAAATCATCCATTTTGAACCAGTTATGATCCAAAAATATAGTGTTTTGGTTTTCTTTTTCAATAATGTCTCTAAATACCGCATTTCCAAATGTTGAAATTTGCTGATTAAGCTCATGTGGATGAGGTTTAATGAGTAGTAGAGTATCTGTGCCATCGACTGTTTGAATAGAATGATTAATCCAATCCTTCATACTTGAATGTGCAGCGCCTCCATCAAAAGGAACTCCTGAATCATAAACAACCTTACCGAACGCACAAACGACTTTCTTACCAGACGCTCTCCAATTCTTAATATATTGAATCGCTGCTCTCTTCTCAACAGAATCATCATCGTAAGAAATTGATCTTTTTACATTTGTAACGTTACTCACTGTTTGTAAAATTTCTTTTGCACGATACTTATTTTCTTGATAAAAAACTTCAAAGTCTTCTGGTAATGGAAAGCTAGCCGATCTTGTATGAGGATACTTCGTCATATTTCTGACAACACATTTGGACGATATATTGGTAGAAAAATTAGAAAAATAATTTTGATAGCCGTTTGCAGAGTGTATGCAAAAGAAATCATTAGGATTGCCATATTGCTCACAATAAAAACGATAGAGCGCATCTGGCAATCTTGCGTTAAACTGTACAATAAATCCAATTCTTAAGCCGATGTCATCCTTTGATTTAAAGATATTATCTAAAACAGTGGCTGCCGATTCTGTTGTCGTGTAAATGTTCTCTAAATACTTATTTAATGATGGGCAGGTATAATCTACGTCATAAATACGCTTATTGATGGCTGACTCTTCCCATACAACATGAGATAAATCAATACCCTTCCACTGCATTTGACCTTGATTTAAATTAAGGTCAAACTTTACATCAAGTGTAAGCTTAGAACCCCTTTTTATCTCTCTATTCATTGTTATCACATCAATAAATTCATTGATGTATTTATTATTGGTTTTTTCTGTAGGCAAAAGACCTTCTGAAAGCGGTATGACTGCCCAGCCAAGTCTTTTGAGTTCCATTAGAAGAACAATAGGTGTTTTTCTCAACTGCTCTATAGATCTCGGAGTGATAAAAATCACTCCCTGTGGATCTTTAGGTTGAGGAACACTTTGATACAATATTGCGGTGTCTTTCAGAAACTTAAGCTCACCTACTCTTTTAACTAATGACCAACTGGTATATGGACATAAATTATGGCTTCGAGACAAGAGAGAAACATGTATACCCCGGGTAATTTCCTCTGCTTCTTCAAACTTCTTAAGCCTATTAAGTATTTTTACATAGGAGAGAGCATTTTTAGTTTCTTTTACCTTTCTTGGTTGTTCAGAAAAAAAGTTATAAGCTAATTGATACTCTTCTGCTAATATAGCCCATTCTAGAAAATGCTGAATGTCTGAAGCGTGCTGAGGGTCTTTATCAGCTAGGCTCAAGATTCTTTTAGATATATCGTAATTTTCTTTTCCGTCTTCCATAAGTGTAAAGGCAGCAGTCCAGACTGTTGATTGCCCTTGCTTTGACGTTGCTATTTCAATAATAGCGTCTTTAGCCGGTCTATAGATATCATACTGCCCTAACGACCTTCCTACATTCATTATTGTTCTTAGCGTTTTTACATCTTTCAATGTTCTAGCAAGCAAAGACTGACGCACAAAATTATTAATTTCGCTTCTTAAAGAAACATATAGCGAAATTGCGAGGTCATAGTGTTCATGATAGCTAGGAAGACGTCTGATACCTTCTCTTCTAATAGCATAAATAACTTTTAGTTTTTTATCTAAAGTTTGAGACTTATCAAACGCTGATTGACATATATTTAAGTAGTCATGCTGAAGCTTACCTTGTAAATATGGCTCAGCATAAAATAGAATAAGATCAGAAGTTAACTCAGGATCTTCCAAATCTTGATTTGTTAATAAAAAGTCTAAGTCATCGTAATTTTTACTTTTTAAATTATCACCGTCTGCCCACTTCATGTTTTCTCTTGCTATGAGGTCAAGTACTCTCCAAATCTTTAGCAGGGCGACTAACTGTTTGTCTCTAACTTTAATACTTAATACTTTGTTTAGCTTCAATTTTACGACTTGTTTTGAAATAAGATCAGATGCTTCTTCAAACCTTTCTTGCTTAGCTAAAGAGACAACTGTTAAATATATTAACAAAATACTATCTGGGTTCTCATTTAGAAGCTCAGCAGAAACAATACCTAAATTATGTAGACCTTTCTCTGAAGTTAATAGCTCTTCAAGATGCACACCATATTTTCTGCGAGAAGTGACTCTTAATTGTTCATTGTCTACCAATTCTTGCAACGTTTCTTTTATATCACTACCATGATGTTCATTTACTTTGACAATTAATATATCTCTGGCTTTTAGAAACTGTGATTCTTTAGCTTTCAAAAAGCCTTTTGCTTTAGAAAACTCTTTAGAATCAAGGATTTCTTTTACTTTTCTGAACTCCTTCTTTTCTAAAAAATCCTTATTTTCTAAGAGTTCTTTGGCTTTAGAAAACTCTTTAGATGCTAAAAGATTTTTTTTTGCTTTATTAAGCCAGTAGTGAGTCATAATTAATTCTCTAATTGATTCCAATCTAACGGTGTACCTGTATCCAAGTCTAATGCAGCCCGTTTCCCAATCACTTCATCAAAGTACTTTGGTGATAAACCATGCCCAGGTCTTATTCTTCTAATATTTTCAGTGGTAATCAACTCACCAGCTTTGATGTCATTAACAACATAAATAGATCTCCTATTTTTTCTAGCCAAACTATCAGCTTCACTCACTCCATAGGATACCTGTCCCATAGCTTCAGCAGCCGTCTTACATTCATTAACAAGCTGTTTGAATTGACTTGGCGTTAAAGAGAATGCAGCGTCAATGCTATCTTCATCATCTTCTAACTTAAAATGCTTTTCTATAACAGTTGCACCTAATGTTGTAGCAGCTATCGCAGAGCCTATACCTAAGGTATGGTCAGACAAGCCTACTTGGCAACCAAACAATTCTTTCATGTGAGGGATAGTTCTTAGGTTCGCTTCTGATGCTGGCGCTGGATAGCTACTAGTGCATTGCAAAAGCGTTAGCTGAGTACAGCCGTTTTTCAAAGCCGTATTAACAGCTAGATCAATTTCAGCAATAGATGCCATACCAGTAGATATAATCATTGGCTTTTTAGTCTGCGCCACATACTTAATCAAAGGTATATCTACACACTCAAACGAAGCAATTTTATATGCTGGAACACTCAATGACTCTAATAAATCCACAGCTGCTTCATCGAACGGTGTACTAAAACATAAAACATTTTTTTCACGGGCTCTATCAAAAATAGCTTTATGCCATTCGTACTTTGTCTGAGCCTCTTCATATAAATCGTATAGTCTTCTACCATACCACAAGGACTTTTTATTAGTCACTTTGAAATGCTCATGATCCAAGTTTAAAGTCATTGATTCGGGTGTAAATGTTTGTAGTTTTAAAGCGTCCACACCGGTTTGTGAAGCATGGTCAACAATCTTTAATGCCTGTTCAAGCGATGCACCATGGTTGCCTGACATCTCTGCAATAATAAAAGGAGTAGGATCATTTTCTTTTGATCCTCCTTCATATAAAACTTCTTTTAATGTTTTCACTATTAATCTTTCCTTATTTCATAAGCTTCTTTCATGTCAATCAAAGATTTTTCTAAATCAAATCTAGGTGACCAGTTTAGATGCTCTTTAATTTTTTGTATCGATAAAAAGTTGCTTTGATTATATTTTTTGACACCTGATGTAACTTCAATATTTTTTTCATTATTAAAAATTAGATTTACTGTTTCTGCCATTTCTAAAATCGAATAAGCCTTTCCACCGCCTATATTGAAAGTACCTTCAGTCTCTTTATTAACTACCAAAAGTATGGCATCAATGACATCTTTGATGTAGATCTCATCTAAGTAAAACTCATTATCTTGAGCGATAATTTTTTGTTTTTCATTAGCTTGCTTTATAAATTTCATTAAAACAGGTGTGTCTTTTTCTCCAATACCATAACACTGAGAGAATCTTAATACTGTGCTTTTTATACTGTTTTTCATACAATAGTAATTAACTAACTGTTCTCCAATTAGCTTTGAGAGCCCATAGATAGTACTTGGATTGGTAATCGTATCTTCTAAATATGGCATGTTATCAGCTTCTGAATAAACACCAATACTAGAAGCTAAAACGACTTGTCTAATGTTAGCTTCGCAAGCAGCTATAAGCAAATTTTCAGTTAGTTTGATGTTTGGCTCAATAAAACTAAGTAGTTTTGGGTTAGTCTCATCTTTCGTCAATCTTTGACCAGCCAAATGAACTAAAACATCATCTTCACGCAGGATATCTCTCAAACTATCAAGCTCATAAGTTGTTTGTACAAAACTTACATTCTTATGATTGCTTTGGTTTTCAGAATTTCTAGTTAAACAGACAATTTCAGAGTGCTGCTTGGCGGACTCGACTAGATGCTTGCCTATAAATCCGGTAGCACCTGTAACTATTAGCCTCATTCATTTACCCATTTATTTTTTGAAAATTCAGCAACATAGTAACCTACGACTTCTTTCTTTCCATTGATTATGTTAATGGAATCTCCGTTAGAGTATCTATATTCATGATATAAAGCATCCGCTGGAATAGGAAATCTTTTCTCTTGGAATGTTTGGCTTGGTTCTGAGTGTTGAAAGATTAATTCATAATATTTACTATCTTTTAGCACTACAGGTTGAGTGTTCTTATGATCATTCAATAGAACCTCAATTGTTTCGGTTAAAAAGTTTCTATCTGTAGCATCCTTGATGAGCCTCCACACATGACATCCATCCAATCTTGGAGCAATCTCAATAATCTTGACACCTTTTGTGGTGGCTTTCATTTGAAAGTATAAAGGTCCATTCTTAATGTCTAATACTTTAACCACGTTATGAACTAACTCAACAGCCTCTTGTCGAGCATTTTCATCAATATTAACGCAAGGTATCACATGCCCCTTTGGTATGCCAAAATACTCATCGTTGTAAGTTAGACGTTCTGAGAGTGTATCGAATATAATCTGGCCATTTGAAACTAATACATTGCAAGAGATTTCCACACCATCTAAAAAATCTTCAATGATTGCAGTATTATTCGACGAGAACTGTTTAGCATTCAGAATTGACTCTCGCAATTCTGTAATATTATTTACCTTTTGTACGCCTCTTTGCCCCTGCGCATTTGATGGCTTCACGATACATGGGAATGTATCCCACTCAAAACTATCACTAATGTTATCAATTTCTATGTAATTTACATAGCTCAGCTTAGCATCATTTAAAAATCTTCTCAGTTCTTGCTTATTATCAAGCAAGCGAATTAAATCTTCTGAATAAAAAGTAGGTAAATTAAGTTTACTAGAAACTTGTACAACTGATTTAATAGCTGTATCTGAGGATACTGAATAGACTAAATCTACATTGTTTTCTATTGCGATTTTCGATACAGCATCAATGTCCCGAATGTCAACTTCAAAGAATTGATCTGTATATTTAACACCAACCTCATCAGATCTGTTTGAACAACCGATGACAAACCATCCTAGATCTTTCATAGCTTTGATTAGATCAAGCTGACCCGAATTTGTACCCAAAATCAATATTATGTTATTCATATCTGTCCTATTTATTAATTATTTGATACATATATTCGGCTCTTTCCCAATCTTCTAAAGTATCAATATCTTGAACAAAGTGTCTTGGTATAATTACTCCAGCGCTATCAGAGTCAAACATATTTTTTGTTGATTCAACTTTTATTTTTTTCCAGTAAAATTGACCAGCATCTTGATACGCCTCTTCTAGATCTTGACTACGACTATTAAAATTTTCTGGCCAAAACATTTCACAATGACCATTTTCATCTAATTTAAAGGTTCTTTGTATAGGAAATGGCATTGTGGAACAGCTAAATACATTGACGACATTTGGGTCTTGTAGTTTATTGTGAGCCTCTATAAGGTATTTTTCTTGGATAAGAGGTGCTGTAGCATAGATGGTACAGAGATAGTCATAATCACAGCCATTTTCTTTTAAATACGATAAAAAATGAGTAATGACATCTTTCGTTGTTGCGAAGTCATTACTAATTTCTTTAGGCCTCAAAAAGGGAACATCAGCACCATACTCTCTTGCAACAGCAGCTATTTCTTCATCATCTGTAGAGACAACTACTTTATCAAAGCAGCCGCTTTTTAAAGCAGCTTCTATAGAATAAGCAATAATTGGCTTTCCACAAAAATCTTTGATATTTTTGCGGGGAATACGCTTACTTCCACCACGAGCAGGAATTAATGCAACACTTTTCATAACAGAATATTCCTTAATATCTGGACAACATACGCTTGTTCTTTTTCTGATAATTCAGGATACATTGGTAAACTAATCGCCTGAGAGTAATAAGCTTCTGATTCAGGGAAGTCTCCTTCCTTAAAACCTAATTTACTTTTATAATAAGGTTGCATATGGACAGGAATATAGTGAACATTCACCCCTATGTTAGCTGCACGCAACAATTCAAATACTTCTTTATGAGTCACGTCAAGTTTTTTAGTATCCAATCTTATGACATACAGATGTAAACCTGAATGACCCTGAGAATCTTGATATGGCGTCATTAAAGGCAAATCTTTTAAAAGCTCATTATAGCGTTTGGCTACTTCATGGCGCTTTTTAGTAATGTCATTTAAACGTTTCATCTGTGAAACACCGAGCGCAGCCTGCATTTCTGTCATACGGTAGTTAAAACCTAAATCTATTTGCTGATAGTACCAAGGACCATCAGGTTCATGTGTCATTAGGTCAGTGTCACGAGTAATGCCATGGCTACGAAGCAGATCCATCTTTTGCGCCAATTCATCACTATTGGTCGTAGCAACGCCACCTTCAGCAGTAGTGATAATCTTAACTGGATGAAAACTAAATATAGTAATATCTGAATACTGACAATTACCTATCGGTGTATCTTGGTAGCTACCACCTATAGCATGAGAGGCATCCTCAATAATTGAAAAACCATACTCTTCTGATAATGCATGTATGGCCTCCATATCACAAGGCTGACCACATAGATGAACAGGAATAACTACTTTAGGTAATTTATCTTGTTCTTTCGCTTCTTTCAGCTTCTGTGCTAAAGATTCGGCTGATAAATTATAAGTTCTAGGGTCAATATCTACAAAATCAACCGTTGCACCGCAGTATAAGGCACAATTTGCTGAAGCTACAAAAGTAATGGGAGTCGTCCATACAATATCCCCTTTCCCCACTCCCAATGCTAAACATGCTACGTGCAAAGCTGACGTTGCGCTATTCATTGCTAAGGCATGTCGAACCGCACAATGATTTTTAATTGCTTGTTCAAACTCTGGTACTTTAGGACCTTGAGTCAAATAATCAGACTTAAGGACATTGACGACTGCGTCAATGTCCTTCTCTGTTATATTTTGGCGACCATATGGGATAAATTCCATTATATTTTACCGATGTTATTTTTGTTCTCTTCTATCCAAGACTCTAGCTCCGTTCTTGGCATCCATTCTGTATTATTATCACTCGAATATACAAAACCTTCTGCAACTTTTTTACCATCTTTTACACGTTCAGGTGAATTTCCCCAATTATTAATGGTAGGTAGAATCTTAAAATGTTCAGCGTACTCGTAAGTATAGTAAGAGTCTTCAGCACCGATCATTTGTTCATGCAATTTTTCACCTGGTCTGATACCTATTACTTTTGTTTGGGCTTCTGGCGCAACTGCTTTTGCTACATCCATAATATTCATTGATGGAATTTTCTTAACATAAATCTCTCCACCTTCCATGTCTTCAAAAGCATGCCAAACCAACTCAACACCTTCTTCTAGAGTAATCATAAAACGTGTCATACGATCATCAGTAATAGGCAGCTCACCTTTCTCTTTAATCGACAAGAAGAAAGGAATAACTGATCCTCTAGAACCCATTACATTACCATATCTCACAACTGAGAATTTAGTCACATGCTGGCCACTATACGCATTTCCTGCTACAAATAACTTATCAGAAGTCAGTTTGGTAGCACCATATAGATTAATAGGGCTGCTTGCTTTGTCTGTTGATAATGCAACTACGCCTTTTACACCTTTGTCTATACAGGCATCGATTAAGTTCATAGCACCATGTACGTTTGTTTTCACACATTCAAAAGGATTATATTCTGCTGTAGGAACAATTTTAGTAGCAGCTGCATGTACAACATAATCAACGCCATCCAATGCACGATAAAGTCTTTCTTTGTCTCTGACATCACCAATAAAGAAGCGTACGCGTGGATCATCTTGAAATAGCTTCGCCATTTCCCACTGCTTCATCTCATCTCTTGAAAATATTATTATCTTTTTGGGGTTGTATTTTTCTAGCGTCATAGGGATGAATTTGTGGCCAAAAGAGCCTGTACCGCCTGTCACTAAAATTGTTGAATTACTTAACATTTTCTCTTATCCTCAAATTACTATTGCTAAACCATTAAAAAAACACCCCATTGTAGGGGTGTCTTTGTTTCTTTTCAATCAAGTTTTGGTATTTAAATTGTAGACAACTGCCTATATTACCAACCAGTAACTTCTTTCAACTTTTCACCAAGCTTAGATGGGTCGCGCGTGTATGCAATACCAGCATCTTCAAAGGCTTTGAATTTTTCTTCAGCAGTACCTTGACCACCAGAGATGATAGCGCCAGCATGACCCATACGCTTACCTTCAGGAGCGGTAACACCAGCGATGTAACCAACAACAGGCTTGGTGACATGGTCTTTGATGTAAGCGGCTGCTTCTTCTTCAGCAGTACCACCGATTTCACCGATTAGGATAATCGCTTCAGTTTGTGGATCAGCTTCGAACAATTTCAACGCATCAATCTGGTTCATACCAGGGATAGGATCACCACCGATACCGATACAAGTTGACTGACCGAAACCAAGCTTAGTCGTTTGCGCGACGGCTTCATAAGTCAAGGTACCAGAGCGTGAGATGATACCCACTTTACCTGGCTGATGGATGTGACCTGGCATGATACCAATTTTGCACTGACCTGGCGTGATAACACCTGGGCAGTTAGGACCAACAAGACGTACGTCGCCCGCGGCTTCAAGATAGCGCTTGGCTTTTAGCATATCAAGCGTTGGAACACCTTCAGTGATCACAACAATCAGCTTAACACCTGCATCGATTGCTTCGATGATAGAGTCAAGTACGAATGGTGCTGGTACATAGATAACAGAAGCATCTGCTTGAGTGGCTTCCATCGCCTCACTCATTGTGTTGAATACTGGTAGGCCTAGATGGGTTTGACCACCTTTACCTGGGGTTACACCGCCTACAACTTTCGTACCGTATTCGATGGCTTGCTCAGAATGGAACGTACCATTTTTACCAGTAAAACCTTGTACCAATACTTTGGTATCTTTATCGATTAATACACTCATTATGTTTTCCTTGTATTCGGTTGTCTTGTGATAACCACTTGCTG
This sequence comes from Psychrobacter sp. JB193, assembly GCF_002285555.1. NCBI lineage: Bacteria > Pseudomonadati > Pseudomonadota > Gammaproteobacteria > Moraxellales > Moraxellaceae > Psychrobacter > Psychrobacter sp. JB193. The sequence continues at coordinate 1,549,923 of NZ_NRGY01000001.1, forward strand.
ACTTATCGACTGATCAATATTGATAGTCTGTTTTGTATCAGCAAGCTGCTATCACGCTTTGACTACTATGCTTAAGCCTTTATCACTAAACGCTTATATGTAAAGACCTATGTTTAAAAACTTAGGCTTTAACAGCATCGACAATTTTTTGAGCAGCGTCAGATAGGCCTTGAGCTGAGATAAGCTTTAGACCAGATTCTTCTAGAATCTGTGCGCCTTTCTCAGCGTTGTTACCTTCTAGACGAACAACGACTGGCACTTTTACGTCAACTTCTTTGATAGCAGCGATAATAGCTTCTGCAATCATGTCACAACGTACGATACCGCCAAAGATGTTGATAAGAACGCCTTCAACACTGCTGTCTTCTAGAATGATTTTGAACGCTTCAACAACGCGATCTTTGGTTGCACCGCCGCCAACGTCCAAGAAGTTAGCAGGCTTGCCGCCGTACAATTTGATGATGTCCATCGTCGCCATTGCAAGACCAGCGCCGTTGACCATACAACCGATGTTACCTTCTAGAGCAACGTAGTTTAGATCAAACTCAGCCGCTTTAAGCTCACGCTCGTTTTCTTGCGTTTTGTCTTGTAGCGCTGCGATTTTTGGCAGACGATATAAAGCGTTTGAGTCAATACCGATTTTGCCATCAACACAAACGATTTCGCCGTTTTCACGAACGGCTAATGGGTTGATTTCCATCAAAGCAAAGTCATTTTCAACAAATGCCTTATAAGCGCCAGTCATCAATTTAACGAACTGATTGATTTGCTTGCCTTCTAGGCCTAGTTTGAACGCAACATCACGCGCTTGGAAAGGCAATAGGCCAACTAATGGATCTACATTTACTTTGAAGATTTTTTCTGGCGTTTTGTGAGCCACTTCTTCAATATCCACACCACCTTCAGTAGATGCCATGAAAGTCACGCGACGAGTCGCACGATCAACCACTGCACCAAGATATAGTTCAGTTTGTACTGGATACATATCTTCTGCAACCAATACAAAGTTAACTGGCTGACCATCAGCATCGGTTTGGAACGTTACTAGGTTAGTACCAATTAGTTCTTCAGCAACTTGCTTGGCTTCTTCACGAGTCTTAACCAGTTTTACACCACCCGCTTTACCACGACCACCTGCATGTACCTGTGCTTTGATAACCGCAATGTCAGTTGGTGTCTTATCAAAAGCAGCGGCAGCTTCGTCGCCGTTGTGGGCAATAATACCTTCTTGAATAGGCAGTCCGTAGCTCTTTAATAGCTCTTTTGCTTGATACTCATGTAGATTCATTGATTGTATCCTTTATTTTTTACAATTAATAAAAAGTGAAAACAAGTGCGTCGTATATACATGTTTAACGTATGTCTGACGCACTCATGATCGTAGCAACCGCTATGCTAGCAATGCCACAATCAGGTTATAAGTCGGTACTTATTAAAATAACTACTTATTTCTTACGCTTTTTACGCTGAATGGCGTGAATAGCACGACCATCAGCAGACAGAGCAGCTTCATGCACTGCTTCTGAAATGGTTGGATGAGCAAACGTCATCAGCTGTAAATCTTCGATACTAGAGACAAACTCCATCGCGATCATGCCTTGATGGACGATATCGCCCGCGCCCGCAGAGATAGCATGCATTCCTAATAGGCGATCTGTTTTGGCATCTGCAACGACTTTGATAGAACCTTGAGCTTCGCTTTGCGCTAATGCACGGCCGTTAGCCGCTAAATTGAACGAGCCAGTTTTAACTTCATAGCCTGCTTCCTCAGCTTCTTGCTCGGTCAAACCAACCCATGCGATTTCTGGATGCGTATAGATAACGTTGATAATGGTATCATAGTTAACTTGCGCTTTTTCGCCATGAATACGCTCAACCGCCATCATGCCTTCTTCCATCGCTTTATGCGCAAGCATAGGGCCACGTACTAAGTCACCAATCGCATAAACGCCATCAAGGTTGGTTTTGCACTGATCGTTGACATCAATCAGACCACGTTCAGTCAACGTGATACCGCTATCATTGCCGAGCAGTTTTTCGGCATAGGCACGGCGGCCAACACAAACGATAAGTTTGTCAAAACTTTCTTCAGATGACTCACCCTTGCTTTCGCTAGTGACAACCACTTGGTCGCCTTTGACTTCAGCATTGGTTACTTTGGTATCCACACGGATATCAAGGCCTTGCTTCGTCAGCATTTTACCCGCTTCTTTAGCGATATCTTTGTCAGCCGCGGCAAGGAAGCTTGGAAGCGCTTCATAAACGACTACTTCAGCGCCTAGACGACGCCATACTGAACCTAGCTCAAGACCGATAACACCAGCACCAATAACGCCTAAACGCTTAGGAACTTCTGTGAAATCAAGAGCGCCAGTAGAATCAACGATACGATCACCGTCAGTTTTTGCAACAGGGATATCGATAGGGACAGAACCTGCAGCAAGAATGACGTTTTTAGCCGTGATAGTGGTCTCAGAATCATCTTCTAACGCAGTAAATTTCACTTTTTTATCAGTGCCTTTACCATCAACCAGTGTGCCCCAACCTTGTAACCAATCAACACCATTGCCTTTTAATAATGCAGCAACACCGCCTGTTAATTGCTTAACGATACCTTCTTTACGGGCAATCATTTGCTCGATATCAATGGCTACGTCGCCAGTAGTAATACCATGTTCTTGCAGATCATGTTTGGTCGCTTCATAACGATGCGAGCTATCAAGCAAGGCTTTTGATGGGATACAACCCACATTCAAGCAAGTACCGCCAAGCGCAGGCTCACCTTTATAAACACGTTTTTCGATACAAGCAACGCTCATACCCAACTGGCCTGCACGGATAGCGGCTTCATAACCACCAGGACCGCCGCCGATGACGACTAGATCATAATTGTCTTTCATAGTACGTTCCTATTTTTCAATTCTAAGTTTATGTATTATTCAAACTGCGGGCTTTGTTATCCATGAATAAAAGCCTGACTCTCATCATAGTTAATACACTATGACAGCAGATTACGCTCTTACTCGCTGATAAAAAGCACTCAATAATAATGACCAAATTGCTTTAACAGACCAATCGATACACAAATTATTGACCACCTTTCCCAACATCTATACTAAAGTTAAAAAGCTTGTATCAGCGTTTGCCAATACAAGCTTAGAAGCTTATAAGTCTAGTAGTAACATGGCTGGATCTTCAACCAACTCTTTGATCGTTACTAAGAACTGCACGGCTTCCTTACCATCAATCATACGATGGTCATAAGACAGCGCAAGATACATCATTGGTAAGATTTCAACTTTACCATCAACAGCCATAGGACGGTCATTGATAGCATGCATACCTAAGATAGCCGTTTGTGGTGGATTCAAAATAGGCGTTGACATCAATGAACCAAATACACCGCCGTTCGAGATTGTAAACGTACCACCGGTCATGTCGCTGATACCAAGCTTACCTTTTTGAGCGAGGCCACCAAGTTCACGGATACGGCTCTCTACATCTGCCATGCTCATGCGATCGGTATCACGTAATACTGGAACGACTAGACCGCGATCTGATGATACGGCAACACCGATATCATAGAAACCATGATAAACAATATCATCACCATCTAGTGAGGCGTTTACTGCTGGGAAGCGCTTGAGTGCTTCTGTCGCAGCTTTTACGAACAATGACATAAAGCCTAGACGTACGCCATGACGCTTCTCAAATTGGTCTTTATACTTAGCACGCATATCCATCAGCGGCTTCATATTGACTTCGTTAAACGTCGTTAACATGGCTGTTTCTTGAGACGCTGCTAGCAGACGATTTGCGACTGTCTTACGAAGACGGGTCATTGGCACACGTTTTTCAGTACGCTCACCTGTTGACTCAGCAACTGGACGGCCACTGTCAGACTTAATGCTGCTGTCTGCTTTCAACGTTGGGTTTGCCATATCTGTTTTGGTAACACGGCCACCGCGACCACTACCTTCAACTTCTTTAGGATCTACACCACTTTCTTTTGCCGCTTTACGAACTGCTGGGCTTTGATCTTTATGATCATCTTCGTTCTTTTTATCTGTTACTTGTACAGGCTCGCCACCATCAGCTGCTTGTTTTGCTTGTACTGGTGCTGCTGGTTGATCTGGATCTACAGCTGGAGCAGAATCTGCACTGGCGCTTGCACCTGCTTCGAATTCAGCAATCAGCTCGTCAGACAATACTGTGTCATCTACTTGTTTAACGATTTTAGTAACAACGCCATTATCAGGCGCTACCACTTCTAATACGACTTTATCGGTTTCGATTTCGGCCAATAGATCATCACGATTTACTTGCTGACCTTCAGTAACATGCCATTCAACGATTGTGCCATCGGCAACCGATTCTGGAAAAACGGGGGCTTTGATATCAGCCATCGATATACTCCTTAGATTTGGATATTCATACTTATTATTAAGTCGTGATAAGCAGTCAGCACTATGCTGGATAAGATTACATTGTGCTGCCTGTTATCGCCTGATTCATTTATCTTGTATAGTCTTTCAATTAGATAATCTGTTACTGAGATAACTCATCAACACTGATGCCAAGTCCACCAGCGATCAACGCTTGCTGCTGCTGAGCATGTATTTTTGGTGAGCCTGTCGCAGGTGCTGCACTAGGAGGACGTGCCACCGGCTCCATGACTTTCGCCTTGGTTGGGTGCGGTACGACAATACGGAACATATGCGGTGCTAGATAATACCAAGCGCCTTGGTTAAGCGGCTCTTCTTGCGTCCATACGATTTCTGCCAAGTTGCTATACTTTTCAATCTCAGCAATCAAACGCTTTTCTGGCAATGGATAAAGCTGCTCAATACGAACGATAGCAACATGTTCTAAACCTAAAGCGCGGCGTTGTTCGAGCAAATCGTAATATACTTTGCCACCACATAAGACCATACGAGTCACTTTATCTGCATTGTGATCGTCCATCTCTGGCAATACGGTTTCAAACTTACCATTAGCAAGCTCTTCTAAGTTCGAGGTAGCCAGCTTATGGCGTAACAAACTCTTCGGTGACATGACAATTAATGGTTTACGAATTGGACGTACAGCCTGACGACGCAGCGCATGGTAAATCTGTGCAGGCGTGGTTGGCGTAATCACTTGCATATTGTCTTCAGCACACAGCTGTAAGAAACGCTCTAGACGTGCAGATGAATGCTCAGGACCCTGACCTTCAAAGCCATGCGGCAATAGCATAGTCAGACCACAAACACGCTGCCATTTGGTTTCGCCACTCGCGATAAACTGATCAATCACTACCTGTGCGCCATTGACGAAATCGCCGAACTGCGCTTCCCAAACGATTAATGCGTTCGGTACAGTCGTTGCATAACCATATTCAAAAGCCAATACCGCTTCTTCTGATAGCAATGAATTATAAGTGGCAAAACGGGCTTGCGTGTCACTCATATGAGCCAATGGCACGTACATGCTGCCATCGTTGACATTATAAATTTCGCTATGACGATGTGAGAACGTACCACGACCTACATCTTCGCCAGTAATACGAACCAGTACATCATCATTGTCTACTAGTGATGCATAAGCCAATGTCTCAGCTGCACCCCAGTTCAATGGCTCTTCACCCGTTTGCATGGCTAAGCGTTGCTCGACCATCTTCTGAACCTGACGTTGTAACTTATAGCCTTCTGGCATTTCAGCCATACGGCGTCCATAAGCTTTGAGCTTTTCAATATCGACACTGGTATCCCATTCGTCGACCAAATCATGACCCAAATAAGGTTTCCAATCGACAAATAGCGCTTCATTAGGCTCATTGACTAATGAATTGGCAACATAGTCACCACGATCTAAAGACTCACGGTAATCATCTTCATACTGTTTTTCTTCATCAGCACTCAATATACCGTCTTCGATAAGTTTCTGTGCATAGATAGTACGTGCAGTCGGTAGCTTCTTGATCACAGCATACATCAGTGGCTGCGTGGCTGAAGGCTCATCTGCTTCGTTATGGCCGTTGCGGCGATAACAGAACAAGTCAATGATGATGTCTTTGTCAAATTCGCGACGATAGTCCAATGCCAATTGAGCGGCGAACACGACAGATTCAGGATCATCACTGTTTACATGTAAGATTGGCGCATGAACCATCTTCGCAACGTCAGTACAATACTCAGTTGAACGAGCATCTTCTTGACGGCTGGTGGTAAAACCAACTTGGTTGTTGATAACAATATGTACCGTACCACCTGTGGTATAAGCACGGGTTTGTGACATTTGGAATGTCTCTTGAACGACGCCTTGACCAGCAAACGCTGCATCACCGTGAATAACGATTGGCAATACTGAGTTGCCATCGGTATGCTCCATTAAAGGCTCATCGTTACGGCGAACTTGACGTGCGCGTACTGACCCTTGTAATACTGGAGCTACGATTTCAAGATGCGATGGGTTAAATGCCAACGCCAAATGCACTTCACCACCTGGTGTCATCACATTAGATGAAAAACCATTATGGTATTTGACATCACCTGAGCCTTTTTCTGGCTGCACTTTACCATCGAATTCGTCAAACAAATCGGCAGGATTTTTACCTAAAATGTTCACCAGTAGGTTTAGGCGACCACGGTGAGCCATACCAATAACCATCTCTTTGGTGCCATAATGACCCGCACGTTGGATGATTTCATTGATAGCAGGGATAAAGCTTTCGCCACCCTCTAAACCAAAACGCTTAACGCCCGTATATTTACGCGCCAAATATTTTTCTAAACCTTCAGCCGCTGTTAGGCGTTCAAGAATAGACAAACGCTTTTCTTTATCAAACTTGATGTAACCCAAGTTGGTTTCTAAATACTGTTCCATCCAGCGTTTTTCTTTGCTGGTGGTTACGTGCATATATTCGATACCAATGTAGCGGCAGTATACGCGCTCCATGATCTCAATGATTTCACGTAATGTGGCTTCACCTTTACCAATATTCAAATCATTAGTAGGGAATACAGTATCAAGATCCGCTTCTGAAAGGTTATGATAAGCAAGCGTCAAATCTTCCACTTCTGCGCGTGGATGTAGATCTAATGGATCAAGCTTAGCACGGCGATGACCACGACGACGATAAGCAGAAATCAGCTGCTGAACACCCATTTGCTTTGGATCAGCGCAGTCAGAGACATTATTGACGTTTGAATCGGTAGTTTGAGCACTACCTTTGTTTGCGGTTTGATTGCGGGCAAGCAATAGAAATTGATCTTTGATAGCGTTATGCGGTGCATCGTTTGGCGATCTGTATTGTTCAAAATACGTTTGCCAATCTTGATCTACGCTACTAGGATCATTGAGATATTGCTCATAAAGCGCTTCTACATAGCTGGCGTTATCAGCAGCCAGTTCTGTATGGTCGAGACTCACTGCTTCTTTAGTTATACTATTCATAATAATCGTCTATTTTGATAGATAAATGAATGGAATCGTGCTTATTCTTGTGAAATCTGTCGTATATTGACCAGTTTGACACTGTGTCAGATACCATCTAATATCGTTCGATAAAATCGTACCGCACGATAAAATAGTACCATTCGATAAAAATTACTTATCGTCATAAAAATCTGAGGGCATTATTTATGATAACAAGATCTGCTAAATAGTAATGACCGTCATCATTTCAATACTGCTATTAAAAAATAATTATTTGTGAACGTTCAGTTTTCTTATCTGGCTCGTTCCACAACATTAATTTATATATACTCTTTTCAGACATAACCAATTTGTTAGTAACTGTATTAACAACAAAGTATGACTGAATATTCGGCAGTTTTAGTCAACAAAAAATTCGCTAATAACGCGAATATTCTTTGACGTTTCTGAAATATTTATTATTATCGGGCAAACATACATTGCTGCATATCATAACATGCTTGGTATTTGAGCCATAGTTTGTTTGTTCAATACTAAACATTTAGGTAATGAATACCTAGTATCACTCTTTGTATATCAGCATGTATTGTTACGTTTTTATAGTCTATACAAACGAGACAATTCGTAATAGATAGCATCATGCGTGTCTAAACAGTCGACTAGCAAACTTATGCACTATTCTAACATTTAACTTACCCAATATCTCTTAGTGAATGCGTTTTTCTCATAGTAATTATATAGATTGCTCGCGTTTATATCATGTGTTCTTACATACGACCAACGTATTGTAAGTACAACCTTAACCTACCTACCTTAACGTTATTTTCATTTCTATAATCTATCTTAATGCCATATCTGGTTTTGGAATATACCCAATAAAAAACACCACCCAATGATTGGATGGTGTTTTTTTACTATAAATATAAAAAACGTCGTATCAACAAAGTATTAACCTGCTTGATCAATAAGCATGCTGCGTAGATGACCAATCGCTTTAGTTGGATTCAAGCCTTTTGGACAAACCGATACGCAGTTCATGATACCGCGGCAACGGAATAGACTGAACGGATCGTCTAAACGCGCTAGACGCGCTTGGGTATCCGCATCACGACTGTCTGCCACAAAACGATAGGCATGCAATAGTGCTGATGGACCTAGGAACTTGTCAGGATTCCACCAGAACGATGGGCAGCTGGTTGAACAACAAGCACATAGAATACATTCGTATAGACCGTTTAATTTCTCACGCTGTTCAGGAGACTGTAGACGTTCCGTCGGTGGTGCTGGCTGGTCATTGATTAAGTACGGATGTACTTTTTCATATTGCTCATAGAACTGGTTCATATCTACCACCAGATCACGAACGACTGGTAGACCAGGTAATGGACGAACGGTGACTTTTTCTGGCAACGTATTCATGTTGATTAGACATGCAAGACCATTTTTACCATTGATGTTAACGCCATCAGAACCACAAATACCTTCACGGCAAGAGCGGCGGAAGGTGATTGTTTCATCTTCCTTTTTTAGGCGTAATAACACGTCAAGCAACATACGATCTGAATCAAGTAATTCAATCGTATATGTTTGCATGCGCGGCGCTGCGTCCACATCAGGATCGTAGCGATAGATTTCGATGGTGCGAGTACCTCGGCTCATAATGCTAAACTCCACACATAGGTGATGGCGGGCATACAAAGATTGCAACATAATGGCGCTAACTGTCGATCAGTACTCATAATCGATATGAGCACTGGTTAATAACAGGATAGTGCTGGCATGAGCATGTAGCTGGCGGTCACCTTTTAATAAATTAATAAAGGATAAAACGTTTATACGGTTCTAATACGTCAAAAGTGTGTTCTAGAATTAATAGACACGAACTTTTGGTTCGATATAGTCAACCGTTAATGGTACTTTGCGAACTGGCTTATAAATAACGCGATTGCCTTCAGAATACCATAAAGTATGCTTCATCCATTCATGGTCATTACGGCCATTTGGTGCATAATCATCATCTTCTGGACGATCATAATCAGATACGCTATGCGCACCGCGACTTTCGTGACGCTTTGCAGCTGATATCATTGTGGCTTTTGCCACTTCATATAAGTTCGCAACTTCAAACGCTTCAATACGTGCTGTGTTGAATACTTGTGATTTATCACCCAAGTGAATTTTTTCAATCTTATCACCCAGTGCCAAAATCTTCTCAACACCTTCATCCATCATAGCTTGTGTACGGAATACACTCGCATGTGTTTGCATGATGGCACGAATTTCATCAGCAACGTCTTGTGCATTGTAGCCTTCAGTAGACTGTTGTAGCTTGTCTAGGCGACGCACTGTAAAGTCAAGAACGCGAGGGTCAAGTGGCTTATAGTTGTGATCCGCATGATGGAATTCATCAACAATGTGTTTACCAGCCGCACGACCAAATACTACTAAATCTAGCAGCGAGTTAGTACCCAAACGGTTAGCACCATGAACACTCACGCAAGCGCATTCGCCGATAGCATAAAGACCTTTAACCACATTGCCTTTGGCATATAAGCCGTCTTCATCAGTGCCTGCTTCTAGATCTGGCATAATGACTTGACCATGAATGGTGGTCGGAATGCCGCCCATCATGTAATGAATGGTTGGAATAACTGGAATTGGCTCTTTGGTGATATCGACGTTCGCAAAGTTTTTACCAATCTCAAATACTGACGGTAGACGCTTCATGATGGTTTCTACCCCTAAATGCGTCATATCCATTACGATATGATCGGCATTTGGACCACAACCACGGCCTTCTTTAATCTCTTGGTCCATAGAACGTGATACTAGATCACGCGGTGCCAAGTCTTTCACGGTTGGCGCATAACGCTCCATGAACGCTTCGCCATCTTTGTTACGCAAGATAGCGCCTTCACCGCGACAACCTTCAGTCAATAGTACGCCAGCACCGTGAACGCCCGTTGGATGGAACTGCCAGAACTCCATGTCTTGTAATGGAATACCGGCGCGAACTGCCATACCAATACCGTCACCAGTATTGATGTAAGCATTGGTAGACGCGGCAAAGATACGACCTGCACCGCCTGTTGCTAAGACAGTAATAGGTGACTGGAAGACCGCCACAGTACCTGTCTCTTGCTCGATTGCCACAACGCCGTTGATATTGCCCGCTTCGTCTTTGATCAGATCAAGTGCGATCCACTCAATGAAGAATTCAGTGCCTTGCTCTAGGTTTTTTTGATACAGCGTATGTAGTAACGCGTGACCAGTACGGTCAGCTGCGGCGCACGCACGTTGAACGGCTTTTTCACCATAGTTTGAGGTATGACCACCAAACGGACGCTGATAAATCGTACCATCTTCGTTACGGTCGAAAGGCATGCCCATGTGCTCAAGCTCATAAACCACTTTTGGCGCTTCGCGACACATATATTCGATAGCGTCTTGGTCACCCAACCAATCTGATCCCTTGACGGTATCGTAGAAGTGAAAGTGCCAGTTGTCATTGCTCATGTTGCCCAAACTTGCACCAATACCACCCTGTGCTGCGACTGTATGTGAGCGAGTTGGGAATACTTTGGTCAGGACCGCAACCTTCATGCCTGCTTCCGCCAAGTGTAGCGAAGCACGCATACCTGAGCCGCCACCACCAACGATGACTGCATCATAGTTTAGAGTCTTGATATTACTAATGGTGTTATCTTGTCTAGTTGCCATTACGGTTTTCCTAATGCCTGTTAATGCTTAAAAGTAAATAAAAAGGCTATTTTGAACATCATGTAATTACCAAACTAATTATCTTCATACTTGGTCAATACATGTCATTATTCAAGCGGATGTTACAAACAACCTTTGACCACTTAATTCGCATATCTATCGTTATATTAGGCTATGTTTGCTTAACCCCATATCGACTTAGCTTTCATCATCTAAATCATGGATCAAACCAGCATCAGCCCAATGCTATGACTATTTTTGGCTAATAACGAACGACTTTTTAGTGTACTAGCAGCAAGTAATTTTGCGACAGACGTTCGTTATGATGTATAGATATTAAAAGGTAATAACGGAGCAATTACACTGCAACAGCGCTAAAGCCTGTACCCCAAAAAATCATGATGCCCCAAAATAGAAACACTAAGATGGCGATAATCATTAAAGTCTGTAATACCAAACGTAGTTTCGGTGCGCTTTCGCCCATTTTGCCAGACGTAATGTAATCGGTGAATACCGTCCACATGCCAACCCAAGCGTGACCAGCTAAAGCCAGTACAGCCACCAAGCTAAATAAGCGCATAGGAAGGCTTGTCATAAATGACGACCATTCAATGAAAGTGACATTACCATGAGTCAAAAAGAATCCTAGTAATACCACACTATAAACAGCCAAAACGACAGCACTAATACGTTGTACTATCCAATCACGAGAACCTGATCCTGTCAGACCAGTCGCACTTTTGATTCCTGAGTTATTTTTTATCATTAGAACATCACCCATACAAATGACGCGACAATTAGAATCGCTGAAATCACAAAACTGACCATCGCAGCAGTACGGCCAGATTTTAGCTCTTCAGTCTTGCCCATATCAGCAATTAAATGCTTGATACCCATCACAAAGTGATAAGCAATTGAGGCCACAAAAATCCACGCGATAAAGCGTACAAGTACGTTATCAAATACGGTCTCAAAACTCTCAGGCGACGCCAAAGAATTCTGTAGTAACCACAGCATGACAGGAATCAGTAAAAATAAAATAATGCCAGAGATACGATGCAAAATTGAGGCGATTGCAATCGGTGAGCGATTAACACTAATCACTTGGCTTAAAGGCAGATCAATAGGTCGGTTGCTTTTCACAGCGGGCATCCTTTTTGCGGTTATACTCCTGTATATGCTATCCATGCTTAACATAAATGGTATTAAACACTGAGCAACACACGAGACGAATAAAGTAAGGAAGAGCTAGCTGACTTCGTTTAGTTTATGCTAAATATGAAGAGACGATCATTTGGTATAAGGTATTGATAAACGGTTTAAAATCGCTCGTCAAACTGACAGATTTATAAAACAACCCATCTAATATAGGACAATGGAAATAAACACACGTGAGATCGATTAACTAGTCTATTTTTACTGTTTATATCGATAAAAATAACGCTGCTCTGTTACTTGTACCAATACAAACCTTGTGCTAAGCAGTTAAAATAAGTACTTAAAAATAGAACAGTTAACAAGAACGCTTGAACCGCAAATGGCGATTCTTGTCTATCAAGACATCATTGAGTCGTAACCAAGTATCAATAGAGAAGACTCTAAACGATATTATATCATGACCACTTATCAATTCGCACAAAGCTAGTGCCAGTTAAATTCCTCTAATTATAAAATGACTGAGCAATAATTACAAATTTATCCCCTAAATAGTCAAAGAAGAACATTGGGTTAACAAATAAACAGGGATTAGTAATACCAAATATAGAGAACTGCCTCATTTTATCAAAACTGGGTTTCAATTTGACTTACCTGCTATTCATACCCCGTCTGTTTTTGACTCTTAAAATTATTGAGAATTACTTATTTTGTCGTTGAGAAAGTCTAAAAATTGCCATAATAATAGGGTCTTAGTTACTGTCCCAAAAAAGAAGTTTTTAAGCAAAATAACTAAGCAGACATATTTTGATACAAAAATTACAGTGAATAAACACGTCTACACCGCGCCAATTAGGGGTACTGTTGGTAAAAGTCTTTTCAAATCATAAAGAATTGCTGCTAATATACCTTGCGTATCAAATGAGCTAAGTTCAAATTACTTGTTTGACTAATGACGACGCGAGGGTATGCGTCTGAGATAATTTTATTCTAACAAGCTAAAAAAAATGGAGATTAAATTATGGCTGATAATCAAGCCACATTGACTGTAGATGGTAAGGATTACCAACTTCCTATTATTGAAGGTACTTTAGGCCCGTCGGTAATTGAGGTTGCTGCCTTCCAAAAAGCTGGCTACTGGACTTATGATCCAGGTTTTATGGCGACAGCGCCTGTCGAATCAAAAATTACCTTCATTGATGGTGGTAAAGGCGAGCTATTACATCGTGGCTACCCTATCGATCAGCTAGCAAACAATGCAGAATATCTAGAAGTGGCTTATGCGTTGATCCATGGTGATCTTCCTAACAGTGAGCAAAAAGCCGATTTCTTCCAAAAAATCCGCGAACATACGGGTGTTCATGATCAACTGCGTAAGTTCTTTGAAGGCTTCCGCCGTGATGCACATCCAATGGCTATTATGGTTGGTGTCGTTGGTGCATTATCAGCGTTCTATCATGAGCATTTAGACGTAAGCAACGAAGAGCATCGTGAAATCACTGCGATTCGTCTGATTGCAAAAATGCCAACGCTTGCTGCGATGAGTTATAAATACTCACGAGGCGAACCGTTCATGTATCCACGTAACGACTTCAACTATGCAGAAAACTTCTTGTACATGATGTTTGCAACGCCTGGTGACGTAGATTACAAACCTAATGATGTCATCACCCGCGCCATGGACAAGATCTTTACTTTGCATGCTGACCATGAGCAAAATGCGTCAACGTCTACTGTACGTTTGGCCGGCTCTACGGGTGCCAACCCTTACGCTTGTATCGCTGCTGGTATCGCAGCATTGTGGGGACCATCACATGGTGGTGCAAATGAAGCCGTTCTTGAAATGTTAGATGAAATCGGTTCAGTAGAAAACGTACCTGAATTCATGGAAAAAGTGAAAAGTCGTGAAGTGAAATTGATGGGCTTTGGTCACCGTGTTTACAAAAACTTTGACCCACGCGCACAAGTCATGAAAGAAACTTGTGACGAAGTCCTTGGTGCCCTTGGTATCAACGATCCTAAGCTTGAGCTTGCCATGGCACTTGAGAAGATCGCTTTAGAAGATCCGTTCTTTGTTGAGCGTAACCTATATCCAAACGTTGATTTTTACTCTGGCATCATCCTAAAAGCCATCGGTATCCCAACGTCAATGTTCACGGTTATCTTCTCACTAGCCCGTACCTCTGGTTGGATCAGCCATTGGTTAGAGATGCACAGCGCACCATTCAAAATCGGTCGCCCACGTCAGTTATACACGGGTGAAACGCGTCGCGATTTTGTGAAAGTTGAAGACCGTAAGCAAAAATAATTTTTATCAATAAAAAATCCCGCCACTGAGCGGGATTTTTTTGCTTTGCTTTTATCATTTAAACGTCATGGATTTTATTTAAGGATAAGCAGCATGGCCATCACTTCTTTAACTTGATCGATTATTGAAATTGTCTCAAGGTCTGCTCATATTTAGCGATTTGCTCATCATATCCTTGAATTGTATCATTAAATTTGTTCATGAGCGTTTCAAACTCTTTTTGTTGATCCACCTTCATTTGCTGCATATCTACGATTTGCTGAGCTTGTATTTGCTCCCAAACTTGATGCTGAATAATGAGTCGTGCCAACGCAGGGCTTTTTGCGCTAACGCGCCCAGCAATTTCAGCATGCTCAAACAATTGCGGCACCAAAGTTGCTACATCAATCAACGTGTCTATTTCTTCCGCCGTCAATGGCGTGGTCACTGGCTGATAAAGCGCGTCCATCACTTGCTGATAGCGGTCAATGATTTGATCTTCGGTTAGCATGGTGGGTTTGCGCGGTTCAAGACTGATGCGTTTTAAGACAGTTAAATCACGCTCACCGACTTCTGTACTGGTATTAATATCTTCTTCAGTAGCCAATCCCGTTTCGCTGTCTATGGCAGTATTTGGCGCCACACTAGGTTCAATATTATTGTTTGTATTCGCATTCATTTCTGCATCATTAGCAGCGCCATTGCTGGCAGCAGCAGGGTCCGTCAACAGCGAATTTTCACTGTCGGAAGTATCCGCCGCTTGCAGTGATTCATACTCTGCTTGCAGGCGACGCTGTAAGTTTTGCGCTTGTACAACATATATTGGTTGGAATTGCTCTATGCGCGCGGCTGCCGAATCGCTCTTTTTCATAGGTTTGCTGTCTTCAGCAGCGGTTTTTTCAGTAGGCTGAGTATTTTCTGGCACAGGCTGTGTGTCAGATTGCTGACATCCCGTTAAAAACAGTGTGCCCGCCAATGCCGCCATGAGTAAAGTGGGTGATTGCCATGAAGAAGCATTCGCTTGCTGATCGTTATAAACCATACCTGCATCAACCCTCTGGCTTTCATCAATTGCAGACATTGCTGGCAAAAATTTAAACATGAGCATCTTTTTCCTTATGAAGGCAAATATTAAAAACTAACATTGTCATCGTTATTGCTGCTTAAGCTACGTGGTTTTATTCATTGACTGAACCGTTAAAAAGGGAATACAAGCTTCTAAATCTCGACAGTCCTGTCCACGCTGACGGCGAGTAAAATAATCCTGTACCATACGTGCTTGCTGCTCGATACCATATTTAAAAAATGACTTACCTGTGACCAGTACATAATCATAACGTCGATTAATAACAGCACCCCGTACCACCTTTAAACCGCGCTGCAATTGCCACACATGAGTCAACTCATGTATCAGCCAGCTCTGTTTGCTGAGGGAAGCACGGCTAAAATCTTCGATCCAATCGGCAGGATGAAAGTAAATATTGCCATTAGGACTGACCGCATAGTGTCTTAGCACCCACCAAGCCGTCTTTAGCTGAACCGCATCTAGGCAAATACTGTCACCAAACACCGAGCGCGCCAGTGCTATTTCGCCAGCCGTTAACAAGCGCGTGTGCTGCCTCCTGATCTTGATAGGTAAATGGCGATCCGATAAGCGCTTAAGCATTGGTTGAAGCCTCATTGACGTCGTACCTTATTTTTTATATGCATTTACAGTTAATAGTTTCAGTAAGAGGGTGAATTAATTAAAGTCATGCGTATCGATGCACCTTTAATAAGGGTAAAAATAGGAAAAATAAAGCGTTGGGGACATAAGCTGTACATTTGATTGACTTTTCTTAACGTAAATATGCGTTAGCCTATTCCTATTGTCGATCCACTATAAAATAAATACAGTGCGACTGGGAGACATTTATAACCGTAGCACATTGTAATCTCCGTATTCTTTTTATTCAGGATTGACCATATATAATAGCAATCAATTTATACGTCTAAGTTAGCGCATTTTTACGATTCGTGTCCAAAACTATTACTGTCGCATCGTTGTATGCCATTTATCGCTTACACACTGACCTTATAATTTTTATATATTTTATCACCTTCATAGAGAGCTCTATATTGTCTAATTTTCATGCTGACACTCCCCTTGCCCAGCGTATGCGCCCAATTAGCCTTGACGCCATTATCGGTCAAGAGCACTTATTGGCAGACGGTGCGCCGCTACGACGTTTGGTCGAGCAAGGTCATTTACCCTCCATTATTTTGCATGGTGAAGCGGGCATTGGTAAAACCACCATTGCCATGCTATTGGCAGATGCAGTTGGTAGACCATTTCATGCGTTGTCTGCTTTAAATACGGGCGTCAAACAGTTGCGTGAAGTATTGGAGACCAAAGACTCACTCAGCTTTGAGTCACTTGTGGTTTTCATTGATGAGATTCACCGTTTTAATAAGGCCCAGCAAGATGCGCTATTGGGCGCGGTAGAATCAGGCGATATAACCTTGATAGGTGCCACCACAGAAAACCCTTCTTTTAGTGTCAATAATGCGCTGTTGTCACGCTGCCAAGTCTATCGTTTAGAACCACTGACACCTGAGCAAATCACCGCCGTATTACAGCGAGCACTATCGGAAGACAACATACTCCAAAAAATGAGCATTGACCTGCAAGCCCAAGAGACCATCAGTCAATTGGCACATGGTGATGCAAGAAAAGCCTTGAACGTATTAGAGCTTGCTATCCAAACGGCGGACACCAGCCAAACCCCGCTTGTGATTCATGATGAACTGGTCAGCCGCGTCGCACAAACTGCCTTGGTGCGTTATGACAAAGATGGTGAGCAGCACTACGATATCGTTTCGGCGATGATAAAGTCTGTACGCGGCTCTGATCCTGATGCGGCATTATATTGGATGGCTCGGATGTTGGTTGGCGGTGAGCCTGCCGATTTTATTGCACGGCGTCTGGTGATTTTGGCCAGTGAAGACATTGGTAATGCCAATCCCAATGCCTTGCTCCTCGCCGATACTGCCTTACGCAGCGTGCAATCCATCGGTATGCCAGAGGCGCGTATTGTTTTGGGACAAGTGGTGGTTTATCTTGCCACCAGCGCCAAAAGTAACAGCACATATAAGGCCATTAATGCCGCGATGGCTTTGGCAGAAAAAGACGCCTCGCCCGTTCCCTTACCTCTGCGTAATGGTGTGACCAAACTAATGCGCAATCAAGGATACGGTCAAGGCTATATCTACCCTCACGATTATCCCAACCATTATTATCCCCAAAGCTACTTGCCTGAAAATTTAGTGGGCACCCGCTTTTATGAGTTTGGGGACAATCAACGAGAGCAACACAGCAAACAATTTATGGATTGGCTAAAAAACCAAGCCGCCAGCAATGATACCTAAATGGCAAGGGCTGCTCATGGTCAATAAGTGAAAGCTGCTACAGTCAACATAGTCATTTAATAACAGTCAATCAATAACAAGCGCCATGATCATTGATAAAACTGATGGCTATTTTTTAGAGTCTAGTCAATATAGTTCAGAGATGACGCAGCACGCTAGGATAAAAAACGTTAAAATGTCCCCATAGTGGTAGAGACAAGTAATGATTGATGTATATCGAGAGTTACTTGCGCGAACCACAACGTATTTTGCTTAACCATAACAGTGCTTTTTGCCATCTGCTGCTACAATAGGCAGATAGCTTTTTATATTCCAAATCACACTGATTTATAAATAATAAAATATTGAGATTTACTATGAGTTTACATACGATTCCTGAGATTATCGAAGACATTCGTGCTGGTAAAATGGTCATCTTGATGGATGACGAAGACCGCGAGAATGAAGGCGATATCATCATGGCAGCGACCCATGTGCGTCCTGACGACATTAACTTTATGATTACCCATGCTCGTGGCTTGGTCTGTCTGACCTTATCGCAAGCCCGCTGCCAACAATTGGCGTTGCCACTGATGTCTGATCGCAACGAAGCCAAATTTAGTACCAACTTTACGGTGTCTATTGAAGCGGCGGAAGGGGTCACGACTGGCATCTCTGCCGCTGATCGCGCGCGCACCATTCAAGCGGCCGTTTCTTCTTCAGCAAAACCAGAAGACATCGTTCAGCCTGGACATATTTTTCCGATCATGGCACAAAATGGCGGCGTCCTTCATCGTGCTGGTCACACTGAAGCTGGGTGTGATTTGGCACGATTGGCAGGTCTTGAGCCAGCCGCCGTGATTGTAGAGATCATCAATGCTGATGGTACGATGGCACGCCGTGATGATCTTGAAATATTTGCAAAAGAACATGACATCAAGATAGGGACGATTGCTGACCTTATTAACTACCGTATCGCCAATGAGCAAACGGTAGAAGAAGTTGAAACCTATCCTTTTGAGACCGAATATGGCACCTTTACATTGCATCGTTTCCGCGAGTTTGGCG
Organism: Psychrobacter sp. JB193; assembly: GCF_002285555.1. Taxonomy (NCBI): domain Bacteria; kingdom Pseudomonadati; phylum Pseudomonadota; class Gammaproteobacteria; order Moraxellales; family Moraxellaceae; genus Psychrobacter; species Psychrobacter sp. JB193. The sequence continues at coordinate 1,568,956 of NZ_NRGY01000001.1, forward strand.
CTGATGAAACGCATTTGGCTTTGGTTAAAGGAGATGTGAGCGAAGGCGTCAGCACGGTACGTGTACATGGTTTCCATCCATTGCGTGATTTGTTCGCTGCCAAAAATGACACCACTGGTCGCGGTGGTTGGAGTGTGCAATCAGCGCTACAAGAAATCAGTGCGTCAGATCGTGGGGTTTTGGTTTGGGTCGGTAGTCATCAGCCCGTTGATTTGGGAGAGGCACTAGACAATGCTTCAAGCAACCAGCCCTCATCGACCATTACCAAGCAGCCGTATCGTAGCATTGGTGTGGGCGCGCAGATATTGCGTCATCTTGGGGTTCGTGACATGCGTCTATTGTCATCGCCCATGAAGTTTTATGCCTTATCAGGCTTTGAGCTGAATGTGGTGGATTTTGTTCATTCACCAAATCAAGACTGATCGATTTTGCATAATTAAGTGACAAGTAAATATAAATAAGGCACGCCCATCAAAGTTGGCGTGCCTTTTTTTATTCAATACGTTTACTGTTTAAGATATATTTTAACTGATCAAAATTCTTCTTATTTTAAGTGGTAGGTACATGACCAACCTTTTCCTCTAATGCGAACAATCGCTCACGCTCTGCTTTTGTCCAAGGCAGTTTGTCTTTACCATTACTTTCTAAACGTACTATGACCGCTTCGGCTGTCGCTACAACGGCTTTTTGTGCGGTGCTATAATAGCTGTACTCCATCACGATACTGGTAGTGCCCAAACGCTGGCAACGCACCCCCAACAATAAGGTATCTGGGTAAGTGACTGGGCGCAAGTATTGGCAACTTGATTGCGCGAGCACCGTGACCATGCTACCGTCAAACATCCCTAACGCTTGCAAATAGCCAATCCGTGCAGATTCAGCATAGCGATAGTAGACCACATTGTTTAAGTGGTTAAAGGCATCCATCTCACCCCAATGTATAGGCTGTTGATGCATGATGGGATAATGTGCCAACTCTTTAGGATAATCGCTATCTAAAATGTCAGAGGTGAGATTTGCAGTTTGTTCAAAACGATCCATAATGTCCTGTCTCTTATTTTTCATCAATATAGCGCTAGCGCATTGGCGATCAACGTTGTGGCTTTTCTAAAATCTGGGTGGTCAATAATGGGGTTGTTTTCGGGGCATTGGCAATCAACTGGTCCAAACCATCTATCACTTCTGGAATATCTGTAGGAGACGATTTTATTTGTAAACGACCTTCGTCAGATACTTCGGTCTCAACGTCCAAATCAGAATTTTTTGAATCGCCATTGGTAGTGGCATCTTTGGCTTTTGACGCTGGCGCTGACATTTGCGGCACGGTGCTTCGCGACAGCAAATCTTGAGACACCAAGGTTTGTAGTTGATTACGCGCTTGACTCAAATAGACAATCAACTGCTCTCGTTCGCGCATGTTGCTCGCCTGAATCGCCAAGTTCAAGGTCATAATAACTTCGTGGATCACCAGTTGCTGACGCGTTAGGCTCATTTTATTGTCAGCACTTCGACTCAGCGCATTGGCGGTCATGGTCCGCTCATAATCATGCAAAAAATCTTGCATATTCTGGATAGCAAGGTTTTGTAGTTGCCAAGGGCTGGGCTGAGCGCTTTTTGCTTGCAAGCGCTCAATGTCTTTTATCAAGCTTTGCTTGATGACAACGGTGAGAGCTGGTGCAATCTCATTATTGCTTTGAGAAAGCTGCCAATGTAGGCCTCGCAGCAAATCTATCGCCGCACTGCTATTATTGTCCACCAGCAACCGATCCGCCGCTTTGGTTTGAATACGCAATAAATCCAACTGGTTCTGAGCTTGGCTACTGGCCACCGTACTTGGCTCTGGCAATGTTTGCTGACTCATTGCAAATATTCGATCATCCATCTCATTGAGACGCCCAACGACGTGTTCATTGCTTTGCAAGCGCTCATTGATGTTTTTCTGAAAACGCTGTTGGCTAATATATAGCGCCAATAATGCAGCAATCAGTAATAAAATGACCACCCACTGCAATCTCAGCAAAAACATAGTCGCTTGCCGGCGCTGTTGTACAGCAGAAGGTTCCTTAGATAACGATTCAGAATTCATGGGCATAAGGCAGTACCGTTATGGATAAATGTGAACATATTTATCGCAAGTAAATAAAAAATATTAAGTATTAAGTGTTTGAAACTATAGCAGTCAAAATGGTTTCGGGTGACAAATCATCCACACGCCAATGCGTTAATTGCTGTTTTGCTACCCAATGCGTCAAACGCTCACCTAGTACAACATAGTAGAAGTCTGACAATGTCAGTGCCATATTTGGTATCACAGCGTTCTTTGCGGTTTCATTAACCACAGTCGTCCAATGTTCAAAAGCAGTACCGCTACTGACAATAACAATAGGCTTGGGCTGGCTGGATGACGTAATATTTTGCGGCGTATGATGACTCGAAACATTATGCTGTATGTACTCTTGTAGCCACTGCTGATACTGCGCTGTTGCCTCAATTGGCATGACACGCTCATACCAAGCAATACTATCGATATGGACACCGCGCGCTTGTAACGTATCGACTAACAATCGTCGTCCACCAAGACCGCGCCATATCAGTAACTTGTCTCCCGCTTGCAGACGCTCAATTTCAGGCATGGCCAGCATGCCTTCGTTGTTCGCAATTTTGGGTTGACGTACTTGGTAGTTTGTCGTGTTTAATTTGGCACGCTTCAAAACCGCAGCAGTGGCGTCACCAACAGCAATAAGAGGACTTGGTACAGCTAAAGTCTCACATGCCACCTTGTCTACCTGCTGCTCGCTATCGTCTTGTGCTTCACACTTAAGCGCTTGCCAAGCTGCCAAACCTGATGCGGCAGCAGTGGGACTGACAACCACAAGTGCCTTGTACGCGCCTCCTAACCATTGACGCATCGTCATCATATCGCCATCGGTCATGGCCCGTGACTGTAATGTCAACATCGGCATGTCAATCACGGTCAACCCTGCGGCTTGTAAGCACTGTGTCAATGGCGCCGCACGCTCTACTGGTCGTGTATTGATGACCAATTGCGGCGCAGATAGTGCTTGGCTGATGGACTGGCAGGCGTCTATGGATTTAAGATCGGTGGACGATAACATACGAGTACCATGATAAAAGACTGATAAAATCGGTTCACTCACAGGCCGATATGTATAACGGTTTATGACCAGATGGCTCGCATCTTATTCAGGGTGATAAATCGCTGATAAAATATCACCTGCACCATCAGCAAGTAGCTTCTTGGCAACGTCGATACCCAACTGATTGGCCTGTACTTCTAAATCAGCCTGTGTGCCAACCAATGTCACCCTCTTCTCTGCTTTTAACAGCTGACTACCGTCTGCTGCTCCCACTCGGCCACGTAGCCATAGCACATTACCACCGTCATTATTACCGTTGTCACCATTGTGATCATTGTTGGCATCGGTTTCATCAGCCATTTGGAGCACCGCATAGGCGGCAATGGGAACCTGACAACCGCCGTCTAAATGACGGTTTAGTGCACGCTCTGCAATGAGTCGAATGCGAGCTTTATCATCATTTAACGGTGCTAATAGCTTTAATACCTCATCATCGCCTTCACGGCATTCAATCGCCAAGGCACCTTGCCCAACGGCAGGTAAGCAAGCATCGATATCAAGCTCACCACGTATACGCTCATCCAACTCAATACGCTGTAACCCGCTGGTCGCTAAAATAATGGCATCATACTCGCCTGCATCTAATTTGCCCAAACGAGTACCCACATTACCGCGCAACGTTTTTATCTGTAAATCCGGACGATAGGCTTTGATTTGACACTGGCGGCGCAAGCTTGATGTTCCAACAACGGCACCTTGTGGCAACTCATTAATACTCTCATAAGTATTTGAGACAAAAGCATCGGTGGGTGACGCACGCTTACAGTAGACACCCAATGTTAGGCCTTTTGGTAACTGCATCGGCACATCTTTTAATGAATGCACGGCAATGTCTGCCTGTTTATCATACAAAGCTTGTTCAAGCTCTTTGACAAATAAACCTTTTCCGCCAATTTTGGCCAAAGGTGTGTCCAAAATCTTGTCACCCTTAGTGACAATTTTTAGTAATTGAATTGTCAATTCAGGGTACATCTCGAGCAGACGAGCACGAATATGCTCAGCTTGCCATAATGCCAATGGACTCTGACGGGTGGCAATCGTTAAGGTAGTCAAAGCAGATTGCTGCGGGTTGCTCATAAAGGACCTCGATAAATTTGATACTATAATGTCAGTACGTAGATACCAATATTTAAATATCAGCACTTAAAAATTTCAATACTTAGAAATATGGATAATTGCCACAGTTCATGGGCAATATCCGTCACTCACTGTAAATACTGACACAAAAAAATACCCCTATTTAAGCATAAATAAGGGTTTGATGATATGGGATGATGATGTCGATATGGGTATCAAAGGTTACATGCTTTGGATTTTATCGCGCAGCGCAGGCAGGTGACGACGGCTAACTGCCAATGTCTCAGCGATTCCTTTAAAGCGTATCTGATACTGCCCTGCATCCAGCGTCTCTAAAAAATCTAAAAAACTGAGATTGATAATCGCATTACGATGCACGCGGAAAAGTCGATCACCAAACTCTTGCTCTAGCTCTTTTAATGTTTCGTCGATCAGTACCCCCCCACCCTTGTGACGTACTTTGACATACTTTTGATCGGCCGTAAAATAATAGATGTCTTTAAATTTAATCAGCTCAACCCCTCGATGAGTACGAGCAGCAATGTGTTCACGTACTGGTCGGGCCGCTGGGTTTTCAAGCTTACGGATCTCATTTAACTGAGCAGCGTTTAGATTTTTGGCTTTATTCAACGCTTCTAATAACTCATCTTTATTGGCAGGCTTTAATAAATAACCAATCGCACTGGCCTTGAGCGCTGCTATCGCATAATGGTCATAAGCGGTAACAAATATAATCGCTGGCGGATGTTCAAGTTTCGCAAGCTCTTGCGCACAGTGTACACCGTCCATTTCAGGCATACGAATGTCTAATAAGATAATATCTGGCTGCTTGCTTTTGACAGCAATAATGGCTTCTGCTCCTGTTGTTGCCTGAGCAACGACCTCATGGCCTGATTCTTGGACAATTCTGACCAAACGCTCACGCGCTAGCGGCTCATCATCACAAACTACGATACGCATGTAAACTCCTATCTTCGGGCAGACTTAATATGTGTCTCTACTAGCAATTACTAACTATTATCTGAGGCAAAAGCTCAATCCTTGAATACGGAGGGCCCGAATGTACTCATCCTTGGTATAGTCAATATGTTTCTATTACTAGTAAGTTTATTATAAGGAATGCAATAAGTGTGCCATGCGCGTTTTTGGCGCAAACAAAGAAGGAACTTTATGATGTAAAAGGGTCATAAACTGACGTCATGTAAAGGATAGTCCATGACAGTGATGATTTGGGTACTGGTAATAATACTTTTAATATCTGAGCTGTGACCAAAATAGGCACGTAAGCGCTCCGTTTGAATATGAAAATCCATATGTTGACGCAAATTATGATTCACAATCAATGTCTTTTTGGGTAGATCAACACTGATAATCGTGACAACTCGATGCTGCTCCCATGTCACTTTGATATCTATGTATATGGTCTCAGTGGTCATTTCGACCACATTAATCAGCATTTTCTCTAGCACACTTTGTAACGTGAGCGCCGTGATAACCATATCATACATGATGTCCTCGTCAGGCAGTTGCCAGCTTACTTCAAGCTTATCTGCCAAACGACTGGATTCAATGGCTAAGTAATGCTCACAAAGGGCGATTTCTTCTTCAAAACTGACTTCATGTGCGCCTGTAAAACTGGCTCGGAACAGCGCAGAAACGTGTTGTAATAATAGAGAAGCTCTTGCTGGGTGAGATTCTATGAGCGAAGTGAGGGTGTTGAGCGTATTAAAGAAAAAATGGGGGGCGATACGGGCTTTTATTATGTCGTTTTGTGTGGCCAACTTATACTCGAACGATGACTTGAGCGCATTAAGCTCACGATGAATACGCAAAAAGTAGAGTAAAAACACTAAGGTGAAGCCGCCTGTGAACAACGTATCAAACAGCACACTGAAGACAAACGCTTGTAAATCGTATTTTTCCCAGCCCATATTTACCATAACCAGCATCACTAAAGTCATGGATATGACAGAAGCCAGCATCATTAGTAAAACGACACGTATAGTCACGCTTGAAATACTGGCGTTTTTAAAAATGGGTCGAAGGTAGTCAACCAGATAGAGTGAAGGCATGACGATTAAAACATTTTGAACAAACCTACAAAAAAATTTGATCAGAAAATCTGACCAAGTGGCTAAGCCATGGCGTTCCATCACGGTCACGAACAATGACCAAAAAAAGATGTACAGTAGCCACTGCCAAGGTCTCATGATTTCCATAAGCTTGGGAATAAAAAACTCTAAGCGCTCCGCTAGTAAGGCAACCTCATCCTTTGCTATACTTGAGTTCTTATTCTCTTGACTTGTCCTGTACCGATATGAATGCCAATTCTTCAAACCATAGTAATCCTGAATCAAATGTAAACGTTTCTGCTCCTGATTCTAGCACAGAAGCTTCTATAACCAATACTGCTTCGCAAAGCACCACTGCAGGCAGTCAGGGCCAGCAGATGTGGGGTGGCCGATTTAGTGAAGCAACTGACAGTTTTGTGGCCGCTTTTACCGCCTCTGTTGGTTTTGATCAACGCTTTGCACGTCACGATATCCAAGGCTCAATTGCTCACGCGACCATGCTTAAAGAGTGTGACATTTTAACTGCTGAGGAAGTGGCGACCATTATCGAGGGTCTCCAGCAAGTGTTGCGTGAGATTGAAGCGGGCGACTTCAACTGGTCAATCGCGCTCGAAGACGTACACATGAACGTTGAATCACGCTTAACAGACATTATCGGTTCAGTCGGCAAAAAGCTACACACTGGACGTAGCCGTAATGATCAAGTCGCCACTGATATCCGTCTTTGGTTACGTGAAGAGACAGACAACATCATTGCACTATTGGTACGTCTGCAAAGCGGGCTGCTTGATCTGGCGGAACAACACACCAACACCATCATGCCAGGCTTCACCCATCTACAAACCGCGCAGCCTGTTAGCTTCGGTCATCATGTCATGGCATGGTTTGAGATGCTATATCGCGATACCGAACGCCTCGTCGATGCACGTCGCCGTATCAACCAGATGCCACTTGGCAGCGCTGCCCTTGCTGGTACGACCTTCCCTATCGATCGTACCATTACGGCTGAGTTATTAGGCTTTGAAGGCATTTGCCAAAATTCGCTTGATGCCGTCTCAGATCGTGATTTTGCCATTGAGTTTACCTCAGCGGCTTCTATTCTCATGATGCATATGTCGCGCATGAGCGAAGAAATCATTCTTTGGATGTCAGCGCAATTTAACTTTGTACAAATACCAGATCGCTTCTGCACTGGCTCCTCTATCATGCCGCAAAAGAAAAACCCGGATGTACCTGAGTTAGTACGTGGTAAAGCCGCGCGTGTGTTCGGTCAACTCATGACCTTACTGAGCCTAATGAAAAGCCAGCCACTTGCTTATAATAAAGACAACCAAGAAGACAAAGAACCTCTTTTTGATTGCGTAGATACGTTAACGGGTTCGCTACTTGCCTTTGCTGATATGCTGCCGAATATCACACCGAATAAGGAAAATATGCGTGCTGCTACTATGAAAGGTTATGCAACTGCCACTGATCTAGCAGATTATCTGGTACGTAATGGTGTGGCGTTCCGTGATGCACACGAAGTGGTTGGTAATGCCGTCGCTTTAGGTATCGCCGAGGGCGTCGATTTGAGCGACTTGTCTTTGGCACAGCTCAAACAGTTCAGCGATGCCATTGGTGATGATGTTTTTGATTACCTAACGTTAGAAGGCTCATTGGCAGCTCGTGATCATTTGGGCGGCACCGCGCCTAACCAAGTAAAGCAAGCCGTAGTCAATGGCCGTGCGCGTTTAAAAGCGTTTGCTTAATATATCGATAACACAGTCTGCTGTATCTTAATATAAAAAACACCCGTCTCAATAGCGGGTGTTTTTTATGTGTCATACCGCCTGCAAACTATAGTCAATTCATCATAAAAACACCGTGTTGCTAATATTGGAATAAGTTCTCGCAGCCTCTACTTGCGTACGTGCGGCAAGTAAGAATTATTCCAAAAGTACGTTGTCATGGGTTTATTTATTTTGTTTAAGATTGGCTGTATACACCAGATACCCTTTGCTAAATCTGCCAAGACCGTTATCATAGACCAATGAATTTATCTGATTTGACCATTTACTATAATAAATAAGGAACGCCTTATGACTGAGACATTTAATCCGCAAGCCAATACCGTGTTTTGCCGTAAATATAAGCAAGAATTACCAAAAATGCCGCATCCGCCTTTCCCTAATAAAAAAGGTCAGGAGCTACAAGAGACGGTATCTGACAAGGCGTGGAAAGAATGGCTTGAGCATCAGACCATGCTGATTAACGAAAATCACTTGAGCATGATGGATCCTGAAGCCAAAAAATTCTTAACAGAACAACGTGATAAGTTTTTAGATAACGAAGACTATGAGCGCGCCCAAGGCTGGACGCCAGAAAGCTAATGGGTACTCGTTGATTACATTTCATAAAAAACGCGCTATACACTCATTGATAGCGCGTTTTTTTATGAGCTAAATATAACGCTGCGAAAAATAATGCTACCAAAAACATTGGCAAGCGAACTTTTATTCCTCGTCACGGTCTGATGTATCAATATCCGTCAACGACATGGCTGACACAGTGCCTACTTGACGCGCTGCCATTCGATCATTGGCAGCTTGGACAGCTTTTTCGACTTTGGTGTAGTCGGAATGACGCACATCTTGACCGCTGATATAGTTGATGACGAGCTCAGCCACGTTTTGTGCATGATCGCCGATTCGTTCAAGCGCACGCAAGACCCACATGATATTAATCACTTTTGATACATGACGCGAATCTTCCATGATATACGTCATCAAGGCACGAATGGCTGATTGATACTCATCATTGACCACGTCATCATTGCGCATGACTTCAAACGCTTGCTCAGCATTTGACTGACCAAAAGCTTCTAACGCATTGTGCAGCATAAGACGAACTTGGTTGCTCAGGTGCTGAACCTCAGCATAACCATAAGAGGATTTACCTTGTGCGGCGATTTTTTTGGCCATTTGAGCAATTTTGACAGCTTCATCCCCGATGCGCTCTAAATCAACCACCCCTTTACTGATAGACATCACTAAACGTAAATCACTGGCAGCAGGCTGGCGTTTGGCAACCAATAGCAAAATATGCTCATCCAAATCCACTTCCATACGATTGATGTCGAAGTCCATATCAATGACTTCTTGTGCCAGTGTCTCATCTTTATCAATCAGCGCGTGGATGGCTTTGGCAACTTGGTTGGCCGCGCTATCACCCATGTATAAAAACAGACGGATGGCTTCATCGAGATCTTGGTCGAAACTTTTTGAGATATGCTTTTCACTTTGCATCAGAAGAATTCCCTAAAATCTATACTTTTAATAGCGAAGGTGCTTTTGAGCCGAACCCATCAGTTCATAAAGCGTGCCGAACACCCCTGCCTGCTCAAACCTTGTCCTTAACCATAACGACCCGTAATATAGTCTTCCGTCGCTTTTTGATTGGGTTTGGTAAATATCTGATCAGTCTCACCCATCTCAATCATATCGCCCAAATACATGTAAACCGTATAATCCGATACCCGTGCGGCCTGTTGCATGTTATGGGTCACGATAGCAATGGTATAGTCGTTTTTTAAGTCTTCGATCAAATCCTCAATAGCGCCCGTCGAGATAGGATCTAGCGCTGATGTAGGCTCATCAAGTAACAATACTTCAGGTTTGGTGGCGACACTGCGGGCGATACATAGACGCTGCTGCTGACCACCTGATAGCGACAATCCAGATGCCTTTAGCTTGTCTTTTACTTCCGGCCACAATGCCGATTTTCTGAGTGCCCACTCCACACGATTATCCAGCTCCGCTTTGCTCAATTTTTCATACAAGCGCACGCCAAACGCAACATTGTCATAGATCGACATCGGGAATGGCGTTGGTTTTTGAAACACCATGCCAACTTGAGCGCGCAGCAAGTTCACATCGATGTCTTTGTCTAAGATATTTTTGCCATCGAGATTGATATTGCCTTCTGCACGCATCCCTGGGTACAGATCATACATGCGGTTAAAGGTACGTAATAGCGTCGATTTGCCACACCCTGAAGGACCGATAAAGGCCGTCACTTTTTTATCTGGGATGTCGATATTGATATTTTTTAGGGCTTTAAAATCACCATAATAAAAATTTAAGTCACGAATCTGCAGTTTGGCAGGTGGCATATTCTTAGGAATGTCATGAAGCGTTTGCTTGGTCAGACTGGCGACATCTGGTTGCTCTTTTTGTCCGCTAGTAGACTTGGTTCTATTCAATAGGTTGCCGGTTGTCTTAGTGTCTGTTGCCTCATTGAAGCGATCAGCCGTCTTATTTTTGCGAACTTTGCTTATGACGTCATTCATAGTCTTATCCAACCTAGCTCAATTAAAATTCATATAAGTTCAAGTAATGCTTACTATCTATTGTCAGTAAGCTGTGGTCAGGTTTTATTTTACCTGACCTCTAGCGCCGATGAATCTGGCTGTCACGTTCAATACCAAGACCGAAGCGGTGATGAGAAGTGCCGCTGCCCATGCCAACGTATGCCAGTTCTCATAGGGACTCATCGCAAACTGATAAATGGTGTTGGGTAAGTTAGCCAGTGGTTGGCTCATATCGGTACTGAAATATTGATTGTTCAGCGCGGTAAATAGCAAAGGAGCCGTTTCACCTGTGATTCTCGCAAAGGCTAGTAACACCCCTGTAGTAAGACCCGCTTTGGCGGCTTTGATGGTTACTTGCGTCACCATTTTCCACTTGGGTGTTCCAAGTGCATAAGCGGCTTCACGAATACTATTGGGCACCAGATTGAGCATATTTTCGGTGGTACGTACAACCACAGGAATGACAATCAGCGCCAATGCCAACGCACCTGCCCAACCAGAGAAATTTTGACCTTTTACCATGAGCGCATAAATAAACAGACCAATCACGATAGAGGGGGCAGACAATAAAATATCATTCAAAAAACGTGTCACTTTGCCAAGCATACTGCCTTGAGAGAATTCAGATAAATAAATACCCGTCATCAGGCCAATTGGAGCGCCGATTAACAATCCAGAAAATGCCAACATGACCGAACCGACAATGGCATTACGTAAACCACCAGGACTCATGGGCGGCGGTGTGTCAGCGGTAAATACAGGCAGTTGCACAATGCCTTGAAAACCTTCGATAAAAAGCGTGAACAAAATCCAAAATAACCAAAACAAACCAAACACCATGGCCGACATAGCAAAGCCCAAACCCAGCTTATTGGCCCAGCGGCGCTTGTTATACAAGCTTCGGTCATAGCGACCTGCAAAGCCTGTATTTACGGGTAGTGGCGCATCGACTGTGTTATTAGAAAGCATATATTTTGTGTCCCGTTTTTTATCCATACCAATAGTCATCAAAACTTCTTAAGACAAGCAAATACCTATATATCTACCGATTGCCCGCTTTGCTGTCCATACGCATCAGCATCAGCTTTGCAAGGGACAAGACGATGAAAGTAATGACAAAGAGGATTAAGCCTAAATGGAGTAACGAAGCCAAATGCAGCTCACTTGACGCTTCAGCGAATTCATTGGCCAAGGCAGAAGTGATCGTGACGCCAGAGGTAAATAGGCTTGGACTGATATTAAAGGCATTGCCAATTAAGAAAGTCACTGCCATGGTTTCGCCCAAGGCACGGCCCAATCCCAAAATAACGCCGCCAACCACGCCTGCTTTGGTGTAAGGCAAAATAATTTTAAACATGACTTCCCACGTCGTGGCACCCATACCATAAGCCGACTCTTTGAGTAAGTCTGGCACTACCGAAAAAACATCACGCATGGTAGCCGCGATAAAAGGAATAATCATGATGGCAAGCACCAAGGACGCGGTAAACAACCCAAGTCCCATTGGCGCTCCCGTAAACAGCTTACCGATGATGGGTAGTGGACCCACATGCTCAATAAACCATGGCTGGATGTGATCGCCAAAAAACGGTGCAAACACAAACAATCCCCACATACCATAAATGATAGAAGGAATACCGGCCAAAAGCTCAATCGCGATACCCAAAGGCTTTTTTAAGAACTTTGGACACATTTCAGTCAAAAATATCGCAATACCAAAACTGACTGGTACGGCAATCATAATCGCCACAAATGACGTCACTAAGGTGCCGTAAATGGGTGCTAATGCCCCATACTCATTGGCAACCGTGTCCCAATTATTGCTGGTATAAAAACCAAGTCCAAACTCTTGAATGCTCGGCCATGCGCCGACAATTAAGGAGACCAAAATGCCGCCTAAAGAGAGGAGTACCAGTATGGCAAAAGCCTTGGTTGCATTGACAAACAGCGTATCGTAACGTTTTTGTTTGGCCAATTGGGACCTTAAGTCATTCATAAGTGTCTCAGCGTTAAATAGGATCAAGTCAAAATGTTAGAAAGGTTACGCAGGTTTTATCACAGTAAACTTAAACATAGGTGAGGACTGTCTATAAAGAAAACCCACCAACATCGTTCTTAAACTCACTGTGATAAAACCTCTCAAACCGCTACCGGAGAATAGTGGTTTGAGAGGGCGTTTAGAGATTGATGAAACAGTCTCTAAAGTAGGTCAATTACTGAGCAGGCTTATAAACAGGCTGTCCATCACTACCTTTCACTTCATTCCATTTTTCTTTGAATAGTGCGACAGCAGTATCAGAGAAAGGAACGTAATCTAACGCCATGGCATCATCATCGCCTTGGGTATATGCCCAATCAAAGAAGTTCAACACACCAGCCACTTGCTGAGGATTCTCTGGTTGCTTGTGTACCAAGATGAAGGTAGCGGCAGCGATTGGCCATGCTTGAGCGGTCTCAGAATTGGTGATGACTTTATAAAAGCCTTCTTGCTTTGACCAATCGATGTCACCTGCCGCTGCAAACGTTTCTGCAGAAGGCTGTACAAAGTTACCGGCAGCATTTTTAAGAGCTGTATGTGACATGTTGTTTTGCTTAGCGTAAGCATACTCAACGTAGCCGATAGAGTTTTTCATACGGTTAACGTAACTTGAAACGCCTTCGTTACCTTTACCACCAGCACCTGTCGCAGAGGTTGGCCATTTAACCGTTTTATCAACACCAACGGTATCGTTCCAATCCGGTGACACTTTGGCGAGATAATCTGTGAAGTTAAAAGTCGTACCTGACCCGTCTGAACGGAAAACAGTAGTAATGGCCGCATCAGGTAGGGTCAAATCTGGGTTCATGGCTACAATAGCTGGGTCATTCCATTTGCTGATTTTGCCTAGATAAATATCAGCCAATGTCTGACCATCCAATTTTAGCGCGCCTGGCTCAACACCATCGATGTTGACAATTGGTACAACGCCGCCAATAACGGTTGGGAACTGGATAAGACCAGACTCTTCAAGCTCTTCAGGCGTCATTGGCGCATCAGAGGCACCAAAATCGACTGTTTTTGACTGAATTTGTTTGATACCACCAGAAGAACCGATTGATTGGTAGTTGACCTGACCACCAGTATCAGCATTGTAGTCAGCAGACCATTTGGCATAGATAGGCTGCGGGAAAGAAGCACCTGCGCCAGTGATGTTCATGGCAATGTTTTCAGCAGACTTGAACCCTGAAGTAGCAGCAGATGCTGTGCTAGTGGTTGCATTGCCAGTTGTTTCAGTCGTTGCGGCAGCGCTACTGCTAGTATCAGCAGCCGGCTCTGTCGTATCGGTCGATTTGTTACACGCCGTAAGTACTAAGGTACAGCTGACGGCCACTGCTAATAACGAATAACGCATGTAAGACTCCTAAAGTTTGACAACGATACAAAAAAACATTGTTTGTGACATGCGAGCTATAGTGACAAGTTTTTATGACAGTTTAATGACAATGACTTTAATCTTTTAGTTTGGGCCATAACAGCGCATTGTTCCCTTCTATCTGCCTTTATAAGCTCAGTACATAAGGCAATGGTTTTTCGAGCCCAAGGTTTTCTCCAAATACCATTAGCCGTTAGAACAGAATTTTGCTAGTATGAAGTTGATTTACAACACTGACAGACTCGGGGTGCGGTGTCATATTGGCCTGTTTTATTAAACTTGCTTTACTAAAACAATTGCCTTTATACATTCGCTGAGAGATCACCCGCCGAACCTGATGCGGTTAGTACCGACGCAGGGAAGTCTTAAGCCTATGTTCTATATGTACAAAGGGCGCGCAGAAATGCCTTTTTATTATTGCCAATGTTTAACAGCGGTTTTTTGCCGATGTATGGCGCTAATAATTTGTGTCCATCAACCTTTTAGTGACTCACTACGTCTCGTTCCGGGTGTACGTTTGCTTTTTGATTGTATTTGTTCGTATCACATGGCTTTACCCCGCAGCTACTGGCGGTGTTGATTTTATTCAAAAACCAACACGCTAGGACAGCATATGAAACCTTCAAATATTCAGACAACGACAAACCCTCAAATCCATACTCCAAATAGTGACGCGCTTGTTAAGCCGACAACTATAGATGAGACCAGCAGCAAATCCGATAAAAAATCTGAGGCGCTAAAAACCCCTGCTCACCGTACGGCAAGTGATGCGCGTTTTGAAGAAGACGCCCGTGACCTTCATCGCATTCTCCCCGCCTCTCGTAAAGTCTATATCGAAGGCTCGCGTCCTGATATTCAAGTACCGATGCGCGAAATTTCTCTTGATCCAACCCCTATTCAAGGCACGGATGAGGCGAATTGGGAAAAAAACCCACCATTTTATGTCTATGACACCTCCGGCGTTTATACCGACCCCAATGTCGATATTGACCTCACACGTGGCTTACCAAAACTGCGCGAACACTGGATTGCAGAGCGCGGCGATACCGAACAGCTCAACAGTTTATCCAGCTCATACGGACAAGCGCGCGCACGTGATATTAGTACCGCCAACTTAAGATTTGCTCATATTGATAAGCCGCGCCGTGCCAAAACAGGCAACGGCTTGTCAGGCAATGTCACGCAAATGTATTACGCGCGCCGCGGCATCATCACCCCTGAGATGGAATACATCGCCATTCGCGAAACGCAGAAGCAACACGAGCTGACGGATACACGCCAACATGAAGGGGAAAATTTTGGGGCCAATACACCCAAAATCATCACACCTGAATTTGTGCGCAGTGAAGTGGCAGCAGGACGCGCTATTATCCCAAACAACATCAATCACCCTGAGTCCGAGCCGATGATTATCGGGCGCAATTTTTTGGTAAAAATCAATGCCAATATTGGCAACTCAGCGCTTGGCTCCTCAATCGACGAAGAAGTATCAAAGATGACATGGGCGACGCGCTGGGGCGCAGATACCATCATGGATTTATCAACGGGCAATCATATTCATGAAACGCGCGAATGGCTGATTCGTAACTCGCCTGTGCCCATTGGGACGGTACCCATCTATCAAGCCTTAGAAAAAGTCGATGGCGTGGCAGAAGATTTGACCTGGGAGATTTTTCGCGACACCTTGATCGAACAAGCTGAGCAAGGGGTAGATTACTTTACCATTCACGCAGGCGTCCTGCTTCGCTACGTCCCACTGACCGCCAAGCGCTTGACGGGTATTGTGTCACGTGGCGGTTCTATCATGGCACAGTGGTGCTTGGCTCATCATAAAGAGAGCTTCTTATACACGCATTTTGAAGACATTTGCGAGATTATGAAGCAGTATGATGTGGCGTTTAGTTTGGGCGATGGCCTACGTCCTGGCTGCTTGCAAGATGCCAACGATGAGGCACAGTTTGGTGAGCTACAGACCCTTGGCGAGTTGACGCAAGTGGCATGGAAGCATGATGTACAGGTGATGATCGAAGGGCCTGGGCACGTAGCGATGAACCGTATTAAAGAAAATATGGACTTACAGCTTGAGCTGTGTGCGGATGCGCCGTTTTATACCTTGGGGCCTTTAACGACCGATATTGCACCTGGTTATGACCATATTACCAGTGCCATTGGCGCGGCGATGATTGGCTGGTTTGGCACAGCAATGCTTTGTTATGTCACGCCAAAAGAGCACTTGGGTCTGCCCAATAAAAAAGATGTCAAAGACGGTATCATCACTTACAAAATTGCAGCTCACGCAGCCGACCTTGCAAAAGGCCACCCCGGTGCGCAGGCGCGAGATAATGCCTTATCCAAAGCGCGTTTTGAATTTCGCTGGGACGATCAATTCAATCTGGCGCTTGATCCTGATACGGCTCGTGAATTTCATGACGAAACCTTGCCAAAAGACGCTCATAAATCCGCACACTTTTGCTCCATGTGTGGACCAAAATTTTGCTCGATGAAAATCACGCAAAATGTGCGTGAGTATGCAGCAGGATTAAATACAAAGGCCACTGACAAAAAAGTAGCTAACGAAAAAGTCACGCCGCAATCAGGCAACTTAGCCGATGCAGATCATATGATTAAAGAGGTAAATACTGAACTTGTGGGACAAGTGGGTGAAGCCAGTGCTGAGGAAGTCCGCCAAGGTATGGCGGAGATGATGGGAAAATATAATAACGAAGGTCGTCAGTTGTATAAAGAGGTTTAACAGACGCTAGTATAAAAATATTAAAAAAGCTCGAACCTAGTTGTTAGGTTCGAGCTTTTTTGCATCGACTATCGAACCATTAGGAAATAAACGCTTGATGTGACTGTTGCACAATATAATAATAACTAAGTAGACAGGTAGCGCCAGCGGATAGCCAAAAATAACAATAAATACAATATAACCATGATATTTACTTGCATGCTCTCCTAACAACCAGTCTATAAACTCTATCCTAAACATAGTTATCATCAAGGCTAAGAAAGGCACAATGACTATGCCTAACCAAAGAATTACGTTCGCTTTTTTAGACCGCTTTTCACGACTACTGCGCAACAACCTGTAGTGAATGAAGCCAAATAATACGATCAACCCTAGGAATACTACTCTACCATCTACATTAATTAACCCTTGTATCCAAAAGCTTGGTAATGGGTGATAAGATATTTCTAATACATCATTAGGGATGCGATCAAAATACCACTTGGAATCTGTTGTTATCTTCCCGCCTACAGGCTTACCAAGATTGGTCTCTAAATATTTTAGTTCATCGTTAATCTTTAAATTAATAGTTAGGTCACCAAAACTTTTCCAACTTTTGGCAGGCTTTAATGAATATTGATAAATATACTGATTGGTCCAATAACTACGATCTATTGTTGGATAGGCAGAATATTGAACAGTAATGACATGTTTGCCTTCGCTTAGGTTTACCTCGAAATATTTAGCACTACTATAGAACTGTACAGCGGTATCCGTTTCCGGATCATAATAAGCGGGCAATGATTTTGACTGACTTTTATAGTCATAATTTATAAGTACTGGTACCGCTTGCCCATCAACTTCGACTAGAAAGCTTTTGTCTGCATCATTACCTATAAGATCAAACACTTCAAAAACTAAGGGTATTCGATAGCCTTCTTTAGCGCTATAAATCTCGTAGGTGACATTATAGTCAGCCTGATTAAAACCTTTATCAATATTGATATCTATGGTTTCAGAGAGTATATCAATATCTTTGCTTGAATATGCCGTACTGACAGTAGTACCTTCGTCAATAGGTGACGCCATATTGGCATAGCTAAAAATGCTGATACTGAGTGATAATAACCCTAGAATTAAATAACGTAGCACAATAAATCTCAATATTATATTACGAACATAAGTTTAATATAGTAAGTTAGAAAATACTACGATCACCATAAAAAATCCCAGCAAACTCAAAGTTAACTGGGATCTTAATTCTTATTGAATGGCTATTGATTAAACCTTCGATGCCTCATAAATCTCTTGGATTGAAGTATCAATCGTATTAGCAAAGGCTTCATCACTTTGCTGTTTGCTCAATCCTTCAGTGAAAGCACGTGAGAAGCTGGCAATCATACCGGGGTTTTGCTTGAGCTTGGCGCACGCCTCGCTACGACTATAACCACCAGATAATGCGACCACTTTGAGTACTTTTGGATGATCAATCAACTCTTGATAAAATCCTGCTTCTTCCGGTAACGTCAGTTTGAGCATCACTTGATGATCGTCATTCAAACGCTCTAGATTATGCAAAATACTGGTTTTAAGTATCAGCTCACTCTCATGTTTTTTGTCACTATTAATGTCCACTTCTGGCTCAACAATCGGCATCAAGCCTTTTGAGAGTATTTGCTTTGCTACATCGAATTGTTGCTGTACGACCAGCTCGATACCATCAACGCTTGGCTCATAAATAACAGAACGCATTTTGGTGCCAAATACTGGATAATTTTTGGCCTTGTCCAACAATTGATCTAACTCTGGCATGGGACGCATGACTTGCACCCCATTCATTTGCTCAGCCAACCCTTTATCTACCTTCAAAAATGGGACGATATTTTTGTCTTCCCAAAGATAGTTGGCAGTCGATTTGCCGTTGACCTCGCGCTCCATCGTGTCTTCAAATAAAATCGCACCAAGCACACGCTCATTGTCAAAAGCATCACAGGTTATGATACGCGCGCGCATCTCATGTACCAAATCAAACATCGCTTCGTCACTATCATAATCATCGCCATTGACACCATAGTTTTCTAGTGCCTTTGGGGTGCTACCGCCACTTTGATCGAGTGCTGCAATAAAACCTGAACCGTTTTTGATACGTTGTAATTGTTTTTCGTATTCCATTGAGAGTGCATCCTATTTTTATCTATTAAAGTCAAAGGTCACAAATGATTGGCTTATTATTAGTGCTATAAGCCTCACTATTTTTAGCTAACCTTAGCATAGGACACTCTGCATGCCTATATACGATACGTTAACGCTTTTATAAAACTGAATTCTATTTTTAGGCCAAAAACAAAACACCCACACAACAAACCGCAAGCAATAGACCGACGATGTTAACGCGATTGAGCGTCTCTTTAAATACACCAACACCAATCAGGGTAGCGACCGCAATGACACCAACGTTCATACCTGTAAAGACAATACTTGGTGATTCGGACAATACTTGATGGGCGCGAACATAGGCATAAATATTTCCCATGTTAAGTACGCCTAATAGCAGCCCTGCCGCAAGTGCCTCTCCCTGCCAGCGTACGCGAGTGAACAGTAGATAAATAAACAATAGTAGTCCTGCCAAACCAAAACTGACAAACAGCGTGAGTGGAAAAGCCGTTCCATGCTTGGCAACTTGCTTGAATAAAATATCGACGATCCCATAGCCGAGCCATACGCCCAACAGCCAGAGTGGCGTATTTTTGGCTACTTTATTGATACTGCCAGACTGCGGGCGATATACCAAAGCGCCGAGTGCTAAGAACCCCAAGGCCAATCCGAAAACATGTGTACCCGTCAATACTTCACCAAATAATAAAAAAGCGGCCACAATCGGAATGATCAAAGATAAACGCTGCGCAGCATCGGTTGCCACCATGCCGACGGCTTCAATAACACGTCCAAGTAAGATGAACACAGTCGGCAATATGACACCAAGTGCAATAATGACGACCCATGCATTACCAAGTGTACTCATTGCGCTAAGATCTGGTTTTAATAAAACCCAAGTCAGCAAAAAGGCTACTGGATAACCAGCAACAATGGTTTGACGAATGTCTATCTGTTTTTGCCGTAATATTTTTAGCAACACTGACACAGCGACACTACAGAGTACCGCCATCGTTAAATACATCATTTACTTCTACCTTTTCAAGCCGCCATTTTTGTATGATGACTATTTATATATTGAGTCATTTATATCGTGATTTAGAAATGAGATCGATACATCGACAGCCATATGCTGCTGGTATAAATTTTATGAGCCTAGAATAAAGATTCTCAGGTTTTTTAAACCTATGGAAGGTAACAAAGTATTTCTATTACAGCAATGCATTTATACATGAATTGATGAATGGTAAAGACAGTATAAAGGGTGCAAATTACAATTCGCCTGCAGGTCTAATTATGAAATTTGTTAAAATAGCCCATATCCCTAATAACAACAGTAACGATTCAAAATAACGAGTGATATCGTTGATTTTGGCGTACTGCTATTGATGCTTTATGACTGCCTATGAATGCTCTATTTCGATTTTTTGAAAACCGCCTACCTGCCTTTCCTGAAACGCCCATGCCACTGCCCTCACCTCGTGATGGCATGCTTAAATTTTTGTGGGCGTGTACCAATGGTCTACGCGGCTGGCTTTTGCTATTTATGGTCTTGTCAGCAGGTATCGGTATCTATGAGGCCATGCTGTTTGCTTGGATTGGTAACATCGTTGATTGGCTGGGTGTCTATACCCCGCAAAACCTGTGGGCCGAAAAAGGTGATATGCTACTCTTGATGCTTGCCGTCATGATAGTGAGCCCCATCTGGATTACCTTGTCATCGTTGGTGCATTTCCAGACCTTGCAAGGAGTGTTCCCCATGCAGATGCGCTGGCGCTTTCATCAACGCATGCTCGGGCAATCGATGCAGTTTTATCAAGATGAATTTTCAGGACGCGTGTCAGCCAAGGTGATGCAAACGGCTTTGGCTGTACGTGATACCGTTATGACGGTCACCGACATGTTCATGTATGTTGCCGTCTACTTTATCACCTCAGGTGTCATTCTCTTTAATCTAGACAGCCTACTGCTGATTCCTTTTATCGTCTGGTTTGTCTTGGTCGCTTTGTGCATCTGGTATTTTATTCCTAAGTTAAAGCTTACCGCCATTGTACAAGCCGATGCCCGTGCGCTGATGACAGGGCGTATCACGGATGCTTATGCCAATATCATGACCGTTAAGCTGTTTAGTCATTCGCGCCGTGAGTTGAGCTATGCCAAAAACGCCATGGGTC
Organism: Psychrobacter sp. JB193; assembly: GCF_002285555.1. NCBI lineage: Bacteria > Pseudomonadati > Pseudomonadota > Gammaproteobacteria > Moraxellales > Moraxellaceae > Psychrobacter > Psychrobacter sp. JB193. The sequence goes on from NZ_NRGY01000001.1 coordinate 1,590,086, forward strand.
AGTTTTTGGGTACTGTACACGCACAAATGCGCTGGGTCAGCTATTTAGAAGTGTCCACACATATGATCAGTGTGATTTTGGTCAGTGGTACAGCGGGTATTGGTATTTATTTATGGCAACAAGGTGCCGTCGGTGTGGGGGCTATTGCAGCCGCGACAGCAATGGCACTACGCCTAAACGGTTTGACACGCTGGATTATGTGGCAAACTGCCAGCCTATTTGAGAGCATTGGTACGGTACAAGATGGCATGCGCACATTATCTGCGCCGCAAACCATCGTCGATAAACCAAATGCGCCGACGGTCAAAGTCACCGATGGTCGTATCGTATTCGATCATGTTGATTTCAGTTATGAGCATGATGATAACACTGATATAGAAGGTGAGCATATAGACGAAGTCAATGCCTCAGCGACCAAGACGACCAAACTTCTTGATAACTTTTATCTAGATATCAAACCGGGCGAAAAGATTGGCTTGGTTGGACGTTCAGGTGCTGGTAAGTCTACGTTGGTTAATCTGTTACTGCGCTTCTTTGATGTGGATAAAGGCAAAATCTTAATCGATGGACAGGCTATCGATGACGTCACTCAAGAGTCATTGCGTCAACAGATCGGCATGGTCACGCAAGATACTTCACTGCTGCATCGTACGGTACGAGAAAACATCGCTTACGGTCGTCCTGATGCAACTGACGAAGAGATCATAACAGCTGCGAAGCAAGCGCAAGCATGGGACTTTATCAAAGACTTATATGATGATAAAGGCAACACGGGGCTGAATACGCAAGTGGGCGAGCGCGGTGTCAAACTCTCTGGCGGTCAGCGTCAGCGTATCGCTATCTCACGAGTCATGCTCAAAAATGCGCCCATTTTATTGTTAGATGAAGCAACAAGTGCGCTTGATTCTGAGATTGAGTTTGCCATTACTGAGAGTCTAAACGACATCATGACTGGCAAGACAGTGATTGCGATCGCGCATCGTCTCTCAACCATTGCAGCATTAGATCGACTAGTGGTGATGGACAAAGGTCAGATCATTGAGCAAGGTAGTCATGATGAGCTATTGGCGTTGCAAGGTGTGTATGCGCGCTTGTGGCATCGTCAAAGCGGCGGCTTCTTGGGCGAAGACAGCTAATCGCTATAATTTAAAAACTGTCACTAAAAATCTGACACAAGGACGTGTCGATTCTTATTTTAGACTCGCTATTTAATATGCACTCAACTTAGTAGTCACTTAGTTTAGTCATCGCCCAAAAACGTAGCATTTATTTAAAAACCAAGCACCTCTTACTGCCTGTCATTACTTTCCAGCTTCTCAATTTCTCATTAATCATTATCCCCACGATGAATAGGCATAACCATGACCGACCTCTTCGCGCCTGCGCCCACAGAAAATCTATTGCCCTATGACGGCCAAGTAAATGACTTGGGTATTGTCATTGACGATGCTGGTACGCTGTATGACACCTTATTAGCAGAGCTGCCTTGGCAGTCTGATATTGTAACGCTGTTTGGAAAAACCCATGTGACGACTCGTCAGATTGTTTGGATAGGTGCAGAAGATGTGATGTATCATTATTCAGGGCATGCACGGCGAGCCATTCCATGGTCAGATTCAGTGTTCCACGTGAAACAGCATATTGAACAACTATTAAGTAACATAGGCATTACGGCAGATTTTAACTCGTGCCTACTCAATTATTATCCGTCGGGTACTGACGGTATGGGCTATCATGCTGACGACGAAAAAGAATTGGGTGATCAGCCAATCATTGCCTCACTGTCGTTAGGAGCCACGCGCAAATTTGTTTTTAAGCATAAAAAAACTCAAGACAAAGTGACGCTTGGTCTTGAGTCCGGTCAGCTCATCGTCATGCACGGTGACACCCAAACATTTTGGAAACACACCATTACCAAGACCAAAAAGGTTTCAGCGGGGCGTATTAGTTTAACGTTTCGACGAATGCATAATGTCTAGTCAACTTTCAAAACTATTTTACCAAACGCATCGCCTTTTTGAAGCGCATGATGGGCCGTAACAACTTCTGACAATGGATACACTTGCTGAATGATTAAGGTCAACTTGCCATCCGCGACCAGTTGTAAAACGCGCGCCATGTCTTCTCCACTACGCTGTGCTTTATAACCCGCCACATCTAAGTTTTTCTGCTGACCCGCTTCTTTGAGCTTATCAACCCAAATGGTGGGTAATACGTTCACTCGTGCGCCAGATCTGAGCACACTCAGTGCGCGAACCCCTGCTTCACCGCCAACCAAGTCCAATAGCATATCGGCTTGTAGATCAGGAAACGCTTCATCCTTGGTATAATCGATCCAGCCTGTCAGCTTGCTGGTATCTATTAATTGTTCAAGTTTGGCATATTTTTCTGGTGAGCAAATGACAGTGACTTTGATATTCTCTTTGGCAATTTTTTCTACTAATAGCTGAATCAACAAGTGACCAACGCCGCCTGCGGGTGCATTAATGACCACATGCTCGCCTGCTTTTATATCGGCAAACTCTACAAATTGTAGTGCCGTTTGCCCGATACAAGGTAACGCGCCTGCCTGCTCTAGCGTGACAGAGGTTGGTACTTTGGCCAACAGCTTGGCATCGATGGCCACATACTCAGCATAACAGCCGCCATTGAATGACAGTGCAGCGACTTGCTCACCTTCACTAAACTGATCGCTATTGCTTTTAACTACTTCCCCTGCCATATCAAAGCCTAAAATAGCAGGCTGATCATTATCAAATTTTTCTTTACGAATATTATCGGCGCCCCAGCCCTTGCCTTGGCGGGTTTTGTAATCAACTGGATTGATGCCCGCATAAGCGATTTTGACCAATACTTGATTGTCTGCCAATTCAGGAATGGCAACGCCGTCTTGATATTTCATGACTTCTGGTTCGCCAAACTCACGGATGAGCACGGCGTGTTGGGTGGTTGGTAATTGATTGTTAGACATCGTTTTATATCCTTATAAGTTGCTATTATTTTATTTTTGCACTACATCTCAGTTTTGCCTGCTTTAGCACCCTATCACAATAATACCAGCTCTGCACTGATTGGCAGATGGTCTGACAATGTCGACCACGGTTTGCCAGTATGTACCCACGCATCTTTGACGCCCAGATTACGGGTGTAGATTCGATCCAAGCTGAGCACGGGCAGTTTGGCTGGGAAGGTCGATGACAGTTTGCCATGGCAATGCTTAAAGGCCTCAGTCATTCCTAAGCTGGTAGCTAGCTTGTCACAAGACATTTTTTTCCAATCATTGAAGTCGCCTGCCAAGATCAGCGGTTGGTCATGGGCGATCTCATTGCGCACATAATCGCTAATTGCTTGATACTGTTTGATACGATCTCGCTCAAGCAGATTTAAATGAGCACACAGTACCACTACAGGCGTCTCCCACCCAGCTGGTTGTACTTCGCAATGAAGTACACCGCGTTGTTCAAGCTTGTTGACCGTGATATTGACATTATGTTTTGGGTCTAAAGGGAAGCGGCTAAGCACCGCATTACCATGGTGACCATTGTCATATTCAGAATTTTTACCATAACTATTTTGCAGCTGCAAATACTCACCAAACCATTCGTGCTGCGATTGGTCGGGGTATTCATTATATTGCATATTGCGCTTTAGGTTTTGGCCTTGCACTTCTTGTAGGCACAGCACGTCAGAGCCAATGATCTCAAGCGCTTTGGCAATGCCTTGTAATTTTACTTGGCGATTTAGTGGTGACATGCCTTTGTGAATATTGTAGCTGGTCAAAACAAAAGAGGGAGTAGTCATAAATTCAGTCGTCATAAAAAGGTCGATAAGCAGATGAATACGCTATTGAGTATAACAGCAGTCTGATTCATCAACAGTAGTTAATCAGAGATAACGCGTTGTAGTATTGCTAAGCGAGTCTGACCTATAACGCATATTTATTATGACTCACTTTTTATAAACCATCGCGGCGATACACAACCGTTGCCTTGTGTGATTTATAACAATGGTGCAATCCCTATGCCAGCCAAAAACTCCTATCGTCATGCCACTTGACCACAGTACAGATATTTATTTAGGGCAATACCAATAAATTGCCGAGCGCACTATCGTAGTATATCGTGCACCACAGTGATGAATAGCGCCATATTCTGCACCACCTCGTCAACGGATAAAACCCAAATATATGTGGCAAAATAAGCATTAACCACAAAAAAGCACTGACCTTATATGCATCAGTGCTGCTGACACATATAATAAATGACACCGTTTTTGGGATAGAACAGATATGAGACCGTCCATAAAAAAAGCATTGGCTTATGTTAAGCCAATGCTTTTAAAAGATAGCGCGCTTGTACCACTAGATTCTAAATTTGCCAATAATATCAATCGACAGTTTTATAAAATCAGTTTTGCCAAACTAGTAACGGGTCACCAAAGCAATCGGTTGATCTTCGCTCATAATATCTTGTGGCATAAACACGGCTTTACCACCATTATGAATCACATGCTCAATCACTTCACCAATGGCATCATCGGTGACGCCTTCTGCAGCAGGATCATTTGTCACGCTCAACGTTTGCGCTTTCTCGTCAATTTTAGCTGATTGGATATAACCACGACGCACATAAAGGGTTTCGCCTGCGCCTTGGAAAGCACTGCGATACACTTCTTGCAAGTCTGTTTGCAACATATTGGCGCCACGTGCTTTATCAATTTCACCTAAGGCCGCTTGATGCAGCGAAGCACGATATTCTTCTACCGCTTCTTGTACACTATCGACAATATGCTGAGCGCTACCGTCATCTAGGTGAGTCGCGTTCGAGACTGTGGCGATAATATTGTCCGGACGATCACAGACCTCTTTATAGTAGGCGATGTTTTTCGCATCACCAACAACAACCAATGGCATCTTATGCTCGCCCCACAGCTCTTGTACACTTTTATCCACTTGGTTAAAGAACTCTTTTAAATAACTGCTTTCATTGTTTGCTGAGCGATCCGAACCAGCATCGCCTGTAGTATATAGGCCATTGTTTTCAACAGGGAATCGGATATTTTCCATATTGTTTTGCGCATTATCATCTTTATCGAATTCTTTAACGACGCGATCATTGGACGCTTCGATCAGACGTGCATGGTCACGCGTCAGCACGACCGTGTAATAATGAACCGCACTTGCCATATCGCGTACCAAGTCACGAGTGGCAAAGCGGTTGGAGATAACCACGCGCTCTTGGGTATCAATTGGCATACGGATGATTTGTACATCGTCTGTGCTGGCAAATATCGCTAAGGTATCGAGATTATAATTGTGGTTCAGCTCATCCGTCTTAGCATGGATATTTTCTAAAATAGTGGTAGCCGTGCGCTTGTCATACTCGTTGGTCAAGCGATCTTCGACTACTTTTAATTGATTTTTTAAGGCAATCGGGTCTTGATCGTTGGCAGGATGCGCGCGATGCGTTTTTACAAAGATACTGACCGCAGGGTTGGCTTTGGTCTGACGTAAGCTTTTAAGGGTGGCTTTCATGTATGACTCCTTGTTTTATTATCATTTATGTTCGACGGTTATTTTCATTTATTAAGCATTTTTTACTTATTATCTAACCCTAATACGATCACTTTTCTTAATATTAGGATTTAGACTGTTGAACGCTTCTGGTTTGTTTTAATAGTTATTTTTTATTCCATCACCCTGATGCTAACAGTTGGATATCAACCACTATAGGATGAATTTGCAAGCAAATGATGATGCTTTGTAAGTAGAACAATCAGTATTGTTAAAAACACCTTCTATCTATTTTGAATGGTTTTCTTTTGCCCGTTTTCAAAGTCAATCAACTATATAGGTGGCTAGGTTGCATTTTTGGTAAATGAACCCATCTTTTATATAACCTGTATAAAAAATTAGAACGATTCTATACCGTCCATGATGGCGGCAGCATACGACTATTTATAACATGCATTTGATCCTTTTATACTTCACTCATTGATATCGGATACCTTTATGAACGCTACTTTTACCGACTTGCATCTCATTGATTTTGCTAATGTCGCACCAAATACATTACACGACGAAGTCATTAGCGCTATTGATAAGGCCAATACCTTTTTGGACGATATGACAGCGGCGTCAGAGACTGACCATGATGCCGATATCAGCGCCGAACAAGCATTGATGGATGTCATGGCATTTGACCATATTAATCTGGCATTGGATCGCAGCTGGGGTGTTTTGTCGCACCTAAATAGCGTGACAAGTACTGATGACGTTCGTCATGTCCATCATGAGCTACTGCCTACCCTATCCGCTTACGGTACGCGCGTGGGACAGCATCAGCCTTTATTCAGTCGCTATCAAACGATCGTGAACGATACGGCGTTTTTTGCGACACTTGAACCTGCCCGTGCGCGCGCTATTGAGCTTGCGCTACAGAGCTTCAAGCTATCGGGGGTCGCTTTGCCAACAGACAAACAAGAGCAGTTCGCCGCTATTCAAAGCAAGCTCTCAACGCTATCAGCAACTTTTTCTGATCATGTTTTGGATGCAACTCAAGCGTATGCTTTGGTGCTCAATGATGAGCAATTGGCTGGATTGACAGAAAGCGGTCTGGCGCTACTGGCTGATGCAGGCGAGCAGCACAAAGCAAAGCTGCTTGCCAGCGGTACACTGACTCAAGAAGAAGTGGCGGCATTACCAACGCCTTATTATGTTGCCAGCCTAAACATCCCTGTTTATCTGGCTGTCATGACTCATGCAGATGACCGTGGTCTGCGTGAAACGCTATATCGAGCCTATGTCACCCGCGCCTCTGAGTTTGACGAGCATACCGATGCAAAAAGTGACTCCCTCAATAATGCAGCTATCATGAGTGAAATTTTGCAATTGCGAGAACAAAAAGCCAAATTACTGGGTTTTGAGCATTATGCAGATGTGTCGCTATCGACCAAAATGGCCGATAGCGTGGCAGAAGTTGAGACGTTTTTAAGAGATTTGGCAGCACAAGCAACGCCAGCCGCCAAGCAAGATTTGGCTCAATTGCAACAGTATGCCCATGACTATGGCATTGACGAGCTGCAACCTTGGGACAGCGCGTACATTGCTGAAAAAGTAAAACAAACCGAGTTTAGCTTGTCACAAGAAGAAATCCGTCCTTACTTCCCATTACCAAAAGTTATTAGTGGCCTGTTTGCTATTGTGGAACGTTTATACGGCATCACAGTCAAAGAACAGCCTATTGAAAGTATAGAAAATACGACTGACCAATCAGTCTCTCGCTGGCATGGTGACGTACGTTTTTATCAATTATTCGATGCAGATAATCAGCTGATCGGTGGGTTTTACTTCGATTTGTTTGCTCGTAGTGGCAAACGTAGCGGCGCATGGATGAATGGTTTCCAAGCGCGTTATAGTTACGAAGAACAAGGGCATCAACAGCTGCCTGTTTGCTTTATGGTTGGTAACTTTACGCCTGCACTGGATGGCAAACCAAGCTTATTGACGCATGATGAAGTACTGACCTTATTCCATGAATTCGGTCATGGTTTGCATCATTTACTGACGCAAGTGACTGTAGGCGATGTCGCTGGGGTCAATGGCGTGGAATGGGACGCAGTCGAGCTACCCAGCCAGTTTATGGAAAACTGGGCATGGGATGCTGAAGGCATTGCGCTGATTAGTAGCCATGTCGAGACAGGCGACGCCTTACCTAAAGATAAGTTAGACGCGTTACTGGCGGTCAAGAATTTTCAAAGTGGATTACAAACATTGCGTCAAATCGAATTTGCGCTGTTTGATTTATTGATTCATGCCCACACGCCAGCACTCGATTATGAGGGTATTCTCGCCAATTTGAACGCTGTTCGAAGCGATATCGCTATCATGCAAACACCTGACTATAATCGTTTTGCCAATGGTTTTAGTCATATTTTTGCTGGAGGCTACGCCGCAGGTTATTATTCTTATAAATGGGCTGAGCTGCTCTCGGCAGATGCGTTCAGTAAGTTTGAAGAAGACGGTATTTTTAATCCAAACACCGGCAAAGCGTTCCGCGATACGATTTTGTCAGTTGGTGGCAGTTTCCCAGCCAAGACCAATTTTGAGAACTTCCGTGGGCGTAGTGCCAGTATCGACGCCTTGTTGCGTCATAGTGGCTTTGCCAACGCCAACGCCAACGCTGCCGCTGCCGCTAATGCTGATAATACTCAAACGACGCGCGAGGTGATTTAAATGCGTTATCAGTCATCACGTCCAAAGCGTCAATTTTTGGCAGGGGTGCGCTGTCCCAAGTGCCAGACGATGGATGCTGTCGTACAAGTGAATATCGTCACGCCGACGCCCGATGAGTACATCGAATGCACCCAGTGTGGTCATACTGAGCATCGCCCTGACCCTGATGCCATTAGTGCCAAAAACAATCTTGAGGATCAGCTTGCTCGCGATGCAATGGTTACGGGAACCAGTGGTACAGTCAAGTTCAAACCCTAGTTATCCAGTATTGTTTCTAGACTACCGCCTAAACAACCCACTATTTAATACTGACTTAAGCCTATCTATTGATAGATAGGCTTTTTATTTTGAGTTTGTTATATTATACCTACCTATATTTTTAACTTAAATTTGACCATCGTATGAACCGTAAAAAAACCTCTACTAAGTTCCCTCAAAAATGGTGGCTACTAGTTGTATTGGTAGCACTATTGATTGGTTATTTGGTTTGGAGAAGTGTTTCATCGGATACTGCGCCTGTTGACGCGACTGCACCCTCAACAGTAGAACAAACTGATGCCAAACCAATCGCTTCTAGCTCAGTAACTGGGCAACCAAATGATCCAGAGCTAAATGAACGTACGCCGTTAAATAATGAAATAGTAAGTGAGGACTCAGACTTTGATAATAACTCAACCAATCAACCTATTGATCCCAAACTTATATTAGATGCACCCCTACCAAAAACAAACAGTCTTGCCAAAGAAGAGATTGATCGCTTAGAAGATGAGCGTCAACGCATGGCTGAGCAGGAAAAGCTGGCAGCTGAGCAATTGGCCATGAACAAAAAACTGACTGAAATGAAAGCAGAACAAATCGCGTTACTAGAACAACAAATTGCTGAGCTTGAAGCGAATGAGACAGCTGTAGAATAGAATCACTGTATTTATCAAGGGGCTAAAGGCAAAAAATGGCGAACATACAATTAACGCATGCCCCTATTTTAAATAGCAGTGCACAGCTACTTATCTTGCCAGTGAACACAGCAGGCATTCTTTTAGATCCTGTGCTGGCACGAACCAAAACCTTATTTTCTGATAATTATCAGTCTTACTACCAAGCGTGTCGTGATGGTAATCTAAATGTTGGTAGCTGCTTGTTGATTAAGCGCGCACTTGAGAAAACAGGTCTAGGTGCCAGCAGTAGTGGTAATCAGCCCAGCTATATTGCCAACCTTGTCGTATCTGATCATCCTTATCATCCAGCACGCACAAGTTGGCTTGATGCGGCTTTACTCGATTTACAACAGCAGCTTTTATCGCTGATTCGTTACCAAGGCATCCGTAGAGTAGCTCTACTTGCCCGCCCACTGGTGTATGATAACCCGCGAGACCATAAGACTGATTCGTCCGGCTCAGTTAATATACTGCCTTTAGATTGGCACCACGATACGTTGCCGTTATTGACTCAGCAGCTACAAGACCTGCCCAAACTTCGCATTGATATTCATCTTCCTAAAAACATTACCATATAAATCCATCACAACCTTTGACTATAGTCGACCCGTCTTAAAAAGAGTACGGTTCTACTGGAGTAAATTTTACGAAGCATCTGTCACGCTTGCGAACAGCCAGTGAGTGAAATTTATATCAGTAGAACATGATGACCGTATTTACCACTTTTACTTTGGATTGACCATACCTCTAACACATAAAAAAAACCGCCTTGAGGACTCATAAAAAGTCTTTCAAAACGGTTTTTAAATATCTAGACCAAACTAATGGTTAAAAATTAGTTTTGCTCGATACCTTTCATCGTTAACTTGATACGACCACGATTATCAACGTCTTGTACAAAGACTTTAACAACCTGACCTTCTTTTAGGTAGTCTGATACATTTTCTACGCGCTCTTCTGCGATTTGTGAGATATGAACCAAACCATCTGTATTTGGTAGAACATTGACAAACGCACCAAAGTCGACGATACGAGCAACCGTACCTTCATACGTTTTACCAACTTCAACTTCTGCCGTCAATGCTTCGATTCTACCGATAGCCGCTTTGGTTGCTGCTTTGTTTTCACCAAAGATACGAATCGTGCCACCATCATCGATGTCGATAACCGCACCAGTCTCTTCAGTTAGCTGACGAATCATTGCGCCGCCTTTACCGATGACGTCACGAATCTTATCTGGGTTGATTTCGATAACAGCATAGTTAGGCGCATGGGCATTGATTTCAGTACGGCTTTCTGGCAATACTTTGTTCATGGCGTCCAAGATATGGATACGACCAGCATGGGCTTGTTTAAGCGCCTGTTCCATGATATCAGGCGTGATGCCTTCAATCTTGATATCCATCTGTAGCGCAGTGATACCATTTTTAGAACCTGCCACTTTAAAATCCATATCGCCCAGATGATCTTCATCACCTAAGATATCTGATAAGACAGCAAAACGCTCGCCTTCTTTAACCAGACCCATTGCGATACCAGCAACAGGGGCTTTTAATGGTACACCTGCATCCATCAACGCCAAACTTGCGCCACAAACAGACGCCATAGAAGATGAACCGTTTGATTCAGTAATCTCTGACACCACACGAATAACATATGGGAAGCGTTCGCTATCTGGTAGCATCGCTTCTACACCGCGGCGCGCTAGACGACCATGACCGATTTCACGACGTTTTGGAATACCTTCACGACCTGTCTCACCAACAGAGAAATGTGGGAAGTTATAATGCAACATGAAATGATCACGAATCGTACCACCTAGTGAATCAATCATGTTAACGTCACGGCTGTTACCAAGCGTGGTCGTAACCAATGCTTGCGTCTCACCGCGAGTAAATAGTGCTGAACCATGCGTATAAGGGAGTACACCAACTTGTACATCAAGCGCACGAACGGTTTCAAGATCACGGCCATCGATACGTGGCTTACCTGACAAGATATTGTCACGAACCGTACGATATTTAAGGTCGTTATAGATTTCTTTTAGTTCAGATACGGTCTCAGCATAGTTTTCTGATTCAGCATCACCAGCAAGCGCATCAATAACTGACTGCTTAATGTCGTCAAGTTTGGTATAGCGCTCTTGCTTATCAGTAATGGTGTAAGCGTCAGCTACTTGCTCGCCAAACTGCTCTTTCATGCTGGTTTCTAAGGCTTTATCACGCTCAGGCGCAGAATACTGCTGCTTAGCCGTACCCACTTCTTCTGCCATTGAGGCAATATTGTCAATAACGATTTGCTGCTGCTCATGACCGTACAATACAGCGCCTAACATCTGATCTTCAGACAGCTCTGCCGCTTCAGATTCAACCATCAATACCGCAGATTTGGTACCAGCGACAACCAAGTCAAGATCACTTTCTTTAAGCTGTTCAAGGGTTGGGTTAAGAACGTATTCACCATTGATGAAACCAACACGCGCAGCAGCAACAGGGCCGTTGAATGGCGCATCAGAAATAGCCAATGCCGCTGAAGCACCAATCAATGCAGCGATATCTGCAGACTGAGTCTTATCTGATGATACAACGGTAGCTGTAATCTGGATTTCGTTTACATAACCTTCTGGAAATAGTGGACGAATCGGACGATCAATCAAGCGTGAGGTTAGCGTTTCAAATTCGCTAGCACGGCCTTCACGTTTGCCATAAGCACCTGGGATTTTACCTGCCGCATACATTTTTTCTTGATAGTTTACGGTAAGTGGAAAGAAGTTTTGTCCTTCTTTGGCTTCTGATTTTACAACCGCTGCGACTAGTACCGTCACACCGCCCATGTGTACCAAAATAGAATTGGCCTGACGTGCAACTCGACCAGTTTCGATAACAACCTGCTGGTTGCCATACTGGAATTCACGCTTAATGGTATTAAACATTGTCATATAATATTCCTAATGTTGACTGACAAAAATAATATCAGCATATTAACAAGCTGATATCTGTCATTAAAATGCGTTGTATATAACCGCTAATCGATATGCTTTTCATGAAAAGCCATATAAACTAGGATTCATACTGTGATTTAATTATCTGTATATCTACGATAGTCATGGCACTATCATATGTCTCTCATCATTTGATATCGATATTATTATAAATACTGTCAAATGGTAAAAATGAAACCCACAAGATATTCTTTAGTTTCGATAAGCCCTTGCAAGTATCATTTCTACTTTATCGTTCATCACTTTCTTTAATTGACCATCAACTATCACTACTTGCTGTATGAACAACGGTCATGGGTAAAACTCACAATACATTATTTTACAGTGATTTATAGGCATTGACCAATGAATTGCAAAACTGAGCATCTACTCATTTTTGATAGCTCTGATCACTGTAATCTTAGTCTGCTCATGCTACGGTGAATCTGGGTTTTTTACTATCTTCGCAAACTGATATCAGACCGTTATAGTAGCGTAAATAGTCTATACATCAAAACCCATTCCAATACGCATAAAAAAACGGCGTGAAACTATTCCACACCGTTTTTAGAAAAATCTATTGTAGCAATATCAGCAAGTAAGTTCTAAGCGGTTTAGCAAAAATCTTAAAAAGATACCATCTGATGGTGCTTTTTATTTCAGCAACCACTTGCACTTTTGTCGCTAAATTAACGACGTAGACCTAACTGGCTAATAAGGGTGGTATAGCGACCAAGATCTTTACCTTTTAGGTAATCAAGCAGTTTACGACGGGTGTTAACCATACGGATAAGACCGCGACGGCTGTGATGGTCAGCTTTGTGTGATTTGAAATGGTTCTGCAAATCGTTGATACGAGCACTCAATAGAGCTACTTGAACTTCTGGTGAACCAGTGTCGTTTTCGCCGCGCTGGTATTGTGCAATGATTTGTTCACGATCGGTATTAGTTAGCATAAATATCTCCGGCAATGCTAAAAGTTCTCAGACAGACTCAAATTGAGTCTTCATAAAAACAGTAAAATAATAAATAAAGTAACTCATACGCCATTCAGGACAACCCTGCATTACTAGAGTTGACCTAGTGTACGATAAGCTCAATTATTGTAACCATCATTTAAAATAGAAGTAAATCAACACGAAATAATATAAAACTTAGCTCACTATTTAAAGCAGCAAGATTAAGAACAACGCGTTATCTAAAACTCAATTTAAATGTGCGGGCAATTATAACAAAAAACTGCTGAACTAGCAGCAGTTTTTCATAATAGTTTTACTAACATAATAAGTATGCAGTCTCTTATCTTAGATGCATCTACTTATTTTTTAGCCTTATCATTGGTCGCGTTATCGCCCAGATCATCGTCTGCAAGAGGCGCAGTAGTCGCTTCTGCTAGACTATCAGGCGTGGTTTCTTCACTAGGGTTAATGTCTGTTGCAAGTTTTTGAATCTCTTGCTCTTGTTCATCTAATTCGTTGGATGCGTTACTCATTTTGGCTCCTAAATTATTATTAGTAAAATATCCCTTTTACATTTTTAACTATGGTTCGTATATTCGTATAGATGTCATGTATTCAGTGGTTACTTTTTCAGGTACTAGTTGTCAAAGAGGAAAGGCTATCCCTTTTTTTGACTATTTACTTCTATAAGCTCAATAATTTACTTCTATCAGTTCAATAATAAATGCCCTACAACCGTTGGAGTTATAGGGCAATAAGTCAATTATTTGTCTTCTTTCGCACTGTTTAAATTTTCAGCGATGCGATCTGCTGCACCTTCAGAATCTTCTGTGTGATTGTCTTCAGTCTGGCTCTTAAGAGCGGCAATTGCAGATTCAGAACGTTCTTGTTCAAAAGCAGTATCATTTGGATTAGGGTTTGACATGAGGATATCCTTAGTTTTAGTTATGATTGGTTTTTTACGTTATGTCATGCATTATAAAATATCGAATTAAGAAAGCGCTTTGTCAATCGCTTCGACAAAATTGTCGATATCATCTGGATTACGTGAAGTAATCAGGTTGCCATCTACTTGTACTGTTTTGTCTACAAAGTTAGCACCAGCGTTCTCTAAATCTGTTTGGAGCGATTGGTAAGCGGTAAGCGTCTTACCTTTAGCAATGCCTGTATTAATAAGTGCCCAAGGTGCATGGCAAATAGCAGCCAGTGTTTTACCAGCATCATTAATCGCATTGATAATTTTGTGAGCTTCTTCGTTACCACGAATGGTGTCAGCGTTTACTGTACCACCTGGTAGAACCAAGGCATCATAATCATCTACATTTGCTTCACTTGCAAAGATATCGGCAGTAAAGGTATCGCCTTTATCGACATCTTGGTTCATTGCTTGAACTTCTTTTTCTTTATTAGTAGTAATAAGAACTGTCTTATAACCTTTGTCTTTCAACTGGTTATTGACGTCTTCATACTCTGCTTGTTCAAAGTTACTATGGAGTAAAAAGGCAATCGTTTTCATAATATCTCTTCTTTTTCTATTAGTGAATGGTTAGTCAACAAGTTGTCTGTCTGGCTATTTTATTATTTCTAGTTATTATATATAGGAAGCTTTACTTCTTCTTTTTATAAAAAACGTCCTGTGTGTAGGTATCCATATTTTTTATTTTATATTTTCGTTTTTCTCTACTTTGGTCATCTTCATAGTCGACAATCGTTTTAGTTATTTTTCATTGCTTAGTGACGTCTGATGTTTCTTATTATTCCATTTATTGTCGTTATAATTTTTCATTATTATTTTTTTGTCTTTATCCGCTCTCCCTAGCTGGTGTAACTAATGTACAAAAAAAACAGGTTTCGCTATAGGCGAAACCTGCAATGAAATGTGACGATATGTGATTAGTGTAAACTGTTAGTAAATCGGTTTAATCTCAAGGCGCTGTCAAAAGCTACCATCAACGTTGAATCAGCTTTTTGGGTTGTAACCGACCATTTAGACTGATCGATCCCAACCCAAGAAACTCGCCTTCCTCATTGATCAAACGGACATCGATGGGTATTTCGTGCTCAATCTGCTGCTCTTTGTGAGCCTCATCTTTATCTCTCAAAAGCTGCTTATTGACTGTCTCTGATATGTATCCTTTAAGATCATCTGTAAGCTGTTCAAACACGTTTAATCGTTGACCCATATGTATACGCGTACATTGCTCAGATGTTAGTAGCAAAGTGGCATCGATATCGATGCAAGCATCAACTGGCATCAATCGCTCTTCTCGATTAGCCAGTGTCATGGCTTCTAACGCTGATAACGTAATCGCATCATCAATGGTAAACTTTCCAACCTGCGTACGCCGAAGCGTCGTCAGATGACCTAACGTCCCCATTGCTTTGGCAATATCCTCGCCCAATACACGTACATAAGTACCTTTGGTACAGGTTACCGTCAGTTGAATCTGCTCATTATCAATCTTTTTTATCTCAATGGCTTTGATAATGATGTCTCTTGGCGGTCGCTCTACCTCAATGCCCGCGCGAGCATACTCGTATAGCTTTTTGCCATCTTTTTTCAAAGCAGAATACATCGGTGGTATCTGCTGCTGAGCGCCCAAAAACTGCTGAGCAACTTTATTCAATAACACATCATCAAATGTTGGTACAGGTGATTGTTCAATGATTTGACCATCGGCGTCACCAGTGCCAGTCTGACGACCAAGTAAGATGGTGGCTTGATAAGACTTGTCAGCATCCAATTGATAATGACTAAACTTAGTAGCCTCGCCCATACAAATAGGCAATAGACCGGTTGCCATTGGATCAAGCGTGCCCGTATGTCCCGCTTTTTTACTGTCATGGCTTGGCGACTTAAACAGATACTTCACCTTTGACACGACTTGCTGAGAAGTCATCCCTTGAGGTTTATCTACTAAGACAACTCCAGAGACTCTTATTTTATCGGCTTGCTTGATCGGTATGGACATAATGGTTATTTACTCGTCATTCTCATTTTGTTCTGTCTTAGTGACGGCTTTGTTGATTAGATCCATCATGTAATTACCACGGGCAGTGACTTCATCATAATGAAAACGTAAGCGCGGTGTGGTGCGTGTTTTTAGGCTATGGCTTAGCTCAGTACGCAAAAATCCTGCTGCTTTATTTAATACTTTGATACTCTCTTCATGATTGGTCTTCGTCATGGCATCGTTAAGCTCAGGCTCCATGATGGTGACGTAGATATCAGCGTAGCCTAAATCTGGGCTAACTTTAACGCTAGAAATAGTGACAAAACCCGTTAGACGAGGGTCATTGACTTCGTCACGGATAAGTACAGCAAGCTCACGCTGAATTTGATCGGCTAAGCGTTGTAAACGTTGGTTCATGTTTTTACCTTGTCTCTAATATGGCTCATTTTATTTGTGAGTACATTTACTGATTGATAGTGTGATGCTGATTAATCGTTTGATAATAACTATATTGCTAAAAAAGGCCTAGCAGGGTGTACCTGTTAGGCCTAAGTACAGCTAGAGGTTAAGAGGATATCTACATACTTAGCCGATATGGCGTATCGTATGGCTAGATATCCTACTATCAATCCATCGCTTTATATCGTACGAGCGAACTCTTGGATTTCAAATACTTCGATCTTATCACCCGCTTCGACGTCATAACCACGAACAGCCAGACCACATTCCATACCGGTACGTACTTCATTAACGTCTTCTTTATAGCGACGTAATGATTGCAATTGACCCGTAAAGATAACTTGGTCATCGCGCAATACACGAATTGGTTTGTTGCGATAGATTGTACCTTCAACCACCATACAACCAGCAGCCGCACCAAACTTACTAGAACGGAAGACTTCACGAACGTCTGCAACGCCAAGAATCTTCTCACGATGTTCAGGAGCAAGCATACCACTCATCGCGGCTTTGACATCATCAATCAAGCCATAGATAACACTATAGTAGCGAATATCCATGTTAGCCGAATCTGCTTTACGGCGTGCGGTTGCGTCTGCACGAACGTTGAAGCCCAATAGAACCGCTTCACTAGACTCTGCCAATGTAACATCAGACTCAGAAATAGGACCGACCCCTGAACTGATGACTCTGACCTTGACCTCATCAGTTGACAGCTCGTTCAATGCTGACAGTAATGCTTCGAGTGAGCCACGTACATCTGTTTTCAATACGATATTTAAGAAAGACACATCGCCTTGACCCATCTGGTCAAACATACTTTCTAAACGCATCGCATTCTGACGTTCAAGTTGACGCTCACGCTCACGATTGGTTCTAAAGTCAGCCACTTCACGTGCTTTTTTCTCATCTGTCACTACTAGGAATTCGCTACCAGCAGCTGGCGTTTCAGGCAAACCTAAGATCTCAACAGGAATAGAAGGACCCGCAGATTTGATACGTTGACCATTCTCATCCGTCATTGCACGGACTTTACCATAATGCTCACCCGCTAGCACCAAATCGCCTTGCTTCAGTGTGCCTTTCTTAACAAGGACACTAACCACTGGACCACGACCTTTCTCAAGTCTTGACTCAATAACAACACCTTGAGCAGCACCATCTAGTGGGGCTTCTAGCTCCATAAGCTCAGCTTGCAAGCTAATGAATTCTAGCAACTCATCAATACCTTCACCAGTTTTGGCAGAGATACGAGCCATTGGTGTGTCACCGCCCCATTCCTCTGAAACCACTTCTTTTGTGGTCAACTCATTAAGAACACGGTCAGGATCGGCACTTGGCTTATCCATTTTGTTAATAGCGACAATGATTGGTGTACCAGCAGCACGTGCATGATCAATGGCTTCTGCGGTTTGCGGCATCATGCCATCGTCAGCTGCAACGACCAATACAACGATATCAGTCGCTTGAGCACCACGTGAACGCATCGCACTAAAAGCTGCGTGACCTGGCGTATCAAGGAAAGTAATAACGCCACGATCAGTTTTTACATGGTAAGCACCAATATGCTGGGTAATACCACCTGCTTCGCCCGTTGCCACTTTCGTTTCGCGGATTTTGTCTAGTAATGATGTTTTACCATGATCAACGTGACCCATAATAGTCACGACTGGCGGACGTGTTTGTACGTTACTGCTACGCTCATCAACTGCGTCTTGCAGATCGTCTTCCACCTTCGTATCACTGACAGGTACTGGATTGTGACCCATTTCTTCAACAAGCAAACTTGCTGTGGCCTGGTCAATCATATCTGATTCACGAGCCATTTCACCCATTTTCATAAGCAATTTGGTTACTTCACGAGCTTTCACTGCCATACGTTGAGCAAGATCGGCAACGGTAATGTGCTCGCTAATCTCAACATCATAGACAATTTTTTCGACTGGTTTTTCAAACTTATGCTGTGATGCTTGTGTTGAACGCAAACCATTTTTGCGGTTTTTGATCTCGCGCTCGTCTTGATTCTTACGACGACCACGACCACGTGCACTAGTACTACTGGTGCCACGCTTGATTTCGCGGCGTTCTTTTTCAAACGATTCTTCTAAAGCATCGCCTACCAAACCTTCTGCTAATGGTTCGTCTTTACGAACTTCAGAAGCTGGTTGATCTGTATATTTGCCAGCCATTTTACGCATCTGCTCAAGCGTACGTTTTTGTGCTTCTTCGGCTTGAACGCGGCGTGTTTCAGTCTCGATTTCACGCAGACGAGCTTCCTCTTTCTCACGTGCTTCGCGCGCTTTACGCTCAGTGGCTGTTTCAACTTTAGGTTTTGTGGCAGCAACTTTTTTCTTCGGTTGGTCTTTTGGCTTAACTTCTACCGTAGCCTTACCGCCTTTTTTCACGACCACTGACGTCGAGATATCGTCATTCTTATCATCTGACTTTTTGCTAGAGCCCAAACTTGCACGCATTGCTGCTAAGGTTGCTGCTTGACGTTCTTCAGCTTTTTTCTTAGTAGCCGCACGTTCTTCAGCTTCTTTAGCGGCACGTTCTTGCGACTCAATCATCGCTTGCTCACGCGCAGCCAATTCTTCAGCCATTTTTTCTGGATCAGGCTTTTCGAAAACTTTCTTTTTACGCACTTCAACATTGACGCTCTTAGATTTTCCTGAAGAGCCGGTCACACGCGCAGTGCTAGTCGTCTTAGACTTCAGACTGATACGACGCTTTTCTTGCTGACCATGACTTTGCTTTAAATACGTCACCAACTTCTCTTGCTCAAGCTCAGTGACTAGGTCACTTTCTGCACGAGCAGGCAGTCCAGCATCTACCAATTGCTGTTTTACAGCGCTTGGCGTTTTGCCTACCATATCTGCCAGTTCTTTGACGGTCTTATCTGCCATTTATTATCACCTACTGTCTATTATTTGCTATATGTTCAATTCAGTTGTTGGCTACAAATGATTGGGGTAAGGCCAGTATTTATATTACATACCAACGCTTTATTTCGATAGCATATCACTAAAAGACAGCGATATGCAGTTACCGCTTATTCATTGAACCAAGATTCCCGAGCCTTCATAATGAGTTTTCCTGCGGTTTCAGAATCTAAACCTTCGATATCTTCTAGATCGAAGACGGCTTGTTCTGCCAAGTCATCAACGGTAAGAATGTCTTTTTGTGCCATTTTATAGGCTAAGCTGACAGTCATACCTTCAAGATCTTGAAGTTCTTGACTTGGCTCTTTCATGTTTTGTTGTTTGACCAGCTCATCAGCGATGACCACTTCTTTCGCACGCTCTTGAATCATCTCAATCGCTTCATCGTCTAGGCCTTCTATATCATAGAAAGTCTCAACAGGTACGTAAGCCACTTCTTCGATACTGGTAAAACCAATATCCACAAGCGCTTGTGCCAAGTCTTTATCGACTTCTAAACGCTCATAGAACAATTCGATAAAGGCTTTTGATTCATTTTCTTGACGCTGCTGATACTCTTCTTCTAGCATCATATTTAGCTTATAGCCTGTCAACTCAGAAGCCAAACGTACATTCTGACCTTGTGAGCCAATCGCACGCGCCAACTGATCATTGGTGCTAAAGATAATGTCAGCTGTTTGAGTGTCTTCATCCAGGATAATACTGCTAACGTCAGCTGGCTCTAAAGCGCTGATGATAAATTGAGCAGGATCATCTGACCAAACGACCACATCAATACGCTCACCGTCAAGTTCTTGTTGTACTGCTTGGATACGCGTACCACGCATACCAATACAAGCGCCAACTGGATCAATACGATGATCGTTTGTTTTAACTGCGATCTTGGCACGTGTACCTGGCAAGCGCGCAACATGACGAATTTCGATAATTTGTTCTGCAATCTCAGGTACTTCTTTTTGCATCAATGCTGAAAGCATTTCTGGATGTGTACGAGAAAGCAATAGCTGTGCACCGCGATTTTCGCGGTTTACATGGTACAAAATCGCATTGATACGAGATTTTGCACGTAGCTGTTCGCGTGGCAACATCTGATCACGTGACAAATAGCCTTCTGCATTGTCACCCAAATCAATGATGTAACCATCGCGTGTCTGTTTTTTGACCTCGCCATACATCATTTCACCCACACGTGGTTCAAAGGCATCGGCTACTAACGCACGCTCAGCTTCACGAATTTTTTGGATGATGACCTGTTTGGCTTGAGTCGCAGCAATACGACCAAATTCAATGGATTCAATCTGCTCTTCTTTAACATCACCGATTGACCATTCATTTTCATCAAGGTCGCTGATAGCTAACTGGCAGGCAGGCATTTCATGGTCTTCATCTGCAACCACTGTCCAGTAACGATACGTATCATAGTCACCTGTTGCACGGTCAATAGCAACGCGTACAGCCACTTCTGGCTGTTCGGTGTAGACTTTCTTTTTAGTCGATACCACCAAAGCGTCTTCTATGGCTTCGAAGATATCTTCAGGATTTAAGCCCTTTTCATTACTGACAGTTTCTACTACCGTTAAGATTTCACGACTCATGCTATACCTGTCCTATCATTTTTTAATTGACTTAAATTTTATAATTTGTGTATCAATAGTATGGTTTTACCGCAAGCTATTATTTACTTAAAGATATGTGTTTGGAGAATAACCTTCTTATTTCTCGTAAACTATATAGCCTATTGTATTCATTTAAGAATGCTACTAAATGAAACCTCTCAATAGATTATGCATCTTCATAGATCAAATTGGCTTTATCAATGTTACTTAGGGCAATTTCAAACTGCTCACCATCATTTGATGTGAGTGTCAAAACGTTTGCATCGATACTATCTAAAGTACCTGTTGCTTTACGGCGTTTTTGATCGCCTTCACCAATAGCCTGAATCAGACGTAGGCTTACTTTTTGACCAACATACGCATGCATTTGTTCGTCGGAGAAAAACGCACGGTCAAATCCTGGCGATGATACTTCTAAAATGTATTCACCAGCAATAGGATCATGAACCTCAAGAATACCGCTCACTTGGTGGTTTACCGCAGCACAATCTTCAATCGTGACATGCTTATCTTGAGCTTGCTCTTCGGGCAATGCCTCAATATAAATACGCAACAAAGAACGACGGCCTTGTGGCGCGAATTCTATACCCCATAGTGCCACATCACAAGCGGCTACTGCTGGAGCAATAATATTGGTCAGTTCTGCAACTTTGGTCGAAAGCTTCATAATCTCTTTGTATTTTCCTATTCACTCATCTATCGTACTTGATAAACCGTCTCAAAATTTTAATGTATTTCTTACTCGTCAGCACCATAATTGATACTGCATTTTAAACCATAATCTTCGTATGCTATGCATTTATATAGGGACGAGCACAGAAAACATCAAGCTCAGTCAGACAATGCTTTTATGATTCATAAAGCAATACTATCGATAAAAGAGTAAGGAATAGTAGATAGTGTCGCTTAAGAAAAATCGCGTTAGTAGCGGTAAGTGACGAAGAGTATTTTACTCTATAGACCTAGAGCTTAGCACAAGTAGGATAGATACCGCGATAACACTGACCATCAGATACAAAAAAACCCACAAACATAATGGTGGGCTAATCGTTACTGACAAATTTAGTGTACAAAACATCAGTATAAAAAGTGGTAGCGGGGGCTGGATTTGAACCAACGACCTTCGGGTTATGAGCCCGACGAGCTACCAGACTGCTCCACCCCGCATCAATCTAGAACGCACATTATAGGGAGGTTTTATAGAAGTGTCAATGTTTATTTTAAAATAAATTTAAATGAACCAAATGACTATTTATAAAAACAACCTTACGCTGTGCTGCGTAATAAAAACTTGGTGCGATTGGGGGGACTTGAACCCCCACAGCTTGCGCCACCACCCCCTCAAGATGGCGTGTCTACCAATTCCACCACAATCGCATCTTTCTCATTACTCTGTTTTTAGTCTCAAACCTATCATCAATAACGCTTAAGGTAGGCGTTGATAGAAAAGGACCTGTAAAAACAGAAAAGCATTGTAAATCTAACGTAGCAAAATAGCAAGGGCTGCTTGTTTAAAATCCTTTTATTGCGGATTTTGTGTCAACGGGCGCGGTGTTTGTGGCGCTGAAACTGGTGCATCTAAACGAAACTGATCTTCCGCCTGTTTACGAGCATGGACAGCTAAGGTCATACTGGTGATGAAAAAGATGATGGTAAGCACGGCGGTTGCACGAGTCAAAAAGTTGGCCGTTCCCGCTGCACCAAATACGGTACCCGATGAGCCAGCACCAAAAGAAGCTCCAGCATCTGCCCCTTTACCATGCTGTATCAAAATCAAGCCGATCATGGCAATGGCCACGATGATGTGCAGGGCTAATATAAACGTAAACATGGTGTCCTCTTTTGCCGTGTGATGACGACTAATAACGGAAAATAAATCTTAACTTTAATAGGGATAGCGATCAATATATGTTGATGCCAAATCATTTTTATAAATAAGGCGCATTGTACACGATTGCAAGGGCACTGTTAAACCTACTTTTTTCAACTGAAAAAGATACTTTTTGGGCAAGTTAGCAATGCCTGCGCCAAGCTTTGTTCAGAGTATTATGTGTGGGTATGGCTAAAAGCATTAGCAATGGCTAAAAAACTCTCAGCTTTTAAAGAAGCACCACCAACCAATGCGCCATCAATCATAGCATCAGCAGCGAAGCTATCAGCGTTGCTGGCATTTACGCTACCGCCATACAACACGGTCATGTTGTCTACTGTTTTGGCAAAACTGGCAATCGTTTGTTTTATATACTGATGCGTTTTGCTGACTTCTTCTACCGTTGGCACTTTTCCAGTACCAATTGCCCATACTGGCTCATAAGCGACAATTAAGCGCTCAGACAACGATAAGAGGAGTTCTGGCTGCTGGGTAAGTAAATCTTTGAGCACTGACAACTGATCATTGATGACGTTTAAGGTTTGCTGATCATCATACTGAGTTTGAGTCTCACCAATACAGAAAACCACGCCTAGGTTTTTTGCAAAGGCATGAGTCAGCTTTTTGATTAAGGTATCGTGAGATTCTTTATGGTATTGACGGCGCTCAGAGTGACCCAGTATTGTCCAAGTTGCCCCAGCATCTGCCACTTGTTGCGCTGAACAATCGCCTGTGTATGCGCCTGTACTCGCACTATGTTGGCTAATATCTTGCGCAGCACATTGTATGGTACTGCCTTTCAAACGCGCACTAACGGCCGCCAAATGAATACAGCTTGGTGCCACCATCAATTGGCAACGACTTGTCACTGGCGTCGTATCAGCTTGTGCATCGGTCACAGCCAGTAAGTCGTTCAACAGTGCATTCACATCGTGGTTCGTTGCTGGATTTTGTTTCCAGTTGCCAATTACCCAAGCTTGCATACTCATCTACCTTGTCTCATGTATTCATGCCAATTCGGCTAATATGCGCGCCAGTATAACAAATAATTAACAAGTGCTA
Organism: Psychrobacter sp. JB193; assembly: GCF_002285555.1. Classification (NCBI taxonomy): domain Bacteria; kingdom Pseudomonadati; phylum Pseudomonadota; class Gammaproteobacteria; order Moraxellales; family Moraxellaceae; genus Psychrobacter; species Psychrobacter sp. JB193. The sequence continues at coordinate 1,614,096 of NZ_NRGY01000001.1, forward strand.
TAGTATGCCATCGCCAGAAATGGGAAGACACTTGAAGTACCGATTCAACCAACCTGATACCCGTAAGGATTTTTTGCGTGCGACAGGTTATATAGTGTATATAAAGCCTTTAAATTGAAGCAAATCTTTAATAGTATAACATTCATAAATAACGCAATATTATCAAAAACTTAATTCATTGAAATGCTTATAGCGTGCACGACCAAAAATATAGACTATTAATAAAAGGTAAGGATAGCGAGATCTTTTGCGAAAGTAATGTTTTGCTGACTCATAAAAGATACCTAAAGCCACTATAAATAGTCTGTGAATTTTGGATAAGTATGCTGAGTACTTGGTATCAAGGAGAAGTCGTAATGTCTGTCACAACGAATAAATATGGCGGGTTGGCGCAGCAGCTAATCAGTGAAGGTGTCGTTAGCGAAGCGAATATGAAAACGGCACAAACCGAATCTCAGCAGCAGCAAATAGGATTAGTGCCGTATCTGGTAGACAACAAACTGGCCGACGCGTCCCACCTTGCTCAGATGCTGTCACAGGCCTTTGGCGATCCTTTATTCGATTTAGATGCGCTCAATCTTGATGTCATTCCAAGAAATTTAGTGGACGAAAAAATCGTCCGTAAATTTAATGCCTTGCCACTCTTTAAGCGAGGACAACGTTTATTTATTGCATTAAGTGACCCAACCCGTGTCGATGCGATTGATGCCATCGCCTTTAACTCTCGACTTTCTATTGAAACCATTGTCGTCGAAGAAGACAAGCTCAAAAGGCATATCGAAAAAATTTATGCTGATACCATGCAAAGCTTCGATAGCTTCTCTGACAGTGACTTAAATGTTGACTTTGAAGAAGATAAAGAAGAAGGTGAAGTCAAACTTACAGACAGTATAGATGAAGCACCTGTGGTAAAGTTTGTCAATAAAATGCTGGTGGATGCCATTCGTATGGGCGCCTCTGATTTGCATTTTGAGCCTTATGAAAAAACGTATCGTGTTCGCTTTCGTGTCGATGGCGTGATGCAGAAAATGTCTAGCCCGCCCGTACAGCTAGCAGGAAAAATCGCAGCACGCTTAAAGGTCATGTCACAGATGGACATCTCAGAGCGCCGTGTGCCACAAGATGGACGTATCAAACTTAAAATATCTAAAAGTAAAGCCATTGATTTTCGTGTGAACTCTTTACCAACGCTGTTCGGTGAAAAAATTGTTCTGCGTATTTTGGATCCTTCTTCAGCCATGCTAGGTATTGAAGCCTTGGGTTATGAGCCTGATCAAAAAGAGATGTTCTTAGAAGCGCTGCATAAGCCGCAAGGCATGCTATTGATTACTGGTCCTACGGGTTCCGGTAAAACTGTTTCACTATATACCGGTATCAATATCTTAAATACAGGCGCGACCAATATCTCAACTGCTGAAGATCCTGTCGAGATCAATTTAGAGGGTATCAATCAGGTTAACGTCAATCCCAAAGTGGGGTTAACCTTTGCTAACGCCCTCAAGTCCTTTTTGCGTCAAGATCCTGATATTGTGATGGTTGGTGAGATTCGTGACCTTGAAACAGCAGAAATTGCCATCAAAGCCGCTCAGACTGGTCACATGGTACTCTCAACCTTACACACCAACTCTGCCCCTGAAACCTTGACCCGTCTGCGTAACATGGGTGTGGCATCTTTTAATATCGCTACTTCCGTCAACTTGGTTATCGCTCAGCGCTTAGCACGACGTCTATGCAAAAACTGTAAAAAGCCTATCAATATCCCTCGCCAAAGCCTACTTGAGCTTGGATTTAAGGATGTGGATTTAGACAATCCAGATAATATCATTTATGAACCAGTAGGTTGTAATGAGTGCCGTGAAGGCTATAAAGGACGTGTCGGTATTTATGAAGTCATGAAAGTCACACCTGATATTTCACGCATTATTATGGAAGATGGGAATGCGATAGATATCAAAGATGCGGCACTCAAAAATGGTTTCCGAGATCTGCGCCGCTCAGGTGTTTTAAAGGTTTTACAAGGAGTCACCAGTATCCAAGAAATGATGCGAGTAACCTCGGAGTAAAGGTAGAGTTTCACACATTTATGAGTAGCCTCTTTTATATTTTGGGTTTGTTACTTATATAACCGCTATTAGCAAGTAATAATGACTTTAAGCGCTTAAAAATAAAACAGATAAGGTCTGGTTTTTTGCGCTAAAATGCAGTAGGTAAAATTAAAAGTGTGAGCTAAGCATTGTTTTACTTCTTGATACTTCATCAGACAATTTTTAAGGATAATAATATGGCAAAAGCTAAGACCGATATGCTGTTAGACTTTGTCTATGATGGAGTGAACCGGCGCGGACAAAAAGTAAAAGGCGAGACCACCAGTCGTAGTTTAGAGCTAGCAAAAGCCACATTGCGTAAACAAGGCATTACCGTCAAAGGGATCAAGAAAAAACCCAAACCCCTATATACCTTTAAAAAATCTATCAAAGCCATTGATATTGCTATTTTTGCACGTCAGCTGGCAACGATGATGAAAGCGGGTGTGCCGCTGACCCAATCTTTTGAAATTGTGGCTGACTCACTAGACAATCCGAGCATGAAAGAGTTGGTATTACAGATAAAGGCGGATATCGAGGCAGGGGGCACCTTTGCTTCTGCCTTACGTAAACATCCGCGCTATTTTGACGACCTTTTTTGTTCGCTCGTTGAGTCTGGTGAGCAATCAGGTGCGCTTGAGACCATGCTGGAGCGGGTTGCTACTTATAAAGAAAAGAGCGAATTACTGAAGGCCAAAATCAAGAAAGCCATGAAATATCCGATTGCGGTTATTATTGTCGCTATTATAGTTACAACTATCTTACTAATCAAAGTAGTGCCTGTATTCTCAGATCTGTTTGAATCGTTCGGTGCCGAGCTGCCCGCGTTTACGCAAATGGTCGTTGGTATGTCTGAGTGGATGCAATCATGGTGGTTTATTTTAATTATCCTTATTGGTGGTGCCATTATTGGCTTTTCAGAGGCTAAAAAACGCTCCAAAAAATTCCGTGACTTTTTAGATCGGGCCGCCTTAAAAGCGCCCATATTTGGCAATATTGCTTATCGAGCGGTCATTGCCCGTTTCGCTCGTACGCTATCGACGACTTTTGCGGCTGGTGTGCCACTTATTGATGCATTAGATTCTACGGCAGGCGCAGCAAACAATGTCGTTTTTTATAATGCCATTCAGCAGATTAAAAATGATGTATCAACCGGGCAACAACTACAATTTTCGATACGCTCGACCAATCTGTTTCCAAGTTTGGTCATCCAAATGGTCGGCATTGGAGAAGAGTCAGGTAGTTTAGAAGAGATGCTTGATAAAGTGGCTGTCTACTACGAGAACGAAGTCGACAATGCCGTGGATGGCTTAACCAGTCTGATGGAGCCACTAATCATGGCAGTGTTAGGGGTTTTAGTAGGGGGGTTGGTCATTGCAATGTACTTGCCAATCTTCCAAATGGGTTCAGTGGTAGGATAACGATTTGATGCAATTTATACAGTTACTACAAGACAATATGGCCCTAGCTTTACTCGTATTTGGTTTATTGGGTCTTTGTGTTGGCAGTTTTTTGAATGTGGTTATTCATCGTATCCCGCTAATAATGATTTATGACTGGCGACAAGAGTGCAGTCAGTTCATCTCTGATCAGGTCGATATGCCACGTGAACATACGCAACCTTTAACCAACATTGTCGCAAATGATCAACCCATTACTTTGAGTCGACCAGCCTCACGCTGCCCTCATTGTGCTCATAAAATTAAATGGTATGAAAATATCCCTTTAATCAGTTGGTTGGTATTGCGCGGTCGTTGTTCAGACTGCAAAGCTTCGATTGGTCTGCGCTATCCTTTAGTTGAGTTGGTTACTGCCCTACTATCGGTATTAGTAATTTACAAATTTGGGGTCAATGCTACTGGGTTATCAGCATTAGTTTTAGTATGGACGCTTATTGCCTTAACAGGCATTGATTTTGATACCCAGCTATTGCCCGATCGTCTAACCTTTCCATTGGCAGGCTTAGGGTTGGCCGTCAATTCGCAAGGTTGGTTTGTCTCCCCTATTCAGTCCATCTGGGGCTTATTGCTTGGATTTTTGTCATTGTGGATAGTGGTTAAGATTTTTTATCTTATTACCAAAAAGCACGGCATGGGCCAAGGAGACTTTAAATTACTGGCCGTACTGGGTGCTTGGCTTGGGCCACTGATGTTACCGCTCATTATATTGTTGTCTTCCTTATTGGGATCTATCGTTGGATTGATCTTGATGAAAAAACAGGGTGAGAGCCGGCCGTTCGCTTTTGGGCCTTATATCGCTATTGCGGGAATCGTTGCGTTATTATATGGTTCAGATATCGTCAGCTGGTATCTTGGCATGTATACTTAACAAACTCTTTTAGCCAATTCAATTGTCGGCAGTCATTTTTAATTATTATCAACCTTTAAAGGCCATTTGGCTTTGAGGTGTGATTATTAATAAGTCACTGCCATCCTCATTATATCAGTCAGATAAGTCACCATTATGTCAAAACAGACGACCCTTTATTCGCATCAATCACAAAACCTGCCAACAAAAAACAAGACGCTAGTAGTCGGTTTGACGGGTGGCATCGGTAGTGGCAAGTCTGCTGCCAGTGCTTGGTTTGCTGAGCAAGGTATTGATATCATTGATGCAGATGTTATTGCTCATGAAGTAGCCGCTAAAGGCAGCCCAACCTTACGCAAGATTCAGAAAAAATTTGGTGATTGGGTATTGAACAGTGACGGCACAATGGACAGAGCGGCGGTCAGAACACACGTATTTACGTACCCTGAAGCACTTATTGAGCTAGAGGCGATCACGCATCCAGCGATACGTGAGGCCGCAAAGCTGCAACTGGCCGCCAGTACATCGCCCTATATGGTGTTGTCAGCACCCCTGCTTATTGAAGGCGCAGAGGCTGGACTGGCCAATTTGTGTCAGCGCATCTTAGTGATGGATGCCACTGAGGAGACTCAGCTAGCACGCGCAAGCCGACGTGATGAGCAAAGTGTACAAAAGATTAAAGCCATTATGACCAATCAGCTTAGCCGAGAAGAGCGCAATCGCCATGCAGATCATGTCATTCTCAATGAAAGTGATTTGGCTTCTCTTTACGTCAAGCTTGAGCCCTTACATCAACAATATCTTACGCTTGCCCAGCAGCTAAAGTACGCTGCCGATTGACCTCATACAGTGCCATACCAGTGGCAACACTGACATTCAAGCTTTGCAAGTTGCCATGCTCATTGCCTGACATCGGGATGTAAACCAGCTCATCACAGCTTTCTGTGGTTAAACGGCGCATCCCTTCCCCCTCTGAGCCCATAATGATTGCTGTCTTACCTGTCAAATCAGCAGCATGTAAGGGTTTGGCATCCGCATTAAGAGCGGTACCAAAAACAAATACCCCTGCATTTTTAATCTGTGACAACGCACGCGCCAAATTGGTCACACTGATAATAGGCATCATCTCGGCCGCGCCAACTGAGACTTTGGCAACGGTTGGTGTTAGGCTTGCGGCATGATGTTTAGGACAAACAACGGCGTCCACGCCCATCGCCACAGCGGTACGCAAACACGCACCAAAATTATGGGCATCCGTGATTTGATCGAGCACCAATAACAAGCACTGATCACGTCCAGCAATCGTGTCCAGTAAGCCTTCATCAGCGAAGCCCAATGGACGGGCATGTAATACAACGCCTTGATGTTGCGGGCTACCACACAATTGCGTCAGCTTGTCTTTTTGTGCGGTTTGGATACTAATACCATTGTCGCGTGCTTGCGCCATGATGGCTTGTACATGACTGTCACTCTCACGCCCTTGCTGGACAAACAAGCTAAGCCCATCAAGCGGACGGTGTTCAAGTAAGGCATCAATCGCGTGAATGCCATAAAAATAAATGGGTTTTGCCATAATAGGCCTACTATAAATATAAGTGGGTATCGCACATTGCGATAAGATAAAAAAGAGAGATGACTTAATTGTACCAGCCAATCAATGATTAGAGATTGGTAATACTCGCCAAAAAAGAAATAAACAATACCGATTCGATATTGTTTATTTTTTGAATATTGTCTGTCCAGCGTGATAAGTCACCATATGATGACACTCATCTGACTGTCGCTTAGCCTTCTAGATGGCATACATACTGAACAATCTCTTCGGTACGCAGATTGAACCCGCTGTTGCCCTCAACCACGAATGATTGACCTGCACGGTAATAGGTAAACTCTTCATCACCATTTATCTTGACTTCACACTCACCGCTAGTGATTTCGATACGCTCAGAGGTATTGGTACTAAAATGATAGTGGTCAACCAAGTTGTCACAAGGCAAGATCACACCTAGCGTCTTATGGCGCCCATCCTCAAACATAATAGTATGGCTTGAACAGCGACCATCATAAGAGACGGTTGCGTGGGCATTGACGGTTACATTAGTAAATTGCGCCGCTGTCATAGTGGCTTCCTTATCAAATAATTATTATAAAACTAAAAAATAAGTAACTGAGTTGAGTCAGCTAGTGTGGGCGTTTTTAAAGAAGCGCTCAATCTTAAATGCTGGATTCTATTACGATAAAGACCTGCCCGCTAACTATAGGAGCAGATTCTATAAAAATATTTTGACATCATCGCTGAGTTCTCTGCGCTTTTACTATAAGCTTCTAATTTTACGAAACCATGACTTATATCATCATGAAGAGTGCATAGAACCCATAGTCAGAGTTTATCATTATGTGAGATTATGCTACCACATTATCTCTATAAAGTTTGTTACAGCAGCGGTAAATTCTCTTGGCTCGGCTTGTTATGACGTTGTCACACTGCTCTATTTTTCGCGGCTTTCGTGACTATAGTTAGCCACTGTCATTGATTCAAGCATTGGTTCGACAATTGATTCAAGGCTTTTATTTTTAAAGGTTTTATTGAGACAAACGACTCATCTTTATCGTGAATATTGTAAGAAAAAGAAAGGCCATTTATGGTCAACGTCTACTGGTTTTGTGGTAGTCTTGCCAGACCCATTTATGAGATTTACTGCCTTTAATATTTGTATTTAAAGACATTTAACACCATAATATTTGCCAATCACATTTATCTATTCGCGCTGTTAGCTGAACCTATTTATTCTTTTTTTTATCCTATTTTAGGCAGTATTTTTAAGCTTTATATAAAGCTTGCGATCTGTCATGAGAGGCGTTGATGCTAGTATCATTAACTTTACATCAGTTTGCGTTGATTGCTCAACATGAGCTAAACGTGGCTTGTGGCTTTAATGTCATCACCGGTGAGACGGGCGCTGGCAAGTCGCTATTACTTGACGCGTTGTCCTTATGTATTGGGGAGCGCGCAGACAGTGCCATGGTCAGACATGGCGCAGCGAATGCCGATATCTACGCGCAATTTGATGTAGAAAACAATCCTATCGTTGCCGAATGGTTCACAAAAAACGAGCGGCTACTAGAAGAACCTGAAGTGTTGATTCGACGCCAACTGAGCAATACGGGTCGTTCAAAAGCCTGGCTAAATGGGACACCAGTGAGTCTGGCTGAATTAAAAAGCTTGGGTGCCTTACTGGTCAATATTCATAGCCAACATGCTCAGCAAGCCTTGCTAAAACCGCAATTTGTGGTGCAATGGTTAGATGAGATGGCACAAACTACGCCGCTTGCAATACAAACAGCCAATAGCTACCAGCAGTATCAACAGCTTAAACGCCGCGCCGATGATATTGCTAGCCGCGAATCTCAGCGTCAAGACCGTATTCAGCTTTTGCAAAACCAGCTGGCAGACATAGCGCCATTGCTGGCAGTCGACTATGCAGATGTCGAGGCGGAGCATGAAGAGCTATCTAATATCGAAGCGCTAATGACCGAGGCCAGTCATGGTTTGCATTTATTGGACAATGATACCGATGAGCCAGATGTCATGACCTTGCTGGGTCAAGCGATCAAAATCTGTGACCACCAAGTGGGTGTCAGCCAAACGTTTGAGCAAGCCTCTGAGCAATTGCATTTGGCACAGCAGCAAATTACAGAAGTGACTGCGTTACTGTCGGATTATGCAGAACAACAATTGCCTGACCCTGAGCGCCTGCAAACGCTAGATAGTTTAATAAGCTTAGGTCACCGCTTATCACGCAAGCACAATTTGCCCGCTGGTGAATTGGTTCATGAAGCAAAAGGCTGGCAAGAACAATTAGATCAATTGGAAAATGAGCCAAGCAGTGATGCCATGGCGTCGCAAATCGAACAAGCATGGCAAGCGTATTTGGCATTTGCCACACAATTGAATAAAGCGCGAACGAAAGCTGCACCCATGGTGAGTAAACAGCTGATTGAGCAACTACAGCCTCTTGCCTTGCCCAATGCTCGCTGCGAGTTTGTGTTTACCAAAAAAGTAGAAACCAGCCAATATAATGCACAAGGCTGCTTTGATATTGACTTGTTGTTTAGTGCCAATGTGGGTATGCCCATGCAGCCACTACATAAAATCGCCTCAGGCGGTGAGCTGTCGCGTATGGCGCTTGTGATGCAAGTATTGCAAGCAACCAGTGCTGATAACAATGCCGCCAAGCCGATGTTGGTATTCGATGAGGTCGATGTCGGTATCAGTGGCGGCACCGCACAAGTGGTCGGTGAGCTATTACGTGCACTTGGACAGACGCAGCAATTGCTCGCCATCACTCACCAAGCCCAAGTCGCCGCACAAGCCCATCAGCATATCTTGGTACAAAAACATCATCAAGAACAGACAGAAAGCGAACTGCTCATCGTGACAGGTCATGCGCAAGTGGATGAGTTGGCACGTATGTCGGGCGGCGTGACCATCACTGATGTGACGCGCGAACATGCGCGTAGTTTGTTGACCGATGTTAAGTAAAAACAAGCGACTCTCAATTCTTGACTAGGCGTTGATAAACAACAACTTTGGTTGATTTTTACCTCATTGTCGCCATATAGTGGTCTCTCACCTTTATTTAGGTTACGTGTTTTTTTATGTCTAAAGCCAATTTGACCCATCATTTCTTAATTGCGGCGCCAGAGCTATCAGATCCAAGGTTTGCACAGGCTTTAATCTATATTTGTCGTCATGATAAATATGGCGCACTTGGTCTTATGGTCAATCGTCCATTAGAACAAGCGCGCGTCGGTAAACTCTTGGAAGACTTGGATATTGAAGTGACCAACCGCCAAGTGATGGAAGACTTGGCATTAGAAGGTGGTCCCATGTATCCAGAGGTGGGGTTTGTATTGCATACAGGACAACCGGAGTGGGCTTCTTCTTTTGCCATTTCAGAGAATGTCTGTATTACCACCAGCCAAGACATTCTCAAACGTATTGCAGCAGGTCAAGGCGTGGGTCATTATCAGTTGTGCTTGGGACATGCCAGTTGGGGCAAAAAACAGCTGGAAAAAGAGCTGGGCAATGGCGATTGGTTGGTCTGTCCCGCTGATTTGAACTTATTGTTTGATACGCCCTTTGAAGAGCGTTGGCAAATCGCCGCTGACAAAATTGGTGTGAATTTTGATTATTTGAGCAGTGATATTGGTCATGCTTAATCTTCCAAGCTTAATAACACACTCAACGATAGGAAACTTCCCTTATTATGGTAGATAGCACGCTTATAGAAGATGCCGTAGAAGCGATTGATGACAGCATTTCTGAATCAACCGTCAAACCGCATCTTATTTTAGCTCTGGATTACGGCGTTAAAAAGATGGGTATGGCTTTAGGCAACACCGTTACCGAGACCGCGCGTGCCTTTGATATTTTGGCCATGGATAATGGTCAGCCAGACTGGGATAATTTACTGGGTATTATCAAAGTGTGGGGCGTGGCAAGAGTGGTGGTTGGTTTGCCACTGAACATGGATGGCAGCAGTTCCATGCTGTCTAAGCGTGCGCACAAGTTTGCCCGTCGCTTGGCACATAGAATCATGGAGCAGCATTTGCCTGTGACGGTGTCTCTATGTGATGAGCGCTTGACGTCTGTCGCCGCCAGAGAAATAGCATGGGAGAATGGCTGGATCAAACATGAGCGCGACCCCATTGATGATATCTCTGCCTGTATTTTGATGTCGACTTATTTTGCTGACCCTAATAGCAGTATCGCTATTGATGCTATCAAACCAGAATGAAGATACAGCAGCGGCAAAAGTGACAGACATAAATGGCAGGCATTGTAGCCTTGTTGTTTTTTACCCTATTGCCCCTCTAAACGAATGCGTGATTGATGACTATGACCAATGCCCCAGACCAAGCCTTGCAAAATAAGTCGCAACATGGTTTTGCTCCGCTTGCGATCGCGCGTATCAAAGGCGCTCAGAGCGTAAACCAGATAGCAATTTATCTTATTTATGCCGCGATTTTGGCATTTGTGATTTTTGGTACCATTGCCAGTATCAAGGCGTTCCATGACAATCAGCTGCTGTATCAATTGTTTTACAATTTGCCTTATGCGTTGGTGGCACTGACCATTCCTATTACCATTTATGATGCTTTAGTGATTTACCGCTATCGACTCAACCAGCCCTCAATGATTGCCATGAGTATCGGTGTGTCTAGCCTTATTCTGATCGGTGAGTTACTGTTTTCTAATACGGCGTGGTTGGGACTGTCCTGCTGGCTGGGCGTGGCGTTTTTATTCAAAGTGACTTTTAAACGCTTTTTTAACTTTTTAGAAATGCAAGAAGACACTGATATCATTGAAGAGATGTAAGTGGTACGAATGAAATCACTGTAATAAATGTATTTTTTATTTAAAAAGCATACCGTACTGCTGGGATAGATTTTTTGAATTTTCTGTCTGCAATGGCGCAGCAAGCGAGGGAATGTATTCCAGTAGCGCACTTTTTATGTATCACCCTTATACTATAAATCTACCTAATTGATTCAAATAACACATTATGACGACCTCAACGATGCAAACGACTATTCACCATCATTTAGACACGCAAGGCCTGATCTGTCCTGAGCCTGTGATGATGCTACACCGAGTGATCCGTAAAGCAGATAGCGGTGAGGTGATTGAGATACTCGCCACTGATCCTGCCACCACACGCGACATTCCTAATTTTTGTCGTCATCTGGGTCATGAGTTGCTCGGTCAAGAAACGTTGGCTGACAATGTGAGTTTGGATATTGATCCTGATGAAATCACTGTTGCTGGCGATAATGAGACGCCCGTAAATAGTACGCTATATCGTTATTTGGTGAAGAAAAAAAGCGCATGATCGCTCTAACCTATTCTTTATCTTTCGTCATTCACTGAGAATCGTCTTATGAGCCGTGATCGTGCCGTACAACAAAGGCAGCCCAAGTCCTTGGCCGTCGATGATGAGCCGTCTTATATGACAGAGTTTCGTCAAGCCATGCTGGCTCGTGGTTTAGCGACGCGTACCCGTAACGCTTATGTGCGCGACTTGCGTTCTTGTGAGTTGACCAACCCTATCGCGCTGACACGCTGGCAGCCTGATGATGTGCTGCATTGTCTTTCCCTCCTCACTCAAGATGGCAAAACGCCCCGTACTCAAGCGCGTATGCTGTCCAGCCTGCGTCAGTTCTACTTATGGATGATTGCGAGCAATTTACGTGAAGACAATCCTTGTGAGCGCATCAAAAGCCCCAAACTTGGTCGTCCCCTACCAAAAGATTTGAGCGAAGCAGATGTCGATAACCTTCTTGCCGCGCCCGATACCAGTACGGCGCTGGGACTGCGTGATAAAGCCATGTTAGAGGTGCTCTACGCTTGCGGTTTACGCGTCAGTGAGCTGATTAATCTGTCATTAGAACAAGTCAATCTCAATTCAGGCTGGCTACAAATCACCGGTAAAGGCAATAAAACTCGATTGGTGCCACTCGGTGAATATGCAGCGGACGCGCTAGAAGACTATCTGTCGCATGGACGTGGGGATTTGATTGCGCATTTAAAATCGGGCAACTGCCAAGCGGTGTTTTTGACCGCGCAAGGCGGTTATATGACGCGGCAGAATTTTTGGTATTTGCTCAAAAAATACGCGCAAGTCGCCAGTATCGACAAAGAATTGTCACCGCATACATTACGTCACGCTTTTGCCACGCATCTGCTCAATCATGGCGCTGACTTGCGTAGCGTGCAGTTGTTGCTTGGGCATAGTGACTTGTCCACCACGCAGATTTATACCCATGTGGCGACGGCGAGATTGCAGCAATTGCATGCAGAGCATCATCCGAGGGGGTGAGTTTCATTTCATAAAATTAGATTCATCAAATAATATTCCTAAATCTTTTAACCTTATCTCAACTGCTTTTTTCGATACGTTGAAATGTCTAGAGAGTCCTACCAGTACATTATTCACCATAATTTTATTGCATTCTTGCTTATCGTTGTAAAGAAATACTTTTCCTCTAGGAGTTAGACCTAACTTTTTATAAATCTCTAAGAAACGGTCTACGAAAGTCTTTTTGGGCATAAGAATACAAGACGCCAAATAGTTAGCCTGAAACTCTAATTTGCTAATAAACCCATTTCTGTTTCTACTTTCTCCATTCATATCTTCGTTGGAAAAAGTATCTTTTATCAAGTATCTACCATGATCTAATAATATATGAGAAATCTCGTGCGCTAATGTAAACCTATCTCTATGCAAGTTATCATCACTCTGCTTATACAAGTAAATTTCTTGTTGAATGAAATCTATTTTTCCAAGTAATTGATGGTCGTGATTTGTTACATCTTTAACAATCGTTATATGGGATGAAGTATCAAGTAGAACTATTTTATCTAAATTGACTGAGCCATCGGAATAATCAATCTCCATCAATATTTTTTCAGCTAAGTTGTCTAAGCCTACTTTAGGAATGAAGTCTACTTTTTGACTAGAGTTGTTAAATGGTTGCCCTATCAAGAATTTAATATAGTCTTCTACTCCAAAGAACCATTGGCTTTGTGCATACATCATATAAGAGAGATTACTTGAACTAGGAAGTTCTCCTTTGACAAAGATACCTTCCACATCGTATTTACTATCCACATTCTGATATCTATATTTACGATTTAGTATATGAGTCAGCGTTTTTTCACTGTTCAACTTTACGAGTCCTACACCTCTATTTTTTGCTTTATTGAAAGCTCCTTCAGCAAGATTAGAGTTAATTGCCATTATCGGGCGTATTTTATAAGTCAGTTCGCCTTCTGAAATATCTCTAATGTCATCTAGAAACTTACCTAATTGATCTACACCTACTGCACCTTTATAGTCTTTACATTCTATTAGTAATAAATTGGACATTGAACCGCCCCGAGATTGTCGGAGACTCAACTTTCTGAGAGAATACGACAATGAAAACACGAAACTATACCCCTGAAATGAAAGAGCGTGCGGTTCGCATGCTCATTGAAGCCAAAGACGAATATCCTTCCACATGGTCTGCAATTCAAGCCATTGCCCCTAAGATTGGCTGTACGCCTGAAACCTTGCGGTCATGGTATAAGAAGCACATCGATCAAACCATACCTGCTAATGTTCAAGCTCAAAGCCAAGCCGAGCGCATCAAAGCGCTTGAACGTGAGAACAGAGAATTAAAGCAAGCTAATGAGATTATAAGGAAAGCAGCTGCTTTTTTCGCCCAGGCGGAAATAGACCGCCCACCGAAGTGATGATCAAATTTATTGATGAGAATAAGTCAGAATATGGGACCCAAGCCATTTGTAGAGTCTTGCCGATTGCTCCATCAACCTATTACCGTGCTAAAGACTTGGAGAGCTGCCCTGACAAGCGCTCATTACGCAGTCAACATGACGACTTCTACATCAGTGAAATCAGGCGCATCTGGCAGGACAGCAAGTGCCGCTACGGTGCGCGTAAAGTCTGGCAGCAAATGAAGGCTGACGGCAGTCATGTGGCTCGTTGTACGGTAGAGCGGTTAATGAAGCAGCATAGCATGCAGGGGGTTTGGCGCGGTAAAGGTAAGATAACCACCAACAGCCGTGATGACCAGAAGCGCGCTGATGATTTGGTCAATCGCAACTTTAGCGCACGCCACCCTAACCAGCTGTGGGTGGCTGATTTTACCTATATCAAGACGACAAGCGGCTGGGTTTATACTGCTTTTATCATTGACGTGTTTGCTCGCGCTATCGTGGGCTGGAAGGTATCTAATCGTATGAACACCGATATGGTGATGGCAGCACTAAACCAAGCAATAGCAGATAGAAATAATCCAAAAGATGTGATTCATCATAGTGATCGCGGGGTTCAGTACTTGTCTATCCGCTATACAGACAAAATGACAGATTCTGGTGTGATCGCCTCTGTTGGTACAACGGGTGATTCATACGATAATGCGTTGGCTGAAACGGTTAACGGGCTGTATAAAACGGAGGTGATTGATTATTTAAAACAGCAGTGGCAAGGTGTGAATGATGTTGAATTAGCAACCCTTGAATGGGTGGACTGGTTTAATAAAAAAAGGCTGCATAGTGCGATTGGCTATGTGTCACCTTTTGAGTTTGAGAAGCGGTATTATGATAATCTTAATCTGTTAGGCATTGCTGCTTAACTTGAATAAACAGTCTCCGATATAGTCGGGGCGGTTCAAATATTAGGTAGCTTAATGTCTTGATACACCTCTATAGCTATATCAAACTCTATATATTTTTCTCTGTACCTCGAGTAATACTTTTTCTTTCTAAAGGCTTTAATATAGGAACTAGAGTTTATTGTAGTTTTATTATCTTTAATGTCTTGTAGAAATAACTCATATATCACTTCCTCGAAATCATCACCTTTTTTTGTAGTATTCATAGATAGTCTCATAGGCTGTACCGTTATAAACCAATCTTACACTACAAAATTAGTATATGACCTAGGTTTTCGACTATCAAAAAATAGGATGCTGCAAACCTGCCCTTTTCTCGTTACAATACTCGTCATACTGCGTGAGCTGTCTAATTGCACTGCGCACACCCTTTTACTTATCTATTATTTGAGAATCTCATGAGCCATAGACCACCTGCTGACTTATTAAAAAACGCCCAACACTGGCGCGAAGACATTAACTTTCGCCAAGACGTGCTGGGTAAGCCGTTTGATTTTGCGACCACGTGGGGTATTTTTTCACCGCAAAAGCTCGATGACGGTAGCCTAATGCTACTTGATTACGTCGATTTTCAAGCAGATGATGATTCGATCGATTTGGGCTGTGGCTATGGCGTACTGGGTATGACAGCCGCGCGCGAATGTCCAAATGGTCAGCACACACTGATTGATAAAGATTTTATGGCAGTAGAATATGCGCGCTTGAATTGTGAAAAAAACGGTTTAAAAAATGTCGATGTGCATTTATCCAATGGCTTTAATCACGTAGCAAAAGACAAAGACTTTAGCCTTGTGATGTCAAACTTGCCCGCCAAAGTCGGCAAAGAGCAACACTATCTGTACTTCCTTGATGCCTATGCACGCATGCGGCAAGGTGGCCGTTTTTATGTAGTGACCATCAATGGCTTACGTCAATTTATGAAGCGCTCATTTACCGAAGTGTTTGGCAATAGCGAAAAGGTCAAACAAGGTAAAACGTACACGATTACGATGGCGACCAAAGATTAGTTTTAGGAAAAACCAGGTTTTTTAAACACTTAACTGATTGCAAGCTCAAGGTTTTCAGAGTTGAGCAAATAAAAAGCCCGTCAAAACGATAAGTTTCGACGGGCTTTTTTATGGTGAACTGGCTAGTTGATGAGCTTTGATAATGTACAGAGCGACTGGGATGAGTTTTTTGTAGCATCTGTATTAGCAGCAAGCAAAGAAAGTTTATACCAGTCGCTTATTACTCTAAACGCTTGTCACTATGAACAGAGCGATTTGGTTTTGAGTTGTCCGTTGTGACCTACATTTGCCGTTTGAGTAAATAGCCACCCAAGATCGCACTGCCAATAATCGGCAGTATCACCATCAGCATGGGCGAAAACCCAGTAGCCAGCGAGACAAAACCGACCAAATCCTGCACATAACTGAACAGCAAGCCAAATAGTAATGCCACCACGATACGCAAGCCTAGACTGTGCGTCCGTAGCGAGCCAAAAACGAATGAGCAGGCCACAATAACCAAAGATAAAATAGACAACGGCGACAGCAGTTTTTGCCAAAATGCCAGCTCATGACTCAAAGAGCGTTGATCTTGTTGGCGCATAAATTGACGATGCTCATACAGTTGCGTCAGTGACAAATCCTCTGCTTTACGGGTCAGCAAATACACGGACTCAGGCGCAAATGGTAAGCTTAACGTATCAGATGTCGAGATGGCCTGACTGCTCTCAAACCCTTGATTGATACTCAGCTCAGTCATGTTATTGAGCTGCCAATCATAACGATACTGCTCGCTCAGTTTGTCAGTGGTGGTATCTAAAGATTCACGACCAATATACTTCCCGCCCTCAGCATGCACTGCGGTTTGTAAGTTACCACTATTGTCCAAATGCCAACGCTTGACCTCACCGATATTGCCTTTAACATCGGCGTAATCGATATAAAGAATGTCGCTACCATCCGGTTTGGCACCGCCATCTTCTGATTTTTCAAACCGTGGCTGCACGGTCCAATAGCCTCGTACCGACGTCACTAGCGATTTGCTGTCAGCATCGTTGATCTCTTTTGCCAGTTGATTGGAGGTCGGCAAGACAAACTGATTGATTGCCAAGGCCAAAATCACAAAAATCAAGGCAGGTTGTAGCACCCAGCTGACGATACGATACACACTTACCCCAGCCGCGCGCATCACGACCAGCTCGCTTTTGTTTGCCAGCAATCCCAGACCAACCACCGCACCAAGCAAGGCACCCGTCGGAATAAACTGCTCCAAAAAGTAAGGTGAGCGATAGAATATGTATTTGATGGCTTCACCCATCGTGTAGCTGTCATCCAACGAATCTAGCTCAGATAAATAAGAAAATACCAATTGCAGCGCCCACAGACCTAGTACCGCGCCGATAATGGCGAGCAAGGCATTGAGCTTGACATAACGGCTCAGCACCTTGAGGTTGCTCGGCAGTCTTGCCAGCTGATCGGTCGCTGAGGATTTTGAAAATAAGGAGCGCATTATGGTTGCCCTCCTTGTGAGCTATTATGTTGGCTATCAGCTGTCATCAAAGGCTCATTCTCTTGCTTGCGAAAGCGTAATCGATGCTGCACACGGCTACCCCAATTCATATAAAGCGCCAATGCCATAAATCCTAAAATAAACCACGCGTAGGCCCACACGCTGACACTGCCTTTACTCACGGCATTTTTAAGCGAAATAATACCGAGTGCACAGCTGACAAATAATAAGATGGATGGAAATAGACGCAACCAGCGCCCTTGACGTGGACGTACTTGCGCAAGTGGTACGGCCAGCATGGGTGCGATAATCATCAGCCACGGCAGCGCCAAACGATAACCAAGCTCCCCTTGTGCGGCTCGCAACGCATTATCACTGCCCACTTGCCCACCTGTGGCAGCTTGCCACAACGGCCCAATCGCTTGGGTTTCGATATTGTCTTCGGTAACAACTTCTTTTGAAGATTCCGTCAATGTGATGCGGTAGCGATCAAAGCCAACTTGATTGTATTTTAGACTGCCTGCGCCAACCTCATAGCGACGTCCTTGGAACAAGTCCAATTGCGTCACACCACTCGCCTCTGTCTCTACTTGCTCAGCCCGTTTGGCTAACGTGATGGTGTCTTTACTAATATCGTTCTTGCTCATCAGTGCGTTCGGCAGCTCTGGAATATCCAATTGCTCAGCAGTTTCTGCATCGATGCGATTATCCATATCAACAGACGTACTATCAGGCATGCCATCGTTGGCTGTACTGCCTTTGGCTTTGGGCTTCGACTGAATGAGTATCACGTCTTGTAATTGTTTCTTATCATCGCTCAAACTGCCCACGTACAAATGATAATTGCCGCTACTAATAAATTGGTTTGGGCGAATCAAATCAAAAGCACTGGTCAATGCTTGCTGTTGCCAGACGCTCTCAGATGAACGCACGCCCCACGGTTTTCCAACCACCGAAAGCGCCGCCTCACCCACAAATAGGGCTAGTATCAATGGCGTCATCAAACGCGCAAGCTTACCACGCGAGATGCCACTGGCGTTGATGACTGCCATTTCTTGGTCGACATACAAGCGTCCAAAAACCAGCATCAATGCAATAAAAAATGCCAGTGGCAAGATCAACTCTAAGAAGTACGGCAGGTTATAACCAATAATGGTGAATAACAAACTGATATCCAGATTGCCTTCGGCTGCAATACCAAAGTAGCGGATCAAACGCCCGCCCAGCATCATCACCACTAAAAACCCCAACACCAAAGCGGTCGTTGAGGCAACTTGTTGAGTCATATAGCGGCGTAATATCACAATAGGTACTCTTTCATAGTTTGGTCATGGGTTGGCAGTCGCGCAAGTCATCACATGCTTATCGACAGATTATAGGGGTTTCCAGCACAGTTGATGGAATTTATCAGCGCTGTAATGGCGTTATACTGCTCACTCAGCTAGATTCATAATGACAAAAGTAACGACACAGTTTATGCGCCATACTCTACAAATATCAGCGATAAAGATAACCGCTAATCCTAGCATATTTTGGTTAAAAATGGCTGTGAAATGTGTTTGAAAGAGATTGCGCTCACCTTGCTGGTGGCTTGGTATACCTGCCTAATATAAAGGCAATAATCAAAAATTAAAGGGCGCACAAAACATACAACTGTTTGAAATTGAGTATATTTCTACTTAGACGTTTTTGGTTTATGTACTTTAGAAAGGTTTGTTTGTCATTCGTATCATGACGCTCGTATGTTTGACAATAATTGCTAGACTAATCTCTCCATATTTTTAAAGCGTTCACTTCTGTGATTTTATACGACTCTTCAAATCTCACAAATCATATCGATTAAGGACTTTACCATGTCTACGCCCTCTACCTTACTTGAACTTGCTGGCGGTGCCTTTGCGCCCCCTGATTGGTCTAACTGCGCTCTCGTATTGATTGACTTTCAAAACGAATACGTCAATGGTGCCATGCCGCTAGGGCAAGCCGGTGCAAAAGCGACTGAAAATGCACGCCTATTGCTGAATAAAGCGCGCGAGCTGAATGTACCTATTTTTCATATTACCCATCATGGTGCAGAAAACGGTCAAGTGTTCGACCCTTTATCAGCCAACATCGATATTGTCAGTGACTTACAGCCCCAGGACAACGAGACCGTTATCGTCAAAAAACACCCCAATGCCTTTTATGAGACGCAGCTTGACGCCCTGCTTAAAAAAGCGCAAAAGCAGCAAATCATCTTTGCTGGGTTTATGAGTCATATGTGTGTCAGCTCAAGTGTCAGAGCCGCGTTTGACTTAGGGTTTGATAATGTCGTCTGTCACGACGCCTGCGCCACTCGTGATTTGCCAAGCGCTCAAAGAGAAACCATCAGTGCTGAGATGATGCACGATACTGCGATGGCAGCGCTACAAGACAGGTTTGCCGCTTTGGTGACGACAAATGATTTAATCAATGGCTAGCATCAATCCATCCATTATTTTTTGACACAATGTACTATGACATCAAAGCTATAGTCGATTCTAAATGAAACAGATACGTTATATGCCAACGCCGAACTGAAATGACTTTTTCTTGCTTGCTGTGCCTGCGCAGACAGAGGCTGCAAAACTTCTCATTTAAAGATAAGCATTCCAGTCCCGCTGTATCAGTTTTATACTGAACTCGCTATATAATAAAAATTTACCTTTAATAATACTGATAAACGTAAACTAGATTAGCAAACTTGTTCTAACATATTACCTAAGCCTTGCTCACTGCGCACTGGTCTTGCAATATGCTACACTAGGGCGGTGGCTCAATAGGCCAAAGGATCTAATAAGTAAAACCAATTAAATAAACGCGATCATTTTTATGAATCTGATTTTATAACTCTAATAAGGATAATTATATGAATATCAAATTAACCCAAAGTTTACCAAAGACGCACACGCAAAAAATCCTCAAAAAAGAAGCCAAGAGCAAAGATGCAGCTTGTCTTGTGGTCTTGGTCGATGATAAGAAAAACATCATTGCTGAATCAGCCTTGAGCGACTATCAAACACGCATTGAACAATTGATTGAAGTCTCACACTTCAGTGGTAGTGCTTGTGAAACAGTAGAAGATTATGCGCTAGCAGGCGATAAAAAGACCACCAAGCAAAACCCTGTACAATTATTATTGGTAGGTGTTGGTAAGCTTGAGAAGCTTAACCAGAGCGCCTTGCAAAAAATTGCCAATACCATTCATCAAAGCACGCAAAAACGTGTGGATTCTATTACTGTTGCCCTAGGCGATGCGTTGGAAGAAAATCAATTTGGTCAGTTTGCGCTGAATTTATTGGCCGCAAGCTATCGTTTTGATAAATATAAGTCTGAACAAAAAACGCCTGTATTGACCGATATTTATTTGTTGGCTGATAAGTCATTGCAAGATTCACTCGTATTTGCTGAAGCTGTCTTTAAAGGTCAAAGCCTGACTCGTGACGTTGCTAATGAACCGGGTAACATCTGCTTCCCAGCTTATATGGCAGAACAAGCACAAGCCTTGGCCAAAACCTATCCCGATCTATTAAAAGTCACCGTATTGGGTGAAGATGAGATGTCAGCATTGGGTATGAATTGCTTCTTAGCAGTGGCGCAGGGCTCTACCAAAGAAGGCAAGCTGGTATTGATGGAATATCAAGGTAAGTCAGCATTTAGTGCCAACACGGGCAAAGCGTCTGTTAGTAGTGCAAAAGTAACAGGCGGCCTAAAAGCCCTAACTGATAAATTGCCAACCAAGCTGCCAAGTAAGAAAGCGTCTAAAAAGACAGACAAAAATAACGAGACCTCTACTCCAGTGACTAACGATGACGCTCCTATCGTCTTAGTAGGTAAAGGCGTAACCTTTGACTCAGGTGGCATTTCAATCAAACCTGGTGCGGCAATGGATGAGATGAAGTTTGACATGGGCGGCTCGGCCTCAGTACTTGGCACAATTAAGGCCTTGTGTGAAGCGCGCCTACCGATTAATGTCGTTGGTGCTCTTGCTTGTGCTGAAAACATGCCTTCAGGAGATGCCACTCGTCCAGGTGACATCGTCAAAGCCATGAACGGCAAGTCTGTTGAAATTTTGAACACAGACGCCGAAGGTCGTTTGGTGTTGGCAGACACACTATGCTATGTACAACGCTATAATCCAAAAGCCATTATCGATGTGGCAACTTTGACTGGTGCTTGTGTGGTGGCGTTAGGTCATGTCCGTTCAGCGGTCTTTAGTAATGATGAAGACGTTTTGTTTGATCTTGAAAACGCCAGTAACCTATCAGGCGATCTTATTTGGCATATGCCGATGGATGACGAGTATCAAGCGCAGCTCGACTCACCTATCGCTGATATGCAAAACATTGGTGGTAAAGGTGCAGGCGCTGTGACTGCAGCTTGCTTCTTATCGCGCTTTGTTGAAGAAGGTCAAGCATGGGCGCATCTAGACATCGCTGGCACGGCATGGAACTCAGGTGCCAATAAAGCCGCCACTGGTCGTCCTGTACCGCTGTTTATGCAATACTTAAAAAACAGCGCCACTATGGTTTAATCCATTGATGAACACCACTTTATGAATATTAGCTTTTATGTTTTAAGCGAAAATAAAGCCCAAGATTTCTTGGGCTTTATTTGTCAGCTCACTCAAACAGCTCTTAACAAGAGCACCCAATCGGTACTGATACTGATTGAGGACGAAGCATTGCTGGCGTCACTTGATGCGTCTTTATGGGCACAAGAGGCAACCAGCTTTATACCGCATCAACGTATCGATGACTCTGATACAGTTACTCGTCCTGACGCTACTTCTTCCTCTATGAATGATAAAACATCTGCTCCTGTTTTGCTGGGCAACCACATGCCAGCTGATTTTAAAGGGATTGTGCTGAATACCACCGCACATCCTGTGAATCAATTTATGGCGGCGACTCATAACGCGCATCCTACGCGGGTTCTTGAGCTAATCAAACCAGATTCTAGCAGCGTGGACGCAGGTCGTCATAAGTACAAAAATTATCAGCAATTGGGCTATGAGTTGACCCACTTTAAAGTCTAATGCATAAAGGTACTGTATTATTCAGCGTCTTAACCCTAAAAAACGCCCTATCCTTTGTGATACGGGCGTTTTTTTGCGATATATCAGTCCGTATAGAGAAGGGTTAAAGGTAGGCGCTCATGTTGAAAAATGTTACTATCTTGCGCCTACTTTTACTTTTTATCATTATTTGTTTGTTTACTGACTAATTCGAGGGTGTATAGATGCGTTCATTGATTGCGATGTATCAGCGTATAGGACTGGTGCCGCTGATTATTATCGGTTTAGTATTGGGAGTATTGATTGGTTGGTTAGCGCCAAGCGTTGGTGTCGCATTGGGATTGTTAGGGACACTATTTGTTGGAGCCTTAAAAGCAGTTGCGCCAGTGTTGGTCTTTGTTCTGGTCATGGCCGCCATTAGTCAACATCGTAGTGGCAATGAAGTGTATGTCAAGCCAGTGCTGATTATGTATATGTTCGGCACTTTTTTGGCAGCCCTCACCGCAGTCATGGCAAGCTTTTTATTCCCAACTGAGTTGGTGTTGGTAAATGCCACGATTGAGCAAGTACCACCAGCAGGTCTAAAAGAAGTGTTGACCAACTTACTGATGAATCTGGTCGCAAACCCTGTCAATGCAATCGCTGAAGCCAACTATATTGGTATTTTGGCTTGGGCAATTATCATCGGTTTTGCCTTGCGTCAGGCCAGCGACACTGCGCGTGCGGTGGTCAGTGACTTTTCTGATGCGATCTCACAAGTAGTAAAATGGGTCATTGCCTTAGCACCTTTCGGTATATTGGGTTTGGTCGCCAATACGGTAGCTGAGACAGGCTTTGAGGCTTTAGCTGGTTATGCACGTATTTTGATGGTACTGATCGGTTGTATGCTATTTATCGCTCTCGTCGCCAACCCTATTATTGTCCTTGTCAAAACGGGCAAAAACCCTTACCCATTGGTATTTAGATGTTTGCGTGAGTCAGGGATTACGGCATTCTTTACCCGTAGTTCAGCGGCCAACATTCCTGTCAACATGAATTTGGCGCGCAAACTGGGTCTACATGAAGACACTTATTCGGTGACGATTCCATTAGGCGCCACTATCAACATGGCAGGCGCGGCAATCACTATTAACGTGCTGACGCTTGCCGCAGCACATACGCTTGGTATCGAAGTGACTTTCGCGTCAGCGCTATTATTAAGCTTGGTTGCAACAATTAGTGCATGCGGCGCCTCTGGGGTTGCTGGTGGTTCATTGCTGCTAATTCCTCTTGCCGCTAGTCTGTTTAATATTCCAAACGACATCGCCATGCAAGTAGTCGCCATTGGCTTTATCATCGGTGTGATTCAAGACTCAGCAGAAACGGCCCTGAACTCATCAACCGATGTGTTGTTTACAGCGGCGGCTGATCCTACCTATTCACGTTAATAGTTAAAAACACGCTCACAAATAAAAAAGGGCCATTTGGCTCTTTTTTATTGCTAAAAAATTTGGTCCTATGAATTAGGATGTTTTCTCAATCTAAAAAACGATACATAGCACCATACGTCTACTTTAAAAACCCAGTTATACTGCACATCTATTTTAGACTCTAGGACGTATCCTTATTTTAAAAAGGGTCGTAAAATGAGATAGATGGCAGTCAAACGAGGAAAGTCGTGCAAATAATATCGAGCTATTAATCAACTATTTGACAGTATTTTGCAAAATCTAGCCTATTTAGATACAACCGTTTGAATTGAGGACACGCCCTAGTTGTACAATTCAATCTATTCCACAGTCACCTTTGTAGCTTTGTCTACATCAGTTTTGGTGCTTAATCGCATCGATCGATAGATACTCAAAATATACGAATACCCTAGCCATTTATGGACAGGGGTTTTACCTATTATTAAAAGAAATTAACATGAACATTAACAGCATCATTTTCCCTATATCCTATATTAATTTTGTTTTCTGTACGGTAACGGAGGCAAAAGCGATATGAATATCGACGAACCTAAAACCTCTGAGCTTAACGCCCCAAGTTTACCTATCTGGAAGCTACTAGCATTCACATTAGCAGGCTTTCTCACTATCATGACCGAAACCATGCCAGCTGGTTTGTTACCACAAATTAGTGAGTCATTAGGGGTCTCTAAAGCGCTAGCAGGCCAGTTGATAACGTTTTATGCACTAGGCTCTGTGCTAGCCGCCATCCCAGTTATTGCCGCCACTCGTAGTTGGAATCGCCGCCGGTTATTCTTATTGGCAATTGGTAGCCTATTGGTATTTAATATTGTTACTGCCTTGTCAAGCAGCTATGCAATCATTATAGCGGCACGCTTTGCTGCAGGTATGGCAGCTGGAGTCATATGGGGATTACTACCTGGCTATGTATTGCGTATGGTGGCAGACAATATGCGGGGACGTGCGTTAGCAATAACAGGAGTGGGTCAGCCAATTGCACTGGCTTTTGGTGTGCCTTTAGGAACATGGCTCGGTCTACTATTTGACTGGCGCGGCGTGTTTTGGATCATGTCAGCGTTAACATTGCTATCGTTGATCTGGGTACGTCTGGCATTACCTGACTTCGCTGGTCAGTCAGCCAAACAGCGCCTATCAATCCGGCACGTTTTTTCGATGCCGGGTATTCGCCCTGTACTGCTAACGTTGTTTGTATGGATCGCGGCTCACAACATTCTCTATACTTACATCGAGCCATTTTTAGCATCGGTTGGGCTGGCACAGCGAGTGGATGCTATATTGCTGTTATTCGGTATTGCTGCCATAGTAGGAATTTGGCTTACTGGACTGCTAGTAGATAACTGGCTACGGTTGATGGCTTTGATAAGTCTGAGTGTGTTTGCGATAGGAGCATTAGTATTGGGTTTCTCTGGTGGTTCCACAGCTATCGTTCTGGTGGGCATAGCCATATGGGGACTGACCTTTGGCGGCGCACCAATATTGCTACAGACCGCGCTTGCAGGAGCCGCAGGCGATAACGCTGATGTTGCACAGTCTATGCTTGTGACCGTATTTAACCTAGCGATAGCCTGCGGCGGGGTAGCGGGGGCGATACTATTACAACGCATTGGGGCGGTATCGTTTCCGTGGGCAGTCCTTGCGCTTGCCTTATTAGGACTATCAGTAGTATGGTCTGCTAGAAGAAATGGGTTTGTTTCTAGCTAAAACTCGAAATACTACGACCCAAAAGAGAATACGCTTGATGAAATATCAACGAATATCTGCTATTTTTGGTTATTTATAAACATAAAAAAGAGCCACTTGGCTCTTTTTTATCGTCTATTCTTTATGGTTATCTCACTACTTCAAATGATCAATATCCACTTCAATCACGGGCGTTTGCGTGTCTAGCTGACGTTTTAGTTGGCGTAACTGCTCAAGCTCGTCTAACAGCTCAAGTATCAGACCAATCGCTGGCACACTGGCGTCAAAATCGCGACTCAAACGTGACGCGCGGCGCACAGTCGTTAGCTGGTAACCCGTGAACTGCTCACGCTCTGGCACATCGTATTCAATAATATTTTCTTCAATCAATTCGATGACCCATTGGCGCTCTTGACCACAGGTAGATACCAGCTCATCTAGGCTCATGGTAATATCGGTAAATTCAGGCGAGTGTTTCATAGTTATTATCCTCGTTTACGCTTTGTGTCGTCGTTCTCGTATGGTTTTATCTCTCTTACAATGATTTTTAGTGATGATGAATCACTGTCATTAACGGTCAATATTGGTATCGGCAAAGGCTTGTTTTAACTGCTCATAAGCTTGGGTGGCTGCGTCAGTCGTGATATCAGGATTGACGATATTTAAGGTCAAGTACAGATCACCTGCTTGCTTGGCCGGAATGCCTTTGCCTTTTAGACGTAAATTGCTACCTGACTTGCTATTTTTGGGAATACTGACTGCCAGCGTACCTGCTGGTGTTGTGACGTTTATTTTTTCACCCAATGCTGCCTCCCATGGTGCGATGTTCACGGTTTGATAGACATCCGCACCTTCGATACGAATATTGTCTGCATGATGAATTTTTACTTTTAAGAATAAATCACCGTTTTTACCACCACTACCAGCAGCACCTTGTCCTGCTAAGCGGATTTGTTTACCATCAGTGATGCCTTTAGGGATTTTAATTTTGAGCGTTTTTTTGTCATAATCGACGCTACCATTAGGCTGGCGAACGGGTACATTTAACTTAATACTATAGTCGTCTCCATTATAAACAGAGGCTAGGTCAACCATAATCTCAGCATGCTGATCTTGACCCTTGCTGTCTTGCGGACCAAATCCGCCACCGAATTGATCAAAACCTCCGCGTTGAGACTGCCCGCTTGCTTGACCATTGGTTGAGCCACGTGCGCCGCGGCCAAACGCTGAAAATATATCGTCGAAACGGAAGCCACCATCGCCATACGCTTCGCCGTCACCGAACTGTCCCTTAATATCTTCCCAGCGAAACCCACCCTGCCCACCAGCGGATTGACTATTAAAGCCCCTCCCTTGACCAGCAAAAGGACTGTCTAGCATGGCGTCATATTCAGCGCGCTTGTCTTTATCTCTAATGGTTTCGTAGGCGTTATTAATCTCTGCAATCTTATTATCAGCATCTGGATCATCGCTAACATCTGGATGGTATTGACGGACAAGCTTACGGTATTTTTTTTTGATATCAGCGTCTGAAGCGTCTTTTTTGACCCCTAAAATGTCATAGTAATTTTTCTCTGCCATGTTGTTTTCCTCAAAATAAAAGCAGGTAAATGATACTGATATGCCAATTTTAAACGTTATGGTGTAGAAGTTTGTTTGACTGCGACATAACAGATGATGACTATCGTCTATAGACGATGATATCAATAAAACAAACAAATACCGTTATATAAATATTACCAGTAGTGATACCAAGCTGCCGTTCTTTCTCAGTAAAACAGCGATATAGATAAGAAAATATAGACTCCATAAATGGTTAACTATAACTACGTCACAAATATATTCTCCTACAAATGTTACTGCCAACTTCAAATGTTACTCGTAGCTTTTTGGATACACACGCTGTCATGAGAATAAAAAATATCTTTTTCTAACCCATTCTGGTGAGAGTTTTTTTACTCTCGCTCATAAAAATCAATGCTTCGTAAGGTATTATACGAATTTATAACTTGCACATTTATGCTTAAAAACACTTTTTTCTCTTAAAAAACAGACATTTGCCTTTGAAAGTTCTCCTACATCACAGTAAGAATATAACAAGTTCTCCCTTGTAGAATACGTCGATTATTTATACTCATAGGGGGTATGGATAACATAGGCAGATATTTCTGTCTATTTCGTTCATAGAAAAAAGGTATTAAATGTCTTATTTAATTAAGTCTCTGGTTGTGACGTTGTCAATATTGCTGAGTACCACGGTGTTCGCTGCTAACACAAGTTATTACGGTAGTAAGTTTCATGGTAAACGTACCGCAAGTGGTAGTATCTTCAATATGAACTCTCTCACAGCAGCACACAAAACTCTGCCGTTTGGGACAAAAGTACAAGTAACCAACCAAAAAACAAAAGAAAGTGTCGTGGTCAAAATCACAGATCGAGGCCCCTATATTAAAGGTCGTATTCTTGATTTATCAAAAGCTGCAGCCAGTCAGATAGACTGTCAGTTATGTACCACAACGATGAAAATCCTCTCTTATGGAGATGGTAAATACCGTAAAGAATAAAGAATGATGTAATAAAAAAGGGAAGGCCTATGCCTTCCCTTTTTTACAACTGTTTTTCAGACAGAATACTGCCTAATAAATAATTAAAAACCTCTACATTTAACTATTTACTCAAAATTTGCTTCCATCTCTTCTAATGTCGTCATTGACTGCAATAGCTGCTCTTCATTGTCACTGTGCTGCTGCTGTAATGCCGTCTGCTCATTCAATAAAACCATCAAATCAGCTTTGCGACTTTCTTCATAGAGACTGGTATCAGCCAGCTTGTCTTCAAGCGCATTCAGTTTTTCATTGATTTTAGCCAATGTTTTTTCTGTATTCTCAATATCACGGCGTACAGGCGCAGTTAGTTTGCGTTGTTCTGCGGCCAATTTACGCTGTTCTTCTTTACTTAGCGTCGGTTGAGTAGAAACTTTCTTGTGCGCTGCTGTGCTACTCGAAGCTAAACCTGATTTGGTCTCTGAACCAGACGCCGCTTGATGAACAGATTTTGCATTTGTTGTTTCACGTGAAACAAACTTTTTACTGTCTTTTTTGTTCTTTTTCTTGCTGGCAGTTTTGTCTTGCGCGTTTTCTTGCTTACGCTTTTCAGCAAGCCATTTACCATAGTCACTGATGTCACCCTCGAACTCATCAATTTGACCATCATGGACTAAAAACAACTCGTCACAGACATTGGCGATCAGCTCACGGTCATGCGACACCAGTACCACTGCTCCTTGGAAGCCTTGCAATGCAATGGTCAAGGCTTGACGCATTTGTAAATCTAAATGGTTGGTTGGCTCATCAAGGACAAGGACGTTTGGACGTTGCCAGACAATCAAAGCCAAAGTCAGGCGCGCGCGTTCGCCACCAGAAAATAGCTCACTTGGGGTATCAATGCGATCACCGCGAAAATCAAAACTGCCCAAGAAAGAGCGCAGTTCGGCATCCGAGGTCTTGCCTGCCAAGCGGCGCATCATTTGTAGCGGCGTTGCGGCAGCATCGAGCACGTCCATTTGGTGCTGGTTAAAGTAACCAAGTTTGAGGGTATCAGATGCACGGTATGTGCCTGATAACACCCCAAGCTCACCCACCAAGGCTTTAATAAGCGTTGATTTACCCGCGCCATTCATCCCAAGCAAACCAAGGCGTGTATCGGGCGTGACTTGCACATTGGCATTGCGCAATAGCGGCATGTCGCTATAACCGATGTCTGCCTGAGTCAATTCAATCAGTGGCGAGCTCATATTTGCAGGCTCATAAAAGCGAAATGAGAAAGGATTGTCTGCCATCATCGGTGACAGCTCTGCCATACGCTCAAGCTGTTTGATACGGCTTTGTGCTTGTTTGGCTTTACTGGCCTTGGCACGAAAGCGACGAATAAAGTCATCCAAATGTGCTTTGGTGGCTTGCTGCTTTTCAAACGCTTGCTGCTGCTGCGCCATACGCTCATGACGCGTACGAATAAACTGCTGATAATTACCCGTATAAAGGGTGATTTTTTGTTGTTCGACATGCAAGATATGACCAACGGTCGCATCCAAGAATGCTTGATCATGCGAGATGACAATGACCAGCCCTGTGTACGCATTAATCCACGTCTCAAGCCACAAGATCGCATCCAAATCCAAATGGTTGGTTGGCTCATCGAGCAACATCAAATCGGCTCGGCTCATCAACGTTTTGGCAAGGTTTAAGCGCATGCGCCAGCCTCCCGAAAACCCTTCTACGGGTAGCTCATGCTGGCTGGTATTAAAACCAAGACCTGCCATGATTTGCGCCGCCTTGGTTGGTGTGCGATAGCCATCAATCTCATCAAATTGCTGATGCAATACGCCAATCTGCTCATCACTCACGCTACTCAAATCATTCAAAGCGGCATTAATCTCATACCACTGCTCATCACCACTGAGTACATAGTCAATCGCGGTCTGAGCGCTGGCACCCACTTCTTGCGCCATGTGTGCTACATGCCAGCTATCAGGAATGCTGACTTCGCCCCTATCCAGTGTGACTTCGGTATCGCCCTTACTCATCTGCGTCAACAATAAAGCAAACAACGTAGATTTGCCTGTGCCGTTATTGCCCGTTAAGCCAACTTTGTGGCCCGGATGTAGCTGGAAGCTTGCACCTGCAAACAATTCACGACCATCACGGCGAACACCAACGTCTTTAAATTCGATCATATAATCTCTTCATCTCAACAGTAATATAAAATATGGGGCAAGTAGAAAAACACACACCTGGCATGTTAATGGCGGCTATTATTTCAAACGCTTGCCGCATAGGCAAATGATTAAATAACTATTTCAAAACTAAGTATTTATTTGATGAATAATTGATGTGATTTATTGCAAATAATGGCGCGATAAGTGATTTGTACTAGAGCGTTAAATTTGGTTGGCAGTAACACGCTTGACAAACGAATCCTTATCCCCATTATGATATACTGCTACCAGATGAGTGTCAGTACGCCACAAAATGGTGGCGACGGCACTCAATAGAATAGATAAAATGCGCCTATAGCACCGCCCTAATGACAGCACCCAATCGAATCAAACGCCGTACGTATCTTTATTTGCAACCTATATATAGCAAACCCAAACAGGATGACGAAAGCATTTGATCCTAGCAACTGAGGTAGATATGAACGAATCAGCCAACCAATTTAATCCAAGCGCAAGCCAGCCTGTAGACCCAACGGTATTAAGACTCACCGATAGTGCCGCACAAAAAGTACGTCGCCTACGTGAAGAAGAAGGTGACAGTGACCTTATGCTGCGTGTCTATGTGACAGGCGGTGGGTGTTCAGGTTTTTCTTATGGCTTTAATTTCGCTAATGACTTAAACGAAGACGATGCCAATTTTGATAACGGTGATGTGACGCTGGTCGTAGACTCGCTCAGTTATCAGTACTTACAAGGTTCTACTGTTGATTATACGGAAGGATTAGAAGGGGCGCGCTTTATAGTGACCAACCCCAATGCCACCACCACTTGTGGCTGTGGCTCGTCATTCTCGATTTAAGGTATCGGTATATTGTTATCAGGATGCCTTATATGGTGAGCTGACGCTATGGTACATCGCCTAGTGCAGCACATTCATAGCATCTATCTATTTGGTAGATGCTTTTTTTATCGATTTTTATATCGTCTAGCACAAATGTTATGGAAGCCAAACAGCTGCCAAAAGATAGGCGGGTGTGCCTTTGCAAAGCTTATTGTATTTGTAATCGCTCGTGGTTTTCAAAGCAGCTTTGAGCTAAACTGACGGAATTCTAAATTCAATATTTACTTCTTTTATGGTCAAACGTCAGTCGTGTTTTGATTCGCCATAATAAATAACAATAGATGACTATTATGAGTAATTCAGCGAGTAGCTTTGTCAGCTTTGACATTCCCAACTGGTTTGACAGCAAACATTTAACAGGTATGCTTCGTGGTATCGAAAAAGAAGGCCTGCGCGTTAAGCCTGATGGTTTTTTGTCTCAAACGCCGCATCCTACCAAACTTGGGTCAAAACTCACCCATCCTTTTATCACCACAGATTATTCAGAAAGCCTACTTGAGCTCATCACTGATCCCAAAACCTCCCCAAAAGAAACACTAAACATGCTCCGTCAGCTGCATGTATTGGTCTATCAGGGCATACCTGAAGGCGAGCTCATGTGGCCGCTCTCAATGCCGTGTATGCTGTCATCTGACGATGAAGACATTCCTTTGGCGGATTATGGCAGCTCTAACACGGGTAAACTTAAAACCTTGTATCGTAGTGGTCTTGGTATCCGTTATGGTCGCCGCATGCAGACGATTGCAGGTTTACATTACAACTTGTCTTTTGGTGACGAATTGTTTGAAGCTTGGCAAGCACAAACATCTGCTACGCAAAGCCAAACGCTGACAGAATTTAAAAATGAGAAATACCTAGGTCTTATCCGTAACTTTAAGCGTCTGACTAGCCTTGTTCTTTACTTATTGGGTGCCAGCCCAAGCGTCTGTCCTTGTTTTATAGCGGGCCGCGAGCATGACTTAGAGCTGCTCAATGAATCAACGTATTACAAGCCTACCGCAACCAGCCTGCGCATGGGCAAGCTTGGCTATACCAATAGTGTGCAAGAGCATCTTGATATTCGCTATAATTATTTGCCAGAATATGTCGAAGGACTGCGCCGTGCCATTCAAACACCGCATGAAAGCTTTGAGAAGCTGGGTCTAGAAGATGCGGATGGCAACCCCATTCAGATCAACAATCATATTCTACAGATAGAAAATGAATACTATAGCCCTATTCGTCCAAAACAAGTCACCTTGACTGGCGAGACGCCAACCGAGGCGCTTGAGCGTCGCGGTATTGCCTATGTTGAGTTTCGTGCCATCGACCTCGACCCATATAGCGATGTTGGTATTCGTCTATCAAGCGCTTGTTTTTTAGAAGTCATGGCACTGTATTGCCTACTTAGTGACTCACCGGATCTGTTGCCAGAAGAAGAAGAGACGCTGGCCATCAACCTTGAGCGCGTGGTCAATGAAGGTCGCCGCGAAGGTCTGCATATCTTAGACAATGGTGAAGAGCAATTGCTTGAGAGCTGGATGTTGACCCATCTAGAGCGTATGCAACCACTGGCAGCTTTGTTAGATGCTCATTATGGTGGCAATGATTACCGCGCGGCTGTGGCTTTAATGCAAGGCAAAGCAGGACATCCTGAATCAACCATCTCAGCACAAGTCAACTCTGATAGTAAGCGCTTAGGTAGCTTATGGCAGCTTGGTTTTACATTGGCTGAGCAGCATCGTGAGTCTTTATTACAGCAAACACTTAGCCCAAATACTCAGGCAAAGTATGAAGTACTGGCAGAAAAATCCATACTACAGCAAGCTGAGATTGAAGAAGCCGAAACACAAGATTTTATGGAATTTTTGCAGCAATATCGCTAAGTCTTAATGGCTATTTACCCTTTATAGATGACTAACTTTACAAGAGTAACCACCTGATGCTACAGCTGACCACTTACCGCAATTTACAAGTATTTCTCGTGATAATGGCCGTGATAGGTATGAGTTTTGCGCTGTTCTTTTTACAGCGTCATTTAGGTCTCACACCTTGCCCGCTTTGTATTTTCCAACGTATTGGTCTGATTATAATGGGTGGATTCGCTTTAATATCGGCACTATTCAACCCAAAATCGATGGTGGTAAGATTGATATTATGGATTGGTAGCTTAGCAGGTATTGGCTGGGCAACCCTAGTTGCAGCTCGTCATGTTTGGCTCCAGCATTTACCTGCCGACCAAGTACCTTCATGCGGACCTGGTTTGGACTATTGGATGGATACCTTACCTATTTTACAGGTGTTCAAAGAAGTATTTGCAGGCTCTGGTGAATGTGCCACGGTTGACTGGACATTTATGGGGTTGAGTATTCCTGAGCAATCTTTGATTTTATTTGCTGTGCTATTGATCGTACATGTGCTGATACTATGGCGTATCGTACGACCTGCTAGCCACAACCGTCTTGCCTAAAAGAGGGTTAGAATTCAACTTATTTTTCCGATATAATCCTTCATCTAAACAGGCATAAGTATATGATTATTTGTCCCTGTTTGGATGAGGCGACTGTTAAGTCTCTTTGACAACCTTTATAAGTTACCTTGGTGACTCCTTAAACGGCTACTTTTATCTCCTTAATTTTTGTTTATAACAAAAAGTCCACAGAGATATACTTAACCTTTGATATCTTGATTCATTCTATTGCATTTTTTAATTGCCTGATATCATTAGATATTTATCGTTTTTTCGTAAATTGTTAGTGATAAATCCTTGATTGTAGCTTTAAAACATCAAATAATTTGCTGACACTTTTTATTCGTTATTTTTAACATACTTATATTTTTTATAATCATATCGCGTTGTTAGTAATGCTGGTGATCTATAGAAGCATTGCTTGATAAGAAACCTTGTGTGACAAGAAATACTGTTTGATAAACCGTTCTTTGGGGTGACCATGATATATTCTGCGCCTACCTGCGCGACCATGCTTACTGTAGCCAAATGCTTTGGCCGCTCTCTACTTGTGCTGCCACTTTGTGTCGCGTTGATTGGTTGCGATAGCGCCTCTTCTAATGATGACAAAAATTTAGCAAATACGCTTTCCCCTTCTGACAACGTAGCACATGACTCGGAAAATCTGACCCAAAATTTGCAAGATGATAGCCTTCAGCTGTCAAATGAGTCGCTGGACCAAGCAGCGCAAGGACAGTCCTTAATCGCAGCTGCGCAATCAAGTAACGATGCCAATCCCAGCCAGTCCCTCATGGGAGTAGAGTCAAGTAGTCGTAATAACACATTGCAGGCCACGCTAATGGGAGATTACGGTGGCATGGTGCCCTGTGATGTTTGTAGTAGTATCGATGTTACCTTAAATCTGTTTGCTGACGGCTCAGTATCAAAGACCAGTATCTATAACAATCCTGACAGCCCGCGTGCCCCATTACTTGAATCGGGTGTGTATCGCCAAGACAACAATACCATTACGATTGTTTATGAAGATAAGAAAATCGAAAGTTATGATATCCAAGACAATCATCTTATCTTGATGCATGCGGACAAAACCCCGAATAATGACTATATTTTATCGCGTCAATAATCCCATCATATAACGTTTTAAAGAGGTACTTATCTACAGGATATAATTTTAGAGAACCAGTTTTTAGATAAGCATATCTTTATATAGATGCCGTTAGAGACATAAAAATAACCTTTTCAGTTTTTAAATGCCATACGTAATATGATGAAATGAGTCGAATGTATGGACCAAACAACGCCTACTTGTTAGGCGTTTTTTATTGGTCATCTCATGGTGTTTACTTTACAATGAATGGCTATTTATCGCGCTGATATCTTGATCATGATTTGCTCTTTTATAGCAAGATATCATCACTACTTATAATCGTTAGGCCGAGTATATCCGATAATAAGTCCCTGTTGAAATTACGGATCACTCTATTCTTTTATTCTCTTAATTAAGCTTGTACGGAACGTCTATGCATATTCATATTCTTGGTATTTGTGGTACTTTTATGGGTTCGCTGGCGCTGCTCGCGCGTGCACTTGGGCATACAGTCACAGGATCAGATGCCAATGTTTACCCGCCCATGTCGACCCAACTTGAGAATGCAGGCGTCACGATTGAGTCAGGCTATCTGATTGAGCATTTGCAACCTGCGCCAGATTTGGTTGTCGTCGGCAATGCCATGAAGCGTGGTATGGATGTCATCGAGTATATGCTGGACACAGGGCTTCGCTATACATCAGGACCACAGTTTTTATCTGAGCAAGTACTACAATCGCGTCATGTGATCGCCGTTGCTGGTACTCATGGCAAAACCACAACCACTACGATGTTGGCTTGGATACTACATTATGCTGGTATTGATACGGGGTTTTTGATTGGGGGAGTTCCCTTGGTCGATACGCCTAATGTCCATCTACAGCAGATCTTTGCGCACAGCAGTTATCTGGGCGCAGAAAAAGACAGCAATGGCACGTCACAGACTGGGTATTTTGTTATTGAAGCAGATGAGTACGACTCGGCGTTTTTTGATAAGCGCTCAAAATTCGTTCATTACCGACCACGTACGGCCATTTTAAATAACCTTGAATTTGATCATGCTGATATCTTTGCGGATCTCAATGCCATTCAAACGCAGTTCCATCATATGGTACGCATGATTCCAAGCACAGGCAAAATCATCATGCCAGCTGCGACCATCAGCTTAGAAGACACCTTAACAAAAGGCGTATGGACGCCAATTTGGCGTACTTCGGTGCTTGATACCACTGTGCCGGATGAACAAGCAAAAGATATTGATCTAAAAAATAGTAGCGATTGGCAAGCTGAGCTGATCAGTACAGACGGCGGTCAATTTAAAGTTATTTTTACGGACAATAATGAAACAGCCATTGTCGATTGGTCAATGAGCGGTATTCACAACGTCAATAATGCCTTGGTTGCGGTAGCCGCCGCCTATAACGTTGGCGTCAGCGTTGATACCGCTTGTGCTGCGTTATCTGCCTTTGCTGGTATCAAACGCCGTATGGAGCTTATCGGTGATGCGCATGATATTTTGGTGTTTGATGATTTTGCTCACCATCCAACGGCCATTGCGACCACACTAGACGGCGCCAAAAAGAAACTGGCAGGTCGACGAATTTGGGCCATTATCGAACCGCGTAGCAACACCATGAAGATGGGTATCCATCAAGACAGCTTGGCTGAATCTGCTGCCCTCGCTGACCATACCCTATGGTACGAGCCGACAGGTTTGGAATGGGGATTAAAAGAAGTGATTGAAAAAGCTAATGCTGCTCAAGACAACATCGGTGATCAACAAGTCCTTGCTAGTATCGATGCCATTATTGAGCACATTGTCGTCCATGCACAGGCAGGTGATGCGATTGTGATTATGTCGAACGGCGGCTTTGAAGGGATACATCAGCGCCTACTGACATCATTGCGTCAGCGCTAGTAAAAAATTCAGTGCAATTAAGGGATTTCTTATTCCCTTCATGTACCTATGTTTTCAATACATAAATGAAGCGTCGCGTCGTAGCAGACAAGCGGCGCTTTTTTATTGTCAAAATTTAGCGAATGGTTCTCAGGGATTTTAATGGTTCGACGCGAACGCTATTCGCGTCTTAATTACCTTTGTAACCTTTCATTTACTTATCCTCCCTCCATCTTAGCAAATCCCTTGTTTTTCTCACATAGCTCATACACTGGTAACATTTCGCGCTTACCTTTATTTTTCTGCAGTCATTACAATGAGCTTATCAAAACTAGCAAACTATTATAAATGACAATAAATTAGGAGAATAACATGAGCTTTATTTGGATGATTATCGTAGGTTTGGTTGCAGGTCTATTGGCACGTGCTATCAAGCCAGGCAGTGACCCTATGGGCTGGATTATGACGATTGTACTGGGTATCGTGGGTGCCATGTTGGGTGGTTTCCTTGCAGGACTTATCGGTATTGATGCAGATGGTGGCTTTACTGGTCTAATTTTCTCTGTAATCGGTGCTATTATCCTCCTATTCTTGTATGAAATGATTGTCAGTAAACGCCGCGTATAAATTTATATGATAGATAAGATGTGAATAAGAATCCTAAACTCACAATAAAAAAGCCTTGCAAATTGCAGGGCTTTTTGTTGAATTCGCTAAAGTCATAATATGGCGTCTATAAAAATCTAAAAGAGGATTTACGCGCGCAAGTATTAATAAGCAAAGTATTGATAAGCATTACTTTTGTCCCCATTTATCTTATAATACCAACCCTATTTTATCCTTATCATTGAGGTGAGCGTTATGGCATTACTCCCTATTTTAAATTATCCAGACCCGCGCTTGCGCACCATTGCAAAGCCTGTCAAGGAAGTGACTGCTGAAATCAAAACCTTAATCGCTGATATGATTGAGACCATGTATGATGCACAAGGCATTGGTCTGGCTGCCAGTCAAGTGGATCAACATATTCAACTGATCGTCATGGATTTGTCTGAAGATAAAAACAGCCCTCGGGTTTTCATCAACCCGAAGGTAACCCCATTGGTAGAAGACAAACAAGCTTACGAAGAAGGTTGTTTGTCTGTACCTGACGTCTATGACAAGGTTGAACGTCCTAATAAAGTGCGTATCGAAGCTTTGGATGAAAATGGTGAAAAAATCGATGAAGAAGTTGATGGGTTACTTGCCGTCTGTATCCAACATGAAATGGATCATCTAAACGGTGTCATCTTCGTTGATTATTTATCGCGTTTAAAACAAACGCGTGCTCGTGATAAGGTACGTAAAGTCATCAAAATTCGCGAAAAACAAGGCGAGCAATCCGCTGATAAGCAGCCACAACCGACCAACTCTTGATGTATTTATTTTTTAGGCCAAATGTTGCGTGAGTACCATTCTCGTCGCTTTATGACACATTATGATAATAATGTGACGTTACACTAGCAATATGGCCTAGGCCTTCATTTTTTAACGTATGTTTTTTTATTAAAGGTTTCCTACCATGACCATGATCAAAATTGACCAATATTTTGACCCTGCCGGCTGGCAGAAATTCACCAAAGCAGCTGAAGGTCGCGAGACGCCTCTTTTGGTAGTGGATCTAAGCCGCATCAAAACGAAATTTCATGAAATGGTGGGATTTTTCCCGAATGCCAAAATCCATTATGCAATGAAAGCAAGCCCTGCTGTCGAAGTCATTGACTTACTCGCCAAGCTTGGTTCAAATTTTGATTGTGCGTCTATCTATGAGTTAGATCGAGTACTTGATTGCGGCGTGGACGCGTCACGTATCTCTTATGGTAATACCATTAAAAAAGCAGAACATGTTAAATATGCGTTTGAAAAAGGCATCGACTTGTATGCGACCGACTCAGAAGCGGATTTAAAAAATATCGCTAAGCACGCGCCTGGTTCAAAAATATTTGTGCGTATCTTGGTGCAAGGGTCAGAAACCGCTGAATGGCCATTGTCTCGTAAATTTGGTTGCCATCCTGACATGGCGATCGAGCTTTTGATTCAAGCGCGCGAATTGGGTTTGGTGCCTTATGGTATCTCGTTCCATGTGGGCAGTCAGCAAAAAGATGTCGCTGCTTGGGATGATGCGCTTGCTAAGGTCAAATACATGTTTGACTGGATGAAAAATGAAGAAGGCATCAAGTTGCAAATGATTAACTTGGGTGGCGGTTTTCCAGCCAATTACATCAGTGAAGTAAATCCTATCAAAGTTTATGCTGAAGAAATCAATCGTTATTTGACCGATGACTATGATGCGGAAGATATGCCTGAAATCATTCTTGAGCCAGGACGTTCATTGGTTGGTGGTTCAGGCGTCCTAGTCAGTGATGTGGTATTGATTTCTCGTAAATCAAACACAGATTTGACGCGCTGGGTATATACGGATGTGGGCTTGTTCCAAGGTTTGATTGAGACGCTTGGCGAATCTATCAAATATCCTGTCTATACGCCAAAGATGGAAACCTCGACCAGTGAAGGTACGGTCGTATTGGCAGGCCCGACTTGTGATTCGACCGATATTATGTATGAAGAGGCAGGCTACCAATTACCAGAAGAGCTTGAAATTGGTGATAAAATCTTTTGGTTGACCACAGGTGCGTATACCAACTCGTATTCATCGGTTGAGTTTAATGGGTTTCCGCCATTAGAAGTAGTCTATGTTGATTAGTAATCGCTGAGAAATCATTGAGTAAAAAGCGCGGCACTGTAAATCACAGTGCCGCGCTTTTTTGTGGGTTGTTACTGCCATTATCAACTACTGCACCAATAGCGAAATCGGTACGCTATTATAACTATTGGTCGCTCCGTAGCCTCTACCCCCTGCTTGTTGGTCTTGGCTATTTTGAACAATTTGACCAATCGTTACCCATTGTCCACGTGGCACAATGATAGTGCTATTGAGGCTTTGACCCTGAATGCTGTTACTGCTCATGCCGTATCGATTGTAAGATGAGTTAGATCGCGCCAGTCGCTCTTCAACTTGTGATAGCTTTACTTCGACTTGACCACTCGGTAGTAGCCGCGGTGTCACGTTAATGCCTTGGATCGTTGGTAGCAATACCTGCTGCTGAATAATAATTTGCCCTAGCGAACGAGAATACACTGACGCCGTTGGATAGTAGCTTTGAGCCAATGACCACAACGTGCTTGTCCCAATACTTGCCGCACTGCCAGATAAGGTTTGCACTTGATACAAACTACTGCCTTGTCGCTGGTTATTACGCTGGCTAATTATCCCTGTACCTTGGATACCTCGGCTCGTAATCACAACCTGACCTTGCTGATTATCATATTGAGTACGGCTGTCACTGCCGACACGTACATAAACCGTCAAGGCTTGCGGCTGACTATCGATTTGTGCCAATAACTGCTGTACCGCTTGATAATTGGCGGGCGTCGTTTGTAGTACCAGCTTGCCTTGGTAAGTGGCCACCGTACCACCGTCACGGCTCGTGCTTAACTGCTGACGCACCGCTGGCAGTAAAGCATCACCGCCATAAGTGTCAATCACATAGGTTTGAGAAATAGTAGCGATAGATGAAGTGCTCAGTATAAGACTTACGGCTATAACCAGTAATGGCGTTGTTAGTTTTTTAATAAGAGCGTCCATAAGCTGTCAAATCCGAATCAAGTGACCAAATAAACACTTCTACGTGTGTGCGCCTGTTTGCTTTGTTCTTGGCCTGAATATCTTCATACTCTTTGATAATAGACAAATCTGTCAAACTCATACCTTCGTTGGGTTTAGCAGCCGTTTTGTTTTGTCCCGCTTTATCAACAAACTCAGTAATCCACTTTTGCCATTCCAACTTCAATTCAAAATCACTTATCTCAAATGGTAATTCACCATTAAATGTCTTTTGCATCATATCAACAAACCTTCTAGCAGCTTGTCGACGCATAGTCCCATCACCATTTTGGCTAATATGATTACCAACCTCGACCGCTACTACGAATGGTATGATAAATCGACAATCCGATTCTATATAAGTTTTAAAGTCTGCCATGACATTGTTTTTTTCGTTATTTCGATTAGGTACATCTAGAATATTCAGTAAAATAGTCGTATCTAATATGCAAATGTCTGTCATTTAATCAGCTCCTTGTAGCTGATTAAGCCAACTGAGCGCTTGCTGCTTACGTTGTTCACTGGTGGTTGGATGCTTGATAAAACGTTCAACGATACCTTGGGTTACTAAGTCACCAAGCGTTCCTTGAGCTACTAGGCCCAGATAGTCATCTAAGTCACCCAATCTAACCAACTTACTATCACCCTCTTTCGGATCTCTATAGCAAAATACAACATCTGCCAATGCCTCATCAGGCAATGCGTCCATCAAAGCAGGGTTGTGCGTTGATAACAACAGATTTAGATTACGCTCATCTGCATATTGGCGCATCAAACTTAATATCTGATGCGCACGTGTAGGGTGAATACTGTTGTCGATCTCTTCAATGACTACCGTTGATCCTTTTGGCACAGATAGTAGAGCAGCTGCGATACCTAATACTTTTAAAGTCCCGTCTGATAGTAAGTCCATCGTGCGTTCAACGGAAACGTCTCCGAAGCTTTCACACAGTAAAAACTCTACTCGGTCCCTTTTATCAGTATAAAATTTAATATCAGTAATATCTTGCTCAGGTAAGCTCTGCACTAATACTAGTATTTTTCCTTTATATTCTAAATTTTCTTCACAAAGATAAGACAATACGCCTGCTAAATTTGAGCCACTATTATTTAACACGCTATCTTTAATACTGTCTTGACGCATGGTACTAGGTACAAAATCATAGAAGAAAGTATTTGTTAAGAAATTCGCCAAGTTGTCAAAAGAGTCTGTATTTTTTGGATTAACTTTGGCATCATCATAGAATCCTCTCCACAAAAAAATATATAACCAATCTTTCATCGAAAGTACGGATGAGTCTTGCTCTGGAAAATACACCGAAACTTCAGAATCACTAATTTTCTGAAAAATCTCATTATTTTCTTTTTCATTTAATTTTAAAATAGTTTCTAATGGAGTAAGCTTTATTAGTTCGCTAGCGCTAGCATTGAAGTAATGCAGAGCTAATGCTGTATATTTACTGCTTCTATAGAAAAAAAAATTCTTTTCTTTCTCTTGATAAGTTTCACCAGCTAAATGAAGTTGCATGTCCTCGTTGAGAAATATACCAGAATAGCTAATATCAGGAGTAAAGTTAAATGATAGTGAAAAACTATCTTCATGATTAAAAGCTAAATCTATGATGCTTCCTCTAACTACCTTATCACTATCATTTACTCTATTTTTAAGCGTCGATAAACGCTCACCACCAGCAACCCAGCTTAAAAAGCGAAATGCCTCGATAGCATTACTTTTGCCTGATGCATTCGCCCCTATCAGTAGAGTCAAAGGCGATAGAGGTAAGGTTGCATCTTTATAGCTTTTAAAATTTTTGATGGTAATACTGGCATTGTTTTCCATAACAACCTCACTTACGTTAAATGGCTTAATATTAGTTACTCAGACCCAAGACATCTTGCATATTATACTGTCCCGTTGGTTGCTGAATTACCCAAGTCGCCGCGCGTACTGCACCTGCCGCAAACGTCATGCGCGCCCGTGCTCTATGCGTAATCTCAACCACTTCGCCATCGGCGATGAACATCACTGTATGATCGCCAATGATTTCGCCACCGCGAATGGCATGAATACCGATCGTACCGGCTTCGCGCTCGCCCGTTTGACCTTCGCGTCCATAGACGGCAACGTCTTTGAGGTTCTGTCCACGAGCATCTGCGACGGCTTCTGCCATCATATAAGCTGTGCCAGAAGGTGCATCAATTTTATGCTTGTGATGTGCTTCAATCACCTCTACATCAGCCTCTGCTCCAAACGCTTTGGCAGCCATTTCTAATAATTTTAAGGACAGATTGACGCCTGTGGAATAGTTGCCTGCATAAACGATAGCAATCTTTTCACTTGCTTTTGCCAATACTTGCTCTTGCTGCTCGTTAAATCCTGTGGTGCCAATGACCATAGCCACGTTGTGCTCAGCACAAACTTGCATATTTTTTTCAGTGGCATCAGGCAGGCTAAAATCAATCAGCACATCGATATCATCAACCACGGCTTGCAAGTCATCGACAATCTGCACATTCAAATGTCCGATAGCAGCGACTTCACCCGCATCTGTGCCAACGAGGCTTGAGCCTTGACGCTCAATCGCTGCATTGAGGGTGGTTTGTGGATTGTCATTGACCGCTTCGATGAGCATGCGACCCATACGTCCGCCTGCACCAATGACACCAACTTTGATGGCTTGTTCTTTTGTTTGTTGACTCATATCTCTACCTTAAATACTTTATATTTGGCGGGGTTATTTTTGGATATCATTTATCGTCAGTTTAACAAATATCGCTACCTGAGTGGTTTTTTATCGGCACAAGAAAAAGCCCAAAGGTTTCATGTGAAACTTTTGGGCTTACTTTCAGTATAGCTACCTAAAGACAGTCTGTCTTAGTTAAATAATCAGTCAAACAAGTCGCCGATTTTTTTGAAGAAGGATTTTTTATGAGGCGATTGCTGATGCTTACTATCGCCATCCAAAGTATCTTGGAACTGACGTAGCAGGTCTTTTTGTTCACGGGTTAGGTTGACTGGAGTCTCAATAACGACGCGGCAGATCAAATCGCCTTTCATGGTGGTACGCACTGGCGTCACGCCTTTACCGCGTACTCGTAGCAATTTACCACTTTGCGTGCCTTCTGCAACTTTGATTTTTACTTTGCCATCTAAAGTTGGGATCTCAACTTCTTTACCAAGTGCCGCATCAGTGATGCTCACGGGCACATCCATATAAAGGTCCGCCCCTTGACGCGTAAAGACGTTGTGCGCTTTGACGCGTACTTCGACATACAAGTCACCATTTTGCACGCCAGCGCCGCCCGCTTCACCTTCACCTGCTAGGCGAACGCGATCGCCATCATCGACGCCCGCTGGGATAGAGACTTCGAGCGTACGCGATTTGTCTTTGACGCCATTACCATGACAGTCAGGGCAAGGGTTTTTGATTTGCTTACCAGTGCCGCCACATTGTGGGCAAGCT
Organism: Psychrobacter sp. JB193; assembly: GCF_002285555.1. Lineage (NCBI taxonomy): Bacteria > Pseudomonadati > Pseudomonadota > Gammaproteobacteria > Moraxellales > Moraxellaceae > Psychrobacter > Psychrobacter sp. JB193. Next base: position 1,657,624 of record NZ_NRGY01000001.1, read on the forward strand.
TGCTGAACCGCAAAGAAACCTTGCTGCATACGTACTTGACCTTGGCCATGACACATCTGACAGGTCACGACATCAGAGGCATCTTTTGCGCCTTTACCGTCACAGGTATCACATGGTGCAGGGGCGGTAAAGCTGATTTCTTTTTTGCAGCCGCGTACCGCTTCTTCTAATGTCAGCTCGATCACATAACGCAAGTCTGAGCCACGGCGCGAACGTCCACCGCCACCGCGCGACTGACCGAAGATATCCCCAAAGTTACCGAAGATATCGCCAAAGATATCTTGGAAGTTGCCACCGCCTGCACCACCAAAGCCGCCACCGCCCATGCCATTTTCGAATGCAGAGTGACCCATACGGTCATACGCTGAACGCTTTTCTTCATCGCTCAGTACTTCATAAGCCATAGACGCTTCTTTAAATTTATCTTCAGAATCAGGATCATCAGAGTTGCGGTCTGGATGGTATTTCATCGCCAGCTTGCGGTAGGCTCGCTTAATCTCTTTACTGTCAGCCGTCTTACTGACACCTAATACTTCATAAAAATCGCGCTTACTCATGGGCTCTCCTATCGTCTTTACAGTCCACCGGCCAGTCGATTCATAGATTTTACGCTTCCCTACTTTATCTGTAACCCTTCATCGTCTACAAAGGTTTCACATGAAACATAGGGGATAAAAAGTCAAAAATAAGAAGGATATGAATCTTACAAGCAAATACGGCAGGATGCTGCTTAGCCAAATCAGTTATTAAAAGTTTGCGCTATTTATGGAGATGGTATGGCCATTTATCAAGCGCTTAGATAGGGAAAGTGCGCGCTAAAATCATTTAGACCAGTTAAAAAGGTTCTATTAAGGAACGGATAAAGGTTTTCATACCTTAATTTGTATGGGCCATGCTAGTATTTAGCATTATTCAAACGGTTTGATTGAATCTCTTGTTTATATTTGACTCTATTAATTTTGCGATAAGGTATCCATTTTTATGAAGAAGCTGATTGTGTTATTAATCGTGATTGCGATAGCTGTATATGCAGGCTCGCCTTATTACAGTGCTTATCAGCTCAAAAATGCTTATGAAGATAAAGATGGCGCTACCATTGCCGCCGCCATCGATTATGACCAAGTAAAGCCTAGTATTCAAAATCAGCTGACCACGCAATTTACCGCGACCATGGGCAAATATCCTTTGGTTGCAGAGTTGGGCGGTGAGCCTTTAACACAAGCGGCAAACCGTTTTATTACCGAAGCCGTGGATGGTGCCATTACGCCACAAAACGTTGAGAAGATCATTGATACTCAAGGTCAAGCCAATACTGCCACTAAAGAGCTGGCTGCTGCTTGGGCCATCGCGAGCAACCAAGTGGATTTAAAGAACCTGATTCAAAATTTGATCCTCCAGCGCGGTGATGTGAATGCCGTGGTGCAAAGCCAGATGCAGCAAATCATGAAAAAACAAGCGGCAGAGCTTGAGCAGCAGGCCGCCCAAGGTACAGACAGTGATAAGCCAACCTTGAGCTATTGCGGTATCAATTGCTTTAACATCAGTGGTCAAGTTAAAGGTTATCCGCTTACTATCGAAATGCAGCGCCAAGGGCTTGTTGAATGGAAGATCGTCGATATTGTCTTGCCATAGACAAGTTGAGACCGCTTTTAATATTCAAAATATTGATAAGTTAAACGATAAAAACCGCTTTATGACTTAATTCATAAAGCGGTTTTTTATTATGTTATTCAAGATAGTGATGAATAAGGATTTTGGGCGGCACTAATATTATTTATTATTATTCGATACCTAAAAATTTTAAAAACTCAGGACTCTCAAAACTTGCTTGATACAGCACACCATCTTCACGATAAATAGCGGGTGTCGCCATTACCGCTAAGCCAGCAGCTTTGTCGCGATTGGGCGTCACTTGATCGACGTCACAACTGGCAGAGGCGGGCGTCATCTCACCTTGCAACATGGCTTTATCAAACGCCTGCCGACGACTGTTTGCATCAGTTTGGCACCAGATACCTCGCATTTGCGCGGGTGACTGCTCATATATCGGATAGCCAATCACGTTGACTGTCACGCCTTTTGCATTGAGCATGGGTATTTGCTGATGAAATCGGCGGCAATACGGGCAGTTGACGTCGTCAGCCACATATATTACGGCTTTCTCGGTACTGGTGGCGGGGTAGCGAATCAGCTGTTTGTCATCCAAAATCGCTAATACCGACTGATTTTTGCGTTGCTCAAACTCTGTGTCCAGACCCACGAACTGACCGTTTTCGATGACAGATATCTCGCCATCGGTGATATATTGCGCATCATCTGAGAGTAAAAAAGGCACGCCTTCTAAAGTTGCACCCCAAATCACGCCTGGTACAGCGGTGTAAAAAAACGGTGTTTTGGTGCTCATATTTTTGAGCGCGCTCATATTGGCAAGCATTGCCGATTTGACGGCTGCACTGACTGGTTGGCCTATTTGCTCTTTATGACTGCGCGGCAACGTTTTGGTCACTACCCGCTTGCTTGGGTTCTTTTGTAGCTCACCTTGAATGACGTATTTGCCGTCTTTGATGATATGTAATGGTGCTTGTCCTGCAAGAGTCACCTGATACATATTGGGCAAGTTTGAGGGCGCAATAGAGGTTATCTGCGTCTTGATACCTGCTTGCGTGAGCACTTGGCGCAAGTGGCTGTCGATAGACTGGCTTATCGAGCCAGCTGCTTGGCTACCTACTGCAGGTTGGCTGATGTTTTTACTCGTGGCATCATTGGCGCTTGGCTGAGCACAGGCAGTGGTCGCCACGATAAAAGTACCAATAAACGTAGTGGATGTTAATAAAGAGAGTTTCACGAAGACCGTCCTATCTGTTTTTAACAATGAGTATGCTTTACTGATAATGACATCACTGCTTAGAAAATAAAAAGCAGATAAGCCTTATATTATGCAAAAACATATATTGAAAAGAAAAATAGACTGTAGCACAAGGAGGATTTTTGCAAAGGCTTAAAAACGCATTATTGCAAAATTGCTACCCAGCTTTAAGAGGCAGGCAATATAGTCAGGATAGAGACATAGTCAACAAAAAAAGCAGCACACGATACAGTCAATTTCATTTAAAAAGAATACCCTGCTTCTAGGATAAATTTTGCTCGCTTGCTGTATGCTTCGCAAAATTTACCCTAACAGAATGTTATTTTGAACGTATTTCTTTTATATTGAACTGACGATACGTATGCTGCTAATTATTTTGAGGCAATGTCTAAAGCCGCTAATGTTTAAAAGCTGCTTTTGACGTTACAAACTCACAGATAGGGCACACTTAGAATAAGACGAATTTAGAATTTGGCCACTTCTTCTGCGGTTAAGAAACGACTGTCACCTTTGTCTAGACCATCTAAGTTGATATGACCAATGCTGGCGCGATGCAGCTCGACGACCTTATTGCCAAAGTAACCCATCATACGTTTGACTTGATGATATTTGCCTTGCTCTAGCGTCAGGCGTGCATGCGTTTCATCGATAAATTCAAGAATTGCAGGCTTGGTAGGTTCATGATCGCCTTCTAACAAAATCCCTTCGGCAACCTTTTTAACTGCTTTTTCTTGCGCATCACTGTCCATAGCATCTGCTAAAGTCAGCTCGTAGACTTTGGCATGCTCATGCTTCGGACTGGTCACACGGTGTAGCCAGCCACCATCATCACTGATAAGCAGCGCGCCCGTGGTATCGACATCAAGTCGACCAGCGATACGCAAGCTGCCCAGCTCTGGTACAGCAATCAGCTCGGTAACGATTGGGTATTCTTTGGCTTTTAAGGTACATTCAAATCCTTCAGGCTTATGCAATAAGATATAACGGTTACCAGTCGCCACTGATAACGGCTCGCCTGCCCACATCACATCATCATTAGCGATATCGACATGCAACCCTGGATCTTTGACGATTTGATCGTTCACTGTGATTTCGCCTGCGTGCATAATCTTTTTTGATTCTTTGCGCGACAGCTCAGTGGCCTTACTAATAAATTTATCTAGACGCATACGCTTAACTACCATCCGTTTTGGGATACCCATTCTGCCTCAAAGCCAACCTCACAAGCCTGCACATCATTCTTGTTCGCTATCTTAACTGGTCAGAAGTGGTACTATAATAAAAAATAAAATGAACACTGCGCCAAATACGGCAAACAATGAAAGTTACACCAGTTTACCATATCCAACCTAAGCCTGATGAAATATGAGCTATCAAACCCTAAAACGTGCTGTCACCGCACGCTTAGAAATCAAAAAATCTGAGTTTATTGCTTACGCATATCCTGTCACTTCACGAGAAGACGCTATGTTTCACGTGGAACAACTACGCGAGCAGTACGCCGATGCCCGCCATCACTGCTGGGCTTATATCATTGGCGATCCCCATAATACGACCAGCGCGGGTTTCGACGATGATGGTGAGCCAAATGGCACCGCAGGCAGACCCATATTGAATGTATTGCAGCATAAGTCGATTGGCAACGTCATTATCATTGTGGTGCGTTACTTCGGTGGTATCAAGTTGGGTGCTGGCGGTTTGACGCGCGCGTATGCAGGATCGGCACAAGCGGCTGTGGACATGATGACCCTGCTTGAGCATGTGCCAATGATTCAAGTGCAGATACTGGCAGAGTTTGCGACCGAAGCGCAATGCCGTTATGTGGTCGACAGTCTTAACGGTCGTATCGATGATGTGGCTTATAGCAAACAAGTGCTATTGACTGCGACGCTGGCTGAGGCGGATATCGACTCGCTAAAAGAGCGCCTTGCCATGGATGGACGGGTGTTAGATCCGTCGTAAACTTTTTAACCAGTGAGCTGCTGATTGGCTATGGTTTGAGTAATAGGCTTTAACTGATTGACCTTGAGTGACTGATGTTAAGTAATAAGTGACCAGTCTTGATTAACTGCTTTTGAGTAACCAGTCTTGAGTAACCACGCGTTCACTGAAAAGCGTTGGTTTTGATACTGGCGGGCGCTATGATAACGCATTGCTTTTTAACCCTACTAAAATAAGAAACTCTCTATGTCACAGTCAACACTAACCACGCCTTTTTCGCCAGCACCTTTTAAACCGCCGTTTTGGCTCACCAATCCACATTTGCAAAGCATTTTGCCCAAGTTTTTTGCGCCCAAAACACCAACTTATCGCCGTGTGGTCGAAAAGGATTCTTTGGATGAAAGCGATATTGCCTACGATTTTTATGATGCGCATCCTGTACAAGCAGCGACAGATGGCGAGCTTGAGCAAACGCCATTGATCGTTTTGTTTCATGGGATGGAAGGCAGCAGCGACAGCCACTATGCGCGAGCATTGGCGTATCAAATGCACGCTCAGGGCTGGCATTTTGTCGTGGCACATTTTCGTAGCTGTGGCGGGATTCCTGCCAGTGGTACGGTTTTTTACAACGCGGGTGACACGGACGAAGTACATCATGCGCTACAAAACTTACGTCAGCAGTATGCCAATATCTATGCCGTTGGCGTCTCGCTAGGGGGCAATGCGCTGGCCAAATACATGGGCGAGTATGCGGATAAGGCGCTGTGTCGTGGTGCGGTGGTGATCTCTGCGCCAGTCGATATGTCCTCAGCGGCGCTTAGTATGCACAGCTTCTTGAGTCATCGCATTTATACGCCCTATTTGCTCAACCCAATTATCAAAAAAGCTTTAGCCAATGACATTACTCAAGATGAGATCGACTCCATCAAATCGGTCAACCGTATCAGCGACTTTGATGATATCTTTACCGCGCCGCGTCACGGCTACCGATCTAACAATCACTACTATCAAGCCTCATCAGCCCTTCCCTATTTGATAAAAGTGACCAAGCCTTTATTACTCATTAGTGCCAAGGACGATCCGTTTATCGGTTTTACCGCCACGCCAAATGATGTCTCTGACAGTGTCACTATTCTCGATACGGCTCATGGTGGACACATTGGGTATTTGCGTTATCGCTCTCACAACGAACAAGCCGAAGATAAAAATTATGATCAAGCATCGACTGTTTATAATAAAAAAGGCAAAAAATCAAAATTTGATATCAATTGGATACCCGAAACTGTGAGTGATTACTTTAATTGGATTGGCGTCGAATCACGTAAAAAATAGGTCTAAGTAGCCCTGACCATACACTCTGATGTGACGACCATTAACTCTATCCTTTAACCCTTTGAGACTGCTTTATGTATCCATTTATCCGTTATGCCAGCACCATCGCCCATGCGGCTCTACAAGCAAAAAAGGGCAATACGTTAACGCTCAAAGAAACCAGCGAGATTCAGTTTCGCTGTCGTCTGACCGACATCGATAATTTTTTGGAGATGAATAATGGTCGCGTGTTCACCTTGTATGATTTGGGGCGTATGGACTTTGCAGTGCGTAGCGGACTTGGTAAGCAGCTACTAAAACAGCGTTGGGGTTTGGTCATCGCTGGTAGTACCATCCAATATCGCAAGCGTATTCGTGCCTTTGAAAAGGTCACGCTAAAAACCAAAATCGTTGGCATCGATGCGCGCTGGATGTATATCGAGCAGTCGATGTGGGTTAAGGGTAAGCCATGCTCTTCTGCCCTACTGCGTACTGGCGTGACCAAAGGCGGTAGAGTCATTGATACATCAAAAGTGCTTGCGGCGTTGGGTCAGTCTGATTGGGAGCTACCGCCAACAGGTTACGTGGCCGAATGGATTGAGAGTGATGCTGATCGTCCGTGGCCTCCTGTCGGTTAGAATAGTTTTAGGGTTAGATAAATTCGTACTTGGAAGCGTATTAATACTTTTATCGTACTACTTCTGAACTGTAAGCTTAGAAAGAGTATAGTTTATTAGTATTAATACAGAGTCACCTCGTCTGATAGTATTCTTTCCTAGTGGGAAAATAGATTTGATACTGTCCCTAAGTTGTTTTTCATGCTTCAAATAGAATTCTTCTAATTGCTTTATATTTTCAATACCTAAGCTTTTAATTCTATTTATTAGCTGATCATAAGCAGAGCTTTCAACATCAGACTCTGTGATAATCAAATCATATTCGCCAATAAATACAATGTTTTCAAAATTAATCACCTCATCATTCTCGCTCATAAAGGATATTAACGAGGCCTTATTTATTTCTATTTGGCTAGGATTAGCTTTAATATCTTGACTCAAATTCTTTTCATACTGCGCTATAGTTGATTTTAATTTCACAAACTCGATGTCTGCTTGTTCGAGAAGAGCTGCAACCCTATAAAAAGTACGTTTTGCAGTAGTCGGAATTTCAAACTCACCCTTATAGCCTAAATCATGCTCAATTTCAGCCCATGAGTGCTGTAAGATTGTCCTAATTTAAAACTCAAATTTCTGTTCTCCATAGCTAGAATATTCTGGTAAATTTGTCCTATCTCTTTTTAAACTTGCCACATAATGTAGACTTCTATAACCAAATTTATCACTATCTATTTCCCGCTTATCTACAGAATTATCTTGGTCTATAACAAACTCTTCTTCAATCATAGTTGCAATTTGATCTACTTCATCATCGAAATAGGTAATAATACGTACACCAACTATATCGGTAATATCGTTTAAAGCCTTGTATTTTTCACTTTTTCTTATGATTTTATTTTCAAGACTACCTCTATCTTTAACTCTGGTCTGCACTTGATGTACTCTAATATTTTTTTGCTCAAGTAACGAGCTTATTAGACTAAGAAGGGTTTTATCGAAGTTATCTAATACGTTTTTTGAATTGTCATATTCTTTTAGTATTAAATTCATTTTGTAGCTCATTAGATAGATTGTTACGGAAAGTCGATAATTGTATCTTACATCATAAATGCTCGAATAAACTAATTTATAATTAAGGGTTTTGATGCATGACTTAACTACAAAACCGTAGCCAACTATTTCCACTACAAAACCATAGTCAAATATTTTAACTACAACTTCGTAGCCAAAGCCCACCCCCTTATTTAGCAACTAAATAAACACTATCCAACACGCGTACCGCCTACCTCTGCTACAGTAAGTCATGTAAATGTTCTAATAAAAAGGAGCCATTCATGAGCTTACTTAATACCCTTAACCTAACCTACCCCATCATTCAAGCGCCAATGGCAGGCGGTGCCACCACCCCTGAGCTGATTGCGAGTGTCAGTAACTTTGGTGGACTGGGTTCATTGGGCGCTGGCATGACCGCGCCAGACGTATTGGATAGCCAAATCAATACGATTAAGACCCTGACCGACCGTCCTTTTATGGTCAATCTAATGGTGTTGTCTGAATATGAGTCGAGCACCTTCGATACGGATATGCCTGCTTGGCTGAGTAATTACTATCAAGAGCATGATATCGAATTTACGTTACCCGAGCGTCCCGCACAAAGCTTTGCTGAACAGTTGCAAGTGCTCTATAACAATCCTGTGCCTGTCGTTAGTTTTACATTTGGTATTATTGAGGCCGCGCAAGTTCAGCGTCTACAAAGTGTGGGCACGCGTGTTATCGGTACGGCAAACCATCCATTGGAAGCCAAAACATGGAGCGATATTGGTGCAGATGCGGTCTGTGTGCAAGGGGTAGAAGCTGGCGGACATCGCGGTGGTTGGTTGGCTCAAAGCGAAACTGATCCATTGGGATTATTGACATTGATTAGCCAAACACGCGCCCTCACCGACATTCCATTGATTGCCGCCGGTGGCATTATGACGGCGCAAGATATAAAGGCAGTGCAGGTAGCAGGAGCTGAGCTTGCACAAATGGGCACGGCGTTTTTGACCACAGATCAGTGCGGTATCAATGATACGTATAAGCAAGCGCTACTTGATGCCAGTCAAGGAGTACGCAGTAGCGAGACACACTTAACGCGACTGTTTTCAGGCAAGCTTGCTCGTGGTTTACTAAATGATTATCTGCGTGATTTTGCGCAATTTGAGAATGCAGATGCACTACCGCCCTACCCGCAACTCAATGCCATGAGCAAGTTTATGCGGGCGGATGCGACCAAGCATTTGGACGCCGAGCATTTGTCGCTATGGGCAGGACAAGGCGTCACGTTGGTCAGAAACGAAAGTACAGACGCCTTGCTGACGCGATTAACAAAGAACTTGTGAGTTACTTGTCCATAAGCGTTGCACGAAAGTCTTTATAATCATGGGCCGTCTTTTTTACCGCTTCGACCATCGGTACATGCCCAACCTCAGGCATCATCATCACCTGTGCTTGCGGCATGATTTGTTTCATTATGACGGCGGTTTCAGGCTTGATGATTTTGTCCTCAGCACCCCAAACGATGAGCGTGGGTATGTCGTACTGCGCAATCACTTTGGCACGTGCTTCCACATTGTCTGCTGTGATTTGTTCAAGGATGTTGCCGTGTAGTTCGCGGTTGGCAATATTGGTCTGAGCAAAGACCGCTTGCACGGTTTTGGGAATGTAAGGCGGCTTGTACATGACCAAATCATATAAGGCAAAATAATCCTCTTTGGTTTCGATCAATAGCGGGCTGCTTGTTATACCGCCATCGCCAAATCGATCTTGAGAAAATCCTGCTGACCAAAAACCTGCGCTGTCGAGTAGCCACAAGCTTTTGACGCTATCGGGATACATGGCCGCGTAAGCAACACTGATAGCACCGCCCATTGAGTTACCACCGACATGGATATTGGACGCCATGCCCTTGGCTTGCAGCAGCTCATGTAAACGCTGCGCCTGAGCATCGGCGCGATAGTCAGCTTGCGGCGGTTTGCTGGATTCACCAAAGCCCAGCAAGTCTGGTAGGATCAGATGATAATCGCTCAGCTCCTTGGCGATACGGGTAAAATTGTCTTTGTTTGCCCCAAACCCATGAATGAGCAGTAAAGGCTCGCCGTTAATATTGCCACCTTCTAGATAGGTCAAAGTATCGCCAGAGGCCAGCGTCACTACCTTTTTTTCAAGGTTGGCTTTATTGCGCTCAAACTGTATCAACTTTTGGGTCGCATTGACGGCAAGCGTATTAGGCGCGGTGGTACAGCCGACGACTGACAGACTAAATAGTGCGACAAGGCTTAAGCGTTTTAGTTTCATCGAAACATCCTTGTTAGAAATATAGTCAATCCACTATAAAAGCGTTACAGCGTTAACCTTGCTTGAAGCATGACCTATACCTCTGCGCTCGGTTGCCTTGTACCACTCTTAAATTGCATCAACTATAGTATAAAAAGTATTTACGCTATGATTCTAACGATAAATGTTTCTTCGTATTTATAAATCTATTACTTTGTAGTCAAGTCAGCGTCATCTTTTTCAGGCTTTTTATCATCAGTAGAAACCGAGCTAGCTTCATATAAGACACAACACCAAAAGAAAAGTAACACATTCAGTACTGGAGCTTATGTCAGCACTTGATTTGTTTACCGTTTTAATCAAGATGGCATAGGCATTGTCATTTATAATGAGCGTTTTTATTCCATCAATCCTAAGTCTGTTATCTAACACCTTTCTTAGGACGCATTCTTATAACAAACCGAAGCCCAATTGAACGGTGCAAAAGGAAAGACATTGAGCGACACCAGTATTGCCACTGACAAACGGCGTGACCTCACTGAAGGGTCAATTGCCAAAACGATGCTCCTATTTGCTTTGCCAACACTTGGATCATCAGCGCTACAGTCGTTAAACGGCTCAATCAATGCTGTCTGGGTGGGGCGGTTTTTAGGGGAAGAGGCGCTCGCCGCGACAGCGAACGGCAATATTTTGATGTTTATACTCATCTCCTTTGTTTTTGGTTTTGGTATGGCGTCTACTATTTTGATTGGTCAAGCCATGGGCCGCCGTGACGAGACTATGGTCAAAAGAACCATGGGAACGGCGCTCGGTAGTATTATTCCGATCAGTATAGTGGTGTCGGCAGTAGGGTGGCTATTTGCGCCAATGTTACTGGATTTGCTTGGCACGCCAGCCAGTGCAGTAGATCTTGCTCTGACCTATCTACGGATGATTTTCGTTGCAATGCCTGTCACACTCACGTTTACGCTGATCATGATGGCACTGCGTGGGACAGGCGACTCTACGACGCCGCTTTGGTTTATCATTATATCGGTGATTTTTGATATAATTTTGACACCGACATTGATTTTGGGTTTAGGCCCCTTTCCCGAGTGGGGTATATTTGGCGCAGCCTTCGCAACCGCCACCGCAAACACGCTAGCACTTATTGGCATGGTGATCACCATGTACCTGCGTGGCTCTGTGCTGACACTTAAGATGCCAGAGCTACGCTTTTTACGTGCAGACCGAGAAATCCTAAAGTCAATGTTTTCAAAAGGGTTGCCGATGGGTCTGCAAATGATCGTTATCTCTTCGGCAGCGTTGACCATGCTGTCACTGATCAACCGCGAAGGGGTACAGACGACCGCCGCTTATAGTGCCACCCAGCAACTTTGGACATATGTGCAGATGCCAGCGATGGCGCTCAGTGCCGCCGCCAGTGCGATGGTTGCACAAAATATCGGTGCTAATAAATGGAGTAGAGTCTCAGACATCACGCGATGGGGACTCATTTTTAACGTGATATTGACCGGTGCCATTATCGCGGTGCTGACGATTTTTGATGGCACTATTTTGGGCTTTTTCCTCGGTAGTGATAGCGAGGCGTTGCCAATTGGAGAACACATTCAGTTAATGGCAACATGGGGTTTCGTCTTTTTTGGGATAGCACAAGTGCTGTTTGGCACCATGCGAGCAAACGGCTATGTGATTTGGCCATTGATCGTTATGGCGATTTCGATGTACCCCGTGCGCCTTGGATTTGCGTTCGGGCTTTACCCACTCCTTGGGGACGACGCACTGTGGCTGTCGTTCCCAGCAGGCATGGTAGCCACCGCGCTGATGGGGGCAGGACTATATGTACATGGCGGATGGCGCAAGGGTAAAAAACTGGTCGCAGAAGAGGCTGCTCAAGGCAGCGAAGGCTATCGCGTGCATGGTGGCACCTCTGCGTCGTGCCGAGATATCGCACCAACGACTGTGTGGAAGCTGCTCCCGTTACGCCGTATCACAAGGCTACATCGACGACTTCGCAGACGACTTTATAGACACCGCATGATTAGGAGTAATAAAGGCTAATAGCGTGGTTTATATATGGTTAAGATGCTTTAAATGTTTTATAGCGTTACTGGAAGAAATGTTACTTGCGTGCTGTGTCTATACCAGAGCCTATAACGACATAGGCTGTGCAAAATTTCTTCCAGTAGCGTATTTAAATTGATGTATCATTTTCAGCTGACTATATATACGTTTAGCTTGATGACTCTTTTTCATTGGTATAAGGAGTAAGCTGTCTATAATCTCGACTTATTGCTGCATATACTAAAGCCTTGTATCAGCCAATAAAAAATCTACCGCAGCGGTCGCATGAATGGCGGTGGTATCAAACACAGGAATTAGGCTGTCTGCTTGAGTGATGAGTAGACCAATCTCAGTACAGCCTAATATCACACCTTCTGCTCCTTGCGCCGCTAAAGCTTCAACCACTTGACGATAATATGCCCGTGAGCTGTCTTTGAACTCACCGACGCACAGCTCTTTTTTTATAATACGGTGTACTTCGGCACGTTCGTCCTCGGCAGGTATCAACACTTCTAGCCCTGCATCAATCAAACGCTGCTTATAAAAATCTTGGGTCATCGTAAACTGCGTGCCGAGTAGCGCTATTTTGCTGAGATTTTGTGCTTTGATGGCATCGATAGTGGCGTCTGCAATATGAATCAACGGTAGGTCTGTGGCTGATTGTACATCGTCGAATAATTTGTGCATGGTGTTAGAAGCGATCATGATTCCTTGCGCGCCCGCCGCTTGCAAGCGTTTACTGCTACTCACCATAAGCGAACCCAGTGCTTCCCACTCTCCCGTTTCTTGCAACGTATTAATAGGGCCAAAATCGACACTGTGTATGAGCAAATCTGCTGAATGCAATCCACCCAGCTTGGCTTTGACACCTTCATTAATCAGGCGATAGTAGCTTTCGGTACTCTCCCAGCTCATGCCACCGATGATGCCAAGTGTTCTTTGAGTACTGTATTGAGGCGTGGTTTGCTGAGAGGATGGGTGTTGCTGATTCTGGTTAGGCATTTTTCTTCCTTATTAAGAGGTGTCCTCAATTCAATCAGTGGTCATCTAAACGGACTAGAGACAAACGCGTAAGCGTAAAAAGTCATTCAATCGTAGCAAAAACCGTTATATTATATAAATTATTTTTAAGACAGTTTTTATAACCGCTATAGCAAAAATCACTTCGGACTTATCTATTTTTTTGTTCATCGATAGCTTATATCCTACTATTAGGAAGTACTATGAAGACTCGTCAGTCAACGCTGTATTCAAAGATTCGTTCATCCATGCTATTACCTATTGGGTTACTTGCATCCCTAGTGATTGTATTGCCTGCTTGCGGTGGTGGCGACTCAGATACAGACTCAAACGCTTCAACGCCTCCTGCTACTTCTGAACCAGCCACGCCCGCAATACCAAATATCCCGACACCGCCTGAAACAGTACCGCCGACATCTAATAGCCAAGCATTTTATGATCGCAGCTCAGCCCTTGATGATGTAACGCTCGATGACAGTACGCGTAAACATATCTACGTGGCGACAACGGGTAGCGATACGGCAACAGGTAGTGCTAACTCGCCAGTACTGACCATACAAAGAGCGGCGGATCTCGCCACCGCTGGCACGACAGTACACATTGCCGCCGGTACTTATAAAGGGCCTGTCTATATTGAAAACTCTGGCACACTAGCGCAGCCTATTATTTTTGAGGCGATGCCAGCTGCAAAAATAGTCATCACAGGCACGCCAAGTACTGACGATGAGCATCTGTTTCATATAGAAGACCAAGCTTATGTGATCATTCGCGGTTTAGAGTTTACTAACTTTTGGACAACCAGCGATCAGGTTACGCCCACTGCGATCTATGTGACAGGTAGTAGCCATCATATCCTCATCGAAAACAACTATATTCATAATCTAGGCACACGCGTTAAGAATGAGAACGGCAATGCGCATGGCATTGCGGTGTACGGTACTCAGCCTATTAGAGATATTCAAATAAATAACAATCGAGTCGAAAACCTCACCTTAGGTCGTAGTGAAGCGATCGTACTCAATGGTGATGTAACTAACTTTGAAGTGAACTATAACCAAGTCAATAACAACAATAACATTGGTATCGACATCATTGGTTTTGAAGGAACAGCAGAGACCGCTAACGACTACGCCCGTCGCGGCGATATCATCGGCAATACGGTCGCGCGCAATAGCATCGTTGGCAATCCCGGTTACAAAGGTGATGATCCTTCAGCGGGTGGTATTTATGTCGATGGAGGCAGGCAAGTATTTATTCAAAACAATATCGTGACTGGCAACGATATTGGTATCGAAGTCGCCAGTGAACACTTCCAAAAGTTAACAGAAGAGGTCTGGGTAGAGGGCAATACGGTCACCGATAGCAGCTATGCTGGTCTCGCAGTCGGTGGCTATGATGAGCAACGTGGCGGCGTCAGACAAATCACCCTTATTAATAATACCGTCACCAACAATGATCTTGGTAAGCAACAAGGTGGTCAACTACTACTGCAATTTAATATTCAAAAATTAAGTATTAAGGATAATACATTTACCAGCTCGCCCTCACGCTATATGATCGTTGCCAATCAGCTTGATCGCGGCGAAGTCAGCTTTGACAATAACCGTTACCTCCCTCAAAACAGTAATTTGTCCTTACTATGGGTACTCGGTAACAAAACGTTTAGCAGTAGTACCGCTTTTGAAAACTGTGCGGTGTTGCTACAATGCAAATAGCGTGCGAATGTTTGACATGTCCTGACCTTTTATCACCAAAATAAGTAAAACTATGAGTAAAATACCCACCATCAGAATCCGTACACGGCGCAAATACTACCGCCTTATCTTTACCGGGCTTATGGCACTGATGATGTCACTCATTATCTCAGCTGCTTTGATCCTGATTAAAGTCGGCTGGACTGAGGGGTTTTTTGATACGCTGTTCCATTCGTGGGGATTGGCATTTATCGTAGCGTGGCCGAGCGCTTATGTCTGTGCCTACATGATTCAAGAACATGTACTGAGTCGCATTGAGTTTTATTAAACAAGTACACAACACAATCAATATCACCTCCCCATAAAAACAGTTAAGATAGTCTTTACACTGTTTTTAATGAGAGCGTGCTATGAACCAACCACAGCGCACGACTGAGCATTCGCTTAAACACGATACCTCTCCTATCGAACGCGCCGATCATACGGCCGCTTATCTTGATGTCTACCCTACCCAGCAAGCGTGGCTTGCTTTTTTTGATAAAGCGCTGCTGGTGATTGGATCAGTCGCACTGGCGTTAGCCCTTGTTTTCTTTATCGCTTATAACTGGTTAGACATGGGCAAAATGGGTAAGTTTGCACTGGTCGAAGGCGCACTGGTTATAACCATTACCCTATACGTTGGCTTGTGTGTTAGGCGACAATTTCTCCTCATTCGTCAACTGCTTTTACTCATTGCCAGCATCATTACTGGCAGCTTACTGGCTTTGTTTGGACAGACCTATCAGACAGGCGCAGACACATGGCAGCTGTTTTTTGTATGGGCGCTATTGATTATGCCGTGGGTCATGATTGCTCGTTTCCCTGCGCTGTGGTTGTTATGGTTGGGTCTGCTGAATGCCTGCCTACTGTCTTATTTAGACGTGACTGGTTTTTTGTTCAACGATAATGTATACCAAGGCGTGATAGAAATAGGCGCGCTGGCCTTCATTAATTTTGTCGCACTGAATCTCTGGCTATTTTTTATTGATCACAAAAGCCCCTCTCAAACAACTTCTGCCAATGCAGATATAGACACTCCGTCTCATACCGCCGCTCATACACAAAATCAGGCTAGAGCTGGTTTGCACTGGAGCACTTATGTGGTTGGTTTATTAAGTACCTACGCCATCACTCACCTCTCTATCTTCACTATTTTTGACAACCGTGGCGTTACGATACCTGCGATTTTATTATCGCTATGGGCCATTTGGTGTGGCTTTATGGTGTGGCGATTTTACCGATACCGTGTTGATGTATTGATGCTGACCTATGTCAGTGGCTCTGCCATTATCGTGGTGATGTTTTGGGCAAGCAGACTCTTATTAGAGAATGCTAATAGCAGTGGTTTTTTAATGTTAGCGTTGTTATTGGTTGGCATGAGTTCAGCGGCCGTTGTTTGGCTACGTAAAGCGGCTCGTTTAAGTCATAAGCGCACTATGACAAGTGACATGGTTAACGAATCGGTTGAGGTCAATGCGACTGATAGAAGTGCAATCGATGGAAGTGCAATTGATAAAAAGAGTGAAACCAACCTTGGCAATGGTCATGATCAAGAGGATACGCCTTGGTTTGTACACGTCCTTTTTGGCTTTAGTGGGCTGTTAGCCAGCCTGTTTTTTATTGGTTTTTTGACCTTAATATTAGAAAGTACTGGCGCGTTAGACAATGCAATGATGATAGGCATGATTGGGCTGTTGTTGAATGCGTGTGGCTTCATTATATTTAAATATGAACACCGGCGTCACAGCATGTTTTTGAGCAGTCTGGCTTTTATGATCAGCGTGGCAGGTCAATCATACGTGGTGTACAGCTTAATCGAAAGTAGTATCAGCCATCCGCTCGATGTGTGGGTATTTTTATTGCTACAAAGTGCTTTGACCCTTATCGTGCCAAGTTTTGTGTACCGATTGATTGGGAGCTTAACTGTGTTTGGCTGCGTGGTTTTTTTACTCAGTTATTACGCCCTACCCGAAATCAGTCTGGGTCTATTGGCATTGATTGCGATTGTCAGTCATTTACAGCGCTATCGATTATTGCAACACATTCCAGTTCGGTGGCATTTAGCAAGCTCTGAGGTGATAAAAGCCATTGGTTATGCCAGTGCGCTCATGCTTTTATGCATTTCTGTCTATTTCATTGTCGACGAGTACCGTTATGGCTTCGATAATAACGACGGGCTGTTTCGTTATCATTACTACTGGGCACAAGGACTGCTCACACTCGCCAGCCTATATGCCGCCTACCTCATTTTGAAGCGTTACCGTATCCAATGGCACTCTGCCGTAGGGCTGATAACTGGCAGCGCTGTCATTGTCTTGGGTATTGTATCGACCTATGTTACAGGCTTACTGGCCACCAGTTTGATTATCATCATTGCCATGGCCAATAGCAAACGCACTCTGTTAGGTATTGGCGTGTTTGCCTTGGTTTGCTATGTGTTTTGGTACTACTACCAGCTCAATACGTCTTTACTGGTCAAATCTGTCTCCGTGCTGGTGGTCGGTATTGTACTGCTACTGCTGCGTTGGGTGTTGGTCAAACGCTATAGTGCTCACGGCTTATCCGCCTCTGGAGCGCGCACCCAGCATAACGCCAGTCAGGCCGATAGTGAGGAGCCTTTATCATGAATGATGCCAATAAACGTACTGATGCAAGCAACGTCTCCAACTCTGCTTTAGCATGGTGGCAAAAACGAGCAGTGACCATCACTATTGCCGTACTGGGTTTGGTCGGTATTTTGACCTTTATCAGCATGAATGTGATGAAGTATGAGAGGCATCTTGCTAGTGGTGATCCTGTGTTATTGCAACTAGCGCCCGTCGATCCACGCGGCTTTATGCAAGGCGATTATATGACACTCAGTTATGCCTTGGAGCGTGATGTTTTGGATACATTAGATAAAACTGGCGATCGTCCTAAATCGACTGAGGGCTATGTGATAGTCGCTTTAGATGAGCATGATGTCGGGCATTTTGTACGCTTGGCAGATAGTCATCAGCCCAATACATTGGCGGCCAATGAAAAAGCTATCCGTTACCGTCTGAGCAACGGCTCAGTAAAACTTGCAACCAATGCTTTTTTCTTTCAAGAAGGTCATGCCAATGCTTTTGAAGCAGCAAAATACGGCTTGTTTCGCGTCAATGACAAGGGTGATCCGCTACTGGCCGATCTCGTCAACGAGACATTTGAAGTGATTGACCCAACAGATAAACATAAAGCCAAAGTTAACAATTAAATAAAATAGGCAACTCCTACTTCACAACTGTAAGCAAAGACTAACCTTATTTAACCAAATAAGTACTGATAACCATAAGCTGGACTTGCTACTGTGGTGACCGGATAACGCGCTTCTTGACGGAGCACTGATAACTAATCATTGATAAATGAACTGATAATAATGAATGAGCTGACAATCAACCAATAATAATCTATTCAGTCATATACGATTACTTCATTCAAAATAAATAAAAAGGACACACCCATGCGTAGCGCAACTTACAGTAAATTTGGCAAACCCACCGAAGTCTTAAGTCTTGGCGACAGCCCTATTCCTGAACCAAAAGCCGATGAGGTACGAGTCAAAACCATACTGGCCTCTATTCACAATCATGATCTACTCACCATTCGCGGTCAGTATGGCTTTAAACCAGAACTGCCAGCCATCGGTGGTAGTGAAGCCGTCGGTATCGTTGATGCGATTGGGGATAATGTGAAAGACATCAAAGTCGGTCAGCGCGTCGCAGCAGCCAGCGTACAAGCAACATGGGCAGAGTACTTTGTGGCTTCAAAAGACATGGTATTTGCCGTTCCTGACAGCTTAGAAGATCAAATTGCAGGCCAGCTTATTGCCATGCCGCTTAGCGCCTTGATGCTCATTGAATTCTTAGAATTAAAAGAAGATCAATGGGTTATTCATAATGCAGCCAATGGGGCAGTCGGTAAATCACTTGCGATGCTGGCCGCTGCCCGCGGTATCAATACCATCAATGTCGTCCGTAGTGCGGACGCGATAAAAGAGCTGGACGCGCTGGGTATCAAAAACAATATCAACACCTCAGATGACGACTGGAAAGATCAGGTTCGTAAACTCGTGGGCGATGACAAGATAATTGCGGCAGTTGACTCAATTGGCGGTGAGTCTAGTAATGACTTACTAGAATTGCTCGGTCATGGTGGCACGTTGGCATCGTTTGGTATTATGTCAGGTAAGCCAATGAACCTAGACCCAACCAATATCATCTTTAAACAAGCGGTTATCAAAGGCTTCTGGGGCAGCAAAATTAGCCAAGAGATGAGTGTCGATAACAAACAACGCTTGATTGATGAGCTGATCGAACGCGCGACCAATGGCAATCTAAAATTGCCTGTCGAAGCCACGTTTGATTTGGCAGATGTCAAAAAGGCGGTCGATGGTGATTTGCAATCCAGCAAAAACGGTAAAGTGTTATTAAAACCTTAATATTTAACTGACTGTCAAAGTCTACTCACGCAAAACACATGCAAAAGCCCATTGGTATTCATATAACAATACGGTGGGCTTTTTTTGCTTAAATAGATAAGCCAAACAGTCACTCATAAATACCAACAACAAAAAATAAATAGGGATATCACCATGTCAAACCAACCAACCTTTAACGCCTTAGTCGTCGAAGAAGACGCTGATGGCAACTTTAACAAAAGCATCCAAGAGCGCAGTCTCACTGACTTACCCGAAAACGACTTGCTTATTGAAGTGCATTATTCATCACTCAACTATAAAGATGCCATGTCAGCATCAGGCAATAAAAGAATCACCAAGCACTACCCGCACACACCTGGTATTGATGCCGCTGGTGTCGTGATCAGCGACAAGTCTGGCACCTTTGAAGAAGGTCAAGAAGTCGTGGTATTTGGTTATGATCTCGGCATGGACACCGCAGGTGGTCTTGGTCAAATGATCTCGATACCTGCTGACTGGGCGATAGAATGTCCAGAATCGTTAACATTAAAAGAAGCGATGATATATGGCACTGGCGGTTTGACAGCAGCCTTAAGTATTCAAAAGCTAGAAAAAATGGGCGCAAAACCCAGTGATGGCCCAGTTGCAGTTACAGGTGCCACGGGCGGCGTGGGTACCATCAGTATCGCAATCTTGAAACACTTGGGTTATGAGGTGATTGCATTTTCAGGCAAACCTGAACAAAGCGAACACTTAAAAGCACTGGGCGCAAGCGAAGTCCGTCATCGCGATACCATCAATGAGATCGGACAAAAACCTATCGGCCGTGAGCTATGGGCAAATGCAATTGATACCATCGGCGGCGATTACTTAGCCAACTTGCTCAAACAGACCAAAGCTGGCGGCGCGGTCACCAGCTGCGGATTGGCGGCCTCCCCTGAATTTTCGATGACGGTCATGCCGTTTATCACAAGAGCCGTGTCGTTATTGGGTATTGATTCGGTCTATATTCCACTGGAAGATAAAAAGGCGATTTGGCAGCGTGTGGCTACCGACATGAAACTGCCTAATCTGGAAAGCTATGGCGAAGAGATTACATTGGCGCAAACGCCTGAATATTTGGATCGGTTTATCGCGAGTAAAACCGTGGGGCGTTATGTGGTGAATCTGCGGAGTTAGGATTTGGTTTTTTGACAGATAAATAAAAGCAGCGCTCCTTTGTGGGGGGCTGCTTTTTTCTTAGCCAATTAATACTCTAGCTTACAGTGAGTTAAAAGAACTACATTATTCAAAGCGTTGTTCACGTTGATTATGCTCTTGTGCTTCTCTTTCTCTCTCTTTCTGTATCCATTGATTAACTAAAGCTAATTTCTCTTCAATCAATTTCTGTATCTCTACAGAAGCATGGTTGCTTAATTCGGAAAAGGCTTTGGCTCTTGTTTCCAAAACATCTGCCAGAGAACCTGACCAGCCACTTGGCATTATCTCGTCATATATAATTTCAACTATTTTGTCTTTGTTCTTAGCTGTGTGAAAAATTGCTTTTATATGGCCGCTTAGTTCAACAGGCCTTTTGTCCACTGTTGGGAAAAGTGGTTCTTCTATTGGAGTATATATATCAAGTAAGTTTGCCACTTGTTGGATTTTAGCTTGATCATTATTACACCAGTCTAAAAGTCTCTGGGCAGGTACTATATTGAGAGAAACTCCATCATATTGATCAAAAAATTGCCAATACATCAAGTCATTCTCTGAAAGCTGATTGTTATCAAATAATATAGTTTCGAGCACCATCTCTGGAAAATTCTTGAGCAACACAACCATAAGTGGTTCAATATCTTTGCTAGATATACGATGCTCTTCAATACCTTTTTTGATTAAATATAATATGTCGCTTATTTCGTTCTGAGGTACTGATGACTCTAAGCAATAATTGGCTATACTTTTCAAAGAATGACTGCGCAAATTTCTTAAACTACCTAGAGAAACTGCTTTCTTAATAGCGTTACGTCCTGCTGACAATATAGTAGAGGTTGGTTGATAACTACTATTCTTATCTATATAAAAACGCATACTAAGAATTTCTATAGCGGCATATATACCTTGCTCCATACTTATTATTCTATCTAATAGTTCAGATAACTCATTGTCGCTTATTGCTTCATGAGTGCGACCATAAGCTATCATCTCGAACTGAGATGCATTAATCTCCTGCTTAGTCACTAGATCGATAAGCTTTTGGATACTCCATTCTGCCAATGGCGTACTACAAAGCAAGAAGACAAAATGTTCTTTTAGGTTACTTATCTCAAGAGTAGACTCTTGCATAATACGTGCGAGACTAGAATCCTGTTCATATACCTGTTTAATAAATCCATGTAGCACAGAAGGGTTTAATTTTTCGACTGGCACATCTTGGATAAGATTGGCTAGGTATTTGAATGTTTCTATTAGATCAGGGCTTCCTAAAGCAAGACCTTCACCAAAATGAATAAACGAGTCAAATCTTTCTTGCCACAAATCAATTCCTAAGCCTTCAATAAGACTGGTATCTTGAGCAGCTTCTTCTCCTAAAGATTTTACTTTCGTAATAATTTCTTTTCTATAGTCAGAAGGACTTTCGTTACCACCATATGTTATATGATCCCAAGTATTAGAAAATATATAGGCATAAATCTCTGTATTAATATCTTTTGGAGCAGTAATTTTTTCTAGCATTTCCAAACGTCTAATTGATTTACTATCGGACCCAACTGAACCGCCCCGACTATATCGGAGACTGTTTATTCAAGTTAAGCAGCAATGCCTAACAGATTAAGATTATCATAATACCGCTTCTCAAACTCAAAAGGTGACACATAGCCAATCGCACTATGCAGCCTTTTTTTATTAAACCAGTCCACCCATTCAAGGGTTGCTAATTCAACATCATTCACACCTTGCCACTGCTGTTTTAAATAATCAATCACCTCCGTTTTATACAGCCCGTTAACCGTTTCAGCCAACGCATTATCGTATGAATCACCCGTTGTACCAACAGAGGCGATCACACCAGAATCTGTCATTTTGTCTGTATAGCGGATAGACAAGTACTGAACCCCGCGATCACTATGATGAATCACATCTTTTGGATTATTTCTATCTGCTATTGCTTGGTTTAGTGCTGCCATCACCATATCGGTGTTCATACGATTAGATACCTTCCAGCCCACGATAGCGCGAGCAAACACGTCAATGATAAAAGCAGTATAAACCCAGCCGCTTGTCGTCTTGATATAGGTAAAATCAGCCACCCACAGCTGGTTAGGGTGGCGTGCGCTAAAGTTGCGATTGACCAAATCATCAGCGCGCTTCTGGTCATCACGGCTGTTGGTGGTTATCTTACCTTTACCGCGCCAAACCCCCTGCATGCTATGCTGCTTCATTAACCGCTCTACCGTACAACGAGCCACATGACTGCCGTCAGCCTTCATTTGCTGCCAGACTTTACGCGCACCGTAGCGGCACTTGCTGTCCTGCCAGATGCGCCTGATTTCACTGATGTAGAAGTCGTCATGTTGACTGCGTAATGAGCGCTTGTCAGGGCAGCTCTCCAAGTCTTTAGCACGGTAATAGGTTGATGGAGCAATCGGCAAGACTCTACAAATGGCTTGGGTCCCATATTCTGACTTATTCTCATCAATAAATTTGATCATCACTTCGGTGGGCGGTCTATTTCCGCCTGGGCGAAAAAAGCAGCTGCTTTCCTTATAATCTCATTAGCTTGCTTTAATTCTCTGTTCTCACGTTCAAGCGCTTTGATGCGCTCGGCTTGGCTTTGAGCTTGAACATTAGCAGGTATGGTTTGATCGATGTGCTTCTTATACCATGACCGCAAGGTTTCAGGCGTACAGCCAATCTTAGGGGCAATGGCTTGAATTGCAGACCATGTGGAAGGATATTCGTCTTTGGCTTCAATGAGCATGCGAACCGCACGCTCTTTCATTTCAGGGGTATAGTTTCGTGTTTTCATTGTCGTATTCTCTCAGAAAGTTGAGTCTCCGACAATCTCGGGGCGGTTCAAACTGTAAAGTTAGCCTTAGTACTTTTAATTTCTTTCCATAACTCAGGCCAAACGCCGTCTTTACCATAGTTTTTAACAATGTCCTCAAGCTTGCTACAGCATCTAGAATTAACCCAAAGGCCGTTAAAGTTGGAGACAATGAGCTGTTTTGCTATATCAACCTGTACAGTATCATCTGAATGCAATAACTCTTGTAAAATATCTATTAATCCAGAATACCAGTCCTTCCATTCTTCCTGAGTAGAAGGTTGCCACCCCATTCCTCTTTTGTGTGCCCCAAATTCAAATGACGCAAAAGAACGCCAAGAAGATGTCTGCAAAGCCTTATTAAGTAACACCTTCGCTATTTCATAGTATCTGGGATTGGATGATTGAAAAAGATCTCTAATAAATGCTTGTCTCTTATTTGGTGTCGCTTCTGTCCCTGATAAATATAAGGAAAATAAGTTTTCCATCCAGTTAACAATACTATTGTTTCTTTCACCGTCTTTCTCAGTCTCAGCAAACTTGAGTAGAAGATTTGCAGCACGATTAAAATATTCATCATCGTAAGCAAGCTGACGTAAGAGCCCAACAAACTGATTAAAGTTAGGGTTATTTCGAGAAGCAAATTCAGCGTTTTGGCAAGCTTGTTCAAGTAGATAAAGTGCTGCCTGAGGAATAACAGGAGCAATATAGCTAAAACATTTTAGGTGGATAGGGCTATATGTAGCAGGGTTATACAATGGTGCGCCTTCTTGTATCCAACTTTCAGCTAGTGCCTGAGCTTCTAAGCTATTATGCAAATAACTGACTCTATGAGCACAAGACATGAGTAAACGCTCATTTTCTTCTTTAAATAGCTCAGTGTTAATCTGAGATATGGCAAGGTTTTCGAATGCACGTCTAGCAAGTTTGTTAGAAATGGCATGAGGAAGGACGGCTCGCCAATTACCACGCTTTTGAGCAATATGCCGTCTAAGTAACTCTGCTTGGTGACGGTACAGGGTCTTACTTTCGATACCTGAAATGCGACCTAACGCTAACAGTTCATTATTTTCATTTGAAATGTCAAAAGAGTAAATTAGAGAGAGTGTTTCTGCACTTTCTAAAAAACTAACATCTACTTGTTTTCTCTGGTGGAAAAGTCTCTTAAATAACTCTTCATCTGACAACTGACTTAAATTTTCGTTAATATCTACTTGATCAGCTAAAGCCAAAGCAACTCTTGCATTACCTCCAGAAAACTCTGCAATTTTATCGCAGTTCGTTTTATTTAATTTGGGAAAGCGCCTTTGCAAAAGTAGTGATACCGTATCTTCACTAGCTGGTTCAATATGTATAACCTGAGTCTCTTCTGGTTTGTCAGTAGAAATATCATATTCAATTGATAGTAGTTTGATCTTTGCATTACTTGCTGCAATCCTTTTCTGTAAGGTTCGATGGATATCAGGAGGACAGTTATCAAGAACTATGCAAGTATCGCTATTGTTAGCAATAAGATAGTCGACCATTTCCGATGCTGAAGGAGCTAAATCTTCACCTAAATCGGCGTAAATCGTATTAGTATATGGTAGAGGCTCATCTCCAATTTCTTGTTCAAATAGAGCTTGAGCAAATCGAGTTTTACCGACTCCAGAAACTCCTGTAATACGTACAATACTGTTATTTCCTCGGAGTTTATCGCGTACCGCTTTAATACCTTCAAGTACTGTTAATGAATTTTGATTACCTAAACTACTATCGCTTACACAACGATGGTCATCGGTAATAAAATCATCTTCTAAGGCGATAGGAGTTGCCGCCCACCTACCAAAAGGTTTCCAGCCAGATAGAGGTTTGCCAACTTTTTGGCGAACCCATAAAGTCACACTTGGATATAGATGCAACCATGATAAAATACGATCTCGACCATAGAAGTCGAGCTGTAAATCGTCTTTATTAGTTAGAGAGTTGACGGCTTCTTGCATACCAGCTAAACGATCTTTTAACATTTTATCGGAACAATCATCTTTACCACTAACAATGATGTAAGCTCCTTTTTTATCAGCAATTTCTGACAAAATTGGTTTAGGGTTACTACCATCTAACATTTCTTTATGACAAGCTGCCTTACCCATCGAATGCTTTTTGACTTGAAAGCCTGTACAGTTTCTTGGTATAAAATTAGGTTGCTTTAGTCGGCTATTACTATCAACGCTCACATCAAGTCCGCCATCGGCTGCTTCCTGTGCGCCTCCCCAAGTCACATCAGCTAAGGGCAATTGCTGCTGCAAAAACTCAGCTTCGCATAAGCGTCCAATTAGTTCTCTTAAGTCGCCATCATTCAATGATGTGATGTCTTCAACAGTGAGCTCCAAGCTTTTCATTTTATATTTCTCATTTTTTGTTTATTTAATGGCATTCTCGTTTATTTATTATATATAGAATTTAACATTCCTAAATTAAATTCTTCGCACAAAAAAAACACTCAATCAAGTTGAGTGTTTTTTTGAGTGATTCTTACAGTTAGATCAAGGATTAAAGCGTGCTAATAGCCTGATTTAATTTTTGATTAAACACTTCATCAGTGACAACGCCTGTCTCAACATCAAAGTTATCAAAGAAACTGGGCAATGACAGTGCGCCTTTGACATCAGCTGCAAAGAATGGCGCTGACCCTTCTGCCGCAGCAAGCACGCTTTGAGCGCCGCTAGGGCCTGGTGACGTGGCCAGCATAATCATTGGCTTGTCTTGATACACCTTCATATCGATGCGTGATGCCCAGTCAAATAAGTTTTTATAAGCAGACGTATACGAGCCATTGTATTCAGCAAACGAGATGACAATCGCGTCCGCCTCACCAATCGCTTGATAAAAATCATGCGCGAAAGCAGGGATACCGCTTTCTTTTTCGCGCTCTTCGCTAAAGATTGGCATCTCAAGGTCATGAATGTCGAGTAGAGTGACATCGGCATCATCGATTTGCGCCGCGCTATAGCGAGCCAATTTTTGATTGATTGAATTTCTGCTGTTGCTGGTACCAAAGGCTAGTACTTTCATTATAAAATCCTTATGATCGTTGTTATTTTTAATTTGTCGTGAGAGTAAAAAACGCGTTGCGGTTAGATGTGATGCGACACCACCACATATTATGATACGGACTGCGCTTTTAGCATTAAGGCGCTTGCGACTGCCAGCGCTAACGTGAAGCCCGCCGTTACCAAATAAAAATGGCTATAAGCCAGTGCCGAGATAAGCGCAGACGTTACCAGTGGTGACACAAACTGTCCGATAAAAATGCTGCTTGTCAGTATACCTGACGCCAGTCCCCGCTTGTCACTGGGGACAAACGCCAATCCTGTTACCATAAAATTTGGCATCACAAGGCCCATACAAACGCCCATGAGCGCACACCCAAGGGCAACTAAGCCAAAAGAGCTGGCCTGTGAGAGCACCAACATACCCACGCTCATGGCCATAAATCCTGCAAACGCCACACCATGACTATGAATCTTAGCGACAAGCTTGCCAAAAAAGACACCGGATATCGCTGCTGCAAGTGTGCCTGCACCCATAGCCAACCCAGCTTTACTTGGGTCTATAATACCGATATCAACCATAAAAAACGGTATTTGCGTTGGTAGAATATAAAAGACGATTAAGTGACAAAAAAGAAAAATAGCACAGCCTGCAAGGATTCGTTTCCAGCCACTATTTACATCGCTATCGTCTGGCAGTTGATCGTCTTTGAGGTTGATAGATTTATTGTCTTTGATAGAGACAAACACCAACGGCACCAAAAAAATGGCAAGTCCATAAATATAAAATGGCAAGCGTGGGCTAATACTGGCCAAATATCCGGCGGTGACGATAAATATGATGCCGCCGATATTTGAGAATGCTTGTTGCAATCCCATAAACTGACTGCGTTGTTGGCCAGAAAAATAATCCGCTATCAAAGCCGTGATGGCCGTCATCAGACCCGCGACACAGATACCTAAGAGTGCGCGACTGATGAGGATGGCCTCCAGTCCTGCCAGTTTTGCGCCTGCTGCACCCGATATCGCAAACATAAAGGTTGAGAGAATAATCTGATTTCTACGACCAAACTTATCTGCGGTCCAGCCTAAGATAGGCGCAAAAATCACCACAAACAGCGCGGGTATCGGTAGCAGCATTTTTACTAAAAGATCAGCAGAAGGCGTTCCCGAAAACTCACTGGCCAAACCCGGTAGCGCAGGTGCAATGGTCGCATTGGACATCACGGTTAAAGTAGAAATCAAAAGCAAGCATAGTGAGCTTGATGCTAATACGTTAACTTTCATGGATTGTTCTCTTTTTGGTCGCCTGTGCGCTCAAGTATTGGACTTGAACTCATATTGATTTGCGCCTATTCTGCTACCTAAACCTAAGTTGAGGTCAAGCGAAAAATGCAAAAAAAACTCATTCCTGAATGGATATCGGTGGGTGTACTTAGTGAAAGGACAGGCGTATCGATATCAGCCTTACATTTCTACGAGAGAAAAGGGCTAATCAAAAGCCAAAGAAATGTCTCAAATCATCGGCAATATCCAAAGCACGTCATTCGTATCGTCTCTTTGATTCAAGTGGCACAGCGTACAGGCTTTTCGCTAGAAGACATATTATTAGAACTTCAAGAATTGCCAAATCATACTCGCATTACCCTTGAAGACTGGGAGGCGCTGGGCATCAGATGGCAAGGAGAGCTTGATCGAAAAATCGTACAGTTAACAGAGTTAAGAGACATGATGAGCGACTGTATCGGCTGTGGTTGCCTATCGCTTGAGCGTTGTAAACTGCTCAATCCTTATGATGAATTGGGTAAAAGAGGCGCAGGGCCACAGCGGCTGACGGGATAAACACAGTCTTAATCAACAATGAGTCATGACCTAATCTACCAACCTTGCTACAGTAGCGTATTATCCATAATCAGACGGAAACCTTATGATAACTTGGCAGCTCAAGCCTTTCACTGAATTAACAACCATCCAACTGTATCAACTCCTTAAACTCAGAGTGGACGTGTTTGTGGTTGAACAAAAATGTCCATATCCTGAATTGGATGATAAAGATCATCAAAAAGACGTTTATCACTTGTTAGGTTATGCCGGTGATAAGCTTATCGCCTGCGTCCGTTTATTACCAAAAGGCGTGAGTTATCCATCCGTCAGTATTGGCCGTGTTGCTATCTCAGCCAATCATCGCGGCGGCGGTATTGGTCATCAACTGTTAGAAGAAGCCTTGAGAGCTTGTCAGTCTTTATGGCCCAATGAATTTATTGAGATTGGCGCGCAAGAGTATCTAGAAGCGTTTTATACACAACATGGCTTTGTCAGAACCTCAGACATGTATTTAGAAGATGACATTCCGCATATTGATATGATTTTGGAAAAATAATTTCTCCGCTATCTGTAACTGACGTACACTATTTTTTATTGCCATTAATAGCTTTATCAAACATTCAGATTCAAAAAAGCCCACAATTGAACCGACCCCCATAAGTTGGACACAACTTATGGGGTATTTTTATGCGTTACGATCTAGACTTTAAGATGCAAGTCATCGCATACTATCGGCAAGGACATACCGGACCTGCGACTGGTAAGGTGTTTGCCGTGAATGCAAAGTTTGTACATAAATGGGTTCAGCAATACCAAAGCGGTGGTATAGAAGCGATCAAGCCAAAGACAAGTAAGGCCAAATACAGCAGTGAGTTTAAACTTAAAGTACTCACAGTCATGTTAGAGCAAGGCTTAAGTCAATCTGGAGTTGCACTGACATTTAACATCAGCTCACCTGCGCTCATCAGTCACTGGCACAAAGCGTATCGTTTTCATGGTATATCTGGACTCATATCCAAACCTAAAGGTAGAGCCGCCATGAATAAACCCTTTATGACAGACAAACCTGATGATGAGAAAACCTTAGCAGAATTAAAGCGTGAGAATGAATACCTACGTGCGGAGGTTGCCTACCTAAAAAAGCTCGATGCCTTGCTCAAAGCAGAGGAACAAGCAGGCAAAAAGCAAGGCTCATTGAAGCATTGAGGCAAGAACACCCTTTATCTACTTTGCTAGACATTGCTAAGATGGCCAAGAGTGTCTTTTACTACCATAGGTGTCAGTTTGATGTTAAAGACAAATATGCAGACTTAAAACAGCGTATTACTGAGTTGTACCATCAGCATAAAGGTAGGTATGGCTATCGTAGAGTCACGGCCGCACTAAAGCAGTTAGATGGTCATCACAATCATAAACTCATTGCTAAGCTTATGCGTTGTTTAAACTTGAGTGCGCGAATTCGAAGACAAAGGTACCGCTCTTATAAGGGCATACAAGGTAAGATTGCGAAGAACTATTTAAAGCGCCAGTTTCATGCAGATAAACCAAATAAGCGCTGGCTCACCGACATTACTGAGTTTAAGGTGGGTGATGATAAGCTGTATCTATCACCCATACTTGATTGTTATAACAATGAGATTGTCAGTTATACAATCTCAAAGCGCCCGACTTATGACTTAGTAAGCAATATGCTAGGTCGTGCTTTAGCAAAGACGAAAGCGTGTCGGGATAAGACACTCATGCTACATTCTGATCAAGGTTGGCATTATCAAATGCAGCCGTTTGCACAGGTGCTAAAACAGCATGGTATCAAGCAAAGCATGAGCAGAAAAGGCAACTGCTTGGATAATGCGCTCATGGAGGGGTTCTTCGGTACATTAAAGTGTGAGACCATTTATATTGATAAGCCTCAATCCATCGAGCAGTTAGAACAACAGATTCATGAGTATATGCATTATTACAATAATGATCGTATTCAGCTGAAACTAAAAGGACTGAGTCCTGTGCAGTACAGAACTCAGTCCTTGATATAAACTAAACCGTCCAAGTTTCGGGGGTCAGTTCAAATCACGTGGGCTTTTTTTATAACTATTTAACAATGTCTAAGGAAGGATTATTCCCACTCAATCGTCGCTGGTGGCTTGCTTGACACATCGTACGTCACGCGTGATACTTCCGCGATTTCATTCATGATGCGATTTGAGACTGTTTCAATCAGCTCATATGGCAGATGCGCAAAGCGCGCTGTCATAAAGTCCACTGTTTCAACGGCACGTAACGCAATGACCCATGCATAGCGGCGGCCATCACCCACCACACCGACCGATTTGATTGGTTGGAATACAGCAAATGCCTGTGCGGTTTTTTCATACCAGCCTGAACGCTCAAGCTCTTGCATAAAGATCGCATCTGCCAAACGTAGAATATCAGCATATTCTTTTTTGACTTCACCTAAGATACGCACGCCCAAACCTGGACCAGGGAACGGATGACGATAGATCATTTTTTCTGGTAAGCCTAGCGTAATACCCAATTTGCGCACTTCGTCTTTAAAGAGATCACGTAGCGGCTCGACCAACTCAAATGCTAAGTCGTCTGGTAATCCGCCAACATTGTGATGGCTCTTGATGACGTGAGCTTTGCCTTGATGTGACTTGGCAGACTCTATCACGTCTGGGTAAATCGTACCTTGTGCTAAGAACTCAACGACTTTACCATCGCTTTGCTCGCTCACTTCACGTGCGCTGTTAGCGAATACGTCGATGAAGGTTTTACCGATAATTTTACGTTTTTTCTCTGGATCAGACTCGCCCGCCAATGCATCTAAGAACAAGTCTT
The DNA here is from genome assembly GCF_002285555.1 of Psychrobacter sp. JB193. NCBI lineage: Bacteria > Pseudomonadati > Pseudomonadota > Gammaproteobacteria > Moraxellales > Moraxellaceae > Psychrobacter > Psychrobacter sp. JB193. The sequence continues at coordinate 1,688,653 of NZ_NRGY01000001.1, forward strand.
CGGCATCGACGCGAATCACTTTCACGCCCATGTTTTCGGCAAACACTTGCATGACTTGATCGCCTTCATGCAGACGCAAGAGACCATTATCAACAAACACGCAAGTCAGCTGATCGCCAATGGCTTTATGCAAAATGGCTGCGACGACTGAGCTGTCCACGCCGCCTGAAAGACCAAGCAACACTTGCTTATCACCGATTTGCTCTTTTAACTGCGCCACACGCATATCGATAATGTTGTCTGGCGTCCACTCGCCCGCACACTCGCAAATTTGATGCACAAAACGGCTAAGCAGCGCTTGACCTTGCAGGGTGTGCGTCACTTCTGGGTGAAACTGTAGACCATAGTATTGCTTGTCATCATTGGCCATAATCGCGATTGGGCAGCTTGGAGTGCTGGCTACAATATCAAAGCCTTCAGGTGCTTCGATGACTTTGTCACCGTGACTCATCCACACATTAAGCTTGGCTAACGATGCCTCACTCTTACTGTCTTCAATGCCTTCGGTCAAATGCGAATGACCTGTCACCTCAATCGTCGCTGCACCAAACTCATGAATATCACTGGCATGAACCTGACCACCGAAGCGATCCGCCATTGCTTGCATGCCATAACAGATACCCAATACTGGCACATTTAACTCAAATACAGCGTCATTGATACGTGGACTATTTTCTGCATGTACGCTCTCAGGACCACCCGATAAGATAACGCCTTTTGCGCCAAATTCGGTGATGCGCTGGGTGTCGATATCATAAGGTAACATCTCACAAAACACGCCAGAATCGCGTACACGGCGAGCGATTAGCTGGCTATATTGTGAGCCAAAATCGAGAATTAAGATGCGATCTTCTTTAATGGTGGGAGTGGCAGCAGCAGTAGTCATAAATCGATATCCATCAATTGATAAATTGGTGCCCTATTTTAACAAGTTTAGGCCGCATCAGGGTTACTTCCTCAGCAAAATTTCGTGTTTCAAACACTTTATTCAGAAAAAATATTTTATAGCACTAACTATCTTCTATTTAGGCACTTCATGAGGCGGTCTTTTATTGCTAATAGTTTGCTCTTCTACTTTTAACCTAGAGAATAATTTTTAATGATCTTTACTATCAAGGTCAGGTACAACTGTATTTGAGAACGATAGTCATTCCCTAATCCTGTATTTGCTTGAAACTTTTGCTTACAAAATAGCTTTTCTCATCCCTTAGTTTATGTAGGATTTGTTAACAATAAGCCCCGATTAGTAGTCGAATTTTGTTATATAACCGTGTACAGTAAAGAAGTGATTGCCAATAATGTGAGCCATCAATATGCCATTATTCCAAGCAAAAAAATCTTGAATGCAGTAAATGGCTTATGTTTTGACATATCGCAGTAGGTTGGTTCGTTAATCGCAGGACAGCGTTTAGGCCAATCTATTATCGTTCCTTTAAGTACGTGACCCGTAAGTGACCTAGTCCCACTACCTGCACTACTAGATGGTCAATTGTTAGATTACTCATGTCGGAGCGTCTTGATACCAAGTGCGCAATGATCTCTGTCAACATCCAACCAAACCACCGTAAAGCCATGACGGCTTTCTCAAAAGGATACAAATAATGAAAATGGAATTGTTATCGCCCTCAGCCCTCAAAATCAGCACCCTCACTCTTGCAATCGCTGCCGCTTCTCTTAGTACCACCACCGTCATGGCGGCTGAATGTCAACTCAATGATGGCACTGTTGGAGGCGCAACCAGTAATGGTGTCACAGCACTCGCTTGTGGCAATGCCGCAGTCGCTGGTGGTGCTAACGACACCGTCGCTATCGGTAATGCCGCAAATGCCACTGGCAACTCTACAACAGCCGTTGGCGGCGAAGCCTTCACTGGAACCGTAGCAGCAGGTACTGATTTAAATGCAGGCGCTCTCACCTCTACTGGTAGTACGCCAGGCGCTACTGCCATCGGTTGGCGTGCAACAGCGACCGCAGAAAGAGCGACGGCAGTGGGTCATTTGGCCAGTGCTTCTGGCGTTCGATCTACCGCAGTTGGTGAAGATGCTTTTGCTGGCGGAGCCAACGATACTGTGGCGGTGGGTAATAAAACTCAAGCCAATGGTAATTCGACAACGGTGTTAGGTGGCGAGGCTTTTACTGGAACGGTAGCGGCAGGTACTAACTTAAATGAAGGTAATCTCATCTCTACAGGTGATACGGCGGGTGCTACTGCTATCGGTTGGCGTGCAACGGCTACCGCCGAGCGTGCTCAAGCATTCGGTCATTTAGCCAGTGCTTCTGGCGTTCGCTCTACCGCAGTCGGTGAAGATGCTGCTGCACAAGGAGAGCGCTCTGTGGCTTTAGGAAACCAATCAACGGCTGGCGGTACAAACGATACGGTCGCCATCGGTAACTTGGCCAATGCAGGTCAAAACTCAGCCACCGCTGTGGGCGGTCAGGCAAATGCAGCAGGTCTAGGCTCAACCTCTATCGGTTGGCAATCAGAAGCCACGGGCGAACGCGCACAGGCATTTGGTCATCTCGCCAATGCCAGTGGGGTACGCTCAACCGCAGTCGGTGAAGCGGCTAATGCCAGTTCAGACAATGCCATCGCTATCGGCAATCAATCAGTAGCCTCAGGTTTGGATGCCGTTGCAATAGGTGGCGACAGAAGTGGCGTGCGTCAAACCACTGCTTCTGGCACCTCATCAACAGCTATTGGCGCTCAAGCGCAAGCGACTCAAGCAGGTGCGACGGCAATGGGTTGGCAATCCACGGCAAGTGCTGAACGCGCTCAAGCCTTTGGGCATTTAGCTTCAGCAACGGGCGTGCGCTCGACCGCAGTCGGTGAAGCTGCGCAAGCACAAGGCGAGCGCTCTGTTGCTTTAGGTAATGAAGCAGTGGCTGGCGGTACAAACGATACAGTCGCTATCGGCAACTTGGCCAATGCAGGTCAAAACTCAGCCACCGCTGTGGGCGGTCAAGCCAATGCTGCTGGTTTGGGTTCAAGCTCTATCGGTTGGCAATCAGCTGCAACTGCTGAACGCGCGCAAGCGTTCGGTCATTTAGCCAAAGCAACTGGCGTACGCTCGACTGCAGTGGGTGAAGCGGCTCAAGCACAAGGCGCTGGTTCTGTGTCTTTAGGAAACGAATCAACAGCGGGTGGTACAAACAGTATTGCTATCGGTAATGGCGCAAATGCCGCAGGTGACAACCAGATCGTGTTGGGTAATGCAGGTCAACTCCAAGCCAGTACAGCCTCACAATCAGGTGGCACCAATATCGTCACCACAGATGCAAATGGCACATTAGGTACCAGTGTCAGCATAGACTCGCTCGCCACATCACAACAGTTCAGCGACTTACGTAGACAATACAATCGTCAAGAAGATCGTTTAGAGGAAGCAGAAGACGGTATCGCAATGGCGCTGTCTATGGAAACGCCAGTCATTCCTTCAGGTAAAAGATATGCCATGGGATTTGGTACTGGTTACTATAATGGCAGCACTGCTGTGAGCGCGTCATTTGCTGGACGAGCAACTGACAGTGTGACCATTTCAGCTGGCGCTGGTGTTGGTGCGGATACTGGCAAAGTCGGCGCACGTGGCGGCGTCACGTTTGCTTGGTAAATCACTGATAACGGTCTGTTGCATTCACAAAATAAGCTGAGTGCAGCAGACAAGCGTTATTTTATTCAACACCCAACCGAATCAATTAAAAGTCTCAAAGCTTTTAAAACACAGGATAAAAAACAATGAAAATGGATTTTTTGCCACGCTCTACACTGAAGATCACTACCCTTGCCCTAGCAGTTGCGGCCGCTTCTCTGGGCACCACGGCTGTCATGGCGTCTGAGTGTCAACTTAATGATGCAAATGCGACCACTATTTTAGGTGCGACCAGCAATGTTAAAACGGCTTTCGCCTGTGGCAGTGCGGCAATGGCTGGCGGTACCAACGATACCGTTGCGGTCGGTAGCCAAGCCAAAGCTGGTATGAACTCTGCCACTGCGGTCGGCGGTCAAGCCAACGCAGCGGGTCTAGGCTCAACCTCTATTGGTTGGCAATCAAAAGCGACAGGGGAGCGCGCACAAGCGTTCGGTCATTTAGCCGATGCCAGTGGCGTACGCGCAACCGCCGTTGGTGAAGCTGCCATGGCTGGTGGCACGAATGATACGGTTGCGGTCGGTAACCAAGCCAAAGCTGGTATGAACTCTGCCACTGCGGTTGGCGGTCAAGCCAATGCAGCGGGTCTAGGCTCCACTTCTATCGGTTGGCAATCAAAAGCGACAGGAGAGCGTGCGCAAGCGTTTGGTCATTTAGCCGATGCTAGTGGCATGCGTGCCACTGCCGTTGGTGAAGCAGCAATGGCACAGGGCGAGTCTTCTGTAGCGATTGGTAATATGGCAATGGCAGGTGGTTTAAATAGCATCGCTATTGGTAACAGCACAAAAGCAGCTAATCGAAATCAAGTCGTCTTAGGCAATGCCGGTCAAGTCAACGCTAGTACAGCATCGCAGTCGGGTACTGTCAAGATAGTAACCATTGATGAAAACGGCACGTTGGGTACGATGATGGTTGACTATTATAAGTCTGCTCAATAAGCCGATTATAAAAGTAGAGAGCATTCCTTTAATCGAAATCAATAAAACCCTGCAATGGCAGGGTTTTTTTATGGCTTTCATTCATCTAAAATAAAAGTAGTACCCAGCTCTCATGTTGGTATTATCAATGCTTGCTGCTGTTCTCTAACGCTTGATAAATACGATTTAACCCTTCTGTCAGTAGCGCTTTGGGACAAGCCACGTTGATACGCATTTTAAGATGCCCTTCCTGACCGTATTTGATCCCTGCATTTAACTCAACCTTGGCGGCTCTCAACGTGTCATAGAGCATTTGATCATCTTTGGCATACGCAGAGCAATCCAGCCAAATCAGATAAGACGCTTCTGGACGCATGATTTTAATATCAGGTAAATACTCTTCTAAAAATCGCACTGTCAAATCAATATTGGCCTCAATATATTCAAGCGCTTGCGTGAGCCATGCGCCACCTTGCTCATAGGCACTACGCATCGCCGTATAAGCAAACAAATTCAGCTCATATTCATCATTTAAGTGCTGCTGCTGACTGATTTTTTTGATTAACCCCTCATCTTTAGCAAATATCATTGAGCCTTTGATACCAGCGATATTAAAGGTCTTGGTCATTGAGGTCAGACTCACCACCTTGTGCTCATAGCCTGTTGCTAGCGTTAATAAGGGCGTGAATGTGTGTCCGCTCAAGGTCAAATCTTGATGAATCTCATCGCTGACGATAGCGACATTGTATTTTTTACATAAGGTCAGAACCGCTTCAAGCTCTTCAGCCGTCCATACGCGCCCGCCCGGATTATGCGGATTGCACAATAAATACAGCTTGACGTCATGCTGGGTGATTTTGGCTTCGATATCCGTCAAATCCAGACGATACTGTCCCTCAACGTCTTTGAGCGCTGAGGTCACAAGCGTGCGGCTATTTTGTTCAACCTTACTCATAAAGGGCGCATAAATGGGATCATTGATTAGTACCGCGTCCCCTACCTCGGTAAAGACGTGCATCATCAGCGCTAGGCTTGGCACCACCCCTGGGGAAAACAAGATATTGCTTTTGTCCAGCTGCAAATCATAACGACTGCGATGCCAGTCAATAATCGCATCGTATAGCGCCTCGGTGGGTTTGGTATAACCCAATATGCCATGCTGCGTGACTTGCTCAATCGACTGTAAAATAGGCGCAGCGGCTTTAAAGTCCATATCTGCCACCCATAGCGGAATTGTGTCATCGCTATAGTGCCATTTGACCGATCCTGTATTCCGTCTGTCGATGACTTCATCAAAGTTGTATAACACTGGCCTCTCCTCACACAAAAATAATCCCTTAGGGTACAACATGAGCGCCGTCAGAACCAATCGCTTTATGGGTATATCGTCATCTCAAAATAAAATCGATACATCCATCTTGATTCGCTACTGGTATAAATTTTACTTGCTTGCTGTGTCTGCGCTGACAGAGGCGGCGTAAAATGTATCCCAGCAGCTTTGTATCGCTTTTTAAAGTGAATTGACTATATCACCATGCTACTGAGACACCTCTCTTTTACCACGTTTGACACCTAGCACGACTGGCTCATAGTGAGGTACACTCAAAACATCAATCACGGAGAGAGACGATGACCTTACCTGACCAAAAGCCGCAGACGGACACGCACGCTTACGTCCTAACCAAGTCTGATATCGATTACACCACCGAGACTAGACACGTCCATCAGTTCAATGAGAACGCCATTCGCCATACGGTTTCGCTCAGCGACATCGTCGGTCTCACGAAGTTTGGCTTGCACCTCGTACGCGTGAAAGCAGGCGATGAGACGACGACGCACCACTATCACGAGGAGTCCGATGAGTTCATTTATGTGCTGTCAGGTGAGCTGTCGCTGCGCTATGGCGATGAGCATTATCAATTGCGTGCTGGTGACTTTGTGGGCTTCCCTGCACATGGCGCGGCGCACTCGATGCGCAATGATAGCGATGCCGATGCCACGTATCTGATGGGCGGCAGCCGACCACCGATTGACATTACCTTGTATCCAGAAATTGACCGCAAGATGTATAACATACATGGTAAAAAAGAGTATGTGGATTTAGAAGATTTGGGTGAGGTTTGAGGGTAGTGTTATCTTTAAGATGGAAGCTTTACTTGTTACTTTAGATTAATAGGAGGCTTTATATTAGCTTATATTATAAAAACATAGCTTTGTATAAACCTCCATGTAAGAATAAATTTGTCAATATTCATCTAAAGCATTGTTTCTATTAGCCAAAATTAAGTTTTCAATATATTTAATTAACTCCGCTTCACTTCTCTCAACCATAGCCATTACACCTTCTTTCGCATCGTATGAACAGAGAAGCTCGCCCAATCCACTATCAATACAACCCTATTTCATACTCTTTGCGTTCATCTGATCGACAATTGCTTCTAACTCATAATAATTGGATAAAACTTTTACCTTATTTACTTTCCTTAATTTGACGGCTAACTCAATGCTATCAAAACGATTGTCATCAAACACAGTGTTATATATCTGCTGCAATATCCTCTTTTGGATAGCTAAAAACTCATCCTTATAAGGCATTGCTCTTAATTTATGAATCGAAAAGAACAATAATGCCAAAGGTACTAGCATTACATACTTATCCACTCCATTCGGCAATGGCAGTAACGGTATGCAAACCATCAGCACTAAAGGCATCACCCAAAGGATAAAGCGCCATTTTTTCTCATAAAAACTGATTTTGTCTCTGACGGCAATATACTCTTTCAGCTCTATAAAGCGCCTTTTTTTTGCGATATTGATATAAAAATAATCTTCTCGTAAGCCATGTTTAAAGACTTGCCGTAAGCCAACATATTCTGGCCTATCAATGTTGAAGCGATCTTCCATAAAATCAAAAGGTAGCCAGCGCTGTAATTTTTCACGCAAAACATCTGACAGGCCACCTTCTTTATTAATGGATTTCAGAAACATGACCACTGACAAGCTGAGCATAAAAGTCAAAAACAGCAAAAATAATAGTAAATAAAAATGATCAGTCATAAGTGGTCGTTAGCCTTTGTGGCCCTTTTAGCATAGTTAGAAAATCGTTCAATCTTAGAATGTTAGCTTCATATATCACAAGCGATGATTTCGCTACTTTCCTTTAAACTCCGCCTCGCGCCGCTCAACCATCGCCATCGCACCCTCACGCGCATCTTCTGAATAAAACAGATCCGGCAGATAGCTATGGATATTGGCCAGTGCCGCGCCGACACCACTACGGCTCACATCTTGTGCTGACGACAGTAGACTTTGCACGCCAAGCGGTGCTGCTTGGCAGATCTCTTTGGCAATCGTGAGTGCGCGCGCGTATTCAGTGCCATTTTCGACCACTTCACTGATCAGATTGAGTCGATCCGCCGTTTGCGCGTTAAACCGCTTACCAGTAAGCAGATAGGGCATGGCTTTTTGCCAGCCAGCGGCTTGTACAAACCTGACCGTCGCCCCACCAAACGGCATGATACCGCGAAGCACTTCCATTTGGGCAAAGTTGCAGTTCTCACTTGCGATGACCACATCACTATTAAGCATCAGCTCGATACCAGCGGTAAAGCAGGTGCCTTGTACCGCGACGACCACAGGTTTGCTGCGTAATTGACCACTGATGCCCCACGGATCGATTTGATCGTGATCAAACTCAAACGCGCCTTTGTCCCATTTATCTTGTAGCTCCATCAAATCCAGACCGGCGGTGAAGTGCTCGCCATGTGCGAAGATAAGCGCGCAGCGTAGGTCATTGTCATGCTCGTAATGGGTTAGTGCGTCGGATAATTGCTGAATCATATGGCTGTCAAACGCGTTGCGCTTGCTTGCACGATTGAGACCAATTAGGCAGATGTGATCTTGCGTCTCGTAGGTGATGCGGTTGTCGGTATGGGTATTGCTGTCCGTCGTCATGACTGTATCCTTGTCAAAATTCACGTAATGGGTGAGGCAGTGATTCTCACTGTGTTTTTAATATAGCACCCTTGCTTTAGAACACAAGCAGCAACGCGTGGATTTATGACGGTCGTGGTTCATAAAGAGGCACGTGAATAGCTGTTGATATCCTTTGCGATAAGTGCAACTATTAGCCAATTAAGACGTCATTTAGAGCACTTTATGGAATTTTGGCACGGTTTTTTGCTGATCACCAGCGTTCACTTGCTCGCGGCTGCCTCGCCTGGCCCTGATTTCGTTTTGGTCTCGCAACAAACCTTAGCAAAGGGTCGGCGCACTGGCTTGATATGTAGTCTTGGCATCACGTTTGGTTTGGGCATACATGTCATTTATTCGGTGCTGGGACTGGCAACGATCATTGCCCATTCGCAGCCACTATTGACCGCGATTAAATGGCTAGGCGGTGGCTATTTGATTTATCTCGGTTGGCAAGGTATTAGGGCCAAACCCAAAAAACCATCCAATTTAGTCCATTCGGCAGATGCAGACGCGAGCGTTTCACAACCAGTACCGTCTCAACAGAATGTCGCGACCAAAAAGTCGTTTAACAGAGCAGAAAATACAGAAACGTCCTTTGCTATTTTACGCCGTGGCTTTTTTTGTAATGTGTTTAATCCAAAAGCGCCCGTGTATTTTGTTGCTATATTTACGCTGGTGTTATCGCCCGATATCCCGCTGTGGCAGTTGGCTATCTATGGCGTGTGGATGATGGTGTTGCAGATGGCATGGTTCAGCGCAGTCGTCATGTTGCTCTCTATTCCTGCCATTCACCAAAGATTTCAGCGCTTCGAGCATTGGATAGACCGCGTCTTGGGATCAGCGATGATTGTATTGGGATTAAATCTTATTTTACGTAGCCGATAAGCCATTAGTTTTTTGTGAAATCTGCTAAACTGGTTGATTATATTCAGATATCAAAGCCCCACACTATGACCAGTAAGCCTATGAACCGTCGCCCGACCGCCAATAATCACAGAAATAGATCGCCCGAGACTGCCAAAAAACTCGGTCAGCTGCATCCGCGCAACCCGCATCAGGGTCGCTATGACTTTGCGGTATTGACCCGCGCTTTGCCTGAGCTTGCCGATCACACCATCACCAATCCAAAGGGTGAGCCGACGATTAATTTCTCTGACCACCAAGCCGTACGGGTCCTTAACAAGGCACTATTGGCGCACTATTATGGTGTTAAGTTTTGGGACATTCCTGAAGGCTACTTGTGTCCGCCCATCCCAGGACGCGCGGATTATATCCATTACATTGCCGATCTACTGGCGCAAACCACGCACGTCAATGACGATAATACACCGCCTACTGGTAAAGAGATCCATGCGCTCGATATTGGTACTGGTGCCAGTGCCATCTATCCCATCATCGGTAGCCAAAGCTACGGCTGGCGCTTTACCGCAAGTGACATCGATCCCGTTTCGGTCAACACAGCAGCGCTTATTTGCGAGGCCAACCCAAAGCTAAAAAGCGCGGTAAAAGTAAAGCTGCAACCTGAGCCTAAGGTTATCTTTAAAAATATCATCGGTCGTCAAGATTACTTTGATGTGGTCGTGTGCAACCCACCTTTTCATGCGTCACTCGAAGAAGCGATGGAAGCCAATAGCCGTAAGCAGCATAACCTGCAACGACATCGCGGCAAAAATGAAAGCGAACAAATAAGCCGTCATTCAACCAAATCAGGCAATGCGGCGCAAAACCTCAATTTTGGTGGTCAGCATAAAGAGCTTTGGAGTGAAGGCGGCGAGATTACTTTTTTGACAAAAATGGCAAAAGAGAGTCAAAACTTTGCAGAGCACGTTGGCTGGTTTACCACTTTGGTCTCAAAATCTGAAAACGTGAAACCGTTGCAGCTATTACTCAAACAATTGGATGTAGCTCAAATGCGCATTATTGAGATGAGTCAAGGTCAAAAAAACACGCGTGTTTTGGCATGGCGTTTCAATACTGACGAAGCGTAACTACTAAAAATACTCTTTGCCTAAGTTTCACGTGAAACAAAAAGTTGTAACTTATAAGTTATAAGCAAAGTTTCACGTGAAACAAAAAAATACCGCTTTTATGAAGAAAGCGGTATTTTTTATTTTAAATGCCAGTAAGCGATGCTTAGATGTCTAGATTAGACACCGTCAATGCATTCTCTTCGATGAAGATACGGCGCGGCTCAACATGATCACCCATTAAGCAAGTGAACATATGGTCAGCAGCGATAGCGTCTTCGATAGTGACACGCAGCATACGACGGTTTTCAGGATCCATTGTCGTATCCCACAGCTGATCAGCATTCATCTCCCCTAGCCCTTTGTAGCGCTGGATGGCTAAACCACGACGAGCATCGAGCATCATCTGCTGCCAGAGATAATCAAAATCACGGATGGGGATATCTTTGGTCGTGCCTGCACTGGCTTCACGGCGAATAAAGGCATCGTCTTCCAATAAGGTGTTCCACTCCGCAGACAAACGCAGTAGCTTGCTATACTCGCCTGAATTGATAAAACTAGAATCGAGCAGATAATGATGCGCTAACTGGTGCACATAGACGGTGACACGTGGTAGCCACTGCGCCTTTGTAGATAGCGCCTCGTTACCAGTCTCCGTGTCTGAATCGGCTTTCTCTAGACTGGCCACGCCTGATGTCATACCCAGCAAATCTGCGGCAGCGGCATCCATGTTTTCAGGCTGAGGCGCATGGATATTGACCAATTCAATCTCAGGGCTTAGATCACTACCAAACGCATCAAGTTGAGTCTGCATGGCGTCTTTCCAAGCCTGCATGGCAGACTTGTCATAAGTCATGTCTGTACTAAGCTTCGGTGTATGCGTTAAGGCATCCAAAATCACCGCTGGGAAACGAATCTGCAAGCGCGCTTTAATCAGCTGCGTTTGGTTATAGTCATTTAAAAGTGTTTCGAGCGCCTGACCAGTAATCGCAGGGGCATCAGCACTGATATGTAGCTTGGTGTTGTCAATAGTCGATGACAACAAATAGGCTTTAAGCGCTTCGTCATCCTTAAGGTATAACTCTTGACGGCCTTTTTTCACTTTATAAAGCGGCGGCTGAGCAATATACACATAACCACGTTCGATCAGCTCAGGCGTTTGACGGAAGAAGAAGGTCAATAGCAAGGTACGAATGTGTGAACCATCCACGTCGGCATCAGTCATGATGATGATTTTATGATAGCGGACTTTATCAGGATTGTATTCGTCAGGGCCAATACCGCACCCAAGCGCAGTAATCAAGTTACCCACTTCAGCAGACGATAACATCTTATCAAAACGGGCACGCTCTACGTTCAGGATTTTGCCTTTTAGGGGCAAGATAGCCTGAGTTTTACGGCTACGGCCTTGCTTGGCTGAGCCACCTGCTGAGTCACCCTCCACAATGTATAGCTCTGACAATGCTGGATCTTTTTCTTGGCAATCTGCCAATTTACCTGGCAGCCCTGCGATGTCTAATGTGGTCTTGCGACGTGTCATCTCACGTGCTTTGCGAGCTGCATCACGAGCGCGAGCCGCATCAAGAATCTTGTTGGCAATCGCTTTACCCGCACTTGGGTTTTCTAACAAGTAGTCATTGAACTTATCGCTCATCGCCGATTCAACCGCCGATTTTACTTCGCTCGATACCAGCTTGTCTTTGGTCTGACTTGAGAATTTTGGATCAGGGACTTTGACAGAAACGATGGCGGTCAATCCTTCGCGCGCATCATCACCAGTCGCGACGACCTTCTCTTTTTTGAATAAGTTTTCACGATCTATATAGCTGTTTAGACCACGTGTGAGTGCAGATCTGAAACCTGATAGATGCGTACCACCATCGCGCTGCGGGATGTTGTTTGTGAAACACAATACTTTTTCATTATAAGTGTCTGTCCATTGCAGCGCGACTTCGACACTGATGCCATCATCTTGTTCACTGTTGAAATGAAACACTTCATTGACGCCATCTTTGCCCGCATTGATATAGCTGACGAACTCTAATAGACCGCCTTTATGCTCGAACTCGTGACGCTTATCGATGCGCTCGTCGGTCAAAACAATACGCACGCCTGAGTTAAGGAACGACAGCTCACGCAAACGCTTGGCCAAAATATCGTACTCGAAGATAGTACCCGTAAAGACGTCAGCACTTGGGTAAAAACGAATCTGCGTACCCGTTTTGTCCGTGGCTTCCATCTGCTGGATATCTGCATCCGGTACGCCATCAGTGTACGTTTGATGATAATGATAGCCTTCGCGCCAGATGTTCATCTCAAGCTTTTTCGACAAGGCATTAACAACCGATACCCCAACGCCGTGTAGGCCACCTGATACTTTATAGCTGTTATCATCGAACTTACCACCAGCATGAAGAACTGTCATGATGACCTGTGCTGCTGACACGCCTTCTTCTGGATGGACATCGACAGGTACGCCGCGACCATTGTCCATCACACTAACCGATTCGTCTTCATGGATAATGATGTCAATTTGATCGCAATGACCAGCAAGCGCCTCATCGATAGAGTTGTCCACTACCTCAAAGACCATATGGTGGAGACCAGTACCATCATCTGTATCACCGATATACATACCAGGGCGCACGCGTACTGCTTCTAAGCCACGCAATACACGAATATCTTTGGAGCTATAATCAGAGGGTAATCCTTCAGAAACCGCAGCTGGTGCAGTCGTTTCGGCAACGCCGTCTGATGTCAGTTGCTGGTGCTCTGTAGGTAATGAATCACTCATGTGCATTCCTTAATCTAGCCATAATCAGCCGTCTGTCATTAACGCACCACTACGGCGACGCCTCATAACGTTATTTTAGACTTAACTTTTATAGTCAAAAATTTTGATAGGGGTTATTTTTTAGAGGCTATTAGCCAAAACTATAGAAGATATTTGACGAGCTTAAAAAGCTTAAGTTGATCTCTCGTTTATCCAATGTTAGTGGTTTTGTCTTAAAATAAAACAATGCCAAAACAGAAGAAATAAAAAGCATATTTATCAATCACTTAAAATTTCTAGCCAATAAAAAATATCTGTATAACGCTATCAAACAACTTGCTGAAAACAGGACAAAAATAAAGCCGTATTTTAGCATTTTTTTGCTTCTAAGTCACTGTTTACTGGCAGTTTTATGGCTATTAAACCTGTCTTTAAGAATGGTAAATATTATTAGAAGGAATGGTATGAATATAGGCTGTCTTGGAACATGTATGAAGTATAAGATAGGTAGAGAAAAGTAGGCACATTAAGATAAAAACACTTGACCTTGTTTCACGTGAAACACGTTCGGAGTTGACCATAACGACTGTACCAATGGCACAATATCATCGGTCAAACTGGTCATGAATACTTGGCATGGTAGCTGTGATAATGTCGATAATAAAATATGTATTGCTCTATCGTCTAACTCGGCAGTGATGTCATCTAATAACACCACTGGTGTGATTTGAGAGGTAGCATAGCCAGTAGATAAATCTGAGTCTGCGTTATTTAACAGTAGTGGCAGTTGTGACAAACGCAGCGCGGTAATCAGCAGCTTTTTTTCACCACGAGACAGCACATTTGCTGCTTGCTCTTTTAAGACTGGCAACGCTTTATTCACATCAGTATCTACCTTCTCATTGGTTAGAGCATCATTGAGCTTTGTTGAGCCATGAGAGCGCCAATGCACATGAATATCCGCTCGGTGATTACCAATACGAGTATACCCCAGCTGTAAGTCCTGCTCTAATCGCTCATCAAGTTGCACATCAAGGGCGATACTGGTGTCATAGCCCGCACTATAGCTTAAGCTTAGTTGTTCAGCATAGCTTGGCAGTAATTGAGTAATGCTTTTGGCAAAGTAAGGCTGCCATTCTTCGAATATGCGTTCGCGATAATGGTGAATCAATGCAGCATGATTACTCAACCCCTTGTCCCAAGATCTTAGCTCAGCGAGCTGTACTTGGGTCAAATGGCGTGTTTTTTTTAGCAAACTATTGCGCTGTTTTAAGAGACGTTGATAAGCTACCCACTGTGGATGAAAGCCTTGTTTCATGTGAAACACTAACCAATCTAGCAGTTGCCGACGGCTGGCACTACCCTGCTCTAGCATATCCATGGTTGAAGGATCGATTAATAAGGTTGGGAGTTGCTCGGTTAAGATGCTTTGGTTGTAGACGGTGGTTTGGTTCAACCGCAAAATCGTCGTCGCGTCAGCTTGCTTTTGAATAGCCAAAGTACTGCCGTCATTGATCTTAGCATGGACAATTGCAGTGTTTTGATGATGCTGGATATAGCGTTTTGGTTGATGATGACGAAAACTTTTGCCTCTTGATAACAAGAATATGGCTTCGAGCAACGATGTTTTTCCACTACCATTGACACCAATAATGACATTACACGGCGCTGATGGTAGGTTGACTTGGGTCAGGTTACGGAGGTGTGAGATTTGTAGACGTTCAATCATAATACCGACAGCCGCCTATAGACATGGTTTAAATTTATATACAAAAGTTTGTTATTAAAATAATTTACAAGGTCTTGGAAGTTAAGATTTTTCATAAAGTTATGGAGATCACGGTATTTATATACAGTGCTTGCAGACTGCTCTATGGCTCAACTCCCAGTAATCCAAATATTATTTACCGAGCACTATATACGCATCGGCATGATGACATACTGATGAAATTCATCGTTCAACTGGTTGACCAATACAGAGGCGTTCGATTGGCTCATATGCATTTGTATATCACCTTGGACCACGCCGAGAACGTCTTGTAAGTATGCCGCATTAAAAGACAACTCCATTGGTTCGCCTTGATATTTTGCTTGTATCATTTCGACCGCTTCGTCTTGCTCAGCGTTGTTGGCTCTTACTTCAACCATACCGTCGCTGGCAAAGTTAAAGACTACTCCGCGAGATTTTTCATTACTCAAAATCGCCACACGGCGCAGTACGTCTGTCATTTTTTCTTGATTGAATAAAGCAAGCTTGTCAGTATTACTCGGCATCACACGGCGATAATCAGGGAATTTGCCATCGATCAAACGAGCAGTAAAAGTCACCATTAAGTTTTGGGTGATTTGCCCTGCACTATCAACGTCACCAAATGGCAAACTGACTTGCAAGAATTCACGACCAAAACTGAGCGTGACTTGATTGTCTTGCTCACCCAGCATTTTGCCAAGCTCAGAAGCCAATCGCTCAAGCTCAATCACAGCTTTACGTGGCAAGATAGATTGCATATTAAGATCAGCACTCACATCAATTACGCTGCGCGCCAAAGCCAATCGATGTCCATCAGTGGCTACTGTCGTCAATTGCTGCTGTGATACGTCAAACAACATACCCGTCAAATAATAACGGACATCTTGAATCGCCATCGCAAACTGTGTTTTATGAATCAAGTCTATCAGACGATTGCGGCTGATATTCAATGGCGTGATGTTTTCAGGATTGCCAAGACTTGGATAATCTTCGCTAGGTAATGTACCCAAGGTAAAACGACTTTTGCCACTGGTCAGCAGGCAACGCTCATTGGCTTGAGTGGCAAGATTGATTTGGGCTTGAGCAGGTAATGATTTACAGATGTCTTTTAGTTTCGTTGCAGGCAATGTGGTTGTACCTGCTTCTACACAGGCACCCGCAGGCAATTTCAATGTCGACATCAGCTCCACTTCTAGATCAGAGGCAGTCAAAACAAGCGCTGACTCAGACAGCTGTAGCTTAATATTTCCCAAAATAACCATGTTGTGGCGTTTATCAGCCGCTTTGGCAATTAAATTAATGGCTTTTAGTAACGACTCTCGATTAATCGATAATTGCATGCTTAATTACTCTTATTGGTTACTCTTATTTGAATGGTTTTTTTGTATAAATATAAAATAGTGACTCAATAATACCTTGTCTACCAAGGATAATCCATCAGGTATCTGTGTGCTTATATGTCCGATATTATAAATCATCTGTCTTCACGAAAATACAGCAATACCTTATCTACTAACCTGCTTGCAACATAAGTGCCAGCGTCTTGTAATCCTTATCAAATGCAGGATCCGCCACTCTCAGCTCATTCACTTTGTCACAGGCATGCATCACCGTTGTGTGGTCGCGGCCACCGAACGACTGACCAATTTCAGGAAAACTATCTCCAGTTAGTTCTCTAGATAACGCCATGGCTATTTGACGTGGTCTTGCAATACTGCGCGTGCGTTTGCGACCCATGATGTCCTTTACCGTCACATCATAATACTCAGCGACTACCTTACGGATGTTGTCCATGTTCACCGCTTGAACACGCATAGCCACAATATCTTTTAGCGCATATTGCACCATTTCCAGCGTAATCTGAGCACCAGTCAGATTGGCATTAGCAAAAACCTGATTAAGAGCACCTTCTAAGCGTCTGACATTAGAGACGACATTTTGGGCAATGAATAGGGCACATTCTTTAGGTAAGGTCATGCCATACGAAGCTGCTTTTTTCTGCAAAATTTGAACTCGAGTATCAATCTCCGGTGGATCGACGGCGACCGTTAATCCCCAAGAAAAACGTGACCTAAAACGTTCGTCAAATTCTGTCATTTGTGACGGGTGACGATCAGACGCTAAAATTAGCTGTTTATCACCACTGGTAAAATCAGCGAATAATGTCAAAAACTCATTACTACTTTTGGTTTTTCCTGCTAATACGTGAATATCATCGACAATTAATAAATCCACTTTTTTAATTTTCTTTTTAAAATCTTCTATTTTATTATTTCTTAAAGAATAAACTAATTGATTGATAAATTTTTCAGAAGTGAAATAATAAAAACTTTGATTATTTTTTAAATAGCGATGTGCTACAGAATGCATTAAATGCGTTTTTCCCAAACCAGAAGGTCCGTATATAAATAAAGGATTATGCCGATTTTTTGATTGGCGTTTACTAAGCTCATAGCACGCCTTGTAGGCTAGATTATTAGACTTACCAGTGACAAATGTCTCAAAAGTAAAATCTGGATTTAGATAGCTCAGCGATTTTGCATCGGCAGAGTCAGAGAACTCTGCATGACGCATGTTGGCATCGATATCGGCTTTGGCATTGTTGTGATGAATGGTTTCAAATTTGTCATCTGCGAGGGTAGGGGAGGGGTTATCTTCAGCAAACAAAGACCCTGACTGCGATTGACTACTGTCTTCTCTATCACGGTCGGCGTTATCAACACGTACAACGACTTCCTCGATACTTCCTTGACTGTGCTTAGCAACCAGCTGCTGAATATCTTGTAAATGGTTTTTCTTAATGTAAGTGACAAAATAATCATTAGGAGCAAGTATGATCAACGTTTGCGCTTCTTGATATGCTGATAATGGTCTTAACCACATCGTGAATACGTTGTCTTTCACGTTATACCGTAAGTCGTTTAGACATTTGTCCCAAATATTTGCTGTGTCTATCATGAAAAGTATTAACCCTATAATTTAAACAATAGATGCATTTTAACGGTCTAAGCTATCACTTAACCCCGAACGCTACCCATAAGTAATCACTCAAAAAGTTCACTTAATAAACTATATAAAATCGTTTATCCAATAGGACGCTAATCTACCATAATCAGCCTGTGGATAACACCTTGTTTTTTGTGGATAAGCTTGTGGATAGTTTTGGGGATAAGTACAGATGCTAAGTTATCCATATTTAACCCACAGCTTATCCACAGGCTTACCCATAGCGTAGTATTTTGATAAATAAAGAAAAATAAGAGTTAACCACAGAAAAAACGACTCCCAATAACAACAATACTTATATATATTAATTAAATTATTATTATAGAGCTCGAGGTAAACTGTGGATAACTTCTAGAATTGAATAAAATAACAAGCGTTGTCTATGAGTAAATAATTAGATACTTCATCAGTAATCAGTAATCAGTAATCAGTAATCAGTAATCAGTAATCAGTAATCAGTAATCAGTAATCATCAAACGATAAGTCTCATTCAACACAAAAAGCCAGATGAATATCTAAGTGAAATTACTTTATTGACCAATACCTTATGGAATGATATAATCCTCCGTTATTACGAATTTAGTCCATTATTTTGATAGGTGAGTTATGAAACGTACATTCCAACCAAGCGTGATCAAGCGTAAACGTACTCACGGTTTCCGTGCTCGTATGGCAACTAAAAAAGGCCGTCAGGTCTTAGCTCGTCGCCGCGCTAAAGGACGTCATCGTCTTACTGTATAATCAGTAAATTACGATACGTATGGCCTGTAACGCTTATCGTGTTCTTGTCATCTATCGATAGTGATAGTCAATCACCACACTGAACACTGATACGTAGCCATATATTAAAAGCGCCCACACAGGCGCTTTTTTTGTCTCTATCTTTTGCTATTATTCGTAAACTTGCCACTCGCTCTTACACTAGGTTGTGTTATGTCCAATACTGTTTCAGCTACACCTACCGCTCGTTTCACTAAAGAGCAGCGTTTGCTCACCCCAGCAGCTTTCCGTGAGGTGTTTGATGCGCCAGAGCGCAAGCTTCATCAGAGCCATCTGATGGCCTTTGTACGCGCTAATACCGAAGAAAAACCACGAGTGGGCATGGCCATCACCAAGCGTAAAGTACCTACCGCTGTTGCTCGTAATCTTATTAAACGTCAAATACGTGAACAATTTCGTACTAAAGCATTTAATATAGAAAACAAAGATATTGTTTTTATCGTAAAAAAATCAATAAAAGATATAGATAAAAAAGAATTAAAAAATCAAATAAATAATATTTTTAAAAAAATAGAAAAAAAATAAAATGAAAATTTTATTGAATAAGATTAAAAGTATAATTTTTAGATTAATTTTTAATTTTATTGTTTTTTATCAAAAGATAATAAGCCCTATATTACCTGCACGTTGTCGCTACTATCCAACGTGCTCAAATTATGGCAAACAGGCATTGGTATGGCATGGAGTTTGGGCGGGCAGTTGGTTGCTATTAAAACGTATCAGTAGGTGTCACCCATTAGGTGGGCACGGTATTGATTTTGTTCCTCTACCTTTAGCTTCCTATAAGTATCACTACCTCCCCCATACTATTTTTTCACCTGTAAGTCATCATGGATTAGGCGTCTATAGAGACCACAACAGTTATGTTTGTCGTCTCAATCACTTAATGAAGGCGCAGTCATAGCAAGGCATGGTTTATTTTAGTATTGTGATTAATAAGTTACCCACAAGTTATCCACACTCTTGGTATCATTTAAAGCAGATTTTTAGTAAAATGATGCACATTTTGTGTAAATGACTGCCAATGCTGTTGTCACATACCAAGACAAGCGGGCGGGTGGTCATGACACATGCCCTAATTTTTCATTCCCTAATTTTTTAATCTAGGAAAGGTTTATGCAAAAGATATTTCGGGTGATGATCATCATTGCGATGTTAATCACCGCTTATCTGCTGATTTTGGCATGGCGAGATGATTATGCCGATGCGCCAGCTGTAGATGCGGTGCCAGAAACGACTGCTTCAGTAGGTGCTGACATTCCTTCTACTACTGGGGCAGCAGGTGATATTCCGGCACAGACGCAACCTGTCGGTAACGACGTTGTAACGGCTACTCCTGCTTCTGCTCAAGATACAGGTTTGATCACGGTAACCACCGATCGCTATGATATAAAAATCAGTCCAGAAGGCGGTGATATTGTTTATGCTGCTCTCAAACAGTATGACGCAACGCTCAATAGCGAAAAGCCTTTCGTATTGCTAGAAAATAATAGTAATCGTGTGTATGTGGCTCAGTCTGGTCTTATTGGTCCAAACGGTATCGATACAGCAGATGGCCGCGCTGTTTATAGCCATACGGCAAATAATTATGTAATGGAAGAAGGGCAGCAAACCCTGTCTGTACCCCTGACTTACAAAAAAGACGGCGTGACAGTCACTAAAACTTTTACTTTCACTGCCAACAAATACCCGATCGATATCAGCTATAAGATCCAAAACGCTTCTACAAACGCGTGGCAAGGTCAAATGTTTGCGCAGCTAAAGCGTGATGATAGTAAAGATCCTGGTATGTCTGATAAAGGTGCGCTAAGCATGGCGACCTATTTGGGCGGTGCTTGGGGTACGCCTGACGATCCTTACAATAAATTAAAATTTGGTAAGTTTAGCGATGGTGAATTGAACACGACCAGTGATAAAGGTTGGGTTGGGATCGTGCAGCATTATTTCGTTTCTGCATGGACACCTGAAAATTTCACAGGTAAGTTCTTCAGTCGTGAAACAGGAAATGATTACTTTATTGGCTTTAATAGTCAGCCAGTAAATGTAGCACCAAACAAGCAAATCACGTTGAATGCTACGTTATATGCTGGTCCAAAAGTACAGTCTGAGCTCAAAGACGTCGCTGTTGGTCTTAATAAAACGGTTGATTACGGTCTACTTTGGCCAATATCAAAAGTCTTGTTTGCTATCTTGGAAGGTGTTCATAAAGTTGTTGGTAACTGGGGTTGGTCAATCATCATACTGACCATTTTGGTTAAAATTGCTTTGATGTGGTTCTCTAATAAGAGCTACTACTCAATGGCAAAAATGCGCGCTATCGCACCGAGACTGAAGACGCTAAAAGAAGAGCATGGCGACGATCGCATGAAGATGTCTCAAGAAATGATGGCTATCTACAAAGAAGAGAAAGTCAATCCGATGGCAGGTTGTTTGCCAATCTTGATGCAAATGCCGATTTTCTTAGCGTTATATTGGGTACTGGTTGAAAGTGTTGAGTTACGTCATGCCCCTTGGATTCTATGGATTCAAGATTTGTCAGCGATGGATCCATGGTTTATCCTACCATTACTGATGGGTGCGTCGATGTTTGTACAGCAACAGCTGAATCCACAGCCCGCGGATCCAATGCAAGCAAAAGTGATGAAGTTCTTACCGATTATCTTCACCGCTTTCATGCTATTCTTCCCAGCTGGTTTGGTACTGTACTGGACAGTGAACAACTTATTCAGCATGACTCAGCAATACATCGTCAATAAAAAAGTTGAAGAAGAGCAAAAACGTCGTACGGTTAAGGTGCTCGATTAACTGACAAGCTCGCAAAAATATGAAAACAAGAACCACCGCTATCGCGGTGGTTTTTTTATAGGTGATGAATTTTTATCCACAGCTTATCAACATGCACGCGAAAACATCAACGATTAGACGAGCTTTCAAAGTTTGCTTTGTCAGTCTGCGTCCAGCCGTCTATAATGGGGTTTTTAGCTACTGAGAGTGATTGTGGATTCCTTAGAGAGGGCGTTAACCGTACCCCATTCGTCTGAAAAATCTGATTCATCTGGAGCGACCACGATTGCTGCCATTGCAACGCCGCTTGGTCGTGGTGGGGTCGGTGTTATTCGTTTATCAGGCGCCCATGCCTATGAGATAGCTTGTACCCTCACAGGTAAATCTGCTTTCACGCCGCGTATGGCCAGTTTTTGCCGCTTTTATCAGGCTGATGGCATCGTCATTGATGAAGGGTTGGTGTTGTATTTTAAAGGCCCGCATTCATTCACTGGCGAGGATGTGATTGAGCTACAGGGTCATGGTGGCATGATCCTACAGAACCAGTTGCTCGCACGTGTATTTGAGCTGGGTGCAAAACAAGCGAGTGCGGGTGAGTTTTCTTATCGCGCTTTTGATAATGATAAGTTGGATTTGGTACAGGCAGAAGCCATCGCTGATGCGATCGATGCAACCAGTGCAGCTGCGGCTAGTAGTGCCATTCGCTCTCTAAGTGGTGAGTTCTCTCAAAAGATCAATCAATTATTAGAGCAGCTGATTCATCTGCGTTTGCATGTGGAAGCGGCGATTGATTTTCCAGATGAAGAAGATGTAGATTTTTTGTCTGATGGTGTTATACAAGATAAGCTTGAGCAAACACAGGCGAAGATTCAACAAGTATTAGCGACTGCCAAACAAGGTCAGCTATTACGTGATGGTATTCATGTGGTACTAGCAGGCAGACCAAATGCAGGTAAATCAAGCCTGCTGAATCGACTGGCAGGGCAAGAGAGAGCAATTGTGACCGATGTGGCTGGTACCACTCGTGACACGCTACAAGAGACGGTTGTGCTCAATGGCTTGACATTGCATTTAACCGATACTGCCGGTCTGCGCGAAACAGAGGATACGGTTGAGCGCATTGGTATTGAGCGTGCGCGTACAGCGATTACTCAAGCTGATATGCTGCTAATGGTCTATGATGTGACCCGTGATCTGGAAGAAGAGAGTACACCACTACAGCTTGCCGAGCAGTTGTTTGGAGCGCTACCAGAGGCAAAACGTTTATTGATTATTGCCAATAAAAGCGACTTACTCAGTGACAGCCATGCCGAAAAAACCGCTATTGCTTCAAAGAAAGAAATAGAAAATCAAGGATATGAGCAAGTCAATGTTTCATGTGAAACAGGTTTTGGTATTGATACATTAATTGAGGCGCTATGTACCAAGGTAGGGTTTCATCCGCCAGAGAACAGCTTGATTGCTCGCACGCGCCATATAGATGCATTACGCAGGACGGCAGATTACCTGACAGAAGCACACGAGCAGCTCACAGTGTTTATGGCAGGAGAACTGGTTGCTGAAAGCTTACGTCAAGCACAGCAAAGTCTGGGTGAGATCACGGGTGAATTTAGCGCGGATGATTTACTGGGTAAGATATTTGGTAGCTTTTGTATTGGTAAATAATCCACGAACATGCCGCTTGGGTAAGCTGATAAGTAATGATTGCCCAATAAGTGGCGGCACTTGCTTTTAATAGAATAAGGAAGATGGAATGCACTGTCCGTATTGTAATGCGTCAGACACGAAGGTTATCGACTCGCGCCTTGCTGCGGAAGGTGCGCAAGTTCGCCGCCGCCGCTCTTGCAACAGTTGCCAAGAGCGCTTTACCACTTTTGAGATGGTAGAGGTAGTGATGCCAAGAATCATCAAGTCAAGTAGCAAAATTGAGCCTTACGACAATGAAAAATTGCGACGCTCTATTTTATTGCCTTTACAAAAACGTCCAATTACCATTGATGAGCAAGAGGCAATGATTAGCCGTGTTGAAAAGCGTGTCAGGCAGATGGGTGAGCGTGAGATTAGCAGTAAAGTCTTGGGCGAGATCATCATGAGTGAGCTCAAAGCATTGGATGATGTAGCCTATGTACGCTTTGCCAGCGTGTATCGTGATTTTCAAGATATTGACGCTTTCCATCAAGAGATTGCCAATATTCGCCCAAATGAAAAAGACTAAAAAATGGGTGAGTGTAGTTAATTCTAAATAAAAAAGGTCCAACAATGATAATGGCTCGCCAACAATATATGTTCGTCGCCTCTGTCTGCGAAGGCATAACAAGCAAGAACATATGATGTTGGTAGCAGTGTATTTATTTTATATTGGATTGACTATATCGTCTTGTGATTGGGCTATTTTTTGATGAAAAATATCTTTCTGTTGTAGACACGCTTGAGCCCATGATTTTGTTAAAGCACTATTTTCTCAATAATACTTACTCAATCTTTTAAGCCACCTTTATGCCAACTCAAAACCACGCGCTAGATGCTCAAGACCGTTACTTTATGATGCTTGCCATTGAGCAAGCCAAACACGGTTTGTATACCACCAGACCCAATCCAGCCGTTGGCTGTGTCATCGTTCAGGCAGAAAAAATCGTGGGCCAAGGGTTTCATCCCAAAGCGGGTGAGCCGCATGCAGAAGTATTTGCAATCAAAGATGCGGGTGCCCAAACCATCGGAGCAACTGCATACGTAACATTGGAACCTTGTAGTCATACAGGACGCACCCCACCTTGCGCAATTGCCCTTATTAAAGCAGGCATAAAACGTGTCGTGATTGCAGGTCTTGATCCTAACCCACAGGTCGCAGGTCGCGGTGTAGCTATATTGCAGCAGGCAGGAATCGAGGTCAAGGTGGGCGTCCTGACAGCACCAGCAGAAGCGCTCAATCGTGGGTTTTTAAAAGCTATGCGCACTCAGATGCCTTATGTGCGCCTAAAAATGGCGACCAGTCTGGATGGTCGTACGGCAATGGCTTCAGGTGAATCAAAATGGATTACCTCAGCAGCTGCTCGCGAAGATGTGCAAACATTACGTGCACGCAGCGGCGCTATCATCACTGGCAGTGAAACCATCATTGCTGATGATCCTCAGCTCAATGTACGCTCTACGCAGTTGGGCGTTTCATCAGAACAAGTACCAACGCCGAGAGTCGTTGTGCTGGATAGACGCCAACGTTTAAGCCATGATCCACATTCTGAGTATCAGCTATGCCGTCGTGCGGAGACGCTTTATTGGCGCGCAGATGATCTGACTGCTTTACTAAAAAACTTGGTGAGTGAGCATCACTGTTATGATGTCTTGGTAGAAGCGGGTGCTGGTATTGCGGGCAGTTTTTTAAGTCAGCAATTGGTTGATGAGTTAGTCGTTTATCAAGCACCTTGTGTCTTGGGCAATACAGCAAGAGCCATGGTCGAGTTCAATCCATTGAGCTTGGCGCAGCAATTACGGTTTGAGATAGAGAGTCATGAAAAGATAGGGCACGATCTTAAGTTGACCTTATTGCCCTTATAGGTTGAGATATGGATCTAAACTTATCGCTTTTATGATACTTATCCACAATCCATATACATTGTGAGCTAAATGTGGATAAGTCATAATAGAGACAATAGGTTTCACATGGAACTGTGTATAACTTTGTTTCACATGAAACTTGTATAAAGTATTTTCCATAGAATAATTATAAAAATAATAATAAAATCAATATTTTAGTTTTAATTCTATTGTGCCTTCTAACTATTTAGAAATATGACCAATTTGTGGATAACTTTTAGATAAGATAGGTTTATAGTGGTTTAAAGGCTGGTTTTTTTACTTATCCACAACTTATCCCCTAATACGCTTGAAAAACGCTATGTTTCCCTAAAGATAGAAGTACACTATTTATTATCAGCGATGGGAAAAAGTCACAATATAATCAATATATAGTGTCTATCGCGACGATATCACCACAAGATGAGGTTTGTATGTTTACCGGAATTATAGAGAGTGTTGGAAAAGTAAAATCTATGCAACCCACGGGTGGCGACATACGTTTGACAATAGAGTCAGACGAATTAGATTTTAGCGATGTGAAACTGGGAGATTCTATCGCCTCAAATGGTATTTGTCTCACTGTCGTCGATTTTGGTAGTAATCATTACTCTGTTGACGTTTCACGTGAAACTATTGCGCGTACTGCGTTAGAAACGTTAAAAGCAGGTCATACTGTCAATTTAGAAAAAGCGATGCTACCAACCACTCGCTTCGGTGGTCATATCGTTGCAGGTCATGTAGACGGCGTCGGCATCGTTAGTAAGCTACAACAAGATGCACGTTCTATCTATATCGAAATTGAGATACCGAAAGAGTTGGCGCATTACACCGCGACCAAAGGGTCTATCACCGTTGATGGTATCAGCTTAACGACTAATCTTGTACGCGACAATATCGTTTCTTTAAATATCATCCCGCACACGGCCCAAGTCACCAATATCGCCAAGCACTGGCTGGTTGGTAATAAGGTTAATATTGAGGTGGATATCGTCGCACGTTACTTAGAGCGTTTGTTGAGCAAGTCACAAACTGGTGGTATGAATGCACCAAGCCCACAAAGCCAAATTACAGAAGCCTTCTTAGCAGATAACGGCTTTATGAAATAAGCTTTATGGTATAGCGTCAATAAATCTCCATTGAGGGTGAATGACTTTTTGTGAGTCGCTAGTTGAAAGGGTATTCAGAGTGATTATGACGCTGTTATAAAAGCTTGTAAAACCGTCACTAGCGCTTTCTTATTAATGGGCTTGGTTAAAAACTCGTCCATACCTGCCTGTATACAAGCCTCGCGATCCTCCTGGGTGTTGTTTGCTGTTAGCGCAACGATAGGAATATCATCGCCTTGCGCACGGATCGCTTGAGTTGCTTGTAATCCATCCATGACTGGCATTCGACAGTCCATCAAAATCAGTAAAATCTCATGGCGTTGACTCTTTAGACAGTCGAGCGCTTGCTGACCATCTTCTGCAACGATACTACGATAACCCAGCTTACTTAGCATTTTGCAGGTTATTTTTTGGTTGGTTGGACTGTCTTCTACTACCAAAATCAGCGGAAGAGGTGTTTCATTGGGGAAGACGCTGATCGATTCGTTTGCCACGGGTGTTAGCGGACTGCTGTTTTCTTCATGCACTAGGGGTTGAACCAGTTTTTGCCTTGCTGTTGCGGTTAAACGCAGCATCTCAGACAGTAATAAAGTCATATCTAGTGGTTTGTTTAAGAATCCATCGTATTTTCCTAACAGCACAGAGGGAATACGGCGCTCAGGCTTTATGCTAAACAATATTTTTGGTAGTGATGGGTAGGTCAGTAAGGTGTTCAAAGCTTCTTGTCTGTTACGATTAATTGATGCTTTGTCTACCGTTTCTATAGGCTCTACTATGTCATGCTCTATATGGACAGTTTCTGGCTTTTGATGCTCTGTATTATGACCGCTTGTGGTATGTATCACGATAGGCGTGGTAATCGTCTCATAGTATTCATAGTCCAATAGCAATATCGGTACCAGTGTCGGGCGCATCTGCGCTAATTTTTCTGTGAGTGACTGGATATCAACCAAATCTATAGAGGTATAAATAGTAGTCGCCACGGACAAATATGTGCATAAGCGCTGTATTTTTGTAGCGACCAGTGGTTGATTGACGATGGCAATGAGGTGAATGTTCGTCAGCTGCGGATTATGGTGATAAATAGGTTGATAGCTTGGCCTACGACACGGCAGATATAGGTTAAAGATGCTGCCTTTACCTACTGTACTTTTTAATTCAATAAAACCACCCAGTAACTGAGCAAAGCTATTGGCATTGTTTAAACCAATGCCTGTCTTAACCATATTTTGCTCTATGTGCTCATGGGCTTGTTGGTCATTCTGGAAAAGGCTTGTCATCAACTTTTTCTGTTTGTCTGCCGATATGCCGATACCTGTATCTTCGATACTAAAACGAACCCAGTGAGATGATGGTTCTGCCAGTTTATTCTCATTGGAAGGCAATAAATGATCTTTGCCAATTTCCATAATCTGTGCTTTGGTCACGCGATCGATAATGAGGGAGACATGACCTGAGGTGGTAAATTTTATGGCATTTTTCAATAAGTTCAACAGTATCTGGCGTAACCGAATGTCATCAGTGTCAATACAACGTGGACAGTCGGGCATAAAGAAATAAATCAATTCTATGCCTTGCTGCCGTGCATTGCTGATGACTAGATTATTGATCTCTTGCCCAAGTTTGTAGATATCTATCGGCTCGATAGTAAGCCGCGTTTTTCTTACTTCCACCTCTTCTATACCGAAGGTGTTATTGAGCATGTTCAACATGCTTTGACTGGCGGTGATCAGTGATTTTAAGATTTCATGCCTTTCTGGGGTCAGGGTAGAGGGGTCAATTGGCTCAAGCAGATCAATCATCGCTTCTAGTGGTATACGTAGCTGATATCCTGTCAAAGAGCGCAACTTGTTTAACTCATCAAGCTTTTGTTGCAACTGCTGGTTTTGTAGCTGTAATTGTTCGGTTTGGTTGGCAAATTCATGGATATTACTCAGAAGTACCGTAAAACCATGAATCTGCTCATGTTCACCAAACCAAGGCGTGACGTGAAGCTGATAAGTTTGTTTATTCTGTAAGCCATAAACAATCAAGGTACGAGTCAATCGCAAGCTTGCTAACGTCTGTAATAATTGCTGAGTGGAGGCGTCCTTGCCCGCCACAAAATCTGTCAACTCATAACGCTTATCCTCTTGAGAGGACTCCATAAAAATTTGCTCAAAACGTTGGTTAAAAAAACTGATTTGACCATGACGCATGATCATGAGCATCGGTAAAGGCGCTTGTTCAACCAAACGATCAAGACGATGATTGAGGGTTTTGATACGGCGATAGTCATTGTGTAGCTGATAACTGACGCGGCTTAATGCATGACCTAGATACAAAAACTCAGGCGTAGAGTTTTTGTGCAAAAACGGCGGCGGGCTATAGGCTTCTTTTGCATGGCTACTTAAACTGTCGGTATAGCTCAGGAGTTGCTCCCAATTATTGCGACGACTGAGCATATAGATGATGGCGATAAGGAAAAACATAATCGCTGTCATCAATGGTAGCCAATAACGGTAAGATATCCAATCAATAGCAATCGGCTTATGGCGCAATATGATATAGATTTGGTGACCGCTTTTGAGTTTGATAGTGCCTGTTAGAGCGCGATTGCTCAGTGTATAGGCGCTATGACTGTTATCGTCAAAGGGAGAGAGGATAATGGGAAAGGTAA
Organism: Psychrobacter sp. JB193; assembly: GCF_002285555.1. NCBI lineage: Bacteria > Pseudomonadati > Pseudomonadota > Gammaproteobacteria > Moraxellales > Moraxellaceae > Psychrobacter > Psychrobacter sp. JB193. Next base: position 1,717,587 of record NZ_NRGY01000001.1, read on the forward strand.
CAGTGGCAAATGCAGGTTCATTAGAACGGACGTGCCGATGAATATACGTCTGCCCAGATGGCATCATAAAAATCAGCTGATAACTGATATCCTCAAACGCTGGCTGCTCTAAAAGCGTTTTAATCTCAGTATTTACTGGAATGGTATGACTTGTGATTTCGTGTTGCAAAGTATGAAAAATATCGACACTTTGTTCTTCATTGTGCTGCTTTACATCATAAAAAAGTGTGAAGTAATACAGTGCCAGCATCACTAGCACCGTCAGCCCATAAAATATAATTAAGCGTTGTAAGGACTGAAACTGTTGCATGAAAGCGTGGTCCTATGTCGACACAAGAAGGGACTATGAATAAGTAACAAGCTCAGCGTGATAGAGGATCTGCCGAATCCATTCAGATTTTTTATTATAAAGACAAACGGTATCATTAGTCACGCTCGATTGCTGCTATTACAATCATGGCACAACATTGCAAACTCCCCTATAATGGGGAACCACCCACATATACTGCCTGATTATGATTACAAGTGCTTCGACTACAACTGATTCAGTCTCTGATTCGTCTGCTTCTCTTACTACCAACCCTATTCAATCCAATCAGCGATTGAGAGTGGTATTCGCTGGCACGCCTGAATTCGCTGCGCTCAGTCTTGAGTCGCTTATCAGTCAGCAAGAAGCACTAAATATAGACATCGTTGCCGTCTACACCCAGCCTGATCGTAAAGCAGGACGTGGTCAAAAACTGTCCGCATCGGCAGTCAAGCAAGTTGCATTAAACCATGATATAGCGGTCGAGCAGCCAGCTACTTTCAAAAAATCTAGCGTGGAGGGCATGACGGCGCGTCAGATTTTGCGTACTTATCAGCCTGACGTCATGATTGTGGCAGCTTACGGTCTTATTTTGCCGATTGGCGTATTGACCACGCCTACTCATGGTTGCCTAAACATTCACGGCTCACTGTTGCCACGCTGGCGCGGGGCAGCGCCTATCCACCGTGCGCTACTGGCAGGAGATGACGAGACTGGCATCACCATTATGCAAATGGATAAGGGGCTAGATACAGGCGACATGCTTTATAAGGTCAGTTGTCCTATTGCGGCAGAAGACACCGCGTCGAGTCTACACGATAAGTTGGCAGCGCTTGGGGCGACCGCCATTACCACGGTATTAAAAGATTTGTCCCATTATCAGGCACAGGCAACGGTTCAAGATGACACGCAAGCCAATTATGCCGAAAAGCTTATCAAAACCGAAGGTGAGATTGATTGGACGCAGTCGGCTACTGTGATTGAACGACAAATTCGCGGATTGACGCCATGGCCTGGTGCTTATACTTTTCTGGCAGGACAACGTGTCAAAATACTAGCAAGCTTGCCAGTAAATGCGTCGCAGCCAACCGATGAGCCAGCTGGCACTGTCATTAGTGTGGGTCGCAAAGCCGTTTTAGTTGCTTGTGGCACACAAAGCCTTGATCAGAAAACGCTTGATAATACAGTCAATGACAGTCATCAGAATGGCAATATGCAAGATAGCAGTAAGCCCCTTGCCAGTACCTTAGCAATCACAAATTTACAGTTTGCAGGTGGGAAGCCGATGACAGCTGAACAAGTCTGTCATGGCAATCAGCTCAACGATGGCGACCAGTTCACAGCAGAATCAAAATAGCACACCCACATTTAACCTTACTTGCACAAGACGTTATCCATCCTACGTCAAGGAAATCCAATTTAATGAGAAACACCAGCAGCACGTCTAAGAATAATGCGCCCAGAAACAACAAGCTTAAGCCATCAAGTAACCTTATTATGAATGGCAGCGTGCGCGTGCGTGTGATTCGCACCTTGCTTGCTATCCAAAATGGTCAGTCGCTCTCAAGTGTGCTCGACCCATTATTAAACAGCCTGCACGACGGTGACAAAGGCTTTGCTCATGCATTATTATTGACGACGTTACGTCAGTGGCACGCGCTTGCACGTTTGCTGGATACCTTAGCAGACAACCCGATTGATGAGGTTGAAGTTCGCACGACGATCCAAGTGGGTTTGGTGCAATTGCTGTATTTAGAAGTCGCTGATCATGCTGCCATTCACGAAACCGTTGAAGCGGTCAAAGAGATTGAATTTGCTCATGCAAGTGGTCTGGTCAATGCTATTTTGCGTAAAGTCGCTAAAAACCCCAGCAAATTTCGTAAAAAATGCGATAAAAAACATAGCCTACCCAATTGGCTCGCTTATCAGCTTAAGCAAGACTGGAGTGAGCAGTATGATGAGCTGACTCAAGGCTTACGCCAAGCAGCACCGATGTTTTTACGAGTGAATACTGCTATTGGCTCAGTAGAAGATTATCAGCACACATTGGATGGGGCGGAGATTGACGCCGACTTGGTTGAGCTGACGAGCGGTATCCGTTTATCGAACGCATCAGCGACGACGCTATCAACCACAGGCCTAAGACTGCATCAGAGCACTGCCGTAAATGCACTGCCTCATTTTGCAGAAGGTGTTGCTAGTGTGCAAGACCTACATGCGCAGCTTGCTGCACCGATTATTAATACAGCATTGATGGATAAGCTTCGCGCCGAAAACTCTGATACTGACAGTGATGAAAAGAGCGATGAGTTACATATCTTAGATGCTTGTGCTGCGCCTGGTGGCAAGCTCGCTCACTGGTTAGAATTAATTAGCTCAAATGATTCTTCATTGTTTCACGTGAAACAAAACGATGAATCAGTTTCTATGGTTTCGAAAGTGAAGCTAACTGCGATTGATAATGAAGCGCCACGTATCGAGCGCATTCATACTAATTTACAACGCTTGAATTTAAGTCAGCATGACTTGCAGCAAGCTGAAAAAAATATTGAGCTTAACATTGTCTGTGCGGATGCAACCACATGGCAAGGGGCTGGTAAGAAAAAGAGCAAACTCGTATTTGACGCCATATTGCTAGATTCACCTTGTACGGCAACAGGTGTGATCCGTCGTCATCCTGATATCAGTATCTTGCGTACTGAGGAAGACATCGAGCAAACGGCATTGCTACAAGCCGATATCTTGCATAATCTATGGCCACAGCTTAAAGTTGGTGGTTATCTGTTGTATGTCACGTGCTCTATCTTAAAGCAAGAAAACGTCGAGCAAATGCAGGATTTTATGACTTACTATACTAATGTAGCAGCTGTTGAATTTAGCGACGATTGTAATTGGGGTATCGAACAAGCGATTGGCCGCCAATGCTTGCCGATTGATAGCGAAAGCGGCGATGGCTTTTATTATGCGTTGTTGCAAAAAACTTCTGAATGAGCCATTTTAACTATTGAATAACATTATTGTAGACAGGACAATCTAATGAAATATATCAGTACCCGTGGTCAGACAGCGCCGATGGATTTTAGTGATGTGCTTTTGATGGGCTTGGCTCCAGACGGTGGTTTGATGCTGCCTGAACATTATCCAACGATTGATAGCGCTGTACTTGATGAATGGCGCACGCTCAGTTATCCAAAGCTTGCCTTGGCAATCATGAAGCGTTTTGCGACTGATATTCCTGTTAACGATTTGCAAGACATCATTGAGCGTACTTATACGGCTGATGTGTTTGGCTCTGACGACATTGTTCCTGTCCGTAAGCTTGAAGACAATTTATATATCTTGGGTTTATCAAATGGCCCAACGCTGGCATTCAAAGATGTGGCTATGCAGTTTTTGGGCAATGCCTTTGAATATGTACTCAAAAGAAAAGACGCGCGTATTACCATTATTGGTGCGACCAGTGGCGATACGGGTAGTGCGGCGGAATATGCCTTACGTGGTAAAGACAATATCGAAGTCTTTATGCTATCGCCTCATGGCAAAATGAGCGAATTTCAACGCGCGCAGATGTATAGCTTGACCGATAGCAATATTCATAACATTGCTATCGATGGTATGTTTGATGATTGCCAAGATATCGTCAAGGCGCTGCAACAAGACGCCGAGTTCAAAGCCGCTTACAGTTTGGGAACCGTGAACTCCATTAACTGGGGACGCATATTGGCGCAAATCGTTTATTATTTCAAAGCGTATTTTGCAGTCACCACCAGTAACGATGAAAAAGTCAGTTTCAGCGTGCCATCTGGTAACTTTGGTAATATTTGTGCCGGTCACATCGCTCGTGAAATGGGCTTGCCAATCGAGCGTTTGATCGTGGCCACCAATGAAAACGATGTCTTAAATGATTTCTTTAATAAAGGTGCGTATCAACCACGTCCGACTGAAAAAACCTACGTCACCTCAAGCCCATCCATGGATATCTCCAAAGCCTCTAACTTTGAGCGTTTTGTCTATCTGTTGCTTGAAAAGGACAGTGCGCGTGTTCATGAGTTATTCGACGGTGTAAAATCAGGCAAGGGTTTTGACTTGTCAGATGTGATGGAAGCAGTGAATACGCGCTATGGATTTGCCGCTGGTAAATCGACTCACAGTGACCGCTTACAAACAATCAAGGCGCTTTATGAGCAGTATGGTGAACTGGTTGATCCACATACCGCTGATGGTATCAAAGTCGCCAAAGAGTTGCAGTTAGACGGCGAAGTGATTATTTGTGCAGAGACGGCATTACCTGTGAAGTTCGCGGATACGATTGTTGAAGCCATTGGTCAGACAGATATCGCGCGCCCTGCTCATACAGAAGGTCTAGAGAGTTTGCCACAGCACGTTGTGGTACTGGACAATAATGCTGAACTGGTCGCTGAGCAAATACGTCAGCATGTCATACCAACCTCAGCTTAATATACTGGGAATTTATAGCGACATCTTCTAAAAAACACCACACGAATAACGGTTTTAAGGTTACGCCATTGTAATAAATTGTTTATGATTGTGTTATGGTAGATATGATTGTAATATTAGAAACAGCGTTGGCGGGTCATTATTATGCCAGATGCTCTTTTAAGAATCATACCAGCCAAACAGTGGTATATATTGTGGATATAATAATGAAGATGAGCTTAAAAAAGATAGCAAAAGCACTGTTATTGACAACCTTTAGCAGTGCCATGCTAATGACCACGGCTTACGCAAATAACCCACCACCAACCATTAAAGCAGATGCGCCCAATCGCTATATCGTCAAAAAAGGCGACACCTTGTGGGACATCTCAGGACGCTATCTAGACAGTCCGTGGCGATGGAAAGAAATTTGGGCCACTAATAAACAAATCAAAAACCCAAATCTTATTTATCCTGATGACATTCTCATCTTGTGTGTGATTCAAGGCAAAACCCTCATCGGTGTGGACACTGGCGAAGGGTGCGCTGGGGTCGAAAAACAATTATTAGGCAATACAGTTGCCAGCACAGTCACCGTCACTTCTACTGCCAACAGTATTCCTCCTATCCCGCTATCTGCTATTCAACATTGGTTAGATAAAGCGATCATCGTCAATCCCCAAGATTTCAATACCACGCCTTATATATTGGCTTCTAAAAACCGTAATTTAATCACGGCAAGTGGTGATAAAGTGTATGCCAAAGGTGTGCCCCTTATCGTGGGTCAGCGCTATGGTATTTACCGCGAAGGTGAGCTATATGTGGAGCCCAAAACGCAAGAAGTGATTGGCTTAGAGGTTACACAAGTGGCGACAGGATTGGTTACCGCGACAGAAACCAATGGTGTCACAAGCCTACAGCTCACAGACAGTTATGGCAAAGAAGTACGTGAAGGGGACCGAGTATTTGTTGAGCTGAATAACTCTATTCCGCCAGTGTTTTATCCTGAGCCCGCGTCTGTAAGCCGTGGTGGACTCATTGTGCGAGTCATGGATTCTATCAGCTCAGCGGCGAAGGGTAGTGTGGTCGCCATCAATCTAGGTAGTGCGCAAGGCGCTAAACCTGGTGATGTGCTGACAGTCTATCAAAAAGGCCCATTGGTGCGTGATACTAAAGACAATGACATGCCTGTTCGTTTGCCAAATGAGCCAAGTGGTACGGTAATGATTTTTAATACCTTTGACCATATTAGCTATGCGTATGTATTAGATTCTGAGCTACCACTCAACGTGGGCGATCAGCTATTACCGCCGCCTTACTTATAACGATCTATCGCTGGTTTGATAAATAAACCAGCTAAGTCCGCCTGTACGAGATAACTGACTATGACGGCAGTCTCCTCTTTATTAACCGACGATCAGCGCGCCGTATTGGCGCTATGGTTTGAGGTAAACGCCTCTCTCTCCGCCTATCATAAGCTTATTACCTCTTTTGGTCATGCCAGGCTTGCTTGGCAGGCCAAAGTAGAGGCGTGGCGGCAGTTGGGTCTGCATCACACTCATCTTAAACGCCATGAGCAACCTGAACAAACTCGCACAAGTATTGATAATATTCAGCAAGCACTCACAGAAGGGCGTTATGGCCTTCTGTTTGCTGACCAACCTGATTATCCTGCCCAGCTTTTACAAATCTACGATCCACCGCCTTTGTTGTTTTATCGTGGTAATAGAATGCGCTTACAGCAAGCGCAGGTTGCCATTGTCGGCAGTCGAAAACCCACTGCTCATGCCCAAAAAACCACGTTTGATATGGCGCAGTATCTTGCGCAAGCTGGTTATGTTATCACCAGCGGCCTTGCACTGGGCGTGGATAAACGTGCGCATTCAGGAGCATTGGCACAGGCTGATTCCGACTATCAAGGTCGTACGATTGGGGTGATGGGAACGGGTATTGATGTGAATTACCCCAATCATCAAGACCAACTTTTTACTCAAATTATTGAGAAAGGCGGCTGTATCATCAGTGAGCTGCTACCGCATACTCAGCCGCATAAGCATACCTTTCCTCGTCGTAATCGCTTGGTTGCTGGTCTCAGTTTAGCGACCATTGTGACAGAAGCTGCTGTTCAAAGTGGCTCCCTAATTACGGCACGCCTGACGTCTGAACAAGGTAAGCAAGTCTTTGCTGTTCCCAGTCATATTGATAATAACAATGCTGAGGGCTGTCATCATTTGATACGGGAAGGCGCGACGTTAATTTATCATCCGCAACAAGTGATTGAGGATGTGAACAGTCAATTGGCTCACAGTCCTTATTTAGATACTTGTTCAGATACTTCAACCACTGATTCTAACGAGCCTGCAGCAGTCATTAACGACAATCTAGCAGATAGTCAAGAAAACCATCTGAGTCGCCGTTCTTCTTATTCTACGGGTAAAAATGCTAGCCAATTGTCGCCAGTGAGTATAAAGCCTCAGCGCACTGCTATCGTTATTCCTGAGCATTTGAGCGTGGTTTATGAGCAGCTTGATTGGCATGGACAAGACTTAGATGCCCTCATCGCTGCTACTAAGTTAACCGCACCAAGTCTGATAGGACAGTTGATGGAGCTTGAGCTATTGGGCGCAATCAATGTACAAGGTGGGCGTTATTCTCGTATTTAATATGATACATTTCTTTGTAATGAACCAATACTTCATAGCTGTTCGTTAACTATTTTTTACCGTGACGCACTGAGTCAGTGTGACTGCTATGCTATGATTCATATTGACTTCTTTAACATCATAAATGACTGGCACCATGAACCAAATTACTTCCATAACGACCTCTTCTGTTATTCAAGCGGCTGACTGTCTAAAGGCTGGACAACTGCTTGCATACCCCACTGAGAGCGTGTGGGGGATAGGTTGTGATCCTTATAATGAAGCAGCAGTTCAGCAAATTTTGGCAATAAAAAATCGACCTCAAGCCAAAGGTATGATTGTCATCACTGACAGCGTAGAGCGTTTAGCGCCTTTATTAGCGTCATTAAATGAGATGCAGCGCGCTCCAATTTTAGAGAGCTGGCAAACGGACAGCGAGCATACCGACTTACAATATCAGCAGGCGCATACTTGGTTACTCCCAATTCCAGAGGCATTGGCTAACCGTATTCCTGCATGGATAACAGGTCAGCATCCGACAGTGGCAGTTAGAGTCATTGCACATCCGATTATCCGAGGGCTTTGTCAGCAGATAGTCAGTCCGCACAATCCATTTGGATTAGTGGTTTCTACCAGTTGTAATCCATCTGGACAACCGCCCGCCACTACGTTTTCTGAAGCGTATCATTATTTTGGCGAACAAATCAGCTATTTGCAAGCCGATACCTTGGGCTATACGCTCCCAAGCCAAATACGGGATGCAATGACTGGATTAATTTTGCGCTAAAAATACTATGAGTACTTAAAAATCTTTTTATTTATTTCAGTATTGACAGAAATAAAAGAATGGCGCAAGATGGTTCTATGAACAGCTTAAGCAGTCGATCAATACTGTATCCATAATGAAATGAGTATCCATCATGAAACTAAACCCCGTTACTGAAAAATTTATTTTGCACTGGGGTGAGATGGGCTCGCAATGGGGCGTCAACCGTACCATGTCGCAGATTCACGCCTTGTTATATATCATTGGCAAGCCGTTAAATGCAGAAGAGATTACCGAAACGCTTGGGGTTGCACGCTCCAATGTCTCAAATAGCATTAAAGAGTTGCAGCATTGGGGCTTGGTACAGAAAGTTTCAATATTAGGCGATCGCCGTGATCATTTTAGTACCAATACCGATGTTTGGGAGCTGGCACGTATTATCGTAATTGAGCGCCAAAAGCGCGAACTTGATCCCACCGTACAATTCTTACAAGAGTTGATGGACAGTCCCGAGTTTGAACATGAGAATAGCGAAGTAAAAACCCGTATCCGTGAAACGCAGGAATTCGTGGAAACGGTGACCACTTGGTCTTCTGAGATGCTTAAATTGCCGACCAGCGCGCTCAAAAAAATACTAAAACTGGGTGCCAGTATCAAGAAGGTTTTGCGCTAGTAATCATATTGCACTGTTAAAAATAAAAAATTTAGATGTATATTTCTGTTTTGACAGAAATTAATGAAAATATCTGTTAGCTCTTTTATTAACCACAAACAATGGGTGGGGACAATGAAAGCGAATAATGTATATAAACATGAGGCTAGACAATCAGTGATCAAGCAGTCGCTTGGCTCAGTAGAATGGCAAGACTTGCGCCAGCTCACTCGGTGCCAAATTGTCTACAATACTATTTTACCTTATCCGTTTTTATTGCTGTCATGGTGGTTTGCCAGTCAATCATGGTATGTACTGGCGTGCGGTGCTTCTTATTTGTTTTTTGCGGCCGCCTTCCGTCAAGCTCATGACGGCTACCATCATGGCTTAGGCACAGGTAAGCGTGTGACCACCGTGCTATTATTGCTATTAAGCGTATTGCTCTTGACGAGTTTGCATAGCATTCGCGCCACTCATATGGAACATCATCGCGACCCGCTAGGCGATAGTGATATGGAAGGCAGTCTGGCAAAGCTTTCATGGTGGCAAGCTATGTTAGATGGAGTGACCTATCGACTGGATATTTATCGCCAAGGGTTACGTCTAAGCAGCCAGCGTAATCAGCGTATCATTTGGTTGGAGTTTGGTCTGATTGCTTTGGTCATTATGGTTACCTTAACTTTGATGGGCTTAACGCTTTTCAATGTCTCTGCTATCACCCTGTCAGCACAAGTATTGATGTATCACCTATTCATCATGATGTTGGCAAACGCTAGTGTCGGTATCATCGCTGTGTGGGGCGTGCATCATGATTGTGATGAGACGATTGCCCGTACAGAGCGTAACCCAGTGGTCAATTTACTGACTTTCAATCTGCTGTACCACGTAGAGCATCATCTATTTCCTGCCGTACCCTCAAATCATCCACCAGAACTGGCAAAACGTTTAGATAGGGCCGCGCCGCATTTGACTAAGCAGCATGTATTGCCAAATAAAGCGGTAGTTATAAGTTTTATAGACAATCGATGGAAAAACATAAAGAAGGTGAGACGCAATAGGAAGGATGAAAATGAGTGTCCAATCCATAAATATTTTGCGTAAATGAATTTAGTGAATTATTTGAATACAAACCTTGTCTTTAGTCTTGTAAGAATATTGCCTTACCAAAGTCATGTAAAAGCCATTTTGACAAGAGGGGCGAAAAAGAACACGATAATTACCAAGAGTTATCTTTTTTAGAATAATGAAAAACACAACGTAAGGATATGACGATGAATATTTTAATCAGCGGTGGCTCAGGGTTTTTAGGAAGTGCGTTTAGTAAAGAGATCACGCAACGTTATCAGGGCATGCATAAAGATTTACAGATCACTTGGCTGACGCGTGACAGCAGTCAAGCGCATCCTGATAATATTGATCTGATGACTTACGATAAGCTTGCAACGTCCGACAAGACTTTCGATGTCATATTAAATTTGGCGGGCGCAGGTATTGCAGATAAACGCTGGAGTGATGACCGTAAAGAAGCGCTGCTTGCCAGTCGAATCAAACCTACTGAATCTTTACTTGCTTACATTGCCAGCACTGGGCACAAACCCAAATTATTGATCAGTGGTTCAGCGATTGGCTGGTATGGTACTCAAGGAGACAAACCTTTAACTGAAAGTAGTGGGTTTGAGACAGACTTTGCTCACAAACTGTGTGATGAGTGGGAAAAACTGGCAGTGAGAGCGACTACCTATGGGGTGCCAGTCGCTATTATTCGTACAGGTGTGGTTATACATCCCGACGGCGGTATGCTTGGTAAGCTTTTGGCCCCCTTTAAAATGGGTGTTGGCGGACAACTGGGGAATGGTAAACAAGTCATGAGCTGGATAAGCCGTGAAGATTGGGTAGGGGCGGCGATATTTATTATGGAGCAACATCTTGCCAACCAGACCAATAACCAACAAAGTGTATCGAATGATGACAATGCGCTAGAAATTGACAATAACACACCAGTGACGATCTATAACCTGACGGCCCCCAATCCAGTGACCAATCATACGTTTACCAAAACGCTGGGTTCTCACTTACATCGTCCTACCTTTTTCACTTTGCCAGAAGCTTTACTTAAACTGATGTTTGGGGAGATGTCGACACTGCTTATTGATGGACAAAAAGTATTGCCACAAGCGTTACTTGATGCAGGATATGAATTCAAGCAGCCAACCCTTCGTCAAGCATTGGAAGAACAAAAAGTATGATTTTTTGTTTCACGTGAAACTTTGTTTTAACATTATGATAAATTGTTTCATGTGAAACCTGATAGTGACTTCGTAAGCCTCTACTATTTCTATGTATCTTAGTAGAGGTTTTTCTGTTTGCTCCAAAATTGGCTTCTAACATTATCAAGGTTCATTTTAGCAAAGTGGCTTTAAAAGTAACCCTCAAGGATCGTCCATGCGCTATGTTTTTTTTATCACCATTTTTGCACTATTGCAGCTGTTTAGCCTTGGTACGGCTTTAAGCTTGCAGTGGTGGCTACAACCTTGGGAGATAGGAAACTTACCAACCATCGTGTGGATTGTTATATTTGTTATTACGAATGGCTTGTTACTGTTAAGTGTCAAAAGAGTTTTTGCCAATAGCTATCGCTGGATAAGCGGCTGGATGTTGGTCATGCATTTTGTGCTACTGACGGCTTTGCTGACGAGCATATTATACGGTGGATATTGGCTCATAGCCTCATTTATGGGAGATGGGATAAATGTATCTGCTGTAATCGATGAAGACTTACGAGCGTTGGCTTTAGCTATATTTTTAGGATTGTTTGCTTATGCGTTATACAGTGCTTACGTTCCTGTTGTACGTAAAGTGACAATCACTATAGATAAAGTGCTGCCCAAAACCTTGAGGGTTGCGGTAGCCAGTGATTTACACTTAGGAAAGCTGTTTGGTAGTGGGGCGATAGATAGGCTACAACATCTTCTTATGCAGAATAACGCCGATATACTGCTAATGCCTGGTGACATCATGGACGACAACACAGACGCGTTTGTTGACCATAAGATGGCCGTTAATTTAAAAATGCTCTGTGATAGCGTGCCATCTGGGGTTTATGCCACGCTAGGCAATCATGATTTGTATGGTCATGAGCAGCCAATCAGCGAGGCATTAAAAAATGCAGGAGTCAAGTTATTGAATGATGACGTCATGAGCATAGAGCACGAAGGCACCCCGATTTGGCTAGTTGGTCGTTTTGACAATCATAAACACCAACGCGTGGCGACGACTGCATTACTGGCGCACGTAGATACCGAACAACCGATTGTATTGCTTGATCATCGACCAAGCGATATTGAGGCGCACAGTCAGTTGCCAATTGATTTGCAAGTATCTGGCCATACTCATAATGGACAAATCTTTCCTGCCAACTTTATCGTCAGTGCCATTAATCGTTTGGGTTACGGGTATGAAGCCATTGGCAAAGGTCATTTCGTGGTGTCCTCTGGTTACGGCTTCTGGGGTATCCCTTTTCGCTTGGGTTCACGTTCTGAGATTTGGCTCATCAGCTTGGTTGGCAATAAAGACAATCAAAAAATTGATTGATGACTACGCGGCTAACTGAACGTTGGTACTCAAAAGATCGTGTACGAAGTGTACAAAGCCATCGATGATATCGTTTGTTTCTTGCCCCAAACCATGATGAATACTCATGAGATGAATAAAACCATGCGGTGCCCCAAGGACAGTATGTGTTTTAACGAGGATACCATAACGGTTTATTTGCTCGGCATAAGCAATGGCTTCGTCGCGCAACACATCCAATTCGGCAACGATGACATAAGTGGGGCATACTTTGCTGTTGTCACCAAGCATAGGAGAGTTGAGAACATGGATACGAGGCAATGCACTGTTCTTAAAACAAGCCTCACCAAATACTGCCACATCGGCATGATCCAATAATAAGCCATCACCATACAACTCCCAACTTGGATAATCAGTCTCAATATCGGTGACAGGGTATATAGGCATTTGTGCCAGTGGCTTGGGCAAACGCTCTAATAACTCAAACATCTTTTGCCCGTCGATACCTAAGTCTAGCCAAGCGTTTTGTAATGGCGCGGTCAGCTGCTGTGCCATTAAGGTAGCCAACCCACCACCCGCACTATCACCCGCTAAGACAATCCGTGATGGTAAAGCATTTAACGTATGGCAATTCTCAGCGAGCCAAGCATAGGCAGTAATACAATCTCTGAGCGCCGCTGGAGTAGGGTTCTCAGGTGCTAAGCGATAATCCACACTGACGATTGACCATCCAGTACGCTCACAAACGGTATGGCAAAACTCATGATGGGTGTCGATATCACCAATACAAAAACCGCCACCATGCAAAAATAACATGACGGTTTTATCAGGATTGGTAATATGACGTTTTTTTAGACCAATTCTACTAGAGCGCTTGCTCGCTTGATAGCAACGAATCGTCATATCGCCTTTGTCCGCATCCGCAATAATCTTATCTTCCCAGCGAACCAGCGTTTGCCCTTTTTTAGTGAAGGGCTTAATGTTGTTGCGCTTGATATTGCTTAGCATGGTATCGCTGGCTTGTTTCCATACTTTTGGCGCTTGCATAGCGACAGCATCGGTCGCAAATTTTTCACGCAATTCCTGCATCGGCATGAGATCGAGTGGGGTTTTAAGCTTGCGATTGACAGCGAGAATCAGACGAAGATGAGCATTGGCATGCGGATATTGCTCTGCTGTAGGCCCTCCCAGATAGCTCGTTAAACTTTCAAGTACGGGTGCAGGCAGATAGCCCAACCCTTTCATAGCATGATGCAATGTATGAGTCTGGCAACTGGTTAGTGGTTTGTATCTCAATATTTTTTCTTTAATAGTCAGAGGCTTTGCACAAATGCGACTGTTTTCTAGATCGCTCTCCATTTGAGCGGTCGTCGCAAGTTTTAGCGTGGTCAATGCCTTATTCAATAGACTGTTGACTGACGATTCTTTTGATTTGAACATAATACTTCTCATAAATGATGGTCAGTACCTGCTGTCTTATCACAGCGGTTACTTTAGTGTAAATCACACTATTTATCATAATGATAGAGGAAGCCATTTCAACACTGCGTGTTTTTTGGTAATAACTTAGGACTTAATAGTAAACGATTGGGAATAGCGGCTACCTCTATAAGTGGATTAGTCGTTTGTACTCACAGTTCTTAATGAGACAACATAAGGTTTAGCACCCATTTTGCGCCTTGTTTAAACGGTATTTGTTGCAAATGAGAAAAATTCCTTCGTTTTAGGCTTGAAATTTATGGCCATGACCTTTATCAAGCAGCTAGTAAAGCGCATTCATAAAAACAATGAGTAACAACCGTTAAGCATACAATAAAGGCGCAGAAGAGCTAGCGATTAGCCAATTGACTGTGCCTAATACCAATCGTCATTATTAACATTCTAAGGAGTCATCATGAGCGAGCAAAAGACCAACCACGAATCCCCAGAGCAAAATGTGGCGCATGATAATATTGAGCACAGTGATAGTATTTTAGAAGAGACCATGAAAGAGTTTGATCCAAGAAATAACTCAGATGAAGACCTGACTGTCCACAGTGAGATCGATCTAGAGACATTCAAAGCTCGCATTGCTGAATTAGAAGGCGAAGTGAAGCAGGCTAAAGAAGGCACTGCTCGCGCCAATGCAGAGGCTTATAATGCGCAAAAGCGTATGGAACAAGAAGCCGATAAAAGCAAAAAATTTGCGTTACAAAAATTCGCGAAAGAATTATTAGAAATCGTCGATAACTTAGAGCGTGCGATGGAAAATGCAGATGCCAACGATCCAGTGGCTGAAGGCGTTCAACTAACGCATAAAGCGCTTGTCGCCGTCCTCAACAAAAACGGTGTAGAAGCCGTTGATCCACAAGGCGAAAAATTCAACGCGGACTTGCATGAAGCGGTGGGTATTGATGCCGATGCCGAAGCAGACACCGTTGGGACTGTATTGCAAAAAGGCTACAGCTTGAATGGTCGTCTCTTGCGCCCAGCCATGGTACGTGTCGGACAATAAGATTTTGTGATAAACCCTACTTATATTAGGGTTTATCACAAAAAATCACAGGAAAGACCAATTTTGCTAGATTGTTGACTTGAAAAAAGCAACAGACAAACCGATATAAAGCAACAAGTGACCGATAGCGGTCAGCATTTAACACCATTTATATTTAAAACAATTAGGAGTAATTGACTATGGGTAAAGTAATTGGTATTGATTTAGGTACAACTAACTCATGTGTGGCAGTGATGGAAGGTGACAAAGTTAAAGTCATCGAAAACGCTGAAGGCACTCGCACCACCCCATCGATCGTCGCATATAAAAATGATGAAACTTTGGTTGGACAATCAGCCAAGCGTCAAGCGGTCACCAACCCAAACAACACATTGTTTGCGATTAAGCGTTTGATCGGTCGTCGTTTTGATGACAAAGTCGTGCAAAAAGACATCGGCATGGTGCCTTACAAAATCGCCAAAGCAGATAACGGTGATGCATGGGTAGAAATCAACGGCAAAAAATTAGCACCACCACAGGTTTCTGCTGAAATCTTGAAAAAAATGAAAAAAACAGCAGAAGATTATCTTGGTGAAACCGTAACTGAAGCGGTCGTAACAGTACCTGCTTATTTTAACGATTCACAGCGTCAAGCTACTAAAGATGCGGGTAAAATCGCCGGTCTTGATGTAAAACGTATCATCAACGAGCCAACTGCCGCAGCACTTGCTTACGGTATGGATAAAAAGCAAGGCGATAGCACCGTTGCTGTTTATGACTTGGGCGGTGGTACTTTTGATATCTCAATCATTGAAATCGCTGACGTAGATGGCGAGCAGCAGTTTGAAGTACTTGCAACCAATGGTGATACATTCCTTGGTGGTGAAGATTTTGACTCAGCATTGATTGATTATTTAGTTGATGAGTTCAAAAAAGACCAAGACGTCAACCTAAAAGGCGATTCTTTGGCAATGCAGCGTCTAAAAGAAGCCGCAGAAAAAGCAAAAATTGAGCTATCAAGCGCGCAAAGCACGGAAGTAAACTTACCTTACATTACTGCTGACAGCAGTGGTCCTAAGCACTTGGTGGTAACAATCAGCCGCTCAAAACTAGAAAGTTTGACTGAAGCATTGGTACAGCGCACCATGGGCCCTTGTAAAATTGCCCTTGAAGATGCTGGTCTAAAAATCGGCGATATCGATGACGTCATCTTAGTTGGTGGTCAAACTCGTATGCCGCTTGTACAACAAAACGTACAAGAGTTCTTCGGTCAAGAGCCACGTAAAGACGTGAACCCTGATGAAGCAGTAGCAGCTGGTGCAGCAATTCAAGGCGCGGTACTGTCTGGTGACAAAACTGACGTATTGCTACTTGATGTGACGCCATTGACGCTTGGTATCGAAACAATGGGCGGTGTAATGACACCAATCATTGAGAAAAACACCATGATTCCGACTAAGAAATCACAGGTATTCTCAACAGCAGAAGACAACCAGCCAGCGGTAACGATTCAGGTGTATCAAGGTGAGCGTAAAATCGCTAACCAAAACAAACAGCTTGGTCGTTTTGATTTGACGGACATTCCACCAGCACCACGTGGTCTACCGCAGATCGAAGTTACTTTTGACATCAACGCTGATGGCATCATGAACATCTCAGCGAAAGACAAAGGTACTGGTAAAGCGCAAAGCATCCAGATCAAAGCAGACTCTGGTTTGTCAGATGAAGAAGTCGAACAAATGGTTCGTGACGCTGAGGCCAACGCAGCTGAAGATGAAAAATTTGCGAATCTTGCGCAAGTGCGTAACGAAACAGATGGTCGTATCCATGCGGTACGAAAAGCGTTGAAAGAAGCAGGCGACAAAGTAACTGACGAAGAAAAATCAACCGTCGATACTGCGATCACTGAACTTGAAACAGCCGCTAAAGAGGATGATCATGATGACATCAAAGCCAAGCTTGAAGCATTAGACAATGCTTTCTTGCCAATCAGCCAGAAGATTTATGCGGATAGCGGCGCGGGCGCAGAAGGTATGGATCCAAGCCAGTTCCAACAAGGTGCGGATAATGCAGCAGAAAGCAACCAAGCTGATGATGACGTCGTTGATGCTGAGTTCACTGAAGTAAATGACGATAAGAAATAATATTTCTTAAAGCCAAATAATATCAATATAAAAAACGCACCTTTCGAGGTGCGTTTTTTTATGGCTGATAGGCATTGATTATCAATGCCTCATAGGTCAGATAGACGCAAGGCTGCCCGTGGTCATCTTGCCCCGAAAACTTCTGCCAGTATTCACGCTCAAACTGCTGCAAACGTACTTTCGTCCATGTAAAAGGCGTTGCTTCTGATTCTTCTCCTGCGCTCAGTAATTGCGTTTGATTGGTTGATACACCAGTCACTTTCATATGCTTGAGCACCTCATAGGGCTTGGTAAATGGTATATCAAAGCGCTGCGTCGATAGCTGAATCTGATCGAATCCATGGTCATGCAATGCGGCTTGCCACGCTGTGATATTTGGATAATGCAATCCTTGACCAGTAAGGGATTTAATCTGCAAAAAATTATTGGCGGTAAAGGTACTTAATAATAGCTGGCCGCCTGCTTTTAGCCGCATAGAAGATTGTGCTATAAAACGCAGAGGATCATCAAACCACTGTATGGCATTGGCACTAATAATTAAGCTATGGTTTGCATCCAAATCCATGGTTTCAGCATCACCAATACGCAGCTGAGCTGTGGGCAATATGGATTGCAAATGGGCAGTTTGCTTTGCGCACAGCTCGTTAATGATCCAGCGTTTACTTTGTAACGATGTTGCTAATAACTGAGTCATTTGTCCTGTACCTGCGCCTACCTCAAGCACACTGTCTTGAGACCGATGCGCGATACGAGCCAGTAGGTTTTGGCAAATATGTTGTTGAATATGAGCATGCTGATCATAGGTATTGGCTTGGGCAAAATGACGAGCGATGGTCTGCTTGCGAGCGCTCAAATCAGACCAAGGAGTAGGGTTTTCCATCATGTTCATTCAATCCGAAATGGTGTAAATGGTTATGTGAGCCATATCAATGATAGGGTTTATATCAATTATAAATGTTCAATCAAACGCGCACAGTCTGCCGTGGTTATTTTGGCATTCATCACCAAGCGAATGCGCGCGGTATTGGCAGGAACGGTAGGCGGTCTGATGGGCAGGGCATAAAATCCAGCTGCCTGTAACTGCGCTGCTTTAGTGATGGTTTTGGCATTATCGCCCAAGATATAAGGCACAATAGGGGATTGATAAGACACGTCTTGCGGCGCTGATGAGGCTCGATGTGAGGAGCTAATGGCTTGGCCAAGCTGGACAGATATCTGAGCCAGATGTTGTCTGCTTGCTTGCAGTTCTGGCATTTTTGCCAAAATAAAACGGGTCCATGCATGATTTATCGGTGGTAACGCTGTACTAAAGATAAGCGGGCGCATGTGATTGACCAACCATGACTTCACAGTGTCATCGCATAAGATATAAGCGCCAATCGAAGCGAACGCTTTACCAAATGTACCTACCACATAGTCAATATCAGCAAGCGTTTGCGTTTCTTCTGCGAGCCCGCATCCTTGCTTGCCCAGCAAACCGACTGCGTGCGCTTCATCTACATAAAGCTCAATGCGAGCATCTTGGGCTTTTAACCGTACTAAGGCTGGCAAATCTGCGCGGTCACCATCCATACTAAAAATGCTTTCGGTGATAATAATAATACGCTCTACGGTATCTTCAGCTTGTGCCAGTAACATTGCCAAATGCTCATAGTCATTGTGACGATAGCGCCGATAGGTACACGCTTTGTTTTGGCTCAAGCGAATACCATCGATGATACTGGCGTGCACCAGCTTATCTGCCAGAATGAGTGTTTTGACAGGCAGTGCTGTTAAGGCAGGCAAAATACCAATATTGGCGTGATAACCACTGTTTATAACCAACGCTGCCTTTTTTCTGGCGCTGTCTTTTTCACCTGCTGCCACTTCATACCATTGCTCCAGCTCTTCTTCTAATAGTTGTAGCTGCGCATCATTCCCTGTCAAAAGACGTGACGAAGTAGCGCTCATTTTGGGAAAATCAGTAGCAGGCAGCTGTTGTAAGTATTCAAAAAACTCATGCTGTAGTGCGGTGTCACCGCCCAGCCCCAAATAGTCGTTACTGGCAATATTAAGGAGCGTTTTACTATTACTAATGACATGACGTCCTTTATGTTCAAGGTTGGGTAACTGACGATACTGCTGCTGTTCTTTTAACTGAGCAAGTTCAGCTTTCAATCGGTCATGTATAGGAGCCAGCATAATGAAGTGTCCTTTGATATTTTCTGAGCTAAGAGCAATAGATGATATAGCGAGTAGGAAGTATTGCACAAAATCAAGAGATGTAACAGAAAGTTTCATATCTCAGTCTTTGTAACCCACACACTGATAAATACTTTCAAATCTTAACTCTCATACCATCAAACACTGACAGATTGTTTGAAATAGTTTGTTACTATGTACTCATCGTTAGCAAACAAGGCGATGCGGTTAAAAGACCAATATAAATAGATAACTTGTTTGTCAAAACTTTTCTAAGGAGCTAATAATGAAAACTCTACAAAAAACACTACTTGCAGTAGCAGCCGGTTCTTTACTAAGCATGGGTGCTCAAGCAGCTGTCTCTTATGGCAATGGCTACACTGGTCAACCATACGTTGGTGCAAAAGTAGGTCAGTTCGATCTAGACGTTGATGGCGCTGATGATCCGACTGCTTATGGTATTTATGGTGGTTACAACTTCGATCCTAACTTCGGTATTGAAGCTGAGTATGTTGGTTCAGACGACGCTGACTACAGAGGCGGCGATATCGATGCTAAAACATACGGCGCCTACGGTACTTATCGTTATGCTTTCCCAAATACAGGCCTATATGCCAAAGGTAAGCTAGGTGTTGCTAGAACTGAAGTAGAATCTAACTATAACGTTGGTCCAGTCAACGTATCACAGTCAGATAAAGATACCAATCTTGCTGGTGGTGTAGGTCTTGGTTATTCAGTGAATCCTGATTTCAGTGTTGAAGCTGAGTATGATATGCTAGGTAGTGACGCAGACCTAATGACGGTTGGCGCTCAACTAAAATTCTAAACTCTTAGTTAATAAGTCATAAAGCAAAAAAACGATCACTTCAAGTGGTCGTTTTTTTTATGTTAATTCCCTTTTTATGAATAAATTTTTCGTAGTGCGCGTAGCGTATATTAATGATTGTTAAGAAATTATAAAGTCCAAAAGTGTGTTACATTAAAAACTGGAATGGCAACGATAGGGAAGGTGGCAGTTATGGAAACTCTATGGATGATTGAACCGTGGCATTGGCTGGTACTGGGTTTTATATTGCTGATTGTTGAGATGTTTGTGCCAACGTTTGCAAGCCTTTGGTTTGGGGCCGCTGCTATTATTGTGGCGGCGCTGACTTGGTTACTTCCTATTTCTATTTCTGTTCAAATCATGGTTTGGTTGGTACTGTCTGCTGTCTTTTTGGTGGTTTGGTTCAAGTTTGTGAAGCCGTTGTCAGTAGATCGCACCAAAGCCGGATTGGGTGGCAGTGTCATCGTTGGCGAAACAGGTATGATTGTCGTACAACCTCTACCTGATAGAGCAGGTGTCGTACGTTTTAGCGTACCGATTGTCGGCGCGGCGGAATGGATGTGCCGTACCACAGGAGAGACGATAGCAGTCGGTGAGCGGGTCGTGGTCACGGATATTGTGGGTAACGAGCTGGTTGTGAGTAGTATGAAATCGCAAGCTGTCATCAATAAAAACATGCACGTACAATAATAGGGGTGAGATATGGAAAGCTTTAGTATTGTCATGATCGTACTGGTTGCGCTGGTTGTGTTCACTATTTTTAAAGGGGTTCGAATCGTACCGCAAGGGTATAAATGGGTGGTACAGCGCTTGGGCAAATATAGCCAAACACTAGAACCAGGGCTAAACCTGATTATTCCTTTTGTTGATGATGTGGCGTATAAAGTCACGACCAAAGACATCGTGTTAGATATCCCATCACAAGAAGTGATCACTCGAGACAACGTTGTGATTATCGCCAATGCGGTTGCCTATATTAATATTGTCCGTCCTGATAAAGCGGTCTATGGTATTGAAGATTATGAGTATGGTATTCGCAATTTGGTACAAACCTCATTACGTTCAATCATCGGTGAGATGGATCTAGATAATGCCTTGTCTAGCCGAGATGAAATCAAGGCCAAGCTCAAACATGCCATCTCAGAAGACATCTCTGATTGGGGTATTACCCTAAAAACCGTAGAAATTCAGGACATCAACCCTTCTGATACTATGCAAACGGCGATGGAAGAGCAGGCAGCAGCAGAGCGCCAACGCCGTGCGATAGTGACTCGTGCCGATGGTCAAAAGCAAGCTGCTATCTTAGAAGCGGACGGCCGTCTAGAAGCCTCGCGCCGTGATGCAGAAGCGCAAGTAGTGCTTGCCAAAGGGTCTGAAGAGTCGATTCGACTCATTACCAATGCGATGGGTGAGGAAGAGATGCCAATTGTTTATCTATTGGGTGAGCAGTATATTAAAGCGATCCGCGAGTTGGCAGAATCTGACAATGCAAAAATGGTGGTGTTACCGGCAGATATTTTGAGTACGGTAAAAGGTATGGTTGGCGATAAGTTAAAAGTGTAAACCTAACAAAGCAATGCTAAAAAAAGACCTCACTTGAGGTCTTTTTTGTGGCTGACATAGTCAATCCAAAGTAAAAGTAGTACGTGAGATCGTAACAATCTACTGGTATAAATTCTTCTCGCTAGCTGTTCGCAAGCGTGACAGATGCTTCGAAAATTTATCCCAGTAGATCTGTGCCATTTTAAAATGGATTGGCTATAGTAGCTTAAAGTGTCATTTTTCTAAATCACTTTCGAAAAACGGTTTTTGTGTTTTTTATCAAGATATTCATCAAATACCATGGCGACGTTGCGACCAAGTAGGCGACCTTTGGGTAGGACACGAATACCTGCGGCATCCATATCAATGAGGCGATCTGACTGCATTTCACCCAATTGCTGAATCTCATTAATAAAATAGGTAATCGCATCGATACCGAACTTTTGATTCACATCTTTGAAGTCGATATAGTCGTGACACAGCAAATTCATAATGACGTATTCACGCAAGCGATCTTTAATTGAGGTTTTGATGTATTTGACCGCAGGCATGACCATAGGGTTGTTTTTTGCGGCATCAATATTGGCCTGATAAGCCTGCAAATCTGTCTCATTTTGCAGGATGTAGCGAGTATTGGCATTGGCAATCTGGCTGATAGAGGACACGCCAAAACCGAGTAAGTCACAGTCGCCCATGATGGTATAACCTTGGAAGTTACGATGTAACTTGCCTTCGCGCTGAGCCACTGACAGCTCATCATCAGGCTTGGCGAAATGATCGATCCCAATGTATTGATAACCAGCTTCTGTCAGGGTATTGATGGTGTTGCCAAGCATCGTAAGTTTGGCCGCTGGGTCTGGCAAATCTGTGTCTTTAATTTGGCGCTGGGCTTTAAAGCGCTCAGGCAAATGCGCGTAATTAAACACGGACAGACGATCGGGTGACATCTCAATGATGCGGCGCACTGTACTGTCTAGCGTTTCTGGTGTTTGATGCGGCAGACCATAAATGAGATCGATATTGATGGAGTGAAAACCCAATTCGCGTGCCTCATTTAAAACATTTTCAATTAATTCCGCAGAATGTACCCGATTGACCGCAATTTGAACCGCCTCCTCTAAATCTTGTACCCCCAAGCTGATCCGATTAAAACCAAGATTGCGTAGTACCTTTAGCGTGTCATCACTCAGCTCACGCGGGTCAATCTCAATGGAGTAATCACCTTCCTCTTCAGGCAAAAATTCAAACTGGGTCTGTAAAAATGTCCAAAGTTGAGTTATTTCTTCATCCCGTAAAAACGTGGGTGTACCGCCGCCCAAATGCAGCTGCTTTACCAAAGGCTTGCGGCCATCCTCAGACGTGGATAATAAACGACGCTTATGTTTGATTTCAGCGATCAAATACTGCAAGTAATCCCCTGAATCGCTATTTTTTTT
This sequence comes from Psychrobacter sp. JB193, assembly GCF_002285555.1. NCBI lineage: Bacteria > Pseudomonadati > Pseudomonadota > Gammaproteobacteria > Moraxellales > Moraxellaceae > Psychrobacter > Psychrobacter sp. JB193. The sequence continues at coordinate 1,740,563 of NZ_NRGY01000001.1, forward strand.
GGTGATGATTTTATTGCAGGCGCAGTAGTAGCAAAGATGACGACAAAACGGAATATGAAAATATAAGGACAAGGGCGCACGCGTTTCGCGATTTTGAAGTATTTTGGTCTCAAGTCCATCGGGAATAGGGGTGAACTCTAGAGCGGTTGGATAAGACGTGTAGCGTGGCCCTGAACGGTTGTATTTATTGATAATCGTTTCATCGAAGGGGGGCAGTTGCTTAGTCGTGATACTGCCGCGTGTACTGGCATAAGGGCTTTCTATTTGTACAACTGGGCGCGTGGTCGACGGTTGCTCTTCCGCACGATTGTAAGGTTGCGGGTCATTTCGTTCTGAGTGGTCTGTCATGCGGTATTCCTTGTTTTGACTCTAGGATGGTGACTTATATAGTCAGTGAAAAGTAATATCGATACATCATGCATGGCTGATATCAATTTTCTTGCTTGCTGCGTGTGCGCAGATAGAGGCTGCAAAAATTGATATGAGCCGTACCGTAGCGCTTTTATTGTTCTTTAACTATATATCATCAATGGCTACATACAGAGCAACCATTATAGCAAATCCTTATTTGCAGTGGGGTGGTCAGCGTGTGTCCTTCTTTATTAAAGATATTGTTTTCCTTGATTCAAAAAACCCCAGCGTGGAGCTGAGGTTTTTGTCTTTCGTTTGAATTTTTGCAACTGCTATTCTCTTAATTGAATTGGGTTACCAACAGCTTTATTGTTGATTTCAGCCTTACTAAAGGGCAGGCGAATCCAGTCTTTGGCTGAGTAGCGCTTTGTTTGATCACGATGATAAGGTCGCGTGCTATCTGCTGATTGTGAGTAAGCCAATAGCGCTTCTACAACAGGGCCTTGACTATCAAAGGTCACGGTCTGCATATAGGTTGGCCCTGTATTGATAGGTTTGTAAGTACCATCATCGTTGAGACCTGGACCTTGAGCCACGTTGAACACGCCCTCACGTCCAAGTCCGCCATGCATCGCAATCTTTGTATCATTGTTGCCTGCATCAATGACGTATTGCAAATCTGCTAAAGACGCATCAAGGGCGATGTTTTTGGTGCTGAAGAAAGCAATCGCATCGCCGAGCGCCTTACGTGTATTGTCATCAATAATAAGACCACGCGGCGTATTCACAGGGTCATTAACGTCGAATTTTACGCTAAAGGCATTGTCAGTGGTTTCATCGAATTTGACCTTGCGCCAAAACTCTCTGAACACATGAGCGCCTTTACTATCGAGATTGTTACGGCGATCCCAGTTGCTAAGGACAGAACACCCTTGAGTGGCGTCAATCGTACCACCGCTGGTCAATGGCAACGCTGGGTTGGCTCGGCAGTCTGCCAACACATCATCCAGTACCAACTCGGCGACATAGCTGCGGTTGCCATAGACGACGTCTTGCAAGTTATCTAGGTTAAAGGTGTTGCTACCAAGGTTGTCTTTATTGCTTAAGCGGTCAGCTATCTGAGTTAATCCCATGCGAGTACGCATCAATAAAGGTACCCCATTGACAGGATTTGGCCCTAAGAAAGGTACTAGATGACGACGCAACAGAGGTGAGAAGCCAGTCAATGGCTGCTTAGGATTGCTTAGCCAGTAGCTGTCATTTGAGTTGGCTACATAGTCATCACGAATTAAGAAAGGCAAGTTTGAGCGGCCAAAAATACCTGCTTGCGGCGAGTCGGCGTCATTGCCCCATTCACAGTCAGCGGTACTACCATTGAGCGCTGGCAAGTCTGAAGCAATCAATGCGCCAAGGAATGGACCCGCATTGGCGCTACAAGCCTCTAGCTGTTGCTTGGTGACGTGCGGTACGGTTGAGATATCTGCATACAAGGCTTTGCCGTAGCGGTCAGTCGCAATGGTATTGACAAACCCAAGGCCAAGCGTGTCCTGCATTCTATCGACCAAATCTTCTACACTTTTTGCTTGGTTCATACTGCGCCATTGATTGAGTGCACGTGGGTTTTCAGATGCGGCATCACGGATGGTGAAGGCTAAGTTATTGGCGCCCCATGTGGGCAGTTGGCTATTAAGTAAATTAGCGGCAAGCATCGGCCCATACTGCGACAGATAGATAGGACGAACCAACGTCTGATTGTCTGGCAGTTGGATGGTGACAGGCACTTGTTCAATATCGCGCTGCTCAAAGACACCTCCACTGTTTTTATAATTGTACTTCATCGGATCCCCATTGACCAAACTAAGCTGGTAAAGTGTAAACCGCTTGGCGGTAGAGACAGTATGGCTCCATGCAACGTCTTTATTAAAGCCAATATTGGGGAAGGGTTGCCCTTGTTGTGCAACACCCATGACATCAAGCTCGCCTGGCATGGTTAAATGAAACTCATAAAAACGCTGCACGCCCTCCCATGGTTCATGAGGGTTGCCATACAGCACACCGCTATCAGTGCCAGTGACTTCGCTACCAAACGCATAAGCGTTGCTACCGCCATTCATCACATTAATCGTAGACATGTCGAACTCAACGTCTGGCTCTGGGCCAACGGTACGCATTCGACTGCTACTCATGACGGTATCTTGATTGGGAGGCGCTGCTGCGACGATTGGACCGACAAAGTTAGATAAGCCACCGCGTAGGTTGGCTTTGCCATAGAGTGCTAGTAAGTCATCAATGGTGATTTCACGTACCCAGTCAGCCCCTGCGCAATCAGGATCAATATTATCAACCCCTTTGTCACGTAGGTATCGGCTATAGCCAGCTGCATAACCTGTGACGGCGTCGACTACTTGTTTGTCTTGTGCGGCCAAGAAGGTCGCACGTCTTTCGGGAGAGTTATACCAAGTATAAAAAACATCGCTTGCCACGTTGCCTTGATCGCCCAAATACAACATGCTTTGACCTTTGGCGACGACGATTTCACGTGCGAGCGAACAGATATTGTCTTCGGCAAAGGCATAACCTACGCCATAGCCCAGTCCTTTGTAATCACTGGCCGTAATATGAGGTATACCAAATTCAGTCCGCTGTATATCTGCTGAGTAAGTTTGTTGAGGAGGAGTCGAGTTGTTATCGTCGTCATCTCCAAAACAACCAGACAGTCCTATTGAGACCGCCACGGTAATAAACGCGAGTCTAGGCACGCGCCGATTAAGCACTTGAATGCTCATAAGCTTATCCATCCATGGTTAAGTAGGGTTGTATAAAGCCGTAGAAAACAGCCATCATTGAGCTTTATATGATCAATAAAATCCTTTTATTGCCCATTTATCATATAACAATTTTTGATGTCTACGCCAGTAAATAAATCGGACCTTAAGACACGACATTTGCGCACTAATCTATAATACTTTATCATCAGCCTCTACCTACATTAGGAAGCCATCATGTCGTTTGCTCAAGTTTATACCCGTTCAGTCGTTGGTTTGCATGCACCCAAAGTCATCATTGAGGTACATTTATCACAAGGCTTGCCAGCCCTCACCATCGTTGGCCTGCCTGAAGCGGCGGTACGAGAAAGTAAAGATCGCGTGCGTTCTGCGATTCTTAATTCTGGTTTTCAGTTTCCCAATCGGCGTCTAACGATCAATCTGGCACCCGCTGACTTGCCTAAAGATGGTGCTCGTTTGGATTTGCCCATTGCGATAGGCATATTGGCGGCAAGCGGACAGTTAGCACCAGACGTGCTATCAGGGTTTGAGTTTATTGGTGAGTTGGCACTCAATGGCGAGTTGAGACAAGTGACGGGTAGCCTGGCAGTAGCAAGAGCAATCAAGGCTGAAGGGTTGGCAATTAAGATGTCGCAAGTAGTCGAGGATAAAGGCGAATCGTACAGCCCAACACTACCGGCATTGCAAGCGACGCCACACCTCATTGTACCGAGCCACAATGGTGCTGAAGCCAGTCGAGTTGACGGCATAACGATACTCGCCGCACCCAGCTTAAAAGACGTTTGTGACCATTTACAGTCTTTATCAGGTGTTATAGATTCTGATAGGCAATTGCAGGTAGTGCAGCCAAGTCCTGCGCCACAGCAAGTTGGCTATCAAGTGGATTTAGCTGATGTAAAAGGACAGCATCATGCGAGGCGCGCGCTGGAGATTGCGGCAGCAGGTGGGCATTCATTGCTATTCACAGGGCCGCCCGGTTCGGGCAAAACATTAATGGCTTCGCGACTACCGACCATCTTGCCAGATTTGAGTCCTGAGGATGCGTTAGAAGTTGCCAGCACGTATTCGGTTGCCGATAGCAATTACGATTATGGCACCAGACCCTTTAGACAAGTGCATCACACCATATCAGCAGTGGCATTGGTTGGCGGTGGCTCACGGCCCAAACCTGGTGAGATTACACTCGCCAATAAAGGCGTTTTGTTCCTTGATGAGTTGCCAGAGTTTGATCGTACGGTGCTAGAAGTATTGCGCCAACCGTTAGAAGCCAAACAAATCACCATTAGCCGTGCCAATTCTCAAATGACTTTTCCTGCTAATTTTCAATTGGTGGCGGCGATGAATCCATGCCCGTGTGGTTACGATGGCGATACCTCAGGGCGTTGTCGCTGTCGACCTGAGCAGATCAGACGTTATCAAGACAAGTTATCAGGTCCGCTACTGGATCGCATTGATTTGCATATCACGGTACCTGCGCTACCAATTGCAGATTTGCAAAATGCTCAAGCAGGAGAAACTTCCGAGCAAGTGCGCTCTCGGGTCGCGACCGCTTATAAGTATCAATTGAAGCGACAGCAGAAAGTGAATAACGAGCTTAGCCCTAGTGAGATTGATCAATACATCCAGTTAGGTGACAGCGAACAGCAATTATTACGAATCGCGCAGCAGCGCTTAAATCTGTCCGCGCGCGGCTATCATCGTGTCCTACGAGTGGCAAGGACGATTGCCGATCTTGCGGCGAGTGTCGATATCACCAGCGCGCATGTATCTGAAGCACTCAGCTATCGTGGTAAATAATAACCACCGTTTGAGAGTTAGTATCTATAGTGTGACTTTTGATAAATTAAGCGTTATTTTGCATAATCCAATCAACCAAATCGGCAAAATGATCAAACGCTGCGGTCGGGTTTAAATCGCGGATATCTTGCCCGTAGTTATAACCATAAGACAGACCAAGCGTGTCCATATTGGCGTTTTGACCCGCCAATATGTCGTTTCTAGAATCACCAATCATGAGTGCTTGGTCAGGAGTAATACCCAGCTGAGTACAGACGTACAATAGAGGCGCTGGATCTGGTTTTTTGGTAGGCAGACTATCACCGCCCATCACTTCACTAAACAGGTCTTGCCAGCCAAAGGTCTGCAGTATTTTTGGGACAAAACGAATGGGCTTATTGGTTACCAAAGCAAGCGTGTAACCAGCGTCATGCAGTTTTTTTAGGCCGCTATCGACATCAGGATAGGCGATGGTTTTGCTACCACCAATATTAGTATACGCCTCAAAAAACAGTTGCTCGGCATGATCGGCTTCCTCGACCGTTAGATCGCCTTCTGCCACGTCTACCTTGCCAACCAAAGCGCGTTCAACGAGTAGACGCGAGCCGTTCCCTATCCAATTGCGTATCGTGTCGATAGGGTAGGTATCTTTGCCAAGTGTGGTCAACATCGCGTTGGTCGCATCGGCCAAATCGGGTACACTATCGATCAAGGTGCCATCAAAGTCAAAAATCAAAAGTTTTTTATTGTCTATTGTCATTATTGGTTGTCCAAGGATAAGGATTTTTAAATAAAATGGTGATTGCTCATTAGCGTAACACAATAAATTGTTCAATCGTTGCCACATCTGTTTATAGCTGACTATTATCAAATTTTTTAATTTTCGAAGTGTTGTAGATTATTTAATAATAGGTTCCATGTTTATTCGCTATCTTTATAAAGGTTTTTCATTTGAGTGATTGGTGTTGACGTCCTTTTAAGCCATTCAACCTTATATCTCGCGTTTTTGTTTCTCTCACAAGCGCAACCACTGTCCATCACAGTCACAATCTCACAAAAATGAGGATTTCAGTCATGAGTACATTGGTGTTTGTTGCCGTGATTGGCGCAGCTGTGTTGCACGCTGCTTGGAACGCTTTAGTCAAAAGTGGCTCTGATAAACAAGTGAGTATGGGCGCCGTTGTTCTGGGTCATATGCCCATTGCATTGTTGGTTCTATTCTTTTTCCCAATGCCAGCTTTCGAAAGTATGCCATATCTAGCAGCGGGTATCTTGCTTCATTTCGGCTATCAGTTGTTTCTGCTAAAGTCTTATGAAACTGGGGATTTAACCCAAGTCTATCCAATTGCCCGTGGGTCAGCGCCGTTGATTGTCGCCCTATTTTCTGTGACTATGTTAGGTGTCCAGCTCGATCCAATACAGATACTGGCTATTCTCATTATAGGTGGCGGTATTATCAGTCTGGCTTTGGTCAGACAAGCAGATGGACAAAAAAACAATCAGGCCGCACTACTTGCATTAACAACAGGCTTGTTCATTGCCAGTTATTCTTTGATTGATGGTTTAGGCGCTCGCATCTCAGGCACGTCGTTAGGATTTTTTAGCTGTCTGGCGATTGGTAATGGCTTTCTGATGGGCATTTACTTATCGCTCAGCGCACAAATGGCTCTAAAAAACATAGCAACAAAAGGCCGCAGTGTATTCCTATTCGGCGGTAGCGCGTCTTTTATCGCTTATGCCATTGTCACATGGGCATTTACGAAAGCGCCCATTGCACTGGTTACAGCTTTACGAGAAACCAGCATCGTTTTTGCTTTATTAATCGGTGTTTTCTTCCTTAAAGAGCGGATTAACTTGGTAAAAGTACTTTCAACCTTCACCACCTTAGTAGGTGCTGTGTTGCTACGTTTTGCCAAATAGGAAATAGGCGTTTACTCAACATCTTTATAGCGCTCGCGATGGGCTTTTTTCATTTTTAAATAATCTTTGTTCTCACGGCATTCGTCCCATTTCGCTTTAAAAATACGTGCTGATTCTGCCTTGATTGGGTCTTCGACTTGCCTAGGCAGCTCATCACGCCCATGCGCACCGCTTTGACCTTTTTTATCATCAGGTACAGGGCCTTTGTATTTTTTGCCGCCCTTATGATTGGCATAACGACGCGCACGGGTATAACCCATTTGAATAAATTTACGCGCCATGTCCGCACCGACAAAATCATCCGCTGCCAGATAATCTAAAAACATCTGATAGATCGTCTCACTGCTCTCGCGGGCAATGTCAGGCGTGGCAAAGCGCCAGTGTGGCAGTATTTCAGACTTATAAGGCTCAACCAATAAGACGCCTTGCTCACCGCGCCCGACTCGATACAGCTCAGGCTGCTCGCGCAAGTCTAAGTTTTTGTAATCCAAATCGTAATCAAACTCTCTCATAATGGTATCTGCTAAGGGAATCGATATTTAGTATACTGAGACAAGCGGTTGAAAAAATAGGCCAAAAATGTTGTGCAGCTGTGACAGTTTGAGCGTGATTTGCAGACGAGTTGTTATAAAATACGGCAAGCGTGCCAGCGTAATCAATAATCAGGACTCCATCTATCATGAATAAAATACTGACCCTTTGCTCATCTTTTATGAGGTCGTCAAAAATTGGCACCACCATGTCGGCAATGCTCACAGTAGGCGCTCTAGCGACGCCAGTTGCTCATGGTGCGTGGTTTGAGAGTTTAGTGCCGCAAGGTGAGACTTACACAGTCAGAGAGATTGACCGTGATTTGGCATTTGTCATTGATGGATTTATCTATGATGCCCGTAGCTCTTGTTTCCTAGCTGTGGGTGATCGAGTTGTGTTTTTTGAAGGGCGTCACGGCATTGATTACCGCGCAACGATTTATGATTTGGACTCACGCGAGCGCTGCGAGCTATTGTTGCGAAGACGCTTGTCGTAAGCAGTACTGCTTAAAATTTTTTAGGCATAAAAAAAAGCCCCAAACATCGCTGTTCGGGGCTTTTCAGAATCTAGTAACGAATGGTGGCTCGAGGCAGGATCGAACTGCCGACACACGGATTTTCAATCCGTTGCTCTACCTACTGAGCTATCGAGCCGTCTTCGTTGAGGACGCTATTAAACTAAATATACGTGCCACTGTCAAGCTATTTCTGCATTATATGTGATAAAAGATCATAAATAATTTGATTTGGTCAAAATCAGTGGTTTTTGTGCCTCATTTAGCCTTTGACCCGCAATAATTCGTACTCGCTCATAATGCGATGAATATCGGCATCAGCAGGGACAAATTCACGGACGCCTTTTTTGACCTCGGCATCATAGACCAGCTTGATAAATTTTGCATCGATGGCGCGGTCGCGGTTTTGCGGATGGACTGTTAGGTATTGCAAACGTTTGGCATCGGTTTGTCCATCATCAAAGCAGGCAACAGCGGCGATCGGTTTGTCATTGAACATACCGACGTAGAGATATTGCCCGCGTTTAAAACCTTGTTCAACGAGACTTAAGACTTCTGCGCCACTAGGCTGCGCATTATCACTGTCATATAAGGCGTGCAGACGCTCTGATAGCTCATTCTTGCGCGCAGGCTTTTTAATCAGGGGCGTATCCAAGCTATTGATGGCAATCGCTTCTAAAGGCATAGGAGTTCCTATAAACAGACCGTTTTTATAAGCCAATACAGCGCGGCATGATAGAGTCGGTGATGATTGATTAAGTTTCGGTTATGATTGATTAAACTTAAGTCACTATTTTAGCAGAATGACACAAATTTGTGCATGGTTTACGGCTTGGTCGTGGCGGTAAATGTTAGGGTTTGCTATGATGAGGCTAAATAATATGTCGTACGTACAAACCCTAATATATTGATATTATTTGTATATATCACTTTTTGCTGGTGCTGATCGAAGCACTAGCGGCGAGGTAATATACAGTAATGGGCGATATTTTGTCCTATTTATAATTGACCGCTTTTCACTGATAAAAAACGGATAGAGAATAGCCATGACAGCCAATGCAACTGAGCAAAACCAAGCAACAAACCTAAATTTATATGGTCGCCCTGAGCGCATCGCAACAGTGGAACGCAATACTGCCGAAACGCAAATCACTTGTACTGTAAACCTTGATGGTACAGGCAAAGGCGTCGTCGATACGGGCGTGCCATTTTTGGATCATATGATCGATCAGATCAAGCGTCACGGTCTGTTTGATTTGGACATCAAATGTACAGGCGATACCTTTATCGATGACCATCATAGCGTCGAAGACACGGGTATCACGCTTGGACAAGCCTTTAATAAAGCACTTGGTGATAAAAAAGGCATTCGCCGTTATGGGCATTTTTATGCGCCACTAGATGAGTCGCTTACTCGTGCCGTTGTGGATCTTTCAGGACGTCCGGGTCTGCATATGGACATTCCGTTTACGCGCTCGCACGTCGGCCGTTTCGATGTTGATTTGTTTAGCGAGTTCTTTTATGGCTTCGTCAACCACTCATGGATGACGGTGCATTTGGACAATCTCAAAGGCAAAAACAGCCATCATCAAATCGAATCAACTTTTAAAGCGTTTGCACGTGCGCTACGTATGGCTTGTGAGTACGATGAGCGCGCGCTCAATACCCTGCCATCGACTAAAGAGGCGTTTTAATGACCAAAGTAGCATTATTAGATTATGGCATGGGTAACCTGCACTCTGTGAGCAAGGCGCTATCCAATGTCGGTGCTGACGTCGCTATCACAAACGACCCAAAAGTGGCCGCTGCTGCCGATAAGATAGTCTTCCCAGGTGTCGGTGCCATGCGCGACTGTATCGCTGGCATGTGTGATGCAGGCATTGATGACGTCGTAAGGCAGGCGATATTCAACAAGCCTGTGATGGCCATCTGCGTCGGTATGCAGGCGTTATTTGAGCAATCTACTGAAAACGGCGGCACCGCTTGTCTTGATATTTTAAAAGGCCAAGTAAAAGCGTTCGATCCGACGTGGACAGATGAGCAAGGCGCAACCATCAAAGTGCCGCACATGGGTTGGAATACCATCAGCGGTATGGATTTTGACCATCCGCTTTGGCAGGGTATCAAAGACAAGGCGCATTTTTACTTTGTACACAGCTATTATTGTGAGCCTGCTGACAGTACGCAAGTGGCGGCGGTTTGCAATTATGGTCAACCGTTTTGTGCCAGTATCATCCAAGATAACTTGTTTGCGACTCAGTTTCATCCAGAAAAAAGCCATACCGATGGCTTGCAGTTATTAAAGAATTTTGTAGAGTGGAATGTATAAATAGACAATCAACGCGAGTTGACGATTTAATTTAGCAAAAGGTAGATTATCACTTGTATAATCTACCTTTTTTACTGTCTACTACTGTCATTCTTCAAAATTCATTTTTAGTGATGATCAACATACTATAAAAACGCTACGGTACTGCTGATATCAGTTTTTTGTAGCCTCTGTCTGCGTAGGCACAGCCAGCAAGAAAATTAATATCAGCAGAGTGTGATGTATCGATATTATGTTTCACTGACTATATTATTGTTTAGTGATACGCTCAATTACTTTCTGCTCGCTTATATTTGGAATATCTCAGTGGATTTTACCGATTTTAAACTCAATGTTGTTGAAACAACTGGCCTTGCCAAAGACGCTTTACATATCTATGTTGGCGTCGGTATTTATCTGCTTTGTCTGATGGTGCTACGTCCTATCATCAAAAGCCAAGGTATTCGATCATTTATAGCTTTAATTATCGTGACTGGCATTGCGCTTTTGGGCGAGTATTTGGACAATCGAGAAACGATTGAATCGCTAGGTTTGGCAGGCTTAAGCCGCGAACAGCTGATTGCAAGTATCCGTGATTTAATCAATACGTGTCTGCTGACCTATGTACTTTTTGCGCTGAATAAGTGGACGACTGTCTTTCGACCAACCAATAAACCCACTGCATTGACCAGACGCCATAAAAAAACGGACTATTAATCAGTCCGTTTTTTACTTTTTGAGTTGCAGGTATGGTTACTTGCTTTTAGCGTCATCATACAGCTCGCGAACCACGTCACCAATCACTTTAATACCATCTGTTAGCGTCTGCTCATCCGCCGCGATACTCATGCGAATACACTCGTGTGCATGCTGATAATCGCTGACATCGACACCGGGGAAGAAATACTCACTTGGCACAATCAAGGTGCCTTTTTCTTTTAGCCGCTCGTATAGCTCAAGCGTGCTAATCGGTAAGTCTTTAAACCATAGCCAAAAGAATATTGCGCCTTCAGGCTTATGAATCATGAGCGGATAATCGTCCAATGCGTCTTTTAATAGCTTCACCGCGAGTTTTGCCTGCTTTTGATAAAATGGTTTAATCTCATTATCAGACAACTGCTTGATACGATCGTTTACGACCAATGGCGTGGCAATCGCGGCACCAAAGCGTGTCGGTGCTAGGTTCACCACGGCATTCATCGCGCTGACCGCTTCGATCACTTTCGCATCGGCCACGATAATACCCGTACGCATACCGGGCAGACCGATTTTGGACAAGCTAAAGCAAAGGATCGTGTTGTTATCCCATGTCAGGTGCGCATCAGAGTAAATGATATTGGGGAAAGGCATGCCATAAGCGTTATCGATAATCAGCGGAATATCATAACGCTTGGCAATCTCGGCCAGATGCGCCATTTCGTCATCGGTCAGCACGTTCCCCGTCGGATTGGTCGGACGTGAGCAGCAAATCGCCCCGATACGACCTTCTTTTAGCGCGGGCAAGTTCTCTAACGCCTCAAAATCCACACGATATTTAAAGAAACCTTCTTCGCCATCATGCGTCACTTCATCGATATGTGGTAATACCGCCGCAAAATGCTGACCTTCCACATGCACATCACTATAGCCGATATACTCAGGGGTTAATGGCAATAAAATAGACTTATCGATAGATTGGTTCTGCTCGTCTGTGAACGCACCGCCAAACAAATTAAACAAATAGAAAAACGCGTTTTGCGAGCCATTGGTCAGGGCGATGTTTTCTGCCGTTAGATTCCAATCATAATGACGATTAAAGAAATCTACCAAGGCATTGATAAAGCCTGCATCCCCTTGCGGATTAGAATAATTCGCCATGCTGATAATGGCACTGCTATTGGCTTCGCCTGTATCATTATCAACGCCCAGTGCTTTATACGTCTCCAAAAACAACTCATTAACGGCCTCAATTTTGGCAGGATTACCGCCACCCAGCATGTTGACCGGCTGATCGCTTTTTAGTGCATCGCCAAGATCATCCATCAATTGCGAGATGCCAGTAGACTGGGTAAATTTCTGACCGAACTTTGAGAACTTCATAAGGTTACCGTGAATGTTTAAGAGATTATGTGAGTGATAAAGTGGGCTAGTATAGCAAATGGTTTGGATGAGGTGAGCACGTAGTAGTATTGATATTGGTTTATATGTTTATACGTCAAGTAAATGAGAAACGCCCACTAAATGAATAGAGGGCGTTTTGGAATTTGTAGCTGAGAGTTTTGTAGTTACTCCTACTTTTTTAAGCTTGTAGTTGGCAACCTATGACGCATAGAAACTGAGCACAATAATATTCTACATTCAAGTAATCATCTTCTTAGAAGAAATTATAAAAGTTAAGAAAAAAACTATTAATTCTAAAAATTATGATGATTCAAGTTTTTCGCGTTTGCGTACAGAATAAATTCATGTTTGTTACGATGTTTAGTAATCTTAAATACAATTTAATTTGGTAGATTATGCATTTGCTAACTAACCTATACTTCTACGGAACTACATTTGACAACAATACCTAAGATAGCAACTAATAGTGAATATAAGGATTAGCTATACACTTAAAATTTACTAAACAACGCTAATTTAGTACTACTTATTCTCTAATCCTAGTGAAGTTATCACCTTTGACGTGTCATAAAAACTCATGACCATCAAATGTTAAGCGCTTGACCAAGATCTGTTCAAGCTGTGTCAGTTCCTGCTGATACTTTTCAATACCTAATATAGACAATATATCTTCGAGTTCAAGCGCCTGAGTGATAATAGGCGCTAGTCCTTTTAAGTCATTATTTTCCTCAATTCTTGATAACGCACCAGGACAAAAAATCAAAAAGTGAGCTTGGTCAATGCTAATTTCACCAAGGCGTAAAAGTCGAATAATTCCTATCAAAAAAGTACTAACTATCATGTCATTTGAATTCATAGTATATCTCCTAAACCATCGCCCGTACCCTTGCCATAATCCCGCGCCCAATCACCAATCTTACATAAATCACGGCAATCGCAAGCAGTAAGCCGATCAATGCCGCACCGCCAATACCCAAGCTCATCCACGGCACACTAAAGCGAAGACTAAACCATTGCGTAATGGCCGCCCATGCGCCAACGTTTGCGATAATGACCGCAAATACAGCTGCACTGATACCCAGCACACTCAGCTCTAAGATATTGAGCAAATATAAGTCGCGCTTTTGCATACCAAGCAATCGGAACGATGCACTTTCTTTCATGCGATCTTGTGAGGTCGATAGCAACGAGCTAATCAACACCATCACGCCCGTCAGTAGAGCGAGTAGGGTAAAGACATAGACCAAGCGGCTCATTTGTACCACCAGCTCTTGGATTTGCTGCGCGATGGCCGTGCCATTGATGGTCGTGACAGCTGGGAACTCGCGTACCAGCTTGCCTTGTATGTCTGGAATATCATCGGCTGGGACATGCGCAGTGGCAAACTGAATCTGCGGTGCTGCTGCCAATACGGATGGTTCAAATAAGAAGTAGAAAAAAGGACTTGGGCCTTGCTCAAAACGCGAGCGAATACTGGTGATCTGCCCAACGATTTCGATACCTTGAATATTAAAACGTACCTGATCACCCATACCGACATTGAGCAGGTCAGCTGCCGTGTCCAAAACGGACATAGGTACGACGGCTTGATCAGGATTTTGCTCGTTCTGTGTATCTACAGGTGCATACAGCTGATCGTCTTCTACAGCATCAACGATGTATTCGGTATCCATGACCGTATCGGCGTAGCTTAAATTAAAGACACGCGTGGGATCATCAAAGCCATCGGCAGGCTCGATATCCTGTACGGGCACATCATTGGCAGTGACCACGCGTGAGCGGATGACCGGATAGTAGCTCACAGGCGCACCGATCAATCTATCGATCTCGTCATGTTGGTCGCTTTGAATATCAAGCAAAAACAAATTGGGCGCATCTTCAGGATACGCATTGATAAACTGCGCATTGATACTGTGATTGAGCGTGGTAATCAGGGTCAAAACCGCGACCGATAGCGATAAGGTCACAAAAAACAGTGCGGATTGATTGCCTTTACGCGCAAGGTTATGAATCGCAATACGCTGCATCCAGCCAATATTAGAGCGTTTGGCGAGCTTGGCAAGTAGACATAACCAACCGCGAGCCAATGCCCAAAATACCGCCACAAATGCAATTAACCCTATTAGCAGCTGCGCGCCCAACAACCATGAACCGACTTCATAGGCAAAAAACGCATACAGCCCAGCCAGCATGACTCCGTACCACAGTAAGGGCATGCGTCGATACCACGGCAAGTTTTGTGAAGGCGAGCCAGTGCCTTGATTGAGCAAGGTAGCAGGTTTGGTCGTATTCAGGGTACTCAAGCCACGTTGAGCAATTAGTAAAGTCAGCACCAAGGCAATGACGGTGGTCTTAATCGCACTGATGGGATTAATGGCAAGGCCCACGTCTGGCGGCAAGATAGCCACAAGATACGGCTGACCCACTTTAAGCAGGCCAAAACTAAGAGCGACCGCAGCGATACAAGCAATGATAGAGGTGACGACCAGTAACTGATAGTAGCTGCGTTTGACTGAGCTAAGCGTCTCACCCAACGCCAAACGAATCGCATTATTGGATTGCTGCTTGGTCACAAACGCTGTAATGACGCCATACATTGCAACTGCTGATAACAACAGCACGGCAATGACGAGCAGTTTTAAAAACATCAGCACATTATCAGAGATACGTGAGACCGAGGTATCCGCCGAATCAGCATCAGACAGCTCAATATCAGGATAATTGCTCAGTATTTGCGTGAAGCTATCACGCTGCTGGGCGATCAATTCAGGCGCGCCTGCCAGCTCAATGCGATAATTGACGCGGCTACGCTGCCCCAATAGATTGGTAGCGGCTAGCGCATCTTGTTTCATTAAGACACGACCACCAAAGCCAAAGGCAGTCAATGGGCGGTCAGGCTCTTTGGTCAGCACATCACTAATGGTAAATTGCGCATCACCAATAGTGACTGTATCACCGATACGAGCATTTAGGCTACTGAGCACTTCAGGGGCGACCACGACGCTATCCGAGGTCAATTGCTGCCACAAATCATTTCCTGAGGCCAGCTCTACCTTGCCATAAAGCGGATAATTGGGCGACACCGCTTTGACGCGGGCAAGTAACGTCTGCTTATCGGTCACGACCATCGCACTAAATTGATAATCAAACACCTTTTGGGTGTCAGCGATGGTATCTACCTGCGTCAACACCTCACTTGGCCAGTCTTGCTGACTGTTCAATACCAAATCACCACCAACGAGCGCGCGCTGATTGTCATTGACATAGCTGTCAACCGACTGCTGGATGGAGTCGAGAGTCAGGTAAGTGGCAAGCGATAGAGTGAGCGTCAATGAAAACAGCACGGGATAGACCCAGCGTTGCCACCAGCTACGACTTAAGGCTTTTGAGCCCAAATGACGCGCAAATATTCGGCTGATGAGAGACTCAGAGTGGTTAGTAGTCAGAGTGCTGTTCAAGGACAACTTATCAGTTGAGGTTTTGGTCATTAAGATACAATCCGTCCATCATGCATGGTGATGACGCGATCTGCCATTTCTGCCAGTGCTGGGTCATGCGTCACAACCACCAGTGCCGAGCCAACCTGTTGGCGTAAGTTCAATAGCAGCTGCATGACTTGATTGGCATTTTGCTCATCTAAGTTGCCTGTTGGTTCATCTGCAAACACAATCTTAGGATGCGATACCAGCGCCCGTGCAACTGCCGTACGCTGCTGCTCACCGCCTGATAACTGATTGGGCAGGCTGTCACGTCTGTGTCCCAAGTCCACTGCCTCAATCAGCTCGTCCACGCGCGCTTGATTTGGACGTCTTGCGATATCTAACGGAAAAGCGATATTTTCTGCCACCGTCAATGTTGGCAATAGATGGAACGATTGAAACACAAAGCCCATGTCGCGTTGACGAATGACCGCGAGCGCATCTTCATCAAGATCGCTTAACATCTGATCTGCCAATGCTACTGAGCCACTATCGGGATAATCTAGCGCGGCAAGTAACCCTAGCAGCGTTGACTTGCCAGAGCCAGATTTGCCCATGATGACCACGAACTCGCCGGCATTGATATAGATGTCGACTTCTTTGATAATGGACAGTGTTTGCTCGCCTACTTGTACCGTCTTGGTAAGTTTTGAGGCATTGAGCAAGATGTTTGAATGAGAAGCGCTAGCTGCATTGGATAATGTCATTACAGGGCCTCTGTTGGCATAAGTTTGGGTGCTGGCTCAGGGTCATCGGCGACCGTAGTGGCAGCCACATCGTCAGATTTAAATGTCTCAAGCTTGGGCGCTAAGATAGGCAAAATATTGTCATCAACAATGATGGTATAACCTTCTTTGGTTGGGTGAATGGCATCAGCTTGGTTCAGCGCAGGGTCACCGCCCACACCTTCTAAGAAAAAAGGAATCAGCGTGACATTCATATCTTTAGCGACGCGAGGATAAATGGCGGCAAACGATTTGACATAATCAGAGCCAAGGTTGTCATAAATCTGCATACCGCCCAAAATCACTTCACTACCGTTGTCTTGCAGACGCTTCACAGCAGTACGAATGTTAGCCTCAACCGTCGCCACGTCAATACCGCGAATCGCATCGTTGGCACCAATGGTCAAAATTGTGACATCTGGCTTGGTCTGTAATACCCAATCTAAGCGATTGACCAAACCCGTACTGGTTTCCCCGCTCAGACCTGAGTTAATCACTTTGGCATTTTTATAGCCTTGTTCATGCAGGCGCGCTTCCAACTGCGCAGGGTAGTTGTCGTCATTAGCAACGCCAAGCCCTTCGGTCAAAGAGTCACCAAGCGCTAATATCGTTAATGGCGCTTGGTGCTGCTCGATTGATTGGGCTGTTTGCTGGGTTTGAGGCATTGCCTCAGACGTTTGCGTACTGGCAGTCTGATTGGTGGTGTTTTGACTGTCATCCGTCATGTCAGTTTCGGGTTCTTGTTGACAACCACTCATGACCATAGCGAGGGTCAAAATAGCCACGGCGTGTAAGTAACGAGTAAAACGAGAGGATACATTCATAGTAATGGTTCTGTCCTATAGTCAATAAAACCAGTGTAGCAAAATAAGACAGCCACCAATATTATCCTAAGGTTACTTTATCTCCTTTAAAGCATTACATTTTTTCGCCATCAACCATTATAGGACGACTGACCATCCAAGCAATGACAACGTTGACCACCATTAATATCAGCATAATAAAAAGCGGTACATCCCAATTGCCCGTGGCTTCATGTAGCCAGCCGGTTCCTAATGGACCAAAAAACGCAATCAAGTAACCGACCGATTGTGCCATACCCGACAGCTCGCTAGATTGATTGGTCGTATAAGTGCGCAAAGAAAACAAAATCATGCTCAAGGTAAAAATCGCTGAGCAACCAATGCCCATCAGACCTGACCACAACCAAGCCAGATCAGTCGATAAATAACTGACGCCCAGCACGCCTATCACGTTTAACACTGCCGCGAGCACGGCCAATGCTTGAATAGGGCGCCCGCGATTAATCAACCACGTCAAACTCAAAATCGATATCGGTGCCATAAACTGAAACACCGAATTCATTTGTCCTGCTTGAACCGCAGGCAAGCCCTTACTCAACCAAATGGATGGCAAAAAACTGGCAACGGTATAAAACAATAACGACTGCAAACCCATAAAGACGGCGATCTGCCACGCAAAAGGCGTGCGCCACATCGAAATATCTGAATGTCCAGCCGTCGGTATATCCGCTGCCTGATGACTGGATGAACCAAGACGTAAACGCAAAAATATCCAAATAACGATGGCAAAGATGCCGAGCAGCGACCAACCTCCTAATGCCCATTGCCAGCCCACTTGCTTAGACAATGGCAATACCACGCCTGCTACTACGCCTGCGGTCACCGTCATGACAAGACTGAATAGACCTGTGATTAGGGGAATGTGTTTGGGTGTACGTTGCTTGATAACCGGCGCCGCTAATGTATTGGCAAACCCAATCGCGAGCGTTAGCATCAAAGTACCAACCAAAAATCCAATCCAAGTGGGAAATATCGTTCGGATGATCATACCGACGGTTAACAGCCCAATCATCACAATGAGCGTATTCTCAAGCCCGAATCGTTTGCCAATAGAGGGCGAGATTAGGGCACCGATGGCAAAAGTGAGCATCGGTACAGCGCCCAGCCAGCCAATTTGTGTCTCAGAAATATCGAGTGCCGCTTGGACGACTGGCGCAATAGAGCCAAGCGCAACGATAGGCGCACGCATATTGGTGGCCAATAAAATCATGGCACACAATACTAGCCAAAAAGTAAAGCGCTTCGATGGCGTGAGTGATGGCTTAAATGCGGAGGTAGGAGATAAGTGAGAGTTGGGTGGCAAACCAGAGGTAGACATAGCAATACGCCTATTATGAGTATAAAAAAAAGACACGTCATTACACAGCGTCGAAAAATCGCCGCTTGCAAACAACACTAAAGAAAACACACCAAGACGGTGACCGACATCGCAAACTAGAACAAGAAGTTACTAGTACAACATAAGATAGATAAGCTTACTACTTTAGATGGTGAGACAAGGTAGCATCATGTACGAGTAGGGATTCTCGTCGATAATGGCTTTGAGAAGTCACCTATAAATATCTAATGGCACAAAGAAAAATAGCGCCAGCCCTTTTAAAGGACTAGACGCTATTATAAGAACAAATGTAAAGTAAAAGCTACCAGCGTACCAGAATAAATCAAAGGTTTATACGGATTTTCCTAGTTGAGCGGCTTTTAAGGCATGCTCTTGTTGTTCAGCAATAAGAGAATCACATTTATTGGGATCATTACCACAAAATGAGCAATTTTCATCCCCCATAAGTTTAGCAACGCCCCCGCAAGACCCTCTCAGAGGCTTCTTTTTAACCATATAACCAATGCCCATAAAGACAAAGAATAAAATAAACACCGAAAAGGTGATGGCAAGCATGGGAAGCAATTGACTAAGCATAGAGGAAACCTCAATTTTTAAAGATAGGGCAGTCGTTTTTTATGTTAACTACTTAATAGTATAGCAAATTTTGTGCGATTCGTTGTTGCTAATCGTGTACTCAACGTGAGTCACCAAAAGTTAGGGCTTTTTATCAGCACGTAAGGCCTGCATGGCAGGGGTTTGCACGACTTGCCAATCGTCAACACTGTCATGTGTCCCATCCATTTCGACGCCATCAGCCAATACCACAAACATCGCGGCCAAATTTTTATCTTTAGCAAGCGCTAATGCTTTTTCATAAGGCATGGCCGTTAGAGCTGTTGCCCAAGCGTCTGCCAGTGCCACTGACTTTGCAGCAACCGTTACTGAAGGTGCGCCGCCAGCAATTGGCTCGCCAGTCGTAGGATCAATGGTATGGGTATAGCGTCTTCCATCAAAGATGACAGAGTTACGATAGTTGCCCGAAGTTGCCAAATGCATCTGGTTGTCGGTATTGATTGGCTGGCGAATAGCGGATATCGTCTGGCGCTCGCTCACAGTGCTGTCTTTGATAGGGGCGTCTATCGCGATTTGCCATGGCTGTTTTTGGTTATTGACACCAGAGGTCGCAATTTCACCACCAATTTCGACCATATAATTGCGAATCTGGTAGTTATCTTTGAGTACATCAGCAATCACATCGACACCATAACCTTTAGCGACAGCTGAGAAGTCAAGACCGATACCACCTTTGACTTTATGGATCTTTTTATCCTGTTGTATAACGCCTTCAAAATCGACTAAAGCTTTCGCTTGAGCAATCTCTAAAGCCGTTGGTGGACTTTGCAGGCGCTCAACCGTCATGGTGCTACCAAATCCCCAAGTGTCTACCAATGGCATGACCGTAGGATCAAATGCACCGCCCGATTGCTTATATACGATGCGAGATACATCGAGCACACGATCAAAATCTGTGTCAATAGTGATGGGGGTGTCTTTGGCTGCACGGTTAAATGTAGAGATGGTTGAGTCTGCTTGATAAGTAGACATGCTGTCGTTGATTTCCTGCAAACGCTTATCTATGTCTGCTTGTATGGCAGCTTCATCCGCATCATCAGGAAGCTCATAACTGATGTGATAGCTGGTACCCATCGTCTCACCGCTCAGATAGTTATATTCTGGCGATTGCTGGCAAGCACTGAGACTCAAGGCAATGGTAAGACCGATGACACTATACAAAGTAGCGCGCGTCGTTTTGGTAGAAGATAAAGCATGCATGGATGAAGCGAAGAATGTAGTTTTCATAAGTTCGTTGCTATAGCGGAAAGTGAATGTGGCTTTGGATAATAAGCGATACCTATTTTACACCCCGTACCGCCCATAAAGCCAATATCAATAAAATTAAGCAAACAATATAGTATGAAAGACATCATTCATGGGATGTTTATCATTTTACCTTTGATTCACGGATAAGCTTATACAGCCTAGGCGGTGATACTCGATTTACCTTGGTGGCCAGCTTTTCTTTCGCCCCTGCGATGATAATGTATTCTTCCCCTTTTGTGAGTGCTTTGACAGCTTGTTTGGCGAATGCCGCCGCTGTTAATCCTTTACTGGTCGCCTCATCCATCGTACCTTGCCGGCTTCCATCACCTGTCAGGGCGTTAATGGACACATTGGTTTGAATAAATCCAGGAAATATCGTTGCGACCTCTATTCCTTGATCATGCAATTCGGCACGTAAGCTGTTGGCCCACATATGAATGGCAGCTTTGGCAGCACCGTACGCACTGCGATATTGAGTTCCTAATAGCCCTGCGACGCTAGAGATCATGACTATTTTGCCACCACCCTGTGCCATCATGTCTGGTAATACCAATCTGGTTAGACGTGTTTGCGCAAAGTAATCTATCTCCATAATTTGTCGTTCCACCTCTTCTGCAGTGTCCACGATAAGAGAGCGTTGACTCACGCCAGCATTATTGATTAGCCAATCAATGCTACCCGTGTGAGCCTTAGCCATGTTGTAGGCTTCTTTTGCTTGTTCAGCATCACTAAGATCAAAAGGCACGACCAGATGCTTTTTAGTATGTTTGCAGCGTTGTTTTACCGCTGCTAACTTATCATGATCGCGTCCACTCAATATCATGGTTGCACCGCGTTTAGCAAATGCTATGGCTAAGGCTTCACCGATACCGCTAGAAGCACCTGTTATCCATATGGTCAGTTCTTTATATTTGGTTGTCATAAGTGTCCCTTCTTATTGGTTAAGTCATCAATCATATAGGATAGACAACGCAACCTACCATTTTAATTTGTAGTACTAACGGCTAAGCGTATTTCTTATAATCGATTTATTTTAAAAACTGTAAGATGCTACTGGTATAAAGTGTTTATAGCCTCTGTCACGCTTGCGATCAGTAAGCAAAAACAATTTGTACCAGTATTACGTAGCTATCTATGTAACGATTTTATTTTGAACGGGTTATCCAAACAAAAAAAGAGCCTCAATTGAGACTCTTTTCTATAGACATTCTTAAACAAGCTTTTTTGCTTAATCAGACAATCTAACCACCGAAGTCATCAAGCATGATGTTTTCATCTTCAACACCCAAACTGTGTAACATGTCGATTACCGCCGCATTCATCATTGGTGGCCCACACATGTAAAATTCACAGTCTTCAGGGTTTGGATGGTCTTTCAGGTAGTTTTCAAGTAAGACATTATGAATAAAGCCTGTTGGACCTTCCCAGTTATCTTCTGGTAATGGATCAGACAAGGCCACATGCCACTCAAAATTATCAAACTCTTCCGCCAATTGATCGTAATCTTCAACGTAGAACATCTCACGGATAGAGCGTGCACCGTACCAAAAGCTAATCTTACGATCGGTGTTTAAGCGTTTCAACTGATCAAAAATGTGAGAACGCATTGGTGCCATACCAGCACCACCACCGACAAAGATCATCTCAGCTTCCGTTTTCTTGGCAAAGAACTCACCATACGGACCTGAAACCGTAACTTTGTCGCCAGGTACTAAGCTAAACACCCAAGAAGACATTTTGCCTGGTGGAATGTTGTCAGGGCCGCGTGGCGGTGGACTTGCGATACGAATGTTGAACTTGATTAAGCCTTTTTCTTCTGGGTAGTTGGCCATTGAATAAGCGCGAATCACTGGCTCATCAACTTTTGACACATATTTGAAAATGCCAAATTTTTCCCAATCTTCTCGGTACTCTTCATCTACCACAAAGTCTTTATAGTGAACTTCGTGCGGTGGCGCTTCTAACTGCACATAACCACCAGCTCGGAAGTTAACTTCTTCGCCTTCTGGAATTTTAAGTACCAATTCTTTAATAAAGGTTGCCACGTTATCGTTAGAGATAACCTCACATTCCCATTTTTGTACATCAAAAAACTCAGGGTCAATCTCGATTTTCATGTCTTGTTTGACAGCTACCTGACAAGCCAAGCGCATGTGATCACGGATTTCGCCTTGAGTAAAATAGCCTTCTTCGGTGGGCAATATAGAACCGCCACCCTCAATAACACGGCAGCGACACTGTGCACAGGTACCACCACCACCACATGCTGAAGATAAAAAGATACCTTCGCTTGCAAGTGTTTGCAGTAGCTTACCACCTGCTGGTGTCACTACATCATTATCGGGATTATCATTGATATGAATGGTAACGTCACCTGAACTGACCAATCTTGAACGAGCTGCCAAAATAATGGCAACAAGGCCCATGATGATCAAGGTAAACATAGCCACGCCACCAATCGCCGTAGCATAATCCATGATATGTATCCTTAATCTATGGGGTAGGGGTGCGGGGGCATGGATGTTATGCTGTACCCGAACGCCTACCGAATAAATGAATTAAATAGGTCAAATAGCTAAATAAGGTCTTGAAGATAGCGTATCAACTGATAAGAAAGTCATGCTTTTATGAGTCAATAACGCTAGACCAAACGGTTTAAATGGACATACCACCGAACGACATAAAGCCGAGCGACATAAGACCAACCGTAATAAAGGTAATACCAAGACCACGTAGCGGTGCTGGGATGTCCGAGTACTTTAGCTTCTCGCGAATACCGGCCAACGCAGTAATAGCAAGTGCCCAACCAAAACCTGCACCCACACCATAAACCATGGATTCACCAAAGTTATAATCACGCTCAACCATAAACAGAACCCCACCTAAGATGGCGCAGTTTACAGTGATAAGAGGCAAAAACACCCCAAGCGCGTTATAAAGACTTGGTACAAACTTATCCAAAAACATCTCAAGGATCTGTACCGTCGCAGCAATAAGACCAATATAACTGAGCAACCCTAAGAAGCTTAAGTCAATATCAGGGAAACCTGCCCATGCCAGCGCACCATTTTTTAGGATGAACTGAAAAAGTAAGTTATTTAGCGGAACGGTAATCGCCATAACGACAACCACGGCAACCCCAAGACCAATGGCTGTTGATACTTTCTTTGACACTGCCAAGAAAGTACACATACCTAAGAAATAGGCCAGCGCCATGTTCTCAATAAAGACTGAGGTTATAAATAAACTAACATAATGTCCCATTAGTGACCGCCTCCATGTGCCATGCCTTTAGACTGCGGCTTCATTACAAATTCAGCTTCTTCGACCTGTTCTGGTTTCCAGATACGAACAATGGCAATAAACAAACCAATAATAAAGAACGCTGATGGTGGCAATAATAATAGACCGTTTGGCAAATACCAACCGCCGTCAGTGACTGGTTGTAGAATGGTAATACCAAACCAAGTACCTGCGCCTAATATCTCACGGACAGTTGCAACAAACAGCAGTACCGCAGAGTAACCAAGACCGTTACCGATACCATCTAAAAAGCTAGGTACAGGTGGATTGCTCATTGCAAACGCTTCTGCACGGCCCATAACGATACAGTTGGTAATGATCAAACCAACGAAGACAGATAAGCCTTTACTCACATCATAAGCGACCGCTTTTAGTACCTGATCGACCAAAATAACCAACGAGGCAATAATGGTCATCTGTACGATGATACGAATGCTCGAAGGGATTTGTTTACGAATGATCGAGATAAAGAAGCTCGAAAATGCTGTTACTAATGTCAACGCCACACACATAACCATGGCATTGGCCATGCTCGTGGTGACCGCCAATGCCGAACAGATACCTAGGATCTGTAACGCAATCGGGTTGTTATCAAAAATAGGTGAGGTTAAAATAGTTTTCGTGTCAGCCATGTTATGCCTCCTTGCCGTTTGCTACTGGCTGCAATGCTGCCAGTTCGGTATTAGGTTGAGCTGGACTGGTCTTTGATTGCGTTGACTGATTCGCCTGCGTATCAGCATCTTCAACTGTTTGACCACTTTCTTTACGTAGCATATCTAGATACGGCTTGTAGCCTTGATCACCTAACCAAAACTGAATCATATTACTGACACCGCGGCTAGTAAGCGTCGCGCCACTGATACCATCTACCCAGTTTTCTTTCGGCGCACCTGCTTTGGTTACACCAGTAGCAACATCACCGTTTTCGTCATAGGACTGGATACCCGTCCACTTTGCACGCCATTCTGGCTCTTCGATACGTGCGCCAAGACCTGGGGTTTCTTTATGCTCATAAAAACTGATACCTTTGATGGTATTCATATCGCTTTCAAGGGTTAAGAAACCGTAGATAGTACCCCATAGTCCATACCCTTGAATCGGCAGTACAACCACTTCAGGTTTGCCCGCGTCATCTTTTTTGACATAGACTTTGGCATATTTGGGCTTACGACCAATACCAGCAGGATCGTTGTCACCCAAGTCTTCACTCAATGCTTGGTTTTTGGTTGCTTGACTTGCATCATAAGCGTTACGATCAGGGATGCCAGCGTCTGCTAAGGCACTATCATCAAGATAAGTACCTTTATTTAAATCAATAATTTCGACATCAAAGTCTTTGAAGCGCTCAGCAACATCTTCTGCGGTATCAGATTCAGCGTTATACATATCCGCTGCTACCAAGATGTTTTTGTTACGGTCTAAGCGAGCATTTTCGACTTGTGCTGGTTTGAGACCAACAGCAACTGCTGATACCAGTACTGAACACACCAAGCATAGCGTCAATGCCACACTGATGGTTTTCGCATTGTTACTTTTGGGCTTGGACATAGCGAACCCTCCGAGCTGTTTGGCGTTTGATGTTTGCTTGGGTCACAAAATAATCAAACAATGGAGCAAATAAGTTGGCAAAAAGAATGGCTAGCATGATGCCTTCTGGAAAAGCAGGGTTAATCACACGGATCAATACGGTCATAAAACCAATCAAGATACCATATGCCCAGCGACCTTTATTGGTGTGCGCAGCTGATACAGGATCGGTCGCCATAAAGACAGCACCGAATGCAAAACCACCGATAACCAAATGCCAATAAAATGGCAGGTTCATCATCATATTGTCTTCAGAGCCAATCATATTGAATACAAGAGACGTGGCAACAAGACCGACCACACACCCTGCCATGATGCGCCATGAAGCGATGCGCGTCCATAGTAGAACAGCGGCACCCATCAAAATTGCAAGTGTTGATACTTCACCGATACTGCCTTGCATGTTGCCTAAGAATGCATCGCCCCATGTGATGGCATTGCCATACACATCAACAAAATCTTGAGGAACCACACCAAGGGCAGCCAGACCAAGAGGCGTCGCCCCTGAGAAACCATCTACTGCCGTCCATACTGAGTCACCAGACATATAGGCTGGATAAGCAAAGTACAAGAAGGCACGACCTGATAGGGCAGGGTTAAGGAAGTTTTTACCTGTACCACCAAATACTTCTTTGGCCACTACCACACCGAAGATAATACCTAGGGCAACTTGCCATAATGGAATATCTGGTGGTAGACATAAGGCAAATAAGACAGAGGTCACAAAGAAACCTTCGTTGACTTCATGTCCTCGCACCACGGCAAAGATAATCTCACAAAGAATACCGACCGCAAAGGTGACGATATAAATCGGTAAGAACTGCATAGCACCATAAACGAAGCTCGCCCAGATACTCTCTGGATTATAGCCTACCATGCTAGTGATGACAGTGCGCCAGCCTTCAGGCTGCAAGCCAAGCTGATCGATCGCAGTTAGCGCTTGATGACCGATGTTGTACATACCCCAAAACATCGCTGGGAACGTACAAAGCCATACGGTAATCATAATACGCTTAAGGTCTATACCGTCACGTACGTGTGAAGATGCGTAAGTCGTTGAGCTTGGTTGACGCAAGAACGTATCAAACATCTCAAAAATGGCATAGTATTTTTCGTGTTTGCCACCTTTGGTGAAAGACGGCTCCATACGATCGAACATATTGTGTAAAAATTTCATCGTGGTTAGCCCTCCAGCTCAATGCGCGTTAAGTTATCACGCAAAATATCACCGAATTCATATTTGCCAGGAGATACAAAGGTGCATAATGCTAAATCTTCTTCGTCCAATTCGAGTACGCCTAAATCAACAGCACTGATGATGTCTTCGACAATCAATGCTCGTAGTAACTGTGTTGGCAGATAGTCTTGTGGCATCACTTCTTCATAAACCCCGATAGGCACCATGGCTCTTGGTGAGCCGTTGCTTGTCGTGGTGAAGTTGTACTTTTTGCCACCAAAGAACTGAGAGATATAGATAGGCAATTTAGAGAAACGGTTTGCACCCGCACTAAAGAAGTGGAACGCAGGGCGCTCGCGACCTTCAGGCAACACACTGACTTGGTCATGGAAGCGACCAAGATAAGCGATATTGTCAAACACTTTGCGACCAGACAAGACAGAACCTGAAATAATACGATTCTCGCCAGCTGCTAATTGACCTTTTGTAAGGGCAGTAATGTCAGCACCGCGCTCAGTAGCCACTAGATGTGGGTTGGTGACTGCCGGACCCGCCAAGCTAATCATACGACGCGTATACAAACGCCCTGTAGTAAATAGCTTACCAATAGCGATCACATCTTGATAGCCAATCGTCCATACGCTAACACCGCGCATGATTGGATGCAAAAAGTGAATGTGTGTACCAGCCAATCCTGCTGGATGTTTACCAGCAAAGCCATGATACTCAGTGACATTATTGGCAGCCGTTTTTGCAACTGGCGTCAACGGTGTATTGCCGTGATGACAAACAAAAGTCTTGGGGCTAAGGGTTGATAGTACAGCAAGACCGTCATTGAACGCTTGTAACTGTTCATTAATCAGCATCATCGGATCAAGAGCCAATGGATTGGTATCCATGGCCGTGACAAAGATAGCGTGTGGACGGGCACCGATTTCTGGAGCACGACTGTAAGGACGCGTGCGAAACGCCGTCCATTCGCCAGAGGCAAGTAGCTGGGTTTCAACGACTTCAGAATCTAGGTCAGCAAGTTGCTGGGAGTCATAGCGCTCAAATTCTACTTCTTCACCGTTTGGGTCAACCGCAATCACAAGACTTTCAAACACACGACGTTCACCGCGTTTGACCGCGATAACCTTACCAGCAGCAGGGGCAGTGTAGATCACGCCAACGCGTTTTTTGTCTTCAAAAACGGGCTGGCCTTTGGCTACAATGTCACCTTCTTTGACATTCATCGTGGGTTTCATACCCACATAGTCATAGCCAATAACCGCTACATGTGTAGGTTGGTGCTCAGATATCTCGCGGGAGGGTTCACCAGTGATGGGCAAATCCAAACCTTTTTTGATGGTAATCATAAGCGAAAACTTAGTCCATAGTCTAAAACGATACCAGACGTCCTGTTTGGTATATCGGTAGCATGAACATTTGCGTCATTAAATAAAGCCCACAAATCTCTACTCCTATAGTAGGATAGCGATAACGGGTTTTTTAAAACAATGCACGATCAAAACTACTAGTAAGAGTATTAACGCTGACCTCAGACTCCTTAACAACACGTTAATGTCTTATTCGAATTACCAAAGTGGCGACTGGCTACCAAGGTGTATGCTAAAACCATTCCATCAAAATTAATCGCTAAAGCAGTGAGCTAAAAGTGACTATTTTCAAAACAAACAGCCTTATCACACGTTTCATTGAAAATTAAAGCTTGTAACGCCAGTATGATTGACTTTCCTTATCAGTTTGAGGTCTTACAAAACAACGCTCAATAGAAAAAATAGTCAAATAATAATCTATGAAAATAGATAGCAAACTGGTTAAAAGACAAACCAGCTGAGCAACCGATAAGTGAGTCTCACTTATTACAATCAGTTGTCATAGCGCTAGTAATGACTGTTAGTAATAGTTAACTAATGATAGAGACATCGTAGAAGGTATCTAATTAGATTTTGGTAGTGCAGAGTAGACGGTTTAACGTCCACCAGTTGAAATTTCTAATATAACCCTTCTTAGCAAGGTATTAGCCAACATCGTACAGATGCGGTAAATTCCTGCCTGATTCTTCCTGACTGCTATGCAACCTTAAGCCAAGAATGACTCAGTTAAAAGCATAGCGTATGGTTACTATCACATAGAAACAAATAAAAATTTACCTAGGATTATACGCTAAATTGACCTAAAATTGCCAGTCAGTAATTGAATTTACCTCATGTTTACAGTAAATAGATATATCAAAACTTGTGGTTATGAGTATTTATTTCCCACAATCAGTCATATCCTCTTTAAGCACGATTTGTTTTGTTATCTGTCTTGGCGACTATATGGTCTAAATGAGCGTCTTAGAGGATATCTGTCTATTACTGTTTGATTTTTAAGGGTTAATACCCAAAATTTATTTAATACTTTGCTTTATAAGATAAGGAATGCTGTATGTGTGCTGTGCCTGTCATTATCCCGGCGATTGATTTAAAAGATGGTAAATGTGTGCGCTTAAAACAAGGCCGTATGGAAGATGATACGGTATTTTCTGACGATCCAGTGGCCATGGCGGCGCGCTGGGTAGAGGAAGGAGCACGTAGGCTTCATTTGGTCGATTTAAACGGTGCGTTTGATGGTGTGCCAGTGCATAGACAAGTGGTTCATGATATCGCCAAGGCATATCCAAACTTGCCTATTCAGCTGGGCGGCGGTGTCAGAAACATGAACACGATTGAGCAGTATATTACGGCGGGATTGACTTACATCATCATTGGTACAAAAGCCGTTGAAGATCCTAGCTTTGTCACTGAGGCTTGTCGCGAGTTTGCAGGACACATTATCGTCGGTATTGATGCCAAAGACGGTATGGTTGCCACTCATGGCTGGGCAAATGTGACGGATACTAAAGCAACTGAGCTGGCTAAGCGTTTTGCAGATGTGGGTGTCTCCTCGATTGTTTATACTGACATTGCTCGTGATGGTATGATGCAAGGCGTGAATGTTGAGCAAACAGTGAATTTAGCCCGTGAAGGTGGATTGCCGGTGATCGCCTCAGGCGGTGTGACAGATATGAAAGACATTGAGCTATTAAAGCCATACGGCGACTGTATCGAAGGTATCATTACTGGTCGCGCAATCTACGAAGGTACGTTGAATTTGGCTGAAGCGCAGGTTTATTTAGATCGTTAACAATTAACGCAAATCTTTGTAGCAAGAGAGATTTGCAATAAAAAACGCCGATAAAAACCCAGTAGAAGATACTTATGGCCGCTTATCTTGACCACTCGATAATACGTAGTTGTTTAAAAACGTGGGGTCAGGCATGGTTGCTACTGATCGTCATTTGCTGGTTGCCTGCGCATGCTGCTGATGAAGAAGTGAGCAGCATAACCACCGCATTAGGAATAGAGACCACCGAGCAAGTGGTAACAGATGATTCTACTACATCAGCAAACGAGGTAGCGGAATCGTCTGAACCCTTGCCTGCTCCGCCAGTAATTAATGGTCAGAGCACCAACAATGCTCAAATCGAAACCACGCCCTCTCTACAAACAGACAGTGACATTCGTCAACGTATCAAAGGTATTTTTTCTGAAATCGAAGGGCTGCAAGCTGTCGATGTTAGCGTTGCCCAAGGGGTTGTCACCTTAACGGGTGAGACACCAAACGAGAAAAAGGCACAACAAGCCATTAATTTGACCAATCGCTTGACCGATGTGGTCACTGTTGATGATCGAATTGACCGTACTCTGGATGTACAAGACAACGTCACGACGGTTTATCAAACGCTAAAAGCACAAGTCAAAAACTTGGTCAAAGCGCTGCCTTTATTATTGGTCGGTTTGGTGATATTCATACTGGTGACATGGCTCGGCAGTTGGCTGTCGAACCGCAAAAAAATGTGGGAGCGTTTAACGCCCAATCCGTTTGTCGCTGAGTTATTAGCCCAAACGGTAAAAGTTATTTTTATTGTTTTTGGTCTTATTCTGGCATTGAGCTTAATCGGTGCAGAAACCATTTTGGGTACTTTGCTGGGTGGTGCGGGTGTCATTGGTATCGCCGTTGGTTTTGCCGTCAAAGATACCATCGAAAATTATATTGCATCCTTGATGCTCAGTATTCGTCAACCTTTTCGCGCCCGTGATCATATCGTGATCAACCAGCAAGAAGGTATTGTGGTGCGTTTGACGTCACGTGCAACCATATTGATGACCTTAGATGGTAACCAGCTTCGAATTCCTAATGCTGAAGTCTTTAAAGGCACTATCTTAAATTACACCAAAAATCCTGAGCGCCGTTTTACCTTTGAGTTGGGCGTGGATGCCAATAACGATCCGTTGGCCGCTATCAAAGTCGGCGTTGACGCCATCAATGATTTGGCTTTTGTGTTAGACAATCCGAAAGCAATGGCGGTGATTACCAATGTTGGCGATTCGAACATTGTCTTAGAGTTTCAAATATGGGTGAATCAATCAGAAACAGATTTTGCTAAAGCGCGTAGTATTGCCATTCGTGAGACCAAGCATGCCTTAGAAAACGCAGGATTTAGCTTACCAGAACCTATTTACCGCCTACGCTTCAACAAAAAACTCGAAAAAGCGCTTGAGCATATGCAAGGAAGCTTAGATACCAGTAGTGCTACTGCTCATAAACCGCGAGTTTCAGCCACACCCATTATTACTCACGATGATCATGATGAACTGCCAAGTATTGACGATAAAGATAAGCAAAAAGCCAAAGCTCGAGCCAAGCATATTTTGCAAGGTCACGATGCCAAGGAGGTTTTGGATGCGCGTCCCAACGATAAATTAATGGAAAAGGTCGAGCAAGAAATTGCGGAAAGCTCAGATGAAACCGATTTATTAGACAGTGCCAGTCCACAAGAGTAAGCGACATAGGCAATCTAAAAATTGGGCATAAAAAGTGCAGTAAAACGTATATAGACTTTTTAATGACATACGAGACATTTTTTATCCAAATAAAACATCTGATTATATTTTCATTGGTTGGGATAATGGCATTATTGGCTTTTAATATCATCAATGATTATCAGCGTGAAAAAGACAGAGAGATGGCTTTAAGTAGCACTACTTCTGAGCAAAAAACGGCGCACACACTGGTATCTGATACAAGCAACTCAAATAATATTGCTAATAAACCGCTTGGTGAGCAGCCCAAAGCCATCTTGGATGATGCCACTACTAAAATTGATCAAGCTCAACAAACTGACCAAGCGCGACTGGCACAAATGGATGATGAAGCAAAGTAAAATAGTACACATAAAAAAAGCTAACGATGACGTTAGCCTTTTTTATGGTTTTGACGTTTTAGCTAATATTAGCTTTTCTTATTAGCGCTTCTACTACGGCTGTTGCCTTTTTTTGCTGGACTTCTTTTAGACTGGCCTTTTTTCGTTTGATTCATCTCACTAGATTGCAGCTTTTCTTTCAAATCAAAGTCAATTTGTAGCAGATCCATGTTCACGCCAGCCACTTTTACTTTGACCAAATCACCAAGCCCAAATAAGGTGCCTTTGTCTTTACCGATAAGCTGTTGCTGCTGCTCATCGTAAACAAAGAAATCATCACCGACGTTTGAGATATGGACCAAGCCATCAATGTACAAATCAGTCAATGTCACAAATAAGCCAAAATTGGTCACGGTAGTGACTACACCTTCAAACTCTTCGCCAACATGATCGGTCATATAATGACACTTTAGCCAAGACTCAACATAGCGTGATGCTTTTTCTGCACGACGTTCTGTGTCTGATGTCTGTGTACCAGCACCATCCAAAGAAAAGTCCATGACTGGCTGTTTGCTATTGGTCACCTTTGCTTTGATAGCACGATGCAACATCAAATCAGGGTAACGGCGAATGGGTGAGGTAAAGTGGCTATATTCGTCATAAGCCAAACCAAAGTGACCGATATTGTCAGGTGCATAGTTTGCTTGCATCATAGAACGCAGCAGCATACTGTGGATGCTAATGGCATCTGGACGGTCTTTAGTCGCTTCAATAATACGCTGATAGTCTGCCTGTGTTGGACTCTCTTCAGGGAACGGCAAGCCAAAGTTTTTAGCATATTCATGGATACGCATCGACTTTTCGCTATCCGGCTTATCATGGTTACGATACAAGACTGGCAATTCGTGCTTTAAGGCAAAATTTGCCGCGCACGTATTGGCAAGTAACATACATTCTTCGATAAGTTTTTGAGAGTCACCACGAGTTCGTGGCAAGATAGCATCAATGCCACCTTTTTCATTGAACTTAATATACGTCTCGACAGTCTCAAACTCCATTGCATGACGCTCTTCACGTTTTTTAAGCAATAGCTCGTATAACTGATAAAGGGTATCAATAGATTTTTTGACATTTTTATTGCCAGTCAGTGACGTGGGTACGCTTTTATCTTGTGGATTCTCAAGATAGGCATTTACTTGATTGTAAGTCAAGCGTGCTTGTGAGTGCATGACTGATGGATAAAACTCGTATCCTGTGACCTTGCCTGCGCGCGATATCTTGATATCAGCGACCATACAGAGGCGATCAAGATTTGGGTTCAATGAACACAGTCCGTTTGACAGCACTTCAGGCAACATTGGAATCACACGATGCGGGAAGTAGACGGATGTACCACGTTCAAACGCGTCTTGATCAAGAGGTGAGTTTGGCGTGACATAATAGCTCACATCTGCAATCGCTACGACTACTCGATAATTACCGCCAGAGCGTTTTTCGGCATATACGGCATCATCAAAGTCACGTGCATCTTCACCATCGATTGTAACGAGTGGCAAGTCACGTAAATCCTTACGACCTTTCAAATCTTTCTCTGTTGGCTCTTGATAATCACTAGCTTGCTTCAGCGCAGCTTCACTAAAATCTGATGGAATATCATAATTGAGCAGCGTGGTTTCGATAATCAGTTCACGATCATTGTCATCAGACAATACTTCAGTGATTTTACCTGTGGCAAATTCGTGCTGATTTGGCCAATCGATGATGTCAACTTTGACAGGCGCACCTTGCTTAATGTTCAATGCTTGGACATTATCATCAGTGACGGTGATTGGTTGGTGATTGTTTGGGCTACCAAGCTCAACACAATAGCCATCTTCATCACGTGCTAGCGTACCAATAAAATTGTTTTGACGACGTTCAACCACATCGACAATACGGCCTTCTGTACGACCACGGTTGTCTGTTGACGTACCGACGGCGTCTACTGTATCGCCATTAAATACCCAGCGCATTTGCTTTTCATGTAAGAACAAATCTGGCATATCGCTTAATACGACAAAACCGAAGCCTTTAGGATGCGCCGATACTGTACCTGTGACGATATCTTGCTGAGTCACCGTACGATAGCGATAAGGACGACCGTCACGGTTTACTTGTCCATCACGAGCCATTGCTTTTAATCGATTGCCTAAAGCATCAAACTGGTCTGGGTCATCAATATTGAAGGCTTTGGCCAACTGTTGATGCGTGACTTCACCATGTTCATTAATCGTGCTCAATATCAGCTCACGACTAGGAATAGGATTGTCATATCTTTTTGCCTCAATTGAGGCGTTTGGATCATTCCAACTCATAAATTACCGTATCTATTTTTAAAATTATTAATAGGTACTATCTTAACACGAACGACGCTGTAATATCTTGCGTCAATTGTCTTATATGTATTCGATAGCTGGAGATATCACCTTTATTAGGCAATAACTGTATGGGGTAAAAACGTTATAAATACTCAAATATCGATATCGACGGTATTTGATTTACTGGTGATTTTTTTACTATCCAATTCTTTGGAGACTTCTAAAACAGTGGTCTGATTAGATTTATCGAGGTATTTTTGTGCTTTATCAACCTCAGTAGTCAGCGTATTGACCGTCTGCTTCATGTTTTCTAGTGCTTCAATTTTATAATTACTAATCATATCCATCGTATCATAGACATTATTGAAGGCATTTTGGAGTTTATCAAGCTCAATACTACTACTGGTAGCCTGCTCATGAATCTCACCAGACTGACGTTTGAGCATCGCCGACGTAGATTCAATCAAACTACTGGTGGTTTTATTGAGCGCAGTAATTTGGTCAAGTACCAGTTTTTGATTGGTCATGGCCTGCGCAACGACGACGGCGGTACGTAGGGCAGACACTGTCGTGGTTGTCGCGCGATCAACCCCTTTAATGAGTTCCAAGTTGTTACGGCGTATCGTGTCTAGCGCCAAATATCCTTGTACATTGACCGCCAGCTGAGTTAAAAAATCTGTATTTTTTTGACGCACATAAAACAACATCTCTTCTTTGATAATGCGCGCTTTTTCGGGGTCAGTGGCTTCTATCGCATAAACTTTTTGCTCTAGCTGCTCATCTATTTTTTTGCCAACATAGATATATTGGCGAATAGACTGCATCAGCTCCCACATATTAACTTTTTCTTGCTCAATCATGGCATTGTCTTTGAGCAGCTCATCTTTACCATTATAGAGACTGGTGACAACGGCATTGATATGCGACTGCGCAGATTCATACTGACGGAAGTAATCTTGTACTTTGTTCCCAAATGGAATGAGACCAAATAATTTGCGAGAGCTGGTGAGCTCTTTTTTACTGGGATCTAAATCTTCTACGATGCCGCGTAGCTCAGTCAGTGATTTAGCAATAGGGGAGTTATCGAATAGGCTATCGTTTAGACTCTTTGCGGGTAACTCTAGCATGCGATTGGAAACTTGTGCCGATTCGCGAATCTCTTTCGTACCCAAATTATGAATGGATTGCACATTTTGCTGAAACTCTGGGCTGTGCACAGAGTTGGTAATCACATGATCGACAAAAGCGTCGACCTTGGCATCAAGTTCTGGAATTTGGCTGTCATCCAACTTGACCATCTGATCAGCTTCACTTTTTTGTATCTCTTTAACAGGTTCTGGTGCTGTCAGCGAAATACTAGGAGTTGTCGCGTTTTCTGGTGGGGTCAATTCTTGCATGAAGGTTCCTATGGTATCTAAAATGGACAATATTTGAGCCAATGATCATAGATAGTATGAAACGTACCTCATCTTAATAATCAATGGAATTTTTATGCACCTATCTGTTTTTATTTGAATAATAGTGAAAGAGTGCAGCAGATCTTTAGACTAACTGGTAATGAAAAGGTTGAGAAGATAGGTTTTGTAAAGTAGCGTCGACTTATTATATGCATATAAATATATAAGGGCGAAATATGAAAAAACCATCAATATCGCACGGTATATTGATGGTTCAAATGACAGGTGTTTATATCGAATAACAGCATCGACCAACAGTCACCACTAACAAACAATCGATTGAGCCGATTATTTCTTTTTAGTTGGCCCAAGCAGCATGCCCATTTGACGACCTTCCATCTTAGGATACTGTTCGACGTTTGAGATATCAGCGGTATCTTCAATGATACGATCAAGTTGTTTGCGACCAATATCTTGGTGCGCCATTTCGCGTCCGCGGAAACGGATGCTAATTTTAACTTTGTCTTGATCTTCCAAGAAGCTAACGATCTTTCTCAATTTGACTTGATAATCAGCTTCTTCGGTACTAGGGCGTAGCTTCATCTCTTTAAGCTGAGTCTGCTTTTGGTTTTTCTTAGCTTCTTTTGCCTTTTGCTTTTGATCATAGAGGAAATGCTTATAATCCATGATTTTGCATACTGGCGGCTTAGCTTCAGGAACTAATTCAACCAAATCTAGGTTTTCATCACGTGCCGCTTTCATCGCGGTTTCGATATCAACCACGCCCATTTGCTCGCCGTCTTCTTTAACGAGACGGACTTCTTTGACATTGATATCTTCGTTGATGTTCAAACGGTTTGACTGTTTAATAGGTATTACTCCTCATCTGTTTTTGGGGTCTGTCGGCCTTTTTTACTGACAGCGTTCTGTACTAATGTCGTGAATTCAGAAATACTCATCACACCAAGGTTCTCACCTTCGCGTGTTCGGACGTTGACACTGCCCGATTCCACTTCTTTATCCCCTAATACTAGCATATAGGGAACACGTTCTAATGTTTTCTCTCGTATCTTAAATCCAATCTTTTCGTTACGCAAGTCGCTAATAGCACGAATACCAGCATTTTTTAGCTCACTAACTACGTTTTCACAAGCGTCAGCTTGTTTGTCAGTGATATTCATTACCACAACTTGCTGCGGTGCTAACCACACGGGCATCCAACCAGCATAGTTTTCTATCAATATACCGATAAAGCGTTCAAATGAACCTAAAATGGCACGGTGTAGCATGATAGGGACTTCACGCTCATTCTGTTCGTTGACAAACTCTGCATCAAGGCGTTCAGGCATGTTGGGGTCAACCTGAATGGTGCCGCACTGCCAAACACGTCCTAAAGAATCCTTCAGACTAAATTCAATCTTCGGACCATAAAACGCGCCTTCGCCAGGCAGATATTCCCAATCAAGACCTGAGCTATCAAGCGCATCTGCTAGAGCCTTTTCTGCAAAGTCCCAAGATTCGTCGCTGCCGACACGTTTTTCAGGACGGGTAGAGAGCTTCATAATAATGTTATCAAAGCCAAAATCTTCATAAACCGCAAGGGTTAGTTTGATAAAGTCGGCCACTTCTTGTTGAATTTGCGCTTGCGTACAGAAAATATGCGCATCATCTTGAGTAAATCCGCGCACACGCATCAGACCATGCAATGAACCTGACGGTTCGTTACGATGACACGAGCCAAACTCCGCCATGCGCAGTGGCAAGTCACGGTAGGACTTTAGGCCTTGATTAAATACCTGTACATGACAAGGGCAGTTCATGGGTTTTACAGCATAATCACGGTTTTCACTGGCAGTGGTGAACATATTGGTCGCATAGTTGCCCCAGTGACCTGAGCGCTCCCACAAGCTGCGATCGACGATTTGAGGCGTTTTGATTTCTTCATAGCCATTATCATATTGTACTTTACGCATATATTGCTCAAGTACTTGATAAATCGTCCAACCATTAGCGTGCCAAAACACCATACCTGGCGCTTGCTCTTGCATATGAAACAGGTTGAGCGCTTTACCAATCTTACGATGATCACGTTTTTCTGCTTCTTCAATACGCTGAATGTAAGCTTTCAGATCTTTTTTGTCTGCCCATGCCGTACCATAGATACGTTGTAGCTGTTCATTTTTTGCATCGCCGCGCCAATAAGCACCAGACATCTTGGTCAATTTAAATACTTTTAAAAACCGTGTGTTCGGTACGTGCGGGCCACGGCACATATCAACATATTCTTGATGATGATAAAGACCAAAGGCTTCTTCGCCCGGCATATCATTAATTAGTTTGAGCTTATAGTCTTCACCGCGTGATTGAAAAATGTCAATCGCTTCATCACGTGGGGTCATTTTTTTGATCACGTCATAATCTTGCTTAATCAGCTCCATCATGCGTTTTTCAATTTTTTCCATGTGATCAGGTGTGAATGGTGTTTCGCTAAAAATGTCATAATAAAAGCCATCATCAATAACCGGGCCAATCACCATTTTTACATCAGGATACAGTTGTTTGACGGCATGACCCAATAAGTGAGCACAAGAATGGCGAATAATATCAACACCATCGGCGTCTTTTGGTGTTACGATTTCGACATTAGCATCAGCAATAATAGGATCATGCGCATCGACCAAATGCCCATTCACACGTCCTGCAACCGTTGCCTTGGCAAGTCCTGTCCCAATACTTTGCGCCACTTCCATGACTGTTGTATTGCCTTCGAAGTTTTTTACGCTACCATCGGGTAAAGTAATCGCTACCATAATCTATTCACCTGTTTTTGGATCCGTTGGCAGTGATGATTGCAACCATCAATCATATAACCGCAAGATCACATCAATTATATTCAATCATTGTGATATTTAATAAAACTACATGCATGCTCTTTCTTATCTTAGATAATCTGCATACAACCTTAAAAACCAATCATGGATAACACCTGACTGGACCATATAATAAGGAGCAGTATTTTACCTATATAGAAGAGATTTGATAGTAAAGAAGAAAAACAATGCAATGCAATCAACCATTATAGCAAAAACTGTCTACAAACACTAGATAGCAAGGGACTGACAGTCCTTAAAGAAATAGTAAATAGTAACGGCCAAGTCATTATCATTAAGACCGTGATCTGGTTTAGCAAAATAGTATTACACATTGTCTTTGTAGTTATATAAGGTCAATAAGCATAAAATCAACAATTAACTCGAATAAGCGCTTGCTAACAAGATAAAACCCCGTATAATGCCACCCAGTCGAAAGGGAAGGTTAGTTGGATATCTGATTGATTCAGGTCATTCAAACAAACTTAAAATAAACCCTTGACACTAAGAATAAAGCGTCTATAATACGCACCTCATTAAGGCAAAGCAGTTAATAACTGAGTGAGTAATCACTAAAATTAGCGAGCTAACTTATTGAAACGAATTAAAAAAGAAGCTTGACAGTCTATTAAAACATGATATGATAGTCAGCTCGCTAATTAGGATAAGCCACATTGGCTATGTAATAATTAGTTAAGAGATAACTGCTACTGGACGACAGTGACAGGCATTATTTAAAAGCATAACTAAAGAACAACTTGTGTGGATTTTTGCTGATTCAGGATGCTAAAAAATAAAGTTGACTATCTTTTCTTTTCGGGAAGATTATTAACTATAAAAATTATCATTTAAGACAGCAGAAAAACTCAAAGTTAATTCATTACGAACATAATTTTTAGCGATTTTGCCAGATTAGATGAGCCAAGTTTAGAAGCTTCTTTAAAGAGCTTCATAGCAAGATTAAACTGAAGAGTTTGATCATGGCTCAGATTGAACGCTGGCGGCAGGCTTAACACATGCAAGTCGAGCGGTAACATTTCTAGCTTGCTAGAAGATGACGAGCGGCGGACGGGTGAGTAATACTTAGGAATCTACCTAGTAGTGGGGGATAGCTCGGGGAAACTCGAATTAATACCGCATACGACCTACGGGAGAAAGGGGGCAACTTGTTGCTCTCGCTATTAGATGAGCCTAAGTCGGATTAGCTAGATGGTGGGGTAAAGGCCTACCATGGCGACGATCTGTAGCTGGTCTGAGAGGATGATCAGCCACACCGGGACTGAGACACGGCCCGGACTCCTACGGGAGGCAGCAGTGGGGAATATTGGACAATGGGGGAAACCCTGATCCAGCCATGCCGCGTGTGTGAAGAAGGCCTTTTGGTTGTAAAGCACTTTAAGCAGTGAAGAAGACTCTTCGGTTAATACCCGGAGACGATGACATTAGCTGCAGAATAAGCACCGGCTAACTCTGTGCCAGCAGCCGCGGTAATACAGAGGGTGCAAGCGTTAATCGGAATTACTGGGCGTAAAGCGAGCGTAGGTGGCTTGATAAGTCAGATGTGAAATCCCCGGGCTTAACCTGGGAACTGCATCTGATACTGTCAGGCTAGAGTAGGTGAGAGGAAGGTAGAATTCCAGGTGTAGCGGTGAAATGCGTAGAGATCTGGAGGAATACCGATGGCGAAGGCAGCCTTCTGGCATCATACTGACACTGAGGCTCGAAAGCGTGGGTAGCAAACAGGATTAGATACCCTGGTAGTCCACGCCGTAAACGATGTCTACTAGTCGTTGGGTCCCTTGAGGACTTAGTGACGCAGCTAACGCAATAAGTAGACCGCCTGGGGAGTACGGCCGCAAGGTTAAAACTCAAATGAATTGACGGGGGCCCGCACAAGCGGTGGAGCATGTGGTTTAATTCGATGCAACGCGAAGAACCTTACCTGGTCTTGACATATCTAGAATCCTGCAGAGATGCGGGAGTGCCTTCGGGAATTAGAATACAGGTGCTGCATGGCTGTCGTCAGCTCGTGTCGTGAGATGTTGGGTTAAGTCCCGCAACGAGCGCAACCCTTGTCCTTAGTTACCAGCGGGTTAAGCCGGGAACTCTAAGGATACTGCCAGTGACAAACTGGAGGAAGGCGGGGACGACGTCAAGTCATCATGGCCCTTACGACCAGGGCTACACACGTGCTACAATGGTAGGTACAGAGGGCAGCTACACAGCGATGTGATGCGAATCTCAAAAAGCCTATCGTAGTCCAGATTGGAGTCTGCAACTCGACTCCATGAAGTAGGAATCGCTAGTAATCGCGGATCAGAATGCCGCGGTGAATACGTTCCCGGGCCTTGTACACACCGCCCGTCACACCATGGGAGTTGATTGCACCAGAAGTGGTTAGCCTAACCGTAAGGAAGGCGATCACCACGGTGTGGTTGATGACTGGGGTGAAGTCGTAACAAGGTAGCCGTAGGGGAACCTGCGGCTGGATCACCTCCTTATAGACAGCATTCGGTCAGCAAGAATTCACAACAAGTTGTTCTTTAGTTTAAGCTTACGTTTTAGCGAACGTATTGGGTCTGTAGCTCAGCTGGTTAGAGCACCGTGTTGATAACGCGGGGGTCAGTGGTTCAAGTCCACTTAGACCCACCATTTATATGGGGCCATAGCTCAGTTGGTAGAGCGCCTGCCTTGCACGCAGGAGGTCAACGGTTCGACTCCGTTTGGCTCCACCACTACTTTAGTTAAGCTTAGAGTGCGAATAAATAAAATAGGTATTAAATAGAAATAAGTGATTTTAATAAGATTACTTCTTTCTGTTTTATACGGAAATCTATGACTCGACGAGAGCATAGAGACTATTTAAAAACATAGATATGAGTCTGGGTTAGGATGAGCGTGTTCACGCGCACATCTTAACCTTAGCAATCAGCTCTTTAACGACATCAGTTGTTATCCCAGGGGTTGATTGCTAAAAAGAAATAAGAGAACTGAATCAAGCGTAAACATAGGTGATATCGTTATCATTAATTAGAGTGTATGACACTACTTAGTCGAAAGACTACTTGGGGTTGTATGGTCAAGTAATGAAGCGCACATGGTGGATGCCTTGGCAGTCAGAGGCGATGAAAGACGTGACAGCCTGCGATAAGCTTCGGGGAGGCGGCAATATCCTGTGATCCGGAGATTTCTGAATGGGGAAACCCACCTAGCATAAGCTAGGTATCCTAATTTATTAGGAAGCGAACGAGGGGAAGTGAAACATCTCAGTACCCTTAGGAATAGACATCAATTGAGATTCCCCTAGTAGCGGCGAGCGAACGGGGAGAAGCCGATTAGTACTAATGTAGAAGAACAGCGTGGGAAAGCTGACCGTAGTAGGTGATAGTCCTGTATTCGAAACATTAGCATTAACATATTAAGTAGAGCGGGGCACGAGAAATCCTGTTTGAAGATGGGGGGACCATCCTCCAAGGCTAAATACTCCTGACTGACCGATAGTGAACCAGTACCGTGAGGGAAAGGCGAAAAGAACCCCTGTGAGGGGAGTGAAATAGAACCTGAAACCGTGTGCGTACAAGCAGTGGGAGCCCACTTGTTGGGTGACCGCGTACCTTTTGTATAATGGGTCAGCGACTTATATTCTGTAGCAAGGTTAACCGTTTAGGGGAGCCGTAGGGAAACCGAGTCTTAATAGGGCGTCTAGTTGCAGGGTATAGACCCGAAACCGAGTGATCTATCCATGAGCAGGTTGAAAGTGCCGTAACAGGCACCGGAGGACCGAACCCACTGTCGTTGAAAAGCCAGGGGATGACTTGTGGATAGGGGTGAAAGGCTAATCAAACTCGGTGATAGCTGGTTCTCCCCGAAAGCTATTTAGGTAGCGCCTCGGACGAACACCATTGGGGGTAGAGCACTGTTTCGGCTAGGGGGTCATACCGACTTACCAAACCGATGCAAACTCCGAATACCGATGAGTGATATCCGGGAGACACACAGTGGGTGCTAACGTCCATTGTGGAGAGGGAAACAACCCAGACCGCCAGCTAAGGCCCCAAATTCCTAGTTAAGTGGGAAACGAGGTGGGAAGGCATAGACAGCTAGGAGGTTGGCTTAGAAGCAGCCATCCTTTAAAGAAAGCGTAATAGCTCACTAGTCGAGTCGGCCCGCGCGGAAGATGTAACGGGGCTCAAACTAGGAGCCGAAGCTGCGGATTTGAATTTGTTTTCAAGTGGTAGGGGAGCGTTGTGTAAGCCTGTGAAGGTGTGTTGTAAAGCATGCTGGAGGTATCACAAGAGCGAATGCTGACGTGAGTAACGATAATGCGAGTGAAAAGCTCGCACGCCGGAAGATCAAGGGTTCCAGTCCAACGTTAATCGGGGCTGGGTGAGTCGACCCCTAAGGCGAGGCCGAAAGGCGTAGTCGATGGGAAATCGGTTAATATTCCGATACTTGTTTATGATGCGATGGAGGGACGGAGAAGGTTATGCCAGCCTGGCGATGGTTGTCCAGGTGGAAGGATGTAGGTTTATAGCTTAGGTAAATCCGGGCTATTTTATACCGAGATCTGATAGCAAGCTGTACTTGTACAGCGAAGTGGCAAATACCATGCTTCCAGGAAAAGCTTCTAAGCGATAGTCATAAACGAATCGTACCCTAAACCGACACAGGTGATCAGGTAGAGAATACCAAGGCGCTTGAGAGAACTCTGCTGAAGGAACTAGGCAAAATGGTACCGTAACTTCGGGAGAAGGTACGCTGCTGATGGTGAAGGACTTGCTCCGTAAGCTATTGGCAGTCGCAGATACCAGGCTGCTGCAACTGTTTATTAAAAACACAGCACTCTGCAAACACGAAAGTGGACGTATAGGGTGTGATGTCTGCCCGGTGCTGGAAGGTTAATTGATGGGGTTAGCGTAAGCGAAGCTCTTGATCGAAGCCCCAGTAAACGGCGGCCGTAACTATAACGGTCCTAAGGTAGCGAAATTCCTTGTCGGGTAAGTTCCGACCTGCACGAATGACATAATGATGGCAGCGCTGTCTCCAGCAGAGACTCAGTGAAATCGAAATCGCAGTGAAGATGCTGTGTACCCGCGGCTAGACGGAAAGACCCCGTGAACCTTTACTACAGCTTTACATTGAACTTTGACCTGACTTGTGCAGGATAGGTGGGAGGCTTTGAAGCCGAGACGCTAGTCTTGGTGGAGCCAATCTTGAAATACCACCCTGGTCATGTTGGGGTTCTAACTCAGGTATAACAATACCGAGGACAATGTATGGTGGGTAGTTTGACTGGGGCGGTCTCCTCCTAAAGAGTAACGGAGGAGTACGAAGGTGCGCTCAGACCGGTCGGAAATCGGTCGTAGAGTATAAAGGCAAAAGCGCGCTTAACTGCGAGACCCACAAGTCGAGCAGGTACGAAAGTAGGTCTTAGTGATCCGGTGGTTCTGTATGGAAGGGCCATCGCTCAACGGATAAAAGGTACTCTGGGGATAACAGGCTGATACCGCCCAAGAGTTCATATCGACGGCGGTGTTTGGCACCTCGATGTCGGCTCATCTCATCCTAGGGCTGAAGCAGGTCCTAAGGGTATGGCTGTTCGCCATTTAAAGAGGTACGCGAGCTGGGTTTAGAACGTCGTGAGACAGTTCGGTCCCTATCTACCGTGGGCGTTGGAAATTTGAGAGGATCTGCTCCTAGTACGAGAGGACCAGAGTGGACGAACCTCTGGTGTTCGGGTTGTCACGCCAGTGGCATTGCCCGGTAGCTACGTTCGGATGGGATAACCGCTGAAAGCATCTAAGCGGGAAGCCCACCTCAAGATTAGATTTCCCTAAAGAGCCGTTCAAGACTAGGACGTTGATAGGCAGGGTGTGGAAGCGCAGCGATGCGTGTAGCTAACCTGTACTAATTGCTCGTTTGGCTTGACCATACAACACCCAAGTGGTTTGTATCAAGTCTAATTAATCTATCTTGTAAAGCGAAAGCTTTAGAATAAGAAAGAACATTTCGATATCACCGTTAACCTTGATTCAGTTAGGTTATGTGGTACTTATCAAAGTCACACAAACAGACTCATATCTAACCCCCTTTGCTGACGACAATAGCACGATGGAACCACCTGATCCCTTCTCGAACTCAGAAGTGAAACATCGTAGCGCCAATGGTAGTGTGGTTCGCCC
Source organism: Psychrobacter sp. JB193 (assembly GCF_002285555.1). Lineage (NCBI taxonomy): Bacteria > Pseudomonadati > Pseudomonadota > Gammaproteobacteria > Moraxellales > Moraxellaceae > Psychrobacter > Psychrobacter sp. JB193. Next base: position 1,785,221 of record NZ_NRGY01000001.1, read on the forward strand.
ATGTGAGAGTAGGTCATCGTCAGCTCTCTATTCTGACTAGCCCCTTGATACTAACGTATCAAGGGGCTTTTCTTTGTGTGGCTGTTTAATCTGGCCACCTGACTCAAATGTCACTCAGTAAAATAATCTTAAAAAAACTGTCAATTGACCTTGACCCAGCCTCAAACAAGCGTATAATGCCACCCAGTCGAAAGGGAAGGTTAATTGAGTATCTGATTGATTCAGGTCATTCAAACAAACTTAAAATAAACCCTTGACACTAAGAATAAAGCGTCTATAATACGCACCTCATTAAGGCAAAGCAGTTAATAACTGAGTGAGTAATCACTAAAATTAGCGAGCTAACTTATTGAAACGAATTAAAAAAGAAGCTTGACAGTCTATTAAAACATGATATGATAGTCAGCTCGCTAATTAGGATAAGCCACATTGGCTATGTAATAATTAGTTAAGAGATAACTGCTACTGGACGACAGTGACAGGCATTATTTAAAAGCATAACTAAAGAACAACTTGTGTGGATTTTTGCTGATTCAGGATGCTAAAAAATAAAGTTGACTATCTTTTCTTTTCGGGAAGATTATTAACTATAAAAATTATCATTTAAGACAGCAGAAAAACTCAAAGTTAATTCATTACGAACATAATTTTTAGCGATTTTGCCAGATTAGATGAGCCAAGTTTAGAAGCTTCTTTAAAGAGCTTCATAGCAAGATTAAACTGAAGAGTTTGATCATGGCTCAGATTGAACGCTGGCGGCAGGCTTAACACATGCAAGTCGAGCGGTAACATTTCTAGCTTGCTAGAAGATGACGAGCGGCGGACGGGTGAGTAATACTTAGGAATCTACCTAGTAGTGGGGGATAGCTCGGGGAAACTCGAATTAATACCGCATACGACCTACGGGAGAAAGGGGGCAACTTGTTGCTCTCGCTATTAGATGAGCCTAAGTCGGATTAGCTAGATGGTGGGGTAAAGGCCTACCATGGCGACGATCTGTAGCTGGTCTGAGAGGATGATCAGCCACACCGGGACTGAGACACGGCCCGGACTCCTACGGGAGGCAGCAGTGGGGAATATTGGACAATGGGGGAAACCCTGATCCAGCCATGCCGCGTGTGTGAAGAAGGCCTTTTGGTTGTAAAGCACTTTAAGCAGTGAAGAAGACTCTTCGGTTAATACCCGGAGACGATGACATTAGCTGCAGAATAAGCACCGGCTAACTCTGTGCCAGCAGCCGCGGTAATACAGAGGGTGCAAGCGTTAATCGGAATTACTGGGCGTAAAGCGAGCGTAGGTGGCTTGATAAGTCAGATGTGAAATCCCCGGGCTTAACCTGGGAACTGCATCTGATACTGTCAGGCTAGAGTAGGTGAGAGGAAGGTAGAATTCCAGGTGTAGCGGTGAAATGCGTAGAGATCTGGAGGAATACCGATGGCGAAGGCAGCCTTCTGGCATCATACTGACACTGAGGCTCGAAAGCGTGGGTAGCAAACAGGATTAGATACCCTGGTAGTCCACGCCGTAAACGATGTCTACTAGTCGTTGGGTCCCTTGAGGACTTAGTGACGCAGCTAACGCAATAAGTAGACCGCCTGGGGAGTACGGCCGCAAGGTTAAAACTCAAATGAATTGACGGGGGCCCGCACAAGCGGTGGAGCATGTGGTTTAATTCGATGCAACGCGAAGAACCTTACCTGGTCTTGACATATCTAGAATCCTGCAGAGATGCGGGAGTGCCTTCGGGAATTAGAATACAGGTGCTGCATGGCTGTCGTCAGCTCGTGTCGTGAGATGTTGGGTTAAGTCCCGCAACGAGCGCAACCCTTGTCCTTAGTTACCAGCGGGTTAAGCCGGGAACTCTAAGGATACTGCCAGTGACAAACTGGAGGAAGGCGGGGACGACGTCAAGTCATCATGGCCCTTACGACCAGGGCTACACACGTGCTACAATGGTAGGTACAGAGGGCAGCTACACAGCGATGTGATGCGAATCTCAAAAAGCCTATCGTAGTCCAGATTGGAGTCTGCAACTCGACTCCATGAAGTAGGAATCGCTAGTAATCGCGGATCAGAATGCCGCGGTGAATACGTTCCCGGGCCTTGTACACACCGCCCGTCACACCATGGGAGTTGATTGCACCAGAAGTGGTTAGCCTAACCGTAAGGAAGGCGATCACCACGGTGTGGTTGATGACTGGGGTGAAGTCGTAACAAGGTAGCCGTAGGGGAACCTGCGGCTGGATCACCTCCTTATAGACAGCATTCGGTCAGCAAGAATTCACAACAAGTTGTTCTTTAGTTTAAGCTTACGTTTTAGCGAACGTATTGGGTCTGTAGCTCAGCTGGTTAGAGCACCGTGTTGATAACGCGGGGGTCAGTGGTTCAAGTCCACTTAGACCCACCATTTATATGGGGCCATAGCTCAGTTGGTAGAGCGCCTGCCTTGCACGCAGGAGGTCAACGGTTCGACTCCGTTTGGCTCCACCACTACTTTAGTTAAGCTTAGAGTGCGAATAAATAAAATAGGTATTAAATAGAAATAAGTGATTTTAATAAGATTACTTCTTTCTGTTTTATACGGAAATCTATGACTCGACGAGAGCATAGAGACTATTTAAAAACATAGATATGAGTCTGGGTTAGGATGAGCGTGTTCACGCGCACATCTTAACCTTAGCAATCAGCTCTTTAACGACATCAGTTGTTATCCCAGGGGTTGATTGCTAAAAAGAAATAAGAGAACTGAATCAAGCGTAAACATAGGTGATATCGTTATCATTAATTAGAGTGTATGACACTACTTAGTCGAAAGACTACTTGGGGTTGTATGGTCAAGTAATGAAGCGCACATGGTGGATGCCTTGGCAGTCAGAGGCGATGAAAGACGTGACAGCCTGCGATAAGCTTCGGGGAGGCGGCAATATCCTGTGATCCGGAGATTTCTGAATGGGGAAACCCACCTAGCATAAGCTAGGTATCCTAATTTATTAGGAAGCGAACGAGGGGAAGTGAAACATCTCAGTACCCTTAGGAATAGACATCAATTGAGATTCCCCTAGTAGCGGCGAGCGAACGGGGAGAAGCCGATTAGTACTAATGTAGAAGAACAGCGTGGGAAAGCTGACCGTAGTAGGTGATAGTCCTGTATTCGAAACATTAGCATTAACATATTAAGTAGAGCGGGGCACGAGAAATCCTGTTTGAAGATGGGGGGACCATCCTCCAAGGCTAAATACTCCTGACTGACCGATAGTGAACCAGTACCGTGAGGGAAAGGCGAAAAGAACCCCTGTGAGGGGAGTGAAATAGAACCTGAAACCGTGTGCGTACAAGCAGTGGGAGCCCACTTGTTGGGTGACCGCGTACCTTTTGTATAATGGGTCAGCGACTTATATTCTGTAGCAAGGTTAACCGTTTAGGGGAGCCGTAGGGAAACCGAGTCTTAATAGGGCGTCTAGTTGCAGGGTATAGACCCGAAACCGAGTGATCTATCCATGAGCAGGTTGAAAGTGCCGTAACAGGCACCGGAGGACCGAACCCACTGTCGTTGAAAAGCCAGGGGATGACTTGTGGATAGGGGTGAAAGGCTAATCAAACTCGGTGATAGCTGGTTCTCCCCGAAAGCTATTTAGGTAGCGCCTCGGACGAACACCATTGGGGGTAGAGCACTGTTTCGGCTAGGGGGTCATACCGACTTACCAAACCGATGCAAACTCCGAATACCGATGAGTGATATCCGGGAGACACACAGTGGGTGCTAACGTCCATTGTGGAGAGGGAAACAACCCAGACCGCCAGCTAAGGCCCCAAATTCCTAGTTAAGTGGGAAACGAGGTGGGAAGGCATAGACAGCTAGGAGGTTGGCTTAGAAGCAGCCATCCTTTAAAGAAAGCGTAATAGCTCACTAGTCGAGTCGGCCCGCGCGGAAGATGTAACGGGGCTCAAACTAGGAGCCGAAGCTGCGGATTTGAATTTGTTTTCAAGTGGTAGGGGAGCGTTGTGTAAGCCTGTGAAGGTGTGTTGTAAAGCATGCTGGAGGTATCACAAGAGCGAATGCTGACGTGAGTAACGATAATGCGAGTGAAAAGCTCGCACGCCGGAAGATCAAGGGTTCCAGTCCAACGTTAATCGGGGCTGGGTGAGTCGACCCCTAAGGCGAGGCCGAAAGGCGTAGTCGATGGGAAATCGGTTAATATTCCGATACTTGTTTATGATGCGATGGAGGGACGGAGAAGGTTATGCCAGCCTGGCGATGGTTGTCCAGGTGGAAGGATGTAGGTTTATAGCTTAGGTAAATCCGGGCTATTTTATACCGAGATCTGATAGCAAGCTGTACTTGTACAGCGAAGTGGCAAATACCATGCTTCCAGGAAAAGCTTCTAAGCGATAGTCATAAACGAATCGTACCCTAAACCGACACAGGTGATCAGGTAGAGAATACCAAGGCGCTTGAGAGAACTCTGCTGAAGGAACTAGGCAAAATGGTACCGTAACTTCGGGAGAAGGTACGCTGCTGATGGTGAAGGACTTGCTCCGTAAGCTATTGGCAGTCGCAGATACCAGGCTGCTGCAACTGTTTATTAAAAACACAGCACTCTGCAAACACGAAAGTGGACGTATAGGGTGTGATGTCTGCCCGGTGCTGGAAGGTTAATTGATGGGGTTAGCGTAAGCGAAGCTCTTGATCGAAGCCCCAGTAAACGGCGGCCGTAACTATAACGGTCCTAAGGTAGCGAAATTCCTTGTCGGGTAAGTTCCGACCTGCACGAATGACATAATGATGGCAGCGCTGTCTCCAGCAGAGACTCAGTGAAATCGAAATCGCAGTGAAGATGCTGTGTACCCGCGGCTAGACGGAAAGACCCCGTGAACCTTTACTACAGCTTTACATTGAACTTTGACCTGACTTGTGCAGGATAGGTGGGAGGCTTTGAAGCCGAGACGCTAGTCTTGGTGGAGCCAATCTTGAAATACCACCCTGGTCATGTTGGGGTTCTAACTCAGGTATAACAATACCGAGGACAATGTATGGTGGGTAGTTTGACTGGGGCGGTCTCCTCCTAAAGAGTAACGGAGGAGTACGAAGGTGCGCTCAGACCGGTCGGAAATCGGTCGTAGAGTATAAAGGCAAAAGCGCGCTTAACTGCGAGACCCACAAGTCGAGCAGGTACGAAAGTAGGTCTTAGTGATCCGGTGGTTCTGTATGGAAGGGCCATCGCTCAACGGATAAAAGGTACTCTGGGGATAACAGGCTGATACCGCCCAAGAGTTCATATCGACGGCGGTGTTTGGCACCTCGATGTCGGCTCATCTCATCCTAGGGCTGAAGCAGGTCCTAAGGGTATGGCTGTTCGCCATTTAAAGAGGTACGCGAGCTGGGTTTAGAACGTCGTGAGACAGTTCGGTCCCTATCTACCGTGGGCGTTGGAAATTTGAGAGGATCTGCTCCTAGTACGAGAGGACCAGAGTGGACGAACCTCTGGTGTTCGGGTTGTCACGCCAGTGGCATTGCCCGGTAGCTACGTTCGGATGGGATAACCGCTGAAAGCATCTAAGCGGGAAGCCCACCTCAAGATTAGATTTCCCTAAAGAGCCGTTCAAGACTAGGACGTTGATAGGCAGGGTGTGGAAGCGCAGCGATGCGTGTAGCTAACCTGTACTAATTGCTCGTTTGGCTTGACCATACAACACCCAAGTGGTTTGTATCAAGTCTAATTAATCTATCTTGTAAAGCGAAAGCTTTAGAATAAGAAAGAACATTTCGATATCACCGTTAACCTTGATTCAGTTAGGTTATGTGGTACTTATCAAAGTCACACAAACAGACTCATATCTAACCCCCTTTGCTGACGACAATAGCACGATGGAACCACCTGATCCCTTCTCGAACTCAGAAGTGAAACATCGTAGCGCCAATGGTAGTGTGGTTCGCCCATGTGAGAGTAGGTCATCGTCAGCTC